>JAZOUA010000031.1:0-38060 GCA_045657925.1 Alloprevotella sp. | reverse complement strand
GTGATGGCCGTACTGAAGTTGTAGCCACTCCGTGCTCCAACAGATTGATGGAATGCCCACTTCAAGCGTAAAAATGGCTTAGCGACATGCAGAATAGTTGAGAAACTTGCGCATAAAAGAAACCCCCGAAAGTTTTTTGTTAAACTTTCGAGGGTCATATCAAAACTTTTGGGGTTCACTTAAAACGGGATTCGTGCGCTCATTCTTTTGCTATCTGAAATTATTACTTCAGATAATTTTCATTGTTAAAATTCTTTTGAAAGCGATCTCTTCCTCTATTGAATTTCATTTCATTCCATAGATGCATGAGAGCATCCTTGGGATGATAAATCAACATTCGAGGACCTGCGTAACGCATTACTTTTTGCATTTTCTTACGCATATCCGGGCGATAACAATGTATGGGACACATACGACAAGTGGGTTTAGCATCATCGTATCTACATCGAGATAAACGCTGATGAGCATAATCAAGCAATGCCTTGCAAGCGCTACATAGACTTTGATTTCTCTCGTACTTACGGCAGTAAAGACGAATCATGCGCTCTACCACTCGCTTCTCTTGATCAATCGTCACAACCATTAATTTTTATTCAGAATGATGATCGCCGCAAGCGTCCCTGGTAACCATCCTATACAAGTAAGAATAGTCACAATTATAATTGAACCACAACCACGGTCGATTACTGCTAAAGGAGGAAAGATAATGCAGAGTAAAACTTGAAGGCAAGACATATTTAGCTATCTGTTTTTAGGTGAGAAATGTTTTTTAGGTTTACCGTTACGCACTGTTTGAGGTATAAAAGTTGCTCCAAAAAGTTTGTCAATCAAGTCGGGACGATTCATGCGGCGCAGTTCGGTGATAATCTTTTGGCGTTCTTCGGGTTTATACCAAAAAAAGAACATGCGTTGACGCAACTTTTCTACTTGAGACTTTGCGGAATAGACGGATTGAAGTGTGTAGGGATGCACACCAGCATGCCACGCCTCGGTGCTTACCGTCATGGGGGTGGGCGTAAAGTCCTGTACCTGCTCTAGCTGGAAATCAAGACGCTTGGTAATAGCTGCTAATTCAGCCATATCTTCTGGTGTACACCCAGGATGAGAACTAATAAAGTATGGAATAATCTGCTGACGTAACCCAGCTGACTTATTAATACGATCAAATACCTGCTTGAACCTTTCAAATTGCTCAAAGGGTGGTTTACGCATCAATTGCAGCACTCGGGAGGAAGTGTGCTCAGGTGCTACTTTCAAGCGCCCACTCACGTGATGAAGTATGAGCTCACGTGTGTAATCATCTGTTGCCTTGTCGATATCAATATCCCCAGTACGATGTAGCAAAAGGTCGTAACGAACACCTGAGCCTATCGTTACACGCTTAATTTCGGGCATTTGGCGCACCGCGCGATATATGTCAAGCAGAGGGCGGTGGTCATTACTCATATTCGGACATATCTGCGGATGCACACACGAGGGACGACGGCACTTACGGCAAAGTTCTGGGTTCTTACCCTTCATGGCATACATATTTGCCGAAGGACCACCAAGATCGGAGAGGTGTCCCTTAAAATCGGGCATTTGTGTAACGGCTTCCACTTCCTTCATGATGCTTTCCTTACTTCGACTAGAAATGAACTTTCCTTGATGTGCAGAAATGGTACAAAAGGAGCAACCACCAAAGCATCCACGGTGAATATTCACCGAGAATTTGATCATGTCAAATGCAGGGATGCGCTTGTCCTTATACTTGGGATGGGGCAAACGCGTGTAAGGGAATCCGAACGAGCGGTCAATTTGCTCCGTTGTCATAGGCGGAAATGGCGCATTCACCACTATATACTTATCGCCCGTCTGTTGCACAATGCGTTGTGGCGTAAGTCGGTTGCTTTCTTCTTCAATATGCTTGAAGTTTGCCGCTTGCGCCTTCGGATTCTTAATAGCCTCCTCATAGGAATGGAGCACGATGTCGGCATCCCTAATACCTCCGTATATATCCTGCTTTGCCACGTATGTTACCGTCTGAGGCACTGGATGCTTGCTGAGCATTACATGAAGATCAGGGGTCGTAAGATTTAAATTGGGATCGTGGTGAGTAACATGTTCCTCAATCTGCCTACAAAGTTCAGCCATTGGCAATTCCCCCATGCCGTATATAAGCACATCAGCCTGACTCTCTTTTAAAATCCCTGGACGAAGGCGCTCTTGCCAATAATCATAATGTGAAAGTCTGCGAAGCGACGCCTCAATACCGCCCAACACGACGGGTACATCGGGATATAACTCCTTCAGAATTTTGGTATATACGATCGTGGGCATCTCGGGGCGCATATCGTGACGACCATTAGGAGAATAAGCATCCTCAGAGCGTAAGCGACGGTTGGCGGTATACTTATTAACCATTGAATCCATACAACCTGGAGCGATACCAAAGAACAAACGTGGACGACCTAACTTCTTAAAGTCGCGATAATCGCCGTGCCAGTCGGGTTGTGGCACAATCGCTACACGATAGCCCTCTGCTTCTAACAAGCGTCCAATTACGGCAGCACCAAACGAAGGGTGATCCACATAAGCATCAGCACTGAACAGAATAATGTCCAGCGCATCCCACCCACGAAGTTCTATTTCCTTTTTGGTTGTGGGCAACCAGTCTGTTAGTTTGTATTGCATTGGGTGAATGGAATAGATAATGATTTACTACTACTTATTAATCTGATTGTTTCGTATCGTTCCACGCAACATAAGCCTCAATGAGTTGCTTCAAACCAAAGGACTTCATTTTGTCGTGGCAAATGACTTCAGCATACAAGTCCAACAAATCTTGAGGAATAGGAGATGCGTTAAGCAATAATGAACGCGTATGAAGTTTAAGGCGTAATAATATATCTTCTGTTACGTATCCAGTGCTGTCAAGAAGATCTTGTAGCAACGCATACTGTTTAAGAGTCTGAAAATTTTGTTCTGATATTTCAAGAAAGTGACTTCCCTTCTCGTTAAGTTGTATACGCATAGTTGTTTAAATTTTCTGTATTATTGTTTAGAATCGTTCTCTAACAAGAACGTTATTGCCACTTTCATCACCATTGCGCGAAGATTGGCATCTGAAATACATTCAAAAGGAACTGAAATTGTTAGTGCTCTGTGAGTTTTAGCTTTATAAGCTACACCTGCTGATTTTCCAATAGTATAGGCAAAAGCAGAGAATGCATTATTATTAGAGGGCACTAATATATCAGGATGTCCAACGGAGTAATGTACGTCAGAGGGTTGATGATAAAGTGGCAAAGTGAGATTTAAGCCAACAATGGAAGCACATGAGTCAGAAGAGACAAATCCATCATAAGCTACTCCCAAAATGGATGAAAGAAACTCTTGCTCGGAAGCAGTATTCATGTCGCTACCAATATGAGAACCAGAAACAAGTAAATGTCCTCCATTAGCAGTATATGCACTCAAACGAGACTGCAACTGGGGCGAGAATGTCTTTGCGGGACGGAAATTCTCCTTTGCTGTAGTTTGACGTCCTAATATGTAGTCAAGAACATCATAGTCAAAAAGGTTTACACTCCCCTCTTCGACGGCTCCAACCGATGCTGAAGCAAATGAAATATCTTGGCTGTTGGCCAATGAATTACCATGTACCGTTGTGAAATCAAATGTATTACCCGAAATTGTCTTTCCAATCCATTCATTTGAACAATAACCAAGAGCCCCAACCCCTTCTTTACCTGCCATTCGAGGGTCAAAACAAACTTGAGCACCTGCAATAGAATTTGTGGAGCCATAAGGAATCCCTATGTTTTTTTGAATATCAAAACCTATACTATCAGCCTTTTGAACGATAGCAGGTCCAGACAATCGAGTGAATCCATTGACGATTAGTACACGAGCTCGTTCATTCAATGCCTTGTAGACTGTCATTTCCTCTGAAGGGAAACTTTCTCCCCCTTCGTTCAAAGCGGCTACGCGAAAACTATATTGCACATCTGGAGCGATTAACATAGAGAATTTAGGCTCGTCCACAACTTGCCCTTTGTCAAATCCATGATTGCCTATTTTAGTATAGACGATGTAACGTGAGGGAGACGCTGTAGGTTCAAGAGGGTCGGCGGTTGGTTGCCACCTCAATTCAACACTATTTTGTTGCGAGTTTAGATCTACAGAAAGATTCTTAACAGGGAGGGGTTGAACTACTACATCTTTTATGCCATGCTGAAAATTCACATACCTCAATAAAGATTTATAGATACTTCTCGCTACATAAAACTTCACATAAGGATCATGTGCATAACGCATATCCGTAAAGTTCTGATGTGAAAGCAGTTCCAAAATCATTGACGGTATTTGTGGAGAGCGCGTCTCACTATAATTACGATTCCAGGTATCTCTTCGTGTCCATGTTGTTTTAAAATAATAGGACAAATCTTTTGACACTGTTTCGGCCATAAGATGTGCTAAATCGTAAGAAGCCATACGAGAAATCCCAGAAGGATAAGTGTCGCCCGTGCTAGAATGATAGTTGGTACTAATAGAAAGAGTACCATAAATACTGCCATCTTTTCGATGTCCAGCATCAGTATGTACAGCAGTTGTAAGCTCTATAGGTACTGCTAACCCTGAATTAGTGGGAAGATATGCGGAACCACCTGCTAAATAATTTGCATAATTAGAGCGGCAACGCATGTCATCAACATAGTCGTTTTCTCCCCCCTCAGTATTACACAACTCATCTGGGAGACCTGCCCATTGAGTATAATAGCGTGAAGCTTCAAGAGTTGCAGGAATCTGTGATACATGACCTTCACGGGCAACAAACCCCATACCACCTCCAAAACGTACAGCATCAGCAGTGACAACCCCACTCTGTTCACACTGGTTAGTAAGAACCACACCTTGTAAAGAAGATGCCTTGGAAGAAAAGTCAAAAGAGCCTAAATACAACCATGTATTACCACCTATTTGTTGATTTACTCTAAAAATAGATTCTCCACCTGCATGATAAACGATGTATTTTGCATCTGTAACACTATTGGGAAGTGTCACATAAGATACATAAACAGCATATTTACCATCCTTTGTAAAAGTAGGCTTCCAAAGCACTGTACTTGCTTGACCCTTCCCCTTAACCGTTTCAATACATCTGGCTGTTCCTGATTGAAATGGATTCTGCCCATCTATTAGTTGGCTACCTGAAAAGGCAAAACCATTCTTATCTTCTATAGTTTGCCATTTTTGCGAAGAAACTTCTTTCTCAATATAAGTTCCATCCTTAGTGGTCGCATCATTATCTATAACGAGCATCTCTGTTTGAGCATCTCTTTCACGAGCTGTGACCACAATAGCTCCCGATTTCTCTAACATCGGAAATAGGAAAGGATAAACTATTGATTGGGTCAGCAAATCCTCTGTTGTGCAAAAAAGATAAGGACGTTGCCAAATCCATTGGGCTGTTTTATAATTAAAATAACGTCCATGACTCGCCCACACCATCAAATGTCGATTTTGTAACCCTTTACTGATGGTATAAGGTCTTGTTAAAGACTGCACCCAGGGTGTGCTCTTCGAAGCGTCTATTTCTCCCCATAATCGTTTCGTATCAAAATTATCTGAACGAAAATAATTAGGCACTAACTCTTCGAGGGGTTGGTCACGTTTTGCCAACAAGCGCACTTTATAGTCTGAATATTCCTTAGGGAGATACGAACGGACACCTTTGTATATTTTCTTCAACAAATCATTGGTAAACATCTGAGAATAAAAGCCTTCATTAGGATAAACTAATAATTCTTTTTTCACTTCATTTACCTTTACTGAATCTATGCCATAGGTACGCATCGCACGATATCCCTCACGCTTATACTTTGCGAAATAGGGCTTAAGTGCTTTTGCTACCTCTGCTGCTTTTTCTTTATTGCTTGATACAACGTCGTGCATCCCTCTTTCATTCAAAAGGGATGCACGAGATTCTAATGCAATAAAACTAAATAAACAAATAAGGGATATAAGATACCTCATCATTATCAAATTTCTTCAATAGCAAACTTCTCAGGATATTTCGCATTTGAGTTTCTATAGTAATCCATGATTTCACGCATATCAGCTTCTACATCACCTGTAGGAAAGATTTCCTTAGTACAACGAATGACTTTATTCTTATAATCTAAATCATAAAGTTGAATGGGAATACCAGCCTTTAACGCGATAAAATAGAAACCTCGTTTCCATTTCTTTACTTTAGAACGTGTACCCTCAGGAGTAACAGCCAATTCAAAATGAGTCATGTCTTTAATGCGCTCTGCCAACATATCAGTAAGACTGGTTTTCTTTGAACGATAAACTGGGATTCCACCAAGTTTACGGAACAATATACCTAAAGGCCAGAAAAACCATTCTTTTTTCATTAAGAATCCAGCGGTACGTCCTTTGGAGCGATAATAAAGTTGTCCAAAGATAAAGTCCCAATTGCTGGTATGTGGAGCGACACACAAAATGCACTTATCACGATGTTCTACCGTGACTTCTTCGCTCCAACCTAAGCGCTGAAATAAAAGACGATGATAAAAGTTAGCCATAATCTGACTATGCCTTAATAATTTCTTCAGCAATAGCGTTGATTGAATCTGTAAACTCTGTAACTAACTTCTTATAGAATTTCTTTTCGTTACCCTTTTCTGTGTGTGAAAGGCGTGAAACAAAATCTTGGCACAAATCTACCAACTTCTGTTCAAGAGCGAACAAAACTTCCTTGTTTGCATCTTTACACATACTGAGTGCTACACAATCAGCAAAAAGTTCGCCACAAGCGCCCTTGATTGCCTTCTTAAGAACCTTACGACTTGCCATAATAATAGTTTTAAATGGGTGTCAATGGTGTATTGACGTTACTATTCATATACAGAAGATAGATAGGAGGAAAGCCCCCTATCCTCTTCTTTTATTTTACTTGATAATTTCCATTCCCTTAATGATGGCTTGCTCATTGACAGGGAGAAGTCCATGGTGACGCTCAGGAAGAGTCTTAGCAAGTGCCTTCATCACGCTTTCCATGTTCACGATGGGATGCTTCTTTAAGTAACCTCCCAAAATCATCATGTTGAAACACTTCATAATCTTCATTTCCGCTGCTGTCTCCATTGCACTGATGCTATACACATTGATATCTGTGCGTGTAGGAGGATTAAGGATGCCGAAGCTATCGTAAATCAAAGTTCCACCAGGTTTTACTTTTGCTTCAAACTTATCCACAGAAGGCTGATTCAAAAGGATGGCCGTGTCGTACTGTGAAAGAATTGGCGACGAAATGGGCTCATCACTAACAATCACCGTAACATTTGCCGTACCACCGCGCTGTTCGGGTCCGTAGGCTGGCATCCAACTTACTTCTTTATCTTCCATCAATCCGGCATAAGCCAAAATCTTCCCCATTGAGAGAACGCCCTGACCACCAAAACCGGAGATAATTATTTCTTGTTTCATATTCGAGATACTATGGAGCGTTCCTTATTCCTTATCTTTAAGGTCGCCCAATTGATAATACTTAAACATGTTTTCCTCCATCCATTCATTAGCCTTCACAGGTGTCAACTTCCAACCTGAAGAACAAGTAGAAACGATTTCTACAAGGCTTGAGCCTTTGCCTGCCAATGAATTTTCAAATGCCTTACGGATAGCCTTCTTGGTCTTGCGAATGGCAGCTACATTTTGTACACTATTGCGTGAAACATAGCATGTGCCTTCGAGCAACGCCGCCATTTCAGAAATCTTCAGGGGGTAACCATGCAACTGAGGGTCGCGACCATAAGGACAAGTCACCGTCTTCTGACCAATCAAAGTTGTAGGCGCCATCTGACCACCTGTCATACCATAAATAGCATTATTGATAAAGATCATAGCGATGTTTTCACCACGATTCAAGGCATGAATCGCTTCGCCTGTACCAATACAACCAATGTCACCATCTCCTTGATAAGAGAATACCAACTTATTCGGCCACAAACGCTTAATTGCTGTTGCCAAAGCGGGAGCACGACCGTGGGCAGCTTCCTGCCAGTCAATATCCAAGTAGCGATAAGCGAATACGGAGCAACCTACGGGACATACGCCGATAGCATCTTCTTCAAGTCCCATCTCCTGAATCACTTCAGCAATAAGTTTATGTACAACACCATGTGAACAACCCGGACAATAGTGCATGTCCGTATCATTCATCAATTTGGGCTTTTCATACACCAAATTTTCAGGTTTGATAATATCTTCTTTACGCATATTTATTTCTTATTATTTTTCATTCCAGGCATTCGAAACATCACTTCAACAATCTTAATGCAAACGGCCACAAGCCCAATGATATACCAATGATTCGTGTAATCAGGGAAGGCCCAAATACCAACCATTGTCACTGCTGCAAGCAACATAAATACAGCATTAAGAATGTTTCTGAAGAAAAGCATCTTACGCTCTTTCTTTAAGCGTTGCTCTTCACGCTCAGGGTGCTTCAAACGATTTAGAATGTGAGATTCGTTGGAATTAGTCATTGGCTTTCTTTGTAAGTGCCACGAGTGCTTCTACCACTTCTTCAGGATCAGGAACAATACCACCAAGGCGACCGAAATGTTCAACGGGAATACGTTCGCCAACAGCAAGGCGCACGTCGTGTACCATCTGACCAGCGTTGATTTCCATAGTCAACACACCCTTGAGATTCTTTGAATACTCACGAATTTCCTTTTCGGGGAAGGGCCAAAGCGTAATAGGACGGAACACACCTACCTTGATACCTCTTTCAGCAGCTAATTCAACGGCTTTCTGAGAGATACGAGCAGCAGAACCAAAGGCAACAATCATGTAGTCGGCATCTTCCATTCCGCTAACCTCATAGCGCACTTCATTTGCCTTGATTTCAGCATACTTTGCCTGGAGTCGGAGGTTATTCTTTTCCATCACTTCTGACTGAAGTTCTACAGAAGTAATGATATTATTTTTCTCGCGCTTGCCACGACCTGTAGTTGCCCAGGGGCAAGTTGCCTTAATTTCTTCTTCCGTACGACGAGGTTTGAAAGGAGGAAGCACAACCTTTTCCATCATCTGACCAATAATACCGTCAGAGAGAATCATTACCGGAGTGCGATACTTAAATGCCAAATCAAAGGCAACATCTACAAAGTCAGCCATTTCCTGAACAGAGCAAGGCGCTAATACGATAACATTGTAGTCACCATTACCACCACCACGAGTAGCTTGATTGTAGTCGCCCTGTGAAGGCTGAATTGTACCTAAACCAGGACCGCCACGCTGTACATTCACAATAACGCCGGGTACTTCAGCACCTGCCATGTAAGTAATACCTTCCTGCATCAATGCCACACCTGGACTTGAAGATGAGGTCATCACGCGCTTACCTGATGCACCGCCACCATAAATCATATAAATAGAAGCGACTTCACTTTCCGCTTGAAGCACAACCATACCTGTCGTCTCCCAGGGCTTTTCAGCCGCTAAAGTTTCCAAAATTTCTGACTGAGGCGTGATAGGATATCCAAAGTATCCATCGCATCCGCAACGAATAGCTGCATGTGCGATAGCCTCATTACCTTTCATCAAAAGGACTTCATTATCTTGCTTCATAATTATGCTTCAATCTTTGTTTTATACACTGTGATGCATGCGTCGGGACACACTATTGCGCACGAACTGCATCCAATACATTCCTCAGGCTGTGTGTCCACGCAGAACGCATAGCCCTTGTGATTCACTTCTTTGCCGCTGAGCGACAAGCATTTCTTTGGGCAAGCCACGACACAGAGATTGCATCCCTTACATCGTTCGGTATTGATTACCACGGCTCCAACAATCTTTGCCATACTTTTAATTAAATAATGTGCACCAACTTATCGGAGTGCACGGCATTAGTATTCTAATTTAGTTATCGCCTAATGATTATACATGTCTTTATTATAGAAGTCCATGATGTCCTTTATCATTGCAAGTTGCTCTTTGGCCGGACTTTCTGGGTTGAGGTCTTGCGCGTGAAGAAAAGCATTTGTAGCCGCCTGCCACTCCCCATTTCTTAAATGAATCTTACCCTGCAAATAATAAAGTTTATCATCATTGCCACGCTGAGCAATCAACTTCGTAACTTCTGTCATTGCGCCCTGTAGATTTCCATTATCCAATAGGCGCTGAACGTCATCAATTGTCACCACAATTATCTGTCTAAGAAAATTTATGTCAGCAAAATTAACTTTTTTATAACAAACTATCGCAAAGATTAGAGAATATTTTACGCAAAGACAAAAAAAAGATTGACAACTCAAAAGTTGTCAATCTCAAATAACTCGTACACCCTCAGGGATTCGAACCCAGGACCCACTGATTAAGAGTCAGTTGCTCTACCAACTGAGCTAAGAGTGCGTGTTATGTAAAAAGAATTTGTACACCCTCAGGGATTCGAACCCAGGACCCACTGATTAAGAGTCAGTTGCTCTACCAACTGAGCTAAGAGTGCATTGCAAACTCAAAACTTTATTCTTGTACACCCTCAGGGATTCGAACCCAGGACCCACTGATTAAGAGTCAGTTGCTCTACCAACTGAGCTAAGAGTGCATACTTAGGTGTTTCTTGTTTGCGATGCAAAAGTACAACTATTTTGTTTATCCCACAAGTATACCGCTATTTTTTTTACTTAAAAACACATTTCCTTCTGATAAAACCATTCAAATGTAAATTGAAGATAACAATAAAGAAATGTTTGCTTTTTTCCTCACCCTACTCTTTCAGTAAATTCCAATGCTTCTACAAATATCAGAATCTACAAGAATATAGATTAATACAAGTCAACATGAAAGACATAAAACTAAGTAGGACTTAGTTGAAATTAAGTGAGACTTAGGAAAAATTAAAAGAGACTTAGTTTTTCTTATTTGAGACTTAGTAACCAACGATTACGATTGGATTTTATCTTCATATATTGAGGTGAGTTTCTCCCTAAAAAGATATGAAAAACACCAGCCCATAGAATCTCGCAGGGCTGGTGTATCATATTATTAATTACCAATTGATACAAATAATTCTACTCTAACTGCTTAAGCTTCTCACGTACAGACTTATTGAATTGCTTGATGTTCTTTTCGCTATTACGTGCGAGCTCGGTATTCATATCAATGATATGCTGAGGGAATTCGTTGAGTTGGTCAGAGAAGACTTGAAGAAGATTCATTCGGCGCGAGGGAGCATTGGGGTTAACCACCATGTTGATTCCCTTTGAATGGATTTCAACTTCAATTTCCTTATCCGTCGTTAGTGGGTCACCGTCAACATGAACAGGGTCGTCGCCTGTGCGACTAATGCGTACCTTTTTAGCTTTAAAGGTTTTCACACGACTATTTGTCGTTAGCGTACCATTAAAAAGTTGCACAGCTAATTGTGGAGCTTCAATAGCCGTAAAGGGTTCAAGCACAGTAATATCCATAAGCCCGTCGCTCATGGTTGCCGCAGGAGCAATGAAGGCATTATTACCATATTGAGAAGCATTGGCACAAGCGATAACAAATGCGCGTTGCTTTATCTCTTGATCATCAAATGTAAGAGTATATGTATCAGGTTTATAAGTAAGCGTTTCGCGTAACGTATTTTCTATGTACGAAAGAAGACCACGCTTTCCGCTTTTAGCAAACTTCATGCTCACAAACGCATCAAAGCCCATTCCGCAGGTACAGAAAAAAGGCATTCCGTTCATCGTGCCATAATCAAGTGCCTTGATGCACCCAGCGTTTATCATATTAATAGCCCCCTCTGGGTCGATGGGCAACTGAAGGTGGCGCGCCAATCCATTACCGCTTCCGCAAGGGATAATACCAAGAGCCGTGTTGGTATGGATAAGCGCACGAGCAACTTCGTTGACCGTGCCGTCTCCTCCAACTGCAACGACGATATCCGTACCAGCTTCGGCAGCTTCACGAGCTATAACCTCTGCATGACCAGCATATTCCGTATAGCGCACCTTGTAAGCATATTTACTCGTGTCTATCTTCTTGCCGATGCTCTGACGGATATATAGTTTTTTGTCAGTACCTGATTTAGGATTGATTATAAATAGTATGGTTTGCATGGATTAACGGGAAAAGAGATTAAGAGATAAAAGGAAGTATAAACGAGGAAGTAGGAACTTCTGAACATCCGCAACCCTCAAGTTTCCTCTGTCTCTATCAACTCCGCAAAGGTAATTATTTCTTGTTATTTTTACTCAAGCTAACGCGCTAAAAAAATAAAATTGCACAAAGTAACGAAATTTGGGTAGTTTTTTAGGAAATAGATGAGCTTAATTGGATGAAAATTTGTATTTTTGCCGTCAAATTTAGTTTGTCATGAACTACAGACGATATGACCAGAAATTAGTTTGTGGCATTTCACACAAAAACACATAATAAAAAACAATTGATATGGGTTTACTTCAAGAAAGATTAGCGCAATATACGCTTCCTCAAGAATTAATGGCGCAGGGTATGTATCCCTACTTCCGTGAAATTGATGGTAAACAAGGAACTGAGGTTGAGATGGGTGGTCATCACGTACTGATGTTCGGTTCAAACGCCTATACAGGTCTTCCTGGTGATGAACGTATCATCAAGGCAGCAAAGGACGCTTTGGATAAGTATGGTTCAGGTTGTGCAGGTAGTCGCTTCTTGAATGGTACACTTGATCTCCACGTTGTTCTTGAAAAGGAGATTGCCAAGTTTATGGGCAAGGATGAGGCCTTGTGCTTCTCTACTGGCTTTACAGTAAACTCAGGTGTTATTGCTTGCTTGTGCGGTCGTAATGACTATATCATTTGCGACGATCGTGACCATGCTTCAATTATTGACGGCCGTCGCCTTTCAATGGCGAAGCAGTTGAAGTTTAAGCACAACGACATGGCTGACCTCGAAAAGCAGTTGCAACGTTGTGAACCCGATGCTGTAAAGTTAATCGTTGTGGATGGCGTCTTCTCTATGGAAGGCGACCTTTGTAACCTTCCTGAAATCGTACGTTTGAAGAAAAAATATAACGCAACGATTATGGTGGACGAAGCTCACGGTGTAGGTGTATTCGGTCGTGACGGTCGTGGTGTTTGTGACCACTTTGGACTTACGGATGAAGTTGACTTGATTATGGGTACTTTCTCAAAGTCACTTGCAAGTATCGGTGGTTTTATCACGGCTGATAGCACTATTATCAATTGGATTCGCCACACTTGCCGTACATACATCTTCTCAGCTTCTAATACACCTGCGGCAACGGCAGCTGCACTTGAAGCCCTGCGTATCATTCAGGCAGAACCCGAACGTATTGCAGCTCTTTGGGATGTTACCAACTATGCATTGGTAAAGTTCCGTGAAGCAGGTTTTGAAATCGGCGACACAGAAAGTCCTATCATACCTCTCTACGTACGTGACCCTGAAAAGACATTTGCAGCAACAATGATGGCATTTGAGGAAGGTGTGTTCATTAACCCTGTAATTCCTCCCGCATGTGCTCCTCAAGACACATTGGTACGTGTTGCACTTATGGCTACGCATACAAAGGAACAGGTTGACTTGGCTGTAGATAAACTTTCTAAGGTATTCAGAGAACTTGGAGTTATTAAATAAACAAGAAACGTGATATATAAACAAAAAGTGGGTGCATCTAAGATGTACCCACTTTTTCTGTTTAAGCTATAATCTACTTCTATTCTATACCAACTTAAATCGAATACGGAATGACTTTTTCTCTTCGTCCCAATTCGTACCCAAAAGAACGAATGTACCAATTTCAGAGGTGTTTGATACATGCGCACCTATACAAGCACAAATATCATAATCTCCAATATGTACTAAGCGAATCGTATCAGAAGCATCTGATGGTAATTTCTCAAGACTCACTTCTGAAGGAACTTCACTAAGTTTTACAAATTCTTCCGTAACAGGCATAGCCGCTTGAATCACGGCGTTCACCGCATTTACCACATCCTGCACCTCTTCATCTGAAGGACATACAGGAAGTTCATAACTCACCTTTGACTTCTTGCGCTCTATATGTGCATTACGCGAACGCGGACAACCAAACTTGCGTACCATTGTTTGGTTTAAAATATGCTCAGCAGTATGCATAGGAGCAATTGTCGTATCACTAAATTTTAAACTTGCTTCATTCATGACGTTAATTGTATTTTGTAAATATACACAAGATTCAGCTATCTAAAAATCTCCCTAATTCCTATGAGGAAATAGGGAGATTTTGTCATTATCAACTTTAGTTAAACTATCCTCCGAAGTCGTCGAAGTGAATCATTTCCTTTTCTACGCCGAGGCTGTCGAGCAAGTCGAGCACTGTCTTTGCCATCATGGGAGGACCGCAGAGATAGTATTCGCAATCTTCGGGAGCTTCATGCTGTTTGAGATAAGTGTCGCCCATAACAGGTGCTACGAAGCCAGCAGTGTACTTGATGCCAGCTGCATCTGCCTTGGGGTCGGGACGGTCAAGCGCAAGGTGGAAGTGGAAGTTGTCGAATTCCTTTTCCAATGCGAGGAAGTCGTCGAGGAATGGAATTTCTTCCAAAGCACGAGCACCATAGAAGTAGTGCATCTGACGATCGCGACACTGTCGTGTCTTAAGCATATGCATAATCTGTGCACGGAGAGGAGCCATACCGGCACCACCACCTACCCAGATCATTTCGCGACCTGATGTGTAGTTAGGACGGAAATCTCCGTAAGGACCACTCATGATTACCTTATCACCAGGCTTCAAGCTGAAGATGTAAGAAGAAGCGATACCAGGATTTACGTCCATGAAACCACCGCCTTGTTCTTTAGGCTTGAAGGGAGGTGTCGCAATACGCACGTTGAGCGTAATGATATCACCTTCATCAGGATAGTTCGCCATAGAGTAAGCACGAACAGTGGGAGTGTCGTTAGTACACTTGAGGTTGAAGAGTCCAAAGCTGTTCCAAGCAGGGAGATAAGTGTCGCCAATAAGTGACTTATCGAAGTCCTTATCATAGTCAATGCTGAATGCAGGAATCTTAATCTGTGCGTATGAACCAGGCTCAAAGTCCATGTGTTCTCCGGGAGGAAGTGCAACCTTGTATTCCTTGATAAAGGTAGCCACGTTACGGTTACCGATAACAGTGCATTCCCATTCCTTAACACCCATTACAGAGTCTTCAACATTGATGCTGATATCACCCTTAACCTTACACTGACAACCGAGGCGCCAGTTTTCCTTCACTTGCTTGCGTGTGAACTGACCCTTTTCAGAATCAAGGATTTCACCGCCACCTTCAGGAACTTGTACCTTACACTGACCGCATGAACCCTTACCACCACATGCTGAGGGGAGGTAGATATCGTTAGCAGCAAGTGTGCCAAGGAGCGTACCACCCTGCTCTACCTGAATTTTGTCTTTACCATTGATTGTAACGGTTACCATTCCACCTGGTGAAAGATACTTCTTCGCTACAAGCAAAATCACTACAATAAGGAGTATGATTCCAAGGAACACTCCAATACTTGCTAAAATAAGATTTGCCATTGTTTAATTCCTTTCCTTATTAAATAGTGAGACCTGAGAAACACATAAATGCCATTGCCATAAGACCTACAGTGATAAAGGTGATACCCAAACCACGAAGAGGACGAGGCACATCAGTATAAGCCATCTTTTCGTTAATTGCTGCAAGCGCTACGATAGCAAGCAACCAACCGATACCAGAACCAAGTGCATACACAAGAGCGTCGGCTACTCCACCGATGTATTGTGCGCTGTTGGGTTCCATACCGATACGCTGCTGCATGAAGAGTGAAGCCCCCATGATGGCACAGTTTACAGCGATAAGGGGCAAGAAGATACCGAGTGAGGCATAAAGTGAGGGTGAGAAGCGCTCAACAATCATTTCTACGAGCTGCACGATACCTGCAATGACACCGATAAAGAGAATGAACGCCAAGAATGAGAGGTCAACACCTTCAACGAGACAGTCGGGACCCAACACTTGTGTCTGCAATAAGTAGTTGACGGGAACCGTTACGAGCAACACAAAGATGACTGCAAGCCCGAGACCGAACGCTGTCTTTACAGTCTTCGCCACTGCAAGGTAAGAACACATACCCAAGAAGAAGGCGAAAATCATGTTGTCCACAAAAATAGAGCGGACGAACAAACTTAACATATGTTCCATATTCGTTGTTTCTTAATTATGGGTTTGTGAATTACTTCTTATCGTTAATAGCACGAGTTGCCCAGATGATGCAACCTACGATAATCAACGCCATTGCAGGCATTGTCATCATACCGTTGTTAGCATATCCCCATTCGTAACATACATCGGGAATTACCTGAAAACCGAGGAGTGTGCCAGCACCAAAGAGTTCACGCACAAAACCTACAGCCACCAAAATCCAAGCGTAACCAAGACCGCTACCTACACCATCGAGGAATGATTCCCAAGGACCGTTCTGCATGGCAAACGCTTCAAGGCGACCCATGAGAATACAGTTGGTAATAATCAAACCTACGTATACAGAGAGTTGCACACTTACATCGTAAGCATACGCCTTAAGCACCTGGCTCACGAGTGTTACGAGAGTAGCAACAACTACAAGTTGTACAATGATGCGAATACGATTGGGAACTGTCTTACGCAACAATGAGATAATTACATTGGCAAAAGCAGTAATCACCGTTACCGAAAGACCCATTACAATGGCGGGTTCCAACTGTACTGTTACAGCAAGCGCAGAACAGATACCCAATACCTGAACCGTAACAGGGTTGTTGAGGTTCAACGGACCTGAGAATATTTCTTTATTCTCCTTTGAAAATAATTTACTCATATTCTTATTCGTTGCTTACTTTATTAACATTAAAGAAATTAACGTAATTCTGAAGACCGCCGTTTACCATCGCAGCAACACCGTTACAAGTAAGGGTAGCACCAGTGATACCATCTACTTCGACTGCATCATTAGCAACCTTACCAGCCTTAACAACAGTGAGCGCTACCTTTTCAGCATCACCTTCAGCAAACACTGACTTACCATCAAACTTCTTCTGGAACTTTTCTTCTGCGATTACAGAACCGAGACCTGCAGTTTCAGATTCGTGTGACATATACACGCCAAATACAGTCTGGAAGTCATCATTCAAAGCGATGTAACCCCAAAGGCCACCCCAAAGTCCCTTACCTGTTACAGGGAAAACGTACTTCTTAGCGCCTTCTACTTCACACACATAAACAACCAATTCACTATTTGTAGCCTTGAAACCGCCTTCTTCTGCCTTTACGCTACCATCTTCGTTGATGATGAGGTCGCTCTTTACAAGGGCTGTATAAGTAGCTTCAATGCTGTTCTTCTCAAGACCACGCTGATTGAGCGCTGCAAGAATCTGCTTCTTCTTGTCGAGTTCCACATTCTTATCCTGAGTGGGCTTAAGAACAGAGGAAACGAAAGCAAGGAGGAACGCCACAATAACAACCATCACTGCGGCATATCCAATTGTATATCCGTTACTATTTGTATTCATTGCTGTTTACTTCTTAACGCGGTTGAGACGCATATTAATATTACGCTGTACGAAAACATAGTCAATCAGCGGTGCAAACATATTCATCAAGAGAATAGCAAGCATCATACCTTCGGGATAACCGGGGTTGAGAACGCGAACTGTGATTGCTACAACACCAATGAGGAAACCATAAATAAATTGGCCCTTTTCTGTGCGTGCGCTAGTAACGGGGTCAGTAGCCATAAACACTGCACCGAAGCAGAAACCACCTGTTGCGAGGTGTTCATACCAAGGAATGTTTGCCACTACATTGTTTTCCATACCAGCCATGTTGAACAACAAAGCAACCAAAGCACCGCCTGCAAATACGCTACCCATTGTGCGCCAGCTTGCAATCTTAGTAACCAAGAGCAATGCTGCACCAAGAGCAATTGCGATAACGCTTGTTTCACCTACAGAACCAGGAATGAGACCTACAAATGTGCTTGTTTCAGCAAAGTTAACAGTGTTACCAGCAGCTGCAATACCAAGAGGAGTTGCAGCAGTAAAACCGTCAACTACATTGTGACCCAAACCACAGAAACTTTCAGTAGCAACCCAACATGCATCACCACTCATGCTTGTGGGATAAGCAAAGAAGAGGAATGCACGTGCAATGAGAGCGGGGTTAAAGATGTTCATACCTGTACCACCATAGATTTCCTTAGCGAAGATTACTGCAAATGCAACAGCAAGTGCCATCATCCAAAGAGGAGTGCTCACGGGGCAAATCATGGGAATAAGCAAACCTGAAACGAGGTAACCTTCCTGGATTTCTTCCTTCTTCCACTGAGCTACAACGAACTCAATACCAAGACCAACACCATAAGAAACAATGATGCGGGGAAGCATAACGAGAAGACCATAGAAGAACATTTCAATGAATGAAGTCTGCTCTAACATTCCTGCTGCAGCTGCATTTTGGTAACCGATATTGTACATACCAAAAAGGAGCGCAGGAAGCAATGCGATGACTACGAACGACATGATACGCTTTGAGTCAATAGCATCGTGAATGCTCACACCTACACGAGAAGTTGCGTTAGGTACAAGCAAGAATGTCTCCATACCATCGAACACGGAACGGAACGCTGAGAGCTTACCGCCTTCTTCGAAGTTGGGACGAATTTTATCAAGATATTTCTTTACCATAATTACTAACTATTTTCCTTACGAAGAATATCAAGTCCCTCGCGTACGATACGCTGGAGTTCAAGTTTTGAAGAGTCAATAAATTCTGCTACTGCAAAATCTTCAGGTGCTACTTCATAGATACCCAATGCTTCTTGACGATCAATGTCACCAGTGATGATAGCCTTAATCAAGTAAGAGGGATAGATATCCATGGGGAATACGCGTTCGTATTCAGCGCTCATAATCATGTGACGCTCACCACCCTTGATGCGACAGTCAAGATCATACTTCTTGTTCTTGCCCATCAACCATGAAAGGTAACTGCGACTTGTAGAGAAGTCATTCAAACGGGGCATAATCCAACCGAAGAGTTCATCTACATCATCACCTTCAGGAAGCGCACAAACTTCTGTTGTGTGAGCACCGAGGAAGTCAGCTGAAGTTGTCTTCTTACCAACGAGAGGATTACCATCGATGATGCGAACGTGATCTTCTGCAACAGATACGATTGAAGAAATAGGAGCACCAACCTTCACCTTAAGGTATGTAGGTTCAGCAACCTTGCTACCTGCAACAGCAATTGTGCGAGTCAAATCAACCTTACCTGTGCGCATCAAGCGACCTATGAAGATTACAGCTTCTGCACCCATTGTCCAAACCACTTCGCCCTTATTTACAGGAGAAATGCGGTTAATCTGTACGCCTACGTTACCAGCAGGGTTAGGACCATCAAACACATTTACATCTGCACCTTCAAGGGGGAGAATAGAAGTGTTAATCTGTTCGGGAGAAACACCTACGTGCACCTGAGCGAGCTTAGAAAGCGCTGCAATACCGAGGCGGAAGTCTTCTTCCTGACCCTTTGCCACGAAAGTGAAGTCAGCAGCCAAAGGCATCTTTGAGAATGCACTTACGAAGATTGCCTTGGGAGTGTCCTTTGCACTTGCAGTTACGTCATAAGGACGCTGACGCATGAATGCGAACAAACCAGACTGAAGCAAGAGGTTCAACACTTCCTCACGAGTTGCCTTTGCAACATCCATCGCACCAAAGTCCTTCGCAACCTGAGTTGCATCGGGAGTAATGCGAATGTAGAGGATTTTACGGCGTTCACCACGCTCAATTGCCTTCACAGTTCCGCTAACGGGCGAAACGAAAGCAATAGTCTCCGTTGCTTTGTCAACGAAGAGGGGACTTCCGGCGAGTACATTCTCACCTTCCTTCACCATAAGCTTGGGCATCACACCAAGAAAGTCTGCGGGGCTGATTGCATACTCTGCAGCCAACGGAGCTTCCTTAACTTGGAGGGGTGCTTCGCCTGCGAGGTTCAGGTCAAGTCCTTTCCTAATTTTGTACTGTCCCATTAAGAAAATTTATGAATAAAAATTATTTTGTTTACTCAGCTACTGTTAGCGCACAACTAAACTTAGTTAAGAAAACGCCACAGTTAGGGGACAAAGTTAACAAAACCTACGCACATAGCGAAGTCCAATAAACACTTTTTAGGGTTTAGGTACAAAAAGAAACTGATTTTAGAAATTAAAAGTAGCAAAATCAGTCAAAAACATATCCCTTAAAACTAATACTTAATTAATTTAAACTAATTGAGAGTTAATAAAAACTATCCGTGAGTTAATTTAAACTAAGTCTCAATTACTTTCCGTTAGTTAGGAGATTTCTAAAAGCAGAGCAGATATCAGACATAACGAGCGAAATATACCATATTACGAAAAAGAGTGAACGCATTTCTACGTTCACTCTTTCGAGGTGGTTGGCGGATTCGAACCGCCGTAAACGGTTTTGCAGACCGGTGACTAAGCCACTCATCCAAACCACCAAGAGAACTCTTTGTTTGAATTCGAGTGCAAAGGTACAACTTTTTTCTTTACCTCCAAACAAAACCTGTAAAAAAGTACCATTTTTATTATTTCTCATCAAAAAAAAGACCTCTACAACGTTAATTACTTATAAAAACCGATACTAAACACACTCATATAATAATCACACGAGCGTATATCAGAACTTATTTCTGACCGAAGTCAGATGCAACTCTGATGCACTTTGTAACGAAATAGGTAACTGGACACAACAGGCATACCAAAATGAAGAAGGTTGAATAACCAAGCATATCTTGTAAATGTCCGGCAAACAAACCTGGCAACATCATACTGAGCGCCATAAACCCTGTGCAGAAAGCATAGTGAGCAGTTTCTGATTGTCCTTTTGCAAAGTAAAGCAAGAACAACATGTATGCTGTAAATCCAAATCCATAACCAAATTGTTCAACGAAGATACACGTGCCAATGAGATACAGATTTTCAGGAATGCAGTATGCCATGTAAACATAAACCACATTAGGTATAGATATAGCGGCAACCATCGGCCATTTCCACTTTCCAAAACCGTCTCGTGCAATAACTATACCGCCAAGAATCCCCCCAAGTAACAATCCTACAACTCCCAATGTTCCCGAAATGATACCTACCTCTTGAGTTGTCATTCCCAAACCTCCTTGCTCTATGGGTTCTATCAAAAACAGTTTACTAATTGGCGTAAGCAATGCCTCAGGGAAACGATAAAAGAGCATAAAACACAAGGCCGAGATTATCCCAGGTTTCTTAAAAAAGGTGATAATTGTTGTAATCACTCCTACCCCTTGACTCGATGTGCCATTCTCTACGTCCTTTTCCGGACGAGGCAACATATACCAATGATAACATGTTATAATGAAGAATAACGCGGCAGCAATGACAAAAGTTAAACTCCATGCCCTAGCGGGTTCTCCAAAAACAGCCTCAAGATTACCTGCTAAAAACACAAGCAATCCCTGCCCTGCCACATTAGCAATACGATAAAACGTATTTCGAAGTCCCACATATAGCGCTTGCTCATGAGTTGATAATTGAAGCATATAAAATCCATCAGCAGCAATATCATGAGTAGCACTACTAAAAGCAATGAGCCACAAGAAAATTAACGACCATTGCATAAAAGCCGTCGTAGGAATAGACAACCCAACTCCTGCAAGTGAGACAGCAATGATTGTCTGCATGGCAAGAATCCACCAACGTTTTGTGCGAAAATGCTCAACAAAGGGACTCCAAAAGGGTTTAATTACCCATGGCAGGTATAACCATGCCACGTAAAATGATGACTGTGCATTGTCTAACCCAAGACGTTTAAACATTATTAATGCTACCGTGAGAACTATAACATTAGGCAAACCTTCCGCCAAATAAAGCGAGGGGACCCACGTCCAAGGATATTTATTTAATTTCATTCTTGAATAACTTAAAAATTGAAACAATCGGAGAACTCTGAAGAGCAGAATCCTCCGACTGATTTATACGAACATAAGAATTACCTGTTACAACTTATGCAATTGCGCATCTTTGTAATAATGAAGCAATATCTCATCATAAGTATATCCACGTTCTGCCATAACCGCGGCACCTATTTGGCAAAGTCCTACTCCATGCCCCCACCCTGCTCCGTAGAGTGTAACACATTGAGGGACACCATCAATCTTTTCACCTAATTCCACAGAGAAAGCAGAACTATACAAATGACTCTCAGATAAGGCACGACGAATCTCTAACTCCTTACCTATTACCATTTGCTTCTTACTTCCCACAATACGCAACTTCTTTATACGTCCACTTGCACCACGCTCTACTGGTTGAAGATCTAAAATAGCACCAAATTCTTCCTCACAACGTTCTGCAAGTAGCTTGGCCAATTCTTCTTGAGTAAACTCAACCTTCCAACGATAAAAATCCTTCGTTTCAAGATCATAGTCATTCAAGACTTGCGAGAGTAAGCTTACATCTTCTGTGTTGCAGAATGTCTCTGGAGTCGTACGAATCCAACGATCAAAATCAAAATTATCAGCTCCAATAGCACGCTCTTCCATCTTCATATCAGTAGGAACGTCGTGAACAGGATGCAGATACGGCAATTCCTTATCTTCCCAGCAAGTTGAGTAACGTTCTGTTATGCCACCACAACACTTAGAGAATCGCGCATCACAAACTTCTCCATCACTAACTAAAACAACAGCACGCGTTGCATCCACAGCCTTGGCAACAAGAGGTGAAGTTTGTCGAGTAATGCCTTGATAACGCTGACAATGGTCGTCCGCACATACATCAAACAATGTATGATCTTCTCGGTCATACCAACGAATGAATTCATCACCCTTTCGTTGGAAACTAAAGAATCCTCCAGACCTTCCTTCCTGACGTTCTCTATGTTGCATCTGAGCCAAAATCCAACTTCGACTGATAACAGCATGCGCCTTTAGGAGTTCCAAAGAGGCCGTTGCGCTCATCTCGCTACTAATTACACTTTTAAGATAATCCTCAATAGGTAACTTATTAATTACCACGAGCTTTTCCTCTTCAACAATAATGCGAAGTTGCCCCGTAAAGGTTTGCGGTTCCGTACGTTGCCAATGATAATTAATTCCGATTTGAACTTCATCTATAGTGAAAGAAGCATCATCTGAAGATGGCTTAAATTTGAGTTCACTATAAATATTGCCATTCCAAAGAATACCACCATCTCTACATTCAACAATCTGTTCGCCCTCAACAATATTACCCTTGGCCATATAAGGTGCATTCAAACGGAATCCAATCTTTTCTTCCGTCAAGATACCCACCTGAATCATAGGTTCTTCAGGCATATGAAGAGAAATGAGTGCCTTGGCTGACTCAGCAGAACTTTTAGCACGCTTCGAGTGTAAACGTTTTACAATCTGAGCTGCTTCCGATTCTGTGATAGCCACCTCACTTAATATAGAAGATGCTACCTTTGGAGTCAAGCGTTGATAATCTTCTTCACGAGGCGTAATAATCAACCCGCCCATATCAATACTACCCGGACTTATAACAAATTGTTGCTTTCCAGTTGCAAAATAACAATCAGGACGGTGTTTTCTGCGGGGGAATACAACAAAGACAACTTGGTCACCCTCTCCAGGACCGCCTTCTTGACGCCAACCTAAAATATTCAAATCGGGTTCAGTTTGTCCCGAACACCCTTGTACTGTAGCTTGAGCAGCAATCAATTTCTTGAGCAAATAATAATCCGTCTCCAATTGACAACCCTTTACCACAAAAGCCGGACAAGCATAACCATGCAACTGATATACCCCTGCTTGAGATGAAGTGTACCCCATCTCATCCAATTCAGCTTCTTCCTTAGGATTCAAAGGAAACACCTTTTCCAACTTTGTTTCATAAAACTTCCAATCACGTTCGATAGGTACAGTTCCTCGACGACCAGCTTGCAAATGGGCATGATCAGGGGCAGAAGCTCCACTTTGTGGCCCATTGTAGAACACAAAGAAGTCTGGCATTTGCCATGCTATTTTACCAAACAAAGGCAACAAACACTCTAGTGTCTGAGGAACATGACGACGCGTAGGCAACGTTAAGTGATACGGAAGAATTGGGAAGGGATTAATCAACACTTGATAACGACCCTCAACAGACAATTCATTCTGAACAGCTGGACGGTTTTTATCACACAAGAAACAGGGACGCTTCTTAATCTCCTTTTTCTCTACTTTTGCAACAGTTGAAATAATTCTTGAAGGATTGTATTGCACCGCAAGGGTGTAATCTTCCGTTTCCAATTGGCGCATCTGTACATTCTTTTGTAAATCCTCTACTCTTTGACGAGCTTCATCCCACTTGTCCAATTGTGTTGCAAAAAACTCAAGTACTTCCTCTTGGGTTGTTGTATGATTCCAACGCTCATTCATTTGACGACGTGCTTCTATTTCAAGCGTACGCAAACGATCCTTATAAGCATTATTACGATTTACCTTTTCTGGCGATAAAGCTGCATCAGAATTACCTTCCCAACGACGACACAAATAAAGTTCGTCATAAATACGTCCGATGCGGAAATGACGTGAGAAAGCCAATCCAAGTGCATAATCCTCTCCATAACTTGTATTGGGGAAACCTATACGACGCAACATTGAAGTATTAAATGCACGAGGAGCGCCTAAACCATTAATTCGCAATGCATTGTTACGTCCATTATCAGGTGTCCATTCCTTATGATCAATAATACCTGGAGGTAAAGTTTGCAATTGCATGTCAACCATGCGATAGCTACCTATCACCATTGCCGCCTTCTGCTTTTGGAAGGCTTCAACAATAAGCGACAAGGTATTTTCAGAAGAATACAAATCGTCAGAGTCCAACTGAACAGCATAGCGTCCACAATAAGCACTACGTACTGCCAAATCCCAACACCCACCAATTCCTAAATCTGTTTCTGTTGGAATAATATGTACAACACGTTTATCATTAACAAATTCACGAATAGCTTCAGTTGTACCATCATTAGAGTGATTGTCTACAACGATAAGGTTAAAAGCAAAATCTGCCTTTTGTGAAAGGACGCTACCTATCGCATCACGTATGGTACGCACTCTATTACGTACGGGAATAATTACACTTGCCTCTACTGGATATTCGGTATCATCATGAGGAAGTTCGTCAAATTCATCAGGAGCCAAATAAGCACCGATTCGCTTTAAATGATCCGTACAAGCACGTTCATTTTCTAACTGTACTTCGCGGTTTCTCGGATTAACATAGTCAAACTGCTTCTCACCGCTACGGCGCAAGTCCGTTTCAACTTCTGTATAAAGATACTCATTGAGATGAAACAATTGTCCTATTCTTGACAAATGTAGGCGCAATGCATAAAGAGCTGCATAACGATAACGGCCAACCTTATCCATTTCAAAGAAAGACTTAAAAGCGCTAGTACGAATGAGTAGCAAACCTCCGAAATCAAAATCGTCACGTACACTACCCTCTTGATAAGAAATCTTTGGACTCGCTTCTTTTACACCATTCTTAATACAATAATGGTCTGAATAAACTATTACGGCATTTGAATCATCTGCTGCCTGCAACAAACGTTCCAAACAACGATAACCAAGTGTCAACGATTGTGACTTAAGATACAAAGCTACATACTCAGAGTTTGCACGCGCAACAACTTGACGAAAAAACTTAGTGCCAGTAACATTGTCTGCATGTAATACAGAAACGTTTTCTGCTACATCAAATTCCTCCTCATCACGTGCAGAAGTAACTATATACAAATGATTTACCACATCACTCTGAGCAAGCGAAGCAGCTGTATTGCGAAGTTCTGAACTTTCTGTCCAAGCCAAGAAAAAGTCTATCTTATGTTTCATATTCAATTCTTGTATATATACGCATCTGCGAAGTTAATGTAATTCACGCAATATACAAAATTTTTGAAAGGCTGATTTAAAGAGAACTATTACAACAAAGAAATTTAATTATAAAGAATATGAAAAAGTTCACATTCTATTTGATGGAAATGTGATAGAGTTATTGGCGTAATACACAAAAAAAGGTTCCTCAACATGTTGAGAAACCTTTTTATTATAAGATGCTATAAAATTATTCAGCACGAAGAGTGAAACGCTTGAATGCAGTTACTGTGCATTCCTTGTCAGCCTGCTGGAGGTACTGAGCAACTGAGAGCTTGCTATCCTGAATGAATTCCTGGTTGAGGAGACAAGCTTCCTTATAGAACTTGTTCATACGACCCATAGCGATCTTTTCAATCATAGCTTCGGGCTTACCCTCTTCACGAGCCTTATCTGCAGCAACCTTGAATTCAGAAGCCTTGATATCTTCGGGAACGTCAGCTTCAGAGAGTGAAACGGGGTTCATAGCTGCTACCTGCATCGCTACAGCCTTACCATAAGCTGCATCAACGTTCTTGTTGAGAGCTACCATTGTGCAGAGCTGGTGCTTACCCTGGTGGTCGTAGATAGCGATGTTTTCGCCTTCGATTGTGCAGTAACCATCGAGTTCCATCTTTTCACCAGTGATACCTGAACGATCTACAACCGCTTCAGCTACAGTTGTATCACCAAGCTTGAGCGCCTTTACTTCTTCGAGAGTTGCGCACTTGTTAGCAACAGCGAGGTCCATGATAGACTGAGCGAGAGCAATGAAATCTTCGTTCTTAGCAACGAAGTCTGTTTCACACTTAAGAGCGATGATAGCTCCGAAACCGTTTTCAACCTTACAGAGCACACAACCTTCAGCTGCTTCGCGGTCTGAACGCTTAGCTGCTACAGCCTGACCCTTCTTGCGGATGATTTCGATAGCTTCTTCGATATTGCCATTAGATTCTGCAAGAGCCTTCTTACAGTCACCAAGACCTGCGCCAGTCATTGTGCGCAACTTCTTGATATCTTCCATTGATACTGCCATAGTAATATTTTTTTTTAGTATTAAGTTGCTATATACCATGAGAATATAATCTTGCAACTTAAAGTATGAATAATTGTTGTAATTTTAAGAAGAAAAAAGCTAACGCAGGCTCCATTTGTTTGAAGCTGCATTAGCTTTGTCTATGCCTGATTAAGCTTCAGCAGGAGTTTCCTTTTCTGCGCGAGCAGCCTTAGCCTTCTTGCCTTCGCCAGCTGCTTCTGCATCTACCTTTTCAGCCTTACGTTCTTCAACACCTTCAACGATAGCACCGCAGATAGCGTCGAGAATTACTTCTACGCTCTTTGTTGCATCGTCATTAGCGGGAATTACGAAATCACACTGATTAGGATCGCTGTTAGTATCAACGATACCAAATACGGGGATACCGAGGCGCTGAGCTTCCTTCACTGCGATGTGTTCCTTGCATACGTCAACAACGAAGAGTGCTGCAGGAAGACGAGTGAGGTCAGCGATTGAGCCGAGGTTCTTTTCAAGCTTAGCACGCTGACGGCTAATCTGAAGAACTTCACGCTTTGAGAGGTTTGAATATGTACCATCGTTAGTGAGCTTATCGATAGTTGCCATCTTCTTCACAGCCTTGCGGATTGTAGTGAAGTTAGTGAGCATACCACCCGGCCAACGCTCAGTTACGTAAGGCATATTTACAGATGCTGCCTTGTCTGCAACAACCTGCTTAGCTTGCTTCTTAGTAGCTACAAAAAGGATGCGCTTGCCGCTCTTAGCAATCTGCTTGAGAGCTTCTGCTGCTTCGTCAACCTTAGCAACAGTCTTGTGCAAGTCAAGGATGTGGATACCATTGCGCTCCATGAAGATGTAGGGAGCCATAGCGGGATTCCACTTACGTGTGAGGTGACCAAAGTGACAGCCAGCCTCAAGGAGAGTTTCAAAATTAGTTCTAGCCATTTTGAATGAATTTGTTTACGTTCTTTTTAGTTGAGTTTTGTTTGTTCAACCAGCCACGGAGTAGTCTTCAATGAAGAATCTCAGAAGCTTAGATGCTAAACGAATTTTTTCAGCAAAGTTATGCGACATCACGCCGCAAGCCGATAAAAATTAACGTTTGCTGAACTGGAAGCGACGACGAGCCTTGGGCTGACCTGGCTTCTTACGTTCAACTTCGCGAGCATCGCGAGTCATGAAGCCTTCAGCACGAAGTGCCTTCTTGTCATCTGCATTGATTTTTACGAGTGCGCGAGCAATAGCAAGACGGAGTGCCTGACTCTGACCTGTAAAGCCACCACCGTTAAGGTTTACCTTGATATCATATTTTTCAGTAGCGCCGAGCAAAGTAAGGGGCTGCTTAACAACGAACTGAAGAATTGATGAAGGGAAATATTCAGTAAGGTCACGCTTATTGATTGTGATCTTACCAGTACCTTCTGTAACGAAGATACGAGCAACGGCGCTCTTACGGCGACCAAGTGCGTTAATCATTTCCATTGCTGCTAATCTTATTTGAGTGAGTTAATATCAATTGCCTTGGGGCTCTGTGCTTCGTGCTTGTGTTCAGTTCCTTCATAAACGTAGAGATTAGAAAGAAGCTGTGCACCGAGACGATTCTTGGGAAGCATGCCCTTAACTACACGACGGAGGAGACGATCTGCACCATCCTTCTTAGCGAGAATGCTAGCGGGTGTGTGTTCACGCTGACCACCGGGATAACCAGTATAAGTGTAGTAGATACGATCTGTCATCTTCTTACCTGTAAGAACAATCTTATCAGCATTGATGATGATTACGTTGTCACCACAATCCACGTGAGGAGTGAAGTTGGGCTTGTACTTACCACGGAGCAACTTAGCCACCTTTGAACCGAGGCGACCGAGCACCTGATCCTTTGCGTCAACGATGACCCACTCTTTGTTTACTGTTGCTGCGTTAGCAGAAATGGTCTTGTAACTTAAAGTGTTCATTAATTTAAAATGTTTTTATAACTACTAATTGGTTTATCATTACTGCGATTCCCTAACCACTTACCCTTGGCCGTCAGGCAAGCTATTAACACGCAGTGTACAGCGAAATACCGCTGCTTGATAATAATCGGCGTGCAAAAGTACAAACTTCTGTGAAATTGGCAAATAGTTTACTACCTTTTTGTTTCAAAAACTCGCATTTTTCACAAAAAAGAGGTCGCGGAACTCACGACCTCTTCAAATATCATTCTATTTTGCCACAATTAGATAACCATCACTGATTTTAACGAATACGTAATAATATTCCAACTTGAGGAACAAAATCTTCTGAAAGTTCGTTAATATCGTAGAGGGTTTGCACTCTCATGCCATACATCTGAGAAATTTGATGTAACGATTCTCCAGGTTGAATGGTATGCATCTTACCCTTATACGACTTATGTGCCTTTTTCTGCTTCTTCTGAAGATAAATAATAGAACCAGCCTTGGGCTGTTGCGATTTACCAACTTCATTGTACTTCCGCAACTTGCGCTTGCTCACATCAAAAATCTTAGCGAGGCTCTCATAAGTATCTCCTTCTTGAGCTATAATGTAATAACTCTTGTTGCATTTCCTTATCGTATAGCGTTCAAGAGCAATAGCATTTTGTTCCTTTGCCCCCCACTTTCCGGTATCAAAACGATACAATTGGTAGCGCTCTATTATGGAAATAAGAGCTTGCGCATATGTGGGACTCGTGGCATAACCAGCTTTCTTCAATCCACGAGCCCAACCTTTATAATCATCAGGTTTGAGATCAAAAAGAAAAGCATAACGTTTTCCAGTCCTCAAGAAGCGAGAATGATCCTCATAAGATTCGCGAACTGACTTATATTTTCGGAATTGTTCGTTCGGTAAATCATCATTATGTCTTACCGTTGGACCTTTCCAATTCATTCCCTTCTTTATTCCAAAGTGATTATTGGCCTGAAGCGCAAGTTTGCTTTTACCTGCCCCACTCTCAAGAAGGCCTTGCGCGAGAGTGATACTAGCTGGTATCTTATACAACCGCATCTGCTCAACAGCCAGCGGAGCATACGTCTCAATATATGTATGGTATGAAGATTGAGCCGTAGCCGTAAGCACGAAGATTGATGAAACTATGAAACAGAGAAACTTTCTCCCTAATCGTGTCAAGGAGAAAGTTTCAACATAATATTTATCAAATTGTGACATGCAATTTTAATTACTTGACATAATTCCAGATTTTAAGTTCCTTTACAGTGCTCTTGAAGTCACCAGCCTTACGGAGGGGGAATACAAGAGTGCGCTGATAGTAAATCTTATCACCATCCGTATTATAAAGTTCTACATTCTTCATGTTGGGACAAGAGATGTAGTTAACCTTTCTACGATCATCCATTACGTAAAGAGTCTTTACACCAAGTTCTTCCTTCACCTTACCATCTACAAGAAGGCGAGTCATTTTATTGTTACCCTGAATTGTGAGTTCAACTGTCTGACCTTCAGGAATGCGATAGTTAAATGTATTAAGGTAACCATCACGTTCAAAACCGAGTTTACCTTCCTTGGGATCAGAGATATAGAAATTCGTATGAGCTGAACTAAAGAGCTTTGTGCCCTTTGCTTCCTTCGCACCAGTCACCTTGAATGATACTGTGTAATCATAACCAATTTGTTCGTAAGGAAGCGTTTCGCCAGCTTTAACCTCTGCTATTTCAGCCACAAGAGACTTCTTTGTTTCACCAAGTCGACCTAACCAATTCACACCAGGAGCTTCGCTCAAATCCCAACGCTTAGCATCCCACTGCTCATAGGGAAGCGTAGTATTCTTTGAAGTCCAACACTTCACTGCAAGCGTTTGAAGTGCAGGGAATGTACGATGGTGTACGTCGTAAGTAGAAATACCATTACCATGGTGGTCATTCCAAACGGCAAACATACCACCGAGGATTGCTGGGTCGCCTTCTTCAAACTGTTGACCGCCAATGTTAGCTGGTGTCCAGTGTGAATAGAGGTAGTGACAATCGAGGTAATCGTAATAATAACCAGCAGCAGGCACAATATAAACAAGTCCGTCAGGGATAGAAACGAGCTTATAACCCTGTTCCTTCATATCCTTGGGCTGAGCATAGGGGTTGTGCCAAATGTTCATGATTACATTTTCGCTCTTCACTGGAGTTTCACCCTTAGCGTGAGTCAATGCGCCCCAAACCATAGCCTGCTTGCCAAAGCTTTCAACAAACTTAATGTAGTGGTCTGTAAATTCGCGGAACTTTTCAACCACCTTCTTATCACGGTTGCTATATTCGTCTGTACCGATATTCACCTTCTTACCACGGAAAACGGGATTCTTACCTTCAAGATATTCGCGGAAAACGCTATCGATGAAAGGATAAGTTTCTGGATGAAACATATCCAAGTGGTCCATTCCATAATCCTTACTACCAAGTTCAGGCTTATAATGCACGAATGCCAAGCTATGCGCAGGAACATCAATTTCAGGAATAACTTCTACGTAGTTGTTTTCACCCAAAATTTGAAGGTCAATAAATTCCTGCTTTGTGTAGTGACCATCCTTGGCTGTAAGGCCTGGATGCTGTGTGCTTTCCAAGCGGAATGCAGAGGGAGTTTTATCCCAATCGTTTCCAAAGAACTGGCGGAAGCCGTTGTCATTGAGGTGCACCTGAAGCGCATTCATCTTGTAATATGCCATCACCTTTACCAAATCGTTGAGGTAATCAATAGGCATAAACTTACGCGCTACGTCTACCATGAAACCACGCAATTCATATGCGGGTACGTCAACTGTTTCACCCTTAGGAAGCGCCTTATTTTGCTCTGAAAGCTGAAGCAATGTACGAGTTGCCCAAAAAGCGCCCTGAGGCGTAGCTGCTGTTACAGTCACGTAGTTACCAATGTTCATACGATAACCTTCCTTACCAAGAGTAGCATCCTTCTTTTTCAAAGTAAAGAGAATGTCACCTGCCTTAGGACTTCCTTTCTTTACTACAAGAGCTTTGCCAAACATTGCCTCATAATCAGCAGCAAATGCTTGTGCCACACGCATGAGTTCCTTATTGCTACCACTCACACAAACGTTACCCGAAAGCATCACTTCGCCTTCAGCACCAGTCCAAGTTTGCAATTCTGGAATCACGAAGGGCTTTTGGTTCACTTCTGCCTGAAGCGTACCTGCCGTAAACATTAAGCACGCACAAACGAGCCAACGCCCAACATTCTTTAATTGTTTCTTCATAATTATAATTATTAGATAAATGAATGAATGAATGACATATCAATGTTTGCCTGTTATATTAATTGGCAGCATTTTCAGTTTGTTCTAATTCCTCTAAAATGCCTTCTAACGCACCTGAAACTTCTTCGGCATAATCAGAAACCATGTCCGAGAAATTCTGCATTGTATACTTCATTTGAATTGCTTCAAACTTCCCTTTTAATTTCCCAATCTTACGATGCTCTTCTGATGAATACTCATATTTGTCTATTTCAAGCACTAACGCATCATAAGCTTCTTCTACTCCCGCCCAATCTTCCTTATTATATGACTCGTACTCAGCCTCTGCTTCGGTTACTAACTTTTCAAGCTCATTGAGTTTTTCCTGACCGGGATTACATGCGACAAGAGCGAACATAAACAGCCCAACCCCAAAACTTTTACAAATACGCTTTAGCATAATTTACTTTCCTTATGATGTTTATTTAAATTAATTTGAACATAGCGGCATTGCCACCACATTCTCTTGCAAAGATACATATTTTAAATGAGATGCTAAAATCTACAGAAAGAAATATCCTCTTCACACATATATAAATATATCAGACACATTCAAAAACTAACTCCGACTTACGCAAAACTTACTCACTTATAATTTCAACTAAAGCTCAAATATTTTTAACTAATATTATTTCACCTTACTAGAACCTTATTTTATGAAAAAGTAGAGGTATAAAAGTTTTGATTTTTTCATTTACAATAACGAAAAAAGTTGTAAGTTCGCAAAGTGGAAAAGATATTCAATTACATCAGAAAAGCAACATTGTTCTACATCAATGGATTTCGGAGTATGACATGGGGAAGAACTCTATGGATCATCATTATCCTTAAACTCATTATTATGTTTGCCATCTTGCGCCCTTTCTTTTTTCAACCCGCCTTAGAGGGTAATGCCGAAGAGAAGGCTCAACATGTAAGCAAAGCTCTTACTGAAGAATAAATCCGCTTACGTTATACAATTGAACTCATTCTTAACATTTGTCATTATGTTATTATCTGCTATTGATCCCGCAATGATTGATTGGGCACGCGCTCAATTTGCTCTTACCGCTTGCTACCATTGGTTGTTCGTACCACTGACATTAGGCCTTGCGGTTGTAATGGCCGTAATGGAAACCATTTACTACAAGTCAGGAAATACCTTTTGGAAAACGACGGCACAATTTTGGCAAAAATTATTTGGCATCAACTTTGCCATAGGTGTAGCAACAGGCATTATCCTTGAATTTGAATTTGGTACCAATTGGAGCAACTACTCATGGTTTGTTGGTGACATATTTGGCGCACCACTCGCCATAGAGGGAATCGTAGCCTTCTTTATGGAAGCCACATTTATTGCGGTAATGTTCTTTGGATGGGAAAAGGTGAGCAAGGGTTTTCACCTCGCATCCACATGGTTAACGGGCATTGGCGCTACGCTCTCGGCATGGTGGATTCTTGTTGCCAATAGTTGGATGCAGTATCCACGCGGAATGGAATTCAATCCCGATACGGTGAGAAACGAAATGCAAAGCTTCATTGACGTTGCGTTTGCCCCTGAAGTTGTTACAAAATTCTTCCACACTGTTTTAAGCGGATGGATGACGGGTGCCGTGTTTGTAGTAGGTGTTTCAGCATGGTACCTGCTTCGCAAACGCAACATCCGCTTGGCCCTTGAGAGCGCAAAGATTTCAGCTCTTGTTGGTATCATTGCCACCTTGGGCGTATTGTTCACAGGTGACAAATCAGGCATTGATATTGCTAAGCATCAACCTATGAAACTTGCAGCAGCAGAGGGACTTTATGACGGAGAAAAAGGCGCTGCACTATCTATTATCCCAGGTATTGAAGTACCTAAGGCATTGTCATTCCTAGCTACACACGACATGAATGCCTTTGTGCCTGGAATTAACGATATTCTTCATAAAGGTTATCAAACGACAGACGGCACACAAGTAATGCCGGCAACCCAGAAAATAGAAATAGGAAAGCAAGCCGTAGCAACATTCAGAGAATATCGTAATGTAAGAAAAAACAACCCCGACTCAGCCAAAACCCTACTCCCTAAATTGAAAAAAGAAATGCCTTATTTTGGATATGGATTACTAGAGTCAACCGATCAGTTAATTCCGCCTGTCAATCTCATCTATTGGGCATTTCGCATCATGGTAGGCAGCGGTATGTTGCTCTTTGGCGTACTTATTTTGGTGGCTATATATGGATATAAAAAGAAGTTACAAGGGGCTAAGTGGGTGCAACATCTTGCACTATGGAGTGTGCCCTTCGTCTACCTTGCCGGTCAGTGTGGTTGGATTGTAGCAGAAGTAGGACGACAACCTTGGGCAATTCAAGACCTCTTGCCCGTAAACGCCGCAATTTCCAACATTCCCCTCGGAGCTGTAATGACCACATTCTTTATCTTCCTTGCCTTATTTACAATTCTGCTGATTGCTGAAATTAAAATCATGTGTAAGGCGATTAAAGGCTTAAACACAAAAGATTAAGAATCACACACAAACAAAGACATTAATTCAAATTAACACCATAATAATTATTAGTTATGTACGGATTACTTCAAAATTATTGGTGGCTGATTATTTCATTATTAGGCGGTTTGCTCGTATTCCTACTTTTCGTTCAAGGAGCGAACTCACTTATATACAGTATAGGAAAAACAGAAATAGAGCGACAACTCATCATCAACTCCACGGGAAGAAAATGGGAATTCACATTCACTACCTTAGTAACATTCGGTGGTGCCTTCTTCGCTTCTTTCCCCTTATTCTATAGCACTAGTTTTGGTGGTGCTTATGGTGTATGGTCGCTCATATTGCTCACCTTCGTAGTACAAGCTGTTAGCTATGAATTCCAATCCAAACCAGGCAATTTTATCGGAAAGTCAACTTATCGTTACATGCTTGTCATCACAGGATGGCTTTCTCCCCTACTCCTTGGCACAGCTGTAGGTACCCTTTTCGGAGGTGCGCCATTTAGTGTCAATAAAGATGCCATAGCCGACTCCTTTATCCCCGTAATAAGCACCTGGGAAGGCCACCTCTTCGGATTCGAAGCCCTCTTTAATGTTTGGAATATTGTACTTGGCTTAAGCGTTCTATTCTTAGCTCGTACATTAGGGGCGCTATATATTATTAACAATGTGATACAAGAAGATATGGAGAAACGCTTGCGTAAATCCGTATTGATGAATGCACTTTTATTCTTAGTTTGCTTTGTTAGTTTTGTGATACACATCTTGCTTAAAGATGGCTTGATGTATATTACAGAAACAGAAGATTTCATTGTAACCCCCTATAAGTATCTCAATAACTTTATAGATCTCCCCGTTATATCCTTATTATTCCTTTTGGGAGTTGTTATAGCATTGTATGGAATCCTCAAAACAACCTTTAACCATCGCTTCAATGCAGGAATATGGTTTAGTGGTATTGGAACAGTGATAGCAGTCATGAGCCTCTTAGCTGTAGCCGGATTGAACAACACGGCCTACTACCCATCCACGGTTGAGATAAATAGTTCGCTCTGCATCGCCAATAGCTCAGCTAGCGAGACAACTCTCTTAACAATGACCATTGTTTCGGCTATAATTCCCTTTGTTATTGCCTACATCGTCTATGCGTGGAGACAAATAGACCGCATTAAGCTTTCGGAGGAAGAGATTACAACAACCAAACATAAGTACTAATAGCAAGAGTGTTATTAACAATTCTTATTATACGCCAACGAGTGGTTAGAGATTTCTAACCACTCGTTTTTTCTGTTAACACCCAAAGTTATAATTATGATTTATCGGTAATAAATCGATAAAAGAGTTTACTTCCTTTCTTCTTTAAGCGTTCATTTTTTATATATTTGTCCCCATTGGCATGATTGATATAATATTCGCCGTTTTTAATATCCACTATCACCGCCGCATGATGAGCCCTTCCCTCATCATTTATATATATCACTAAATCTCCTACTTTTGGAGTTACCGTAGGGACAAAATTCCACTTTTTAGGGTTACCGACAAAATCCTCACAATTTGAGCAAGTGTGATACTTATTGTAAAAAGCCGTTGCCGTATTGATACAACACTTTTGGGAATCAAAAAAATAAGTCATACCTATTCTACTTGTTAGTAGCACATTCTTGGCAAACAAGAAATTTCTATTGGGCGAAGTAGCTTCTTTTGCTAATTGCAAATAATTTTTATTTCGAGTATATGGACTGAAGTCTATAAAGAACAATATACATACCCCTACTACAACCAATACCGCTACACATCGTTTGCCACAAAATATCCTTTTCATTTGTATTCTTCTCCTTAGTTATATTATTTCACTCAACCTACTTTTCCTGAAACTTGAGACCTGAATGCAAAATTACTGATTCTTAATCATTACCACACTCAATTAAATGGATATTAGCTGCATAATAAGCACCTTGCTCTGTTGCCATAAGCATGGGATTAGGAACGATTCCTACTCTCCCTAGGTCTAATCTGTCTGCATCAAAGCACACATCAACGGTTGGAATTCCTGTGCGTTGTACGGTGGTGTGATACCTACAAGCTTTTTCCAGTAGCATCATTTCTTCATCAGTAAAATCTTTTAATACTGTCTCCCTAAGTGTTGGCAACATATCAGCCGCTCTTACGCCATGCTCTAAATCATCCCAATCATCTAAACGACATTTATCATGTAAATATGCAAAGAATCTCACCACCTTAATATTCACATCCTTACGAAGGCTACCATTTTCCGTGCTTAACAAAATTCCGTTTCGCTCTACTCTCTGCCAATGAGACAATCCATGCGTTTCGCCTAGCTTCCACCCGTTTAATGCAAACGCTTTCACTTCTGAAATGTATGACTCCAGATACCACGGTGCACTTTCATTCATTCTCTCTTTTTTATTGAAGAAAGAAAACATTTCCTTAAGGTTATTCATGTTCTTAGATGGTTAAAACTTAAAATCATTATTTCATTTAGCAATTCTCTTCAAAAAAAACTCCCATAACCACTTAGGGTTACAGGAGTTAGAGAACGTATGGTTTCAGTGCTTGAATTACTTCTTATTCAAGAAGAGGTCAGCCTGAACGGCGCAAGCTACTGTACAACCTACCATAGGATTGTTACCAATTCCAAGGAAGCCCATCATTTCTACGTGAGCAGGCACAGAAGATGAACCAGCGAACTGTGCATCTGAGTGCATACGACCGAGTGTGTCAGTCATACCGTAAGAAGCGGGACCAGCAGCCATGTTATCGGGGTGAAGCGTACGACCTGTACCACCACCTGATGCTACTGAGAAGTAGGGCTTACCTGCGAGTACGCGTTCCTTCTTGTAAGTACCGGCTACGGGGTGCTGGAAGCGTGTGGGGTTAGTTGAGTTACCAGTGATTGATACGTCAACGCCTTCTTTAATCATAATTGCAACACCTTCACGTACGTCGTTTGATCCGTAGCAGTTAACTTTTGAACGAAGACCTGTAGAATATGCGATTCTCTGAACTTCTTTCAGTTCGCCTGTGTAGTAATCGTATTCTGTTTCTACGTATGTAAATCCGTTAATTCTTGAGATGATCTTTGCAGCATCTTTTCCAAGACCGTTAAGGATTACACGAAGAGGTTTTTTACGAACTTTGTTAGCTTTTTCTGCGATACCGATAGCACCTTCAGCAGCTGCGAAAGATTCATGACCAGCTAAGAAGCAGAAACAATCTGTTTCTTCTTCTAATAACATCTTACCAAGGTTACCATGGCCAAGACCTACTTTACGCTGATCAGCTACAGAACCTGGAATACAGAAAGCCTGAAGACCTTCACCGATTGCTGCTGCAGCATCTGCTGCACGTCTG
>JAZOUA010000030.1:0-43369 GCA_045657925.1 Alloprevotella sp. | reverse complement strand
ATGCTTACAATGTTCAGTTTCTCCTTGTAGGTGGTGGCAAGTTCCTCCATTTCCGGAATGGCCATAATACAGGGAGTGCAACCGCTTGACCAAAAGTCAATCAATATGTATTTCCCTTTCAATTCGGCAAGATGATGCTTCCTCCCCTCAAGGTCGAAGAACTCTGCATCGGCCATCTCCTTGCCAATTTCAACGTGTTGCGGCGGAAAGAGCATTGCATATGCATCCTGAGCCAACCTCTCTTGTTTCTGTTCTTCAGTCAAACTATTGTATAAAGCAATAACCTCTTCAGTGTAAGGATAGTCTTTCTCATACTTGGAACTTCCGGCTAACAAAAATAGCCTGTCCAACCAAACGGCATCCACTTCCGATTCTTTCATTCTACGGATTTCATTGGCTTGAATTTGGATGCACATTGCATATTCCGCATTTCTTATGCTGTCAAATTTCTCTTTGCAATACCCCTGTTGCTTTTCTTGCGGAAGTTGCATTGATTCTTTCCAAATCTCAAATTGGTACAATTGGCCTCTTTGAATAGCATCATACAACTCGCGTGAATCATCAAGGAAAGTTTGCCAAGAGGCATTCTCGGGTGCGTTGCCTTCTACTCTCCAAGTATAAATCAGGGTGTTGTCACCTGTAACCTTTATACTATCTCCGGGAGAAGCCCAAAGCCTGAGACTCATCATTGGGAACTCCTTGCTATGATAACAGCCAAGTCCCAATTCCTCCTTTGAGAGATTAGTAGATTTAACCCTGAAATGGAATCTGCCATCAATAATAGTATCTGTTGTGATTGTCCATATAAGATTATCCACTACACGAGATAACTCGATAACGGTACTGTCTGGCACATTCTTCAATTCTCCAATTATATTATAATGGTCTGCTTTGGATTGGACAACCCCCTGTGCAAAGCCACATACAGTGGCAAATGCGAAAATGAGGGTTAAAAATAGTTTTTTCATAAGTATTAAAGTGTTTTTATAATAACCGAGACAACTCCATTTCTTCTTCATCAATCCCACTTCTGCTTCCCCATCCAAATGCGGATGCGGTTGATGAATGCAGACTTTATGCGCTTGAAATTTCCGTGGCGCAGGTTGAGGTAGAGTTCTTCAAACGAGCGGCATACTTTTATCCAGGGATGTCCCCAGGCTTGCACTTTGAATACTCGGTTTTTGTATTCTACGTCCTCAATGATGTAACGAGGGTGACGAAGGGGAAATTCTAAATCGTGGTGGCGCATGTTCATAATGCGGCGGTAAGCGCGGGGGAGAAGTTCATTGCTTCCGCCCTCAAAGTGAGTTGTTTCTCCCGTAGCTCCAAGATTTTGAATCATGTTCACACGAGGCACTATGGCAAGTCCTGATTGGAAGAACATGGCAGCGTGAAAGATTGTTTCGTAATATGCCTTTCCCGTAGAGCGGTGATAGTGGCAGAAGCGTTCAAAGTCGGCTTGCTGTTTACGCTCACGAATAAAATTACGCAGGAGAGTCATGTTGTAGGAGTCGTCGAGGAAGGTGTAATGCTCATCCCAAGCGTCAACTACCCTGCGCCACGATGCCCATCCCCAGATACAGAAGGCTGAGGTAAAGAAGTAGTCGTAGGGGATGTCGGGAGTTTCCTCGTCATAATTGAGTCCCGCTATCATAGAGATGCGTGGGTCGTGCTCATAACGGTCGAGCATTTCCTTACAAAAGCGGAAGAAGCTGATGCTAGGGATACTATCGTCCTCAAGCACTACACATTTATCCACATGAGAGAACGCCCACTTCTGCGCTCTGAAATTTGAGGGGTCGCATCCTGCATTCTGCTCTTGATAATTGCGATGGACTTCACAATCCCAATCTATGCATTCCACCACCTTACGACACGCCATAATGCCCGCCATATCGTGCTCACCGCGTGGGCCATCTTGATAGAGGAATAAGTGGGGGGGGCGCGCCTTACGCACCTGTTCAAACACACGACTGAGTTTGTCGGGATTATTAAAGAAAAGGATAAGAACGGGAACCATGGTGGGGAAATGGAGAAAGGGTGGAAGGTAAAAGATGAACGAAAAATAGTAAACGGAGTCGTTAACCTTTAACCCGTTCACCTTTCATCTTTAATTTGAAAGCAGAGTATAAGAGTTTTGCAAGTAAGCCTTTATATTCTCAGCATGCGTGGGAGGTGGTGCATCGAGAGTGGTGCTCACCTTTTTGGTATTTAAGTCGTAGACGGTGGAACCTAAGTGGTCGGTTATAACGACGCCTTGACTCCAGGAGTTTATGGCAAAGGGCTTCGTGTAAGTTTCACTCAACACATCGCGACTCATGAGGAAGTCATCGTGAGAGATTCCCAACTGACCGAGAAGTGTTGCCGCAAGGTCGCTTTGATTGCACACGGCTTCAATTACATGATTTCCATTGAGAGCGCCACCTGTCATGATGAGAGGAATGCGGTTTTTCTCCACCATCATGATATCCTCCGAAAGTCCGTAGCTATTGCCATGGTCTGGGATGAAGATGACAAGAGAGTTTTTCCATGCCTCCATCTGCTTAAACTGCTTGATGAAATTTCCAATACACTGATCAAGGTAAGCGAAGGAATTGGCGGTGGGATTGTCCTGAATACGATTGTATGGCACTTCCCAGGGTTCATGACTTGAAAGTGTGAGAAGGGTTAGCATCCAGTGATTCAAAGTATCCTTTTGAGCTATGTGCTGAAGCGCTTTATTGAAAGCAAATTCATCATGCACGCCCCATTTAGAGTCATTACGTTGTTCGCTTGGGAAGTCAGCTTCGCTAAACGTACGGCGATAGCCCGTAGAAAGGAGGTAGCCATTTGTGTTCGTAAAGTTGATGTCGCCACCATAGATAAATTCCGTATCATAACCCTCACGACTCAACGAACGTGCGATAGAGGGAAGACCAGCCACCTTACTGTCTGTCAATTTCATCACACTCACATCGGGATAAGAAGGATAACCGCTCAACGTGCAAACAACCCCGCGATCTGTACGGAAGGAGTTGGCATAGCAATTCGTAAATTCTACACCCTCTGTCGCTAAAGCCTTCAAATTAGGCATAACGTCGGGCATATCGTAGAAGGTGCTGCCACAACCTTCCGTAATGACCAATACGATATTCGGACGTTTCGTTATCAAGAGCGATTTCGTATTTTTACTCTTCGTACTGATTTCAAGCGCAGCATACTTTTCCTTCAGCTCCTCGGCACTAAAATAATTGGCACGTTCGCTAAAGTCCTTTACCTTAGAGAGCGAGTAAAACAAATTAAAAGCGGGATTCACGGCAGCCGAATTAAGAAAGGCATTATCGGAGAAATAAACCATGCCCGGATTGGCAGTTGAAACATCCGTACCACCACGAATACACAAGAAAAGAAGTCCGCCCCATACGAAGTGAACAATAGTGCCTACAATGCGCTTTGTCGTGTTTAAACGTAACTGACCTAAGCGCTCAGCCGTATTCTTTGAAAATGTCTTTTTATAAAGGAAAAATATGCCAGTAGCCGCCGCCAGGATGCAAGAAATACCCACAATGACGTAAAGCGTGCTCACCGAAGCAACTACCTCAGCAGGCGAGTCAAGATAGTTGAAAATCGTAGCATCTATCTTGAAATTCCAAAAGGCAAAAAGCCCTGTGTCTACAATATATACAATGCCTTGCAACAGGGCTGTAAAGGCGAAGTAAATATAGAAGACATTGCGGTTGATACTAATCCAATAGCCCGCTAAAAGAATGAGCCACAATATAGCCGAGATATAACCACTAAACGAAAGGTCAAGCGAAAGCCCATTCCACAAAATGGCACAACAATCACCTATACTCAAATCCCTTCCCCACCCATTGTAGAGCAGGAATACAACCTTTGCCACCATGCCAATAAGCACAGAGGCAAGAAAGAATCGAAAGAGCAGAAGGGTGCGTATTTTCATAAGTTAGATTATTTAAATTTTAGAGTGAACGACATTAATATCTCATTGTTCATCATTTATAGTATCGGCAATATCCTTAATTATCAACCCCGCCAAGGTGCAACCATAAATAGTCGTAATGTGCATGAGCGAACCATTAATTTGTACCTTTTGAGCATCCCACGTTCCGCCACTACTTACGGCTACGTCGGTGCAATTCTCAAGCAATTCTTCGCTATAGACACATTTAAACTTCTTCTTCGGGAAAGTGCCACTCTTCTTTATTCTTCTGCGCAAAGCGGCAGCAAGAGGACAGCCTTTAACCTTCCAAAATTCCGACACACTAATGCGAGTGGGGTCCATCTTTAAGGCTGCACCCATCGAAGCATAAAACTTAGCGGGCAAGGAAGTGGCATGAAGAATCAACGACACCTTATGTTCCAAACTATCTATGCAATCAACAATGTAATCGTACTTTTCGAGTTCAAAGGTAGCCGCATTCTCCGCACTATAAATAGTATTAAGCGCCGTAATTTGCGCTTCAGGATTAACCTCAAGCAAATGGCGCTTCAAGGCTTCCACCTTTGGCTGACCAATAGTAAGCGTAGTGGCAGGAAGCTGACGGTTAATGTTCGACACAGCTACGTTATCAGAGTCAACAATAGTAAGGTGCATTACTCCAGTACGCACCAATGCCTCGGCAACCCAACTGCCGACTCCGCCAACCCCAAAAACTATAGCACGAAGCGAGCGAAGACGCTCCATACCTTTAACTCCCAACAGGCGCTCTGACCTGCTGAATATTTCTTGTTGCATCATATCATTGCAAATTTAAAAACTATATCTGATATATATTGTGTAGCAACAGATAAATTAAGGGAATGATATAGAAGTTGACCCCAAAGTCGGATTTCATACCACCTCACCGCAAGCGGTCTCAATTGACATCGCTTCGCTCATCTTCCTCCTTCTTCTCGTAAGGCATAGTCCCAACAAGTTTGCCCTCTGCTCTTACTTCGTGTGTCGGTCCCCCCTGTCTTAAGGGGAGAGTCGGTTTGAAACTTCCGTTAAAACAATTCAATTGAATAATTCTCCGTGCTTTTTACTGGGTATAACAGGTTGGTCATCGTCCCGAATGGCGCTCTCCCCTTAAGATAGGGGGAGTACCGCCACGGGCGGGGAGGGGGTATGATTCTTATTCCTATATACGGGGCAACTCCTATATCATTGCCTTTTTTAAGGTTAAAATGGTTGTTCATGGAAAGCAGCAAGGCTCTTGCCCTCCTGTTTCTTTGTTTATTGCCCTAAAAAAATGTCAAATGTCACTTTAAGAGCGTTTTCGTTTTGCATAAATTAGCCTCGCTTGGTTAAAACTAAGAGTAACTTAGTTAAAATTAAGTCTCGCTTAGTGTTCCCTATTAGTGATATAAGGAAGATAGGATGCGGTTCGGAAGTAAAAACAAACGAGCTTTTGTTTTTTCTTCTCTCACCTTTCACTATCTTTGCAGAGTATGAACATCCACGAACTCCGTAAGGAGCATATCTCTCGCCTCGCCTTGCGCCTTGCGGGGCATCCGGATGCGGCCTTTCTGCTTCGCCAGGTAGAGGGGTGGCAACGCTTGTCGGCGAAGGTGCCTTCGTGGGCAGCGGTTGAGGAGTTGCATTATCCGCACCGTTTGGCGTTGGAGCAGTGTTCGGGCGAGGCGGCAGCAAGTTACAAGGCGGCGCTCGTCGGTCGCTTGTTTCCCCACGGGGCGGAGGCGATGGCCGACCTTACAGGCGGGTTGGGGGTTGATTTTTCCTTTGTGGCGCGCCACTTTAAGCATGCCCATTACGTTGAGCGCCAAGAGGAGCTCTGCACCCTGGCGCTGCACAATTTCCCCTTATTAGGTCTGAAAAATGTTTCGGTACACCATGCCGACGGGGCGGACTACCTGCGGCAGATGGCGCCCGTAAATTTGCTCTTTCTCGACCCTGCGCGACGTGATTCGGCAGGCAGGAAGACGGTGCTCCTTGAGGATTGCGAGCCTAACGTTATTGAACTGCTCCCCCTCTTGTTGGAGAAGTCGCAAGTGTGTATCTTGAAGCTCTCCACGATGCTTGACCTCCACGGGGCCTTAATGGCGCTCGCCCATGTGGCAGAGGTGCACGTCTTTGCGGAGCGCGGTGAGTGTAAGGACTTGCTCTTGGTGGTGCGTAGGGAGAGCAATAATTCCGACGTTCCTCCCGTTATATATTGTGCGGATGATGCCCACCGCTTCGCCTTTACGGAGGATGAAGAAGCGACCGCTCTGCCCACCTATACCGCCACCCTTGGGGCTTATCTCTACGAGCCTTCGGCGGCAGTTCTGAAGGCGGGAGCGTTTAAGAGCCTTGCCCTGCGCTATGGCTTGAAGAAGCTCCACCCGAACAGTCATCTTTACACCTCCGACAGGCTTCATGCCGACTTTCCAGGACGTGCGTTCTGCGTAGAGCGCACTTGTGGATTCGGAAAGCGCGAACTCAAAGCCTTCTGTGCTGACACGACGCAAGCCAACCTCACCGTGCGCAATTTTCCCGCCACCGTGGCCGACCTGCGTAAGCGCTTGAAGCTCCGCGAAGGCGGTAGTGCCTACTGGTTTGCTACGACGCTTGCGGATGAGTCACACTGCTTGATTGCGTGTAGAAAGGCAGATATTGCCAATTGACCTACTGACCCCTCTATTTGATTGCTAATATGAAATTTCTTACCCTACTCTTTTCCCTTCTCCCCTGCCTTCTTTTTGCGCAGACATATCCTTCTGTTTCGCCCACCATGCACATCGTCAACGAAGATGGTGTGGAGGAGGACGTTACGGAGTATGACGGCGATGCGCCCCTGAAAGCCTTTTTCCGTGCTAATGCGAAGGACGTGGGCGATTACCAACCTGTGTATGAATGGACCATGACGAAGGTGGGCGAAACGGAACCTATGATCAAGCGCCATGCGGAGGAGATGGATTATGAGTTTCTTCAGACGGGCACTTTCTTAATCGAACTCCGCACAACCTTTATTCAGGGCACCGACACGCTTGACTTTGCGATGGATACGCCTTTCTCCGTCACCATTACGGAATCTAAACTCGAGGTGCCCAATGCCTTTTCTCCGAATGGGGATGGTATGAACGACGTACTCAAGGTGAAGGAGGGCTATCGCAGTATAGTTTCCTTCTCGGCGGCAGTATTTACGCGCTGGGGCAAAAAGGTGTATGAATGGACCGACCTCGACGGCGGTTGGGACGGACGTATGGGTGGCAGTTACGCTCCCGATGGTGCCTACTTCCTGAAGATTGATGCCAAAGGGGCGGACGGGAAGAAATATGAAATTCGCAAAACGATTACCTTGCTGAAGGGGTATAAGGAGAATACAACGCCTTGATGATGAATTTGATACAAAAAGTATCTATTATATTATAACAAATAGATGTCTAATATTTATATCAAGATAAGTATGATTGCCAAACCTTTTTCTAAATTATTAATCCTCCTTTTGTTTTTATCTTTATATAGTTGTAAAAAATCATCAATATCTAAAGAAAATTCAGAACATATTGAATCAAGAGAAAATTTAACTCATGATGAGCAAGAATGGGTTTTACTTAAATACTCTGATGGGACATATGGAGCAGAAATTAATGATAAAATAATCTTAAGTAATTATGAGAATAAAATTTATCTAATGGGCTATAGTGGTGATTATGTATTCAAAACACAAAAGGGAGAAGATTGGCTTTTTTATAATCTATCAGGTGAGTTGTTGTTTACCATACCAAATGCAAAACATGCAACATTAATAGGATATTCATCAGATTCTGATAAACAGCAACTTCAAAATGCTTATATACTTGTCGAAGATTATAAAGGTAAAGAAAGTGTGTATGGTTTAGATGGTAAAATGATTATTGAACCCCTAAATACCTATGGAACAGGAATATCCGAAATTTTAGTTAATTTGGATAGTAATAAATTGGCTATTTGGGGATTTAAGGCAAGTATAGACTCCAATACTGATGTTATATACAATTACGATGGAGAATTGGTACTATCAGGTAAAAGTATAGTTAAGGAAAATAAAGGTGCTTGTCCTATATTTCTTGTTGAAAAGTCTGATTCTTATGTTTTATACAATTATAAGGGTGAAAAGATTATAAATACAGATGAATATAGTGATTATGGTGTATGTGATGAAGATAATTATGGATATTCTTATATTGTCTGTGTAACAGAATATGCACGTGAGCAATATTATGAAGAGAGTGACATGTTGTGGATTTCAATGAATGGTGAAGTTTTAAAAGAAGAAGGTTCTAAAAATATAGATTATGATGTAAAATCTAAAGATAGAAGTGAATTAAATAGAGTAAAAGATAATATTAGAAATCGCATAAATAAAATTCCTAGATTTAATAAATCTTCTTCATCAATAGACTATAATACAGAATCTGATAATTATATAGATAGTAATAATTACCCTAGTTATAACGATAATTCGAATAACATGGACTATAATACTCCAATTATGGTTAGTTCGGAAGATAATAGTCGTTGGGATTCCTACTATAGAGAAAATTATAACAGATATGCAAAATTAGTAGAAACTCACCTTTCAACCTTAAATACTTTTGTGTCGACTGGGAATGGAGGAGCAACGTCTAGTTATGCTATATCAGAGGCTAAATCTAGTATAAGAGAAGCACAAAGTAATATGGTACGCTTAAGAAATGAAGCTCAACAAAAGGGTATTTATATTGATGCTTCTCCTTTAGAAAATGTAAGTTATTAACCAACTTAAAAGATGTAAGAAATCCGAGGGTAATTAATATCCTCGGATTTCTTTTTTATGGTGGGTGGACAAACAAATCGCTAGTTAATAAAATCTAGTTGTTTGGGTGGTTGAATGAAGAACTGTATTCGCCCTCTTCTTTTTAATGCGCCTCCAACCAATTCTCCCCTACCCCACATTCTGCCACGAGTGGCACTTGCATGGTGTAGGCACGCTCCATTTCTTCCACAACCAAGGTGCGCACGGTGTCAAGTTCCTCGGGGAGAACGCTGAAGTTGAGTTCGTCGTGCACTTGCAAAATCATTTTGGATTTCACGCCCTCACGGCGCATGCGCTCGGCAATGCGGATCATGGCAATTTTAATAATGTCGGCCGCAGTCCCCTGAATGGGCGCATTGATAGCGTTGCGCTCGGCGTAACCTCTGACTACGGAATTTGCGGAATTGATATCGGCGAGATAGCGACGGCGTCCGAAGTCGGTAATGATAAACCCACGGTCGCGCGCTGCATCAATGCTTTTATCCATATATTCCTTTACGGCGGGATAAGTGAGGAAGTAACTTTCGATAAGTTCTTTTGCTTCCGTGCGACTTACCCCCATGCGTTCCGCCAAGCCGAATGCCGAGATGCCGTAGATGATGCCGAAGTTCGCCGTTTTGGCCTTGCGACGCTCATCTTTGGTAACTTCTTCAAGGGGTTTCTTAAAAATCTTAGCCGCCGTAGCCGCGTGAATGTCATTTCCCGAACGGAAGGCTTCAACAAGATTCTTATCGCCCGACAAGTGCGCCATGATGCGCAACTCAATCTGAGAATAGTCGGCGGAGAAGAATACGTGACCAGGCTCAGGAACGAAGGTGCGGCGGATTTCCTTACCGTCGTCATCTCGGATGGGGATGTTTTGCAAATTGGGGTTAGATGACGACAAGCGCCCCGTAGCCGTAACTGCCTGATTGAAAGATGTGTGAATGTGTCCCGTAGTGGGGTGAATGAGTTTGGGAAGCGCTTCGATGTAAGTGCTGAGCAGTTTCTTGAGACCGCGATGCTGTAGGATTTTTTCTACAATGGGGTGCTTCGACTTGAGTTTCTCGAGTTCCTCTTCCGAAGTTGAATACTGCCCCGTCTTGGTCTTTTTCACCTTCGTTGCTAAGTTAAGTTCTCCGAAGAGCACCTCGCCCACCTGTCGGGGAGACGTGATGGTGAAGGGGTGGCCTGCGAGTTCGTAAATCTCACTTTCAAGTTGCTCCAAGCGCTCCATAAACAAGCGCCCCGCATTTTCAATTGCGGCAGTGTCGAGCACAACGCCCGTCATTTCCATTTCTGCCAACACAGGCATGAGTGGCATTTCGATAGTGCGGAACACACGCTCCACATCGTATTGCTGCATTTCGGCTTCAAGAAGGGGCTTCAACTGCAAGGTAATGTCGGCATCCTCACAGGCATAGTCGCAAATATCTCGAGGACTGAGGTCGCCCATAGAGCGCTGACCTTTTCCGCGAGCGCCAATGAGTTCGTCGATATGGATAGTCTTGTACTTCAGATAGATTTCCGCCATGTAGTCCATGCCGTGGCGCATTTCGGGTTGCACTACGTAGTGCGCCAACATGGTATCAAAGAGCGGCCCTTCGAGTTCCACACCGTACTGCTTCATGACCAGGATGTCGTACTTCATATTCTGCCCCACTTTCTCGATATGTGGTGCGGAGAAGAAGGGACGGAAAATATCGACACGGCGATTGACTTCCTCACGGTCGGCAGGGATGGCTACGTAATAGGCAGTGCCAGGTGCCGTTGCGAAACTCATGCCCACGAGTCGGGCGTCCATGGCGTTGAGCGAGGTGGTTTCGGTGTCGAAAGCCACACAGGTATGTTTCAAAAGTTCTTCCACAAGAGCCTGGGCGGCTTCATCGGAATCGACAAGCTGATACGTGTGGGGCACGTCGGCAAGCGTTTTGAGCGAGGTTTCAAAGAAGTCCAACTGCGTGGGATGCGTAGTCTCGGGCTGTGTGAAGAGGTCCTGCTGGGTGGGAGCTGTTGCTACGGGATTCCCAAAGAGGTCAAGTTGCACGGGTATGCCGGGTGCAGGAGTCGGAACTGTTTTTTTCTTAGATTCCGTTGCGGGAGCCGAAGTACCAAAGAGGCGCTGACTTAACGCACGGAATTCCTGCTCTTCAAAAATGCGTTGCAAGGTAGTTGCATCGGGTTGTTGGCGCACCAGACTTTCCAAGTCTATTTCCATAGGAACGTCCGTCTTAATCGTCACCAAGAACTTTGAGAAACTGATTTTCTCGGCATTCTCCATGACCTTCTTCTGCATCGCTCCCTTCAATTGGTCGGTACTTGCCAAGAGGTTTTCCACAGAACCGAAATCCTGAATCAACTTTGTAGCCGTCTTCTCCCCTACTCCGGGACAGCCGGGCACATTATCCGCCGTGTCGCCCGTGAGTGCGAGATAATCGATAACTTGTAGGGGTGACGTAAGGCCATACTTCTCACATACTTCAGCAGGTCCGAGTATTTCCATACCCTTAGCCCCACTACCCGGACGGCACATCAGAATGTGTTCCTCCACCAACTGCGCGTAGTCCTTATCTGGCGTTACCATGCGCACGTCCAAGCCTTGCGCCGCTGCATGTTTCGCTACGGTGCCGATAACATCGTCGGCCTCGTAACCAGGCACCTCAAGGATGGGAATGTTATACGCACGAATCACCTCCTTAATGATAGGCACAGAGCGGCGAATGTCTTCGGGCGTCGCCTCACGCTGAGCCTTGTATTCGGGATAGACTTCGTGGCGAAAGGTAGGCCCAGAGGGGTCAAAGGCAATAGCTATGTAGTCAGGATTCATCGTCTTGAGAATGTCCTCAAGTGTGTTGATAAATCCGAAAATAGCACTTGTGTTTTCGCCCTTAGAATTGATGCGCGGAGCACGAATCAGGGCGTAGTATGCACGAAAGATGAGCGCATAAGCGTCAAGCAAGTAAAGCGTCTTCATACGTTTGGCAAAATTTCAAAATCAATGAATGGAATCCCTAAGTGAGCCATCGCCCACAATTCCACTCTACAAATTTAGCGAGAAAGTTCCGTAATGCCAAATTGCCGACTATAATATGAGCGGAAGGCGATGAATTTAGGCACTTTCTTTCCCTCCCATTAGTGTGAACTAATTCTCAATTACTAATCGTTAGTTAGTAAAAACTAAGTCTCACTTAATTTAAATTAATAGTGAGTTAATTTTCACTAACTAACGATTAGGGAAAAGCCTGAATATTTGTGCTAAAAATGCCTCTTAAAAGGTTTAAAATAAGCATAGAAAACTTTGAAAGATAAAAGATAAAAGATGAGTGATGAGCGATTAACGTTGAGGGGGAACGTTGAACGAGGCCAGGCTTCCTACCCTGGGGCGCATTTTTTTAATCCTTCAACCTTTTAACATTATAATTTTTGCGTTGTATAATCAACAGGTAAAGAGGGTGATAACAGGGCATAGGTTCTTATTACAAGCCAAAAACAACAAATTGGAATACAAAAAAGAGGCCTCAGCACGCGGCCAAGACCTCTTTAACATTATCCTATGTAAGGAGGATTATTCCCAAGTGTGACTCCAGGAATCCTTCTTGTGGCTCATATCGGCGTCACCATATTCACCTCCGCCGTTGCCATCACTACCTTCTTCACCACCATATACATCAACTTTTGTGTTAGACGTTGCGATGATGCCTTCTGTGTCGAAATTAAGGATGTCAACTGCAGGTGCGATATAATTCTGTTTCTTTCTCATAGTCGTCATGTCTTTTTGTGTTTAGAAAATAACCTTTTTGCCATTTACGATATAGACACCGCCCTTAACAGGCTTTTCTACACGGCGACCGTAGAGGTCGTAAATCGCACCGTCACCAGTGAGCGCTCCCGTGGGCACTTCGATGATGTCGGTTGTGCCGTCATTGTTGTTGAAGCGGAGGCGGATGGAAGCAGCATTATTTTGGGGAGTTTTCAAGTATGCTTTGTTGTTAGACACCTTGAAGTCGAATGACTTCTTGTAGAAACCAGCATTACCATCCTGTACTGTGAGGATGTAGTAGCTGTAACCATTTTCACGAGTTACAGCTTTTTTATCAGAAGATACATTCATACCTTCATAGCCTTCAAACATATTGCCAGTAATCACTGTACCATAACTGATTGAAGGAATGAACTTATAACCTTCATTATTCTCAGCACCACGGAGTACAACACCTGTTTCAGCGGGAATAAAGCCCTCCAATTGTCTCAAAGTGATGGTACCTTCTTTTGTATTCTCATCAACATTGGGCTTTTCTTCTGCCACATATGCTCTAACACCTTCAGGAATCTGCATAGCTTCAGAAGCGTAGAATGTACCGATTTCATACTGACCGATAGAACTGTTTACGGTGTAGAGGCTGTACTTACCATCGGTAAGGTCTTCCAAAGTATAAGGAATGTAAACCATGCAGTAACCACCAGGCGCTTCTTCGAAGAAGAAACCGATGCGACCATCAGCCTGGAGAATCATTGTAGAGTAAGCAGATTCTGTATCACTTACGAGTTTACCAACCTTCCAGTCTGCTGCAAATGCTGCAGGAGTGTAGGCTGTGGTGTAATCCATTTCCTTATACCACACAGTTACGTTAGTGCGTCCAGGACCAGCGGGTACAGATTGTAACATTACATCGCAAATCTGACCGTCTTCCTTGCGAACTGCCTTCACCTTGTAGATTTCACCGTTAGTACCTTGGCTACTACCGTCGCGTACAGTTGTGCTGTTTGCAACCTGTCCCCAAGTACCTGTAGTGTAAGTGTCATCTGCGAAAGTGAAGACGTTGAAGTAACGACCTCCACCTACGCGGCTACTGAGAATCACAGTACCATCAGGAAGTTCTTCACACTTAGGTTCGTTACCATTAGAAGCAGGACGATCATTTATTGTACCGAGTACTTTCCAAGTGCCCCCGAAGTCATCTGAGTAGATAACGCGGTTTCCCTGGTCACGAGTCCAAAGTGCGCAATAGAGACGGTAGTAATCGCCCTTCTTCACCACGCGGCTCTGACAAATCTTACCTGAACCGATAAAGTATGAAGTAACGGTAGCAGTTTCGCCATCAAGGAAGAGCTTGTAGATATCATCGGTTACTTCTTCAGGCTGTGTCCATTCCCATTTGCCTGTAGATTCGTTAAGCGTACCGTAAATGCGAGCAGCACGGTTTACGGCAGATGCATCCTTCACGCCAATCTTACTTGCATCCCAGCGGCTATCGCCACAGACCGTGCGACCTGCAACCATCATCACAAGAATCTTGTTGCTTTCGCGGTCCACAACAATTGCGGGATCTCCATAACCCGTTTCCATACGGTTGCTGCTACCACCGTCACCGTTAGCAAGTGTGATTTCGTCGCCCCATGTAGCACCGTTGTCAGAAGAGATACGGCAAACGATGTCGACGTCGCCATTACCAATATCACCACCACAAGGACGGTAGTCACAGATTGCAAACACGTCACCATTAGGTGCTGTTGCAATTGCAGGGATACGATAGGGCTTACCATTTGCGCCAGGAGTGTAGAACAATGTGCGTTCGTCGTTAGCCGTGTAAGACGCAGTGAGCACACCATCGTTTTCTTCGCAACCGTTGTAAGTATAACCACGATAAGTCATTGAAGATACTTCGTAGGTTGCACCTGCAGGAAGGTAAAGCGCCTGACCTTCTACACTGCCGAGGATGCGCGTTGCGCTCGCCTTTCCGTTTACTGTGAATGTCAATTCAGCTACACGAGGACTGCTTTCCCAAACCTTGTCCACTTCAACGATGAGGGTCACAGGATTGTTTACATCAGCCTTTTCTACAGTCCAGTAACTACCCTTGTTACTTGAACCTGTACCATAGAGTTTGAGATAACCTCCTGCACCTGCGTACATGTTGATACCTAAATTAGAAGCATTAGTGTTGTGTGTAGGCACAAGAGCAAAGCCAAAGTCTTGCTCAATCAATTTCCAACTTGCTTGAGTATCATTTTCAAGAGTTGCTTGACTACCATCACCGTAATTAGCAGCAGTTACTTTAAGCGCAAGCTTGTCACCTGCGGCCTTATTGTAGAGAACAAAGCTTTCAGCTGTACCTACAAGACACCACAACTGCTTTTCATCAGCATAGTCGAGCTTCGCAGTCTTACCATTACCACCAGCAACAACATTCTCCATTGTTGCGCAATAATCGTTGTTTGAGCAGTTCTGCAAACGCACCCAATTTTCACCATAAGTAGCAGAGAAGAAGGCAATATTGAAGTTAGCAGTAATCGTACGATTTGCAGTTAAGGACTCAATATCAACAGTCTCGCCCAATACGCTACCACCTTCAGTCAAGTTAGTGAAACTATAACTTTCGGGACAGTTAATAGAGAGCGTAGGATTATTGATGGTGATGCCATCAAAGATTACCCATGACGCGGGAAGCGCCTTTGTTTCACCGTTCCATGTTGCAGAAGCACCAACATATGCAGGACCTTCAACTTCAAGACTACGTACCTTTACTTCCTCAACAATGAGGTTGTGACTCTCACATCCGTCACTGCCACAGTGATCAATGAAATAGTTATCACCACTGTTGTTTGCATGGAGGTACGATGGTGCTTGAATCTTAATCTTACCATCAGTGCCTACAGTGAAGGTCACGTTGCCACCTGTGTCGTAGAGACCACGGCTATTACCGTCCTCCTTCAGGTACTTACCAGTAGCGATAGACTTCAAACGGAGGTTTCCACCCACTTCCTCAACAAGGAATATTGAACCTTCACCCTTGTCAGCAGTCATGGCAAGACCTCTCACTGGAGAGTTGGTGCTCTGCATATACTTCACACCAGCAGCACCGAAGTCATAACCGATGCGGATGTAGTCGCCTGCTTCGGGAAGGATGTCAGACACAACGTTTACGGTGTAAGTAGTACCAGACAAAGTGCCATTGCCTTGCACGAGGTATCCTGCAGGCACATCACGTTGGAGAAGCATTTCAGGCACGTCAAGTCCTGTGGGATAGTTTACTTCGGTAGAAGCAATTTTTTCTTCCCCACACATATAATTAATGGTGTAGGTAGTTTCAGGTAAATCTACCTTGGTAAACATAGCGCGGATAGAGGTACCATCTTCAGATTTGCCATCCCAATAGCTGAGGTTAGGATAACCCCCAGGCGCGTTGGTATGAATGTAAAGGGTATTTCCGCTATTGGTATAGTTCGTTTGTGACACAAACCATTTACCTTCATTACCTTCCCCCCCAACAGCTTCGATAGCAAGATTTGCTGGAGTTGTTGCACTCATGTTTGCATTTCTACTTGCATCGGCAGGCATGTATACATTTCCACCCAAGTTCCAAAGGGTAAATGTTCCGTTTTCGTTGTCATTAACCAATTTCCAGATATACTGAGCCTGCTCAATGGTTACCCCTGTGCTGAGGTCAACATCGGTAGCTACGCGATACTTTCTGCCTTGCGAACCATTATAATGCACCCATCCTTTTCCTGATGAACTCTCAGAGTACATGATGTAATAACCATCAATAGGTTTCGCGTTGGGATCGATAATCTCAGCAAAGTCAACCACTACAGTCTGACCTTCAGCGCAAGGAATTGTAGCGATACCATTCTCCATTTCAACAGCAACGACTGCACCGTTCACTGTAATCTTAGCATCTGCAAGCGCTACAGCACCATGGTTGCAACGCACCTTGAGGGGAGCACCCTTGTGACTTACGATTGTTACCTGCTGTGCCTTACCTTCTTCCCAGTTGAGACTAACTGTGAAGTTACCTACCGCCTTAAGACCTGTGATTGAACCCTTTTGCCATACACTGGGGAGTGCGGGGAGAATATCAATCACTTCTGTATGGCTCTGCATCAACATTTCTGCAATACCAGCGCACGCACCGAAGTTACCATCAATCTGGAAGGGTGAGTGAGAGTCGTAGAGGTTGTAATACACACCTCCACCGCTTACACTGTGATGGCGCAAAGCCAATTCAAGGATGTCGTGAGAGTGGTCACCGTCAAGCGCACGCGCCCAAAGGTTAATCTTCCAACCCATTGACCAACCCGTAGAGGCATCACCACGGAGGAGCATTGAATTTACTGCCGCATTGAAGTACTCTTCCTTATCGGGGGTTACCTGACTGAAGGGATAGAGACACATGAGGTGTGACATGTGGCGGTGACCATTTGCCCCTGCGTAGTAATTGCTGGTCTTCCATTCGCGGAGAAGGTTAGAACCATAAGAAATCGCTCCTTCGCCCCATGCACCAGTATCACCATTAGGAGTATATTTCTCAATAGCAAGACCAGTGTCAAGCTTAGAGAAGCGTTCACGCAATGTAGCGAGGTCTTCAGCATTTACCTTACTTTCCCCAAGGATTTCAATCGCTTTAAGGGTGCTATCGAATAGTTCCCAAACAAGCTGCTGTGAGTGAGCCGTCGCGTTTTCAGCACCAGGACCATGCTCGGGTGAGTATTCGTCGGGACATTCGTATGTATCATCATTTTCGTTATACTCAAGACGTTCAATCCAGAACAAAGTAGCGCCCCACATTGCGGGGAATGCCTTTTCCAAGAACGCTTGGTCAAGCGTGTAACGATAGTGCTGCCACAAGTGTGACACATACCACGCATTATTGATAAGTGCATTGCGTTGGAATTCACCGAAACCACCGAAAATGTTGTTTTCAGTCAACATTGTCCATGCCTCACTGCGCGTAGCTCCATTTCTTTGTTGTGCCAAATTCTTCCATTCTGCGCTATTCGCCATGTTGATGATATAGTTGAGGAAGGGCATATGCATTTCGCTGAGGTTCGTGGGTTCAGCGGGCCAGTAGTTCATCTGCACATTGATGTTGGCGTGAATGTCAGCATTCCATGCGGGCTCAGAACTATTGTTCCAAATACCCTGCAAGTTGCTGGGAAGGTCTACACCACGAGACGAAGCGATTTCGAGATAACGACCATAAGCGAAGTAGAGCTGTTCAAGCATCAAAGCATAGTCCTCAGTACCTGTAGTGCGGTTTGCATACTGACGGATGAGTTCATCTGTAGGCATGTTGTTTGCAGCACCATCAAGCACAAAGTTACAACGGTCGAAGTAGCTCTTGTGGTCCGCAACGTGGTCAGCATAGAGTGAACTCCAACCCTTTGTTGCAGCTGCATCAACGCGGTCGCTCACGAGTTGAGTTAAACCGCTTGTTCCTGAAATATAGTCAGAACTTGTGGGGTCAAAGTCTGTTGCACCACCCAAGATAATCAAAACTTCGTCAGCACCTTGAACGGTGATGCCTTCAGTATCTGTAGTCATTGTACCACCAGTGGGCACCACCTTTGCCAAAGCGTTGTAAGTGATGGTTTCGAGTTTGCCACCGAAAGTAGCCTTACCATCTGCATAGGTAGTTTCAGCACGGAGACCAGGGCGACCAGCCTTCAATGTTACCTTGATGCTGATCTTTTCGTCTGCTGTTGATGTAAGACGCATAGCCACCACCTTATCAGGGTTGCTGGCGATATATTCACGAGAGAAACTGATAGTGCCGTCTGTGCTCTTGTAATGCACGCTTGCAGTAGCGTTAGAGAGGTCAAGCTGACGGTAGTAATTCTTCACAGCCTTTCCTTCACCAAACACTTCACTGATATCATCAATATAGAGACTACCGAAGTTTTCGTAGTCGCCGTATTCAGAGCTATAGTCGTCCTTCGTACCACTCCAAAGTGTCTTTTCGTTGAACTGTACTTCTTCACGAGCAACGCCACCAAAGATGCTGGCACCAAACTGACCGTTACCAATAGGAAGTGAATACTCCATCCATTGGTCGCTCACCTGCATGTTGCTTGTTGCATCCTTGTACCACAAGGTAAGGGGGCTTGCTGGAGTATAGCTTGAGATGCCTTCTATATCAAAGGGACTCAACAAGTCGGGGTTGGGCATGTAGATGTAGAGGGGATTGTTGTTATCTCCTGTATCCCAAACACCGATAGATTTACCAGCACCAGCGCCACCCCATTGGTTGAACGACTTACCAGAAGCACCGTTCCACACAATTTCGTATGTCTCGGGGTAATTAGCATTCGTAGATTCAATGATGCTAAAACCATTTGCATCGGGTTCTGACACCATGTGGAGCAAGTTGCCCGTTTGTCCGTTAGTTGCAGTACCGCTCTTAATCGTAACATAACGTCCGTCTTTGTTTACGAGTTGGAAGTTGTCGTCTGTACCTACAAATTTCCACCACTGTGAAGAGACGTTGCGTATGTTGGCTGTGACAGCTTGGTCGTTTGCTCCGTTAGAGGCAAGGTGAGCATCGCCATTTGCAAAGCGAATCATGAACCAATACTCATTATTCGCGTCGCTGAACTGGGGTTCGATGAAGTGGTCAAATATTTCCACTTCGTTCAAGTAGAAGGGGTTGTTGCTGTCGCCCTTGTCCCATTCGCCGAGCTGGACACCAACACCTGTACCACCGTTTTGGTTCATACATTTGGTGCTACCTACACGTTGTAGTTCCCATGTACCATCAGTAACGCCAGCAACGAAGCACAATGATGTAGCACTGTTTACGTCGTTGGTAGTCTTAAAGCGACTTGCGGATGTATCGTAATAAACATAGTTACCAAGACGACTCTTCATCTTGAAGCCAAAAGCGTCGCCAATAAACATCCAATACTCTTCATCGCTATCGGCAGCATCAGCGGTAACAAGGTTGTTGCCACTGCCCTTATCTGTAATGAAGTGCCCACCAGTCTTAAACTCAACAGAGTGCCACTTGGGAGAAGCCTCAGTAGAGAATGTAGTTATGTCAACTTGCTTAAATTCTGTAAACAAGAAGGCAGAACCATTATCGTTGGTGGCGCCGGAATCGTTCCAATAAGTTAGTTGTTTTGGGTCGCCTTGGGGATTCCAATAATAATTGTTATTCTCCCCCGTGTGCTTGTGCACACACCAATAGGTGTTGCTTTCATCGGTCTTCTGTGATGATACAAAATCAAAGGTTGCGGTGTAACCATCAGTGCCTAAAGCAACAAACTGCGCACGATTGGTGCTATTGTTCATACACATTGGGGTTGTTGCACCCTTAGCCATGTTGTAGAACGTGTAACCATTGGCTGCATCGCCAACAACACACCAAAGGGCAGCAGCGTCAAGGGTAGAAGAGGAGGGCATCTGCACATTCCCATTAGTATCTACGTTATCACCCCTGAGGTAATAACCACTTTTAGTCTGCACTTGATACCATGTGGTACCAGTTGCCCATTGCCCACCAATAGGAGCCGGAGACACCTTTGGCTGAGCCCATGCCACATTACACACCATTCCCAATAGGAATAGGCACAATGTGAATCTTAATGAAATGAATCTTTTCATTTTGTTGATTGGTTAGTAATTTTAAGTATATAATATGTTTTTGATGCGAATTTGCAGGGTGTGCAATACCCCATTCTTTTACAAAATTATTGAAATTTTTGAACCTCGAAAAATTTATTAAATGAAGTAGTTTTGAAGCAAGTGAAAAAATAAAATCTCCTCCCCCGTTTGATATCTCTGAGATTGCATATAGACTTAATAAAATGTAAAGCGAAGTGAGCATTGTTATCTAAAGAATGTTCGTGATGATGCGTAACTATAAGTCGGTGCGTTAATGCAAAGGTGGAACTCAAAAAACGACCTTCCCAATACATCAAAGGCTATGGATGACGTCACAAAACGTGACGCCATCTTTTTTTACGGAAACCATCGCTATTAAAAATAGAGGGACTCATGCCTTTCGCCCGAATAAAATTCCTTATATTTGCGAAAGATAAAATAACTTACGACTCGCAATAAGATGAAGAAGATAGTGTTGTTCCTAATGATGGCGGTGGTCCTCGGGGCTTACGGTCAGAGGAATCCGAAGCAGGTGGTGGAACTTCTCGATAGAATCGGTGGCGCAGGTGCTTCTGAGCGCTTTGAAACGCGCGTGAGTCCGAAGCTCTTGGATGACGGAAGGGACGTTTTTGAAATCAGCAAGAAAAGGGGAAAGCCCTTTATCAAGGGGAGTTCTCTTAGTGCACTGACGGCGGGCATTGGGTGGTATTTGAACCATTATGCACACGTCAATATTTCATGGAACAACCTCACTACAGATCTCACGAAGGTATCACTCCCGCTCCCGAAGGAACGGGAAAGACGCACGTGTAGCGCTGACTATAGGTATTATTTGAATTACTGCACCTTCTCCTACTCCATGGCCTTTTGGACGCGAGAACGTTGGGAACAGGAAATAGACTGGATGGCTCTGCATGGCATCAATATGCCCTTGGCGCTCGTAGGTACGGATGTGGTGTGGAAGAATGTGCTTACGGAGGCGGGATATTCGAGAGCGGAGGTCGATAAATTCGTGGCAGGACCAGGATTCCAGGCTTGGTGGCTGATGAATAACCTTGAGGGATGGGGAGGTCCGAATCCCGATTGGTGGTATGAGCGCCAAGAAGGGCTTTGTCAGTTTATTTTGGGACGAATGCGCGAACTCGGAATGGAACCTGTATTGCCCGGTTATGGAAGTATCCTTCCCAGCAATGCCACTGAAAATATGGGGGTTAAAGTTATCGATCAGGGATATTGGTGTGCTGGTTTTCGCAGACCTTCTTTCCTATTGCCCACCGATGAACGCTATGCCGAAATAGCGCAACTCTATTACAAGCATTTGGAAGGGGTAATGGGCAAATCAAAATACTATAGCATGGACCCCTTTCACGAAGGTGGGCGCACGAATGGTATTAACCTAAAGGAGGCATTTCACACCATTTATCAAGAAATGCAGAAACATGCGCCTGGGGCTACGTGGGTGATGCAGAGTTGGGGTGAGAATCCGCGACGAGAGGCTTTGGACACGATTCCTAAGGGCGGTTTGTTGGTGCTCGACCTCTATTCGGAGGGACTTGAAAAGTGGGTGGAACGAAAGGGATACGCAGGGCACGATTTCGCTTGGTGTATGCTCCACAACTTTGGCGGTAAGACGGGCATGCATGGGCGTTATGAGGCCATGTTAAAGCGTTATTATGATGCCTTGGAGCAATACCCCGACGGCGTAAAGGGTATCGGTGCAATACCTGAGGGATTGGAGACCTGCCCTATGCTTTACGACTTGGTATTTGAGTTACCGTGGATGCAGCGAGGTGAAAGTAAGGATTGGATTTGGCGATATGCTGAGGAGCGTTATGGAGAGCGGAGCGAGGCAATGGAGAAGGGGTTGGAGACGTTAGCCAAATCGGTGTTGAACTGTCCCGAACCCATGCAGGACGTTGAGGCTGTTATCTGCGCACGTCCCTCGCTGAATGTGACACGTGTGTCGGGATGGGGAACAACTAAAATCTACCACGACATCCACAAGGTGCGCGAGGCGGCAAGTTTGATGCTCAAAGAGAAGAACCGCTTTAGGGGACGTCCGAATTACGAACACGACGTGGCGGACGTTGTGCGCCAAACGCTGACGGACTCTGCCTACTACCTTATTAAGGATATTTCCGCCAGTTATCACAAGAAGGACACAACTGCTTTCAAAGCGCAGTGTGCCGTGTTCCTTGAAATATTGAGCGACCTTAACCGTCTGCTCTCGCAGATTGAGTTGTTTAAGTTGGAAACTTGGACGCAGTCGGCAAGGAATGTTTGCAATGAGGTGGCTGGTACTACTGAGGCCGACAGAGATTGGATGGAGTGGAACGCTCGCACACTTATTTCTGTTTGGGGTCCAGAAACGTGTGCGGAGAGGGGTAAGTTGCACGACTATTCCTGTCGTCAGTGGGGCGGTATGCTCAATGATTTTTACCGCACTCGTTGGGAAATGTTCTTCAAAGCATTAGAGGAGGGCAAGTCAATAACCTCGCCCGAGTGGTTTAAGTGGGAGGAGAATTGGAGTCGCGGTAAGACCGTTACGAAAGTGGCAGAGGAGAACCCCGTAGTCATTGCAGAAGAACTCTTCAATAAATATTTCTCAAAATAAGACAATAGATAAGAAAAGGCTTTCAGGGAATGGACGTAAATCCTTCTGAAAGCCTTTTCTTTTCTCTTCGTAAATATATTTACACTATTGTGGGGCTCTTCTTTACTTTTTTGGAAGTGAAAGAATCCACGTAGCGATGTCCTTTAATACTTCTTCGGAAATGGTTTCCTCAATCGTGTTATACTCCGTGGGAAGTCCTGTCTTGCAATGCTGGAAGAGGTGGTTGAGTCCGGCATACTCCTTCACAAGGGTGTGCTTGTTTTGCGGAAGTGCCTGCTTTATGGCGGGCAGGTTGAGAGATGCGATGACCTGTAAGTCCTTATCGCCGTTTAGGGCAAAGACGGGGCATGTGGTGGCGGAGATGTCGGCGGTGGGATCGTAGTCAAGGAACCACTTCATCCAGTCACTCGGAACGGAGAGTGCGTTTTGGCGGCATTGCTCAGTGGTGAGCGTTGTGGTTTGTCCCTGCATCTTTAGGATTTCATTCACTTGCGTAGTTAAAACGATGTCTCCCTTCACCCCCGTTCCCGCCATACTGATGGCGAAGTCCACCTTTTTATCACTGCCCAACATAAAGGCGATGTAACCTCCCTCGCTGTGGCCAAGAACGCCCACCTGGGCGAACTCGTTTCGTGCTCTGAGGAAATCTATAGCGGCAGCTGCGTCGCGCTTGTAGTCGAGCGAAGTGGCTTGATTGTGGATGCGGTCGCCACCTGTGGAAGCTCCAAATGCGCGGTCGTCATAGCGGAGCGAGGCAATGCCGTGGCGCGCCAAGTAGTCGGCAATCACGAGGAAAGGTTTGTGATTAAAAATCTCTTCATCGCGATTCTGTAATCCGCTACCCGAAACCATTACTACTACGGGCACTTGTTTGGAGGGGGCAAACTGAGTGGGGTAAGTCAGTGTGCCTACGAGGGTGGCGTTGTCCGCTTTATTGACAAAGGAAACCTCTTCCGTCTTGTAGGGATAGGGTTGCGCGGGATTTTGTGGGCGACGCACTTCGTACGAACCCTTTTCGAGTGTCAACGGAAAGTTCATTCCCATCTGTGAGAAGGTGCCTACCATCTTCCCCTCCCCTACCCTTGCGCGGAAAGTGGCGCCAATTTGAGTGACCTTCAGTGAGAGGGAATCGTCCGTTAGATACTCTTTATATATATTGAGGCCCTTCGCTCCTTGATTGGGGCTGTCCAGGGTGCAAACGAGATGCCCATCCCCCTGCTCTACATTCAACACTAGTGTCAATGCAGTTGCTCCCACCTTCAGCTTGCCCGACCACGAGCCTATCAACACCGCAGACGTATTGACCACTTGCGACACGCCTGGAATCGTAAGGAGCGCCATGAGTATGAGGGGGACATGTTTGTTCATTTGAGTCGTTATTTAAAGTTCATCACGTCAAAATTACGGCTTTTCTATGAATTTTTATAAATTTGCATGTCATTAAATATGAATGCAATTATGAAAAATGTACCTGAGTTAATAGTCATGTTAACTTACGATGATTTCACGGTGAAGAATGCGAGTGAAATCTTCGAAGAGTGCAAAGATTCAAAGGCCAAATTTTGGGGATTCAAGGAACATCCCCTCTCCCATGAAGAAATGAAGGGGTTGTATGCCCGCATGAAAGAATGCGGAAAGACGACCTTTCTAGAAGTCGTGGCTTATACCGAGGAAGAGGGGCTTGAGGGGGCGAAAGCGGCCATAGATTGCGGTTGTGACGTCTTGATGGGGACAACTTATTTCGATAGTATAAATGCCCTTTGCAAGCAGCATGGCTTGAAGTATATGCCTTTCGTAGGGAAGGTTGAGGGACGTCCTTCGGTGCTTAGCGGTGAAATTAATGACATGGTGGCAGAGGCAAAGCGCTATCTTGAAAAGGGCGTTTATGGTATAGACCTCTTGGGATATCGTTACGAAGGTGATGCCGTTGCGCTGAATAAAGTGTTTAGAAAAAGCATCAATGCCCCCGTTTGTATAGCTGGAAGTATTGATTCTTATAAGAAACTGGATGAGATAAAGGACGTAGCGCCTTGGGCTTTTACAGTCGGGAGCGCCTTCTTTGATCATAAGTTCGGTGGGGATTTTGCAAAGCAAGTAGATGCCGTTTGCGACTATATGAATTCATCGGTAGCGGTGCAGCCTTCCGGGCTCTCAAGGTATTTCCCTTATGAATACGTTAATGACGTCTTCTCCATCCCCTACTGGGCGCTTTATAAGAAAGGCATACGCGGTTTAATCTTCGACATTGATAACACTTTGGTGCCTCATGGAAAGGAATGCACAGAGGAAGTGGTTTCGCTCTTTGAGAAGCTCCACAAGATAGGCTTCACTACCCTATTGCTATCAAATAATAGCGTTCAGCGAGTTGAAAAGTTCAACTTAAACATCGGAGCACACTATATTGCTGATGCGAATAAGCCCCATGTGGAAAGCTTCAAAAAGGCTTTGGTGCTCTTAAAGATGAATAAGCAGGAGGTAGTCGTAATAGGCGACCATGTTCTGACTGATGTGCGTGGTGCAAACGATTGTGGATTGGCTTCTATTTTGGTGAAGTATATTGGTCATGAAAAGTGGGGATGGAAAGGCTGGAGCAGGTATTTAGAGCGCCTCATTCTTAGCCTTTACAGTTGCAATAAGAAATACCATTACCGCTTACTTGGAAAGTGCATTATGAAGAAAAAGAAGCTATTCTGCGAGATAAATGCAACGACCTACGCCATCTCCCTGCAGAAAGAGAAGCTCAAACGCCATCTGAAGAATCTGTTAGGAAAGGAAAAATATGCCACAGAGCGCTCGCAGGAGAAGTTGCCCGTCCTCGTAGCTAGCTATGGCGGAGATATGATTAAGAGAGGACCTGGAATTGATGAGCAGTTGCAAATCAATAAAGCCGAAAATATTCGCTTGGCTTGTAGCAGAATGAATGGTCTGGTGATTCATCCCGGTGAAAGTTTCTCGTTCTGGCATTACGTAGGTAAAACCTCTAAGAAGAATGGATTTACCGAAGGGCGCGTCATAGTGAATGGTAAGTTAGTATCAGGAGTTGGTGGCGGCTTGTGTAATTTAGCGAATACGTTAAACCAACTCGTGATGGACAGCCCCTTGACAGTGACTGAAATACACCACCATTCTGACGCCTTGGCCCCCGACCCTAACGGTGTGCGCGTGCCCTACAGCGCAGGGACTTCAGTCAACTATAATTTCGTAGATTACCGCTTCCGCAACGACACCGAACAGCCTGTGCAACTCTGCACATGGTGTGAGGGAGATATTCTATGCACAGAGCTCCGCACTACGAAGGAATTCCCCTTCAGCTATCGCATCGTAGAAGAAAACCATCACTTCCATCAAGAAGACAATGGAAAATTCTATCGCAAGTCAAAAATCTACAGAGAAATCATAGACAAGACTACAGGTGACGTAGTGAAGCGTGAACTGAAATGGAACAACCGCTCTGAAGTCATGTTTGATTATTTCCTCATTCCTACTGAACAGATAAAGTAGGGATGACGCGGAATAAAGAATGTATCGTACGTATGTCTGATGTTATAGATGTTGCGAATTCATATATGTAATATAACTCCGCCCTGCAAGCGTATAACCTGCAGGGCGGAGTATTTGTTTCTGCTCTAACTAAAAGATTAGAGGTTGGGGTTGATAGAACTCCATTCAGAGATTGCGGGAACAAAGCCGAGGGTTACCTATTTCTTTGAATTTTTGCAAATTGAACACAATAAAAATCGGGGAAATGTGGAATTTCAGTCCGAATACAGGTAGGAAAATGTGAAAATAAGAGCAATTTTAAGGCGGATTATGTGAAAAACAAGTGCTATTCTCCTTATTATCAAGATCATACTTACACCCTACATCTGCAATGGCAATTATATAACTTCTACAATAGTTCTAACGCCATTTTATACTGCTATATTTTGTAAAAAACACCTGCGTATATCTCTGTGTTATACAGAAATATACGCAGGTGTTGCTTTTTTCAAAAATGACAGAAGGGTGAAACGCCTCTTCGCACGGTTGTATCTTTGCACCGCAATGAGAATATTCTCATGCTATGCTTTTTGACATGTTGTACAAAATGAATAACGCTTTAATTTTTATTATAACCCAATAATTATATTTATCATTTTTACTTGTTGAATCAGAAAATATAACTACATTTGCAGTGATTCTAACATTGCGTAAGCAGTTTAGAAGAATATAACAAAAGGTGTTATTGAAATTATCTTCATTGATGAAATTCTCGCAAAATTTCCTTGCTGTGAAGATGGTGACAATAGCATCACATCATTGGTTTGTACAGCCCTTAATGGCTTTTTGCATAACCTTTGGTGTGGGCTATTGTTTTATCCAACAGCAAAGGCAATGCGAGAAGCCTCATCAATTGGGTAAAGCAGATATAGTTCCCACACCTTATTTTTTTTTATTAAAAGCGAACCTTGGGAACTGGGTAGCATATAGGAGAAAATAACATGTGGATTTGGATTCTTATTATTTTTGCAGTTGGCGGAGCCATAATTGGCGCATTATCTGACGACAAAGAGGGAGGTGCTTTAGGTGGATGTTTAGCTGGTTTATTCACTGGTGGATCTTGCTTGGTACAAATACTTATAGCAGGATTGTCTATCTTTATTGTGCTATGGTTATTTAGCGCTTTATTTGGTTAACTGAGCGATAGACAACAATAATAAATTAGTTTTATAAAACCATAGTACATACTTAAGATGTATATGTACTATACAAACTTTTTCTAGAAATGAAACACATTATTTACCTATTGTTATTCCCCTTTTTATTAGCATTAGTTTCATGCAAAGGTTCATCTACAAGTAATGAATCCATAGTTGGCACCTGGGTGGAACATAGAGCTGATCCCAACGATGATTATGGATTGGGTAGATGGAAATTTAATGGTGACGGTTCTGGTATGTTTATTGTAAAAGGATACACTAATACACAAAGAGTTGCATTTACCTGGGAACGCTCAGGCAGATATATCAAAGTCAACATGAATGGAGATATTGAAACTCTAGAACTAAATAATGGATTATTAATTGAAGAGAGTTCTTTCGGTACCACGGTGTATAAGAAGTAGAAGTTTCCTATTTGTCTAAATATTCAATAATATGAAATATTTTATAAGTTTCATCATTGCTATTGTTGCTTACTTGGTATTAGGGCTTATTGCCTGGAATATTGTTTATTCAAATATTGACGTAATGTCTAAAACACTTGTAGAATTATCTGATTATAGATTGTTCACATATTCAGGTCTAACATTTATTCTTATTTGTATCTTAGCAAATATTGGAGGGTCATGTAATGAAGGTTTTTACTTTTCCATAGCTTTGTTCGTTGCGATACCTCTTATTGTTGCTTTAGTTGCTAATCATTGGGATGGAGTTTGGGAAAGTGTAAGAATTCTTATATCTCTAGTATACAATTTAGCCAACATATTGTGGATATCGTTTATTATTAGGGCTTTATTTAATGATGAAAAGAAATAAGAACATCATGTTAAAATAGATTTTTCATTTGTTCAAACTTTTCTCTACTCTCCTAAAAAACTCCGCCCTGCAAGTGTCTATTGCTTGCAGGGCGGAGTAATGTTTAGTTTCTGCTCTAACGAAAGATTAGAGGTTGGGGTTGATAGAACTCCATTCAGAGATTGCGGGAACGATACCGAGAGTTACGAGTTCGTCGCGCATCTTGCAGAGGTGTTCGTAAGAAGCATCGAGCTTAGCGATTTCGTCAGCTGTACCAACGGGCATCTTGTATGAGCAACCGTTCTTGTCGAGAACTGTGTCCATAGCCATCATGATGTGGTTGTACTTTTCGTTGCTTACATAAGTACCAGCGGGGAAACGGAAGGGTTCGCCACCCATTACCGAACGAATCATTTCTACAGAGAGGTAAGAGGGGCTCTGGAATGAAGAGCGACCGCGGAGCTTGATGATAGCAGCACCACCCTGAGTTACGTCCTTCTTCATCTGTTCCCATTCTTCAGCGGGGAATTCAGCTGTACCGATGAGGTCGTTGAGGGGCTTACCAGCAACCTTAACTGCGCTGCCGAATACTGCCATCTGTTCGCCGTGACCACCGTAAGTAGCGCAACCAGTGATTTCGCTCTGCATTACGCCGAACTTCTTAGCGAGAGCGCTCTGAAGACGAGTTGTGTCAAGACCAGCGAGAGTTGTAACCTGACCGGGCTTCAAGCCTGAGTAGAGAAGAGTTACGAGACCAGTGAGGTCAGCGGGGTTGAAGATGATAACAACGTGCTTTACATCGGGGCAGTAAGCCTTGATATTCTTACCGAGTTCTTCAGCAATCTTGCAGTTACCAGCGAGAAGGTCTTCGCGAGTCATACCTTCCTTACGGGGAGCACCGCCTGAAGAGATGATGTACTTAGCACCTGTGAATGCTTCCTTTACATCAGTAGTAGCAGTGATGTTTACATTGTCAAAACCGCTCTGACGCATTTCTTCAGCTACGCCTTCGGGTGAGAACACGTCGAAGAGGCAGATGTTAGAAGTGAGGCCCATCATGAGGGCTGACTGAACCATGTTGGAGCCGATCATACCAGCTGCACCAACGATTACGAGCTTTTCGTCTGTTAAGAATGCCATGTTTTTATAAATAATTTGGGTAATGTTGTTTACTATTTAAGGAATTTGCGCGGGCGCGCACTCTTCCTCGGTACAAAGTTACGCTTTTCTTGCTGATTATAGGGGAGGAAATTGCAAAAAAGATGTGGAAACTTTTTCGGGGGTGTTTGGGGCTGAAAATTATTTGGCTTTTAGTTGAAAATATTAGTTAGATATTCCAAATTATTCGGCACTTAATTTTCAGTAAGTCCCATATCATTTTTTTTAGAGTCAAAAGTATTATGCCTGCGAAGCCGCTCTGTCGCTATCAATCAACTGCAAGAGCTTTTCGACTGCCTCTTCGGAGGGAATATTCTTCTCTACGCACTGCTTACCTCGGTAAAGGCTGACCTTACCTCGGGCTGCGCCAACATAGCCATAGTCGGCGTCGGCCATCTCTCCAGGACCGTTTACGATGCATCCCATGATGGCAATTTTAAGTCCCTTGAGGTGGGCTGTTGCGGCCTTGATGCGGGCAATGGTAGCCTGAAGGTCGTAAAGGGTACGGCCACAGCCGGGACAGGAGATGTATTCCGTCTTCGTAGTGCGCTGACGCGTTGCCTGGAGTATGCCAAAGGCGGTGTCATCTTGGCGTGTGAGCGGAATATTTGGGCGACCCTGGGGCGGATTATTGAAGAGGCAGATGCCGTCAATAAGATTGTCAAAAAGGAGTGCGCCACAGTCGGCTGCGGCACGGATTTGGAAATCCTCCATCTGCGAAGCCGTGAGTGCATAGTGCTGGAAAGCAATCACAGGGTGATTAAGTCCTTCGCTCCAAAGTTCGTGAATGAGCGCACGTTGCTCTCCAAGGCGATTGGCATGGTTGCTTTGTGCCACAACAACTACTTCAGGATGTTGGCGAAGGAAGGCTTTTACTTCGGCATTACAGCCCGTGTACGTCAAGAAAAGGAACTTGAGCTCTGCACGGCATCCACCGATAAAGGGAAGTGCGGTGGGGGTAAATGCAGGGTATGTATTTTCTTCACCCTTCCATTCGGGAAGGTCAAGGATATACCCTACCCCATCCATGCGCTTCTTGGGAAGTTTAGAACCGCAATAGACATAGTCGGGAATGACGGTTCCGAAGTCTTCTTCGCCACCCAGGCGGCAAGAAATTACTACGGGGAGGTTCGTGCCCCCAATGTTTTTCACGGGCATCGTAGCGCGTCGCTCGGGATGGAGCCAGTCGAAGGCACCACAGGCACGTGCGGTGATGGGTTGGTGATTGTTGCGCTGCTCAATCACATACGAAGCCAATTTGTAGGCAACGGGGATTTCGCATTCGGGAGCCTCGCTCAACGATACGCGGAGTGTGTCGCCAATACCGTCAGCAAGGAGTGCGCCAATGCCAGCTGCGCTCTTGATTCTGCCGTCTTCGCCTTCGCCTGCTTCAGTTACACCGAGGTGAAGGGGGAAGGTCATCTTCTCCTTACTCATAACGGCGCAAAGCAAGCGCATGCTACGCACCATGACTACGGTATTGCTGGCCTTGATAGAGATAACGACGTCCTTGAAATTCTGCTTCACGCAAATGCGCAAGAATTCCATGCAACTCTCAACGATGCCTTCGGGCGTATCTCCGTAACGGCACATAATGCGGTCGGAAAGCGAGCCATGGTTTACGCCTATGCGAAGCGCAGTTCCGTGTTCGCGACAAATGTCCAAGAGTCGCGTAAAGCGCTCTTCTAGGCGCTGGAGTTCGGCCGCATATTCTTCGTCCGTATATTCCAAAGACTTGAACGTACGAGCGGGATCCACGTAATTCCCTGGGTTGATGCGCACCTTCTCTACCACCGTTGCCGCTACGTCAGCCACATTGGGATTGAAGTGTACGTCAGCCACGATCGGATTTGTAAGTCCAGCCTCATTGAGTGCCTTACGGATGGGCTCAAGAGCGCGTGCCTCAATCGTGCCTTGGGTAGTGAGGCGTACATAATCGCCTCCCGCCTCAATGATTGCGCGACATTGCGCGATGCTGCCCTCTGTGTCGGTCGTGGCAGTGGTAGTCATACTCTGAATACGGATAGGGTGGCCACCGCCAAGGGGACGGTTGCCAATCTTTACTTCATGAGACTTGCGCGGTGTGTAGTTGAAGAGTTCAGAACCGCAATGGAAGTAGCGCATAGGGGATTCGGAATAAACAATAAAGCGCTGAAGCACACGATAGTTAACCTGTGCTTCAACGCTTCGTTTGAGAATATTAATTAGTCTTGAAAGTGTACTTCACTTCAGAGAGTTCCTCGTTTGCCTTTACAATCTTAGACTTGAGGCCTTCCTTGTAAGCTGCGAGCTTTTCAGCCAAGGGAGCGTCTGCGAGTGAAATCATCTGAGCGGCAAGTATTCCGGCATTGAGTGCACCATTTACGCCCACCGTTGCAACAGGGATTCCGGGAGGCATCTGTACGATAGAAAGCAATGCATCCAAACCGTCGAGCATTCCCTTAATGGGCACACCGATTACGGGTACGTTAGTGCTTGCTGCTACTACGCCAGGAAGCGCTGCAGCCATTCCAGCACCAGCAATGATTACCTTAATGCCGCGCGTCTGTGCAGACTTTGCAAAGTTCTCAACTTCCTGAGGTGTGCGGTGTGCAGAAAGGGCGTTCATCTCGAAGGGGATTTCCATATCATTGAGGAACTTTGCTGCTTTTTCCATAACGGGCAAGTCGCTTGTGCTGCCCATGATAATGCTTACGAGAGGTGTCATAATATAAAGGGTATTTAATTGTGATAGATTGCGGTAGAAAGTGATGGGGAAATACCCGCTCTTAAAACTTAATCTCTTTTAGTTGTTCGTAAGTCTCATTTAATTTTTCCTAACTAACGTTTAGTTTTTCCTAATTGAGACTTAGTGAAGCGCGATGTAATTATTTGAGAATCAATGTGTATTTAATGCGCTTTTCTGCGGTCTGCTAACAGAGGAAAATGCATAACGCTCCGCAGGTAACGCCGATGAGTACGCCCCACCCTATTCCTGACAGCGTGTGAACGCGCAGGATGTAGCGGGCTGTGCATACAACTCCCGTGTAAAGAATAGCGATGCTAATCCAAAACAAGGGGTTGAAGTTGAAATAGAGTCCTAATATCATCAATGCGCCAATGGCACTTCCCGCACTGGCAGCATGCGTGCTGACTTTCAGAATGGGGTTGAGCAGGAAGCAGATGAGTTGGATGGCTAATGCTCCCACGATGAGCCCCATGGTGAAGCGGGGCATGAAGAGCAAGTGCATGAGATAGAGTAGGGAAGCATAGGAGATGATAGAAAGCACGTAAGGCACGTAGCGATTCTCTCGTTGCCCCAAATGGCGATGTCCCCACCCATTTACCTTGACGTAAAGAAAGATGAGTGTGCGGGGAAGTAGCGCCGTGAAGAAATAGACTAACCCGATGACGATTCCCTTGTACCCCCAAGGCAAAAGGCGCAAATGGCTGAACGAAAAGACCAGCAGAAAGGCCAGTACGGGGAGGTAGAAGGGGGAGGTTAGTTGTGATATAAACTTTGCTGAGCTGAGAAGTAGGCGATTGTCCAAAGCGAAGTGTGTGTTGTTTTGAAGGTTGAGAGGTGTGGGGGAAACTCTTCCCCTAAGAGCAAGAAGGCTTAGCTAATCTTTCGAATTCGCTTCTCAGGTATTCCGAGTTGTTCGCGATATTTGGCCACCGTTCGGCGAGCCAATGGGAATCCTAATTCGGTCATTGCAGCGGCAATCTGTTCGTCGGAAAGCGGTTTGTGCTTGTCTTCAGCCGCAATTAATTCTTCCATTTTCAAGCGGGTAAGTAGCGCTGATTGCTCTTCACCCTTTTGAGATACGAAGGAAGTTGGGAAGAACTTTTTAAGTGGGTAAGTGCCGTAAGCCGTTTGCAGATATTTGTTACGCACAAGGCGTGAGACGGTAGATACATGTATGCCCAAAGCCTCCGCAATATCGTTGAGCTTCATGGGAGTGAGCAACGATTCATCGTCATCATTGATGAAGAAAGCACGTTGCTTTTGTACGATAAGCTTACCTACATTGCGCATAGCAAGAGTGCGCATGTTGATGGTGTTAATGAAGTTCTTGGCCGCCGTAATCTTATCCTGCACAAGCACAAGTTCGTCCATTTGTGACTTGGGCAATTGCTCCTTCTTAGGGGTTAGTTGTCGCACCATCTCAAGGTAGGATGCGCTAACGCAGAGTTCCGGTACGTTGCCGTTGTTAAGTTCGATGGTGATGTTACCTTCGTTAGAAACAGAAACAAAGAAGTCGGGAATAATAGTAGGTGCGCCTCCCGCAACCTCTTCGTTGAATCCCGCTCCGGGCTTTAAATTCAAGTGTTTCAGCACTCGGAGAACTTCATCAAACTCTTCGTCGTTAAGGTGAAGGCGTTTCTGTAATGTCGTCCACTTTTGGTGGATGAAGAGTTCGTAAAAATGCTCCACCACCTTGAGTGCGTTGCTTTTTAATTCCGGTTTCAGCTCCTTATGTTGCAATTGAAGCTGCATACATTCCTGTTCGTTGCGTGCCCCTACGCCATGAGGTTCTAAGGTTTGGAGTTGCTTCAAAAGGTGTTCCAGTTGAACCGTACTAACATCCTTTTGGAAATAGATGTAAAGCTCATCCGAGAGCGTTTGTAGCTCCTTCAGGAGATAACCATTATTATCGAGCGAACCGATAAGGTAACACATCACGTCGTGTTCCTCTTCCGTGAGGTCAAAGTCGATGAGCTGCGCTTCAAGTGAGTCGTAGAAAGTAGGGCTTCCGGTTAACAGGGCGTCGTTAGATTCTCTGTCTGCATGATAATAGTCGCCAATGCGATTGTCAGAGATATCAAGTCCGTCATCATCGTTAGGAAAGTCAGTGCGTCCCTCATCGTAGTCGGCATCACGCCCTATTTCTTCGCTATCACGGATTTCAGAAGCGTCGTCAGCCTCTTCTTGTTCATTGTAACTCTCATCCCAATCCTCTCGAATCTCAAGGGCAGGATTATCATCCAATTCCTTGCGCACTTGTTCCTCTAATTCCACCAAACTTCGCTCTGCAAGTAGCGCAACTGCCACTTGCTGCTTGTGCTCGAACTTTTGCGATAGTTCCTGTCGCTGAGTCGAGATTTGCTTGGTCTTTTGTTTTTGAGAAAGTGCCATTTTGAGGAAAAATGGGAGAGGATAGGGGGAGATATTTGATTGATGCGATGAAAACAATCAAAGCTATACCTTAAAATATCTCCCCCTATTGAATTACACTACGGGACAACCGTTCTTTGTTTCGCGATCAAGTGTGATTACACCAAGCGAACCGTCAAAGTTTTCAGCAGAAAGAATCATGCCTTGACTTTCGATGCCGCGGATTTTGCGGGGAGGGAAGTTGGCAATGAAACAGATTTGCTTGCCCACGAGTTCTTCGGGAGCATAATGCTGAGCAATACCCGAAAGAATGGTGCGGTTTTCAAGGCCGTCGGCAATAAGGAATTTCAATAACTTATCTGCTTTGGGCACACGCTCACATTCGAGCACCGTACCTACTCGGATGTCCAACTTTTCCCAATCTTCAAAGCTCACATTGGGCTTAATGGGTTGCGCCTTAAAGTTTTTAGCTTCTTCAAGTTGCTTGAGGCGCTCATTTTCTTCCTTAATCTTTTCGAGGCGAAGCATTTGTGCGTCGATTGCATCGTCTTCAATTTTTTCGAAGAGTAATGCAGGTTCGTCCAACAGATGACCAGCTACGAGCAAGTCGGTATTGCCGAGGCGGCTCCAATCCACATTTTCCATCTTAAGCATTCCGCGGAGTTTTGCAGAGCTAAAGGGAAGGAATGGCTCAAATGCAATTGCGAGATTTGCTACAAGTTGGAGCGACAAGTGCATGATGGTCTTCACGCGCTCAGGGTCTGTCTTCACCACCTTCCAGGGTTCGCTATCTGCAAGGTACTTGTTACCGATACGTGCCAAGTTCATCGCTTCCTTTTGTGCATCGCGGAAGCGGAAGGTGTCGAGCAGGCGTTCCACTTCGGCCTTCACGTTGGTAAATTCCTCAATTGTTGCCTTGTCCGTCTCTGTGAGTTCGCCACAAGCGGGAACTACGCCGTCGTAATACTTCTTCGTGAGCTGGAGAGCGCGGTTTACGAAGTTGCCGTAAACGGCTACGAGTTCGTTATTGTTGCGCGCTTGGAAGTCTTTCCACGTAAAGTTGTTGTCCTTCGTTTCAGGAGCGTTTGCCGTCAGTACATAGCGGAGTACATCTTGCTTTCCAGGGAAGTCAACCAAGTATTCGTGGAGCCATACTGCCCAGTTGCGAGATGTAGAAATCTTATCGTCCTCAAGGTTCAAGAATTCGTTTGATGGCACATTCTCGGGGAGGATGTAAGAACCCTCAGCCTTGAGCATTGTTGGGAAAACGATGCAGTGGAATACGATATTGTCCTTGCCGATGAAGTGAAGGAGGCGCGTATCTTCCTGCTTCCACCACTTTTCCCAATCATTGGGGAGCAATTCTTTCGTATTCGAAATATAACCAATAGGAGCGTCAAACCAAACATAGAGCACCTTGCCCTCAGCTCCCTCAACGGGAACGGGGATTCCCCAATTCAAGTCGCGCGTTACGGCACGGGGACGAAGGCCTAAGTCTAACCAGCTCTTACATTGGCCATACACGTTGGGGCGCCACTCTTTGTGGTCCTCAAGAATCCACTTCTCAAGCCACTCTTGGTAATCGTTGAGCGGGAGATACCAATGGCTTGTTGGGCGCTTCACAAGTGCGTTGCCCGTAGCGGCATTGTAGGGGTTGATTAACTCTTCGGGCGAAAGGGTAGAGCCACACTTTTCACACTGGTCGCCATAAGCGTCGGCGGCATGGCAACGGGGGCACTCGCCTTTGATGTTGCGGTCGGTCAGAAACTCTTTTGCTTCTTCATCATAGAATTGTTCCGACTCGAGTTCTACAAACTTGCCCGTGTCATAGAGTTTGCGGAAGAAGTCAGAGGCATGCTTCTTATGCGTGTCCGAAGTTGTGCGAGAATAAACGTCAAACGAAATGCCGAAATCCGCAAACGAATTCTTGATCAAGTTATGATAGCGGTCGACAACTTCTTGCACAGTGATACCCTCCTTTTTTGCACGGATGGTTACGGGAACCCCGTGTTCGTCAGAGCCACCGATGAAAAGCACTTCCTCGCCCTTCAAGCGAAGATAGCGCACGTAGATGTCGGCAGGCACATATACGCCCGCAAGGTGGCCAATATGAATCCCCCCGTTGGCGTAGGGCAAAGCGGAGGTTACGAGTGTTCTTTTAAATTCTTTCATATCGTGATGTTTTATATATTTATATTTCCTTGCAAAGTTACATCTTTCGTGCCAATCAGAGATTGGTTAGAGGCATTTTCTTTCTCGAATCCGCAGTATTGGCTGAAAAGTAGGGGCAGAAGGGTAGGAGAGAATGGCTTTAGTCACTGGTGAAAAACAGAATGGGAAATGCGAAAAACTAACTCACTAATAGTTGTAATTAAGTCCGACTTAGTTAAAACTAACTCACTAATAATTTTGAGAAACTCGGAAGCCCTTTCGGAGAAGAGTTTTTTCGCACCAATTTTACGGCTTCAATGTTTGCCTCTTCCTTAAATTTTCCTACTTTTGCATCGTAAAATCTTAAAAAGTGTTATTTCTATGACTCAGAGAAAAGTACGTGTGCGTTTCGCACCCTCTCCTACGGGCCCTCTTCATATAGGTGGTGTGCGCACAGCGCTTTATAATTACCTCTTTGCGAAGCAGCATGGAGGCGAATTCGTTTTCCGTATCGAAGATACTGACTCTAACCGCTTCGTTCCTGGCGCGGAAGAATATATAATTGAAGCTTTTGAATGGCTCGGTCTTAAGTTTGACGAAGGTGTAAGCTATGGCGGCAACTACGGTCCCTATCGCCAATCAGAGCGTCGCGACATCTACAAAAAGTATGTCGATGAACTCTTGGCAAACGGCAAGGCGTACATCGCTTTTGACACTCCCGAAGAACTCAATGTGAAGCGCGAGGAGGTGGAAAACTTCCAGTATGACGCTAAAACCCGCCTCTGCATGCGTAACTCTCTGACGCTCTCTGCTGAAGAAGTAGAAGCGCTCATTGCAAAAGGTGAACAATACGTAGTGCGCTTTAAAATCGAACCTGGAGAAGACGTCGTGGTAAACGACTTGATTCGCGGTCGCGTCGTGATTAACTCTTCAATCCTTGACGATAAGGTGCTTTACAAAAGTGCCGACCAACTTCCCACTTACCACCTTGCCAACATCGTTGACGACCACTTGATGCTCATTTCTCACGTCATCCGTGGCGAAGAATGGCTCCCTTCGGCGCCCCTTCACGTGTTGCTCTACAAGGCCTTTGGTTGGGAAGACACAATGCCTGAATTTGCGCATCTTCCTTTGTTACTCAAGCCCGACGGAAAGGGTAAATTGTCAAAGCGTGACGGCGACCGTCTCGGCTTCCCCGTATTCCCCTTGGAATGGCATGCCGCAACGGGTGAAGTAAGTTCGGGTTATCGCGAAAGTGGCTACTTGCCCGAAGCCGTAATCAACTTCCTCGCCCTCCTCGGATGGAATCCCGGCGACGACCAAGAAATCCTTTCGCTCGACGATATGGTGCGCCTCTTCGACTTAGCCAAGTGCTCAAAGAGCGGTGCGAAATTTGACTATGTCAAAGGCCAATGGTTCAACCGCGAATACTTGCAGAAGACCGACGACCTCACTCTTGCTCCCACACTCGACGCTATCCTCCGCGAGAATGGCATTGAAGCGCCCCTCGAACGCGTTGCGCAGGTGGTAGGTATGATGAAGATGAAGAAGATTAACTTCATCAAGGAACTCTGGCCCCTTTGCGACTTCTTCTTTATCGCTCCCACAAAATTTGACCTTGAAGACAAGTTCGTACGTAAGAATTGGAAGGAAGGCTCTAAGGCTGAAATGCAACAACTTCGCACTATTCTCGCCGGCCTTGAGGATTTCACCATCGAACCTATGCGTCAGGCGGTAGATAAATGGGTAGAAGAATCAGGAGCTAAGCCTTGGAACGCATGGCGCGTAGTTCTCGTAGGCGAAGGTAAGGGGCCCGACATGCACGAACTCTCTGAATACCTCGGGAAGGAGGAAACGCTCCGCCGCTTCGACTTTGCGTTGGAACAGTTGCCCTAAAATTTAGGTTGTAAGGTTATGAGGTTGCTTTGCTTAGAGGTTCTAAGCGCTATGCATGCCGAATGGCACCTCAAAACCTTAAGATCTTAGAACCTCAAAACCTGTACCTGCAATAATGTACACGCTTATTATCTTCTTCTACTCGCTTGGAGCCCACATTGCGGCGCTCTTTAGCAAGAAGGTGCGCCTTATGATTAAGGGGCAACATGAGACTTTTGACAAACTGCGCCGCGAGATTGATCCCACGCAACAATATGTGTGGGTTCACGCCGCTTCGCTCGGCGAATTTGAGCAAGGACGCCCTCTTATTGAGCGTATCCGTGCGGAACATCCTCACTTGAAGATTCTGCTTACTTTCTTTTCGCCCTCGGGTTATGAAGTGCGCAAAAATTACGAAGGTGCCGAAGTGATTTGCTACCTTCCTTTTGACACTCCGTTAAATGCGCGCCGTTTTGTGCGTATGGCAAGTGTTAAAATGGCCTTTTTCATTAAATATGAATTTTGGCGCAATTACATCGCAACGCTACATCGTAATGACATTCCCGTTTATAGTGTGTCGAGTATCTTCCGTCCCGACCAAATCTTCTTCCGTTGGTATGGCAAGGGATACGCAAAGTGCTTGCGACGTATCACCCATTTCTTCGTGCAAAACGATGTGTCCATCGAACTTCTCAAAAACCTCGGAATCACTGCCGTAACAAAGACGGGCGATACGCGATTTGACCGTGTGTTGGATATTATGAATCAAGCGAAGGAGTTACCCATTGTTGAGGCATTCGCAAAGGGGCAGAAGGTGCTAATTGCAGGTTCTTCTTGGGCGCCCGATGAAGACCTCTTTATCCCTTATTTCAACAAGCATAAGGAACTCAAATTGGTCATTGCGCCTCACGTGGTCAACGAAGCGCATCTTTCGGAAATCGAACGCAAATTGGAGCGCCCCACATTGCGTTATTCAAAGGCCACACCCGAACAGGCGGCACAAGCAGATTGCTTGATTATTGACTGCTACGGACTCCTTTCAAGCATTTACCGATATGCCACGGTGGCTTACGTCGGTGGTGGTTTCGGAGTGGGAATTCATAATGTTCCTGAGGCAGCTGTGTATGGTTGTCCCGTACTCTTTGGTCCGAACAACAAGAAGTTTAAGGAGGCACAGGATCTTATTGCCTGCCAAGGTTCGTATGAAATTCACAATGAGGCAGACTTCAATGATGTTTTGACGAAGTTGCTTACCTATGACGAGCTTCTGCGTAGTTCAGGTACTGCGGCGGCCAACTATATCCGTAATAATGCTGGCGCTCGCGATGCTATTTACAAGGAAATCAGTGATATTTTGAAGTAAAGCACTTCCCCAAAAGGTGAAGCAAGCATACATATCGCCCCGAAGATGGTTATTACATCCTCGGGGCGATATTATATATTGCGGGTGCTTCCGAAGTACCCCTTTATTGGATTAAAATTTTCTCTATTGGTTGTTCCTTTACCTTGTCAAACGGATGCACCTGATATTTTACCTTTTCAAAGTCAATCTTTCCCAATTCAATACACCGAATGGTGTTATTGTAGGCACTTTTGAAGTAAACTTTGCGATGCGTAAGGTCGATAGCTGACGTCCAATGCGTAGCGCTGGGGATGTCGGGGGCAGTCCCTTGCGGGTGTTCCGCACCTATTGGGAGGTCGAAGTTATTAAGGATGTGGAAAGATTGTTTCACCGTATTGAAAGCGTCTTCCAACTGGGGCGCAGTGTCGCGATAGAAAGCGGCACGCACAAATCGCGATGGGGAAGTGGCATCTCCTGGCAACCCAAGGAAACCGCTATTTCCGCCCATGGGGAAAAGTTCTTGCCTACCTAAGATTTGACGCTGGGCATCTCCGGGAAAGAGGTTCACGTAATTGTTCAGATTGGTAAGGTGCCACTGAAAATCGGGAGCATTAGTGATTACGCCCACCGTGTTTTCATAAAAATGGGGCACACCGTCCATAATTTCAAGCACTACTTGGCGCCCGCTTGCATCGCCAATTCTCCAATGCACAACTGCCTCATTGTCTAACCCCACAATGCGCAAGTCGTCCGACTGAATGGCAGTAATGACTTCATCTACCGTAGCAAACTGGGTGAGCATCCATTGGTTTAGTTGCAAGTCACCTATAGTTTTCTCACGCAAACCTTCTTCAAAGGGTTGGTAACTGCCGTAGTGGGGAAAGAAGAAGAGTCCTGTTGACAATCCTTTTTCATTAATCCCCTCGGCAATGAATTCTTCGCGCACTACGGAAAGTCCGACGACACCATATTTCGCCACGAACTTCATGCCGTTAGCATCCATGGGCGTAAAGGATTGCAACTCCTCGCCACGAGGAATGATTACATACATTCCGGGTAAATCCATTTGCGCCCCCTCAATGGTGCGCGCTTGAATGTAACTTCCATCCTTGGCAGTAAGCGAAATACCCGTGCAGGCCATTCCGACAATCGCATTGCTCATAGCAACGACTCCTAAAACAATCTTTTTCATAACATGAGTTTTTAGATGTTGCAAAGGTATGGCGAGCAAAACGGTTGGTGCTAACTCTTTGTCATAAATAACCTTAACGGGAGTTATAATAAAACTTAATTCCTGCGTGAAGGTAGCATCGCTTTTTTATAAAATATAGCCCCCAGCGGAATGTATGGTTCATACAAGTTCCGCTGGGGGATGTTATCTTTAACTGCAATTTATAATATGGAATCTGTTTATCTTTCCGATAAAATATCTAAGGCCTTATCCTTGTTGGAGGAGAAAGTAAATTGCTTCAGAATCTCCTTTGGATTGAAATCCACAATTCGAGGTGCAAGAACTTTTAATGCTTCCAACTTATCATTATCAAAGGAAAACAAAGCGAGGAGTTTTGCGCACTGCTTGCTATCAAAGTAACTGCTGATGCAAGCCTCCTTGATGACGCCAATCTTCTTGTCACTAAACGAGGCGTCCTTCACAACCTCACACATCATCTTGAAGTCTTTGCGGTGCATTGCTTGAGGGTAAGATTGGCCCCTCATCTCTATTTGGGGGCGATGCGCTTTTCTTGGTTGCTGTGCCAAAGTTGTTGTTGGCAGGGTAAGTGTGAATAACATCAAAAGTGTTATGATTGATTTTGTCTTCATAATTGATTTTGTTAAAATGATTCTTTTAAAGATAAACGTATGACTACAAGAATTGTAACAGGAAATGGTGAATAATTTTCTTACTCCTTCGCAATCATCTCCGCAGGCTTCACGCGCAGCACTTGGTGGAGGTGGTAACCTACGATGAGGAGGATGACAAGGGCGGTGATGAGGAGGGCACCGAGGATGGGGAGTGTGGGAGAGAGGCGCTCTGCCATACCATTGATAAAACCGTTTCTTGCCCAGTCTTTCAGGAGGGTGTTGAAGAGTAGGATGAGAGGCGTACTGACGATGGCGGCGATGCCTATGAGCCACAGGTAGAGACGTCCGAAGAGCAGGATGATGTCCCATCGCTTGGCGCCGTGAATCTTACGCAGTGCCACTTCCTTCTGTCGCGAACGGGTGTCGAGGGCAATAGTGCTCCAAATGCCCATGAGGCAAATGACGAGGCAGATGCTGGAGAGTATCCACGAGGCGTCACGCATGATTTCGATGAAGAAGATTTCGTCGTCGAGCGCATCGCGAAGGTTGGTCACACGTGGCTCCAAAGGTTTGGGGTTGATGCGTTGTAGGGCTTCGGTGAGGTCGGCAAAGACGCGGTCGTAAGCACCCTCCTTGGGTTGGACAATAATCTCGGTCACCTCCTCGTCGCGCCAGTTTCCCAAGTGCACCACTTTGTACTTTTGCGTAATGCGAGTGTTATCAGTATAAGGCCAAGTGGAGAACGTGCCTCCGATGCGCAGGGGTTCTTTTTCAATAGGCAGGAACCAACCATTGGCATTAAAGCCGTATCTTTCCATCATGACATAGAGCGAGTCGTTCATCAGGATGCAATCGTGGCGCTCCTCTGGGGGAAGAATCCAGTTGATAGAGCGGTTCCAAAAGTCGAAAATAGCGGTGTCGTTCACCATGCACTCGCGTATAAAGACAGTTCCTTGTTCTTCGTTGGCCACGGAATCTTCTTGAATTTCCTTTGATTCGAGAAAATCGTGATTCATGGGGATGAAACGCTCCACATCCTGCGCCTCTGTGCGCAAGTATTCCAGTAATTTAGGTGATTCTAAAGGACCATTGTAAGGGCTTACGATGATGCACTCCTTGTAGAAGTCATCATTCTCCGGCACATTCATTTCCCTTAATGCCAGTTCGCTGAAATGCGTCAAGGCAAGGCTTCCGCCCACAAAGAGGATGCAGATGGCAATCTGTATGCCTAGCATCGTGTTGCGCAGGGCATGCCCACGGCTGCGTTGCAACTGCATCGTCATGCTTTGGCGCTGGTGCATCATGGCGCGGACAGTCAGCCACACGACGAAGAAACTGATGAGTACAACAGCCAAAAGTATCACCGCCACACTTTCATAAACTCCCTCGATGTACCAACCAAATTCGTTAAGGTAGGGCGTGAGCGAGGCATTGGCAAAGTCGATAAGCAAGGTGGCAAGAATGCCTGCCACGATGCCTGTAAACACGAAGGTGAAGAGCGTTTCGCAGGCAAATAGGCGGAAGATGCTGCCGCTTTTGGCTCCATGCACACGGCGCAAGGCAACTTCGCGCTGACGCATACGGAAGAGCTGCAACTGAATTTTCAAGAAACCAATCAGGGCAGCGGCGAGGATAAGCGAACTGATGAGGTAAACAATGGTGTGGGTAACACTCACGTGGCTCGTTTTCTCGTCTATCTTTTTACTCAG
>JAZOUA010000029.1:0-60924 GCA_045657925.1 Alloprevotella sp. | reverse complement strand
ACAGTTATTTTGAAACTCACATGCTCCCCTCAGCGTAAGACATAAAAAAAAATATTATATATATATAATAACTTATTTCTTGTACTATTTTCAAGTCTCTGACGTATCAAAATAAAAAAACTGTAATCTGTAATCTGTAATGCCTCCGAGCATCAATCAATAAGTGATTTTATGGATAAATCGCACAGATATAAGCAGATTTTAGTAATTTTGAAGTGTGATTTGATAGCTTCTACATCAACCCTTTTAACAAACGAATTTATAACGGTTAATCCGCACACATTATGGCAAAATATGAAATTATAGATGGCGTAGCAATCCTCCCCGAAGGTATTGAGATGATTGAGGACGAAGCTTTTCTCGATTGTGAAGAATTGAAGCGCGTTGTAATCCCTCAATGGGTGCGCAGAATTGGGGTGGATGCTTTTAGAGGATGCGAAAACCTTGAAGTCGTGGAGTTGCCCGAATGGTTAGAGGTCATAGGTGAGCATGCTTTTTCGGGTTGTTCTTCCTTAAAAGAACTGAATTTGCCCCGATGGGTGAAGCGAATTGAGGAGTGTGCTTTCATCGGTTGCTTTTCTCTCCAGAACCTTTCCATCCCCTCATCTGTGACATATATTGGATATGGTGCGTTTTCACGTTGCTCTTCCTTAGTTCGTATAAAAGTGGATTCAAATAATCCGGTGTACGACAGTAGAGAAGATTGCAATGCGATTATTCATACTGAAAGTAATACATTGATTAGGGGGTGTTCGAATACGATTATTCCACCCTCGGTAACATCAATAGGAGAAGAAGCTTTCTCGGGTAGCGCCTCCCTTACCCAAATCAGCATTCCACCCTCGGTAACATCAATAGGAATGGAAACTTTCTATGGTTGCTCTTCTCTCCAGAACCTTTCCATCCCCTCATCTGTGACGCATATCGGAAATTGGGCGTTCAGCCATTGCTCTTCTCTCCAGAACCTTTCTATCCCCTCATCTGTGACGCATATCGGAAATGGTGCGTTTTCACGTTGCTCTTCCTTAGTTCGTATAAAAGTGGATTCAAATAATCCGGTGTACGACAGTAGAGAAGATTGCAATGCGATTATTCATACTGAAAGTAATGCATTGATCAGGGGGTGTTCGAATACGATTATCCCATCCTCAGTAACATCAATAGAATATGGTGCTTTCTATGGTTGCACCTCCCTTACCCAAATCAGTCTTCCACCCTCGGTAACATCAATAGGAGAAAACGCTTTCAGGGATTGCGAATCACTTACCCAAATCAGCCTTCCACCCTCGGTAACATCAATAGGAGATTGGGCTTTCTCGGGTTGCAAATCCCTCACCCACATCAGCCTTCCACCCTTGGTAACATCAATAGGAGACTATGCTTTCTCGGGTTGCAAATCCCTCACCCACATCAGCCTTCCACCCTCGGTAACATCAATAGGAAGTCGGGCTTTCTTGGGTTGTACCTCCCTTACCCAAATCGGCCTTCCCCCCTCGGTAACATTAATAGGATGGGAAGCTTTTAGAGGTTGCACCTCCCTTACCCAAATCAGCCTTCCACCCTCGGTAACATCAATAGGAGATTGCGCTTTTGATGGTTGCACCTCCCTCACCCTTGTTAAAGTATCCAAGAACACGGAATTGGCGGAAAGTGCTTTTTGGGTTTGCCCAAATGTCGAAATTGAGCGCTATTAAAATTTTCAAATTCTGAATCATCTATCACCTTTGCCAAAGCACCCCTTAGTGGGTGCTTTTTTTCTTCTCTGCACAGCCCCCTTGATATTCAACCCTTTACTTCTCGCCTTAAAAAAAGTTTGAAAGATTTAACACTCTAAAAATGGGTTTGACATTCTTTGTCAAGGATTCGTATTATATTTGCACCTGAATTGTGAGTATTACCTATTTTAAATGAACAATTAGAGAAAATACCTATGACAAACGAAATGAGAGATGAATTGATCCGCATTATCCGCGAAGGCGGATTGGAAACCCGTGTGGGTGTGGCGGAACTTACCCGATTGGTGAAACATAGTAAGGGGGCGCGCGAGAAGGCGCACAAGGTGGCGAACTTCCGCGATATTATTCAGTATGCCGACCCCGACCGATTGCTTGCCCGCTTGCACCAACTGATTGATGGGCGTAAGGGGGCAGATGTGGGCTGCGTACTGTTGCGTTGCATCACTGAAAACTACTTGCTTCGCCGACCCACTCAGCGCGAGTTTGAATCGGAATTTGTGCGCTTGGGGAGTTGGCAGGGCATCCACAAGTATATGGATGATAACAACTTGGCGGCGCTGGATAGGGCGAATAAGGTGGTGATTTTTAGCAGGTAGAGACGCTATTATTGCGCTCAGCAATGTTTCCTTGTTCTCACTCAGAATTTGCAGACTTCGCAAGCGGCAAAAAGCGCGTTGGGGTTGGTACAGGTTGATGTGGGTTGATATCAACCTGCATCAACTTTTTTTGTTTGCAAAAGGGGGGGGAGGTGTTATCTTTGTACTTGTAAAACGGATGGAAAAAGAAAAAGCATGGCATGCCTGATGAAGGGGGGAATCCATTGTGGCATGTCATGCTTAAGAGCTTATGAGATGTTATCCTAACTCCCTCGGTTAGAAGGGTACGTCTACGGGAGGTGCGAAGTCAAGGGGTGGCACTGATGCATCGGATGCGGAAAGGTGCGTGTTCATCGTTGAGCTGATTTCTTCGCCGGGAACGGGGATATAGTTGTCAGCATCGCGATCCTGAAAGCGTGTGAATTGTCCCTTGAACGAGAGGAGCACGTCGCCTACGGCACCATTACGGTGCTTGGCAATGATGATTTCGGCCATCCCGCGTAGGTCGCGACCGTTGGCGTCGGCATAGATTTTATAGTATTCGGGGCGGTGGATGAAGCATACCATGTCGGCATCCTGCTCGATGGCTCCGGATTCGCGGAGGTCGGAAAGTTGCGGGCGCTTGTCGCCTTCTGTACGGTTTTCGACACCACGATTGAGCTGGGAGAGGGCGAGAATGGGGATGCCGAGTTCCTTAGCCAACCCCTTGAGCGCGCGGGAGATGGTTGACACTTCTTCCTGACGGCTACCGTAGTTCATGCCCGAGGCGTTCATCAGCTGAAGGTAGTCAATCATGATGATTTTCACACCGTTTTCGCGCACCAATCTGCGTGCCTTAGTGAGGAGTTCGAAGACGGAGAGCGAGGGCGTGTCGTCAAGGAAAAGGGGCTTGCCATAGAGTTGCTTCATGCGTCCGTCGAGGCGTTGCCACTCTTCGGGGCGGAGCTGTCCAGTCTTGAGCTTATCAGACTCAATTTCAGTAACGTTAGAGATGACACGATTCATCAACTGAACGTTTGACATTTCGAGCGAGAAGAAGGCGAGAGGGATGCCCTGGTCAATGGCAATATTCTTGGCCATACTGAGGGCGAAGGCCGTCTTACCCATGGCGGGACGTGCGGCGAGGATGACGAGGTCGGAGGGTTGCCAACCGGAGGTCATCTTGTCAAGTTCGCGGAAGCCCGTTGAGATGCCCGAAAGTCCGTCGCTACGCGATGCTGCCTTTTTGAGCATGGTGTAGGCATCGTTGATGACGGGGTCAATCTGCGTATAGTCTTTCTTAAGGTTTTTCTGGCTGAGCGAGAAGAGGCTGCCTTCAGCCTCCTGCATGAGTTCGTCAACGTCCTGCGTGGGGTCGAATGCCTTTGTTTGGATGTTGCTCGTGTAGGTTATCAGCTGGCGCGCCAATGACTTTTGAGCAATGATGCGTGCGTGATAAACGATGTGGGCCGAGGATGAAACCATGCCCGAGAGTTGCGTGATGTAATAACGTCCGCCAGCCTCCTCAAGCACTCCCATGTGTTCCAATTCTTCAACCACCGTGAGGATGTCAGAGGGCTTCTGAGTGATGTTCAATCGGGCGATGGCCTCATAAATATACTTGTGGCGGGGGTCGTAGAAGCTTTCGGGGTTCAGGATTTCTGACACCTGTGAGTAGGCTTCAGACTCTATGAGGAGGGCGCCAACCACCGCTTGCTCCAATTCAGGGGCTTGAGGTTGAAGGTGGCCATAGTTTTCGAGTTCGGCTTTAGGCTTTGATTTTGACCTACGTTGTGGAGTTTGTGGCATAGTATTTTCGGAAAGGGGGAGTAAATTAGGTGTGGTTTATTTGCTTTGAATCTTCGTGTAGCACCCCATGTTGGGATGTGAGGGTTGCGCAAGGCCTTCGCGGTCGAAGGGGTAAGTAGCTTGCGTGATGGAGGGGTCGGCGGCACCTACGGCTACGGATTTCTCGTCGAGGTAGAAGGTGTAGACAAGACGGTCTAAATCGAAGGCGGGATAGAAGTTGTCAGCTCGAGAAAGCTCGTTGTCGGAAGTGTCCCACAAGCAGTTGATGACTTCGGGGGCTTCATACTCGGGAGTGTTGAGCAAACAGCTCTGAAACGTGTAGTTGAAGGGGATTGCTTCATCACCGCGGTTGCCCATGATTTCATCTGAGGAGTAGCCCGTAATGATTGAATTCTGAATCTCCAGGCGGTGAAGGGGGTAAGCAATGTCGCCCTCGTAATTGGCAAACTGAAGGGCTACTCCCCTACCCGCATTGAAGCCGTAGAATTGGCCAATCGTGCAATGAACCATGCGGATGTCGCCACCAAGAACGTCAAGGCAATTGGCGCCGGCATTGGTGATTTGAGAGTTGCCAACATAGGCATTCACATTGTTGAGGGTTAAGACGTTACCACTCATATTGTGAAGGATCGTGTTTTCAATCAGAATCGTTTCAACGTTCACATCACTACTATCGCAAAGGATTCCGAAATCTCCGCTATGAATGTCGGCATAGTTGATATGATTGCCGTAGCTCTCCTGCTTGATATGGATTCCGCCCCATTGTCCGGGGATGCAATCGTAGGATTGATTCGTAAACATATTCCCCAAACGATCGCCTCGGAATTGCACATTCGCATCGACCGTGCCCGCCACCTTCAACTTGCCATAAACAATGAGCGAAGCGCCCTTGTGGAAGAGCAAACGGGCTCCAGCTTGAATCGTTAATTCAGCGTTGGGGCGAACTACGAGGCTATCAAGGATTTGATAGGGACGTTGTGCCGTGAGGGTGTCGTTGGCGGAAACCTCCAAGGCCGTCAATTTTATGACATCAAGGCCGTGAATCTCAAGGGGCAATTCCTGGATGACACCACTCTCCAAATGAAAGAGCAGTTTGTCGGTATGCACTACGGGAGAATCAGAGTCGGAAGAAGGTGGAAGGGCATTCACAAAGATGCGCAAGCTATCGCCCGAACGCACCTCAAAATCAGTTGCTGAACCCTGAGTTAAGGAAGTGCCGTCAACATTCACTCGGAAGATACTATTGCTTCCATTAAGAAGTGAAACCGTCTGAATGCGTAGTGCTTCCTTGTTGGGATTGTATACCTGGATGGTTCTCGTATGCGCCAATTCGCCAGAAATGAGAGTGTCAAAGTCCAAAGAATCTACCGAGAACGTTAGCACATCGTGGGGAGAGGAAGAATAATCGTCTTCGCTCAAACAAGAAGATAGCGCAAACAAAAGGGGGAAGAAAAGGAGTAATAAGCGCTTCATTGTAGCAGAGAGAAAAAGAGGCAGGAACTGAATAGAACGAACAGTTCACTGCCTATAATTTCAACAATTATAAATGTTGTAATGGAGCTTGGCGGCGCACGGTAGTCTTTAATTCCGTACCCTTACGCTTGGTGCGCCATATGAAAATATCATCTTTATTCAGTGGACGGACATAGTCAAACCATGTGAAACTTTCCAACACAGAATGCTCGCGCGGAGCCATTCCGATGCCATAGAATTGACCCGAAGCGGCGGGAGTCCAAATACGTTGGAGCTTTCGTTGTTCGAGCGACATCTTCAGCTTAGCCGTTTCCATGTAAAGTTGATAGAGCACAAGGCTGTCCTTCTCCATGGGGAATTGTATCACTCTGACATTGCCCTCAACGAAAGTTTCGTGCATCTCGCCATCCTTGAAATAAGCGCGCATCTGATGACCGCTAACTTGATTGAAATGAACGCTATCAACTTGCTCTGCTATGAGAGCTTGGCGGTTGATATACACACTATCAATGGTCTGCGTGTTGAAGTCAATATCTATCTGCTCACCGAGAATCTGACGGTTCTCACTCCACACGATGGGGTCTTGGAAGAGCGACAGGCGGCGCATTTTGCTATTGAACGAAAGACTATCGCAAACGGCTTGTACGTCAGTGCGATAAGCACGCACATGATAGAATCCCTCGACGAGGCGACTCACGGAGTCTGTGTTGAGATTATAAGTCGTAAGCTTGATAGTATCTGCATGCATGTAAAGCGTGTCGGGGCCTGAAGAGTAATCCATAACCTTTGCATTATCATAACACAAAGCAGAACCCGTTTGCTCATTATACCATACGTAATTGCCCTGAAGGATGTTCTTATTAAACTTGTCGTGATAGTTGATGTTGCTATAAGCATACATATCTCCCGTAAGCTTATTATAGATGATACTATCACCCGTCATCTCACGATTGTTACCCGTCAGCTTCGTGTTCTGATAAAGCTTTGCTAACTCAAGCTTCGTGTTGTAATATCCTAATTCGGTGTAAATATGATTGGGACCGTTATGGATATTTGAAGGGCCCTGTACGTATGCCCACTTAGAGTCGGTGTTATACTTCAGTGTGTCGCTATAAATCGTGTAATTCGGACCTCTTAAAGTTACGCCATCAAAGAAATTCGCATCCTTGCTATCCGTAAAATATTCGCCAAAGTCAGAGGTCAGCGTATTGGTTTCATCCACCAAGGTACCACCCTCAAAGAAGTACCCCCTATTCAAGATTCGGTCATAATCAAGACTATCTGTATAAAGCTTGCGATTGTAATGTCTGAGCTCAACATTATAGCGCATGTAAGCCATCAAGCTTTCGCCATCATAATACAAAGAATCCCCTACAAGCGTCAAAGTATCGCCTTGCTGAATGCGCACCTTACCGATAGCTCTGAAAGAATTTGTATTCGTATAGTAAACCGCACTATCGCAAAACATTTGGAAAGAGCCATGACTGAATCTTACATTTCCACTTAAACGATGCGCGCCAGGAAATAAGTAATCATTAAACTCCATATTGTCGGCATGTTCAATGTTTACTCTGTCCTTATTAGGCTTAACAGGATTTTCAACGACACGAAGAGCAGAAAATGCAGAAGTCTGGACAAGGCTCCATACAAGCATGAGAAGCCCTGTCCAAACAACTAATCTTCTTTGATTTGACTGATTCAAAATAATAGGTATTATTCGTTATTCGAATTTACATTCCCCAATTGGGATATTCAAAAGTACAATTTCTCCACTCAGGGTTGATACGCACGAAGGTGGTTTTCTGCTTTTCTTCAATCCACTTCTTGCGCATCTCTTCGCCTCTCTTTGACACAACGACATCCTTCAACACCTGGAAGTCTTCGGTCATGTTGGCACGATGAGCAGGAATGCGTGATTTCAACTTGATGATAGCACAGATATCCTGTCCCTGGTTGTTCTTATAAATGAACGCCTCAGAAATTTCACCTTCCTCCATTTTCTCAATTTTACGCGCGATCTCAGTAGGAAGATCCTTCATTGCAAAGCGTGACGTAACCTTACGAGTGGCCATGTCAGCATTCACCATAATGCCATGGTTGTTACGCGTGTCCTTATCATCCGAAAGTTGGGCCGCGCCGACCTCAAATGTAAACGTACCACGCTTGATATCAGCAGCAATAGAGTCAAGTCGCGCCAATTCATTAGTAAACACACTATCAGCAATTTCAGGCTTCAAAAGGATATGGCGGAAGTTGGCTTTATCACCCTTCTTATCAATCAACTGAATGATGTGATAACCGAACTCCGTGCGAACAATCTTAGAGACTTTCTTGGGGTCATTAAGCGCGAATGCCACGTTTGAGAATTCAGGCACAAATTGATTCTTACCGCTATAACCAAGTTCACCACCTAAACGCGCAGAGCCAGGGTCTTGTGAATAAATCTTGGCCAATGTAGAGAATTCCGTTTCACCCTCATTAACACGGCGCGCAAACTCACGAAGCTGCTCTTCAATGCGTTCTACTTCCTGGCGTGTGGCACTCGGATGAGTAGTAATAATTTGCACTTCAACCTGTGTGGGAATCAAGGGCAAGCTATCCTCAGGCAATTTGTTAAAATGAGCACGTACTTCAGCCGGTGTAACCTTAATATTTCCAAAAAGCTTAGCTTCAATTTGCTGAATCATAGCTCTTTGACGTGACGTCTTCTTTAACTTCTCTCTGAGCTGAGGAATCGTCAAATTAAACTGCTTTTCTACATTCTCACGCGAACCAAGATTCTGAATAAAGAAATTGATTCGTTCGTTTGCTTCCTTGAGAACCGAAGCTTCGCTAACACTAATAGAGTCAAGTTCAGCCTGGTGAATAAACAACTTTTGTATCGCTAATTGTTCAGGAATTGTGCAATAAGGATTTTCAAAGGGTTTTCCCTCCATTTCAGCTTGAATGCGAGTTTCCTCAACATCAGAAAGAAGGATGGGATCATCCCCCACCGTCCAGATAACTTCGTCAACAACGTTTAACTGAGCATGAGAATATAAAGTGAACACCGAAAGCAGTGTCAACATTATTCGTTTCATAGATTCGACTTATTTTAAAGTTTCAAGTACGTCCTTGTGGATGATAACTTGATACTTCTTACGTAAACCTTCAACCCACAACTTTTCAGCCTGACGCGTATAATCATTCACTACTTGCGACTTAACATCAAGATAAGTAGAAGGCTTCTTCTTCATTTTACCTACAACGTCGTACATAGAGTACTTGCGGAGTGGCTTAGCTTCTTCACCCTTGAACTCAAGAGCATCAATGAACTTGTTTTCACCTTTCTTACACAAGTAAGGTCCTTGAACTAAGCATACTACGCTATCCTTGTTAATTTCTTCCTTTATCGCTTTACGCCAATCTCCGGACATATTTTTCTTGAGGACCTTCTTAGCCGCCTTCAATACTTTCTTATCATTTGCATGAATTACGAAACCATCAAAGCGAGGTTCTTCCCATGCGTAATCCTTCTTATTTGCCTTAAAGAATGCATTCAAAGCTACGGCATCATTTGCTGCTTTGTCCCAAACGTTTTTCTTAGACACTTCGTATAAGAGAAGACCATCATAGTACTCATTTACAAGATATTGAAGTTCGGGATTTTCAGCAACCCCCTTACTCAGGATTTGTTGCATAACGTCTTCACGCGTGAGCTTACCATTAGAGGCATCTACAGCTTTCTTAATAGCAGCTTCAGCAGATGCTTCTTCAATGCCTTGTTGCTTGAGGGCATTGACAATAACGTCCTTCAATGATTCATAAGCTTCAAGTGACTTACGCTCCTTCATCGTAATGATGTGATATCCTACGGGTGAAAAAATAGGCGCACTCATCTGGCCTACTTGCAACGCATAAGCTGCTTCTTCAAATTCTTTGATTGTATTACCAGGACCTATCCAAGGCAAAAGTCCGCCATTGCGAGCCGTTCCTTTGTCATCGCTGAACTTCTGTGCCATTTCTTCAAAATTAGCACCAGCCTTAATTGCTTTATAGATAGAGTCAGCTTTCTGTGCAGCTAATTTACGTTCAGCTTCTGTAGCATTTTGCTTCACTAACACTAAGATATGAGCGGGACGAATCAAATCGGCACCATTAACCATCTTCTTAATGTCATTATACTGAAGGCGTGCAATAGAATCAATGAACACAGTATCAATCATAAAAGGAGTGAGCTGCATGTCACGATATTGTCTGAATTCCTTAACAAACGAACTCAAAGTGTCAAAGCGCAACGCTTCAGCTTCAGCCACCTTCAACTTGTAATCTACATACATTTGAACATACTCGTCGATAGACTTGTGCTCAACAGCTCCTTCAACGCTATTGTTCTTATTGTAAGAATATTCAAATTCAGCCTTAGTAATTTTCTTACCATTAACTTCCATGAGCACGGGGCTTGAACTCTGCGCGCAAGCTGAGAGTGCGAAAGCAAAGAGGCTGGCAATAAATGTTATTTTTTTCATATAAATGTTAATAGGCTCTTATTATGCGCAAATGTGTAACCATGAAAATTTTAAAGCAAGAAAAATGTATTCTCTAACCTTAGAATTTTCACACTTACACATTGTGCTTAAAACCTGTAGTTATTAGTTGTCGCTACGTGAATAGTTAGGAGCTTCACTTGTAATCGTAATATCGTGGGGATGGCTTTCAAGAACACCTGCATTCGTAATGCGTGTGAAGCGTGCCTTCCACAAGTCTTGAATTGTTCCGGCACCGCAATAACCCATACCTGAACGCAAACCACCAACGAGCTGATAAATGACTTCCTGCACTGTGCCCTTATAAGGAACGCGACCTGCGATACCTTCGGGAACGAGCTTCTTAGCTTCAGTTACGCCACCCTGGAAGTAACGGTCCTTAGAACCATTTTCCATTGCCTCCAAAGAGCCCATACCGCGGTATGACTTAAACTTACGGCCGTTGAAGATGATTGTGTCGCCAGGAGATTCTTCACAACCAGCAACCAATGAACCAATCATTACGCAATAACCACCAGCGGCAATTGCCTTAACGATGTCACCTGAGTAACGCAAACCACCATCAGCAATGAGGGGCACACCTGTACCTTCAAGTGCCTTAGCTACATCGTAAACTGCTGAAAGCTGGGGAACTCCCACTCCTGCAACCACACGAGTAGTACAAATTGAACCAGGACCGATACCTACCTTTACGCCATCAGCACCAGCTTCAACAAGTGCCTTTGCGGCTTCGCCTGTAGCTACGTTACCAACAACGATATCAACGTTCTTGAAGCGCTCCTTAGCAATCTTCAATCTGTCAATTACGCCCTTTGAATGACCGTGAGCTGTGTCAATAATAATTGCGTCAACGCCTGCATTCACTAAGGCTTCCATGCGGTCAAGTGTGTCAGCCGTAACACCCACACCTGCTGCTACGCGCAAACGTCCCTTTTCATCCTTACAAGCCATAGGCTTATCCTTAGCCTTCTGAATGTCCTTATAAGTAATGAGGCCAATAAGGTGGTTATCCTTATCAACAACTGGGAGCTTTTCAATCTTATTTTCCTGAAGGATTTCGCTTGCAGCTTGGAGATCTGTCTGCTGAGTTGTAGTCACCAAGTTTTCAGAAGTCATGACTTCGTCAATGAGCTTATCTTCTTGATGTTCGAAGCGCAAGTCACGGTTGGTAACAATACCCACAAGGTGCATATCATCATCAACAACGGGAATACCGCCAATGTGATACTCACTCATCAACGCAAGTGCATCTCCAACGGTTGAGCCACGCTTAATCGTTACGGGGTCATAAATCATACCGTTTTCAGCACGCTTCACGATGGCAACCTGACGCGCCTGGTCTTCGATAGACATATTCTTATGGATTACACCAATACCACCTTCACGAGCAATTGCAATAGCCATTTTTGCCTCCGTAACAGTGTCCATAGCAGCTGTTACAAAAGGAATCTTAAGTTCAATATTACGAGAGAACTTAGTACCTAAGTTTACCATGTAAGGCAAAACCTCTGAGTAAGAAGGAACAAGGAGAACGTCATCAAAAGTAAGACCGTCCATTACAATGCGATCTGCAATAAAATTAGAAGCCATAACAATTGTAATTTAATTAACGTCGGCGTAGCACGGTTGAAGTAAACTCCGGCGCTTTGTAATTAATATTTGCGCAAAAATACAAATTTATCCCGAATCATAAAGGGCGGAGGCCTCTTTTTTTTACCGCTTTATTTTTATTTATGGAAGAAGCTATCTGGAAGGCTCTGATTTTTTTCACGTTCTAATAATATATAAATATGAGGAACGTTGAAACTTGATAACTTTATTACAGATGTAATAGTTGATTTCATTTTGACTTCAAGGGGTCGGAAATGGTTAAAATTATGAGTCACTTAATTCAGATTAAATGTGAGTTAATTGAAATTACAAGTGAGTTATTTCAGTGCAAAATATATGAGAGTCAAGATGAAAGGATAAACGACTAAAACTACACCAATTTTATATAACATTTTACACCTAATGAAACTTACTTGGCAATTTAAGTTTGCAAATTCTTTCAATTTGTAAGATATTAGGGGTAGAAATCTGCAAAATATCAGAAAGTTAACTTGTTTTCTTCAGTTTTTTATTACTTTTGCCTTGCTTTTTAACACCATATATTATAAATGGCACAGACTAAACTAAACCCAAGTGTAATATTTGAAACAAGTTGGGAAGTGTGTAACAAAGTCGGTGGTATCTACACCGTACTCTCATCAAGAGCTAACACGCTCCAACAGAGCCACGAGGACAAGGTATTCTTCATCGGTCCTGACGTGTGGCAAGGAAAAGAAAATCCTCTTTTCAAGGAAAATAAGCGCCTTTTAACAAAGTGGAAGAAAGCAGCCGCAGAAGTCGGTGTAAACGCACGTATCGGGAGATGGAATGTTCCAGGCTCCCCCATTGCTATTTTGGTAGATTTCCAACCCCTCTTTGAAGTAAAGAACGAAATCTATGCAGAGGCATGGAACGACTTCCAAGTTGACTCTCTCCATGCTTATGGCGACTATGACGAGGCTTCAATGTTCTCGTATGCAGCCGGTAAGTTTGTAGAAGCAATCGTAAAGGCCGACCTTCTAAAGGGCGAATCAGTTATCTATCAGGCTCACGAGTGGATGTCAGGCCTCGGTATGCTCTTCTTAAAGAAGGAATGTCCCTCGGTTGCAACAATCTTCACAACGCATGCTACAAGCATCGGTCGCTCAATTGCAGGCAACAACAAGTTGCTCTACAAGTACTTCCACGGCTACAACGGCGACCAAATGGCTTCAGAACTCTCAATGGAGGCGAAGCATAGCATCGAAAAGCAGAGCGCTCATGGTGCCGACTGCTTCACAACCGTAAGCTCGTTTACCGATCGCGAATGTAAGCAATTGCTTGATAAGCCCGCTGATGTAGTGCTCCCCAATGGTTTTGAAAACGACTTCGTACCCAAGGGCGCTGCCTTCACTAAGAAGCGCAAGGAAGCACGCAAGTGCATCCTCAACGTGGCAAGCAAGTTAATTGGCGAAGAACTCGATGATACAACGCTCATCGTGAGCACATCAGGTCGTAACGACTTCCGTTGTAAGGGCTTTGATGTCTACATGGAAGCGCTCGCACAATTGAACGCTCGCATGAAGACAGCACAAGCTGAAGAAATGCTTGTGTCGCAAAAGGTATTGGCGCTCATCGAAGTACCCTGTTGGTTGAAGGGTCCCCGTGAAGATTTGCTTGAACGCTTGAACGGCAAAGGCGAATACTCAGAAGGTCTTCATACTCCAATGATTACGCACGACCTCTATAACCTTAACGAAGACAGAATCCTCTGCCTCATTAAGCAACTCGGACTTTGGAACACAAAGAACGATGCCGTTAAGGTAATTCTCGTGCCCTGTTACCTTGAAGGAAATGATGGCATATTTAATATGCCCTACTATGACCTTCTCACAGCTAACGACCTTTGCCTCTATCCTTCATACTACGAACCCTGGGGTTACACTCCGCTTGAAAGTTGCGCCTTCAAGGCACCTTGTATCACAACCGACCTTTCAGGCTTCGGTCAGTGGGTAAACGATGTGCTCGGTTATCAGGGCGAACTCTCTGACGGCGTAAAGGTAATCCACCGCGACGATGAAAATTACTTCGACGTGTCTCGCGAAATGTGTGAAGCAATTGAAGCAATGATGCGCATGCCTCTCAAGGACAGAGCCGTGCTCTGCAAGAAAGCAGCGGCATTGGCAGACAAGGCACAATGGAAGAACTTCATCAAGCATTACTACGATGCTTATGATTTTGCGCTCAAAAATGCACAAAACTAAACTGACATACAATTTTTATTGATCAATAAAAAACAACATGAAAGTAAAACTTAGCAATTCAAACCAGCCCTCTTGGAAAATGGTGAGCGTTAAGAGCCACCTCCCCAAGGAGCTGAACGTTCTTGATGAACTTGCCCACAACCTTTGGTGGTCATGGAATCAAGAAGCTGTTGAACTCTTCGACAGCATCGACCACAAGCTTTGGCACAAGTGTGGTAAGAACCCCGTAGAACTTCTCAGCCGCGTATCTTACGAGCGCCTCGAAGAACTTGCTGCAGACAAGGTAATGCTTGCTGCTATTGAGAAGGTGTACAAGAACTTCCGTGCATACATGGACGTTAAGCCCAACGCAAAGCGTGCGAGCGTAGCTTACTTCTGCATGGAATACGGTCTCAACTCAGTACTCAAGATTTACTCTGGTGGTCTCGGTGTACTCGCTGGTGACTACATCAAAGAAGCTTCTGACTCTAACGTAGACATGTGTGCAGTAGGTTTCTTGTATCGTCACGGTTACTTCACTCAGACACTCTCAATGGAAGGTCAGCAAATCGCTAACTACGATGCTCAGAACTTTGACCGTCTTCCCATTGAAAAGGAGCTTGACGCTAACGGCCAGCAGGTTGTAGTTGCTGTTCCCTACCCCGGTTATACAGTATATGCAAGCGTATGGCGTGTAAACGTTGGTCGCGTGAAGCTCTACCTCCTCGACACAGACAACGGTCTCAACTCACAGTTCGACGCTGGCATCACTTCAGCGCTCTACGGTGGCGACTGGGAAAACCGTATCAAGCAGGAATACCTCCTCGGTGTGGGTGGTATGTTGATGCTCCAGAAGCTCGGCATCACTAAGGACGTTTACCACTGCAACGAAGGCCACGCAGCACTCTGCAACGCACAGCGCCTCGTTGACTACGTAGCAACCGGTCTCTCTTTCGGCGAAGCGCTCGAACTCGTTAAGGCTTCTTCGCTCTACACCGTTCACACTCCCGTACCCGCTGGTCACGACTACTTCGAAGAAGGCCTCTTCCGCAAGTACATGGATTCATTCTCTGGCAAGCTCGGCATCTCTTGGGACGACTTCATGGGCCTCGGCCGTATGAACCCCGAAGACAAGAACGAAAAGTTCTCAATGTCAGTATTCTGCTGTAAGACATGTCAGGAAATCAACGGTGTGAGCTGGCTCCACGGCAAGGTTTCACAGATGATGTTCAAGGGCACATGGCCCGGCTACATGCCCGACGAACCCCGTCGTGAATACGAAATCCGCGACCACGAAGGCTACTTCCAGGCATACAACCTCCAGCAGAACGAAAGCCACGTGAGCTACGTTACTAACGGTGTTCACTTCCCCACATGGGCAGCTAACGAATGGAAGGCGCTCTACTGCAAGCACTTCGATAAGAACTTCATGAACGACCAGAGCAACATGAAGATCTGGGAAAAGATTTACGAAGTTTCAGATAAGGAAGTTTGGGAAACACGTTGCGCACTCAAGATGAAGCTCATCAACTACATCCGCAACCGCTTCCGCGACACATGGCTCAAGAATCAGGGCGACCCCAGCCGCGTGGTTTCGCTCCTCGACAAGATCAACCCCAACGCGCTCCTCATCGGTTTCGCACGTCGCTTCGCTACCTACAAGCGCGCACACCTCCTCTTCTCTGACCTCGACCGCCTCGCTAAGATCGTCAACAACCCCGACTACCCCGTACAGTTCCTCTTCGCAGGTAAGGCTCACCCCGCCGACGGTGCAGGCCAGGGTCTCATCAAGCGCATCTACGAAATCTCACAGCGTCCCGAGTTCATCGGTAAGATTATCTTCCTCGACAACTACGACATGGAACTCGCTCGCCGCCTCGTTTCAGGTGTAGATATCTGGATGAACACGCCCACACGTCCCCTCGAAGCGTCTGGTACATCAGGCGAAAAGGCACTCATGAACGGTGTCGTTAACCTCTCAGTGCTCGATGGCTGGTGGTACGAAGGCTACCGTCCCGGTGCAGGTTGGGCGCTCACAGACAAGCGCACTTACCAGAACCAGGAACACCAGGACCGCCTCGACGCTGCTACTATCTACTCGCTCCTCGAACAGGAAATCATTCCTCTCTACTACGCTCGCGGTGCCAAGGGCTACAGCGAAGGTTGGGTGAAGACAGTGAAGAACTCAATCGCTCAAATCGCTCCTCAGTACACCATGAAGCGCCAGCTCGACGACTACTACGACCGCTTCTACAACAAGGAAGCAGCTCGCTTCAAGCTCCTCGCTGCCGACAACAACAAGCTCGCGAAGGAAATCGCAGCATGGAAGGAATGCGTAGCCGAACGTTGGGACAGCATCAGCGTCGTAGCATCTGAAGGCATGGAAAACCTCAGCAACGTTATCTCTGGTCAGGACTTCACCATCAAGCACGTCATCGACGAACAGGGCCTCGACAACGCCGTTGGCGTAGAACTCGTAGTTATCGAAAACGTTGAAGGCAACGACGTTATCCAGACTACTATCCCCATGACGATGACCAAGCGCGAAGGCAACCTCCACACGTTCGAACTCACTACGAGCCTCGACGTTGCAGGCTCCTTCAAGGTAGCATTCCGTATGTTCCCCGCTAACGAACACCTCCCCTACCGTCAAGACTTCGCTTATGTAAAGTGGTTTGCATAAACCCATAATGCAAAGCAAATAGCTTATTAATATCAAGCAGGAAGACCCATTATGGATTCTTCCTGCTTTTTTCATTTGGAATAATCCTATTATTTTCTAATCTAATTCGCTAATATTTGCATTTTGATTTTGTATCTTTGCAAATATATTGTCTAAAAATTGTGTAATTCAATATACTATGAAGAAATTGCTTTCCTTACCACCAAATTTGGTGAATTGTTTTCATGAGATTTCGGAACTTAGTAAAGACGAATATTTTTGCACGTCTGACCCCGCAGGAACAAAATTAGGTTCTGGTGGGGGAACTACATGGTTGCTTCAAGATTGTTATCAACAAGAGGCAACTGATAAGAGTTTTGACGAATGGTTGGCTGAGGAGAAGCGTATTTTACTTCATGCTGGTGGTCAAAGCCGTCGCCTTCCCATGTATGCACCAAGCGGAAAGGTTTTGACTCCAATTCCCGTATTCCGTTGGCAACGTGGACAGCGTGTTGACCAAACCCTTCTTGATCTTCAAATGCCTCTTTACGAACGCATTCTCAGCAAGGCACCAGAGGGGCTTCGCACACTTATTGCAAGTGGCGACGTATATATTCGTGCTACAGAGCAACTCCAGGATATTCCTGAGGCTGACGTTGTGTGTTACGGCATGTGGGCTGACCCCGTATTAGCCAGTCATCATGGAGTGTTTGTTATTGATAGAAATGCGCCAGACCGCCTTGACTTCATGCTTCAAAAGCCCAGTACTTCTGAACAAGCTAAGTTAATGCAAACTCACTATACACTGATGGATATCGGTGTGTGGATTCTATCTGATCGTGCTGTCAAGGCTTTATTCAAAAAGGCTCCCGTTGATGCTGATGGTAAATTAGCGAAGGCTTATGATTTATATTCTGAATTTGGTTGTGCTCTTGGTGAGCATCCCTCACAGCCCGATGCTGATTTGTCTGACCTTACTGTTGCTATTCTTCCTTTGCCTGGGGGGGAATTCTATCATTTCGGAACAACTCCCGAATTGCTCACTTCTACCGAATCTATCCAAAACCGCGTAAAAGACCAGCGCTTTATAATTCAAAAATCAGTGAAGCGCCATTCTTCCGTATTTACTCAGAATCTCTCTATCGTTAATAAGGCTACTTCTAGCAATGAGTATGTATGGATGGAAAATTCATATCTCGGTAAGGATTTCTATTTCACTACGCGTAATGTGATTACAGGTATCCCCAAGAATGATTGGGAGGTAAAGTTGGAAGATGGCGTATGTGTTGACATTGTTCCTATAAGTGATGATGCTTATGCACTTCGTCCCTATGGTTTTACGGATGCTTTCCGTGGTAGTGCTGAAGATGAAAGCGTAACTTACCTTGAAAAACCCTGGAAGCAATGGCTTGAAGAACGCGGAATAAACAAAGAAAACATAGGTAAATGGCAAGATATTCAAGCAGCGAAGATTTTCCCTGTTTGCAATGATATTGAACTGATGGGTATGCTTTTAAACTGGATGATTACACCAGTTGGAAACACTGAAATGACGGAAACATATTTAAGTCTCCCACGTCTTTCTGCCGATGAAATTTCTATCCAAGCTAACCTTGCACGACTCTTTGCGCAACGCCGTGAGTTGATGAAGGGAAACCTAGAGGGGATTGCGAGTAACTGGAAAAAGAGTGTGTTCTATCAACTTGACCTTAAGGATACTGCTCAGAAGTACTCTTTACTCCAAATCCCTAACCCAGCTCCGCTCCCCATTGATGCTCCACTCATGACACGCATTCACGATGCTATGTTCAGAGGGGAAGACGAACGCGCCTTTAAGTTGCTTCAAGAAGGATTGACTGAAAGCGCACTTCAGCATAAGTGTGCGCCACGAAAGACGACTTATGACGACCAAATCGTATGGGGACGTAGCGCTGTACGCGTTGACCTTGCTGGTGGTTGGACAGACACCCCTCCCTATAGCTTGATGAGCGGAGGTAATGTGGTAAATCTCTCTATTGAGTTAAACGGTCAACAACCGCTTCAAGTATATATAAAACCCAGCAAGGAGCACGTAGTCATCTGCCGTTCTATCGACCTCGGAGCCATTGAGCGCATAGAAACTTACGAAGAACTCCGTCAGTTCAAAAAGGTGGGTTCGCCTTTCTCTATCCCCAAGGCTGCACTCACATTAGCCGGATTCATGCCTGGCTTTGGCAAAGAAACATTCCCCACATTGAAGCAGCAATTAGAAGCCTTCGGATGTGGGATTGAAATCACCCTTCTCTCAGCTATCCCTGCTGGTTCTGGATTAGGCACAAGCAGTATACTTGCGGCTACAGTTCTCGGCGCACTCTCTGACTTCTGCGGACTTGGATGGGACAAGAGTGAGGTGTGTAACCGCACCTTAGTGTTAGAACAATTGTTGACCACTGGCGGTGGGTGGCAAGACCAATATGGCGGGGTATTCCAAGGTGTGAAACTCCTTCAAACCCAAGCGGGATTTGACCAAAGCGCCACTGTACGTTGGGCTCCTGATACTCTCTTTACCGACCCTGAATTCCGTCCGTGTCACTTGCTCTACTACACCGGAGTTACACGCACTGCTAAGAACATCCTTGCAGAAATCGTTCGTGGTATGTTCCTCAATAGCGCACAACACCTGTCACTTCTTGACGGCATGAAGGATCATGCCCTTGCGATGTATGACACACTCCAGCTCAATGATATCAATAAATATGGTGCTCTTGTGCGTCAAACATGGGAGCAAAACAAGACGCTTGATGCAGGCACTAATCCTCCCGTAATCGAAGAAATTGCACGTCGCATTGATGACCTTTGTGCGGGTTACAAACTCCCTGGTGCTGGTGGTGGTGGCTTCATGTACATGATAGCGAAGGACCGCGAAGCAGCACGTCGCATCCGTGAAATTCTCACACACAATCCCGTTACGCCGAACGCACGATTCGTTGACATGAGCGTATCAACAAGCGGTTTACAGGTTAGTAGAAGTTAATAGAGTTATATAACTGTGTATATGCTACTTATTTATTCGTATTTAAGTAATAAAACCACACCATAATTTTACCTAACAATGCCTTACGCAATCCCCATCCCCTCGCCGAAAGGCAATCATGTTGCCCCTTTTCATTACACAAATATGCCCCACATAACATCAGCCGAACAGCCTCCATTGCGTCCCACACTCCTACCTGAGTGGGGGCGTGTCAATGGTGTGCAGCTTACTTGGCCCCATGAAGGCACTGACTGGGCGTATATGCTAGACGAAGTGACGGATTGTTACATCAATTTGGCCTACGCTATCGCCTCACGCACAAAGCTCCTCATCGTCACACCTAATCCAGCAGAATTGGACACCCTACTGCGCACGAAATTGCCTCTTAAGGTTGTGGAGAATATCACCCTATTCGAGTGTCCCACAAACGACACTTGGGCACGAGATCACGGTCCTATAACTTGTTTATCTTCAAACAAGCAAATTCAAATACTCGACTTTAGATTCAATGGATGGGGAGGTAAATTTGAGGCGCACTTAGACAACAAAATCACTAAGACTCTTTGTAACGCTGAAGTGTTACAAGGCGAATATATCGACCACCTTGACTTCGAACTTGAAGGCGGAAGCATCGAAAGCGACGGACAGGGCACATTGCTCACTACCTCGGAATGCTTGCTTAACCCCAATCGCAACCCTGACCTCACTAAGGCTGAGATAGAAGAGCGCCTCAAGGAATGGTTTGGATTAGACCGCATCCTTTGGTTAGATCATGGCTACCTCGCTGGAGATGATACTGACTCCCACGTAGACACCCTTGCGCGCATCTGCCCAAACAACACCATTGCATACGTACAGTGCAAGGATGAAACTGATGAGCACTACGAAGCGTTAAAGGCTATGGAGGAGCAACTTCAGACCTTCACCACGGCCGAGGGACTTCCCTACCGCCTTATTCCGCTCCCCATGGCATCGCCGGCCTTTGATGAAGATGGCGAGCGCCTTCCAGCCACATATGCCAACTATCTGGTTGTAAACAGAACCGTGCTCTACCCCACTTATGCCACTCCCGAACTTGACCAGCAGGCTGAAGAGCAACTTGCTAAGGCATTCCCTGGTTATGAACTCGTAAGTATCAATTGCACCGCTCTCATCAAGCAACATGGCTCACTTCACTGCGCAACCATGCAACTTTATTAATCCCCTCTGCCACTCACAAGACAATGAAAATAGGAATCATACAACAAACATGTTCTGCCGACGTACAGGCTAATAAGGAGAAACTCGCCGCTAACATAGTAAAGGTGGCAGAGCAAGAAGCAGAACTCGTAGTGCTCCAAGAGTTGCACAACAGCCTCTACTTCTGCCAAACGGAGAACACCCAACTCTGTGACCTTGCAGAGCCCATACCTGGACCTTCTACAGAGTTCTACGGGGCCCTTGCGGCTAAGTTGGGCATCGTTCTTGTCACCTCTCTCTTCGAGCGCAGAGCCCCTGGTTTATACCACAATACAGCAGTAGTCTTCGAGAAGGATGGCACCATTGCAGGCACCTACCGCAAGATGCATATCCCCGATGATCCTGCTTATTACGAGAAGTTCTACTTCACGCCTGGTGACCTCGGCTTCAACCCCATCCAGACGAGTGTTGGCAAGTTGGGCGTACAAGTATGTTGGGACCAATGGTATCCCGAAGGAGCTCGCCTAATGGCACTTGCCGGAGCCGAACTCCTCATCTATCCCACCGCTATTGGCTACGAATCCTCTGATACACCTGAGGAGCAAGAACGCCAACGTGAAGCCTGGACAACCGTACAGCGCGGTCATGCAGTAGCTAACGGAGTTCCCGTGATTGCCGTAAACCGCACAGGACACGAACCCGATCCATCAGGACAAACAAACGGCATTTCATTCTGGGGAAGCAGTTTCATTGCAGGCCCACAAGGCGAATTTCTCTATCGTGCGCCTAAGGATGAAGAAGTTAACATCGTAATAGATGTAGATATGAAACGTTCCGAAAACGTTCGTCGCTGGTGGCCTTTCCTCCGCGATCGTCGTATCGAATGCTTCGGAGATCTCACACGCAGATTCAGAGATTAACATTCAATAAAAGAGAAGTAAGGAGAAATAACTAATGCATTAACGTCGTGCATATAGTTATTTTTCCTTCTTTATATTCTTATACTCCAACGCTTTAAGTTTTGTGAAAGCACAAAAAAGGAGACAACTGAAATTGTCTCCTAAAATTAAAGAGCCGAAAGCGGGACTCGAACCCGCGACCTACGCATTACGAATGCGTTGCTCTACCAACTGAGCTATTTCGGCGTTCCATTCAATATTTGCTCTTGAATGCGGTGCAAAAGTAGAAAGTATTTTGCGTACGGCAAAGCGTTTTAGTATTTTTTTTGCCAACAACGCTCCATATAATCAGCCATCTTTTGTTCACTCGGATTAACACAAGGACTCCAGAAGCAATCTGTCTGGAGAGAATCGGGCATATATTGCTGTTGAGCAAAATTTCCTGGATAGTCATGCGGATAAATATAGCCTCCTGAGTAACCAAGTTCAGCCATCAGTTTTGTAGGGGCATTTCTCAGATGGAGGGGTACGGGTTGATTGCCCGTCTGACGCACACGCTCAAGAGCTGCATTGATGGCCATATAGGCAGAATTACTCTTTGCGCTTGTTGCCAAATAAATGGTAGCTTCAGCAAGGGGAATACGCGCTTCGGGCATACCAAGTTTATGAACTGCCTCAAAAGTAGCATTTGCCAAAAGCATGGCATTAGGATTCGCCAAGCCTACATCCTCTGAAGCAGAGATGAGCAAACGACGGGCAATAAACTTTGGATCTTCACCACCTTCCAGCATACGTGCTAACCAGTAAATAGCAGCGTCGGGATCAGAACCGCGAATGCTCTTGATAAAGGCTGAGATAATGTCATAATGTTGCTCGCCATTCTTATCGTAGGCCAAAGGATTCTGTTGCAAAGAGCGATAAACAAGGTCGTTTGTAATCACCAAAGAACCTTCAGGATGAGCTGTAGTGATAAGGTCAAGTATGTTCAGCAGCTTGCGCGCATCTCCTCCACTAAAGTGGAAAAGCGCATCATGTTCACTTACGTTAATATCACGCTCACGAAGTACAAGGTCGCGTTGGAGAGCTATCTGCGTAAGGCGGAGTAATTGCTCTTTATCAAGACTTTCAAGCACATATACCTGGCATCGTGAGAGCAAGGGACGAATTACTTCAAACGATGGATTCTCAGTCGTAGCACCAATGAGCGTCACTGTACCATTTTCAACGGCACCAAGCAGAGAGTCTTGTTGCGCCTTTGAGAAACGGTGGATTTCATCAATAAACAGGATGGGGCTTTGATCGGAGAAGAAACGATTGTTTCGCGCACGCTCAATTACCTCACGCACGTCCTTCACTCCACAATTGATAGCTGAGAGTGTATAGAAAGGTACGTCTATCGTAGAAGCCACAATTTTTGCCAGCGTAGTCTTCCCTACTCCAGGAGGTCCCCAGAGGATAAACGAGGAAATGCGCTTCGAATCTATCATTCGTCGCAAAACACCACCCTCACCAATCAAGTGTTGCTGACCTATGTAATCGTCAAGTGTCTTCGGACGCAAGCGTTCTGCAAGTGGGAGCATAAGTTTTTAGAGTTTATCCGTTTTCAACCGCTTCAAGTTCCATCCAGCGAAGCGTTTTTGTGTCAATAATATCGTTTAATTCCGGAAGGCGTTTACTTAGCTTGGTAAGTTCCTCTACGGATAAATTACCACTACAAAGAGCCGTTTCTATTTGTTTCTTTTCTTCCTCTAATTGTTCAATTTCTTGTTCCAATTGGGCTAGCTCTTGCTTTTCCTTAAACGACAATTTTGGTTTGCGCAAGGTTACTTTCGTGGTAGTTGGTTCATCAGGCTTCCCCTTCTCTGTCTTCTTTTCAGAGGGGTCTTCCTTTGGCATTTCACGATACTGAGTATAGTTGCCAGGGAAATCATCAATTTCGGCATTACCTTTAAAGACAAGCAGATGGTCTACGACCTTATCCATGAAGTAGCGGTCGTGGGAAACGATTATTACGCAACCACGGAAATCAGCCAAATAATCTTCAAGCACGTTCAGTGTGGCGATGTCAAGGTCGTTTGTTGGTTCGTCAAGTATCAAGAAGTTGGGGTTCTGCATCAACACTGTACAAAGATACAATCTACGGCGTTCCCCACCGCTAAGTTTATAGACATAATCCTGTTGGCGTGAGGGTGGAAAGAGGAAGTGGTTTAAGAACTGCATGGCTGTGAGCGTACGTCCTCCTCCGAGGTCAATCGTTTCAGCATACTTTCGTACGGCATCTATCACCTTCATTTGGTTGTCGAACTCCATTCCGGCTTGTGAGAAATAACCGAATCTTACGGTTTCGCCCACCACAAAGCGCCCCTCATCAGGGCGTTCCATACCGAGAAGTAGTTTCAAAAAGGTAGTCTTTCCCGTACCATTATTTCCAATAATCCCCATCTTCTCATAGCGCGAGAAGTTGTAGTAGAATTTATCCAAAATCTTTACTGAGGGATAGGCCTTGCTGACATATTCAGCCTCAAAGATTTTCGACCCAATGTAGCCACTCTTGATGTCCAATCGTGCTGTGCGTTCTTGCTGACGGCGTCGTGCTTGTTGCTCCAATTCGTAGAAGGCCTCTTTGCGTGAGCGAGACTTCCCCGTGCGTGCTGAAGGAGTGCGACGCATCCATTCTAATTCACGGCGATAAAGGTTGTTAGCACGCTGAATATTAGCATTTGTTACGGCGATACGCTCGTCGCGTTTCTCAAGATAATAGGCATAATTCCCTTGGTAGGAGTAAATGGTTTTATCCTCAATTTCGAGAATTTCATTACACACACGATCCAGGAAATAACGGTCGTGAGTCACCATGAGCAGAGAGCGCACATTTCTTCTTAAATACCCTTCAAGCCACTCAATCATCTCAAGGTCAAGATGGTTAGTAGGTTCGTCAAGTATGAGCAAATCGGGATTTGAGAGCAACACACGCGCTAAGGCCACACGCTTTAATTGACCGCCTGAAAGCAATCCTACGGGCTTGTCAAACTCCGTAATCTGAAGCTTCGTAAGAATCTGCTTGGCAGAGATGTGTGAGGCATCTTCATCGGTATAATCTGTCCCTCCAAGAATACTTTCGCTAAATTGAGAAACGGCGGTTAGCACCGTGTCCTCAGGATTGAACTTTGGTGTCTGCTCAAGATAGCCGATGCGCAGATTGTTGCGAAAAATTATCTCGCCCGACTCATAATCTTCCTTACCTGAGATGACATTCAGCAATGTGCTCTTACCTGCACCATTGCGGGCAATAATCCCCACACGCTCGCCTTCTGCAAGTGAAAACGAGATGTTTTCAAACAGCACAAGGTCGCCGATGCGCTTTGTTAGGTTTTGTATGTCTAAGTAAGGAATAGTCATAAGTGAGCAATGATTTTTTGAGCATGGATATGCTCTGTGAAGAAGTTTATAGAGAAATAATTGAGGTCACACTTCACAAATTAAAAGCATGACCTCAACCTATTTATCAAATGAAGTTAGAAAGAATTACTTCAAGTTACCAGCGTTAGCGCTTTCAATCATCTGCTGGCTGGGGATGATGTAAACTTCTACGCGACGGTTTTCAGCCTTACCAGCTGCTGTAGCGTTGCTTGCAACGGGATTTTCTTCACCCTTACCTACAACATACTTAATCTGTGAAGAAGTAGCACCAGCGCTGAGCAAGTATGTGCTTACGCTCTGAGCGCGCTGTTCTGAGAGAACCTGATTCTTCTGCTTGCTCTGTTCAGCTGTGCAGCCCTTCCAGGGGTCGTTGTCAGTATAACCAACAACAGCGAGGTCCATGTCAGCTGTCAATACGTTAGTCTTGAACTGACCGAGTGATTCCTTAGCCTTAGCTGTCAATACAGACTTACCAGATGAGAAGAGGATACCAGAGTCGAAAGTAACCTTAACGTAGCTCAAGCCCTGAGCGTCAGTCATAACTTCAGCATCAGCACCTTCAATAGCTTCTGCTGCCTTCTTAGCCTTATCCATCTTGTTACCGATAAGCACACCAGCACCAGTACCTACAGCAGCACCAATACCTGCACCAATAGCAGCACCCTTACCATTACCGATAAGCGCACCAATAAGCGCACCAGCAGCAGCACCGCCGCCACCACCAATCAAACCGCCCTTAGCAGTGTTTGACATAGAAGAGCATCCAGGAAGGAGCATCAACGCACAAAGTGTGAGAACACTAATTTTTGTAAGTTTCATCTTTATAATTTTTAATAAATGAATTGATGTTTCCGAATGCAAATTTAACACTCTCTGCGCTTACTTCAAAATATTTTTAACAATAATGCAAACTTTCGTAACGATAGATAGTAAAAAATGCTTAATTTTGCACAGCTTATTAATCAACGCAACTCCATAAATAATATATAAAGGTAAAAACAGACATCATAATATGGCAAAAGAACTTTCATTTCTCACCAAGCGTAGCGAAGACTACTCTAAGTGGTACAACGAACTCGTAGTTAAGGCCGACCTCGCTGAGCAGGCAGACGTACGCGGTTGTATGGTTATTAAGCCCTATGGTTATGCCATTTGGGAAAACATCCAGCGCGCACTTGATGACCGCTTCAAGGCAACAGGCGTGCAAAACGTTTACTTCCCCATGCTCATCCCCAAGTCATACCTCTCAAAAGAGGCTGAACACGTAGAAGGATTTGCTAAGGAATGTGCCGTAGTAACCCACTACCGCCTCAAAGCAAATCCCGATGGCGACGGCGTGGTTGTTGACCCTGCAGCAAAGTTGGAAGAAGAGCTCATCATTCGCCCCACTTCTGAAACTACCATTTGGAACACTTTCCGCAACTGGATTCACTCATGGCGCGACCTCCCCTTGTGCTGCAACCAGTGGTGTAACGTTATGCGTTGGGAAATGCGCACACGCCTCTTCCTCCGCACAAGCGAATTCCTTTGGCAGGAAGGCCACACAGCCCACGCTACTAAGGAAGAAGCTGAAGCACGCGCCAAGCAAATGCTTGATGTATATGCCGACTTCGCTCGCGACGTAATGGCAGTGCCCGTAGTACGCGGTGTGAAGAGCGCAACGGAACGTTTTGCTGGAGCTCTCGACACCTACACAATCGAAGCCATGATGCAGGATGGTAAGGCACTCCAGAGCGGTACGTCACACTTTCTCGGTCAGAACTTCGGACGCGCCTTCAACGTGCAGTTTGTCAACAAGGAAAATCAGCTTGAATACGCATGGGCAACCAGTTGGGGTGTCAGCACACGCCTCATGGGAGCACTCATCATGACACACTCTGATGACAATGGTCTCGTACTCCCCCCCACTCTCGCCCCCATCCAGGTAGTGCTTGTGCCCATCTACAAGGGCGACGAACTCCCTGCCTTCGACGAAAAGCTTGGCGCACTCGCCTCACGCCTCCAGACAATGGGCATCCGCGTGAAGTATGACAATGCAGACAACAAGCGTCCTGGTTTCAAATTTGCAGACTACGAACTCAAGGGCGTTCCCGTACGTATCGTTATGGGCGGTCGCGACCTCCAAAACGGCACCGTTGAACTCATGCGTCGTGACACTCTCGAGAAGCAAACCCTCCCCTTCGAAGGGATTGAAGACTACATCAAGCAACTCCTTGACGAAATCCAGCAGAACGTATATGCAAAGGCAAAGAAACGCCTCGACGACAATATCCACATCTGCAACGACTACGAAGAATTCAAGTCACGCGTCAAGGAAGGTGGATTCTTCCTCTGCCCCTGGGACGGCACCGAAGAAACTGAAGCACAAATCAAGGCTGAAACACAAGCAACTATCCGTTGCGTACCCTACGGCTATGACCAATCAAACCTCGGCGTAGACATGGTAAGCGGAAAGCCTGCAGTTGCTCGCGTAGTGATTGCACGAAGCTATTAAGAAGCACAGACCAGCACAAGGTTGGTTGAAGATAAACAATAGAAGAGTAAAGAGTAATGAAGCCTTCCAGATAAGGCATACTTACCCTTTACTCTTTTTTTGTTGGCATGAACTTAAGAATTATCCAGGGGGCAGATAATAGTTTCGCATGAGTGAGTTAGTTTGAAGTAAGAGTGAGTTAGTTGAAAGTAAGAGTGAGTTAGTGAGAGCCTTTAGCTATTTGCGGACTCGCATTAATATTATCTTTACAGTTTTGTTCGTTTTATGTTTGATATGGATTACTTACTCACTAATTACATGGTATTGGTTAATGATATCAAAATCCACTCTACAAAAATTTTGTGTATTGGAGAGATTAAGTTAACTTCGCTACGTTTTAAGAGTCGGACTTAAAGTTCGACTAAAAATATAATTCTAAATCACTTTAAATTCAGAATTAAAATGATTCGTTTTCTAGTAACTTTATCGTGCTTTTGGATGGCATCTATGGCATCATTTGCCATGCAAACTAAGGCGGATAGTTTATATTACGCTCAAAACTACACGGATGCTATCAGTGCCTATGAAGCACAACTTGAGGTTGGAGTCAATGCTGACATTTACTATAATTTAGGAAATTGCTATTATCGTTCAGATGACTTCGCTAAAGCTATCCTTAACTATCTTAAAGCGCTGAAAATCGAACCACAGCACGAATTTGCACAAGAAAACCTTCAAATCTGTTTGAACAAACTTGGTGTGGAGATTTCGGGTAGCGATGAAATGTTTTACACAACAATTACAAAATCCTTGGTTCGTAGCAGGAATGCGAACGAATGGGGTACGTGGGCAATTATCTCCTTTGTACTCTTAGTTGGGTTAATCGTACTTTACTTGTTGCTACGTAAGCCATTGCACAAGAAAATAGCCTTTTTCACAGCGCTTATAGTCCTTTTAGGAGTGGTTGGCTTCAATATCTTTGCCCACAATAGCAAGCAGATTTTCAACACGGTAGAGCATGTTGTGGCCCTTCGTACGACTCCATTGTATGAAAGCGCTAATTCTGCAACAAAGCAAATCGGAGAACTACCTGCGGGTTCAATTCTTCAACTGAATGAGGAATTTGAGGACCAGTGGTTTAACATCACACTTCCTGACGGCAGAGACGCATGGTGTGAGCGAGAATGTGTAGAAAAGGTTGATGTTAAACAATTACATTAGAAGTACGATTTTACAATGTTAGAAACGCTTACTAACTTAGATACTCAACTGACGTTGCTACTAAACGGAAGCGATAGTCTACTGATTGACACGATAGCTATAACCGCCACGAAAACGACTACTTGGATTCCTTTAGGCGTACTATTACTTTATGTGCTTATTAGGATGAAAAATTGGAAGAATATGCTCCTAGTCATCATTTGCGTGGCGCTAGCTATTATGTTGGCAGATCAGGTGGCAAGTGGTATATTCAAGCCATGGATAGCACGCTTACGTCCATCTCAGAATCCCGAATTAGAGGGCATTATTGACCTTGTAAACAACTACAGAGGGGGGAGATATGGTTTCTTCAGCAGTCATGCTGCTAACACATGTGCACTTGCCGTATTTCTCTCCTTACTATTCCGCAAGAAAATCTTTACTTGGTTCATTTGTTCATGGACACTCTTAAATTCATGGACACGATTGTATCTTGGTGTGCATTACGTTGGCGATATTACTGTTGGTTTGCTTTGGGGAGCTTGTGTGGGTTGGATGATTTACCGCCTCTTTCAATACATATGTGCTAAAGCGAAATTAGAAGACCTCGAAGGGCTATATACCGAAAGACGCGCGCTTTTGTTGTCGGAAGGTATTGGTTTGACCTATGTTGCCATAATCATTTATGCGGTGTTTAAGACAATATTATAACCAACCTTTCGTTTTTGATTTAGAAGACGAAAATAACCTATGATAAAATCTTGCTATGCAAAGTTTTGTGCTAGCCTTTTAATAGCCTTCGTATGGTGTGTAATAGGCGAAGCCCAAAGCAGATGTAAAATATTTGGGACCGTAAAGAACACGAGTGGTGAACCCATTGAGTTAGCGAATGTTAGAATTCCATCACAAAATACGGGTTCAATTACAAGTTTACAAGGTGAATACAGCTTTTACTGCTTGTCGAAGGACACGGTAGAAGTTGTATTCACTATGATTGGTTATGAGAGTCGTAAGCGCATCTTGACTTCACCCAAAGACTCAGTCAGATTGGACGTTGTTTTACCAACATATGAAGATTTCTTCGGAACAGCCGTAGTAACGGGACAACGCATTCAATTGGGCACGACTCAACGCGTAAATCCTGTTGATGGAAAATTCTTGCCCTCAACAACAGGTAATGCTGTAGAGGAAATGATTGCCACCCAAGCGGGGGTTAGTACACATAATGAGTTATCTTCACAATATAATGTACGCGGAGGCTCGTTTGATGAAAACGTGGTCTACTTGAACGGAATCGAAGTGTATCGCCCCATGCTGATTCGTTCTGGACAACAGGAAGGACTTTCTATCATCAACAACGATATGGTTGAGAAGATTTCTTTCTCAAGCGGTGGATTTGAAGCACGTTATGGTGACAAAATGTCGTCAGTGCTTGACATTACCTACAGAAGACCCGAAGAATTTGAAGCAAAGGCTAATGCCTCAATGCTTGGCGGAGGAGCATACGTTGGATGGGGGAACAAGAAACTTAGTGCTATGGCCTCAGTACGCTACAAGACAACGCGTTACCTCCTTTCATCAACAGATACAGACGGCGAATATCGTCCCCACTTCATGGATTATCAAGCTTACGTCAGTTGGCAACCGTCTCAGAAGTGGTCATTAGATATCTTGGGGAATATCTCAGACAACACCTATCGCTTTGAACCAGAAGACCGAGAAACAAATTTCGGTACGATGGAAGCTGCAAAGCAGTTTAAAGTTTATTTTGACGGCCAGGAGAAGGACTATTTCCGCACCTACTTTGCAGCATCAACCCTCACTCATCATTTTTCGCCAGAAACATACCTTGCAGCCAATTACTCGCGTTTCCTCACCAAAGAGCAAGAAACATATGATATTCAAGGAGAGTATTGGCTAAACGAAGCAACAACACAAGAGCAATTAGGCGTAGGCACTTATATGGAGCATGCCCGCAATTACCTACAGGCAGAAGTAAATAATTTTGGTTTGGCTTTCCGAACAAAAATTACGGGTCACACGCTTCAAGCTGGGGTAAATTGGCAAACAACACAGATTCGTGAAAACTCAAGAGAATGGGAAATGCGCGACTCTATGGGTTACTCCTTACCCTACAATCCAGATAAACTTGAACTCATTTATAGTCTAAAGTCAAAGAATGAACTCTCGTCCAACCGTTTTGAATCATACCTTCAAGACACTTGGCGCTTTAAGACGGGACTTGGATTATTTAACGTCACCTACGGCCTTCGCCTAACACATTGGGATTGGAATGGTGAAACATTAGTATCACCACGTGCTTCTATTGGATTATTACCTAAAAACGAAAATCTCACGTTGCGATTTGCAACAGGTGTTTACTATCAGGCACCATTTTATAAGGAACTTCGTGATACGACTCTTGTCAACGGCATTGCGACCGCACAATTGAATAAGGATATCAAGTCGCAAAAGAGTGTCCATTTCGTGCTTGGTGGTGACTATACCTTCCGTATGTTCAACCGTCCTTTTAAGTTTACAACAGAAGCCTATTATAAGGCACTCTCGAATTTGATTCCTTATACGGTAGATAATGTACGTGTTGTGTACTATGGTCGAAATATGTCGAAAGGCTATGCAGCAGGGATAGACTTCAAACTTTTCGGTGAATTCGTGCCTGGCACAGATTCATGGGTTACATTCTCCCTAATGAAGACAGAAGAAAAGCTGAACGGGGTTTGGATTCCACGTCCTACCGACCAACGTTATAACCTCTCACTCTACTTTACCGATTACTTCCCAGGATCAGAACGTTGGAAAATGATTCTTAAAGCGGCAGTAGCAGACGGTCTTCCCTTTGGTCCTTCGCATTCACAACGCGAAAAGCACACATTCCGAGCACCAGCCTATAAGCGCGTAGATATGGGGCTTTCGTATTGCTTGTTCAACAATGAAGACCCTCTTATGAGCTATCCAGCCTTGAAATGGATGAAGAATGCTTGGATTGGTCTTGATGCTCTCAATCTGTTGGGCATCAATAATGTTAACTCCTATTACTGGATTACGGATATCACAAATACACGCTATGCTGTGCCAAATTATCTCACGGGACGTCAATTCAGCATACGCCTAAGCATAGAATTATAAGTAAGCGAAATACAAATAAGTAACATATAATGAGCGTAGAATTACAGTTAAATAAGGCTCCACGAATGGAATGGTTGGATGCGATGCGAGGATTTACAATGATTCTTGTTGTTGCCTACCACGTTTCAACCGATTGCTTCGGACAAAACATCAAGCATTCGTCAGCCCTCTCCTTTTTTGTACTCTTCCGCATGCCCCTGTTCTTCTTTGTATCAGGATTCTTGGCATACAGCAGTAAGGTGCAATGGAATCTCCAAACTTTAGGGAAAAATCTGCTCAAAAAATGTAAAGTACAGCTCATCCCAACCATCGTATTCTTAGCCGTATTCCTTTCGTTAATGCGCCCCAACTTCCTCAAAGGGTTAGAAGCTGCTTTGATGTCACCAACGAAGTCGGGCTATTGGTTTACGTGGGCATTATTGCTGATGTTTATCATCTACTATGTATTTGCTTACCTTGAGAGTAAACTTCCGAAAAAGACACTGATTCCCATTATTCTTCTTTGGATGGGGGCAGCCGCTGTTTACGCCACAATTTACATGCCCTCATGGTTCAGCTATCACAAGGAACCGTTCTTTAATTATACGAGTCTTATACAGGTAATGACGTATTTCCACTTCTTCCTTTTTGGAACAATTGTGCGTCGTTGTTGGACTCAAGCGGAACGCTTGTTTGACACGAAATGGTTTTATGCCGTTGTCGTAACGTTAGCTTTTATCTGTGCTGTTGATTATTTGAAGTGGCATACACTACGATTACAATGGGCTAATTTGCCACGAACGCTTGCGATGTATAGTTTGATACTCATCGTCGTCATGTTCTTCCGCCATTACAAAGATTGGTTTACGAAGCAAACGTTTATGGGCAAGTGTCTTCAATACATTGGTACGCGCACACTTGACATCTACTTGCTTCATTTCCTGTTCTTGCCAAATGCAAAAATGATTGGCACTTTCTTTTCCGAACATCGCAGAAACTTCGTGTTTGACACAACGCTTTCCATGATTGTTGGGCTACTAGTCATCTGTTTCTGCTTGATAACTTCAAACATACTCCGAGTAAGTCCCATCTTTAGAAAATATTTATTCGGACGCCCGTAATTCCTCTAACCATTAGAATTTCGCACACCATGAAAAACATTGCCATAATACTTGCTGGAGGTTCTGGTCGCCGCATGGGGAATACACTTCCAAAGCAATTTCTCAAGGTAAAAAATCGTACCATTTTAGAATATAGCATTGATAACTTTGAGCATTCGGAAGGTATTGACGAAATCGCTATTGTTACGCACCCAGATTACGTTGAGGAAATGCAACAAATCATTGCGTCAAACCCTTGGAAAAAAGTAACTAAAATACTCCTTGGAGGTAAAGAACGCACCGACTCCACCCTATCCGCACTCCGAGCTTATACTAACGATGATGACCGACTTTTGATTCACGATGGTGTTCGCCCCTTAATTTCGCCAAGAATTATTGAGAACGTGTGCGAAGCCTTAAAAGATTACGACGTTGTTAACCTTGCTATTCCAGCTGTTGATACGATTATTGAAGTAAAAGACGGAGTAATGGTAGCTGCACCAAGAAGAGACTTTTTGCGACAAGTACAAACACCACAAGGATTCAAGCGTGCAACACTTGCTCAAGCCTATGAAAAGGCACTTAAAGATCCAGAGTTTATAGCAACAGACGATTGCGGAGTAGTATTTAAATACCACCCCGCAACACCAATTAAAATCGTAGATGGAGAAACCTCCAATATTAAAATTACTTATAAGGAGGATTTAGACTTTTTAGAAAAACAAATTGAGAAATGAGCCTTTAAACTTTATCTAAACTCATTAACTAAAGCCCCCCTATTCTTTCACAAAGATTTCACCATCCCATTTGAAGCGAACTTCTTGAATGCGAGTCTCTAATTTCTTCTTCTCTTCAATAGGAATAGATTTCATTGAAATCTGACATACAAAAGTTTTCTCGTCGTAAAGATAGGAAACCTTCGCTGAAAGAAAATCAATCAATTCCAATAGACTCGAGCTTAACTTTGTTGAATCAACAAGTGAATGCGGAGTCGGTATTGGAAAGTTTATTGCAATAGGATTGCCCTCAAGATTATAAAAGTTGAATTTGCTTTCCTCTACCGGAGAAGTTATCGTAGATAAAATCCCTATGATTGTATCAACCTCATGATATGGTAGCAAAAACATTTCAACACGACTAACGGGAGTCATTGCTATATGCAAATAATCAGCCTTCTTCACGGTTAGCTCTGTATTTCCGCGATATAGATTTTCCACGCGAGCTGTCATTCCACTATTGGCATAATCTAATAAATCAAGCCTATTGTTAGTTGTTAGTAGTGAAAACTCTGTGATAGGAAGCCTAGCAAAAATACTATCAATTGATAAAGCGCTCAAAGGAAGACCTCCAAGCGTAAAACACGTTGCAATTAAGACAAAAACTCTTTTCATGCTTGCGAAAGTACACATTTTCTATGAAAATCCATATATTACTCTTAGAAAAAGTATCATAAAGACTTGCCACACCAAATAATTTGTGTAACTTTGCACCCAAATTTACGACCATTACACAATTGTTGTTACCAAACAATTAGTAAAAACCATAAAATTCACTCATAATTAAAATGAAAAAAGGTCTTCACCCTGAAAATTATCGTCCCGTAGTATTTAAGGATATGTCTAACGGCGACATGTTCCTCTCTCGTTCTACTTGTAAGACTAACGACACTGTAGAATTTGAAGGCGAAACTTACCCCGTTGTTAAGTTGGAAATCTCTTCAACTTCTCACCCCTTCTACACTGGTAAGTCTAAGCTTGTTGACACAGCTGGTCGCGTAGACAAGTTCATGAGCCGCTACGGTCAGTCTCGTAAGAAGTAACCATACATAAATCCTAAACACGCCTTGTGTTTAGCATAGGGTTCAAATAAACAAAAGGTGTGTTCCAAATTGGAATGCACCTTTTCTGATTCTAAACTCACACACACCTTAAATCAATCATGAGAGTCCCTCCTATTCCACATGTACGCATCGCTTTAATTGGCCTTGGACAACGTGGCATGAAGACGTTGGAACGTTATGCCTTTATCCAAGGTGCTACGATTGTATGCATTGCCGATGTTGACTTAGAAAAGTTGGAGCTTGCCAATAAAAAGTTGCAAGAAAGCGGACGTCCGTTGGCGCGAACCTATGACGGAGCTGATGGATGGAAAGAAATATGCCTACAACCCGACATTGATTTAGTGTACATCTGTACGGATTGGAGTACACATTGCAAAATGGCGGTCATGGCGATGGAGTCGGGTAAGCATGTGGCCGTGGAAGTTCCCGCGGCCGAAACCGTGGAAGAGTGTTGGCAATTGATAAATACCTCTGAACGCACCCAGCGTCATTGTTTCATGACCGAGAATTGTTGCTACGATAATTTCGCACTTGCAACACTCGAAATGAAGCGCCAAGGATTATTAGGCGAAATTACCCATTGCGAAGGAGCCTACATTCATCGTATTGAGAATCTCAGCGCTAGTTGGATGGAACAATCGTGTGCACAACATGGAGGCAATCCCTACCCCACACATGGCATTGGACCTATCGGTCAACTCTTGGGACTTCATAGAACCGACCGAATGGATTATCTCGTGTCGTTAACCTCGGATTCAAAGAACAAGGTAAACTCTACACTCATTCGAACCGTTAACGGCGTTAGCATCCTTCTTCAACTCGATGTAACAACTCCGCGCCCCTATAGTCGTTTGCAAACCGTATGCGGCACAAAGGGCTTCGTTCAGAAGTATCCACTTCCAACGATTCAATTAGATGGTGAAGAGCTACCCACAATTGGTGAAGAGGCACTACTAAAAGCCGAAAACTATTTTACAAGTCCAACGGCCCAATTATGGAAAAAGGGACACGAACTCGGCGTGCCCAACGAAATGAACTATACAATGGATAGCCGACTTATTTATTGTCTACAGAACGGCCTACCCTTGGATATCGACGTTTACGATGCAGCCGAATGGTCATGCCTAGCCGAACTAAGCCGACAATCTGCGCAAAACGGAAGTATCCCCATTTGCATTCCTGACTTCACCAGAGGAAGATGGAAAGACCCTAATTTTAACCAATAATACCCCTCCAATCACCATGATTTTAGGCGTACTGACGGCAATGCAATCAGAACACGATTTGCTTGCTTCGCTTCTTGAAAATAAAGAAATTCAACAAATCAATAATTTCTCCTATCTTCACGGAACAATGGGAGAACATCAAATCATCCTTCTACAATGCGGAATCGGCAAGGTTAATGCCACCATTGGAACCGTTGAGCTCATCCGCAATTATAACCCCTCATGCATCATCAGCACCGGGGTTGCCGGGGGGATTGACACCTCGCTTTCGGTTATGGATGTCGTAGTGAGCGAACAAACGGTTTACCACGACGTGTGGTGTGGAATGGGGTGTGAAAAGGGACAAATACAAGGGCTTCCGACTTACTTTGAAGCGGCTCCCAAACTCGTTGAAGCTGCCGTGTCACTCAATAATACTCAGGAGACCAAAATTCATAGTGGACTCATTTGTACTGGCGACCAATTTATCACCTCACGCACCGAATTAGACACCATCAAGGGCAACTTCCCCAATGGGCTTGCCGTAGATATGGAATCGTGCGCAATTGCTCACACTTGCCACCTCTACAACATACCCTTCGTAAGCTTCCGCATCATTAGCGATACGCCTGGAGTGGACGAACACATTCAGCAATACGAAAACTTCTGGGGCGAAATGTCAACACGAAGTTTTCAAGTTACCAAGCACTTCCTCGAAGCTATCACTCATTAACAACGAACGCTTATGGACAAAATACCAAGTTTCACAATCGACCACTTACGCCTTAAACGTGGCATTTTCGTATCGCGTCAGGATCAAGTAGGGCCCGAAGTGATCACTACCTTCGACATCCGTATGAAGGAACCTAACAACGAACCCGCACTTCATCAAGGTGCGCTCCACACGATTGAACATCTCGCGGCTACATTCCTTCGCAATCACCCCCAATGGAAGGACCAGGTGGTATATTGGGGACCTATGGGATGCCTTACGGGTAACTATTTTATCGCGAAAGGAAATCTCACCCCCGAAGATATTGCCCCATTGATGCGCGAAACCTTTGAATTCATAGCCAATTACGAAGGCGAAATTCCCGGAGCTACCGCCAAGGATTGTGGTAATTACCTTCTTCAAGACCTCCCAATGGCGCGTTGGGAAGCTCAGAAATACCTTACAGAAGTGCTTTTAAACCTTAAGGAGGAGAATACAAATTATCCACAATAAGTTCGGCGCAACGGCACGCATGCACACACACACCAACATGGTAGGATTAATCTCTCACCAAAACCCTATTAGTTGAAATTTAGAGTGACTTATTTTGAATTAAGTAATATAATTGAAATAAGTCACTCTTATTTTTTCCACGCATATGAAAACAAAAAAATCTGAGCATTTGCCCAGATTAAAATTTGAGTCACTTCTCACACAGCTATCCTAGATAGAAAGCATTCAGAAAGAGAGACTTTCGCATAAGCGCAAAAGCTTTCATCATATGAAGAACTTGCCTAAGCATCGGTTTCTATTAGTGGAACATTGAGCTTGGATTTCAGCTCCACTTCTACCGACAACCTGCAACGGATGGTAAGGATCGTGCTGATTTCGGTATACTCTCGAGCAAGAATTTCGGCATCAAGAGCGCGGATATGACGCATTGCTCGGTCGACCTCTGTATAAGGAATATTGGCTTGGAAATCACACTTCACAAAGCGCTCTTCTATCTGCGAGTTAGAAAGAGCTTCTCCTGCAGCTGTTTTATATGCCACGACGAGGCCTCCCGTTCCGAGATTCACTCCGCCATAATAGCGTACAACGATGACTATGGTGAAGGTTACTCCAAAGGATCGGAGTTGGCGCAAGATTGGTTGACCTGACGAACCAGCTGGCTCACCATCATCATTTGCGCGGGTACGTTCACCCTGAAAACCTAATACATAGGCATAACAGACGTGGCGCGCATCAAAGTATTTCTTACGATAAGCGGCAACTAAGGTTTTGACCTCTTCCTCGTTTTCTACATGGTGAGCAAAGGCAAGAAATCTACTGCGTTTTTCAGAATAAAAGCCTTCAGCACCATTGTTGATGATGGTTAAATATTTGTCGTCCATCTAAAATTCTAAACTCCATAAAAGTATTGAGTTGCAAAAGTGAAAAGCTTCATTGCTTTCGCTCATTGCAACTCAATATTATCAAACTATTATTGCTTAATTGAAGTGATAAAGGAAAGTGGCAACACCATCAAGTGCATGCTTCTTTTCGCCCTGAATCTCAATGTAGAACTTAATTTCTACCTTTGCGATACCACGGAGATTGGTAATATTTTCCAACTTCGTAACCAAACGTACTGACTGACCAGAAAGTACAGCTTGACCGAACTTCATCTTATCCATACCGTAGTTTACAAGCATCTTAATGTTGTTAACTTCGATAATTTGATCCCACAAATAAGGGAGAAGTGAGAGCGTAAGATAGCCGTGTACGATTGTCTGTCCGAAAGGACTTTCTGTCTTACAACGTTCTGTATCAATGTGAATCCACTGATGATCCAATGTGGCATCAGCAAAGAGATTGATGCGGTCTTGATTTACTTCCAACCATTCAGAAGTTCCTAACTCCTTACCAAGGTAAGCTGCAAATTCGTCGTAGCTGTTAATAACAAGTTTTTCCATGATTGAATAAGTATTAATTTTAAGTTGACTTAATTATCTGAACTCTGATATTTTAAAGGTGATGTAACGCAATTGATGCAATTTTACCCTCCAAAGTAAAGAGTATCGTTGCTTTATGCTTACGTGCAATCTTGCTTGGCGCAGTCAAATCAACATTGAACAGAGCAGCGTAACCTGCTTTGTCAGCTGCAATGCGTGCTTTGCTAAGCTCTATATCAGAAGTAATAACAAAAGTGCGTTGCTTGATGTTCTTACAATAAACATTGTTTACGAAATCAACAACCTTTGCAGGTGTGTAATTTTGATGGTAAAGGAATAAAGAAATTGTATCTGAACAAAGACCTGCAACTGCTTTAGCATCACCATTACCTAAGATTTCGAAGAACTTTTTTGACTGTTCCTTAAGTTGTTCAGAAACCGAAGCAACTTCAGGAAGCTTATGCATCCATTGAAGCACGTTCATGGTTTCATTATAATTACGAGCCATCTGACCAAGAGCGGCATATTCTTCGTAAGCCTGTTCAAGCTTGCTATTTAGAGCTTCAATCCAAAGAAGAGAATCAATCTTCTCATCCGCAGCATTTGAATACTTTGCAGTCAATTCATGCTTTTTCTTGAAGGTTTTAAGACCTTGCACAGAAGGATTGCTTGAGATTGAATTCCATTCAGCTTGTTGACGAAGAAGGGTACGCTTCTTTTCCTGTGCCAACTCTGCATATTCAGAGTTAGGGAAACGCTTCGTAAGGCTATCACATTGTGAAGCCGTATAGTCATTACCGAGCTCATTGTAGAGTTTCTTAGCTTGATAAGCGTCGGTAGTTGTATAAATATAGCCGCCGACGATAGCAACAATACCTAAAACGACAATCGTAGCAACAACACTTATAGACTTAAACTTTTTCATGAGAAAAGATTTTAAAAAAGGAAGTTAGAATGAAGCCAGAACGACTTTTCTAACTTCCCATTTATATAATTTAGAATTCAGCAGACTTTGGAGTACGGGGGAAAGGAATTACGTCACGGATGTTCTGCATACCAGTTACAAAGAGAATAAGGCGCTCGAAACCAAGGCCGAAACCACTGTGAGGACAAGTACCGAAACGACGTGTATCCAAATACCACCACATATCCTTCATAGGAATACCAAGTTCGTTGATGCGAGCTGTAAGCTTTTCGTAACTTTCTTCACGTTCAGAACCACCGATGATTTCACCAATCTGTGGGAAGAGTACGTCCATTGCACGAACAGTCTTGCCGTCTTCATTCTGCTTCATATAGAAAGCCTTGATTTCCTTAGGATAGTCAGTGAGGATTACGGGCTTCTTGAAGTGTTCTTCTACAAGGTATCGCTCATGCTCACTTGCAAGGTCAACACCCCAATATACGGGAAACTCAAAGTTCTTCTTACCTGACTGAGCAGCTTCTTCAAGAATTGCAACACCTTCTGTGTAAGTAAGGCGAACGAAGTCATTGTCTACAACGAAGTTAAGACGTTCAAGAAGTGTCTTATCAACCATCTTGTTGAGGAACTCAAGGTCATCCTTACAATTGTTCAACGCCCAACGCACACAATATTTAATAAAATCCTCAGCGAGGTCCATATTGTCGTGAATATCGTTGAAAGCTACTTCAGGTTCAATCATCCAGAACTCAGCGAGGTGGCGTGGAGTGTTTGAATTTTCAGCGCGGAAAGTAGGACCGAATGTATAAATCGCACCAAGAGCTGTTGCTGCAAGTTCGCCTTCCAACTGACCTGATACAGTAAGCGAAGTTGTCTTACCGAAAAAGTCATCAGAATAGTCAATCTTACCATCTGCATCCTTCTTCAAATCGTAGAGATTCTTCGTTGTTACTTGGAACATCTGACCAGCACCTTCACAGTCAGAAGCCGTGATGATAGGTGTGTGGAAATAGAAGAAACCACGTTCGTGGAAGTACTGGTGAATTGCCATTGCCATGTTGTGGCGGATGCGGAATACTGCGCCAAATGTATTTGTACGCAAACGCATGTGAGCGTGCTGACGCATGAACTCGAAGGTTTGTCCCTTCTTCTGCATGGGATATTCAGCATCACATGTTCCGTAAACAACAATTTCAGTTGCTTGGATTTCTGCTGCTTGGCCTGCACCCTGACTTTCTACGAGTGTACCAGTTACAGCAAGACAAGCACCAGTTGTAACCTTCTTCAACAATTCTTCGTCAAACTTGTCAACATCTGCAACGATCTGAACGTTGTGAATAGTAGAACCGTCGTTGAGAGCGATAAAATTCACCGACTTACTACCACGCTTTGTTCTCACCCACCCCTTTACGGTTACTTCCGCACCGAAGTTGGTCGAACGAAGTATATCAATAACTTTTGTTCTCATAATATTATTTCCAAATGATTATTCAAAAGCGCCCATGCGCAACATTGAAACTTCCTTTTCTGTGAGGTAACGCCAGTCACCACGACGTACATTCTTCTTTGTAAGACCTGCGAAATACACACGGTCAAGCTTTACAACGTGATAACCCAATGATTCAAAGATACGACGCACAATGCGGTTCTTACCCGAGTGGATTTCAATGCCCACTTGCTTCTTATCTGTGGGTGAAGCATATTCAACTGCGTCAGCCTTAATCATACCATCTTCAAGCGTGATACCTTCAGCAATTTGGCGGATATCAGCAAGCGAAACATTCTGGTCGGTATGAACGTGATAAATCTTCTTCTTCAAGAACTTAGGATGCGTCAACTTTGATGCCAACTCACCATCGTTTGTAAGGAGAAGAACACCTGTTGTATTGCGGTCAAGACGGCCTACAGGATAGATTCTTTCGGGACAAGCACCCTGTACGAGGTCCATCACAGTCTTACGATTCTGAGGATCTTCGCTTGTTGTTACATAACCCTTAGGCTTATTGAGAAGCACATAAACCTTCTTCTCTAACTTCACCGCTTCACCGTGGAAGCAAACAACGTCTGTGCGCAATACGCGTGCACCAAGTTCAGTTACTACTTCACCATTTACGGTTACGACGCCAGCTTCAATGTACTTATCAGCATCACGACGGCTACATACACCAGCATTTGCCAAATACTTGTTCAAACGGATGGGAGCATTAGGATCGAAATGTTCTTCCTTATACTCAAGGCGCTTCTTAGCACTATACTTAGCATGGGGGTCATAGTTCCCCGTATGCTTGCGAGGTGCAAATCCACGATTCTGACCGCCTTCGCCACGATTGTAAGTAGGACGCTGTCCTTCGCCACCTGCATTGAAACGAGGACGAGGGGCTCCTTCACCACCGTAGTTATTGTAAGCGGGACGCTTGTTAAAGCGGCTCTGACCATCACGATTAGGGCGTTGGAATCCACCTTCGTGGCGCTCACCATAACCTGTGCCTTGATTGTTAAAACGAGGACGCTGAGAATTGTCACCTTCACGGCGATAACCACCACTCACACCTTCGCGTGAACCAGGGCGATTTGAAGTGCGTCCGAAATTACTTTTTGAAAAGCGGTTGCCATCTCGGCCACCCTTTCCCTTGTTAAAAAAATCTGACATAAATTTAAATTGTCGAATAAAATATCATTGAGGTAAGAGAAGGTTAAGGGTTAACGGTATTTTACCTTTCACCCCTTACCTTTTATCTTTCTCCTATTTTAGATACCTGTATAGTTCCATGGAGTAATCACACGAAGTTCAGCCTTGATTTCTTCGCTCACATCAAGTCCTTCGATGAATGTATGAATGCTTTCTTCAGTGATTGCCGCATTTGTGCGAGTCAAAGCCTTAAGCGCCTCATAGGGGTTGGGATAAGCTTCACGGCGAAGCACTGTCTGAATGGCTTCAGCACATACAGCCCAGCAATTTTCAAGGTCGCGACGGAGTGCATCTTCATTAAGAAGCAACTTGCTGAAGCCCTTGAGTGTTGAACTGAATGCGATGAGTGCATGCCCCATAGGCACACCGATATTACGCAATACGGTTGAGTCGGTCAAGTCGCGTTGCAAACGGCTGATGGGGAGCTTTACCGCCAAGTGGTCAAGAATTGCATTCGCCACACCGAGGTTACCTTCAGAGTTTTCGAAGTCAATGGGGTTAACCTTGTGAGGCATTGCTGAAGAACCTACTTCACCCGCCTTAATCTTCTGCTTAAAATACTCCATTGAGATGTACTGCCAGAAGTCACGATTCAAGTCAATGAGGATTGTATGAATGCGCTTCATTGCATCAAAAGAAGCAGCGAGATTATCGTAGTTTGAAATCTGCGTAGTGTATTCTTCGCGCTTGATGCCGAGCTTTTCAGAGAGGAACTTTTCAGCAAAAGCCTTCCAATCGTAAGCAGGATAAGCCACACGGTGAGCATTCAAATTACCTGTTGCACCACCAAACTTACCGCTACAAGGAACAGCCTTCAATTGCTTCAACTGCTCTTCAAGACGGTAAGCGAACACCTTAACTTCCTTACCCAAACGTGTGGGAGAAGCGGGCTGACCGTGAGTCTTTGCAAGCATTGCAATGTCCTTCCATTCCTCTGCAAAAGCATTAAGTTGGTCAATCACCTTCTGCAACAAGGGGATGTAAACTTCCTCCGTAGCATCCTTAATCATCAAGGGGAAAGAAGTATTGTTGATGTCCTGAGAAGTAAGACCGAAGTGCACAAACTCCTTATACTGTTCCAAACCACCGATAGCGTCAAACTTCTCCTTAATGAAATATTCAATCGCCTTAACGTCGTGGTTCGTAACGCTTTCAATATCCTTTACGCGCTGAGCATCTTCCAATGAGAAGTTCTGATAAATTTCTCTGAACTTGGGGAAAAGCGCGCTATCCACACCCACCAACTGAGGCAAGGGAAGTTCGCAAAGCGCAATGTAATATTCAATCTCCACACGCACACGATACTTCATGAGTGCGTATTCAGAAAAATAGTTTTGCAACTCGCTCGTTTTAGAGGCATAACGTCCATCAATAGGACTAACTGCAATCAAAGACATAAAACTTTTATTTTTTGATAGTTAATTATTCTATTTATCCAAAGTGCAAAGATACGGATTTCTCAAGAAATAGGGAGCTTAATTAGCTACAAAATCACTCATTTAATCTCAAGAAATACTCGCTTTGTATAATGCACTTAACGCTTTAAACCTTTAAACAATAAAAATCCCTCACCACCTGCATACCAGACGACTAAATTAAAGCTAAAACAGAGCTAATTACACCCTCTCAAAAAGCCCCCAAAATTATAAGTGAGTTATCAAAAATTAAATGAGACTTAGTTAAAATTAAGAGTGAGTTAATTTCAACTAATCGTTAGTTATTTTTTTGAGGATAAATCACAACGGAAGAATACATAGAAGTATATATAATAAAATAGCATCAATCTCTGTAAATCAGATGATTGACGCTACAATTTTAATTATTTGTTTACGTTTATCTGCTATAAAAACTTCCAATGTGAACCATCAGCATCTGTAGGCATACGCCAATCACCACGCGGCGAAAGTGAGCAACTTCCAACTTTAGGACCGTCGGGCAAGCAACTGCGTTTGAATTGCTGCATAAAGAAGCGACGGGTAAAGGTGTTCAACCAATGCGTAATCGTCGCCTTGTCATACGTGCCCGCAAACGCACGTTCGGCTATGAAGCAGATCTTTTCGGGCGTGAATGCATTGCGCAATGTATGATAAAGGAAAAAGTCGTGAAGTTCATAGGGACCTACGAGATTTTCCGTCTTTTGTGCAATCGTGCCATCCGAAGCCGCCGGTATAAGTTCGGGCGAAATTGGGGTGTTAACGACATCGAGCAACGTGTTCTTGACCAACTCATTATCGGCCTCTTGTGCTTCATGGATTACTAAATGCTTGACTAAAGTCTTAGGCACAGAACCATTTACACCATACATAGACATGTGGTCGCCATTGTAAGTAGCCCAACCAAGTGCCAATTCCGAAAGGTCGCCTGTGCCAATAACCATCGCACCCTTACTATTAGCGAAGTCCATCAGTATTTGCGTGCGTTCGCGTGCTTGGCTGTTTTCGTAAGTCACGTCATGCTTTGAAGGATCATGGTGGATATCAGCAAAATGTTGTAGAACAGCTGTAGCAATAGGAATTTCATAGGTTGTTATACCCAACTGCTTCATCATTTCAAGTGCGTTAGTGTAAGTGCGATCGGTTGTACCAAAGCCAGGCATTGTAACACCATAAATATTATTTCTTGAAATACCTAAAGCATCAAAAGCACGCACTGTCACAAGAAGCGCAAGCGTTGAATCCAAACCTCCACTGATACCTATTACCACCTTATCTGAATGCGTGTGGACAAGGCGTTTCATAAGTCCTTCCGTCTGAATATTCAAAATCTCTTCACATCGTTCACAACGTTCGGCTTCATCCGTAGGTATGAAAGGAAGTGAAGGATAAGTGCGCGTTAGATTTTCTACATTCTTCTTTTCAATCGGCAGTTCGGTGAAAAGGAAGGTTGTATGTACATTTTGCTCTGCACCCTGCTTGTAAAGACTATTTTCAAGGCGCGCATGGCGAATTCGCTCTACGTCAATCTCCCCTATCGTTAGTTGTTCCGCATGTGTAAAACGCTTACCTTCTGCTATCATTGCTCCCATTTCCGCAATGAACGTTTTACCTGAAAGTACAACATCCTGAGTACTTTCACCATAGCCTGCAGAAGCACAAACAAGACCAGAAATCAACGATTGACTTTGATGAAGAAGGAAGGAACGCTGAGCCTTATGACGACCTGCACTTTCTACAAATGCAGCAGGAGTGAAGATGACATCAGCACCTGCAAATGAAAGTGATATGGCTGGAGAAACTGGTGCACAAATGTCACTACCAAATGAAACTGCAAACGTAAAGTCTGCTGTTGTAAAGAGTTGATTTGCTGTAAAGGGAACAATGGAGCGACCTATTTGCATATTAAGCCCTTCTGCTAAAACATTGCCTGACGTAAACCAACGGGATTCAGACGATTCAGCATGATTGGGCAAATAAATTTTAGGCACTACACCCCAAATTTTTCCTTCTCCTACTACCACTGCACAATTAAACAATTTATTATTGTACAGCAAGGGAGCACCAACGATGCCAAACGCATTGAGCGAACTCGTTGCTTCAGCGATTTTGCACAACTCATTCTTAACCGCCTCAATCAAGGAGCGCTGAAAGAATAAGTCGTTACATGTAGCCGCACTAACACTCAACTCAGGGAAGCAAACGACGCTGACTTCTTGCTCATCTGCTTTCTGTAACATTGAAATAATGCGTTCAGCATTTTGTGTGCAATTAGCCACGCTTACCTGAGGTGTCGCAGCTGCTAATCTTATGAATCCAAACATCTTACAAGCGGATTATGAGAAATCTAAAAAAAGAAAATAAACTTAAAGGCGTGGCAATTTAATCATCAATTCATCCATTGACTTACGTTGTTTTTCCTTTGCTTCATCAGCAGGATAACCAATAGGAAGAATGACAACAGGTTCTAAGTAATCAGGGATTTCAAACTGATTGTAAAGTTCCTCGCGATTGAAATTGCAAATCCAACAAGTACCTAAGCCTTGCTCAGCCGCCGCTAAGCAAATATGCTCTGCAATGATTGCTACATCTATGTCGCCATGAGCTTTGCAATCCTGCTTACGCACCCACTCTTGCTCCTTATTCTTATAAATCACAATGCACGTAGAAACACTTTCAAACCATGAACGGTTGTAGCATTTCTTTATGCGCTCCATATCCTTCTTATCTGTAATAAGTTGTAACTTCCAGGGTTGGAAGTTCACTGCAGAAGGTGCGAGGCGTGCACACTGAAGGACATAATCAAGTTTTTCTTGTTCAATGCTAATATCATGATAAGCACGCACAGAATAGCGCTGTTGACAGAGTTCTATAAAATTCATAATGATTAGAGGAGAATGGTAAAAGGAGAAAGGAGAAAGATTATGCGTGACTTCATAACGCGCCAGCAAATTTATCGTTTCTCATTTCTCCTTTCTCATTTATTATATTACTTATTGATTTCGCCCAATTGTAAGTAAAGTTCATCCAATTGCTTTTGATCAACGCACGAAGGCGCGTCAAGCATAACGTCACGACCTGAATTGTTCTTTGGGAATGCAATGCAGTCGCGGATACTATCAAGACCTGCAAAGAGACTTACGAAGCGGTCAAGGCCGTATGCCAAACCACCATGAGGAGGTGCACCATACTTAAACGCATTCATCAAGAAGCCAAACTGCTCCTGTGCACGCTCGGGAGTGAAACCGAGAATCTCAAAAATCTTTGCTTGAAGCACAGCATCATGAATACGAATAGAGCCACCACCTACTTCTACACCGTTGCACACCATGTCATACGCATTTGCGCATACAGAAGCGGGATTCGTATCAAGCTTTTCTATATCCTCAGGTTTGGGAGCAGTAAAAGGATGGTGCATAGCCATCAAACGACCTTCTTCTTCACTCCATTCAAACATGGGGAAGTCAACCACCCAAAGGAGGGCAAATTTATTCTTATCGCGCAAACCAAGGCGGTCACCCATAAGCAAACGGAGTTCACAAAGTTGCTTGCGTGTGCGCATAGCATCATCACCACTCATAATGAGAATGAGGTCACCAGGCTTCGCATCCATCTTCTCCTTGAGGTTTTCAAGAACTTCGGGAGTGTAGAACTTATCCACAGAACTCTTTACACCTCCATCTTCACCTACACGCGCATAAACCAATCCCTTCGCACCAATCTGCTGACTCTTCACAAAGTTAGTGAGTTCATCAAGCTGCTTGCGAGTATAAACGGCGCAACCTGGAGCGCAGATACCGCCAATGTACTGAGCGTCATTGAACACAGCAAACTCACCAGTACCCTTCATAACATCCATCAATTCCACAAACTCCATACCGAAGCGCATGTCGGGTTTATCTGAACCAAAACGACTCATAGCTTCTGCCCAAGGAAGGCGGAGGAAGGGAACTTCTCCCAAGTCTACACCACGCACTTCCTTGAAGAGATACTTCGTAAGGGCTTCAAATGTATTGATAACGTCATCTTGCTCTACAAATGACATTTCACAGTCAATCTGAGTAAATTCAGGTTGACGATCAGCACGGAGGTCTTCATCACGGAAGCACTTCACAATTTGGAAGTAGCGGTCAAAGCCAGCTACCATCAACAACTGCTTCAGTGTTTGAGGACTCTGAGGAAGCGCATAGAACTGACCGGGATTCATGCGTGAAGGTACGATGAAGTCACGTGCACCTTCAGGTGTAGAACCAACGAGCACGGGAGTTTCTACTTCCATAAAGCCAAGACTATCGAGGAAATTACGCACGGCAATGCAGAACTTATGTCGCAATTCGAGGTTACTACGCACGCAATCACGACGCAAGTCAAGGTAGCGATACTTCATTCGGATGTCATCACCACCGTCAGTATTATTTTCAATAGTGAAGGGAGGGGTTGCAGAAGCATTCAACACGACAAGTTCATCAACAATCAATTCTATGGCACCCGTGGGGATATTATCATTCTTTGAGAAGCGTTCGTTAACAACACCTGTCACTTGAATCACGTATTCGCGACCCAACTTATTGGCACGTGCACAGAGATCTGCATTCGTTTCTTCGTTAAACACCAATTGAGTGATACCATAACGATCACGGAGGTCAACAAAAGTCATCCCCCCCATCTTACGCAGGCGTTGCACCCATCCCGAAAGTGTCACTTTCTTACCAGCGTCTTCAATTCGAAGTTCACCGCAGTTGTGAGTTCTATACATTTAATTTCTATGAATTTAGATGTTAATAATACAATTTTGATGATTAGCTATTGTGAAGCACGCATAATGCCCTTGCAAATTTACTTTAATCTAAGATACAAACAAAGTAAAAACAGTAGATTTTAGTAATTTCCAAGAATTACGACGCCTATAATATAATAAAGGAGAAACCCATATGCGCTGAGTTTCTCCTTTATCATATCTCGTAATTAAGCTTAATTAACTCCTTTATTTGGTATCACGAAGCCCTACTGTACGATTGAATACGGGAAGATCGGGAGTTGAATCCTTGTCTACATTATAGTAACCAATACGTTGGAATTGCAGATAAGTGTACTGTGGAAGAGTTGCAGCCCATTCTTCGATAAACGCATTTTTATTAACCTTCAACGAGTCAGGATTAAGGAAGGGGTGCATAGCATCAATGCCACGCACACCGTTTTCCTTTTCATACTGCTTGATTGCATCACGAGGATTTTCGCATGTCCAAAGGCAACTATAGTCACGCACTTCGCAAGGCACACAATGTTTTGTGCTCACCCAGTGAAGAGTCTTACCCTTGATCTTACGGTCAGAACCAGGCATACCGCTCTTCGTTTCAGGATCATAAGTTGCGTGAATGCAGATGATATTGCCTTCCGCATCCTTTTCTATACACTTCGCAGGATCTTCATCACACTTAATGATGTAGGCGTTCTTCAAGCGCACTTCCTTTCCTGGACCAAGTCGCATGAATTTCTTTCCGCCGTCCTCCATAAAGTCATCACGTTCAATATAGAGTTCACGACTGAAGCGAATGATGTGAGTTCCTGAATTTTCATCCTCAGGGTTATTCACTGCTTGCATTTCTTCAACGAGACCATCAGGGTAATTGTCGATAATAAGCTTTACGGGATCAACGACGGCACTCACGCGCTGTGCACGAAGGTTAAGGTCTTCACGACAAGCAGCTTCCATGAGTTTGATATCATTGAGCGCATCAAAGGTTGTATAACCAATCTTATCAATAAAGTTAAGAATCGCCTGAGGGCTATAACCACGTCTGCGAATACCACAAAGCGTAGGCATACGGGGATCGTCCCAGCCGTTTACAACTCCTTCATTAGTAAGAATAAGGAGATTGCGCTTTGACATGAGCGTGTAGTTAAGATTGAGCTTATTGAACTCAAACTGACGTGGACGATTATCGTTTATATCACCTTCATCTCCCTTCCATTCCTTAATCCAAGTAACAAAGAGGTCATAAAGATCGCGGTGAGGCACAAACTCAAGGGTACAGATAGAGTGAGTTACACCTTCAAGATAATCGCTCTGACCATGTGTAAAGTCATACATGGGATATGCATTCCATTTTGTTCCCGTGCGCCAATGAGGAAGGTTGAGTACGCGATACATAATGGGGTCACGGAAATGCATGTTCGGACTTGCCATATCAATCTTCGCACGTAAAATCATCTTTCCTGGTTCTACGCTTCCACTATTCATTTCGCGGAAAAGGCTAAGACTTTCTTCTGCTGGTCGGTCGCGATAAGGGCTATTTTGACCAGGTTCTGTGGGAGAGCCTTTCTGTGCTGCAATTTCTTCTGAAGTTTGCTCGTCAACATAGGCTTTACCTGTCACTATACACCATTCTGCAAAATCCCAAAGATCTTGGAAATAATCACTTGCATAGCAGATTTTACCCCACTTGTAACCAAGCCACTGAATGTCCTCTTCAATAGCTCGAACATATTCAAGATCCTCCTTCTGAGGGTTGGTGTCATCCATGCGAAGGTAACACTGACCTCCAAACTTTTCTGCAATACCGAAATCCATAGCTATAGCTTTGGCATGTCCGATATGGAGATATCCGTTGGGCTCGGGCGGGAAACGCGTTTGAAGTCGGCCTCCGTTTTTACCTTCTGCAAGATCGTTTTGAACGATTTTTTCTATAAAGTTCAAGGACTTTTTAGATTCGTCCTTCATTTCTGTTTGTGTCATTTTATTGGTGTTAAGTCTGAAGTGTGTTTAGTTAGCCATTTCTGAGATAAACTTGATGCGTACGAGGCGGATTTCCTCCTCTGAATAATCAGCTCCAAGTTCGTCGAGTGCGTCTTCAATATCGTCTGTTTCTGATTCCTTGAAGTAGCCATAGATGTCTTCTATATGCTCATCATCAAGTATTTCCTCAATAAAATAATCAATGTTAATCTTAGTACCTGAATAGACGATAGCTTCAATTTCATCAAGGAGTTCATGAAAATCAATACCCTTGGCTTCAGCGAGATCGTCAAGCATTACCTTGCGGTCAATAGCTTGGATAATGCTGACTTTAAGTTTAGACTTATTAGCCACGGTGCGAATGCGAAGATCCTCGGGGCGCTCAATTTCATTGTCTTCACAATGCTTCTTGATAAGTTGACAGAACTTTTCACCATAGCGTTTTGCCTTACCTGCACCGACTCCAGGAATATTTTCCAATTCCTTGACTGTCTGCGGATAGATTGTTGCCATAGCTTCAAGAGAAGCATCCTGGAAGATTACATAAGGGGGCACATCAAGTTCCTTAGACATACGCTTGCGCAAATCTTTTATCATGTCGTAGAGCACGGGGTCAACAGCACATGCGCCTCCACTTTGAACGGGTTCTTCATCTTCAACTTCCTCAAAGTCATTATCTTCAACTATAGTGAACGACTTAGGCGACTTAAGGAATGCCTTGCCAGCTTTCGTTACTTTCAGCACACCGACATTGTCTACGTCTTTTTCAAAGTAACCACTGATGACAGCTTGCTTAATAACTGGTGCGAGGGTCTTTTCTTCAAGGTTTTCAAGCGATGCAAACACGTCAAGATCCTCATGATGATGAGCAAGGACTTCGTCGGTTTCATTGCCTAATAATATGTCGATGATATATTCGTCGGTAAAGTTTTCTTTCGTAGCAATAACAGCCTCTATGGCTTTACATAAATAGTCTTTTGCTTCCACTTTCTTCTTAGGATTTAAGCAGTTATCACAATTATGACAATTTTCGGGTTCATATGTTTCACCGAAATAATGTAATATCAATTTACGCCTACAAATAGAACTTTCTGCATAACTTGCAGTTTCCTTCAGCAATTGCTTTCCAATTTCCTGCTCTGCAACAGGCTTATCAACCATAAACTTCTCCAGTTTCTGAAGATCTTTGTGGGAATAGAAGGCCAAACAAATACCCTCTCCGCCATCGCGACCAGCACGTCCTGTTTCTTGATAGTAACCTTCAAGGCTCTTGGGGATTTCGTAATGGATTACGAACCTAACGTCAGGTTTATCAATCCCCATACCAAAGGCTATGGTCGCAACAATCACATCAATGTCTTCCATGAGAAAGGCATCCTGTGTCTGATTACGTGTAGCAGCATCCATGCCTGCGTGGTAGGCCTGCGCCTTAATATCATTTGTGCGGAGTACTTCTGCAAATTCCTCTACTTTCTTTCTGCTCAAACAATAAACAATACCGCTACGTCCTGGGTGTTGCTTGATAAATCGGATGATATCTTTGTCTACTTGTTTCGTCTTTGGACGCACCTCATAGTAAAGGTTAGCACGGTTGAACGAACTACTATACTCAGCCACATCAATCATGCCTAAACTCTTCTTGATGTCGCTTCTCACCTTCTCCGTGGCAGTAGCCGTAAGAGCAATAATGGGCGCCACGCCAATTTCATTCACGATGGGGCGAATCTTGCGATATTCTGGGCGGAAATCGTGTCCCCACTCAGAAATGCAGTGAGCCTCATCAATGGCGTAGAACGAGATTTTCACTCCTTTTAGGAATTCTATATATTCCTCCTTCGTCAATGTTTCGGGCGCCACATATAATAATTTAGTAATGCCCGCTTGAACATCGCTCTTAACTCGGTCAATCTGTGACTTATTCAATGATGAATTGATGAAATGTGCGACTCCATCATCCTCTGAGGTATGGCGCATCACGTCCACCTGATTCTTCATCAATGCAATCAAAGGAGAAATCACTATCGCCGTGCCCTCCATCAACATCGCTGGAAGTTGATAGCACATAGACTTACCTCCCCCCGTAGGCATCAACACAAAGACGTCGCGCCCACCGAGAAGACTGCGGATAATCTCCTCCTGATTATGCTTAAATTGGTCAAAACCAAAATAGCGCTTTAGCGGTTCGTGTAAATCAATTGGCATTGTTATAGCAAGTTAGAAGTTCTAAGCGGAATGAAAACAGATTTCACATCTCCATTCCAAAAACAAAATTATAAACAAGATTTCATCCCCCAAATAATTTTGCACATTTTTTTATTCATTATGTAAAAATTCTGAACTTATACGTAAAGAGGATGGTAAGTGAGGGCTGATAAGAATGCTAAACTATTCAAAGGTACACCTAATCTTACCCTCCCCTAAGAAACAAAAACGACATAAAGCCTAATGAATAACTCTGAAGTGAGCCATAAATGTTTTTTTTCATATATTTAAGAACCACGTCCGCGTTATTGCGAAAAAAAATGTAATTTTGCCTTTTAAAAGTAAAATGTATCGTTTCGGAATAAAAAGTTGAATTTATGATGACCATTGACATACTCATCTGCTCGTTGAACAAGGGCATTGTAAAGGTTAGTGACGTATTGCTACCTCCAACAGAAGGTGTGCGTTACGTAATTTCTTACCAATACACAGACGAGCGTTATTTAGACCTCATTCCGGGTGAATTAAGAGCACGCGAGGATGTTATGTTTTTCCAATACAAGGGAGAAGGTCTCTCGGCAAACCGCAACTTGGCAATGGACAAGGCGAAGGCCGACCTCGTCATCTTTGCTGATGATGATGCGCGCTTTACGGATTCAACGATTGGCTTGGTTCGTCAAACGTTTGAAAACAATCCAGCGCTTGACGTGGCCTTCTTCACCGCCAGCACATATACGGGCAAGCAACTCAAGAAATATCCCAACGAGGAGCGTCCCGTGAAGGAAATTCCGAGCGACTATTCCATCTCAGCCATCGAAATGGTGTGCCGACGTAGCCGAGTACAGAGCGTTGTTAGATTTGACGAACGCTTTGGTCTTGGTACAAAATTCCTTACTTGCGGAGAAGAGGATATTTGGCTTACGGATGCATTACGCCTGAACTTGAACATGCGCTACTTTCCCCAAAAGCTAGTGGAAACCTCAACGATGCTCAAGAAGTCGTTGGTGTATGTTGATGCAGGGGTACAACGCAGTCGCGGGGCTTTTGAGTACTACCTTCACGGCAATTACGCTTGGATTACGTGCTTCAAATTTTCCATCCAATCCGCTACTAAAGGCTTCTGCCACTTCATCCCCATGATGCGTCATCTCTCGGAGGGTATTATTTACATGAGAAGAACGGAGAAGTAAAATATAATGCGCTCACCGCTCTAAAAACTTAATAGCTCAGAGCTCCTAATCAAAAATCCAACTTATCAGACATCCAGCAAAAATAATAAAGATTGTGGTAGGTACCATTTTGTGTACTTACCTTGTTTTGTTGGTTTGTTTGAACCTGCGCCCCATCAAAAATCTTTGGATTGGGGAGATAGAACAGAGCGTATCATCTTTGCTGCACTCAAAGGTTGAAATCAAAGACGTTGAAGTGGGACTCTTCAACAGAATTGTACTCCACGACTTGACCGTGTACGACCAGAATGAGGAGGTGTTGCTCAGCTCAAAGAAATTCTCAGCTAAGATTCTATTGCGCGACCTTCTGAAAAGTAAAATCTCATTGAGATCCGTCCTACTCATGGACACAGACGTGCACCTCTACCAAGTGGCGAAGGATTCGGCCTATAACTTTCAATATATCGTTGACCTATTCCAAACGTCGGAAGATGCATCCACGCAAACCCAACTTAAGATTGGATCGCTGATTGTTACACGTGCCAACGTGTCATGTGATAAGCGATGGATGCCCAAGCCAGCACAAGGCTTCAGTAAGGACCACATTGCGCTCAATGACATTCACGCGAACCTTTCGGTCAATATCATCAACAACGATAGCATCCATCTTCGTGTACGCAAATTTGCTTGCACAGAGTCGTGTGGGTTCGCTATCAACAACGTGCGATTCAATGCCGAGATCGGTAAGAGTGGCATCACCCTTGATAAGACACGAATAAGCCTGCCTCATAGCGACATCATTGCAGAAGCCCCCATCTCCATAAGCTTTGACCAAAAGCAACTCCCTCTTATCAATGGAGACATCCTGATTAAATCCCTATCGTCGCAGGACTTTGAATTCCTCACACCCCACCTTAACAACTTAGATTTTAATATAAATGGAGGGGTTAAAATAAATCATAATGAGGGCATTAAACACGTTATCATATCATTAAAAGAACAGAAAAGCCACTTCAATTTAGACATTGATTCAGATATAAAGGACAATCATCAATTTAATGTAAACCTCAAGCATCTTGAGGCAGATTCCATCTTCCTGACACAAATAGTTTCGCTCATCCCCAACAAGGATGTTCAGCGCCTTCGTAACTTAGGACATGTATCAGCGACGGGTAATGCAACCTATGACATTAAGTCATCCAACGGACAGGGACAAGTGGATCTCCAATCTCCCTCAGCAGGGGTGATTAACATCAAGGGGACACTACAAGATGAAGCCCTAAACGTTAATCTAGCAACTAAAGAAACCAACTTAAAAGCTCTGTTAGAAGCTGATTATCTACCAGAAACTTTAAATGCAACGGCTCAAGTGAAAGCCATTCTGAAGGATTCAACCCTTACTCCGAAGCAGTTATCCTTGCAGATTGCGTCAGCTATAAACCAGCAATACTACGACCTTGAAGATATCGCGACAACCGTTGAGATGAACAATCATAACGTCAAGTGTGACGTTGAAAGCAATCATCCCGACTTGCTCTTAACCCTTAAAGCATCCTGCACTTACCGCAATAAGACACTCTCCGACTTAAACTTAAATGGAAAACTTAAAAACATAAATATAAGTAAGTTAGGAGTAACTGACTCTACTATCAGTGGGATATGGAGAGGCATGATTCACTTAAATGCTCCCGCTATAACAGAAAACAAGTGTAAGCTTCATCTAACGATTGATTCGCTTGTGGCTCAGCGATTGGTGCAACCCTTCAAGATGAAGAAGTGTGACGCCTCATTGGATTACACCAAGAATCAGCACTCCACCTTAAAATTAAAGAGTGACTTCATCTCTGTGAATGCCGAAGGCGTGATTGATTATGCCATGGTGTTGGACACATGGAAGTCAACTTTAACGCAACATATCCCCTCACTGAAATCAACCACTAGCATCAAGCAAACCAAGGATAAGAACGATGAGAAGAATGCCATGAGTTTCATGGTTTACCTGCACGACGGAAGATTTGCACACAATGTATTCTTCTTACCCATTGAAATGTCTGATGGAAGTACGATTCAGGGTAAGTTGTTCAAAGATGACACTCACGCAAAACTATCAGCTTTTGCAGAGAAAGTGAAGTATGAAAACCACGAATTAGAAAACGTGTCACTCCACCTTCAATCAAAGGACTCAAGCGCTGGACTCCTTGTACAAGCAAAGAAGCAGATGATGAACGACAACATCCAATTTGTTCTTGGGGCTCAACTACACGATGATCTCTTAGAAACAAACTTGGAATGGGACGGCGTGAAGCACCACAAATTCTCAGGAAGCCTTAACACGATGACAAGCTTCTTGGATGACAATACTATCCGCTCGTCAGTATTGCCCACAACCATACACATTGAAGACTCCATATGGAACGTCTCAAAGGGGGAATTCTTATTTAGCGGTAAGGACCATAAAATTAAGAACTTAACCCTCAATACGTCACACCAAAGCATCACATTAAATGGTGGACTCTCTTCAACAAAAGATGACTCCCTTCACCTGAAACTGAAGAATATTAACGTGGGGTATATCCTTGATAAGATTAACTTCAGGAGCGTCCTGTTCGATGGTGCAGCTTCGGGAGATGCATACCTAAGCATCACACCAGGTAAGCCCTTCCTTACAACGAACCTCCACGTGAAGTCCTTCCTCTTTAACAAAGCCCCTTTTGGCGATGCGAAACTTCATGCAACATGGGATTCACCCAAGGAGCCCATCAACGTTGTTGGTAACTTTGAGCAAAAAGACATTTCATCAACTAGAGCAATTGGACATATTTGGCCCTCAAAGAACTCTATTGATTTACAAATCACGACCAATAAAACGAACATAGCCTTCTTAAGAAAATGGGTGAACAACATCGTTCGTGATATTACTGGTAATACCACGGGATACTGCAGATTGCATGGTACTTTCAATAAGCTTGATCTCAGTGGCAATATGCAAATCAATGCGGCGTTTGACGTGCCTGCCAATGGAGTGTCCTATCAATTGGAGAATGCTAAAGTTGCAATTAGCTCAGGGCTATTTACGTTGCAAAACGCAACGCTCAAAGCACTGAAAGGCGGAACTGGTTTAGTTCAAGCACAGTTGAAACACAACCACTTTAAGAACTTCTTCTACGACCTCAACGTGACGAGCAATGGCTTGCTCTTATACGACAAGGGCAGAACGCCCGACATGCCCTTCTATGCGACAACTTATGCTAACGGAACAATCCAAATCAATGGCTCACCCACTCAGTTGACGCTGAACGTGGATGCAACGCCTACAAACAACTCACTCATCGTATACACTGAGAATGAGATTTTAGCCACTCACAATTCCAATGACGGCGTCATCAATTATCGCAATGCAAGTAAGGATGCAGCTTCTCAGGATGTGAATTTGCCCTTGATTACAATGGTACCCACTCCGCAAATGGACATGAATTTCCATTTCAACGTTAACATGAACTCTGCGGCAACGCTCAGAGTGTTAATGGACGAAGTTACTGGCGACCATTTGAACTTGGTGGGTAACGGCATTTTAAGTGCGGACTATTATAACAAGGGGGCCTTCCGCCTTCACGGAAACTACGCTTTGACGGGAGGAAATTATCAAATGAGTATTCAGGACGTTTTGAAGAAAAACTTTGAAATTCAAAATGGTAGTTCTATCATCTTTGGTGGTAATCCTGACGAAGCCCAATTGGCACTAAAAGCCATATATACGGTTCCTACAGCATCACTTGCCGACTTGAATATCGGTGAGAATTTCTCAGATAGAAACATTAAGGCCAATTGTATTCTCAACATTGGAGGAACGGCTTCTAATCCCAACGTCAGCTTTGACCTTGACCTGCCTAACATCAATGACGATGAAAAGCAGATGGTGCGCAAGCTGATTGCAACGGAAGAGGATATGAACATGCAGGTGATTCACTTGCTTGCCCTCGGCCGTTTCTACACATATGATTATACGGTCACAGAATCCAACCAGCAGAGCCAATCAACAGTAGTGGCAAACTCCTTCCTTTCATCAACCTTAAGCTCGCGAATCAATGATGTGATTTCTAATGCATTGGGTTCAAATGCTTGGAACTTTGGAACGAACTTCACAACTGGCACAACGGGATGGACTGACATGGAAGTGGATGGTATTATCAGCGGTAAGTTGATGAACAACCGTTTGCTCCTTAACGGCAACGTGGGGTATCACGAAAACAAGTATAACGCCATGCGCGGTAGCAATTTCGTGGGTGACTTTGACGTGAAATACCTCCTCAATCCGAACGGTGGCATTCTGCTCAAGGCATATAGTGAAACGAACGACCGCTACTTCACGAAGTCAGCATTAACGACTCAGGGGGTGGGAATCCAGTTTCAGAAGGACTTTACAAACCTCAAGGAGCTCTTTACTAAGAGCAAAAAGACACCAACTATGAATGAGGTACCACCCGCTGAAAGTGACTCTACGTTAGAAGTCAAAGACATTCAATAATCCACGCAAAGCAACTAACACGATATACGATTTTCATCTATGGAATACATCGAAACTTCTATCCCTGGTGTATACATCCTTGAGCCCAAGCTCTTTAAGGACGCACGAGGATATTTCACGGAAACCTATAACATGAACGACTTCAACCAGCACATTGGTGCCAACGTAACGTTCGTTCAAGACAATCAAAGCATGTCCAGCAAGGGTGTGCTCAGAGGTTTACATTACCAACAGGGCGAGGATTCACAAGCAAAGTTAGTGCGCGTCATCAAGGGTAAGGTGTTAGACGTTGCCGTGGACATCCGTAAGGACTCCCCCACTTTTGGCAACTACGTAATGGTGGAACTCTCTGAGGAAAACATGCGCCAGCTCTTCATTCCCCGCGGATTTGCTCATGGGTTCTACGTGCTTTCCGATGAAGCTGTTTTCATCTATAAGGTGGATAATAAATATGCCCCCCTATCGGAGCGCACACTTGCATACAACGATCCCACGGTCAATATTCAGTGGCCCATTTCGCCCGAGAATCCCCCCCTACTCTCCGAGAAGGATTTGAATGGTGCCATCACTTTAGAGCAAGTGATTCCTTTCTAATTATTAAAAAACGAAACACGTTAACTGACTAAAAATTACATTATACGATTGATGGAACACATCAGAAATTTTTGCATTATCGCTCATATTGACCACGGTAAGAGTACACTTGCCGACCGACTCTTGGAGCGAACAAAGACCATACAAGTTACTGAAGGGCAGATGCTTGACGACATGGAGCTTGAGAAGGAAAGAGGCATTACCATCAAAAGCCATGCCATACAGATGGAGCATGAAATAGACGGCAAGAAGTATGTCCTCAACCTCATTGATACTCCGGGACACGTTGACTTTGCTTATGAAGTAAGCCGTAGTATTGCGGCATGTGAGGGTTGCTTGCTTATTGTTGACTCCACTCAGGGCGTACAGGCGCAAACCATCTCCAACCTTTACATGGCTATTGAGCACGACCTTGAAATCATCCCTGTGCTCAACAAGTGTGACATGCCCAACTCTATGCCCGAGGAAGTTTCTGATGAAATCATTGAATTGCTCGGTTGTAAGGAGGAGGACATTATCCATGCTTCGGGTAAGACGGGACAAGGAATTGATGAGATTCTCCGTGCCGTAGTAGAGCGTATCCCTGCTCCTAAGGGCGACCCTAATGCCCCCCTTCAGGCACTCATCTTTGACTCTGTCTTCAACTCTTTCCGTGGCATCATTGCCTATTTCAAGATTGTCAATGGCTCCATTCGCAAGGGCGAGGACGTGCTCTTTGTGAACACCCAGAAACAGTATGATGCCGACGAAATTGGTGTGCTCAAGATGGATCTTTCTCCGCGTAAAGAACTCACTTGTGGCGACGTAGGTTACATCGTTTCAGGCATTAAGACGGCCACTGAAGTAAAGGTGGGCGACACGATTACTTCCGTTGCTAATCCCTGCTCTAAGGCTATTGAAGGGTTCGAGGAAGTGAAGCCCATGGTCTTTGCTGGTATTTACCCCATTGAAACAGAGGACTTCGAAATGCTCCGTGCCTCGCTTGAAAAACTCCAACTCAACGACGCTTCCTTAACCTTCTCGCCCGAATCATCCGTGGCCCTCGGCTTCGGTTTCCGTTGTGGATTCTTGGGAATGCTTCACATGGAAATCGTTCAGGAGCGCCTTGACCGAGAGTTCAACATGAACGTCATCACGACCGTCCCTAATGTATCTTATCAGGTTTACGACAAGCACGGTGAGATGAAGGAAGTTCACAACCCTGCCGGCATGCCCGACATTCTTGAGATTGAGCACATTGAAGAGCCCTACATCCGTGCATCTATCATCACACGCACCGACTATATTGGCAACATCATGACCCTCTGCCTCTCAAAGCGTGGCGAACTCATCAAGCAGGAATACGTGAGCGGCAACCGCGTAGAGCTTCATTACGACATGCCTCTTGCGGAAATCGTTATTGACTTCTACGACAAGCTCAAATCCATTTCTAAGGGTTACGCTTCCTTTGACTACCACCCCATTGGCTTCCGCCCCTCAAAATTGGTGAAGCTTGACATTCTCCTCAATGGCGAACCCGTCGACGCTCTCTCTACGCTGACCCACGTTGACAACTCCGTAACGTTTGGACGTCGCATGTGTGAGAAGCTCAAGGAACTCCTTCCCCGCCAACAGTTCGACATCGCCATTCAGGCGGCTATCGGCGCGAAGATTATCGCCCGCGAAACTGTAAAGGCTGTGCGTAAGGATGTTACAGCAAAATGTTATGGTGGTGATATCTCTCGTAAACGTAAACTTTTAGAGAAACAGAAAAAAGGTAAAAAACGTATGAAATCTGTTGGAAGAGTTGAAATTCCACAAGAAGCATTCATGGCTATTTTATCAGTTGATGATGAATAAGAGAATTTTTATGAAATTCTCTTTTTCTTTTGCCTTGATTTACATTATCAATTGATTATAATATAATAAGTTCGGAGGTGATGAATTATGAATTTTCATTTTAGACGTAATATCAGATTTG
>JAZOUA010000028.1:0-100035 GCA_045657925.1 Alloprevotella sp. | reverse complement strand
GAGATTCAAATCTGAGTAATTGCGTACTCCACCTACACAGAGTTCTAAACGCTGTCCATTAATGCACTCATGAAGACTTGGAATAGTAAAAGCGAATGCCAATCTTTGATAAAACTGAGTTTTCTCAGATTCTAGTAATTCGCTTGAACGCTTACCGAGCGCAGAGGGAATGCGACCACGCACAATGTGAGAAACACGAATCTCTGGAGTGTTAATTGTTTCTCCTGCGAAGACGTTACATGCGGCATCGTGCACGGTGCTAATGAAATCTTGATGTGAGATTGTAAGTTCTTGGTTTGCCCACGTAGGAACGACGCACTGCCCTGTAAGTTCTTCGAGAGTGATGCTGTTTGTGTTTGCTTCAAGGAAGTTCACGCTTGTTGAAATGTTGTTGTTCATAATGTAAATAGTTAAATAGTTGTACATGTTATTACTACTTACATATTTGTGACAACTTTATATCGACTATTTTATATTTTTTATGAACAGAAATATTCTCCCTATATTTGAGCAGGGAGGGGTTAGAGGGAGGTGAACTCTCTTTTCCAGACCTATATAAAAATTTAGGATGGGGGGGCAAGAAAAGAGAAAACTATATTTTTAGTTTAACTGAACGATAGAGTTTTGCTTATAAAAGTATATTATTTGAGAATAATAGGAAATAGAGACTTGAAAATTTCTCCACTATAATATTTCTATTTTAAGTCTAAAACAACAACATTCCCATTTCTGACTTTTCAAAATATGGGTTCTTATCCCTTTTAAGGAAAGTTCAAAGTACTTTATTAATTCCAGCGAGAACATTCCTTTAGTTAAATAGGGGTTGATGTGCTAATTAATATAGATTAGAATAGGCGACAAAATTTGAACGGGGTCTATAAAAATATTTCTCCTCAAAAAATGTCGCCTACTTACTTATTTTACATTTACAATTAGATATCCTTTATTCCTCTTTCCGTCCTTTTTTCGCTCACAAGGGGTAGCATCAAAAAAATCAAGTACAGTATGTGAAGTTACAGCCTTTCGAGGTGTTATTCCCAGAATCTCAAAAATTCGCTTGATTTCAGTTCTAATGTAATTCTTGGTGTACCACTTGCCTACTTCAAAAGAGTTTTGCATCAGTTTTTTTACCTCAATTCCTGTGGTGCGTTTATGGTAATTAGCAAGTATGATTGTTTCATTGATGCGTTTGCGGTTGTATTTAAGTCTTTCAATTTCAACTTTTCCAATAGTGTCATAAGCATTGACAATAAACTCATCAGCATTAACAAGGTCTCGTCTATATTCCATTTCAAGTTCTGTAACACACTCTCCAAGCAGTTCGAGTTGCGCTACAATCTCCATTCGTTTTTCCTTTATAGTTTGTCCTATTTTATTGCGTTTAAGTCGTTCATAATCTCCAAGAGGATAGTTGTAATCGGTACGGGTTACAGTGAATTTCTCGGCATATGCGCTACATAATGTTGTAGGATTGTAATAAAAACTGTGTACCAACGTGTCGTTTACATAATTATCTATGCTGAAATAATTCTTCGTTTGGTTGGGATTAAGAAACTTTGCAAATGGTACGCATTTCATTGCTTCACGATAGGCATCGCGTGCTGCATTTGTCGTCGAATATTGATATAATGATGCAAGTTGATTATATATCGCCTCTGAACAATCTATATATCCTTTCAATTCTTCTCTGGAACGTATTGCAAAATTATGATTGGTATTTGCTATGTGGTGGATGGATGAAACTCCATTACGGAAACGACCTACGCATTGTATTGCATCGGTATGAGGGTCAAAGGTCGTGTATTCAGCAAAGTAGCAATCAGTAAGAAGCAACACTATCGGTTGTTCTGCTAATTCAATATCCACTGCATTGTAGAAGCGAGAGGTAAGCCAATTATAGCGCTTCATCAATTCTGGTCTCCAAACATCATCTACATTGTGGAATCCTCTATTCTTTAATTTGCGTACACTTTTCTCAGAACAGAAAACTGCAGAATCATTAAGCACTTCAAGTTGTTGCATCAGTGCTTGTATAGTGTCTGTTGAATTACAGAAAAAGAAAAATGGTATATCTGCATCTTTCATTTCGTTAAGCACCTGTTTGGTCGTTTGTAGCAAGTTGTTTGTAGTATGGAGGTTTATCTCTTTCGTACAGTTAAAGTCGGGCACTATGGTTATGCTCTGAAAACCTTGGTGCTCAAATCTCGGGTCTGTAAACTCTATGGGTGTGGCGGAAACCAATGCTTTGTATCTGCATTGAAAAAAGAAGTCCATAGGTAAAACTATGTCAGGTCTAAAGTTTGAATCTTTTACTATTTTGTGGCATTCATCGAAAAGCAGAAAGCAATTGAATCTCATATCTATCTCCATTTCTTCAAATGCGTCTTGTATTTTGACAAAACTTTCAGGAGTGGTGAGAATCTTGAAGAACTTGCTTTGCTTTGTACTTCGTTCTAAATATTTAACTATATCATCGGTGTAAACACCCTCGAACACTCCAAACAGATTGTCATCACCATGCTTGGGGTCTGCACACTTACCGAAGATAACAGGTTTGTTGGGTTCAATGATAATGGAGTGACGCTGTGCTTTCAATTCTCCGTAAGTAGCGCCAAGTCCTGTAAGACTCTTATATAAGATAGTGTTAGTTGGTATCTCAGGGAGTATTTCTGTAAGGTATGGAATCTTCTCATTCCACTTTTTCTTTAGATTGATTATTTGGTTGGGCATAGAAATATAGATAGGGTAAGAATTAAAAGGGAGGAGGAGTTTCCCCCTCCCATTACAAGATTAAAGTAGTTGCTTGTTCTCGCGAAGATAGTCAAGAAGTTCGTTGGTTCTTTTAACTCGAAACATCACCTTCCCCTTGAAACAAGGGAGTACCGCACTTAGGTATTGAGGGTTCTCACGGAATAAGGGAACGTATTGTATAGTTCTTCCGCATTCCACCAACATCTGTAACACCATTAGTTGAAAGTCAGCGTCCTCATCCAAAGTGTCTGAGTTTTCGGGGTTGCTGTCGAAGTCGAAAACTTCGCCATTGATTAGGTAGTTCATCAGAGCTTGGAATGTTTCGCTCTTGAGTTCGTATTTGAACCCAGCTACTTTTTTTGATTCTATCCAAGCGCAAGGAATGTTGTCCTTGCTGCTATAGAATTTGACTACAAGCTGTTCCTTATTGGTCATCATTACTTGGAGGGTCTTGTACGCACCTTCGTTGTCGTACTTCTTGGTTGTGCTCGTTTGCTCAAACTTGAAATTAAATGTTCCCATTGTCTTTGCGGGGTTTGATTGTTCAACACTCGCAGGTATTCCCACATTATCTACCTCTGTTGCGTTTAAGGTCGCCACCATAGAATTTTCTAGTATCATTATTATTTCTTTTTTAAGTTCTCAATCTCCAACGGGCGCCCTTGTTGTTGATTGACGATGCAAAGGTAGAACGAATGAATCGAGCATAAAAGGTATAAAAAATGCTCACTACTTTATCCCCTTTATTTAAGGATATAGTAATGAGCAAAATGTTTGGTTATTACAATAGGAACTCTGGATAGATGCTACTTGTTATATTGTAAAAATCTGAAGGATTATATTGTTTTAAATAAGATTTCAATAAATCATCATCTGTGAGAAAATTCTTATTTGTTGATAGACGCGTAAAATATATCAAATGGGATATTAGTCTTCTCTCTTTTATTGAATGTTTTGCACCCTTTCTTCTTTTTAAGTAGACGTTCTTTTGTGAATTAAACCATCTTAATAGCATATTTGCAAAATAGAATATTTTAGGGGATTCTTTACGAGACACCTTTCTATCTTTCAATTCTTGAAACTGCATCCATGCTTCATTCTCTAGATTTTCCTCTTCAATTCGTTTCTTACAAGATTCTGCAAGAAAATGTATTGCGGTTTGACTATTAATTTTAACAGAGCCTTTAACACCATTTACTTGAAGAGAAAGCTCTATTTCTGCATCTGTTGTACTTCCATATAATTTATCAAAATGGTTTACATGAGGGAGAATTGTATTTATAAACTTGCATAATTGGTCGTATGCAGAATCTGCCACCAATCTGCCATTTTCAATCACAGAATCACAAAAATCATAGGTGAAGAGCAAGAGATACCAAAATTTATCCTTGTCAAAATCAAATTCTGCAAGAAGTTCTTGTAATGCTTTATTCTTTAGGTATGCATCATATTTAAAATAATGACTCAGTTTATTATTATTATATCTATTAACAAAAAGGTCTATAGTAGGCTGAAACGGAGTTAATTTATCATGATTAGGTAAGTTATCCATTCCTACTTCAGGAAACCAACCATTTGGATTACCAAAAGTGCATGATTGATGCATAAAGATGGCGTACTCTAGTATATCGCATTCACTTAATTCGTATTTAAATCGTTCGATAGGTCCCATAAGACTTTAATAAGTGGTTATTGAACAAAATTAAACAGAAATTCTCACTTGCAAGTTGCAAGTGAGATTATTTTAGTTTAGAGCAGATTCTTCATAGCCTCGTTTAGAGTCTCATTCTCAAAACTGTCAAGGTAAAATTGCGTCACTCGTTCCGAACTATGTCCTAGTGACTCACTGATTATCGACGTCGCTATTCCAGAGCGTTTAAGTACGGTCGCATAAGAATGGCGAGCAACGTAGGTTGTAATCTTCAACTCTATTCCTAAGTCTTTACCTATGCTCTCCAAGTGTTTGTTCACCTTAGAAAGAATATCGTAGATTCGGTATTTAGTTTGTAATGCTGTACGCTTACGATTATCAAGAACGGGAAAAATGAACTTATTCTTCTCATTTCTGTATTTATGGATTATTGCCACAGCCTCATCCATTAACGGGAGTATGATAGTCTTATTTGTTTTCTGCCTAACATATATCAGTCTATCCCCCTCAATATTATTACAGGTCAGCATTGACATATCTGTAAAATTTATTCCTCCCATAAGGTACGAGAAGATGAACATATCTACTGCCAGTCTTTTGTACAAACGGAATGAAGATGTATCAATGCTCATTATCTGTTTTACCTGTTCCTTAGTGATAGCGCGTTTCGCAGTGACTTTATGAAACTTTGAAACCTTGAAGCGCTTAAATGGATAAGATTCAGATTGGACGTGTCCTTCTACCACTGCGTAATTATATAGAGCGCGCAATGTTCTGAAGCGTATGCCTATCGTATTTTCTGATAATTGTTGCTTGCGTAACCACCTTTCGTAACCTTTTAACCAAGACGAATCAATGTCAGAAAAATAAAAATCTAAATGTCCTCGGTATTTGACAAGGGAATTGTAAACTTGGCGAACTGATAAAGCATATCCTAATCTGTTTTCGAGTTTAAGTTGCTCTATGTACTCTTGAAACAAGTCTCCCACAGTCTTTATCTTAGAGGGTGTTCCAATTGTCTCCACAAGCGTCGTGAGTGTGTACTCCTTACCCTTTGTAGAGAAATCGAAGACCTGCTCAGAGTATTTCTTTTCTTCCTCACGTATTAGGTTTTCAATCTGTTCCCTATTGGGACAATTACGTTTTGGGCGATTCTTTTTGAAGTCCCAATATATGGGATTTACAGACACTCCAAGGCTGATATATTTGCGTTTTCTATCTTTCGAGACACAAATCATCAAAGGATTTTCACCATTACTTAAAGTTTTAGACTTGTAACACAGTACGTTAACCGTTGCTTTCATATTGTTTTTCGGTTTACACATTGGTTTACACAACATGTGTAAAACCCCGAAAAAACGCGAGATTTTGCTCTAAAATTGAACTTACAAAAGCATTAGAGTATTAAAAAGAAAAACTCTCGTAAGTTATTCACCTACAAGAGTTTACTTGGTGCTCGAAGCGGGACTCGAACCCGCACAGGCGTTTCTGCCCAAGGGATTTTAAGTCCCTCGTGTCTACCATTCCACCATTCGAGCTCCTTTGAAAGATAAAGAGCAGAGCGAAACTGCGGTTTGCTCTGCTCTTGTAGAGCGGAAAACGAGACTCGAACTCGCGACCCCAACCTTGGCAAGGTTGTGCTCTACCAACTGAGCTATTTCCGCGTAATGGAAATCTTCCTTTCAGTAAGTTTCCTTTTGCTGAGTGAAGAGGAGGAGACTCGAACTCCCACGTCACAATTGACACTACCCCCTCAAAGTAGCGCGTCTACCAATTCCGCCACCTCTCCGTCTTAGCGAGTGCAAAGGTAAGCATTTCTATTAAACCGACAAGAGTTTTATTCGAAAAAATGCATAAAAAAGTAGATTTTCTTGCTTAAAGACGTTTATTTGTAGCTTTAAGAAGCAAAAAACTCAGTAAGTTAATTCAAAATAAGAGTGAGTTATTTCGAACTAAGTTACTAAGTCTTCCACGCATTTCTACTATTCAGAATCGACTAAAAGAATTAGGCACCTATTCTACTATTGAATTCATCACGATAACGCCTAACACGAAAGCTGTAATAGCTACGTAGAGCCAATCTCTTTGTTTCAAGAAATCAAAAAGCGAAAGCACCACACGCATAATGGGCGTTAAGAGCAGGGCTATCACTCCAAGCTGTATCAGGCTCTCAGAATTTCCGGAAAAAGCGCCTTCAAGGATTCCCCCAAAGGTAGTGGTGGCCGGATCTTGAGCATCTGTGTAAGCGAAGCTCTGATACTTTTCCGTATTAAGGAGTTCTCCACCGTGTTGTATAAAATAAAATATGCCACCAATGCCTGCTAGCACGCTGGCAATGGTTACTCCCCAACGGAGAGTGCGACTGATTAAGATTTGCATGACAAATATGTTTTCCAACAATCTATACTCTGAAAGCGCAAACACTAAAACTGACCATTCACCCCCTGCCAAATCATATTGGAAGCAACAAGAAGGACGGCTATACTAAATATTTTTCGCAACAAACGCACGTCAAGGCGCTTTAAGAGGCGTGCACCTGTAAGCGCACCAAGCAGAACACCAATCATTACTGGACAAGCAATACCTGGATCTATGTTACCACGCTGCAAGTAAACAACTGCCGACGCGCAAGCCGTAACCCCCATCATGAAGTTTGATGTAGTAGTGCTTACCTTGAAAGGCACTTTCATTAAGTTATCCATTGCTATAACTTTTAGTACCCCACTACCAATTCCAAGGATACCTGAAAGTGCGCCTGCAATAGTCATCACACCGAAACCGCCCCCCACGTTTCTTAATTCATAATAGCGTTTCGTGCCATCCTTTTGTGGAGCGGTGCCAAAGAGTTTTAAGCGACGCGCCGTTTCAGAACCTTTTACTCCCTCGTGGTCCTGCTTCTTCACCATTTGCATGATTCCCGTCAACATCAAAGTTGCTCCGAAGATGATGGCAATCACATTGTTATTTAAGTAATAAGCCACAAAAGCACCGATTACTGCGCCGATTACTGTTGCTATCTCGAGGAACATACCCAGGCGTATGTTAGTAATACCTTCTTTTACATACGCACTTCCCGAACCTGAGCTTGTAGCAATCGAAGCTACAAGCGCGGCACCTACTGCATAGTGAAAATCTATGCCGAGCACTAGCGTGAGCAAGGGAATGATGACCACCCCACCGCCAAGCCCCGTGAGCGAACCAAGTAAGCCCGCCACATAAGCGCCTAAGAGAACAATTAATGTGAAAGTTAATACTGTCATTCTTACTATTGCATTCCAAAATTAGGGTTATCAAAGAGCGTCTGTTGCTCTCCGCCTAAATGGTTAAAAGTTTTACGATGAATCGGCGTTAAACCGTGTTGGCGAATCCCCTCTCGATGTTGTTTCGTTGGGTAACCAGCGTTCTTATCCCAACCATAATGGGGATAAAGAGCGTGTTGCTCCTTCATGTAATCGTCGCGATAAGTTTTTGCCAAGATACTGGCAGCTGCAATCGAGAGATATTTTCCATCCCCCTTGACAACCGTCGTATGGGGCAAGTCTTGATACTTCTTAAATCTATTCCCGTCAACAATCACATACTCGGGGCGCACTTTTAATGCATCTAAAGCACGATGCATTGCTAAGATTGATGCATTAAGTATGTTTATCTCGTCAATTTCTTCTGCCGTAACAATCCCCACCGCCCATGCAATAGCATCTATCTCAATCTGTTCACGTAAAGCATAGCGCTTTTTTGCCGACAATTGCTTTGAATCGTTCAGCAACTCATTCTCATAATCAGGGGGAAGTATCACCGCAGCGGCAAACACACTTCCAGCCAAGCATCCGCGCCCAGCCTCGTCGCAACCTGCCTCTATGAGATTATCGGAATTGTACTTTGGTAATAACATGGTGAAAAGAATGGAGGAATAATTTTGAAGAAGCGTTATGAATAAAACGTGTCGCCGAGAATATTACTGACTTACGAAAAATTAAGTCTCACTTATTTTCAACTAAGTCTTACTTATTTTGAATTAAGTCTCAAAGAGTTTTACACATCTTTGAGACTCTAATAATTTCCTGTCATACAGGTTAAAACATTTTTCTTACGCGATCAAGCGCCTTAACGAAAACATCGATCTCGTCCTTTGTGGTATAAAGTGCAAAAGATGCGCGCGCCATACTTTCTACACCAAAGCGTTGCATCAGAGGTTGCGCACAATGATGCCCTGTACGAATAGCCACTCCAAGGCGATCAAGAAGCGTTCCGAGGTCAAGGGGATGGATATTACCTATATTAAATGCCACAACAGCATCTTTCTCGGGAGCCGTTCCGTAGAAACGGAGATCAGGAATCTCACTCATTTGCTCCATCGCATAACGTGTGAGCTCGCGTTCGTGAGCCGAAATCTTATCCATGCCAATGACGCTCACATAATTGAGAGCCGTGGCCAAGGCATGCGTACCTACATAGTCGGGAGTGCCGGCTTCAAATTTGAAAGGCAGACGCTCGTAGGTCGTTTTCTCAAAGGTAACGCGCGCAATCATTTCTCCACCTCCATGATAGGGGGGCATTTCGTTGAGAATCGCTTCCTTTCCATACAATACGCCGATACCTGTGGACGCATATACCTTATGGCCACTAAACACAAAGAAATCGCAATCAATATCCTGCACATCCACGGCAAAATGTGGCGTACTCTGCGCACCATCTACCAGAATCTTCGCCCCATGTTCGTGAGCAATGCGCGCCAATTCCTTTACGGGATTCACCGTTCCGAGCACGTTGCTCACATGTGCCACACTCACCAACTTCGTACGCTCTGTGAAGAGATTCTTATAGGCTTCCATGTCCAAGCAACCCTCATCCGTGATGGGAATTACCTTTAGAACAATCCCCTTTCGGTCGCGCAACAATTGCCAAGGCACAATGTTCGAATGATGTTCCATTGTGCTGACAATAACTTCGTCACCCTCGCGAAGGAAAGCCTCTCCAAAGCTACTGGCTACGAGATTGATGCTCTCCGTTGTGCCACGCGTAAAAATAACCTCCGCCGTAGAGCGCGCATTAATGAATTGGCGCACCACTTCTCGGGCTGCCTCATGACGGTCAGTAGCCTTTTGCGACAGATAATGCACTCCGCGATGCACGTTAGCATTTATGCAACGATACATTTCCGAAATAGCGTCAATTACGCACTGAGGTTTTTGCGTAGTTGCAGCATTATCAAGGTATACAAGAGGACGATTGTACACCAATTGGGATAGTATAGGAAAATCTTCTCTATTCATACGGAGCGAGCGTTATCTACACATTTTGCAACCTTCACATTTTTGAAGCGCACCGCGAAAGCGGAGTTCTACAAGGTGAGCAAGGCGGTCGCGCAAGTGTTCGGGTTCGATGCGTTGGAGAACTTCATTTACGAAAGCGTGTTGCAGGAGCAAGCGCGCTTCACTCTCGGGAATTCCACGCTGACGCATGTAGAAAAGTGCGTTTTCATCGAGTTTTCCGATAGTAGAACCATGGTTACATTTCACATCGTCGGCATAGATTTCAAGCATGGGTTGCGAAAAAGCGCGAGCCTCGGGCGAGGCACAGAGATTGGCGTTCGTTTGTTGCGAACTTGTTTGTTGCGCTCCCTCATGTACGAGCACTTTTCCAGCAAATGCCCCCACGCTTTCGCCATCCAGGACATACTTAAAGAGCATGTCGCTATGACAACTCGGAGCTATGTGTTCTACAATCAAATGATTGTCCACATGTTCTTTATTTCCTGCGATTACGGCTCCTGCAGTTTGGCTCTCAGCATTCTCTCCGAACAAACGAACACGCACACGATTGCACGTACGTCCCGTGTGGAGCGTCACACCATTCATTGTTACGCGACTATTCGCCTCCTGATTGATGTAATAATGCGCATATTTATCATGGTTTTCGCCATTCTCCTCAATAGTACAGATATCAATCTTCGCATCTCTACCAGCAAAGACTTCAGTTACCATTGTCGTGAGATATGATGCCGAACCCGCAGTATGATCACACAAAAGGATCTGCGCTTCAGCGCCTTCCTCGGCTACAATCAAGAGACGACGGTTGGAGAGCATGGGTTGTTGCGCATCACAAACGTTTACAATCTGAATGGGATGCTTTAAAGCGGTTCTCGCTGGAAGATAAATCAAAATACCATCCTGAGCGAGCATCGTATTCAGCGCTGCGATGGTATCATTATCCGTTGCCGCACGATTGTAATATTCAGCGATGAAATCGTCACTTTCTACAAGTCGTTCAATACGCACACCATTGGGAAGATGCGTATTTTCAGGCAAAGAGATTGGGGTATCGTTCACCACAAACAAGAGTGTAGTGCTCAAATTCGGCACATTACATTTGTAAGCCGAATAAGCGTCCACATCAGGCATAAGACGTTGCAGATTCACTCCGTAATCGGGAGCAAAGGCAGCCTGAACGTCGGTGTAGCGATACGCTTCCGTGCGTTTTATTGGCAATCCCTTTTCCGCCAATAACGAAGCGGCCGCCTCGCGTGCGCTATTCATCGCAGCGCAACTACCCTTGTCAAGCAGTTGTCGGAAGTCAGTGAAAAGTTGTATATATTGTTTTGAATTGGGCATGGGTAAGAAAGGTTTTAAGGTTTGAGGTTATTCATTTTGAGGCAATTACTCTGCATTCATCACCTCTTCCTTAATCCAGTCAAAGCCACGCTCCTCAATCTCATAACCCAAAGCAGCAGTACCTTCCTTAACGATACGGCCATTTACGAGAACGTGTACAAAGTCAGGCTTCAAGTAATCCAACATGCGCTGATAGTGCGTAATAACCATCGCACTTGTCTTCTCATTACGGAGCATGTTAAAGCCCTCTGCCACAATGCGCAAAGCATCTACGTCAAGCCCAGAATCCGTTTCGTCAAGAATAGAAAAACAAGGCTCAAGCACAGCCATCTGAAAGATTTCGTTGCGCTTACGTTCGCCTCCCGAGAAACCTTCATTCACTCCGCGGCTCATAAAGTGGGCATCCAAACCAACAAGTTTGCGTTTCTCCTTCAAAAGTTTCAAGAAGTCACCTGCAGGTATCGTTGGCTCACCAAAATAAGCCCGCTTGGCGTTAATGGCTGCGCGCATGAAGTTTGTCATTGAGACGCCAGGGATTTCAGTAGGCGCCTGGAACGACATGAAAATACCTTCATGGGCACGATCTTCGGGAGAAAGCGCCAAGAGGTCCTTTCCGTTGAAAGTGATTGACCCTTCAGTAACCGTATATTTAGGATTACCAACGAGCACATTACTCAACGTACTCTTGCCCGAACCATTAGGGCCCATCAACACGTGAACTTCACCATCACCAATAGTGAGATTCACGCCTTTAAGTATTTCCTTGCCTTCTACAGAGGCATGCAAGTTTCTTATTTCAAGCATAATATTTGGATATTTCTAATTGTAACGGGCAAAATTACTTATTTATTTTTACACGCGAAAGAGATTATGAGGAAATGGGCGGAAAGTAACCCCGAAACGAGTCCGAAAGCCAAAACTTCAAGAGACCTTAAAAAGCCAACCTCTCATGCGAAAAATTAACTCACTAATAGTTTCAACTAAAAGTAAGATAATTTCAACTAACTCACTCATAATTTTCGTCACGTTTTACCCTATTGTTATCTCAAGGTGAGAGATGCAGGATTTCTCTTAAAAATCCCCGAAACATAGTTTCGAATGGAGGCTTAATGGAAAAGAAAAACGAGGAGAAGCAAAAATATGCTATATATAATGTGTAGTGAAATATTTTTTTTCTACTTTTGCGCCAAAATAAACTAACATATGCAGAAGAATCTTGTTATCGTTGAGTCTCCAGCCAAGGCTAAAACTATCGAAAAGTTCTTGGGCGACGACTATAAAGTACTTTCGAGTTTCGGACATATTCGCGACTTGAAGAAGAAGGATTTCGGGGTGGACTTAAACACATTCCAACCCGAATATGAAATATCTACTGACAAGCAACATGTAGTCAGCGACCTTCGTTCGGCTGCAAAGAAAGCCGAAAACGTATGGCTGGCATCCGATGAGGACCGCGAGGGAGAGGCTATTTCATGGCACCTTGCGGAAGTCCTAAACATTGACCCAGCTAAGGCGAAGCGTATTGTCTTTCACGAAATCACGAAGCCTGCAATCCTTGAAGCCATCAAGAATCCCCGTAGCATTGACATCAACTTGGTAGATGCTCAACAAGCACGCCGAGTACTCGACCGCCTTGTGGGATTCAAGCTCTCACCTGTGCTTTGGCGCAAGGTGCGTCCAAGCCTCTCGGCGGGCCGTGTGCAGAGTGTGGCAGTGCGCCTTATTGTAGAACGTGAGCGTGAAATCAATGCGTTCGTGGCAGAATCTGGTTACAAAGTAACAGCTGTATTTTGCGTGGCACAAGAAGACGGAACAGAAGCTACATTCAAGGCCGACCTCTCACAGCGTTTCAATACGCAGGAAGAGGCTGAGCAATTCTTGAAAACATGTACCGATGCCTCGTTCCGCGTAGCGCAAATTTCTAAACGCCCTACCAAACGCACACCTGCACCTCCCTTTACCACTTCAACGCTTCAGCAAGAAGCTGCACGCAAATTGGGTTACCCAGTAGCGCTTACCATGCGCATCGCACAATCGCTATACGAAGGCGGACACATCACCTACATGCGTACCGACTCTATGAATCTATCACAACTCTGCTTGAATTCCTCAAAGAAGGTTATCGTTGAGCAAATGGGAAGCGAGTACCACAAGCGTCGCACTTACCAAACTAAAGCAAAAGGAGCACAAGAAGCGCACGAAGCTATACGCCCCACATACATGGAGAACGACTCCGTAACAGGCTCTGTACAGGAAAAGCGTCTCTACAATCTTATATGGAAGCGCACAATAGCCTGTCAGATGGCAGATGCACAATTGGAAAAGACTACCATCACAATTGATATGCTCAATGCAGAAGGTAAGACGTCACCCCTCAATTTCGTTGCACAAGGCGAAGTAGTTATTTTTGACGGTTTCCTTCAAGTGTATCGCGAAAGCAGTGACTCTGAAAACGAACAAGATAACGGCGAAGGTACATTGCTCCCCGCTTTGAACGAAGGGGATATCGTAAAGCAACAAGAGGTTGTTGCTACACAGCGTTTCACACAAGCGCCTCCCCGTTATACAGAAGCGTCACTCGTACACAAACTTGAAGAACTCGGTATCGGACGTCCTTCTACATATGCGCCAACTATCTCGACCATTCAGCAACGTGAATACGTGGTTAAGGGCGAAGGCGACGGCGCAAAACGCGAATACACCGTAATGACGCTCAAGAAGGGAAAAATCAAGAGCGCACAAAAGAGCGAATCTGTAGGTTCGATGAAGGGAAAACTCGTTCCGACCGACACAGGTAGCATCGTCAACGATTTCTTGCTTGAAAACTTCCCTGACATCATGAATTACAACTTCACGGCTCACGTTGAACAAGATTTTGATGCTGTTGCTGAAGGCAAAAAAAACTGGCAGGAGTTAATTAAGACTTTCTACGACGATTTTGATCCGCAAGTAGAACGTGTATTACAGGAACGCACCGAAAAGAAAGTAGGTGAACGCGAACTCGGCATCGATCCCGCAAGCGGTAAACGCGTTGTGGTAAAAATAGGCCGCTTCGGCCCCATGGTACAAATCGGTGAAGCAAGCACTGAAGACAAGCCCATCTTCGCCTCTATCGGGAAATCGCTCAGCATGAGCACTATCACGCTTGAGGAAGCTCTTGAACTCTTCAAGTTACCTCGTAACTTAGGCGAATATGAGAATAGCGACATCATCATAAACACAGGCCGTTTCGGACCCTACATTCAGCATAATAAGAAGTTCGTTTCGCTCCCCAAGGGTGAGGACCCCATGGGCGTAACTATAGAACGTGCCATCGAACTTATCGTAGCTAAGCGTGAAGCAGAAGCTAAAGCTTCGCTCAAGAAGTTTGACGAAGACCCAGAAATGGAAGTCAAGGACGGACGTTTCGGTCCTTATGTAGCTTATAAGGGAGTCAATTACAAACTCACTAAAGCACAAGCAGCAAGAGCTACTGAATTAACCTACGAAGAATGTTTGAAGCACGTAGAAGCTGAAAACGAAAAGAAGAAAAAGAAAAAGTAACCCTCGGAAATAATGAAAGCAATCATCCTTGTTGGTTACATGTGCGTAGGAAAGACCACCGTCGGACGCTCCTTGGCTAAAGAATTAGGATGTCAGTTCTACGACCTTGATTGGTACATCGAAGAGCGCTTTCGCAAGAAAATTCCGCTAATATTTGCAGAACAAGGCGAGGAAAAATTCCGCGATTTGGAACGAAGAATGCTTCACGAAGTAGCAGAATTCGAAAATGTAGTCGTATCTTGCGGAGGTGGAACACCCTGTTTCTTTGACAACATGGAATATATGAACCAAGTTGCGACAACTGTATACATGAAAGCATCAGTTGACACCATCTTGGAACACTTACGACTTAGCAAAGGCGAACGTCCGCTTCTTTCAAAAAAAAGTGAAGAAGAATTACGCACCTTTGTAACCGAACAACTCGCGACTCGTACTCCCTTTTACGAGCAAGCGAAATACGTCACAAATGTCGACGTCCTCAATGACTTTAAACGAGTTAACGACGTCGCATTAACTATCAAGAATTTAATCAGTAACTAAGTAGTGCGGAGGGGATGCATTCTTTCATGACTAAAAAGGAGGCATTTGAAATTCAATCTCAACCCTCCGTCCTCCACTCCACCCTCTAAAATCTCAATCATTATGCGTAAATGGCGAATTGAAGATTCTGAAGAGCTCTATAACATCAAAGGATGGGGCGTAAACTATTTTGGCATCAACGATAAGGGAAATGTTTATGTAGCTCCCCGTAAAGATGGTGTGCAGATAGACCTAAAGGAAGTCGTTGACGAATTAGCAACGCGTCATATTCAGGCGCCCGTTCTCTTGCGCTTCCCTGACATTCTTGATAACCGAATCGAGAAAACCAATGAATGCTTTGTAAAGGCAGGAAAGGAATATAACTTCCAGGGTGACCATTTTATCATCTTTCCAATCAAGGTGAATCAGATGCGTCCGGTGGTTGAAGAAATCATTTCGCATGGTAAGAAATACAACCTCGGACTTGAAGCCGGTTCAAAGCCAGAGCTCCATGCCGTATTGGCTACGAACATGGATTCGGACTCTCTCATCATTTGTAATGGTCACAAGGACCAAAACTTCATTGAAATGGCGTTGCTTGCACAAAAGATGGGCAAGCGCGTGTTCCTCGTTATTGAAAAACTCCCTGAGTTAAAGATCATCGCAGAAACTGCTGAGAAGTTAGGCGTACGCCCCAACCTCGGTGTACGTATTAAATTGGCGTCCAATGGTTCGGGTAAGTGGCAAGAAAGTGGAGGTGATGCGTCAAAGTTCGGTCTCAACTCTTCCGAACTTCTCCAAGCTCTTGAAATGCTTGACAAGATGGGCATGCGCGAATGCCTTCAGTTGATGCACTTCCACATTGGTTCGCAAATAACTAAAATCCGCCGCATCTCTACAGCCCTTCGTGAAGCCGCACAGTTCTATGTGCAGCTCAACGCTATGGGTTTCAATGTAAAGTTTGTGGACTGCGGTGGCGGACTCGGAGTTGACTACGACGGAACTCGCTCCAGCAATTCTGAAAGTTCGGTGAACTACTCCATCCAAGAGTATGTAAACGACTGCGTTTACACTTTCGTGGAAGCAGCAAACAAAAACAATATACCTCACCCCAATATCATTACAGAAGGTGGCCGTTCGTTGACCGCACATCACTCTGTGCTCATCATCGATACCCTTGAAAGCGTAAGCGTTCCCCAAATGCCCGAAGACTTTCAGCCTGGCGAAAATGACCATAAGTTAGTACACGACCTTACTGAGATTTGGGATAAACTCTCTTCCCGTTCGATGCTTGAAGATTGGCATGACGCTGAAGACATCCGCGAAGAAGCGCTCGACTTATTCCGTCATGGAATCATCGACCTCAAAACGCGTGCGCAGATTGAGAGTTTGTATTGGGCTATTTCCAGAGAAGTGGCGGAATTGGTGCATCACCAAAAACACGCCCCCGAAGAATTGCGCAAGTTGGACAAGGAAATGTCAGACAAGTACTTCTGTAACTTCTCGCTCTTCCAATCTATGCCCGACTCTTGGGGTATCGACCAACTCTTCCCCATTATGCCTATCGCTCGTCTGAATGAGCGTCCAACACGTAGCGCTACGATTCAAGACATTACGTGTGACTCCGACGGTAAAATCTGTGCGTATGTAAATCATAACCAACAGACTAACTACATTCCCCTTCACACAATTAAGAATGGCGAACATTATTACATCGGTGTATTCCTCGTAGGTGCTTATCAAGAAATTTTGGGCAACATGCACAACCTTTTTGGCGACACTAACGCTGTTCACCTCTCCGTAGATAAAGATGGTTACGTCATTGAACGTACAATTGATGGCGAAACGGTTGCTGACGTTTTGGAATACGTACAATATGACCCGAAGAAGCTAGTACGTCGCCTTGAGATTTGGGTAAGCAAGGCAATTAAGGAAGGAAAAATCACAGAAGCCGAAGGTAAGGAATTTATTTCCAATTACCGTGCTGGCCTCTACGGCTACACTTATCTTGAATAAGATGAAAGATAAACTTACAATAATAAAAGTGGGTGGCAAGATTGTCGAAAATAGCGACAGTCTTGCTTCGCTGCTTAAAGACTTTTCTGCAATTGAAGGCTACAAACTCTTGGTTCACGGAGGTGGTAGAACTGCAACAGATATAGCAGCACGTTTGAACATTGAGACTACCATGGTCAACGGTCGCCGTATTACTGACCAGCCCATGCTTGAGGTGGTAACAATGGTTTACGGAGGATTGGTCAACAAGCGTATTGTAGCAGGGCTTCAAGCACATGGTGTGAATGCACTCGGACTTACAGGCGCCGACATGAATGTGATTCGTTCGCAAAAGCGCCCCGTAAAGGATGTAGATTACGGCTTTGTGGGGGACGTAAAGGAAGTAGATGGTGCGCGCTTGGCTTCGCTGATTCGTTCTGGTGTAACGCCCGTAATGGCTCCCCTTACACACGATGGCGAAGGTAATATGCTCAACACCAATGCCGACACTATTGCCGGCGAAACGGCAAAGGCATGTGCCGCTCACTTTGACACAACGCTCGTTTACTGCTTTGAATTCCCCGGAGTGATGCGCAATCCCGAGGATGAGACTTCTGTTATCCCCACAATCAATGCTGAGGATTTCCAGGCCTATGTTGCCGACGGCACCATCTCTGGCGGTATGATTCCCAAGATTGAAAATGCCCTTCAAGCGGTAAATGCGGGGGTGAAAGAGGTTGTTATCACAAAGGCAGACGCCATTGCGAAGAACGGTGGCACAACTATAAAATAAGACTTCCCTATGATTAGCAACTATGAAATAATGGCGCCCGTCGGTTCGCGCGAATCGCTTCACGCAGCCCTCAAAGCCGGTGCCGACTCTATCTATTTCGGCATTGAGAGTCTGAACATGCGTGCGCACTCAGCCACAAAGTTCACCATTGCCGACTTGCGCGAAATCGCAGAACTCTGTAACGAGCGCGGGGTGAAGTCTTACCTCACCGTGAATACCATTATTTACGGCGAAGACCTTCCCATGATGCGCAAGATTTGTGATGCAGCAAAGGAAGCTGGTATCTCTGCCGTCATTGCGAGTGATGTTGCCGTGCTTACTTATTGTCATGAGATCGGACAAGAGATTCACCTTTCTACGCAACTCAATATCTCAAATATTGAAGCCTTGAAGTTCTACGCCCGCTACGCTGATGTTGTCGTTTTGGCGCGAGAACTGAACATGGATCAGGTACGTGAAATCTACGAAGAAATTGAGCGTCAAGACATTCGCGGACCTCGTGGCGAGCGTATCCGAATTGAGATGTTCTGCCATGGAGCTTTGTGCATGGCCGTGAGTGGTAAGTGTTACCTTTCGCTCGACAATCTCGGCCGTTCGGCAAATCGTGGCGAGTGCATGCAAGTATGCCGCCGCGGTTACATTGTTACCGACCGCGAAACGGGAGTTGAGCTCGCCGTAGATAATAAGTATATCATGAGTCCGAAGGACTTAAAGACCGTGGGCTTTATTGATAAGATGATGAAGGCGGGTGTGCGCGTCTTTAAGATTGAAGGTCGTGCGCGTAGCGCTGAGTATGTCTACAAGGTGGTGAAGTGCTACAAGGAAGCCATTCAGGCTGTACTCAATGGCACTTACACAGAAGAGCGCATCGCTCAGTGGGATGAAGAACTTACTACCGTCTTCAACCGTGGCTTTTGGGATGGTTATTATCAGGGACAGCGCTTGGGCGAATGGAGTAAGAAATATGGTTCTAACGCTACGGAAAAGAAAACTTATATCGGTAAGAATATCAAATATTTCTCTAAGCTCGGCGTGGCCGAATTCTTGATTGAGGCGGGCGAACTGAATGTGGGCGATAAGTTGCTCATTACGGGCCCAACCACTGGTGTTATCTTCGTTACGGCAGAAGAAATCCACACGAATGGACCTGTTCAGAGCGCTAAAAAGGGCGAATTCATCGCGATAAAAGTTCCTGAAAAGGTACGCCCTTCCGACAAGCTTTACAAGATTGTTCCTAACGAATAACTCCTATGCGGCACTTGCTTTTTGACTTTGGCGGCGTCCTTGTAGACCTTGACAAGCAACGCTGTATCAATGCTTTCGCCGAACTCGGGTTTGACATCGTTCCCTATCTCGGCACCTTCCAACAGGGTGGTTTCTTCTCCGACTTTGAACGCGGAGTGATTACCACAAAGGAGTTTTGCGACATCATCCGCGAGAAGAGCAATAATCCCAATCTGACCGATGCACAAATCGTTGAAGCTTGGAAGCGCTACCTTCTTGATGTGCCCGAAGAGCGCCTTGAAATGTTGCTCCGCCTAAAGGGAAAATATACCCTTCATGTGCTTTCCAACACCAACCCTGTGCATTGGGGTATGGCGGTTGACGATTACTTCCGCTACAAAGGGTTGCAAGTGGGCGACTTCTTCGAGAAGATTTTCCTCAGTTGCGAACTCGGCGTAGAGAAGCCCGACCCAGAAATATTTGAAAAGGTAGTGGAAGGCATTGGTTGCCCTCCTGGTGACATTCTTTTCTTTGACGACTCGGAAGTAAACTGCGAGGCGGCACGCAAATGCGGACTTCAAGCCGTTCTTGCTCCTGCTAATAACGCTTGGTTGCCTACAGCTGAAGCGCTTTTGGCTGAATAATGAAACGCATTCCTTTCCGTTTAATACTAAGTCTCACTTAATTTAAATTAACTCACTTATAGTTTCAACTAAAAGTAACTTAGTTTTTCCTAACTGAGATATAATCTTCTGTACCTCCCATTTGCATTTAAAATGATTGCAACCATTGGCTTCTTTGACGGTGTTCATCAGGGGCACCAGTATCTTCTGCGCAACCTTGTCGGACTTGCGCAGGCGAGAAGTTGTTCCTCAATGGTCATAACCTTTGCCGAACATCCGCGAAGGGTTTTGCAGAAAGAGTACATTCCACAATTGCTCACGAGCAACGCTGAAAAGGAAGCCTACATTAAACAGGCGGGCGTGGATGAGGTAGTTTTCCTCGATTTCACCGCAGAATTTGCCCAATTGTCGGCACGTCAGTTCATGCAACTGTACCTTAAGGAGCGCTATGGAGTAAATACACTCCTCGTTGGTTATGACCATCATTTCGGAAACAATCAGCAGGAGGGCTTTGAGGATTACAAGAGCTATGGAAAGGAACTTGATATTGACGTTGAGCTTTGCGAGGGCTTCAAAGTAGAGACCTTAAATGTGAGTAGCACTATTGTGCGTAAACTTCTCTATGCTGGTGACGTTGCAGAGGCTCACAAGTGTTTGGGACGCCCTTATGCGCTCACCGGAACCGTCGTTGAAGGGCGGAAAGTGGGACGCAAGTTAGGATTTCCAACAGCCAATTTGCATATTGACACTCCCTTCAAGTTGATTCCCTCAGGTGGTGTTTACGCAGTATGGGCGGAAATCAATGGAATGCGACATGCGGCAGTGTTAAACATAGGCAGTCGCCCCACTCTCGACAATGGGCAAGACGTATCCATAGAGGTTCATATTTTTAACTTTGATGCTCAAATCTACGGAGCTTCCATCACGTTGCATTTCGTCACTCGCTTACGAGAGGAACAATGTTTTGCAACCCTTGACGACTTAAAACTACAAATCCAGAAGGATTGCGAAATGGCAAAGCTCATACTTTTTGATAGCAAACCGACTGTGTAACAAAACGAAAACTTTTCAATGACCATTATATTCCTTATCATCGCCTACTTCTTCGCACAATTGCTTGCAGGTGCGTTATACTTTCTGTCTGTGCCCTATGGTGCTGACTTCGCTGAGTATGGCTATATGTTGTTGGGAAGTTACACAATGCTCTATTTCCTGCTCGTCATTTTTAAACTGGTACGTAAGAACAGCATTCCGAGTTGGGAGACCAAACGTTTCAAGGGCATCATCCCCGCTATCATCTGCATGTTACTCATGGCGTTAGGCGTAGAACTACTTCTCAAACCTCTCGCATTCGTTAGTGAAATACAGATGCAAATGTTTGACGCGATGAAGTCGAACATTCTTTGCATCCTTCTGCTTACCATTGTAGGTCCCCTCATTGAAGAACTCATTTTTCGCGAAGGGATCTTACGCCAACTCGTTTATCATCACCACGTAAACCCCTTCCTTGCCGTTTTGATTAGCGCACTCGTTTTTGGAATCGTTCACTTTAACTTGGCACAGGGAGTGCCCGCCTTTTTTCTCGGTCTTCTTCTTGGGGGGCTTTATCTCTTAACAGATGATATCCGTTTGTGCTTGGTGGCTCACATTGTGAACAACTCCATGGCACTACTTTACCTTCACGTGCCCGATATGAGCAATTGGCAAGACCAGCTTTCCACTCCCATGCTCATAGGTCTTGGAGCCTTGCTTTGCGCTCTCAGTTTTTACTTACTCCAACTGCTATTGATTCCACATGAAAATAAGAAACATCGATTTAGGCGATAAACCCTTGTTCTTAGCTCCAATGGAGGATGTAACAGACATAGGTTTCCGTCTCCTTTGTCGCCGATTGGGAGCGTCAATGGTCTATTCCGAATTCGTAGCCGCCGATGCCTTGGTGCGCATGGTCAATAAGAGTTTGCAAAAACTCACCGTATGCGAAGAGGAACGCCCTGTGGTAATTCAAATCTACGGAAAAGACCCCATAGCCTGTCGTGACGCCGCACAAATAGTCGTTGAAACAGCGCGCCCCGATATTCTGGACATCAACTTTGGCTGTCCCGTAAAAAAGGTTGCGGGAAAGGGTGCAGGGGCTGGCATGTTGCAAAATGTACCTCTGATGTTGGAGGTCACACGTGCCGTTGTCGATGCCGTAGATGTACCCGTCACGGTGAAGACACGACTTGGATGGAGCGAGGAAAGCAAAATCATCGTTTCCCTTGCCGAACAACTTCAGGATTGTGGTATTGAAGCACTTACAATTCACGGACGAACTCGTGCTCAAATGTATACAGGTCAGGCCGATTGGACACTCATTCGTGAGGTAAAGCAGAATCCACGAATGCACATCCCTATTATTGGTAATGGCGACTTGGTTACGGGCAACGATGCCGTACGTGCTTTTGAGGATTTCGGAGTGGATGCGGCCATGGTGGGACGTGCGACATTCGGACGTCCTTGGGTGTTCAAGGAAATGCACGATGCTCTCCACCCTGATGCTCATGATGTTGACAATGTTATTGATAGCATCTACCCCGTGATGTCGGCCGATTGGAAACTGGATGTACTGAAGGAGCAAGTGCGAACAAGCATAGCTCGCATTGATGAGTATCGTGGCATTCTCCATGTGCGTCGTCACTTAGCAGCTTCTCCGCTCTTCAAGGGAATACCTAATTTCCGACAAACTCGAATTGATATGCTCCGTGCCGAAACGACGGAGGAGCTTTTCCATATTATGGAGCAGACACGCCCCCTTCTGAACGAGGCGGAGCAATTGAATCATAACAATGACATAACGAATTAAAAACGATTATGAATATCGCACTCATTGGATACGGCAAAATGGGCCGTATGATTGAAGAAATAGCCCTTTCAAGGGGACATAAGATTGTTTGCAAAATAGATGTAGACAATCAAAACGACTTTGATTCCGACGCATTCCGTAGTGCGGACGTTGCTATCGAATTCACCAACCCCACTTCCGCATTTGGCAATATCTGTCGCGCTTTTGAACAAGGAGTGAAGGTTGTTAGCGGTTCGACAGGCTGGCGCGAGCAACACGATGCAGAAGTGCGTCAACTCTGTGAGCAACAAGGAAAAACACTTTTCTGGGCTTCAAACTTCAGTCTCGGAGTTGCTATCTTTTGTGCCGTAAATAAATACTTGGCAAAGATAATGAATCGCTTCCCCGAGTATAAGGTTGAGATGGAGGAAACACATCATATTCACAAACTTGATGCTCCTTCTGGCACAGCAGTTACCCTTGCTGAACAAGTCATTGAAGCACTCGACCGAAAGCAAGAGTGGGTGCTCGGAGAGGTTCATAACGCCGATGGAACCATAAGTGGAACAAAACAAGTGGCAGACAAAGCTCTCCGCATTGACGCTATTCGCCGTGATGAAGTACCCGGCATCCACACCATCACTTACGACTCTCCCGCCGACCAAATCACAATTACCCACGATGCTCACAACCGTCGCGGGTTCGCACTCGGTGCCGTCCTTGCCGCTGAATTTACAAAAGAACATTCAGGGTTGCTCACAACTGACGACCTCTTTGACTTTTAACCCCTCTACGATATGACTGATAAGAAGCAAACTCCCAAAACGGTCTTTCTCAAAGCCACTCTCCTTGATTGCATTAAGGGCGCCATCTACCTTCTGCTCTACTTTGCCTTTCTCTATTGGGTTGGTTCCTGGTGGGGATTACTCGTTGTGCCCTTCCTTTTCGATCTTTACTTTACGAAATTCATCAAATGGGGTTGGTGGAAGGAGCTTAAGAATCCCCTTTGTCGCTACATCATGAGCTGGGTAGATGCTATCGTTTTTGCGGGCATCGGCATCTATTTCCTGAACGTATTTTTCTTCCAGAATTTCGTTATCCCCACGTCTTCTTTGGAGAAAACGTTACTAGTCGGCGACTATCTCTGTGTGAGCAAGGTAAGTTATGGTCCCTGCATTCCGCGCACACCACTTACTATGCCGCTCACGCAAAATACAATGCCAGCCTTCCTTGGGGGAGGAAAGAGTTATTTGGAGAATCCCCAATGGGAGTACCGCCGCATAAAAGGACTCGGAGAAGTACAACTCAATGATATTGTTGTATTCAACTTTCCAGCTGGCGACACCGTTTGCATCCGCGCCACAAATCCTGATTACCGAACAGCATGTTATAGTATCGGTCAGCAAATCATTCAAGAAAGCAATGCAGAAATCACTCCCACGGAGAGTATGACCTATAAGCATCAGCAGCTCATCTATGAGCGACAGTATGCCCTCGGACGCCAATATATATTGAATAATCCCCAAATCTTTGGTGAAATCGTAGTGCGTCCCACCGACCGTAAGGACAACTACGTAAAGCGCTGTGTCGGTTTGCCAGGACAAACTCTTCGCATCGTTGACGGAATAATCCATCTCGACGGAACCCCACAACCCCAACCTGAACACGTACAGTTTAATTATGATGTAACCTTCCGTCGTGAAATGCATGACGAGACACTAAAGGAATTGGGTATCAGTTTTGAGGATGTACAATCCTATATGGCAGGACACGGATTACCTCTGACACAAAATACTAAGGCCGAACTTGAACGCTTGGGCTTCATCGATAAAAATGCGCCCTTAAGTGAATCAGCAAGTGGCGGACTCTACCCCATCAACATGTCGAAAGATTGGACCGCAGCCAACTACGGAGGTCCTAATGGCATTTGGATTCCCAAGAAAGGCGTGAAACGCACACTTACGCTCGAAGAGCTCCCCCTCTATGCCCCATGTATTACTACCTTTGAGGGTAATACACTCGAGGTAAAGAATAATCAGATATTCATTAACGGAACCCCCACTACTGAATATACGTTCAAGCAAGACTACTACTGGATGATGGGGGATAATCGCGATTGCTCCGCCGACTCCCGTTTCTGGGGCTTCGTTCCTGAAGATCACATCGTAGGAAAACCCATCTTCATTTGGCTCTCTCTTGATCCCGACCGAGGGATCTTTAACGGAGGAATCCGTTGGAAGCGCCTCTTTAAGACAGAGTTTTAACTGCAGATAACGACTCTCGCCATGAAACTACACAAGTTCCGCCTTTACATACTCCCACTACTTCTTGCCCTACTGGTGCTCGTTGTAGTGCGTTATTTCTTCCTCACGCAATATGTGGCGGAAGGCAGTATCGTTGAATGGGGAGTACATTCGGGCGACCGCATTCTCGTCAACCGCCTGGCATATGCTGGAGGAGCACGCCCCGAGGCAGGCGACCGCATAGCATTCCGCCATCAGCAACATCCCGATGCTCCCGTATGCCTCGCGACCTGCACAGCTCTTCCAGGTGACACAGTATGGATGGACACCAAGGCTCAACGTGTAGCCTCACGCAGACGTTCTCATATTGACCAACCTCTTGTTGTTCCTGCTGCAGGACAGGAAATTGACATTACTCCCCACAATGCGCGCCAACTTTGGCACCTTTTGAGCAAAGAGGGAGCGCTTGCGACCTTGCGTGACAATCAAGAAATACTCATTGACGGACGCGTCGTAAAATCTGTTGCCTTCCTCAACGACTACTATTGGATGGAGACCCAACACGTCCCCTACGGACTCGTGCCCTTCCGAGCCATTGTCGGTAAACCCTTCTGCGTGAGCTACGGCATGAAGGATGGAAGCATTCGCTTCGACAGACTCTTCCTCCTGCTCAACTAATCCGTCCGCTTCTACCATCATGCGACCCATCCCCCTCCTCTCTTCTGCTTATCTTGCCCCCGTGCGCTACTTCGTCCGTCTTTACGACTCCCCACTGGTCGTTATCGAGACGTGCGACAACTACGTGAAGCAAACCTACCGCAACCGCTGTCTCATATCTGGCCCCAACGGTGTTCAAGCGCTCACGGTGCCCATTGAGAAGCCCTCCTTCGGCAAGTCAGCAATGCGCGATATACGCATTTCCGACCATGGTAATTGGCGTCATCAGCATTGGAACGCTCTGCAAAGCAACTACGAACGTAGCCCGTTCTTCGAGTTTTATGCAGATGACCTTCGCCCTTTCTATGAGCACCCCGTTACCTTTCTGTTTGATTTCAATGAAGGCTTACAACAGACGATTCTCAGCCTCCTTGAACTTCATCCGATAATTCAGCATACGGAAACTTACCTTACCGTACCCCCTGCTGAAATGGAGGATTTGCGCGACGTTATTTCTCCCAAGCATGCATGGCAGGATGATTCCTCCTTCACGCCCTACCCCTATTATCAAGTCTTCGCTCGCAAACATGGTTTCCTACCCGACCTCAGCATCGTTGACCTACTCTTCAATATGGGCCCCGAGGCACGCATCGTTCTTAAGAAATCACTGCAATCTCCCCTCAAATAACGAACATTGACACATACAAAACGATATTACACAATCCGCTCACAAAAGGGTTACTCTTAATTCAAACTGAGAGTAACTCTTTTTTAATTATCAGTAACTTCGTTTTCCCATAAACTATTACACTATTTTCATTGCCTCGGTCGGTAATAAATAGTAACTTTGCCGTTGTGGATGGGGTTCTTCCCCAAAGCCAGGGATTCGATTAGAAAGTATCGGCCCCTAGTACCGTTTTAGCGCAATAAAAAACAATATGAAACTTTCCTTTAAAATAGCTTACCGCACGGAGGCGGGCGAACAACTCGGCGTTATGCTTGAGGGAGCCATTGTTCCTCTCCTGCTTTCAACCGATGATGGAGAACATTGGAGCGGAACACACAACGTTCAGATTCAAAGCACAAACATGGTAAATTATCGCTATGTCGTGTGCCATGGTGCGCAAGTGGTGCGCACCGAATTAGGTCGTCTGCCCCATAGTTTCCGACTCTCTAAGCAAGTTGGCGCTCACTATTTGCTTAGTGACTCTTGGCGCGACCTCCCTTACGCTTCGTACCTTTTCAGTTCGGCATTCTCTTCTCAGGAGGTAGCGACGGCTAAGCCCATAGAGTCGGGATATCCAGCGGGTATCGTTGTGCGTGCTTTCTGTCCCTGCCTCAGCAAAAAGGGACAAGTACTTACAATGGTGGGTGAGGGAAAAAAGCTCGGAAATTGGGTTCCACAGAAAGCGCTTCAGTTAACTGAGGTACAGCCTAACGTATGGCATACCATCATTCCTACTGATGAACTCGCAGATGCAGGAGAATATAAGTTCGTAGCCTTAAAGCGTGATTCGCTTGAGGTAGTAGAATGGGAGGGAGGAGAGAACCGCCGTCTCTACTTGCCACACCTTGAAGGCGCAACCTATCACCATACAAAGGAGATGGAGGTTTACTTCCCCTCAACGGGAATCCGTGTGGCGGGAACGGCAATCCCCGTTTTTTCTCTCCGTAGCGAGGGTAGCCAAGGCGTAGGCGATTTTGGCGATTTGAGAAAGATGGTCGATTGGTGCTTACAGACGAAGCAACGTGTCTTACAGATTTTGCCCATTAACGACACTACGGCTACACATTCCTCTCTTGATTCCTACCCTTACAATAGCATTTCGATTTATGCCTTCCACCCGATGTACATTGACCTACGTCAATTGGACGGATTGGAAAATACGGAAGCAGAAGAGGCTTATCAGCACCACTTCAGAGCACTGAATGCGTTGGCAGAGGTGGATTACGTTGAGGTTAACACTTGGAAGCGTCGCTACTTGCGAGAATACTTTGACACCAAAGGCGAAGCGCTTACCAAGAGCAAGGAGTACAAAGAATTTATGCACACAAACGGGCATTGGTTAGTGCCTTACGCAGCGTTCTCTTACTTGCGCGACCAAAACAACACGTCAGATTTCCGCGCATGGCCCACTTATTCCGTTTACAATAAGGAAGAAGTGGAACGCCTTGCAAAAAATAATCCCGACATAGCCTTCTATTGCTTCTTGCAATACCTCTTGCATGTGCAACTCTTGGCAGTCAGTCGTTACGCTCAGAAGCATGGTGTGATTTTCAAGGGAGACATTCCTATCGGTATCAATCGTTGTAGCGTAGAAGCTTGGGTAGAACCCCACTATTTCAATATGAATGGTCAAGCTGGCGCACCCCCTGATGCGTTTTCGGCAGATGGTCAGAACTGGGGCTTCCCCACTTACGATTGGGAGGTAATGGCGGCTGATGGTTACGCTTGGTGGCAACGCCGATTCGGAAAGATGTCGGAATACTTCACGGCTTATCGCATTGACCACATACTCGGTTTCTTCCGCATTTGGGAGATTCCTACGCATTCCGTTCAGGGCATGCTCGGACAGTTTGTTCCCGCTTTACCCATGTCAGTTACGGAAATCGAAAACTATGGCTTGACGTTCCAAAAGTCACTCTTGACACAACCTTTCATTAACGATGCGCTGATTGACCAAACCTTTGGCGACCATGCGGCATATGCGCGTGAGCATTTCCTTACTGCCACAGAAGGTGACGTATGGCTATTGCGCGAGTTTTGCAATACGCAACGCAAGGTACAAGCCTTAGTGCCCGCAGATGGTTACTCACCCGAAGCTTGGAGTGAAATGCAATACGCTCTTTATGCTTTAATCAACAACGTTCTTTTTGTTGTCGATCGTAAGTGTGCCGATAAATACCACCCTCGCATCTTAGGACACACTGCTCCTATCTATGCGCAACTTAATTGGCAAGAGCGCGAAGCCTTTAAGCGCCTCCACGACGATTACTTCTACCGCCGTCACAATGCCTTCTGGTATGGTGAGGCTATGAAGAAACTTCCAGCCCTCCTTTCGGCTGCTCCGATGTTGGCTTGCGGAGAAGATTTAGGCATGGTGCCTGATTGTGTACCCTGGGTGATGAATCAGCTTCAAATTATGAGTCTTGAAATTCAGCGCATGCCTAAGAATCCCGCTCATGAGTTTGGCCACGTTTGGGAATACCCTTACCGCGCAGTAAGTACGATTTCTACGCATGACATGTCAACACTTCGTGGATGGTGGGAGGAAGATGCGCAACAAACTTGCCGTTTCTTCCACACGGAACTCGGACATGGCGAGGATTGCCCCTCTGTTGCTACGGCTGAACTCTGTTGCGAGGTCGTTCAACGCCATCTTGAAGCACCTTCACTCTTGACCGTGCTGGCATGGCAGGATTGGATTTCAATTGATGAGAATCTACGTTACCCCAATCCGAATGCTGAGCGCATCAATGTCCCGGCGAATCCCCACCATTACTGGTGTTACCGCATGCACATCACATTTGAAGACTTGATGGAGCAATCAGCATTCAACCACCGCTTGGCTACGCTCATCACGGCTTCTGGACGTGCATAGCGATTCTATATTAATCTAAAATAATCGTTTTAAGAATTCATTTTCAACAATATAACAGGATGAAGAAGTTCTTTTCACTTTTAACATTGCTTACCTTGTGGATATGCACTGCCTTTGCTACGGACACCATTCGTGTAGCGTGCGTTGGCAATAGTGTAACATTCGGCATGGGAATCCCCGATCGTGCTGAGAAAGCCTATCCCGTTCAATTACAAGCAATGTTAGGAGAAGGCTATAAGGTGGAAAATTTCGGACATTCGGGTTCTACGTTGCTCCGTAAGGGACATCGTCCCTACATGCAGGTTCCTGAGTATCGCAAAGCCATTGACTTTAAAGCGGACATCGTTGTTATTCACCTCGGATTGAACGACACCGATCCACGCAACTGGCCTTGGCATCGCGATGAGTTTAATGCCGACTACTATGCCTTGATTGATTCCTTCAAGGTGGCTAACCCTGCGGCGCAAGTTTGGATTTGTCGCATGACTCCCATTTCTCACAACCACCGTCGCTTTCAGAGTGGCACTCGCGACTGGCATGCACAGATTCAAGAAAGTATTGAGCAAGTGGCAGAAGCAAAGGGTGTCGGTTTGATTGACTTCTTTGCACCGCTTCACTCTCGCTATGAACTTTTTCCGGATGCTCTTCACCCCAATGCGGAAGGTGCGACAATCTTAGCGAAAGAGGTGTACAAGCATATCACAGGCGACTTTGGGGGAGTAAAACTCCCGGCTTACTATACCGACAACATGGTGATTCAACGCGATGAGCCGATTCGCATTGTGGGAACAGCTGACATCAGCGAACGAGTAGATGTTAGCCTCAACGGAAAGAAGGGTAAGGCTTACGCTTCTGCGCAAGGGCAATGGGAAGTAACGCTCCCCGCAATGCCTGCTGGAGGCCCCTACAAGTTGACCATTCGCACCAAGAAGCGTACCATTGAATTGAATAACGTTTGGATGGGCGACCTTTGGATTTGCTCGGGACAGAGCAATATGGAATGGCGTTTGAAGAACTGCTCTACTAGCAAGGAAGATTGTGAAGCTGCTGCCAATCAGCCATTGCTCCATTTCTATAACATGTGTGGCATCACGGACACGTATGACCATGAATGGTCAACAGAAATCTGCGAAAAGGTAAACCGACTTGAGTATTTCCATCCCACAAAGTGGGAACTCTGCACGCCTCAATCGGCTGGCGATTTCTCAGCCATTGCCTACCATTTCGGTAAGACTTTGGCGGATAGCCTTAATGTGCACGTTGGCTTGGTATTGAATGCAGTAGGAGGCTCAACTACGGAGAGCTGGATTGATCGTTGGACGCTTGAATTCGAATATCCTCAAGTGCTTTACAATTGGACGGAAGGCGATTTCGGACAAGATTGGGCACGAGGCAGAGCGAAGCGCAACATTGCGGCAAGTAAGGTTCCCCTCCAGCGTCATCCCTTCATGCCTCACTATCTTTTTGATGCGGGCATGCTTCCCTTGAAGGACTTTAACCCTAAGGGCGTCATCTGGTACCAAGGTGAGAGCAACGCACACAATGTTGAGCTCCACGAAGAGCTCTTTACGCTGCTTGAAAAGAGTTGGCGCAAGTACTTTAACGAACCTGATTTGCCCTTCTACTTTGTGCAGCTTAGCAGTATCGCTCCCCGTCTTACATGGCCGCAATTCCGCGATAGCCAACGCCAACTTGCAGAAAAACTTCCCTATACTTGGATGGCTGTAAGTAGCGACCTCGGACATGAAACTGACGTTCATCCTCGCAACAAACGCCCTGTGGGGCAACGCCTCGCCTTCCAGGCGCTTCGCAATTCCTTTGGAAAGGACCTTGTAGCCGAAGGCCCCCGTTATCAAAGCATGCAAGTGAAAGGCTCAGCTATTCTTGTTCAATTCACTGAAGCTAAAGGCATGCGCAGTGCTGATGGTCAGGCGCTCCGTGGCTTTGAAGTGGCAGGAGCTGACGGAATCTTCTATCCCGCTGAAGCTGAAATCAGCGGTAGCCAGATTAAGGTTAGCTCAACTGCTGTGAAGAAACCCGTAAGTGTGCGTTACGCATGGAAAGCCTTCACGGATGCCAACCTGATTAACGGAGCAGGACTCCCCGCAAGCACCTTTAGAGCGGAATAAAAATTACACCTAAAATTAAGTCTCACTTAGTTGAAATTAAGTCTCTTTTAATTCAAACTAAGTCTCACTTAATTTTTCCTAATTCGGATTAAATTTTTCAACCCTCTAATCATCAAATTTTTCAACCTCATCACCTCAACTATGAATCTCACATCATTCGCGCGCCCTGCCCTTTTGCGTCGCGCAAAAAAGATTGACCGATACTTCACTCACGCTGAAGAAATACAACGTGCGGTCCTTGCACGCCTCATCAAGAAAGCTGAAAAAACAGAATGGGGACAACGATACGGATATGCCGACATTAAGGACTACGAAGCCTTTGCAGCAGCCGTACCTCTCAACGATTACGAAACACTCAAGGAACCCATCGACCGCATGCGCCATGGGGAAAAAGACGTTCTCTGTAAGGGTAAAGTAAAATGGTATGCGAAGTCATCGGGAACGACAAACGACAAGAGTAAGTTTATCCCCGTCAGCAAGGCTTACCTTAAAGATACGCATTATAAAGGTGGCGCAGACGTTGTTGCTCTCTACCTCCGCAACAACCCTCAAAGTCGCATCTTTGACGGACGTGCGCTCATCCTTGGTGGTAGCCATGCGCCCAACTATGACACGAAGGATTCACTCGTAGGCGACCTCTCGGCAATCTTAATCGAAAACATTAGTCCCGCGGTCAATTTCTTCCGCATCCCGAAGAAAAAGGTGGCGCTCCTTTCCGACTTCGAACAGAAGCGTGACTTAATCGCTGAATATGCCAAGGATAAGGACGTAACGAATATTTCAGGTGTGCCCTCATGGATGATGGCGGTGATTCACCGAGTGCTTGAAATCACGGGCAAAGAGACTTTGGATCAAGTGTGGCCGAATCTCGAAGTATTCTTCCACGGAGGTGTGGCGTTCACACCCTATCGTGAGCAATACGAACGCTTAATCCCAAGCGCAAAGATGCATTATATGGAGACGTATAATGCTTCGGAAGGCTTCTTTGGCATACAGAATGACCCCGCAGATAAGGCAATGCTCTTGATGTTGGATTATGGTGTGTTTTATGAGTTCATTCCGCTCGAACATTTGGACAACCCTGAAGGTCATATCGTACCCCTTTGGAAGGTTGAAGCAGGCAAGAATTACGCTATCGTTATCTCGACCACTTGTGGGCTTTGGCGTTACCAAATAGGCGACACTGTGAAGTTTACTTCGGTGAACCCTTATAAGTTTATCATTTCCGGTCGCACCAAATGCTTTATCAATGCCTTCGGTGAGGAACTCATTGTTGACAATGCCGAAAAGGGACTCGACATAGCGTGTAAAGCAACAGGGGCAGTAGTAAAGGAATACACCGCAGCCCCAGTCTTCATGGACAACGACGGAAAGTGTAGCCACCAATGGGTGATTGAATTTGACAAACAACCCGAGGACATCGCAGCATTCGCCCGTTTGCTCGACGAAGGTCTCCAGAGCATCAATTCAGATTACGAAGCCAAACGCTACAAAGACCTTACGTTGCAACCATTGGAGATTGTCGTAGCACGTCCCAACTTATTCAACGATTGGTTAAAGAGTAAGGGCAAATTAGGTGGTCAAAATAAGGTACCACGCCTCTCAAATAACCGCGAAATCATCGAACAAATCCTCTCATTGCAGTGAAAAAGATAACCCTTTCTTCCCTCCTAACGCTTGCTATGCTGGTTGCTTGTCAGAACGACCGAAATGCGATGACTTTGGAGGGAACCATTAAGAACGTTAAGCAGGTTGACCTTTACGCTTACGCAGAAGGAAGCCCCAATCCACAAGTTGACACGATTAAAGTGCGTGGCGGGGCATTTTCCTACGAACGTAAGCTCTCTCAGGTTGAAGTTCTTACCCTGTTATTCCCTAACTTTTCGGAAATGCAGGTGATTGCAGAACCAGGCCAGAAACTTGAACTCGTTGCCGATGCTTCTAACCTCTCGGAAACGGTAATCAAGGGCACAAAGGAGAATGAACTGCTCACGGAATTCAACCATTCAATCAATGGTAAGAAAGATAGTGAGAAGCGACTCGCCGCACAGCAATTTATATATGACAATGTGACGACAAACGCCGCCATTGCCGTATTCCGCGAACACTTTGTGAAGTCGGCCAACCCCATTTACTCCGAAGTACACCCCTTGCTCGACACTCTTTCTGCCGCACAACCTGACAACGAACTCCTTCGCGGAATGCTCGTTAACTTTACACCGCGCCTCCTTTGCGCTGTTGGACAAAAGTTACCCACATTTGAAGAAGTAAGTCTCAATGGCGACACACTCACCAACAAGCAATATCTTGGTAAGCCCTTAGTTATTGCGATGTGGGCAACTTGGGTGCGCGACATTCGCAAACAATTGCGTAACTTGGATTATCTGCAGAAAACTTATGGCAATGACGTCAATTTCCTCCACATCTCGCTTGATCCCTCACGCATGGATTGCCAACGCTATCTCAAGTACGACACCGTAAATGCCCCTGTCATTTGCGACCAACAGGCTATGCAATCTCCCTTAGTATCAACGTTTGGAGTGCGTCAAATGCCCACCCTCATCATCATTGATAAGGAGGGCGTAATCTACAAACGCGACGTTCTACCCAAGGATTGGGAAACCGCAATTAAGGAATTGCTGAAATAGCAGTTCCTTTTTTGCTTATAGACTTTATCCCAATTCTAAAACAGTTTGAGTGCTTCATTTCTCCTTTAAACTCTCCTCACTTTCATGCTCGTAAAAACTCATACCGCCACTTTAAACGGACTCACAGCCCTCTCTGTTGTTGTAGAGATTCACACAACCAAATCAACCACTACGAATTTCATCATGGTTGGTTTACCCGATAATGCTGTGCGTGAAAGTCGTTCGCGTGTCACTGCGGCATTGCAGAACACGAAAATCTATCTCCGCGAACCGCAAACGACAACAGTGAACCTCGCTCCTGCTGATGTACGCAAGGAGGGAACAGGCTTTGACCTTCCAGTAGCTATTGGGATGGTAGCTGCGGGAAAGATTATCCCCACTGACCTTCTCGACAGATACATGCTCGTTGGCGAGCTCGGCCTTGACGGTTCCATTCGCCCCATTAAGGGAGCGTTGCCCATAGCTATCAAAGCGCGCGCCGAGGGTTTCGAGGGGTTAATCGTACCTGAGGAAAATGTGCGCGAAGCAGCCGTTGTCAACCAACTGAAAGTGTTTGGTGCCTCTCACTTGAAGCAAGTAATCGCCTTCCTTAGCGGAGAGCCCGCATTGGAACAGACAATTGTTAATACACGTGAGGAATTCTTCCAGGCACAAGCCGATTGCCCCTACGACTTTAGCGAAGTGAAGGGGCAGGAGAACGTAAAGCGCGCCTTCGAAGTAGCTGCAGCAGGTGGCCATAACCTTATGCTTATTGGCGCCCCTGGATGTGGTAAAAGTATGATGGCGAAGCGAATGCCCTCAATACTTCCGCGCCTCACACTTGCAGAGAGTCTTGAAACTACTCAAATACATTCTATCGCCGGATGCCTAACTGCTGGCACGTCGCTTATTGCACGTCGTCCCTTCCGTGCTCCGCATCACACGGTCTCGGACGTAGCACTCATCGGAGGGGGAGTAAATTTCCAACCTGGCGAAATTAGTTTGGCACATAACGGAGTGCTCTTCATGGACGAGTTGCCAGAGTTTTCGAAAGTAGCACTTGAAACTCTTCGCCAGCCACTTGAGGACCGCGTTATCAATATCTCTCGTGCCAAATATCGTGCCACGCTCCCCTGTTCCTTTATGCTCGTTGCGGCAATGAATCCTTGCCCCTGCGGTTACTATAACCATCCAACACGACGTTGCGATTGTACCCCCGGACAGGTACAGCGTTACAAAAATAAGATTAGCGGCCCGCTTCTTGACCGACTGGATATGCATGTAGAGGTAGTTCCCGTTTCGCTTGACGAACTTACGAAAGCTCCGACTGGAGAAAGTAGCGCGCAAATCCGAGAGCGTGTGGAGAAAGCGCGAGCTATTCAAGCCGAACGCTTTAAGGAGAGCAAGGGAGTGCATTGTAACGCGCAAATGACCGACGCCCAGATTCAAACGTATGCCACTCCCGACACAGCAGGAGAATCACTCTTGCGCGCAGCTATCCGCAAGCATGACCTTTCCGCCCGTGCCTACAACCGCATCCTTAAAGTGGCGCGCACCATTGCCGACCTCGAAGGTGCCCCTCAGATTCAGAGTCACCACATTGCCGAAGCGGTGGGCTACAGAAGTCTTGAACGCGCTAGTTGGGGAGAATAAACTCCTGTCTGTTATCATATATTCTTTAATATCTGCAACATGACACGCATTCTCCTTCTCTCCGACACTCACGCTACTTGGGACGAGCGTTTTGCAAAATACGCTGCTGAATGTGACGAAATCTGGCACGCCGGAGATATAGGTTCTCCCCTACTTGCCGACCAATTAGCGGCGCTTAAGCCCCTGCGAGCTGTCTATGGGAATATTGACGGCGCAGATCTTCGACGCAGATTTCCTGAAGTATTACGCTTCAGATGCGAGGAGGTAGAAGTAGTGATGAAACACATAGGCGGATACCCAGGCAAGTACGACCGAAGCATCGCCCACGAACTCTTCCGTAATCCTCCCAACCTCTTCATAGCTGGGCACTCTCACATTCTGAAAGTCATGCGCGACCCTGCGCTCAACCTGCTTCACATCAACCCTGGAGCAGCGGGTACATACGGATGGCAACCCGTAAGAACGCTCATCCGCTTTACGATTGACGGAAGCCTTTGCCGTGACTTCGAAGTTATTGAACTTGCGCCAAAATCTGTTACAAAAAACGAATAGACACAAAACAACATTGTGGAGAACTCCCATACATTATGAGGATTCTCCACAATGTTGTTTTTACATATTACACACCTAAGAAAGTCTCAATTCCTATAGGTAAAAAGCATTCCTCTACCCCACAAAATTAAGTTACTTATAGTTTGAACTATTAGTGAGTTAATCCAAACTATAAGTAACTTAGTTTTTGCCTATAGGCACAAAAAATGGGTTGTGGCAAGAGAGAGAGAAGACCACAACCCTAGTTTGATTATAATCATTGACAGCCTTACCTCACGGCAAAGCATTTTGCCTCACGGCAATAAAAAATTAGTTTACAGAGTTAGCGAGTTCGCTACCAGCCTTAAACTTAATAACGTTCTTAGCGGGGATAGCAATCTTTTCCTTAGTTGCAGGATTGATACCTTCACGAGCGGGGCGTTCGTTAACAGAGAAAGTTCCGAAACCGAGAAGCGCAACAGCTTCCTTATTCTTCAATGCACCTGCAATAGCTTCGAGAGCTACATCAAGAGCCTTCTTTGAATCTGCCTTAGTCAAGCCTGCACCCTGTGCAATAGCATTTACGAGTTCTGTCTTATTCATACAATTTATGTGTTAAGGGTTAAAAATAATTCTAAATCTTGATAACCAGAAGGGTAAAAGGGACTTCTTGTCATCTTTCACGAGCAAATATACTGGAACTTGTAATTCCGACAAAACAAAATCACACTTTTTTGTAATTATCACCGAAAAAAAAGCCTTCAAGCCTCTGTTTAAGCCCTACAACCCCCTATTTTAGGGCATTTTGGGGAGGATAAGGCGGATTTAAATACCTTTTTTTTCTTGCCTGTAAGCACACGCATCTTTCTTGACTCATCTCTGCACAAACATCCCTCATTTCATCTGCACGCTAAGCCTTTCAACTTGCTCCAACCCTATTTTCATCGCTAAAATGAGGGTATATTCGCAAGATATTGTTTACATTTGCAAAATAAGAACTACTATTTAAATTTACATACGTATGAAAAGAAAGAGTTTTCTCGTTGCCGCACTTGCCTTTATGGGACTTGCTTCAGCGTGGGCGCAACATGTGGTGTGGTTTGACGAACCTACTTCCTTGAAGGGTAAAGAGATTTGGTATTCAGCCAACCCTGACAAGTACAAGAACGGAGAAAAGCCTATTGCTGCGGGAGATGGGAATTGGAATCCCGACCGTGAGTGGGAATATCGCTCACTCCCTATCGGCAATGGCTCTATAGGTGCTAACATCCTCGGTTCTGTGGCTACGGAACGCATTACCTTGAACGAGAAAACGCTTTGGCGTGGTGGCCCCGGCACAGCTAAGGGTGCGGCACATTATTGGAATGTCAACAAACAGTCGGCTCATCTTCTCGACACGATACGCCAGGCTTTCCTTGACGGAGATCAGCAAAAGGCAGCCCGATTGACGGCGCAAAATTTCAATTCTCCCGTTCCCTATGAGGCTTGGCGCGAACCCGAATTCCGATTTGGTTCGTTCACAACGCTTGGTGAACTCTTGATTGAGACTGGTACGGGCGCTGATGCCACAAAGGTGAAGAACTATCGCCGTGAGTTGAACATCGATCGCGCAGTTGCTACCGTTTCTTACGAATATGAGGGCGTGAACTATACTCGTGAGAGCTTCGTTTCGTTCCCCGAAAATGTCTTGGCGGTACGTTTTTCTGCGGATAAGGCAGGGAAGCAAAACTTGCTCTTAGGCTATACATACAATCCCTGCTCTGAGGGTCAGATTACCCCTGATGGTGAAGATGGTATCCTTTTCAGTGGTCGCTTGGATAATAACGGTATGGAATATGCCGTACGTATCAAGGCGATTGCGGAAGGTGGTAGCGTGAGTGTGGCAGATGGTAAGTTGAAGGTGGAAGGTGCTGATGCCGTAGTCTTCCTTCTTACTGCCGACACGGATTATAAAATCAACTTCAAGCCCGATTATAACGACCCCAAGGCATACGTGGGTGTAGAACCCTTGAAGACTACTGCCAAATGGATGAAGAAGGCGGCTAAGATGAATTACGCGAAGCTCCTTGACCGACATGTGAAGGACTATACCTCACTCTACAACCGCGTAAGCTTTACCTTGAAGGGCGAAACCTCTAATCTTCCTACGAACAAGCGCCTTGCGGCTTACCGTCAGGGAGCTAAGGACGCAGGACTCGAAGAACTTTACTACCATTTCGGACGCTATCTCCTCATTTCCTCTTCTCGTCCCGGAAATCTCCCCGCCAATCTGCAGGGTATCTGGCATAATAATGTCGATGGCCCTTGGCGTGTTGACTATCATAATAATATCAACCTCCAAATGAACTATTGGCCCGCGCTTACTACCAATCTTGCGGAATGCGCAGAGCCTTTGACCGACTTCATTCGCACACTCGAAGAACCCGGTAAGATTACCGCAAAAGCATATTGGGGAGCGCGCGGATGGGCAGCTGGTATTTCAGGAAATATTTTCGGATTCACGGCTCCACTTGAGAGTCAGGACATGAGCTGGAACTATAATCCCGTTGCAGCTGCCTGGTTGGCAACCCACCTTTGGGAATATTATGACTTTACTCGCGATGTTGAATTCCTTCGTAAGACAGCTTATCCTTTGATTAAGGGATGCGCCCTCTTCTCTGAGGATTACTTGTGGTTGAAGCCTGATGGAACGATGACAGCTGCGCCTTCTACATCGCCCGAACACGGACCTATTGACGAAGGTACGACTTTCACGCACGCTGTAATCCGAGAAAATCTCATTCAAGCAATTGCTGCGGCAAAGATTTTGGGAGTGGATGCCGACAAGGTAGCCACTTGGGAAAGCATTCTCGAAGCTATGGTGCCCTATAAGGTTGGTCGTTATGGACAAATCCTAGAATGGAGCAAGGATATTGACGACCCCAACGACCAACACCGCCATGTGAACCACCTCTTCGGACTTCACCCTGGTTCAACGATTTCTCCGATTACCACTCCCGAATTGGCTACGGCTTCAAAGGTAGTTTTAAACCACAGAGGTGATGGTGCTACGGGCTGGAGTATGGGTTGGAAGCTCAATCAGTGGGCGCGTCTCCACGATGGCAATCGCTCTTACACGCTCTTCGGTAACTTGCTGAAGAATGGTACAGCCGACAACCTTTGGGACGTACATCCTCCCTTCCAAATTGATGGTAATTTCGGTGGAACGGCAGGTGTGACGGAAATGCTCTTACAGAGTCACGCGGGTTGCTTGCATTTGCTTCCCTCTTTGCCCGATGCATGGCAGGAAGGTAGCATTAAGGGACTCCGAGCTCGCGGAGGTTTCTATGTAGACATTACTTGGAAGGACGGCAAGCTCGCTGAATCGTGCATCAAAGCCACTCAAGAGGGCACATGCAACGTGCGCTACGGCGAACTTACAGCTGCCATCAACCTCAAAAAGGGAGAAACATGCATCGTCAACTTTGACGGCGAATCGTTGAAGTTGCGCAAGAAATAAATTTTCATTTTTCACCCTCTAATCCTCATGGATAAGTTGGGAAAACAGAGAGCGTGAAAACAAAACCACTAAGAAAGCGAACGAAATTACTTATTAGACGCCCTATAAGTAATTTCGTTCGTTTTCTTTAAGAGTTTGTGAGAGGGGTGTTTCGGGGTGTCTTTTTTCTTTGAAAAATAGTGCGGTTCTAATCTCTATTTTATGAAAGTTTGCCAGACCCTCGGTCGCTAACAACACCGCTTGGTTATTTGTGAAATTCGTGAGATTCGTGTTCTGAAAAGAATAGTCAATTATAAGTAGCACTCCATCAAAAGACAATGCCACAGGGCGACGTGCCTGCGGTGTATTGCGCCTTGAAATGTCCCTCAGCGTCGTAATGGAATAAGAGTCCGGGCGAAGTGTAATCGTAAAGCGAGAGTTGAGATGTCACATAGATGTCGCCACCAGGGGCACACTGAATGGCAAGAGGCATTGCGGGGAGCGGATCTTTGAGAAGGTTGTCTGTAAGTAGGGCTCCCGTACGCACGTCATAAGCACTATAGGTGTTCATCGTTTCATAGGTCGTCCAATCCGTTACGGCATTAATCACCAATAACTTTTCGCCTTGAAGGGTAATGAAAGAACCGTCACAAAGATAGGTGCTTGTGCCCGTGTGAGGGTCAATTTTATACACCTTTGAGACCGTTTCGGCATAATCTCCGCGACACACGAGGATGAGTGTGCCATCCGCCGCCGTAAGCAACTGTCCGGGGTTCATACCCACCGCAATGTCGTTGCCCAAAGTGAGGTCTGCGAGCGAAAGTCGCGCTAAGCGGTAGCCATTTGCGTAAGTGGGATAATTATATCCGTCGGAGATGCTGATGAAAAGTTCTCCGTCCGAAATGGTCATACTACAAGGATTCGGACCTATCTCTATCTGCTTCACCAGACTCAAATCGGCGCGATTATACACCGAAAGGTAGCCGTCGTTATTGGTTACGAAAAGATAATCAGAGGTTGCTTCAACCGCAGTAGGGACATTCGTAGTGATAGTACCCACTACCGATAAATCATCCGCATCTAAAGCCCAAACACGATTGGATTCGATTGCCGGAATATAGATATAGTCGCCCCACTGACAGCCTGCCTGAGGAGAACCTCCGAGACTCACACCATTCTTTGCCATAAAGGCATCACTAACCACCTCACCCGTTTCTGCATTTACCGAACTGATGCTACCATCAATACCATCGTAATAAGAACCTTGGTTAACGACGTAGAAAGAAACCGAATTGGGAGTTGGCGCTGGAGGCGGAGTTTCATCTGAAGAAGAACATGCCGCAAAAAAGAGGCACACGAGGGGGAGAAGATAACGCATAAAGTGTAAATATTAAGTTAGAAAATGAAGTTTAAAGCATATAGGCAACGGCAACTACGAAACGGCGCGTGGGCATCGGGTAACGGCGCACGATTTCATAGTTCTTGTTGAAAATGTTATGGACAGAAAGGCTAGTTTTCAGCACTCCCATGGGCAAGTTAAAGTCGCGGTAACAAGTTGCTCCGAGTTCGCCGTAACCAGGAAGTCGAGTGCTGGGCGCATGATTGTTTGTTGCCCAACGCGATGAGGCTCCCGAGAAGGTAAGTCCGAGGTTGAGCCAAGGGTTTTCCCAAACAAGGTTAACTGCTCCACTATGTCGGGGCAGATAAGCCGACTGTTTTCCGTAGGAATTATCGGTAGGCGACGTTCTATCGGCAGCGTCTTGAAACGAATAGTTGGCGGAGAGCAAGAGAGAGTGATGCGATGTCAAGCGGTGGTTTACCTGTAGCGTCGCATCAAGACCCTGGATGATGACTTTGCCTCTGTTTTCCGTGCGCCACACAAAGAGGTTGTAGGGTACGGAAGATATTTTGTCCGTCAAGTCGTTATAATAGCCGTCAATGGTAAAGCGGAGGGCAGGACCCTCTTTCCCTAATCTCCCTTGCCAAGTTGCTCCCACGCCAACCTGACGTGTGCGTTCGGGTTTGAGCATTGGCGTTCCAAGATGATAGAAATAAGTCTCGGAGAAAGTGGGTTGGCGGTAATAGTCTTTATAAAAGGCGCGCAACATGAGATCTCGCCCAAATGGACAAGCGGAAAGAGATACAGAAGGTGATATTTCGCTCAAATTTCTCGGTGAATCCGCCAGTTTTGGAGCTTTATTCCAAGCATGGTATGCCGTAAGGCGGGCCGTAATTGAAAGTTTCGGGCGCTGATAACGCAAAGAAGCAACTTGAAGCAAGGTATGGCGCTCCGCATTATCGGCAGACGCAAGATTCGTGGCGAGATGGTTGTAATAATAATCAGCCGCATAAGCCACAGATAACGAAGGGAGCAGTTTATAACTCACGCCACCCGTTGCGTAAGCCTCCGTTTGGCGGTAATTACGGGTTAAAGCACCCTCGGGGTACTGCGGATCGGGATTCGTATAGTGATGCTTCTGACGCTGTCCCTTAACGGCAGCAAAAGCCTCAAGGTTGTTGCTCTTATAATCAAAACGCGACTGTGCAAACAGGAGTTGCTCGCCCATGTGCTCCTTATTCGAATTGTTGTAAAGCACCACGGGACCAGGAAGACGGCTATCGGTGTCGGAGAAATACACTTTCGTGCGCACCTGTCGGAGCGAATCGGGGCGGTAAAGCCAATTCAGTTCGCCCACCGAACTTTTGTAGCGCGAGTTATGGCGACGCTCGGTTGAGGAGGTATTCCCGTTGCGCAGGCGAAAGGAATAGTTGTTATTGCTAAACGAATACGAGGCGGCACCTCCCAACGTGTGCTTCTCGTTCACCTTTCTGCGAATCGCAAAGGAGGGATTCAATAACTCCCAAGAGCCTGTGCGGAGCTGAAAAGTCGAAATGTTTCTGTCTGTCCCTGCTGCAGTGCTGCCGATGTCTAATGTGGCAGCAGCCAAGCTACGAACTGGCACGAGTAAGGGAGTAGCATCGGCAATATCCAAGCGAATGGATTGCATCAAATCAAATGCAAAGCGCGACACGTCTATCGTGCCCCCCTGTGTATCTGCCATAGGCATTCCGTCATAAGTAACGGCCGTATGCGTTGCTCCAATACCGCGCACACTCACAGTTTTCAATCCTCCGGCACCTCCATAATCACGCAGATTGACTCCTGCAAGGTGGCGCAAAGCTGATGTAATATCCGTAGAACCAGTCCTGCGCAAAGCCGTTGAATCAAGGCGAAAGACTGGTACCGACGTGCGTAGCGTAGCATCACGTTTCATCCCTACGGCAACTGCTTCATGAAGCACAGAGTCGCTAAACTCCTGCCCCATCACAGACAACGAGGGGACAGACAATAACACGAGCATGACGAAATGAGTGAACAACCTACGGCGCATAAGTATATAAACGTGGGAAACTCTCTCGCCATCAAGCGAAAGGTCCTTTGTCAGGCGCAGTGCGGAAGCTGCACATGATGTATATAATAGATGAATTGCGGAGACACTTGCCCACCCTACCATTTTCTAAACAATTAAGAGGCTAATACTTTCAGTTGAAACTAAGTTACTTTTAATTGAAACTAAGTCTCACTTAATTTCAACTAACTCACTCTTAATTTTAAACGATACGCTTTGAAGCATCACCATAGCCGTAACCCTTCCGCGAGAGTGCGACTAAATTACACCGAAGAGGCAGGTCTTCTGACTTGTTCCTGCAAGCACGCCTTCTCAATTCTCAACGAATCAATGGCATTCCGTGCTTACGACAAAGGAACTTACAGCAGCGGGACTGTACAGGACTTTCACCTGTTTCCCTTTTAATTGCAGCAAAGTGCAAACCACTTCTATGGGCGCAAAGGTAAGAATATTCTCGGATTTAGAGTAATTCACCCACAAAAAAATGGGGTGTACCCAATGCCACAAGCATTTCGGTACACCCCATTTGGGAATCTATTAATTATTTATGCAACCTTTTCCAAGCGCTTCAAAATAGAGAAAATGAACGTTGCCGAAAGGAGGCAGATGCCAATAAGTACACCCCAGATTATAGTGAGGTCCATACCCCACATAAGACCGGGAACCATGATCAAGAAGTTACCGATGGCTGTTGCTACAAACCATCCACCCATCATCATACCCTTGTACTTGGGAGGTGCAACCTTACTTACAAATGAGATTCCAATAGGCGACAAGAGCAATTCAGCAATTGTCAATACAAAATATGTACTGATCAACCAGTTGGGAGACACCAATGTAGCAGTACCCGCTTCTACAGCGGCCAATTGCTCTGCTGCAGGAGGAAGTGTCCATGAAGCCACCATAAGAATAATGAAGGCCATTGCTGCTACCAACATGCCAAGACCAATCTTCATGGGAGAAGAAGGTTCCTTACCCTTCTTTGCCAATTTTGCAAAGATGATACCGATAATCGGAGTCAATGCTACTACGAAGCAGGGGTTGAACTGCTGGAAGATGGGAGCTTCTACAAGAACAGAACCTGTGATGTTCATTGCTCTGTAAGCAAGCAAACCTCCTGTCGCAATGGTGAGAACTCCTGCAATAGTCTTACCCTTGGCAGTCTTAGACTGGAAGATGTTGAGGATACCATAAACCATCAATACGCAGAGGATGAGGTTCCAGAAACTTCTAAATTCAGTAAAGCTCAAAGAACTACTCAAGAAGAGACTCATGAAACCAGTTTCTGAAGTTGCTGTATATTCACGAGCAAACTGGTTCATCGTAATACCATTTTGGTGGAACGCCATCCAGAAGAAAATCACCACAGCAAACACTAAGCAAAGGCAGATGATACGCTCCTTAGTCTGTGCAGGAGTCAAATTATCTTCTACAACATCAGCACCCTTAATAGCAACCTTTGCACGGTCAGCATGGATAAACGTTTTGCGGAAAGCATAGTAAATAACAATGGAAATTATCAATGATACGCAAGCTACAGCAAATGCAAAGTGATAAGAATCAGCCTTGCTAACATTGTAAACCTCACGTGTCCAAGCCATGATTGAAAGGGCTACAGCCGCAGCAAACATAGAACCAAGGTTGATGGCCATATAGAAAATACTGAAACCTTCGTCGCGCTTTGCTGAATACTTGGGGTCATCATAAAGATTACCCACCAATACCTGCAAGTTACCTTTAAATAAACCAGTACCTACACATACAAGCAACAATGCAAGTGCCATTACTCCGAGTGCCACAGTTCCTGCACCCAAAGGCAAGGCCAATAGGAGGTAACCCATGAACATGACAAAAATACCGATGGTTACCATCTTGCCAAAGCCAAACTTATCGGCCAACATACCACCAAAGAGTGGAACAAAGTAAACGACTCCCAAGAAAATCGCTTGAATTGTACTTGAGGTTCCCATTGAGAAACCGAAGTTGTCCTGTAAAAAGAACAGGAACACTGCCAACATGGTGTAGTAACCAAAACGCTCACCTGTGTTGGAAAGAGCTAATGCCCAAAGACCTTTAGGATGTCCTTCAAACATAAAATTTTAAGAGTTAAAGTGTTATTAAATTAAGAAAATATTTTTTGATGTTATGCGGTTGGGAGACCATGGAATCATAAGGTTATGAGGTCGTAAGCGTTACTGCTTGTATCGCTCTAATGCCTCTTTCAGGAACTGGGCAGTGTAACCTACGCCCTTCTTAATGACTTCTTCGGGGGTGCCACAGGCAATGAGTTGACCGCCTCCGCGACCTCCTTCGGGGCCCATGTCTATGATGTAGTCGGCTGAGCGAATGACGTCGAGGTTATGCTCAATGACTATCACGGTATTGCCTTTTTCCACGAGGCGATTGAGCACGCCGAGCAACACTCTGATATCTTCGAAATGCAAACCCGTAGTGGGTTCGTCGAGAATGTATATTGTTTGTCCCGTATCGCGCTTGGAGAGTTCCGTAGCGAGTTTCACGCGCTGGCTTTCGCCACCCGAGAGCGTTGTTGAGGCTTGTCCGAGTTTGATATACCCAAGTCCGACGTCCTGCAAGGTCTTTATTTTGTGCAGAATGTGTGGCACATTTTCGAAGAACTCAACCGCTTGGTTGATAGTCATATCCAAGACGTCGCTAATGCTCTTTCCCTTGAAGCGCACTTCAAGGGTCTCGCGATTGTAGCGCTTGCCGTGACATTCTTCACAGGGTACGTAGACATCGGGTAAGAAATTCATTTCAATGGTTTTGAAACCGTTACCCTTACATGTCTCACAGCGCCCACCCTTCACGTTAAAGGAGAAGCGACCGGGCTTGTAAGCACGCATCTTTGCCTCGGGGAGTTCCACAAACAAGGTGCGGATGTCCGCAAATACGCCTGTGTAAGTCGCAGGATTTGAACGCGGTGTACGACCAATAGGACTTTGGTCAACTGCTACCACTTTGTCAATCAATTCTAAGCCCTCGATACTATCATAAGCCAAAGGCTCACGCAAAGAGCGGTAGAAATGTTGCGAAAGTATGGGTTGAAGCGTATCGTTAATGAGCGTGGATTTTCCAGAACCCGAAACACCCGTCACGCAAAGTAATGTGCCCAATGGGAAGTCGGCATCAACACCCTTTAGGTTATTTCCCCTGCACCCTTTAAGGCGCAAGAATTTTCCATTTCCAGGTCTGCGCACTTTGGGAACGGGAATTGCTAATTCTCCATTCAGATAGCCTGCCGTCAAAGTGTGCGTTTGGAGCATTTCTTCGGGGGGGCCTTGAAAAACAACTTCTCCTCCCAAACGTCCAGCCTTAGGCCCCATGTCGATAACGTAATCTGAGGCGCGCATCATGTCTTCGTCGTGTTCGACAACGACTACTGTGTTGCCCGTATCCCTAAGGCTTTTCAACGAAGTGATAAGGCGCACGTTGTCTCGCTGATGCAATCCGATAGAAGGCTCATCAAGGATGTAGAGCACGTTTACGAGTTGCGACCCAATCTGAGTGGCGAGTCGGATACGCTGACTTTCGCCGCCTGATAAGGTCATTGTGGAGCGCGATAAGGATAAGTAGTTCAAGCCTACGTCAAGTAGGAACTTCAATCGCGTACGCAATTCCTTCAAGATCTCAGTGGCAATCGCCTTGCTCTTTGCGTCGAGCAGCTCTTCCACACCATCCAAAAATTCATAGAGTTCTTGGATGTCCATAGAGGAGAGTTCGTAGATATTCTTTCCCGCAAAGCGATAGGAAAGTGCCTCTGCGTTGAGGCGCGCTCCGTGACATTGCGGACAGAGTGCGGTGGTCGAGAACTGATCCGCCCATTTCTGCGCAGCAGCCGTCATTTCGCTATCGGCCATCTGCTGAATGTACTTCACAAGTCCGTTAAACTCTACATAATAATCGTCACTCGTCTTCGCAATACTTGCCGGGATGCGCAACCTATCCGGAGAGCCGTTCAAGATTTCGTCTATCGCCTCCTCAGGTAAGTCTTCGACGGGAGTTGTTAAGGTGGCGCCATGTTTAATCAAGACTGCCTCGACTTCCCAAAAGATAAGTACGTTGCGATATTTACCTAAGGGCAGAAGGGCTCCCTCACGGATGGATTGAGAAGGGTTGGGGCAGACTTTTTCAAAGTCAATGACGTTCACATAACCCAAACCATTACACTTATGGCAGGCACCGCTCGTTGAGTTAAACGAGAAGTTGTGCGGAGCAGGCTCACGATAGGCCAAGCCTGTCGTTGGGCACATCAGTTGTTTGCTTAAATAGCGCGCCTTTCCCGCTTCATCGCTCATGTCTAGGACCATCATGAGGCCATCTCCCTGTTCGAGGGTGTGATGTACGCTTTTCTTCAAGCGCTCCTCGTCTTTTTCGCGAACAAGTAAGCGATCGACCACCACTTCTATGTCATGGTTTTTATAGCGATCCACCTTCATGCCCTGCACTACCTCACAGAGTTCACCATCTATGCGTACGTGCAGAAAACCTTTCTTTCGGATGCTCTCGAATAGCTCCTTGTAGTGCCCCTTACGGTTGCGCACGAGGGGAGCTAAGAGATAAATCTTGCGCTCTGCATATTCGTCAAGAATGAGTCGGAGAATGCGCTCCTCGGTGTACTTCACCATGCGCTCACCTGTAAGGTAAGAATACGCCTCTCCCGCACGAGCAAAAAGCAGACGGAGAAAGTCGTAAATCTCCGTAACCGTGCCCACCGTAGAACGGGGATTCTTATTCGTAGTCTTCTGTTCGATGCTAATCACTGGGCTTAACCCCGTAATTTTATCCACATCGGGGCGCTCAAGATTGTCCAAGAAGTTACGCGCATAGGCAGAAAACGTCTCAATATACCGACGCTGGCCCTCAGCATAGAGGGTGTCGAATGCCAACGAACTTTTACCGCTACCACTCAAACCTGTGATAACGGTAAGACTGTTGCGCGGGATTTCAACATCCACATTTTTTAGATTATGTACCCGCGCGCCATAGATATTTATCTTTTTCTTCATCTATGCGCTGACATTATGAACCGCAAAGGTACGATTTTTTATTCAAATAGAAACACGCGCGCCCGCTTGTTTGATAATTTTGTCATTCCTTAACACTTTGAATCTCGAAGATTCATAAGATTTTTCACACTATCCTACATAGCAAAAACTAAGAGTATTATAATTCAAAATAAGTTACTTTCATTTCAAACTATAATACTCTTAGTTTTCAGTAAAAGAGGTTTATTGCCTCCCCAAATAAATTCAAATGAATCCCAATTACTTTCGGAACATGTAGCTAAAGCTCAGCAACGCCGAAACCGGCTTGCGGTTGCCAATAACCTTAGTGAAAGCGTAATTTAAATCTACTCCAGCGGTAATGCCATTGCTAAATTGATAACCAACTCCGACTTGCACCCCCGCTTCAAAGCGTTTGGCATCGCCATCACTGAAGGGGTTGTAATCGTAATAGAAGCGCTCTGCCCCTTGTCGGTCAGTGTCGCCCTTAACCTTCGTTTTGCCCGAAATACCTAAGGAAGCATAAGGACCAGCAGAGAAAACAACGTACTGACGTTCCTTAGTGCGGAGATAATAATTGAAAAGAAGAGGCAACTCTACATGATAAGTAACCGTCTCCGTATTCTTCACGCCCGTAAGCGGATTCCCCGTTTCAGGATCTACCAAAATATTGCCCGCATTATCCTTTTTATACACGATTTCATCGGGAGATTCCCACCCTTTTATGGCAAAAAGAAGCGCAGGAGAAAATGTCCAATGCTGGTCAAACTCAAATTCATAACCAGCTCCCAAACGCCATGCGGGGACTGCACTTGACTGGCTGTCTAATTTAGACAAGCCTCCACCTGCCTTAAGTTGAATGTGTTGTGCATGAGAGGTAAAGCAAACACACAAGAAAAACAGAAATATAATGCGTCTCATCATCATAAATCAAAAACTAATTAAAAAACGATTTCGCCCTTTCCCCACTTGCGTAAGTAATCGTTGGCGAGCGAAAAGTGATGGTTGCCGAAAAATCCGCGATATGCAGAGAGGGGAGAGGGATGTGCAGATTGGAGTACGAGATGGCGCGAACGGTCGATGAAAGCGCCTTTTTTCTGAGCGAAGCTCCCCCAAAGGATAAACACTAAGTGTTCTTTCTCCTCCGCCAACTTGCGAATAACTGCATCTGTAAATTGCTCCCAACCCTTACCCTGGTGCGAACCTGCTTGATGGGCGCGAACGGTTAAGGTTGCGTTGAGCAACAAAACCCCTTGCTGGGCCCATCGCATAAGACTTCCCGAAACGGGCACGGGAGTGCCAAGATCCGCTTGTACTTCTTGGAAAATATTACGTAGCGAAGGAGGGTGAGGCACTCCCTCAGCCACTGAAAAGCATAAGCCTTCAGCCTGACCAGGTTCGTGATAAGGATCCTGACCTAAGATAACCACCTTCACATCATCAAAAGGACAAAGATCAAAAGCCTTAAAAATGCTCTTGCCTGGAGGATAGCAGGTAGTAGATGCGTATTCTGCACGCACAAACTCCACCAATTTGGAAAAATAAGGGGCAGAAAACTCACTTTGTAGGCGAGTCGCCCAAGAAGGTTCTATATTAACTTGCATGTTGCAAAGATAAGAAAATCAGAGCGAATTTTAGGAATAACTTTACGAGATTACACAACAACCCTATCAGTAGTCACCAACAAACAGGTCTAACATGCGTCCAATTCCCCATGCTTTGAGTATATATTTATGCAATAAAATTATGAATATACAGAAAATTTATTCACTTAAGTGTTGCACAGGTGAAAACAAGAGTGTAAATTTGCGCCTGTTAAAAAAATTAAACTAGACTATGAAAGGAAAGAACGACAGACTGGCGGTGTTGCGCATGATTCTGAGCAACTGCGAGGTGAGTTCGCAAGAGAATCTGATTCGCGAATTAGAACGCGAAGGACACAAAATTACTCAAGCAACACTTTCGCGAGACTTGCGCCAACTGAACGCAGTAAAGATGATGGGGCCAAACGGATATACATACGTACTTCCCGAACATCCGAACTACCGACGCACTATCAAGCCTTCAACTTATAGCGAGTATCGTAACACAGCGGGATATGTAGGCCTTGAATTCTCAGGTAACATAGCTGTAATCCGTACGAAGCCCGGCCATGCGGGAGTTATCTCTTCCGAAATCGACAATTGTGACCTCAATGCTATATGTGGAACCGTTGCAGGCGATGATACGATTATCGTAGTGATTCGCGAGGGTTATAGTCGCGAAGATGTGATAACACAACTCTCACGTTGTGTACCTTGTAATAGATAAATGTGTGCAACCAAGTAATTAAACTCAAAAACTAAATATAATATGGAAGAATACAACGACGGCATTCGCGTCATCGTCGCAGATGGCAGTCACGAAAAATATGTTGATACTATCTTAGATACTATTACCGAGTCGGCAAAGGTGCGTGGTTCAGGCATCGCCTCTCGTACACACGAATATGTGGCTACGAAGATGCGCGAACGCAAAGCTGTTATCGCCCTTGCGGGAGATGAATTTGCAGGCTTCTGCTATATCGAAAGTTGGGAGAATAAGCATTACGTGGCAAACTCAGGTTTGATTGTTGTTCCCAAATTCCGCGGCCACCATCTCGCAACGCGTATCAAGCGCTTGGCATTCAGTTTGAGCCGTGTGCGTTGGCCGGAAGCTAAAATCTTTGGTTTGACCAGCAGTGGCGCAGTTATGCGTATCAATACGAGTCTTGGTTACGTGCCCGTGCCTTTCGATGAATTGACTCACGATGATGAATACTGGAAAGGCTGTGGTACTCCCGAAGCTCCTTGTTGCATCAACTGCGATGTCCTCGCACGTACAGGTCGTAAGTATTGCGTGTGCACAGGTATGCTTTATGATCCCGCACGTCACCCCAATGATAAACTCCCAGTGGAAATACCTCAGGACGTACTTGATTTTATCAATGCGCATCCGGAACAAGCGTAACAATCCTGAGATTTTAAACTTTTATCCAATTAACTAAAAACTTGTTTACTTAATAATATGAAAAAGAAAGTAGTAGTCGCCTTCAGCGGCGGTTTAGATACGTCTTATACAGTGATGTATTTGGCAAAAGAAAAGGGTTATGAAGTTTACGCAGCTTGTGCAAATACAGGCGGATTCAGCCCTGAACAACTCAAGGCGAATGAAGAGAATGCCTATAAGCTCGGCGCGAAGGAATATGTGACACTTGACGTCACACAGGAGTATTATGACAAGAGCCTTCGCTATATGATTTACGGCAATGTGCTTCGTAATAACTGCTATCCTATCTCTGTTTCTTCAGAACGTATCTTCCAAGCGCTCGCAATTGCTCGTTATGCAAAAGAAATTGGCGCAGATGCCATCGCTCATGGTTCAACTGGTGCCGGCAATGACCAAATTCGCTTCGACATGACTTTCCTCGTGATGGCTCCTGGTATTGAAATCATCACGCTTACTCGTGACAACACGCTTACACGTCAAGAAGAAGTGGACTACCTTAACAAGAATGGCTTTGAAGCTGACTTCACAAAGCTTAAGTATTCTTACAATGTAGGCATTTGGGGAACAAGTATCTGTGGTGGTGAGTTGCTTGACAGTAACCAAGGCCTTCCCGAATCTGCATTCCTCAAGCACCCTACAAAGTCAGAACCCGAACTCCTTAAGATTGGTTTTGAAAAGGGCGAGATTGTAACAGTTAACGGCAAGCGTTATGACGACAAGATTGCTGCTATTCAAGCGATTGAAGAAATAGGAGCTGCTTACGCCATTGGCCGTGACTGTCACGTGGGTGACACTATTATTGGTATCAAGGGTCGTGTCGGTTTTGAAGCTGCGGCACCCATGCTCATCATTGCGGCTCACCGTTTCCTTGAAAAGTACACGCTTTCAAAGTGGCAGCAATATTGGAAGGATCAAGTGTCTAACTGGTACGGCATGTTCCTTCATGAGAGCCAATATCTTGAACCTGTGATGCCCGATATGGAAGCTATGCTCGTTTCTTCACAACGTAATGTCAACGGTGAGGTAACTCTTGAACTCCGTCCGTATGGTTTCCAAACGGTAGGCGTAGATTCTCCCGACGACTTGGTGAAGAATAAGTTTGGTGAGTATGGTGAAACGCAAAAGGGCTGGACTTCTGACGAAGCTAAGGGCTTTATCAAGGTGACAAGCACACCCTTGCGCGCTTACTACTCACTCCATGATGATAGAAACTAATAACCTCTCCAAAAAAAATGAACGAACTTATCCGAATCGGCATCATAGGCGGTGCTGGATATACCGCAGGCGAATTGATTCGACTATTGCTCAACCACCCTGCGGCTGAAATTGTTTTTGTCAATAGTGAAAGTAACGCAGGAAACTTGATTACGGACGTACATGCCGGACTTTATGGCGAAACTGACTTGCGCTTTACGTCTGAACTGCCTTTTGAGGAGGTGGATGTCGTATTCTTTTGCTTCGGTCACGGAAAGAGTACGCAATTTCTCCAAGAGCATTACATTCCTGCAGATGTTCGCATCATCGACCTCGCTCAAGATTTCCGCTTAGCCTCTGAAGAGCATGACTATGTTTACGGTCTTCCCGAACTCAACCGCGAGAAGATTAACGGCGCGCTCCATGTGGCAAACCCAGGTTGCTTTGCTACGTGCATTCAGCTCGCACTCTTGCCCCTCGCTAAGGCTGAATTGCTCAACTCTGACATTAGCGTCAACGCCATCACCGGTTCGACTGGCGCAGGTGTGAAACCCGCTACAACCACTCACTTCTCATGGCGCTCAGGCAATATGAGCATCTACAAGGCTTTCAATCACCAGCACGTTCCTGAGATTAAGGAAAGCCTAACGCACTTACAGCCCAATTTCTGTTCTGAAATAGACTTCATTCCTTATCGTGGCGACTTCCCCCGTGGTATTTTTGCTACGGCGGTAGTGAAAGTTGAAAATCTCCAAGAAGATGTTGTGCAACTCTATAAGGATTTCTATGCAGAAGCAACCTTTACACATTACGTGGATAAGGCAATCGACATGAAGCAAGTGGTGAATACAAACAAGTGTCTCGTTCACGTCGACGTCTTTGGCGACAAGATTCTCATCACTTCCTGCATTGATAACCTCCTCAAGGGCGCTTCCGGTCAAGCCGTTCAGAATATGAACCTCATGTTCGGCCTTGAAGAATCGGCAGGGCTCAGACTTAAACCCATTGCTTTCTAACATGACTCTCTATCCCGTATATCCGCTCTTCGATATTAATATTGTGAAGGGCCAAGGCTGTCGCGTGTGGGACGATAACGGCACGGAATATCTCGACCTCTATGGAGGCCATGCCGTAATCTCAATTGGTCACAGCCATCCCCATTATGTAGAAAAAATAAGCCAACAGTTAAACCAAATAGGCTTTTACTCCAACTCCGTCATCAATCGCTTGCAGGAGCAACTTGCTGAGCGTTTGGGTAAGGCCTCAGGTTATGAAGATTACAGCCTTTTCCTGGTCAACTCAGGAGCTGAGGCTAACGAGAATGCCTTGAAGCTCGCTTCGTTCCACACGGGCAAGAGTCACGTACTCTGTGCGCAGAAGGCCTTCCACGGACGCACTTCGCTCGCAGTGGAAGCTACGGACAACCCCAAGATTGTTGCGCCCATCAATGCCAATGGTCATTGCACCTTCCCCCCTCTTAACGACCTCGCAGCCTTTGAGGCGGAACTTCAGAAGGGCGATGTGGCAGCCGTAATCGTAGAATGCATCCAGGGTGTGGGAGGTATTCGCCTCGCTACCAAGGAATTTATGCAGGGACTCCGTCGCGCTTGTACCGAAGCGGGAGCTGTGCTTATCTGTGACGAAATCCAGTGCGGTTATGGCCGTAGCGGTAAGTTCTTTGCCCATCAGCATCTCGATGTAAAGCCTGATTTGATTACCTGCGCCAAAGGCATTGCCAACGGATTCCCTTGTGGTGCTGTGCTTATCGCACCTCATTTTGAGGCTTCCTTTGGTCAGCTCGGCACAACCTTTGGTGGTAACCACCTTGCCTGTGCTGCAGCCCTCGCAGTGCTTGATGTGATGGAACAAGAAGCCCTTGTGGAGAATGCAGCCAAAGTGGGCGACTACCTCATTTCTGAGCTCAAGAAATTAGACGGAATTGTGGAAGTCAGAGGCACTGGCATGATGATTGGTATTGAATTTGCTGAACCCATTAAGGCCATGCGCACCGCTCTTGTTAAGGAGCAACACGTCTTTACGGGATGTGCTGGCACCAATATCCTTCGTCTTCTTCCCCCACTCTCACTCACGATGGAGCAGGCCGAAGACTTCATGCAGCGCCTCCGTCGTGTGTTGTAGTCACAGCCTTTTCGCACCAATAAAATAACAAGTAGTGGAGCATGTCCTTGAAATACGGACATGCTCCGTTTCTTTATTATTAACCTACTAACTCCGAAGAAAAACTATAACCGAGTTAGTAAAAATTAAGTCTCAAAGAATTCAAACTATTAGTGAGTTAGTTAAAATTCTTTGAGACTTAGTTTTTAGTTATAAAATATCGCTATTCGTACGTTCAAACTTATTCTACTTTATCACCCTACTTCTTACGCTTCAAATGCACAGACACCGCATTATGGTCGGAGCGGTCGGGGCGATTTAAGATGCGACCTGCATGAGGTTCCCAATGATTCCTGCTGTAAAGGATGTGGTCGATGCGCACTACCATGGCGTAGCGATTGAAAGTACGTCCGAGGCCATTTCCAGACTGCACGAAGGCATCAGAAAGGTTTCCAGAGTTAATGATAGTGCGATAGGTGTAAGAGACTGGGGTATCGTTGAAATCGCCGCAGACAATGAGGTTTCGGTGTTTGTTTTCCCGAATAAAGCGTGCGATTGTGTCGGCCTGGAGTGCACGAGGAACGGAAGCGCGGGCTATCTTGCGCGCTACGTGAGAGAGTCCCTCATAATTAAGAGAGTCCTCCTTAGTGTCATCACGCAAATTGTCAATATTCTCCTTGAAGAGGGTGCGATCCTCTGCCGTGAGGCTCATTGACTTCAAGTGAGTCACTACGAAGTAAAGCGTATCTGCCTCAGATAGTTTGATTTTGAAGAGCACGGCTCCATTCCCCCCTTCCCTGCATAACACGTCCTTGCCCACAACTGGGTATTTAGAGAAACAACCTAAGTAAGAGCCTCCCAAGCTTTCGGATTCGGAATAATAATTATTGCGTTTCAAGATGGGGCGTACGTGTTTCTTAAATTGCTCTCCGTCATACCCTTCTTGATATCCCACAATATCGGGATGCTCATTGATAATGTCGCGCACCAGTCGGTTTTCGCCCTTATTATCGTTCTTATCCTTCGATCCTGACGACCAAAGGCCGAAGCTTGCTGTGTTATAAGTAATGACCTTTATGCTTTGCTTTGGCGGGGGAGAGGGGAAGTTGATGGGAAAATAGCTGTAGATGGAAGTGCTACTGAGCAGGAGCCCCACCAATGGAATCCACGAACGACGCCAAGCAAAAAGCAAACTGATAAAAAGCATAAAGACTGTACCTCCCAGGAATAGAGGGAAGGCTAGTCCCATAAGGCTGAGATATTTTGAGGTTGCAGGAGATATGTATGCGCTGGCAACGGATGTAAGCAAGAGAAATACGGATGCCAACGAAAATCCAGTGATGACGTTGCTGACAATGGTATAAAGGCGTGAGCGCTTCCCTCCTTTGCTTGATGACTTCTTCGCCGACGCTTTTTGTGGAGATGATTTCTTTAAAATTTTCTTTGCCATTTTTCTTTGAACTTTGGGCGATTGGCAACGAGTTACGCACTGCAAGTCGGCATCTAGGAGGAACGACTCACGCATCATAGTGCGTTGCTCGTAGGCTACTTGCGCGTAGAGGCGTCAAAGAGGAAATTTTTCTCCTCAGTCGTGAGACTTTCATAGCCCGATTTCTTAATCTTGTCGAGTAATTCGTCAATACGTCGGCGCTTTTCTTGCAAGTCAGCCGAGGGGGGAGGCGTCGAAGGTTGTTGCGCATCCTCATAAGCTCCTCCGGGAGTCACCGTCATCTTGGGGTTCTTATTGTAAGGCGACTTCTTGGACGAAGAAAAGTGTTTCTTCAAACGCTGCCACCAAGAATTTGGATTGTGATAGCGTGTCCAACGAAGGAGTAAGATTAAGCCGAAAAGCATACCGCCAAGGTGGGCAAAGTGAGCCACATTGTCATTGACAGAGAATGAAGAGTAGAGTTCAAGAGCCGCATAACCGATGACAAAGTACTTTGCCTTCATCGGAATAGGCGGAATGAGGAGCATAATGCGCTGATTGGGATAAATGAATCCGAAAGCCAGCAAAATGCCATACACTGCACCTGAAGCGCCTACCGTGCGCCAATAATTGAGAAACTCTCCCATGGGATAAATTCCCTCTGGAGTGCGAACACGTTCGAATTCCGCCAAACCTTCCATCCAATATTCGCCATACTGAAAGATTTCCTGACAAATCCCTGCACCAACACCACACACGATGTAGTAAATAAGAAAATGTCTGACGCCAAGGGTTGACTCTATAAGGCGTCCAAACATCCACAAAGCAAACATGTTGAAGAACAAGTGCGAAAGATTCGCATGCAAGAACATGTAAGTGAAGAGCTGATGGAGTTGGAAATTGTCGGCAAGGAAAAAGTGGAGCCCAAAGGTTCCTACCAAATCCACACCAGAGTTTTTTGTAAACTCCTGCAAGGCGAATATGACGATGTTACTGATAAGTAACCACTTGGTTACGGGAGGAAAGTTGTTCATAAATATTCAAAAAGAGTGAACAAGCAGAGAAGTAAACAAGTAGACGAGAAAGTTTGTGAACGATATCTGCAAACTATCTTGTCTACTCGTACCTATAAACTTGTCAACTAAAAAACTTACTTATTCAAGCGCCATGTAGCGCCGTCTTTAGTGTCCTTAACTTCAAATCCAAGTGCAGCAAGTTCGTTTCTTACTTTATCTGAAGTAGCCCAATCCTTGTTAGCCTTCGCTGTAGCACGGATTTCGAGAAGCAAGTCTATAGCCTTTCCAAATGCAGCTTCGCGCTCTGCATTTCCATCAGCTTCAGAAGTGAGGCCAAGAATGTCAAATGCAAAGGTGTGGAAGAGCGTGCGGAGCGCATCTAATGCGTCAGCCGCAATTGTTTGCTTCTTGTCAACAATCTGATTGATGATGCGACATGCATCAAAGAGGTGGCTGATTAAGATAGGAGAATTGAGGTCGTCGTTAAGCGCAGCGTAACATTTCTCTTGAAGTTCGTTCACAAAGTCCATCTTCACCGCGCCGTCCTTACTTGCTTCGATGCGGTCAAGTTCCTTAATCGCCTGGAGAAGGCGATCGAGTCCCTTCTTCGCGGCTTGGAGGGCTTCGTTAGAGAAGTCTACAGTTGAGCGATAGTGAGCCTGGAGGATGAAGAAGCGAATCGTCATCGGCGTATAGGCTTGTTCGAGCAAGGGATGGTTGCCTGTGAAGAATTCATCAAGGGTGATGAAGTTGTTATAGGATTTCCCCATCTTCTTACCCGCAATGGTAATCATATTGTTGTGCATCCAGTAGTTGACCATGGGTTTGCCTTGAGATGCTACGGCTTGTGCGATTTCGCATTCGTGGTGGGGGAACACGAGGTCCATACCTCCGCCGTGAATATCGAATTGTTCGCCGAGGTATTTCTTACCCATTGCTGTACATTCGCAATGCCATCCCGGGAAACCGTCACCCCAGGGCGAGGGCCAGCGCATAATGTGCTCGGGTTGTGCCTTTTTCCAAAGCGCGAAGTCCACTTGGTTGCGTTTTTCGCCCACGCCGTCGAGCTCGCGTGAGGCATCCTTCACGTCATCCAAGTTGCGGCCAGAAAGGATTCCGTAGCCGTGCTTCTCGTTATACTTTACCACGTCAAAATAAACCGAACCGTTGCTCTCATAAGCGAATCCGTTGTCCAAGATTTGCTGAACGAGTTGCTCTTGTTCGATAATGTGGCCCGTAGCATGGGGTTCGATGCTTGGGCGAAGCACTCCGAGCTTGGCCATTGCTTCATTGAAGCGATTGGTATAGTGTTGTGCCACTTCCATTGGCTCTAACTGCTCCAAGCGTGCCTTCTTTGCAATCTTATCTTCGCCTTCGTCGGCATCATGTTCAAGATGGCCCACGTCGGTAATATTACGCACGTAGCGCACCTTGTAACCCTGATGCTTGAGATAGCGGAAAAGGAGGTCGAAAGTGATTGCGGGGCGCGCATGTCCCAAGTGTGCGTCGCCATATACCGTAGGACCGCATACATACATACCTACGTGGCCTGGATTGATAGGCTTAAATTCTTCTTTCTTACGAGTAAGTGTATTGTAAATAGTAAGCATAGCTATTGTTTGTTTTGGAGTGTATTCTATATTCGTTTTAGTGTGAAATAAGTCACTTATAATTTAAAAAGAGTTACTTATAGTTTCAATTATTAGCCACTTATTTTTGAGCATCTGAGTATGACGGGCAACTTTATTCCTCAACGTATTCTAAATCCATATTTTCGAACACATAGGAAGGTTCAAATCCACGAGAAATTAAACTTCGCGCTAACTTCTGTCGCACTTCGTAATCCGTATCTCCCTTTACGCTCCGTTGCTTTGAGCGAAGAACTTTCTGAAATACTTCAGCATATTGTTCATCCGTAATACAGGTCACCGCTTCATTGATATACGCCGTACAAATGCCCTTAGCGCGGAGATGTTGTGCCACCTTGATGCGCCCCCATCCGTTGTAAAGGATTTTATCGTGCACAAAGGCGCGTGCATAACGGCCTTCGTCGATATAACCCTCCTCTATGAGGCGGTCAATCAGCACTGCCGTTTGCTCTGGAGTGGCACCTTTCCTGCGCAACTTCTCAGCAATGTCCGCACAGCAGTATTCCCTACGCGCACAAAGCGAAGTCATGGCTTGATAAAGGACTTTCATGCGATTAAGGTTTGCGAACGAAGAACCAAAGGTGATGCCCAATAGTTGACAAGCCACCATAGTGGCGCCACATGATACGGAAGCGCTCAAGAAGCGACTTCTTATGATTCTGAGTAGTCATTCCTTCGTTCAGATAATCACTGATGATGCTATGAGCATGATGTGTGGTCATCTGTCTCTCTTCAGCTTTCTTCAAGATGCGGATGCACCAATCAAAATCGGCAGAGAAGCGGTACTGCATGTCATAACTGATGGTGCGGTACAAATCTTTGTGGGCAAAGAATGCCTGATGGCACACCAACATGCCGTGTTTGAAAGATTCCCAGCTGAGACGCTCGGGAGGAGAAAGGCGACGCGGGCACATATATTGCTCATTAACGTCCACCAAATCCGTATGGCCGAAAATTACAGCCGGACGATTGTCACCAATTTGCGAAGCGAGTTCGCTTAAGAGCGTTGCATTGTGGAGTTTGTCACCAGCATTAAGGAACAGGACATAGTCGCCAGTAGCCATCTGTAATGCCTTATTCATGGCATCATAAAGTCCTTCGTCGGGTTCCGACAAGCAGACAATTTCGTGGGGCACTCGCGCAATACTATTACGCTCTTGGTAATGATGAATATGCTCAAGCGTGTTATCTCGAGAATTACCGTCCACAATAAGATGCTCTACATAAGGGTAATCCTGTTCTTCCACGCTCCTAATAGTTCGCTCAATAAGCTTGGTAGCATTGAATGTTACCGTAGCAATGGTAAATTTAACGGGTTCCGTCTCACTCGACGGAGGGATCTCTGTATTCATTTGTTTGTATGTGATATAATAATTTTTCAACTCCTTATTTCGTTCCCTGTTTCAGTATATTTTCGTATAAAGTCATGTATTGTTGTGCCACCACCTCACTTGAGTATCTATGCAACACTTCCTCACGCATATCATTTGCAGAAATACACTTTTTTCCTTCTGCAAGCGCCCAATGAATCCCATTTGCAAGGTCATCTACGGAATACGCTTCTGCTAAATATCCATTCTTGAGATGGGTAATAATATCTGTTTGTCCGCTATTGCCAAACGATACGGGCAAACATCCACACGCTTGCGCCTCAATAAGAGTTTGACCAAACGTTTCATAACGAGAGGCACACACAACGGCATTCGCTGCAGAGTATGCCACAGAAAGCTTTTCAGCATTGTTTATCCACCCTAAATCCGTGTAATCAACGAGGATGTTGGGAAGCACTTGTGTTGGGTATTTGATTTTCCCAAAAAACACCAAGTGAAGCTCATCCTTTCTATAGCGTCCACTGCTAAGAAGTAAGTCTATCGCTTTAAGCAATAAGGGGAAGCCTTTAATGGGGTCGTCGATTCGTGCTGCTCCGAAAATGATAAGATTCTTATTCGTAGGCAAATTTAATTGCCTACAAGCCTCTTCTTTGTTCCACATTTTAAATTGTTGGAGCGACAAAGTGTTGGGGATGACAGAGGAAGGCAATGAACGCGTCAAAGCGCTTCTTTTCACCTGCTGATGTAGCCAATTGCTAACAGAAACTAAGTGTAAATTTCCCTTACTATAGATCTGCCTCTTTTGCAAAAACACCTTGTGAGGCAAGTTCTCGCATTTCGGGAATCGTAAGTATGCACATTGTGAGCAATCTTGAACAAATCCGCGACATTCATAGGCATGGTGACAAACTGCAGTGCAAGGCCACATATCATGTAACGTCCATACGACCGGCTTTCCTGAAGTTAGAATCTTTTTAATGTTTTTCAGGGACAACAAACCTTGATTCACCCAATGAAGATGAATAATGTCTGCTTTGTGAAACTCGGACAAAGTGGTAATATCTGTACCTGTATTTGCAATATCAACGGCAAAAAGATTTTTCCTGCTCAATTTATTGTGAATCCAAACAACGAATCGCTCCCACAAGAAGTTCCATTTCAACTTCCACGATGGTGAAAGTGCAACAACATTATTATCCGCTTCATCATCTTTGTCACGCACAAGCATCTTGACTTCTGCGCCATTTTTTTCAAGCGCATCCATCAAACGACGAGTGGCTACAGCTGCGCCACCCGTTGCGGAAGAGGTGTTGACAAGGAGTATTTTCATGAAAGCGGTTGGTAAAATGGTGGGGTAACTTATCCTTTCTTTGCTGCACGCCACAAAAGGAATGCACCAAGAAGGATGAAAGGAATACTGAGTAACTGGCCTTGATTGATACCTACGACTTCTTGCATTTGGAGTTCCCAAGGTTCTTGCACTTCCTTACAAAGTTCGATAAAGAAGCGACAAGTGAAGATGCAAAGAATTGCAGTTCCAAAGAAGTAACCTGAACCTATGCGCTGAGGAAACTTCTTATAAAGCAAAAGCATGATGGGAAACAACAAGAAGTAGGCAATCGCCTCATAGAGTTGTCCGGGATGGCGTGGAAAAGTATCTCCGTTTGCAGCAAAAATAAAGCCCCAATCTGAACCAGTAGCCTTACCCACTATTTCGGAGTTCATCAAGTTTCCAAGACGGATGCACCCTGCCGTAAGAGGAGTGGCGATAGATATGTTATCAAGCGCATGCATGAACTTCACCTTCGTCTTGCGAGCATAAAGAATGAGCGCCACGATAACGCCTATCGTACCACCATGAGAAGCAAGTCCTGCGTAGCCAATAAACTTTGTCGAGCCGTCAGGCATAGTGCGGATGGGCAAAATCATTTCCGTTATATGCGTGAGGTAATATCCAGGTTCGTAAAGCAGACAATGCCCCAAGCGAGCTCCGATAAGGATGCCAAAGAAACAATAGAAGAAGAGCGGATCAAATTGTTCTTGCGTCAACTTCTGATGACGGTAGAGCTTATAAACGATAATGTATGCTAAAGCCAAACCTATTGCCCACAGAAGCGAATACCAACGTATTTCTATGGAGCCGAGTTGCAAAGCAACCTGAGAGGGATTCCAAAGTATGGAGAGAAGCATGAGGAGTTTGTTATGAAGTTAAAAAGGGATTATTCTTTGAAGTTGGAAAGTTATGAATACGGAAGCGCCATTCGGCCAGCACTGCCCTTTAAACTTAAAAGCGAGCGCCTTAAAAGCCTTACCACCTAACTATAATCTAAAATGCCAATTCTTCTTTCGACACAAAGAGGAGCACGTCACCTACCATGAGCTCTAATTGCCCATTGGGAACTATGTACTCTTCCCCGCGCTTAATCATGATTACGAGCGTTGAAGCTGGAAGACGCATATCCATCAGGCGATTGCCGTTTTGAATCATTCTCTCTGTTACAACGTAGTCTGAGAGTTGTGCATCCAGTTCTTCGGGAAGCTCAACGCCAAATTCATTACCTTCCTTCTCAATTGGGAGGTCAAGATTCAACTTTTTAGCTACCCAAGAGATGCTCATGCCTTGTATCAAGAGCGACAAAAGCGTAATAAAGAATACGATGTTAAACAAGACCTTTGCTCCCGGAACTTCCGCAAGGATGGGGTATGTCGCAAAAATGATAGGAACTGCTCCGCGCAACCCTACCCAAGAAACGAATAAACGCGCCTTAAAGGGCAATTCGCGGAAAGGAGCAAGGCAGAGGAATACGGTCAGAGGGCGTGCCACAAACATCATAAACAAACCGATGCAAAGCGCAACCCACACCACATCTACTATCTCGAGGGGGTTCACCAAGAGACCCAGCGAGAGGAACATCACGATTTGTGCCAACCAAGTCAATCCGTCCATAAACGTATTCATTTCTTTGCGGTTGGAAAGTTTCTCATTACCGAGCACAAGCCCCGAAATGTAAACTGCTAAGTAACTATTACCATGGAGCAATTCCGTCAAAGTAAACGATATAAACACCAAGGACAGCAACAACACGGAGTACATCGATTGCGCACTCAGATTGATGCGGTTGATTAGCCATGCGCTACCCTTCCCTACGGCATAACCGACAAATATACCTGCCGCAAACTGCACTGCAAGGTCGCGAACAATCGTTCCAAAACTCCAATCGCTGGCTGTCCCTACTATTTGAATCAGCACAATCACTAGGAGGTAGGCCATCGGGTCATTAGATCCGCTTTCAAGTTCAAGCATGGGCTTTAGGTTATGCTTGAGTTGCATTTGTTGCGAGCGAAGCAGGTTGAAAACCGAAGCTGAGTCCGTTGACGACATTGTAGCGGCAAGCAAAAGAGCCGTAAGAAACGACAACTCTACCCCCATCGACGTAAAAGTAGTCAGCGCCCAAGCAAAAGCTCCTGTAAAGAGCGTTGTGAGCACTACGCCCACCGTTGAGAGAATCAACCCCTCGCGCATAATGGGGCGAATGTCGCCTATCTTTGTGTCCATCCCCCCTGTAAAAAGGATAACACTCAGCGCAAGCATTCCTATGAATTGTGCCGTAGAGGCGTTGTGAAATTGAAGGCCAAGACCATCGCTCCCTGAAAGCATACCGACCACTAAAAACAACAAAAGAGTAGGCACACCAAACCTATAACTGGTTTTGCTGAGAAGAATGCTCATAAAGATGAGGATAGAGCCCAGCAACAATATATTCTCTGCGGTTAGGGTTAAGTACATAACGCTTGTCTATTCTAAAAAGTTAAGTCAAAGTCAAAGCTCGTCCAAAGTTACAATTTTATTGTAAAATGAACGCCCCTTTCAGCGTAAAATGCGTCAAACCATTCCCATTTCATGGGAAGAGCTATCTCTAGAACGTATTTTTGATTACCCTAAGCAACAAATTCAAAACCGAGAAATTCAAACAATTCACCCCCGACCAACCTTTTTAGAAAGTCAATTGAGGGTGAATTTATAGACTTGGAAATTACGAAAAATTAAGTCTCTTTTAGTTGAAATTAATCGTTAGTTATTTTTTCCTAAGTCTTACTTAATTTCAACTAAGTCTCACTTAGTTTTTATGCTCACTCAGAGGCCGTATTCAATAAGCCACAACAAACTGAGAATAGGCCACTTAACACATCCCACATTACTCATCTCCCTGTGCTTCTACCACTTGAATCTTTCTGCCGGACGTATTACCCGCAAATTCTGGAGCATAAGTACACGTAACAGAAGCTATACCCTGTTCGTAAGTACCTGAACGATCGGGGTGTAATTCTTCCACCAACTTGTAAGAGCCCTTGGGGAGTTTATCTGCGTAGAAATCTGCGCCATAATCCGTTACAACACGATAGCATCCCACTCCTTGCTGCCAAGAATAGCCACTCAACTTCACAACAGGCTCTGCGCAAGCAGGGCGTGGCACACTGACGCGCACAAAGTCGAAGTCGCGCGTAGCGATTATGGTTGCCACCTGACGTAATGGGAGCGTAGCGTCCGCTGGTTCATTTTCAGCCAGTTCAACCCACTCTCCATTCCGCTTTACTTCCAATCGAAGAGTGATATCAAGCCCACTTTCGTATGCCTCAACCATAGAAATAGGCAAGAGATAAGAAGCGCGCACATTACCATAGGAAAGCGACGGAATCTTCGATGAAACCGCAGGTTTTGGAGCACAGACAGAAATCATTTCCTGACTTGAATGCATGCTCGTAACTTTTGTAGTAGCATCTGTTTCAACTCGTAGCGTGCGGTAGATGCCATTGAATGTGGAATCCTTGGGAATCATGTCCGTAACAATAGGACGAAGCGTGTGGGGGACGCCAATCTCTCCCAAACAAAGGGCATACACGGCGTCTGCTGTAGCACGCGAGGTTTCCCATTTCTGAGTGCGCTTTGATTGAAGCAACCACTGTTGCATACACTTCACAGTTGCGGTATCTCCACTGGCGTAAAAGGCCTCAATCGTAGCCGTTTGAGTGGGAATGCGATACGAATGGTTCGTGCGTTGTGCCGTGGGCGCATCAAAATATGCCCCCATTTCGGGCGTAGAAACGAGATATTCTCGCAAACTTCGGAGTAGCAAGTCGGCAGTTTCCTTCTTTCCGCCCTTACACAACACTCTGCTCATCACGGCTTTGCCATAAAGCGAATACGTTGCATTAAGATGTTCCGCCTTTGAAAGGAAGTAATCACACGCAGCCGTAGTGTCGGCCTGCAGATAGTTACACGCGTCCAGATATCTCAAATGAATTTCACCAAGTGGCAAATGTCTTTTCGACTTTTGTTCTTCAGTCACCATCTCCTGGCGCTCTTTCTCCATTATTTTGTGCATGTAAAGCAGCGCTTGAGAGGTCGTTTCCCGCAAGGGATGATTACCCACGAGCGACTCTAAACGAGCAAGGAGCAAGAGTATTTCATTCGTGATAAACGTACTTTCGCGCATGCCTTCAAACCATGCCCACGCGCCGTTCTTAAATTGTTTTTGGCGAATGTGAGACGCCGCTTCATCTCGAAGAGTAGTTGTTTTTACCAAGTCAAAGTCAGGCAAACAAATGCCTCGCTCATCCAGGAATAAGGTTAAGCTGAGCGCATAATAGCGACGTGCCCAATCGTCTATGCCGTAAGTAGGTTCGAGCGAAAGTGAAGCAAGCGCGCGCAGGGCTTCGTTAAGGACACTTGGGGTAAAGTTGACGGTAACTTGGGGAGAACGAAGCGCAGTTGTGTCCGTCCAAAGTGTATCTAATTGATACGTGTGCACGTCCCCATCAGTAATAGAGAAAGGTAGATTACGCACCACCTCAACGCGGTCAGAAAGAACCGGGATTTGATGCACTTCGCCGTCAGAAAAATATTTTCCCTCCACTGCTACTTGGCAACCTATTGCTCGTGGTACAGACATTCCCTTTTCCGACAGACTTTGGGCATTCAGAGAAGGCAAGCTAATGCGGAAAGATGCACTTCCATTTTCAATCAGGAAAGACCCCGTTGTGCGCGAAAGCTCAACGCTTGTATCTGCGTCAAAGAAAGTAGCCACAAAGTGTCCTTTGGTGGAATCCGTTAGTCGGCTGCGCACCACAATAGGTATTGTAAGTTGGTCGCCTTCTCTCACAAAACGGGGCACATTAGCACTAACGGTCACAGACTTTTGAGCGATGACTTCTTCTTCCAAAAGGGTGTGGCGCAAGTGTTTATCATGAGCAAAAGCTGTAAAGTTCCACGTCGTTAATTGCTCAGGGAGGGTAAAGCGCAAGGCAATCTTTCCGGTGGCATCGGTATGAAGGGACGACCGCATGAAAGCAACTTCATTGAAATTCTCACGCAAGGGGATGTGTGAAGCACTTACCCCATCGTTTGCGCCACCTGTTTGTGTTGATTTCTCAATGTTTACGGTTGCTTCGTAGAGTACGTTGCTCGCATCTCTCTTAGCGGTAGCACCGAGTCGGAAAGTCGGAGCAACGGAATAGACAACCTGGCGCTCAAATCCGTTTGTTTTATCCTTCCAACTTGAAAAATCAGCAGGTTGAATCTCCTTGAATTTATACTTCTTCGCATAGTAAAGCGATGTTGTATTTCTTCTGTAAATCTGTGCGTAAGGATTTACGAAATAAGGTTTTCTGTAAGGATTAGCCCTCCATTTGTTATAGGCCAAAGCATCCAACGAAGCATCATAAAGGCGCGCCGTCAGTGAGGCTGAAACTGGCTGATTATCAGGAGTCGTTATACGGAGCTCCCACTCTTCTTCTTGACCAGGCGAAAGGCGGTTGCGGAAAGTTTTCCAAGACATATTCAGTCGCAAGTCAGGATGCGGGCGCTCCAAGCGTATTTCTTTTTGATAGAATTCCCCTTCAGTCAGAATGGTAAGGTGAACAATGGCGCCTTCTTGATAAATGGTGTCGTAAGAAAGGCAGATGGGGTGAATCCCTTCGGAAATCGTCATGATTTCAGAAGAAAGGAGTTCGCCTTTGTGGCTGACAACATCCTTAAACAGCGTAATATTTTGGCGCGTATGCCCCACAAGAAGCCACTTCTCAGACTCGCTTTTTGTCATTTCTTCTGTCATCACAAATGAAGGAGATTGGGCGGGAAGTTGTTCGGACTTTTCGCTGATGAAAAGGCACTTTTTGCTTATCTTGCCTCCAGAAGGAGTTTCGGCTTCTAACCTATAAACACCGTCGTCTAACTGCGTCCAATCAGAGGGAAGAATGGGCGTGTTTGCAGGTAACTTTTGTATCCACACAAGAGTGTTGCGGACGTCGTAAAGGCACACGGTCACACTTTCATTTACTTGTGCCGCCATATTATTTGTGTTGCGGAAAACAAGGTGTGACAGGTGTTCTTTTACAAGAACCTCAGGTAAATCTACGTCTAACGTAGTGGGGGTTTGATGTACGGGAATAAAAAGTTGCCCTGTTTGCGTCTCACCATTGTCGCCAACAACCGAAACTGAAACGCTATAACTGGAATAATAGTGGCGCCAAAGCGCACTTCTTTGAGGCAGTTCTTTCAGTAGGAGCGGAATAGAAAATTCTCCTTGGGCATTTGTGCGCAACACACCCTCAATTTGGGCATTCTCAGTGCCTTTGAAGGAGGTGTTTGTGCTGATGGAGTAGCGCACAAGAGCATTTGGCATGGGTTGAAGTGTCATAGTAAGAACCTTGCCTCTCACTTGCAACGTATCACCCCAGGTGTAAGCCGTCTCTATAGGGAGAAACTCCACAGAGAACGTCTGACGCTTGTAAGCACCTACGACTAAATCGGCTTTGCCTTCCGTATAAATTTCCGCATCCTTACCTTGCTTGTCTGCATGACGCACCTGGATAAAGAAATCTCCCTCTTGTTGGTCATCGGGAAGCAGAAATTCTCCGTTGAAATGGCCATATTCATCAGTCTTTGCCTCAAACGAAGCCACCGCTTTATTCCCCCGCTTAATCAAATTCACCTCTAAACAAGCATTTGAATCAACGTTGAGCGAATCTCCCTTTTGGGTGTACAAAACGCCCACCACGTGCACCGTCTGTCCCGGTCGGTAAATATTACGATCAATAAAAATCTGCACACGTTGCTGATGGCGTTGCGCATTTCCGTTATAATTTCGTTTAGAAAGGTTTAGGTGGAACTTCTTACTGCAAGAATCGCCTGGCATGAGAATTTGAAATTCGCCTTGATAAGAGGAAGTTTCACCCATGTCCTTCATGCTGAGCCACAATTCTCCTTTCGTGACGTCCCATTGGCGTTTGGGGTGGTCTTCTGTTTCGTGTTTCACAACGGTAAACTCCTTGAAAGCCTTGCCTGTCTGAGTGTCTAGCGCCATAATGCGACAGGTGCCGTTGCCGGGGTGAAAAAGGAAGGGTATAATCCGACAGCAAGTGAGGAGAGTGGAAACCTCTTCTTTTCCCGCACCTCTCTGTATGAGTTTATACACTCCTGGTTCCGAAAGAGTGAGAGAAAGCGTGTCGGATTGCAGTCGCCAAGTCTCACGTTTGGGAAATGCGGATGAAAGGGTGGCGATGCGGTTGAATAGGGTCTTACCATCGGCGGAGCAACGGTAAATGTCGAAGGACACTTTCTGAATGTTATTGGCGTTAATTACCCATTTCATCGAGATATTGGGGTAACAGAGAAGATTGGATTCCGTCAAGTTCACCGTAGGATTCTCCAACTTTTCGATGACCGCCTTTAAGCGCTTCACATCTCTATGTTTGCCATATTTCTTTATCCCCTCTTGAGTCAAGGAAAAGAGTTGTTGGCGCTCATGATTATCCGAAAGATTCGCTTGAGAGTATAAAGTCTCCATCCATGAGGCATAAGCAATAGCATTTTCGGGACGGTCGGCATAACGAGTGACAACAGCCTCCGCATCTTCGTAACGCAAGGCAAAGCGTATGGCTCCCGCATAAAGATGTTTGGAGCGGTAAAAAGCCTCAGCCTGACTCGAAAGCGCAGTGCGCTCTTGTGAAGAAAGAAAAGATTGATCCAAACAATCAAATAAGAGAATGTGGAGCACATCATTGTCAAACTCGTCTGCATCCTTGCCTTGCTTCACCAAGGGTGTGAGAGCCTTTGACTTTATACTATGTAACGACTCCATATCTCCGAGTTGCTCAAGCATCTTACGGCTATATTTGCGGCGGTCTTCGTTGTTAAAATGATATGATTCGACAATGGTTTTTGCTAAAAAAGTTTCCCAAAACAGGCTATCTGAAGGATGCGTAATTTGCTGAATGCGAAGGGCGATTCTTTCCTTGTCAATCAGCACACTGTCAGGCGAAATCGCTCCGCGAAGGCGCATTTTTACGAATAAAGCCGTCATTTCTTGCGTCAAGTCTCCGTCAGCAATGGCTTTGTTTTCGAGAGTCGTTGCTATGTTAATGGCTTCACGGGGCAAGTCACTTTTCGTTGCCTGTTCAATCCTATCCCAGAGTTTGGAGTACGACTGAGCGGGTAGCAAGCTTGCCACCATTGAAAAAAGCAATATCCAGCAGATTCGTTGTACGTTCATAGTCAAAACTAATTATGCTTCGCAAATGTAGAACTTTCTTAGAGGAACCCCAAATTCTCGTTATTAAAAATCCTAAAATAGGTTGCCAAAAACTAAAACCGACTTAGGAAAAACTATTAGTGAGTTAATTTGAATTAAGTCTCTTTTAATTTAAACTATTAGTTACTTAGTTTTGAGCGCAATTTACCCGCATTTGACAAAGAAAGTGGAGATGCTCTCAAATCTTCATGGCATCTCCACTTTCTTTCTATTTCGTGTTAATTAATCGCTTCTGTCAGGCATTCATTTCCTTCAGTTCGATACGCAAACGGAGCGCCTTGTCCTCCTCAGCCTCCATGATTTCACGCTCTCCAGGTCCCTTGTCGTTAATTCCGCATAAATGGAGAATACCATGGATTATGACACGATGAAGTTCCTCTTCATACGTAGCACCTACGTCCTCAGCGTTCGTGCGTACCGTATCAAGCGAAATGAAAAGGTCTCCGCTGATTTTATTCCCCTCCGTGTAGTCAAAGGTTATGATATCCGTGTAATAATCATGCTGAAGGAACTCACGGTTAACCTCCAGAATCTTCTCATCATCTACAAAAATGTAAGCAATTGCGCCACAGCGCTTACCATGCGCCTTGGCCACCGCCTTAACCCAAGCTGTCGTGTCGGCTTGATTGATATCGGGGAGGGGAATATTGATGCTGTCGTAAGTAATCATAAGAGTGGGAGTGTAATATCTGAGGAAGTGAGGTTATAAAGGCCTATTCTTCCTCACCACGGCGTTGTTTTTTCTTTTTTTCCTTCTCGGTTTCAGCGCCTTCCACTACGAGAACAAACTCTCCGCGAGGTTCTGTTTTCTCAAAGTGAGCAAGCACTTCGGCTATCGTACCGCGCACGCTCTGTTCGTACATCTTTGAGATTTCTCTGCAAGCAGACATACGGCGTTCGGCACCAAATACTTCGGCAAACTGTTGTAGCGTTTTTACAACGCGATAAGGGGATTCATAAAATATCATCGTGCGCTCTTCCGAGGCAAGTGCTTGAAGGCGTGTCTGACGGCCTTTCTTCTGAGGCAGAAATCCTTCAAACGTAAAGCGTTCGCAGGGCAAGCCACTGGCTACGAGGGCAGGCACAAAGGCGGTTGCTCCAGGCAGACACTGCACCTCAACACCGCGTTCCACACAAGCGCGCACCAACATGAATCCAGGGTCGGAAATAGCAGGAGTTCCGGCGTCGGAAATGAGCGCAATGGTTTCGCCAGCGGCTATGCGTGCGGCAAAAGCGTTGGCCGTTTGATGCTCATTAAACTTATGATGTGAGCACAACTGATTCTTGATGTCGAAATGCTTAAGCAGAAGCCCCGAAGTGCGAGTATCTTCCGCAAGAATGAGGTCTGCTTCCTTCAAGATGCGTATGGCGCGCATCGTCATGTCTTCAAGATTTCCTACAGGCGTAGGTACTAAATAAAGAGTTCCCATAGTGCAAAGTTATTTGATTTAACGATATGATTATATGGTTTGGGGGATTTTTCTTAATTTTGCCATTGAATATTTACTCGGAGGCGATAAAAACGACCTCCATTACCCTTGGAACTATGTTTCAAAAAGAAATAAACTTTGACCGCTTCGTGCGTGGCGCAATGCTTGCAGGAGTGGTTCTATTGCTTGGATATGCCATTCATGCCCTTAGTAGCGTGTTGCTTCCTTTTGTGCTGGCTTGGATGTTGGCTTACATGCTCAATCCCGTAGTAACATTTCTTCAAACACGTTGCCGTTTGCGACCCAGATGGCTTAGTGTGACCATTGCGTTACTCCTGCTTTGTGCAATATTAGTAGGTGTTTTGCTACTTATCGTTCCGCCTTCAATTGAAGAATTTAAACATCTGAAGGGGCTAATTATAGAATACCTTAGAAACGGCTCTGGTAACGCCAGCATACCTACAATTGTTAGCGACTTTATTCGAGAACATTTAGAAAATGAGGAAGTTCGAAATTTCCTTCAAACAAACGACGTTCAAGCATTCTTACGCCAAAGTTTGGAACGCATCGGTAATCTTGTTTGGGCAACAGCTAATGCCGTTTGGAAGTTATTCTCATGGTGTATTACCTTGCTCTACCTTTTCTTCCTTTTGATGGATTTTGAGAAAGCTTCAAAGGGATGGATTAACTATGTACCGAAGCGCTTTAGAGAAAGCGTAGATATTCTAGCCCAGGACGTTCAACAAGGAATGAGTGCATATTTCCGCGGACAAGCTTTAGTAGCACTTTGCGTTGGAATACTGTTTGCTATTGGTTTCTTTATCATTGATTTACCCCTTGCTATTGGCTTCGGGTTATTCGTAGGAGCGCTTAACTTTGTTCCGTATTTGCAAATGATTTCGATACCAATGGCCGTATTACTTGCGCTCCTCAAGGCTGCAGAGACGGGCGAAAATTTCTGGGGGGTACTTTTACTTGTTGCTCTTGTGTATGTCGTTGCACAACTCATACAGGACCTTATCATCGTTCCCCGAATCATGGGGCGAATTATGGGGCTCTCCCCTGCCCTTATTCTACTTTCACTCTCCATTTGGGGATATCTTTTAGGATTCTTAGGGCTCATCATCGCACTCCCTTTAACTACACTCATACTTTCATACTACAAACGCTATATCATAAAAGACTGACACTCCTACATTATGGAAGATACATTCGACATACGCGCCGAACAGCGTAGTGTAAGCAACTCTGAAAAGGAGTTTGAAAAAGCACTGCGCCCTTTAAACTTTGACGACTTTACCGGACAACAGCAAGTAGTAGACAACCTGCGCATTTTCGTAGAGGCAGCGAAGTTTAGAGGAGAACCTTTGGATCACACCTTACTTCACGGCCCTCCAGGGTTAGGTAAGACGACGCTTTCAAATATCATAGCCAACGAACTTGGAGTAGGTTTTAAGGTTACATCAGGCCCTGTGCTTGATAAACCTGGAGACCTTGCTGGATTGCTTACTTCGCTGGAACCTAACGACGTCCTTTTCATTGATGAAATTCACAGACTTTCGCCTGTAGTAGAAGAATATCTGTATTCAGCAATGGAAGATTACCGCATCGATATTATGATTGACCGCGGACCTGCCGCACGCTCCATTCAGATTGACTTAAATCCATTTACGCTTGTTGGCGCGACCACTCGAAGTGGCTTGCTTACAGCTCCGCTTCGTGCACGCTTCGGCATTAATCTTCACCTTGAATATTACGATGCTGAAACGCTTCAAAAGATTGTTACGCGCTCAGCTAACCTTCTTGGCGTGAAGATTGACGGACGTGCAGCGGCTGAAATAGCAGGGAGGAGCCGTGGTACTCCTCGTATTGCCAACTCTCTGCTTCGCCGAGTGCGCGACTTCGCTCAGGTGAAGGGGAATGGGAATATTGAACTCGACATTGCTCGTTATGCCCTTGAAGCTCTTAATATTGACAAGTACGGTCTTGACCAGATAGACAACAAGATTCTTACTACAATCATCGACAAGTTTAAGGGAGGTCCCGTCGGGATTACGACAATTGCTACAGCAGTAGGTGAAGATGCCGGTACAGTAGAAGAAGTGTACGAACCTTTCCTCATAAAAGAAGGTTTCATACGCCGAACACCTCGCGGAAGAGAAGTGACAGAACTTGCTTACCGCCACCTTGGGCGCACGCCTCAAGTGGGTTCGCCCGTAATGCCTTCGCTCTTCGATTTTCCAGAGGGAGAATAAGGGGTAATTCACTTATCAGAACGCTCATTTGCTTTCGGATTTCATGTATCTGAATTAGTGAATATTAAAAGAGACTTAATTCAAATTATCTGAGACTTAGTTTGAATTAAGTCTCTTTTAGTTTTTAGCAAAATCCAATGCCTATTTATCATGACTTTACCAAGTAAGACAATTACTCCATTTTAATCGCACAAATCAGACTTATCACCGCCTTCTGCTCACTCCCAACCAACAAAATCCCCTACATATATAAAAAAAAGAGACACTTGAGTGTGAAAACCCCACTCAGTAGCACAGAATTAGAAAATTTATCTGTACTTTTGTGCCTAATATGCGTAAAAACGCTTTCTACACTGAACAATCTAGTGATAATATATAATTTTTAAACACACACAATCCGATGAATGTGATTACAAAATCTGTTACTCTCGCTGACGGACGCACCATCAGCATTGAAACAGGAAAGCTCGCTAAGCAAGCAGACGGAAGCGTAATGCTCCGTATGAACAACACTATGTTGCTTGCTACTGTTTGCGGTGCTAAGGATGCTAATCCAGGTACCGATTTCATGCCGCTCCAATGCGACTATAAGGAAAAATATTCTGCTGCAGGCCGTTTCCCAGGTGGTTTCACAAAGCGTGAAGGCCGTGCTTCTGATTACGAAATCTTGACAAGCCGTCTCGTTGACCGTGCGCTCCGTCCTCTTTTCCCTGGCGACTATCACGCAGAAGTTTATGTTAATATCATTCTCTTCTCTGCCGATGGCGTAGATCAGCCCGACGCACTCGCAGGTTTTGCTGCTTCTGCCGCACTTGCTTGCACTGATATTCCCTTCGAAGGCCCCATCTCTGAAGTTCGCGTAGCTCGCATTAACGGTGAGTACGTAATCAACCCCACATTTGAACAAATGAAGGAGGCTGATATGGACCTCATGGTAGCTGCGACAATGGACAATATCATGATGGTGGAAGGCGAAATGGATGAAGTGCCCGAATCTGCGCTTCTCGAAGCCCTCAAAGCCGCTCACGAAGCAATCAAGCCCATGTGTCAGCTCCAGATTGACCTTATGAAGGAACTCGGAACTGATGTAAAGCGCGAATATTGCCACGAAGTGAACGACGAAGACCTTCGTAAGTTGTGCCATGAGCAGTGCTATCAGAAGTGTTACGACATTACAAAGAGCGCTCTCGAAAAGCATGCACGCCTTGAGGCATTCGAAGCTGTTCGTGAAGCATTCAAGGAAGAATATGCGGCTGCTCATGCAGAACTTTCAGCAGAAGAGCTCGAAGAAAAGAATGACCTTATCAACCGTTACTACCACGATGTAGAAAAGGATGCTATGCGTCGTTGCATTCTCGACGAAGGAATTCGCCTTGACGGACGTAAGACTACGGATATCCGACCCATTTGGTGCGAAGTAGATCCTCTTCCCATGCCTCACGGCTCTTCAATCTTCACACGTGGCGAAACGCAGTCACTCTCTACCTGTACGCTCGGCACAAAGCTCGATGAAAAGATGGTAGATGACGTCCTCGATAAGAGCTATCAGCGTTTCCTTCTTCACTATAACTTCCCCCCCTTCTCAACTGGTGAAGCAAAGGCACAGCGTGGCGTAGGCCGTCGCGAAATTGGTCACGGCCACCTCGCATGGCGCGGTTTGAAGGGACAGATTCCCGCAGAATTCCCCTACACAGTACGTGTTGTGAGCGACATTCTCGAATCTAACGGTTCTTCTTCCATGGCTACAGTTTGCGCAGGCACTCTCGCGCTCATGGATGCCGGTGTACCCATGAAGGCTCCCGTAAGTGGTATCGCTATGGGGCTTATCAAGAATCCCGGAGAAGACAAGTATGCAGTGCTTTCAGATATCCTTGGTGACGAAGACCACCTTGGTGATATGGACTTTAAGACAACTGGTACACTTAAGGGTCTTACTGCTACTCAGATGGACATCAAGTGTGATGGTCTTTCTTATGAAATCCTTGAAAAGGCATTGGCACAGGCTAAGGCTGGTCGTGAACACATCCTCTCTTGCATGATGGAAACTATGAGCGAACCCCGTGCTGAGCTTAAGCCTCATGTTCCCCGCATCGAAGCATTTGATATTCCTAAGGAATTCATTGGTGCTGTTATTGGCCCTGGCGGTAAGATTATTCAGGGAATGCAGGAAGAAACAGGTGCTACTATTACTATCGAAGAAGCTGACGGCGTAGGTAAGATCCAAGTTAGCGGTCCTAACAAGGAAAGCATCGAAGCTGCTATCGCTAAGATCAAGGCTATTGTGGCAATCCCCGAAGTTGGTGAAGTTTACAATGCAAAGGTAGTAAGCATCATGCCTTATGGTTGCTTCGTTGAATTCATGGCAGGTAAGGAAGGTTTGCTCCACATCTCAGAAATTTCTTGGAAGCGCCTCGAAAGCGTAGAAGAAGCTGGCATTAAGGAAGGCGACAACATCACTGTGAAGCTCCTCGAAATTGATCCCAAGACAGGCAAATTCCGTCTCTCACACCGCGTGCTTGAAGAAAAGCCCGAAGGTTGGGAAGAACGTCCCCGCCGTCCTCGTCGTGAAGCGGCAGATGGCGAACGCCGTCCCCGTCGTGAGAAGAGCGAATAATCAGCGTTTAAATGTAATTAAATAAAAAGAAGAGCGGGTGCATCAAACTACTTGGTGCACCCGCTCTTTTTGATTCTTACGAAGGGAGGTTCGACTGATGAAAAACTAAGTCAGACTTAGGAAAAATTAAGTCTCTTTTAATTAAAACTAATTGAGACTTAATTTCAACTAAAAGAGACTTAGTTTTAGCCATGTTTTAAAGATTCATTTCCAATGGTTTATAAAGAACGCGTAGGTTGCTCCTCAAATGGGACAACCTACGCGTTTATTCAACCTTCTCGGAGAGCATTTTGAGCAAATCTCAAACGTTCCTCAAAGAGTTTATCTTTTAGTCGCGACAAACAGTCTTTTCTTCCATCACAAACGACTCTTCATAATCTTCAGAGGGAGGAGGTGTCGTTCCGTCTTGTCCGCTAAGATGCAAGTAAACCACAACCATCATCAAGTAAGTAAAGACACCAGCTGGAATTATACCAATTAAGCAACAGAGTACACCAGCACAAGCAATAAGAATCGCAATAATTCCAATACCTAAGAGTGCCATTACGTTCCCTTCTGTAGCCTTCCAACTGCGTTCAATAGCTTCACCAATGCCTATTTCAGGGCGGTCAATCACATAAAGAGGAGCAATAAACAAGCGAGGAGCGATGAAGAAGAAGGGAATGATGCAGAAAAGGAACGATACATAAGAAGCCACACCTACGATGAAACTCACTACGACGAATTTCAGAATCATTTTTCCTGTCACATTGATGTTTACATCCTTTGCTGTTGCCAAAGCTTCTTTGTAAATCAATACTATAAAGCACATCTGCACAACTCCAGGTATGAGTTGCCAGAGATAAAAGGATGTAGCATCTCCAGCATACCATTCTAACAATTCTTCAGGAGTTGCATCATAGGGCACTTGAAAAGGACATAAAAAAGAAACTACCCAAACAGCAACGATCATTGCCAGCATGATTGCTGTAAGTTTCACCCAACTCTTCTTAAACAACTCCATGGAGTCGCTCATTACGCGAGAAATTTCTAAATCTGTGTTCATAACCAACTTGTAATATTAAATATATTGTCTTTAGGATTTGTTTTTTCATCCATCACTTACCCAACCACATTCCTCAGAATGCTCCACACGAGCATCAGTAGTATAACGATAACGACGGCTCGGAGGGAAGTGCAAGTGGCATAAATTCGGGAGCGGGATACTTTAGAAGAGAAACTTCCCAAAATCCATACTCCCACATAGGGCAATAGGAACCACAAAGCGGGATTATAGCGCCATGCCAAGGCGAATTCTCCGTGAAGAAAGGCATGCACCGACCGTTGTAAGCCACATAAGGCACATTGCCACCCCGTTAACGTATGCAAGGGGCACTTTAGCCACCAATCATCACTATTTGGCGAACCGGAATAAAGCACTACCAACCCAGCAAGTAGCATCAAGAGGAAAAATAAGTGCTTATAAGTCATACCAAAACGGAAATTTGCAGAGTTCACTCCCGCAAAGGTAATATAATCTTAATATATGCGCCTTCCAATTGATAAAAAATTTTCGACACGATGCCACTTAACAAAAACTAAGAGTCACTTAATTCAAAATATAAGTGAGTTATTTCAAATTAAGTGACTCTTAGTTTTTACAAGCTTATTCAAAGAATTGACGCCAATCGTCCTTCTTTCCCTTCTTCTTAGGATGTTCAAAAGCGGGGGCATCATTGCGCTTCTTGCCCTTCTTCTGCTTCTTCTCAAAGTTGTTTACCTGGGGTTCAGGTCGGCCTTCGCGACGCGCAGCTCTCGCTTCGCGGATAATCTCACGGCGATTGGGGCGCGCAGGTTCGTCTGTGCGACGGATGGCCTTATCACGCTTCACCTCATCAGGCGTACGCTCAGCGCTATCTACCACTACGGGGCGATCGCCCACCTTAGCGTTGCGCATCTTCTTGAGTACGATGTCACCATAACGCTCGGGCACTTCAAAGAATGAGCAACTCGCCGTCAAATCTATGCGTCCAATCTCCACGCCCTTGACATAGCGACTCACAAGGTTGATAATTTCGCGCGCGTAGAAGTTGTCGCGCTTACCGAAATTGATGAAGAGGCGCACATAACCATCTTCCGCCTTGCGAGGTCCCTTTTCGCGCGAACGTGCGGGGCGTTCCTTGCCAGCAACTTTCTCTTTCTTCTCCGCCTTTTCCGAAGGCTGTTCAATCACGGGGGCATCCTTGTAATACTCCAAGAAATGGCCGAACGACTGACTCACAAGGCGCTTAATAACATCCTCCTTGGAGAGCCAATCTAACTTGCGGAACACCTCGGGAAGGAAAGGCGCAATCTGATTCTCGTCTACCTCAACATGCTCTAACTGATCGATGACACGATACAACTGCTTCGTGCAAATCTCTTGGGGATCGGGAAGAATGCCACGCTCAAACTTTTTCTGAATTACGTCTTCAATGACGCGCACTTTATGACGCTCGCGAAGGTGTATGATAGCGATACTCGTACCTCTCTTTCCCGCACGACCCGTACGGCCGGAGCGGTGGGTATAATTCTCTACGTCGTCAGGCAATCCGTAATTAATGACATGGGTCAACTCTTCCACGTCAAGCCCTCTTGCCGCGACGTCCGTAGCTACGAGTAATTGCGTACGGCGTTGGCGGAATTTCTGCATCGTTAAGTCACGTTGCGCTTGCGAAAGCTCTCCGTGGAGCGCCTCTGCGTTATAACCATCGCGAATCAACCAATCGGCAACTTCCTGTGTCTCCATGCGCGTACGGCAGAAGACTATGCCGTAAATCTTTGGGTAATAATCGACAATACGCTTCAATGCGGGATACTTATCCTTGGCATGCACGAGATAATAAATGTGATTCACGTGCTCGGCTCCCTCATTGCGACTACCCACTACGATTTCCTTGTGGTCATGCAAGTAATTGCGGGCAATGCGTTCGATTTCCTTGCCCATGGTAGCCGAGAAGAGGAGCGTGTTACGCTCTTTCGGTACACCGGCAAGGATAGCGTCGATGCTTTCAGTGAATCCCATGTTCAGCATTTCGTCTGCCTCGTCCAAGACTACGTTTTCCACGCGATCCAATTTCGCTACGCCACGCTCCATTAAGTCTATCAAGCGACCGGGTGTCGCAACAATGACCTGCGCACCTTTCTTGAGCGCGCGAATTTGGCTTTCAATGCTGCTTCCTCCGTAAACGGCTTGCACGTGAAGCCCATCTATGTAGCGCGAATAGTCCTTAAGGTCGTCGGCAATCTGAAGGCAGAGCTCACGAGTGGGACTCAGGATTACGGCTTGCGTAGCCTTGCTCGCCGTATCTACTTTCTGCAGGATGGGCAAGCCAAACGCTGCCGTCTTACCCGTACCTGTTTGCGCAAGAGCAATAACATCGTTGCCCACACCGAGAAGGTAAGGGATTACTTCTTCTTGTACGGGCATGGGATTCTCATACCCCAATTCGCTAATGGCGCGGAGAATTTCCTCGCATACGCCTAATTCTTCAAATGTCTTCATAATATACGCTACAAAGGTACTATAAAACCTTGATACAAGGTTAAATTAAAAAAAATATCCTACCTTTGTCGAACTAACTTCTGTTATTATGGAACTATTGTTGCACTTCACATGGCAACAGCGCTTGTTGCCACTCGGTTCGTTACTTACGACGGACGGACGCCCAATTGAAGTCATCGATCCGGGATTGCACAACACGAATGCCGGACCTGATTTCTTCAATGCCAAAGTGCGCATCGACGATGCGCTTTGGGTGGGCAATGTGGAGGTGCATGAGCGCAGTTCTGATTGGTATAAACACCACCATGAGGCGAATGATGCCAATTATGGGAATGTCATTCTTCACATAGTTGGCGAGGCGGATTGCTCGGTTTCAGTTGCGGGCAAGGAGCTACCACAAGTGGTGCTCCCCGTGCCTAAGGCGATTGCTGAAAACTATACGACGTTGATGCAAGAGGAGCATTTTCCGCCTTGTCACCGAGTAATTCCCCAAATTTCCTCTATTGAGAAAAGCGGTTGGCTCACCGCGCTCACCATAGAGCGCTTACAAGAGAAAACGGAGCGCATTGAGGGCTACCTCAAGGAGAATTGTAACGATTGGGAGCAGGCTTTCTTTATCGCCTTAGCACGCAATTTCGGATTTGGAGTGAATGCCGAGCCCTTTGAGCTTTGGGCAAAAAGTCTGCCTCTGCAAGTCGTGGGAAAACATCGCGATGATGCGTTTCAAGTAGAGGCCTTGTTCTACGGCCAAGCGGGTCTTTTGGACGAGAATCTCATAAAGGAGGAGCGCCGTGATGCTCACTTAGAACGCCTCCGCAAGGAGTATGCCTTCCTTCGCCATAAGTTCAACCTCACTCCGATCAATGGCGCACTATGGAAATTACTCCGCATGCGCCCTCAAAATTTCCCCCACGTACGTCTCGCTCAGTTGCTCCACCTCTACCAAACGAAGCGCATCAATTTCTCACAGCTCTTAGGAGCTCAAGGAAAGGATGAAATCATGGAGTTGTTGGAGGCACACACTGAGGGATATTGGCAAACGCATTACACCTTTGGCGCCGCACATGAAACACCCTCGGAAAAACATCTGCAACGCAATTCGCTCCAACTCTTACTCATCAATACGGTTGCGCCCTTGTTGTTCTGCTATGGCAAATACCACAACGAGGAAGCCCTTTGCGAACGCGCCCTTGACCTTCTTGACGAGCTGAAAGCCGAAAGCAATTTCATCACTCGCGCCTGGGGAGAAATAGGACTCAAAGCGACGAACGCATCTCAGAGCCAAGCGCTCATACAACTCAAGCGTAACTATTGCGAACGCAAAGATTGCCTGCGTTGTCGCTTCGGAAGGCATTTCCTAAAGACGTGCACCGACCCCTCTCCCACTCGTTAAAAACTCAATCCGAGTTACTAAAAACTAAAAGAGACTTAATTCAAATTAACTCACTTTTAGTTTCAACTAAACCTCTTTTAGTTTTTCCTATTAGGGACATCATTTTTTGAATCAACCAAACACTTCATACCTCATGCCTTACTCTATCACGCTTAAGGTACGCGATTACGAATGCGACCTTCAGGGCATTGTGAATAATGCCAACTATCAACACTATTTGGAACATGCGCGCCACGAGTTCTTACGCTCTTACAATGTTTCGTTTGCCGATCTTCACAATCGCGGAATTGATGCCGTGGTAGCGCGCATTACGATGGCTTTTAAGACACCTCTGACCTCGGGTGATAGTTTCCGTTGCACCGTAGCGGTGAAGAAGGAAGGCATTAAGTATGTCTTCACGCAAAATATCTATCGTGAGGGCGACGACAAGTTAGTTTTGAAGGCTTCGGTGGAAACCGTTTGCCTCATTAACGGCAGGTTGAAGGAATGTGAGGAACTCGACGAAATCTTCTTCGGTCCTTACTCCAAGTATGCCCCTTCTGAAAATTGATTACCTCCTCCCTTATGGAAGAACATTTATTTACGCTCGCCTTGACGCGCATTCGCGGACTTTCGCAACCCATGGCGCTGACGCTCTATAGGGAGTTGGGGAGCGCCAAAGCGGTTTTTGATTTACTGAAGTGTCGTGAAAGTCTGCCTCCATTAGTTTCGCCTAAACTCATAAGCATTCTCCAATCCGGAGAGGCTGATGCAATGAAGCGCGCAGAAGAGGAAATGGAATTTTGCTCAAAAAGTAAAATCCGCATCCTTGCCTTAAACGACGAAGATTATCCTGCGCGACTCAAAGAGATTCCTGACCCGCCTCTTGTGCTTTTCTTCCTCGGAAGCGCAAATCTTAACGCTCCACGCGTCATTTCGATGGTTGGAACGCGTAGAATCTCTGAATACGGCAAGTCTATTTGTCACGATTTCTTACCCGAATTAAAGCAAACAAACCCTGATACTCTGGTAGTTAGCGGACTTGCATATGGCGTAGACATTCACGTACACCGCGCTAGTTTAGACTCACGCATCCCTACGGTTGGAATTCTGGCCCATGGATTAGACATGATTTACCCTTCTTTGCATCGCACGACGGCGCAACAAATGTTGGAGCAGGGCGGATTGCTTACGGAGTACTTTTCAAAGACAAATCCCGAAAAGGGAAACTTTGTGCGTCGCAATCGTATCGTTGCGGGAATTTCTGAAGCAACGGTTGTAGTGGAGAGTGCCGATCGTGGTGGCGCGCTCATTACTGCAAATCTTGCCCATGAGTATAACCGCGACGTCTTTGCCTTCCCTGGTCGCATCAATGACCAATACTCGGCGGGGTGCAATAAACTTATTGCACAGCAAAAGGCAAACCTCATCACATGTGCGAAAGATATGACCACGGCACTCAATTGGCCGGAAAGTTCTGCCTTACTCCAACCGCGCGAACTTTCACTTTTTCCTGAATTCACCGAAGATGAGGCACGCGTATGCTTAGCCTTGAAAGGGCAAATGGAGGGCGTTCACATCAACAAGTTAGTCGTTGACGTGAATATCCCAGTCGGTCCGCTCACAGCCCTACTCTTTGAGTTAGAAATGAAAGGCGTGGTAAAGGCTCTCGTTGGAGGGCGCTACAAACTCTTAGGGCTATAAACATATATCCCACACGCTCATCAAAAAAAGAAAAAATAAATAAAACGAAGTCTAAGAAAAATTCAAATCTCTTAGACTTCGTTTTTGCAAATAGAAATTCCGTTTTCTGCAAAAGTCTTGTGCGATTTCGGAAAACAAACTGAATAGTAAGGATAAAACTTCTGAATCTTAGGGCTAACGTTTTTCTAATTAAACAATCCTTACTAATTTTGCTGAAAATTAAGATGGGTGATTTTTTATTCCCCCTTGACATTCCAAAATAACTATGACAGAATTCTATTACGACGTACTCGTTGTGGGTGCGGGACATGCGGGATGCGAAGCGGCATCTGCTGCCGCGCGTATGGGAGCTAAGACGTGTCTCATCACAATGGACATGAATAAGATTGCTCAGATGAGTTGCAATCCGGCTATCGGTGGGATTGCAAAGGGACAGATTGTGCGCGAAATCGACGCTCTCGGAGGCATGACTGGGCAAGTAACCGACGCTGCAGCAATCCAATTTCGAATTCTTAATCGTTCAAAAGGCCCTGCAATGTGGAGCCCGCGCGCTCAGTGCGACCGACAACGATTTATCTTGGAGTGGCGCAAAATTCTCGAAAACACCGAGAATCTTCACATATGGCAAGACGAAGCTTCCAAACTCATCGTGGAAAACGGAACGCTACGCGGTCTTGAAACAATCTGGGGTGCGCGCTTCTATGCGCCTACCGTTGTCATTACAGCTGGAACCTTCCTCAACGGATTGATGCATATCGGTCGCAAACAGGTAGAGGGTGGGCGATGTTCGGAACCTGCGGCAAAACTTTTGACCGATTCCATCGTGAAGTTAGGCATTGAAGTGGACCGAATGAAGACTGGGACTCCCGTACGTATTGACAAGCGTTCCGTACATATTGAAGAGATGGAAGAACAACCCGGAGAAAACGATTATCATCGCTTTAGCTACATATCACCTCTCCGTCAATTGCCACAACTTCCCTGTTGGACGTGCGAAACTAACGCTGAAGTGCACGAAATTCTACGTTCCGGACTGGAAGATTCGCCCCTTTACAACGGACAAATCCAAAGCATCGGACCACGTTACTGTCCGTCAGTAGAAACCAAGATTGTAACCTTCCCCGACCGCGATAAACACCCCCTATTCCTCGAACCCGAAGGTTTAGATACTAACGAACTTTACTTGAATGGCTTCTCCTCAAGCCTTCCTATGGATGTGCAAATCGAGGCTCTCAGAAAGATGCCCTGCTTCCGCGATGCCGTAGTTTACCGTCCTGGTTACGCCATAGAATATGACTTCTTCCAACCCACACAACTAAAACACTCGTTGGAATCGAAGAAAATGGAAGGACTCTTCTTCGCAGGACAAGTAAACGGTACGACTGGTTACGAAGAAGCAGCCGCTCAAGGAATCATGGCAGGGATTAATGCTGCGCTGAAAGTTAGAGGCGAAGAACCCTTTGTGCTCCACCGCGACGAAGCGTATATTGGCGTACTCATCGATGATTTAGTCACAAAAGGAGTTGACGAACCCTACCGCATGTTTACCTCACGCGCAGAATACCGCATCTTATTGCGCCAAGACAATGCCGATATTCGCCTCACACCTTACGCACAAGAATTTGGGCTTTGTTGCGAAGAGCGCAACCGTCGCTTTGAGTACAAAAAGAAAAAAATTAACGAAATCATCGATTTCTCCAAGAACTTCTCCATCAAGGCAGACCGCATAAATCCCTACTTAGAATCATTAGGAACTGCCCCCCTGCGCGGCGGATGTAAGATTTTCGACCTCTTGAATCGTCCACAGATCACCCTGCTTGATTTAGCAAATGAAGTAAAAGCCTTTGGCGAATTCCTTGAACGCATCGAAGAAATCGACCGCGACGAAATTATCGAAGCAGCCGAAATTGAAATAAAATACCACGGTTATATCGCTCGCGAGCGTGCCTTAGCCGACAAGATGCAACGCTTGGAAAACATCAAGATTCGCGGTCGTTTCGTATATAATGAGATTACACAGCTCACTATTGAGGCGCGCCAAAAGCTCACAGCCATCGACCCCGAAACACTTGCGCAAGCCGGTCGCATTCCTGGCGTATCGCCCAACGATATTTCCGTATTGTTAGTGTTGCTAGGCAGATAATAGAAAATCTATCTATTCTGCGAAAAACTAAGTTTCTCTTAATTTAAAATAAGTCTCAAATAGTTTTAATTAAGTCTCTCTTAGTCTAAAGCATTCGCGCGATGAAAAGGCAAGAAACGAATATTGTTTCACACATATCCCAAAAATGTTCCACGTGGAACAAAATAAATTCAAATATCCCGTTTTCAAGTTAATATGAACAAGCAACTTTTATTAGATAATCTACGTAACGTTCCCAACTTCCCCATTCCCGGCATCCAATTTAAGGATGTATCCACTCTTTATAAGAATCCTGCATGCCTAAACGAGATGCTTGACGAATTGGTTCGCCTCTATGCCGACAAGGGCATCACTAAGGTGGTCGGCATTGAATCGCGCGGTTTCGTGATAGGCGCTATATTGGCAAGCAGATTAAACTGCGGTTTCGTGATGTGTCGCAAACCAGGAAAACTTCCTGCTGAAACTTTGAAGGAAAGTTATGGAAAGGAATATGGTACGGACACGATTGAAATTCATACGGACGCAATCACTCCCGATGACGTTGTGTTGATTCATGACGACCTCTTGGCAACAGGTGGAAGTATGTTGGCAGCATACAACCTTGTGAAGAAATTCACCCCGAAAGACATCTTCATCAATTGTATTATTGAACTCAGAATTGAAGGACTTAAGGGACGTGAGTTCTTAGGCGAAGATAAGAAAGTAGAAACCCTTCTTGTGATTGAAGAATAATGAACGACTACTTAGAAGGAATCATACGCAACTTGCCCGACTTGCCGGGGTGCTATCAGTACCTCGATGAGTCGGGCGTGGTGATTTATGTTGGGAAAGCGAAGAATCTGAAGCGCCGTGTGAGTTCGTATTTCAACCGTGAGCACGACTCTAAGAAAACTCAGATGTTGGTGCGCAAGATTCACGACATTCGTTACATCGTAGTGAAGACGAATGAGGAGTCGCTCTTGCTTGAAAACAACCTTATCAAGAAGTATAAACCGCGTTACAACGTGCTTCTGAAGGATGATAAAACCTATCCCTCGATAGCCGTAACGAAGGAAGAATTTCCGAGAATCTTCTCCACGCGCAACCGAAATCTACCCCACTGCACGTACTTCGGTCCCTACTCTCACGTACCTACGATGCACGCTTTGCTTGACCTTTGCAAGCAACTATATCGTCCGCGCAGCTGTCGCCAACCTATTACGCAGGAAGGTATCGATAGCGGGCGGTATAAGGTATGTTTGGAATACCACATCAAACGTTGTGCGGGCTGTTGTATAGGAAAGGAAACGCGCGAGGAATATAGGACCAACATTGAGGCTTGCAAGGAAATTTTAAAGGGTAATACCACGGAATTACAACGACAGATGCGTGCGCAAATGCAAACGCTTGCAGAAGATCTGAGGTTTGAAGAGGCACAAATTATTAAGGAACGCTACGACCTTATTGATGGTTATCGCGCAAAGAGCGAAGTGGTGAGTAATACGCTACATAATATAGATGTATTCGCCATTGAGTCGGACGAAAAAGAGGCCTACATCAATTACCTACACGTTGTCAACGGAGCAATTACGCAAGCCTTCACCTTTGAATACACCAAGCGACTTGAAGAAACCGATGAGGAGCTCCTGGCTTTGGGTATTGTGGAAATGAGAACCAAATACGAAAGCCTCTCTAAGGAAATCATCGTGCCCTTTGCCGTAGACCTCCCAGAAGATTACGCCACACAAACCATCCCTCAGAAGGGAGATAAAAAGAAACTCCTTGAGCTCTCACGCCTCAACGTGAAGCAATACAAATTTGACCGTTTAAAGCAAGCAGAAAAGTTAAATCCCGAGCAGAAGCAGGTGCGTTTGATGAAGGAAATTCAAGAGCAATTAGGGCTACCCAAACTCCCGTTGCGCATTGAGCTTTTCGACAATTCAAACCTCCAGGGGACAGACGCCGTAGCCGCTTGTGTGGTGTTTGAAAAGTTAAAACCCGCAAAGAAAGACTACCGCCGCTACATTATTAAGACTGTTGTCGGACCTGATGACTATGCGTCGATGAAGGAAGTCGTGCACCGCAGATATGCTCGCTTAAAGGAAGAAGGAACTCCCCTACCCGACCTCATCATTGCCGACGGAGGCGTGGGGCAGATGGAAGTAATTCGCCAGATTATAGAAGACGAGCTCAGCCTGTCTATTCCAATTGCCGGACTTGCCAAGAACGAACGCCACAGGACTCGAGAATTGCTCTACGGATTTCCCCCAGCACACATTGGGTTAGACCCTACGTCGCAACTTTTCCGTACGCTATCGGCCATGCAAGAAGAAGTACACCGCTTCGCTATTACCTTCCACCGCGAGAAGCGCTCAAAGCGCCAAGTTGCTTCAGTGCTTGACACCATCTCAGGCATCGGACCAAAAACAAAACAAACATTGCTCAAAGAGTTTGGTTCAGTGAAGCGCATTAAGGATGCAAGTGTTGAACAGCTTCAAACCCTTCTCGGCGAGAAAAACGGAGCAAAAATCTTTAGAGCTTTACACGAGAGCAACGCACAAGAAACAACCGCTAATTAAATTACACAAAACGCTGTTTGTTGTGCAAAATTTATCTAAATAAAGTTTGCGATTTGTATCACATTTTCGCAAACAATAAACTGCATATCACTCATTATGAGAATACTAATACAACGCGTCAACCAAGCTTCGGTGACGATAGATTCGGTAATTAAGAGCAGCATCTCTAACGGGCTGTTAATTTTGCTTGGAATCGAACCCACCGATACGCAAGAGGACGCCGACTGGCTCTGCAAGAAAGTTGCCGCACTCAGAATCTTTGACGACGAAGCGGGAGTGATGAACAAGAGCATTACGGACGTCGGAGGTGAAGCCTTAGTGGTAAGTCAGTTCACCTTAATGGCGAGCACGAAGAAAGGGAACCGTCCGAGCTACATCAGAGCGGCGCGCCCCGACATTGCCATTCCGCTTTACGAATATTTCTGCACCACTCTCTCCAGTCTCATTGGCAAAGAAGTGGGCACGGGAGAATTTGGAGCAGACATGCAAGTCAGCCTCATCAACAATGGCCCCGTCACAATTTGGATGGACACTAACAACAAGGAGTAACGAATTATAAAAATCGCGCCCCATGTCATTTTTACAAATACTTACTCAAATGGCCATCATCTTCGGAGTGGTCATCGTTGGTTACGTTGCCACACGCATCGGAGTGTGGAAAACGGAGATGAACCGCAATATGTCGGTATTCGTTCTCAACGTCACCTGCCCCATGCTCATTATCGGCTCCGTGATGGGTGAAGGATTGCAATTTAGCGACGAAGAAATCTGGCAACTTGTCATCGTGTCGCTCATCAATTACGCTGTACTCATTTTAGGAGCCTTCGCCATAGCCAAGATTTGGAAGGTACGCCCCGACCGTAAGGGATTGCAAAAATTTATGGTCACATTTGGCAACGTCACCTTCATCGGTTTTCCCGCATGTGCGGCCATTTTTGGCGACCGTGCCGTGTTCTACGCCTCCGTGCTTGACATCCCCTTCAACCTCCTTATCTTCACCGTAGGACTCTCCTTTGTAACAGAACAACCTATTCGCTCCGTATTCCGCCCAAGAGTGTTGTTTTCGCCTTGCGTAGTAGCGAGCGTGATAGCCGTAATTTTAGCCCTCATGAAGGTGGAAACTCCGATGATGGTTAGTAAGTTCTTCCACCTCGTGGGCGACATGACCATCCCCTGCGCACTCTTGCTGATTGGCGCTACCCTTGCAACAATTCCCGCACGCGATATGATGGGCAACAAGTTTGTCTATGGCGTCGCTTCGTTAAAGTTGCTGATTATGCCTTTGGTTGTATGGGGCGTTTTCCAACTCTTCAATTTTGACCCCTTTGTTACAAACGTGGCCGTAGTACTAAGCGGGATGCCTGTAGCAGCTAACGGCATCATGTTCTGCCTAAAATATGGCAAAGATGAGCACTTGATGACGCAAGCTATTTTCTTAACCACACTGCTCTCTCTCTTTACGCTTCCTCTTTTAGCCTACGCGCTTAATGAATGGGCTGCAGTGTTCCATGCTACCCTACCCTAAAAACGCGTTAGAAGCACTTAAAAAAGCCTTTAAGGCCTATTCAAAACTAACTCACTATTAGTTTAAATTAAAGCACAATTAGTTTGAACTAAAAGTGAGTTAGTTTTTGCTAAAAAGGATTGGCTTTTGAGGGTGAAGTCTCTACAAACAAAACGAAGTCAGAAACATCTGTTTTAGAGTCTCTGACTTCGTTTTTTATTGGGGTAAATTGGAGTGCCGAGAAGTGTGCTTCGGCTTATCTGATAAAGTTGGTGCGCACCTTTACTTCTTGCTCGGGGAAGGTGACACCCGCTTGTTTTCCAGCCTCAATGCATTTCAACATCCACGCCATGTTTCTACCGAGAGTGCGCATGGTTTGCATACCTTCCTCATCCTTCACCACCTCTTCGGGAGTGTTTCCGTGGACTTCGTTCCAGTAATTCGACGTTACGATAGGCATGCAAGCGATTGAGAAGTAACGGTTGAGGTCTTCAAAACCTCCTTGTGCGCCACCGCGACGGCAGCTCACGATAGCCGTACCTGGTTTGCCGGCATACATATCCATTTTTGAGCAAAAGGCACGATCCATGAAGGGTTTGATGCTTCCTGAAGTGCCGGCGAAATGGATGGGCGAGCCAAACACAAAGGCATCCACCTCGGGAACTTTTGCGAGGAATTCATTCACTCCGTCGCCGTCGTACCAGCAACGCTTTGTGTCGCGACACTTACCGCATCCAATGCAACCCATAATGGGTTTTGTGCCACACCAGAGTTCTTCTGTTTCAATGCCTTGTGCCTGCAATTGTTCGGCAATAACATTCAAGGCTGTATGAGTGCATCCCGTCTTATGGGGACTTCCGTTTACGAGTAATACTTTCATTATTTATTCTTTTTACGTTCAACTATTTCAAAAGGCACACGCACGCTCACACCCTGCTTTATCATGTCATAAAGATTGGGATAGATGCGCTCCTTAAACGAATCCCAACTACGATTTGGCATTTGCGTCCAACCCGCTTCAGCAAGCGCAAGAGCACGTGGAAATGCCATGTAAGTAGCTCGGTTTACGTCGGGAATAGCTTCCGCCCAGAGCGTACCCATTACGCCTTGAATGTGCGCAGCATCCTTTTCGTTGCAACCATATCCGGGGTCGAGTTCATAGGTCTTCTGTAACGTCGTAATCGGCATACCCCAGTTGTTAAACTCAGGGAAGTCGTTGCGATACTGTGGGTAATCCAAATACGCATGTTCGCCTGGCGCCATGATAATTGGGTGACCATTTTTACGCGTAAGGTCAAGACAAGTGGGTGTAAGTGCGTTGCGCCACGTTACAAGTGTTACATCCTTCGGATAAGGGAAGAGATAATCATCGGCAGGAGGCCAAATATTATTTAATTCGCACCACAGAATGGGCATCTTCTGATTCTTGCGCACTTCATCGAGAACGCGGTTGAAGAAAGGCACCATCAGTTGCGTGGGTTTCGTATATCCCAAACGCGCCATCATCGCTTTGCAAGCCTCACATTTCGCCCAATTTTCAGGCACCGCCGCTTCGTCGCCACCAAGGTGGAAATAGGGCGATTCAAACACCTCAGAGACTTCACGAATTACGTCGGCCATCACACTATACACCTCCTCTTGAGCCGCACAAAGCATCATGTTTACCGTCTCGCCCACCTTCTTCTCAGCACCCTGCTTGTGCGAACATGCCAAATGAGGATAAGCCGCAAGGATTGCCACCGTATGACCAGGAATATCCACTTCGGGAATAATTTCTACGTGACGTAGCTTCGCATATTGGATAAGGTCGCGAAGTTGTTCGTGAGTGTAATGTTGCTGACTCGCCAATTTGGGCTGACTCTTCACTTCCATGCGCCAACCTTGGTCATCGGTGAGGTGAATTTGGAGTACGTTATATTTGAAACGCACCATTTGGTCGATGAAGAACTTTACGTCCTCAACGGGTAAGAAATGACGCGCAGGGTCCAGCATCAAAGCGCGAAAACCAAAACGAGGCGCATCGCTAATGTTCAAAGCCGCAATACAGTTGTTGAGCGTGTTGCGCTGGTCGCCCATCAAGATTTGATCAAGCGTTGTGATGGCGCGAAACAATCCCTCGGATGTTGCTGCCACTAAATTCACGCCCTTCTTACACACCTTAATTTCGTAGGCTTCAGGGTTTCCCAAATTGCTATCAAACGCAATAACGATGTCAGCCTTCTCTTTGGCTACAACAGGCATGTCTTGGTTAAAATGCTTCTTCAACACCTGCTGAAGATAACCGACTTCAAAACTCGCACCGTCCACTTGACCGCCAATCGTTGTCTTCTTGGTGATGCGGAAAGGTTTTTCATCCACCCCCACTTTCACATCGTTGGGCATGGGTACTAAAGCTGCCGTGGGCGATTGTGCACTAAGCGCCATAGAGAGCGTCATGAGGCACGCAAGAAGTAATGTTTTGAACTTCATAAAAGAATCTGTATAATTTGTTTGTAACATACGAGGCAGTGTTTGGGCAAATAGTTTTGCGCATCACTGCCACAAAGTTAACGCATTCTTTTCGGTTACACCCCGTTAGCGACTTGTTTTTCTGCACATCAGAGGAAAGCAAAAGCGTTTATCGCGGAATCCTCACCACGAAGCAGGTGTCTTCCCCCATTACTGACTGCGCCGTAATGGTGCCGCCATGGTTGTTCACCATTTGCTTACACAGGGCGAGCCCAATGCCTTGTCCGCCCTGTTTGGTGGTGAAGAAGGGGGTGAATAGGTGTTGCAATGCTTCGGGGGCGAACCCTACTCCATTATCTTTCACACTAAATTGAAATTGACGCCCATTGGGGGTGAAATCTGCGGTGAGCGAAACCTCCGTAGCCCCTGATTCGGCAGCATTCTTCAGCAGATTGATGAGCACCTGTTCCATCTGTGTGCGGTCGATCGTGATGCGCACGTCGCCACAATTATTTGTAATCTCAAACTGAGGTTGAGGAGCGAAATCCATACGCTGTACGAGCTGGCGCAGGTCGGTCAGCAGATGTTCTAAATCTACCTCCATCAGCACGGGAAGTGGCACGCCCGACAGTTTGCGGTAGTTATTCACGAAGGTCAGCAACCCCTCTGCACGGCGGTGAATTGCTTCGAGCGCCATTCGCGTTTCGGTTGTGGTGAGGTCGGCATCCGTGGTGAGACTTTCCGCCAGTGTTTGCGACAACGAAATGATGGGCGTCAGCGAGTTCATAATTTCGTGGTTCATAACGCGCACCAAGTGTTGCTGTGCCTCAATTTCGCTTTGCTGCACGACGGTTTCTACGTGGTCAAGGGCATAAAGATGGTAAGCAAATCCCTTACTGAAAAAGAGGGTACGCACAGCGGAATACTTCTGTGACTCCCCGCGCTCATTGGTAAACGCAAGGAGTTGCGCAGTTCCCTTACGCAGCGCCTTGAGTCGGGCGGGGAAGTCAGGATGCAAGGCTGCCAACTGATTCAAATGGGGAATGCGAAAACCGCAAAGTCCGTTCACGGCAGCAGTATTCATCCATTTCACGGCGCCTACTTCATCTATGGCGATTAGCATAGAAGGCACCGTGCTGAGCAGGGCTTCAAAGAATTGCACTTGCCTTTCATGCTGATGTTCTTCCTCGCGAAGCAGGTTTATCACAGCATTAATTTCTTCAGCAAGGCGTCGCTCCTCGCCCCGAAGTGATTTCAGCGAATATTGCAAACTGAAATCCTTCGACCGAAGCGACTCCAACATTTGGCGCAGACTTCCAAGACTGCGGTTGTGAAAGATATTTTGAAAAAGGGAAAACATGGGGGGAAAGGAGGTGTTAGAGTACAACTAACAGAGTACAGAGTACAACTGCCCTGCGGAACGTGGAAGCGTTTATCTCAGTAACCATCTCGTCAACTCGTACCTTGTTTACGCGTCAACAAAAAACTCATCTACTAAATCCCCAACTTATTCACCTTGCGATAAAGTGCGTAGCGGGTAATTCCGAGTAGGGAGGCGGCTTGTGAGAGGTTACCGTCGGCTTGTGAGAGTGCGTGAAGAATGGCTTGGCGTTCGAGTTCTTCAAGATTCAGTGTTTGAAGAGTAGGTGCGGAAGATTCTTCACTTGACGGGACTAAGAGGTCAGTTTCAGACATTTCGCCAAATTCAAGTCCCATTACGACGCAACGCTCCATGGCATGCTGTAACTCGCGAACGTTTCCGGGCCACGGATGTTCCAACAAGCGTGTGCGCTCTGCCTCAGAAAGTTCGCGGGGTGGCAACTGGTATTTCTCGGCATACTGATTCAAGAAATAAGAGGCGAGCAAGAGGATGTCATTACCGCGTTCGGCAAGGCGAGGTAACTTCAGTTCTATCGTATTCAAGCGGTAGAGCAAATCTTGTCGGAAAGTCCCCTCAGCCACACGCGCTTTAAGGTCGGCATTCGTGGCTGCGATGATGCGCACGTCGATATATTTCACCTCCGTAGCACCTACGCGGGACGTCTGTCGCTTCTCGATAACGGTGAGCAACTTCTGCTGCATGGCAAGGGAGAGATTGCCAATTTCGTCAAGGAAGAGTGTGCCCCCATCTGCCGCCTCTATGCGCCCCTGTTTTGCTTGTTCGGCACCCGTAAAGGCACCCTTCTCATAACCAAAGAGTTCGCTTTCAAAAAGGTTTTCAGGAATGCACCCCAAGTCAATACAAACGAGCGGTTGTTGAGAGCGGCGCGAGAGTCGGTGAAGTTCGCGGGCAACAACATCTTTACCCGTTCCGTTTTCCCCTGTGACAAGTACGTTGGCATCAGTCACTGCCACACGGTTGATTTGCTCCTTCAGCGCTTGAATAGGTTTGCTGGCGCCAATAAAGTTCACCGTGGGGAGCGCCTTAGGTTCTTGAGGTTTCTCCGCTTTAGGTTTTACCACCTTCTCCTTTTGTTCCGCCACCATGCGGCGCGCCCGTTCCAGCATCTTATCACGGCGCAGGGCTATCGCACTATTTACGGCATCCACAAGTTTCTGTTTGTCCCACGGTTTGGGAATGAAGTCCACGGCTCCGGCACGTATGGCGCGCACGGTCTTTTCCGTACTCACGTATGCGGTGATGAAGAGCACCACAGCCTCAGCGTCGTACTCCAAAATGCGTTTCAACCACGCATACCCCTCTTCCCCGCTCACGGCATCTCGACTGAAATTCATGTCGAGCAGAATGACGTCGGGCTGGAAGGATTTTAGAAACTCCGGAATGCGTTCGGGATTCGTGATTACCCGAATGCTTTCTGCGTGAGGCTTAAGGAGCATGTTGAGGGAGAAAAGCACGTCCTCGTTGTCGTCAACTATCAATATTTTACCGCGTTTTATGGGCATGACTTTCTGATAAATTTGTTCACGGGCAAAGGTAGGCAAAAAGTTTTAAGGGGTAAGCACGGAGTAACCCTCTATTTCACCCCCTACCCTCAAATTTTGCCAACAGCAGGAGGTTCTCCCTGTGCGCACTGTGCGAAATCGCACACCATGAGCGAAACCGCACACTTTTCCTGTTTCTCTTAATTTCAATTTTCTCTGTAAATCAAGCGATTAAGTTTTTGGCACGCTTTTTGTTAAGAAGAAGGCAGCGTACAACTACTGTCTGGGGGGGAGCGAGGGAGTGCAAGTGAACACTATGCTCCTCTGAAAGATAAAAAGATAGATAACTTATTATAACTTCTTCGCTTTTGTATTCGCACCCCCTCACTACTGCGTGGTCTCAATTGATTTCGCTACGCTCATCTTCCCCCTATGAACAGGGGGAGAGCGCCATCCAGACAGTTCTCGCTACCTTAAACCTCAAAACCTTATAACCTCAAACCTCATAACCCCACAACCTCAATGGACATTTCAAAACCTCCCCGCCCCTGGTACTCAAAGTACCGCTGGCATATCATTGGCAGTAGCGCCTTGCTCGCCATCGTTGTTTACACCATTATTATTGCGCTTGCCCCACGCCGTCAGAGTGTCAATAGCGACAGTGTGAAAGTGGCTACGGTTAGTGAAGCGCCCTTCATGGAGTTTGTCGAAGCCGAGGGACTCGTACATCCCATTACGACCATCCAACTCAATGCCATCGAAAGCGGATTTGTTGACCGCATTGTGAGAGAAGAAGGTACCATGCTCCGACAGGGCGACACCATTCTGATTCTGAAAAATCCCGAACTCATGCGCACCATTGAGCAAGAGCGTGAGCAGTGGCAGAAGACCATGCGCAACCTGCGCGAACAGGAAATTCAGATGGAGCAGAAGAGCATTGACCTCAAACTTCAGGCACTTGAACAGCGCTATCAGATGGGCAATCTGGAGCGTAAGTTGAAGCAGACGCGCGAGGAGTTTAGCATGGGCGTGAAAAGCCGTGCCGAACTCGACATTGCCGAAGCTGATTTCCAGCATGAGCATCAGAAGTTGCTCCTGCAGATGCAGAATCTCCACCACGACTCAGTCACCACCCTCTTGCGCCGAGAGATGATTGTGGCAGACCGCAACACGGCGGAACTCAAGTGGCAGACGGTGCAGCAACGCACGAACGACCTCTTCGTTGTGGCACCTACCTCGGGGCAACTCGGAAACCTCAATCTCACTCTCGGACAGCAAGTTTCGGGCGGTTCAAAAATTGGAGAAATTAAGGTGATGAGTGAATATAAAATCCGAACTTCGCTCAGCGAATACTATGTGGAGCGCATCCATGCGGGACTGCCTGCCAACATCATCCAAAAGCAAGACACCTTTACGCTTCAGATTTCCCGCGTCATGCCCGAAGTGCGCGACCGTAAGTTTGACACCGACCTCACCTTCACCAGCACAACGCCCGATAACATTCGCTTGGGTAAGAGTTACCAAGTAAGGATTGAACTCGGCCAACCTGAACAGGCGGTTATCATTCCCCGTGGCGACTTCTACCAAAAGACGGGCGGCCGCTGGATTTATTGCATCGACAACGACGGCATCGCCCGCCGCAGAGAAATAAAAATTGGGCGCCAAAACCCCGAGCAGTACGAAGTCATTGACGGACTCCAACCCGAAGACAAAGTCATTATCAGTGGCTATGAACAACTGGGGGATTTTGAAGAGATAGTTATTAAATAAAAGGAGAAAGGAGAAACCCCGTGCGGGGTGTTTTTCAAAAAACTCCAATCTTCGTAGCGCGCAACCCTAAAGGTTTTCGTCCAAAGCGCTCCGCATGGTCTTTCTCCTTTCTCCTTTCTAAATTTCAAAACATCATGCTATTCCATCACCTCAAAACTTCCTGGCGCAATCTGCTGAAATATAAAGTGCAGAACGCCATTTCCATTCTCTGCTTAGCGGCAGGTGTGGTGTGCTTTGCCATAACGGTGTACTTCATGTACAATTTCGGGCGCAACGTTTATTACAATCAGATAAAACAGGACCTCGCTTCGTTCAGTGTATTAGCAACTCCTAAAGAAGAAACGGAGCGACTCAAGAAGACAGGTTCCTTCCCGCCGAATGCACAATTGGACAATGATTTCTTCAATCACTTGCTCAGCCTGAAACTTCCTGCAATGGAAGGACTACATGGCTATCAACCCATTACAGGATTGGACCAGACTTTCTACGACAACACGGACCAACCCAAGACCTGCAGTTGCTATTACACACATGCCTCTCCGCGCTACTGGATGTACTACGGGTATCGCTCTGCCATAACGGGCGAGCCTATCCCCGAGTTGGAGGAGAACGACTGCCTCATCACCGACGACCTGAGTGCCCAACTCTTTGGAGAAGGCACCGACCCCCGCGGTTTTGAATTTGCAATGGGGGATGGCACTGGGAAACGCTCCATCCGAGACGTCATAAAGGTGACCGACTATCTGGAAGCCCATGCCACAAATGCCGTAGTGATTATCCGCAACGACCCCGAAACTGCTTTTGAAAACAGAAGCGGGTTTACCGCAGAATTAGCCGAGGGTTACACGGGCGAGGACTTGCGCGAACAACTGCAAAGCGCCTTTCCCGAATACACCTTCTTGCTACACCATCGGGGGTTTGACAACGATGAACTCTTCCTCATCATTCTCATTATCGGGGTGGTACTTTCGTTAGGCGCCAGCGTGCTTATCATTGGGGTGATGGGATTCCTGAAAATGGAATTGCAACTCTTCTCCCTCCGTTCGCGCGAAATGGCACTGCGCCGCACGATGGGCGCTCGCACTTGCCACCTCTTCATGCTCCTTGCCTGGGAAGTCGTTATCGTCTTTGCGCTTACGACTCTGGCATCTGTGGCGCTGACCTACTCTCTTGCAGATTACGCACTCCCCATCCTACAGCGCATCAACAAGCGACTGAATTTCGATGTGGACTTCATCCTGAATCTTGAACTGTGGATTACGCTTGGCACCCTCTTGCTCGCCCTCATCGCAGCCTTTGCCACCGTTTACCGCCAGTTGCGCATTCCCGTAGGTATGCGAGTGGGGCGCAGTCACCGCACGATGACGAAGGGACAAGGCTTTATGCTCACCACGCAACTCACCGTGAGCATGTTCCTTACCTTTGCCGTGCTCGGAATGATGTATGCGTTTGGTATCATAGAGAAACAGGAAAGCGGAGGCATCTCCGAAGACCGCACGCCTTATCAACAGGCCATCATGATTCCTCAACCCACGTTTGAAATTGCCATTCCTGACTTCCCCAATCGTTTGGCGCAAAACAGAGACGTAGAACACGTGGGGTATAGCATTTACAGCAGTTGTGAAGTAGCTCCCGACCAACTCGACAAAACACTGGTGCGCAATTTCTGGGCCTATAAAAATAATGAAGGTACGGTCCAGGGCTACGGTTATAGTTTCTTCTCCACCAGCGAAAATCTGATTGACCTCTTGAAGGTAGAGATTACCCCCAATCTCCCTGCCGATAGCACGATGCACGGTTTTTACAGCGCCATTTACGTACGCACCGAGCAGGCAGAGCGTCTGCGCAAGAAGTGGAACCTTGACGTCAGTCGTGACGAGCAAGTGCGTCCGCTCTACAAGCAACGCTCCTACACACTCATCGGTTATGCTCCTGCCCTTCCGGGGTATCGTCATGGTTCTAATGATTGTCCTTCCTTCTGGATGGTGGATGAAGACATCGACTGGCGTGATTTGCGCAACTTTTCGGAACTGGGTTCTCACTCTCCGAATCCTCACTACATCCTGTTCCCCAAGGAGGGAAAGTACAATAAGGTGAAGGACGACATCACCGAACTCTACCGCGAAGCACGTCCGGGAGACCGCAATATCCTGCCGATTCACAATCTCGCAGATGAGTGGTTTAACCACATGCGCATGATTGAAATGATGCGCCAGCTCTGCCTGATTCTCGTCATCGTGAGTATCCTCTGCATCGTAGCAAGTATCTACTCTGCCATTGCCCTTGAAAGTCGTGGGCGACAGAAGGAAGTGGCACTTCGCAAGATTCACGGCGCACACACTCGCGACATCATCCTGCTCTTCGGCAAATATTACCTGCGCCTACTCGGTATTAGCGCCGTAATCGTTATTGTCGTTTCCAGTGCCGTCATAGCAACGATACTAGTAGTCGATGGAGACATCGGCCTCGGCAAAGACCTCCCCTGGCTCTTCTTCTACCTCATCCTTGCCATCCTCATTGTCGTAGCCATTACCCTCCTCACCATCAGCAACAAGATTTGGAAGGTAAGCAAGATTCAACCTGCGGAGGTGGTGAAGAAAGAATGATGCGAGAGTACAGATAACAGAGTACAGAGTACAACTACCATGCGGAATTAACAGTCCGGACGGCGCTCTCAAAACCTAATTAACTTATAAACCTTATAAACCTCAACTATTATGATTACCTTAAAGAACATTAAGAAAGTATTTGAAACTGAAGACATTCAGACCTGGGCACTTCAGGGCGTAGACCTCGAAGTAAAGAAAGGCGAATTTGTTGCCATCATGGGACCTTCAGGTTGTGGTAAATCCACCTTGCTCAACATCCTGGGCCTATTGGACACGCCCACCCAGGGTACTTACATGCTCAACGGCATTGACGTGAGCACTATGGACGAGGACCAGCGTACGGACATCCGCAAGGGGAAGTTGGGCTTCGTGTTCCAGAGCTTCAACCTGATTGACGAACTCAACGTTTCGGAGAACGTGGAACTGCCTCTCATCTACATGGGCGCCGGCAAGAAGGAGCGCCGCGAGAAGGTGAAGGAGGTCATCGAGCGCGTGGCTATGTCGCACCGTGCACAGCACTTCCCCTCACAGCTATCGGGCGGTCAGCAGCAGCGCGTGGCCATTGCGCGTGCCGTAATCTCTCGCCCACAGATTATCCTTGCCGACGAGCCCACGGGTAACCTGGACTCTAAGCACGGCAAGGAAGTGATGGACCTGCTCAAGCAACTCCACGCTGAGGGCACTACCATAGTGATGGTGACGCACTCTCAGCACGACGCCAACTATGCCGACCGCATCGTGCGCCTCTTCGACGGTGAGGTGGTGAGCGAAGTGGAGATGTAAGAGTGACAGGAAGAAAAAACAATCTCCCCGTTGCGAGATGCTGCAACGGGGAGATGATAAAAGCGGTATTTCACGCAAATGCAATCAATTATGCCTCCGTGGGAGTTTCTGTTTCTGGAACCTCAGCTTCGGGAGTTTCCGCTTCAGGGGTTTCTGTTTCAGGAGTTTCCGTTTCGGGGGTAGTACCTTCTTCGGTATTCTTCTTTTGCTTTCCTCCACGTGTAGCATCTAATTCGGCCAGACGCAAGATGGCATTGAGGTTCACAATAAACTGCTCGATTTCGGGTGTGGACTGAATCACGGCGTAAGCGTTGATTACCTGAACAATTTCCTGGTACTTAGCATCTACTGCCACACGAACCTCGTCGGTCGAGAGCGTCGTTTGTGGTGAACGCGCCGACTCTTCCATCTGCTTCTGCTGCATGATGAGGTCGAATTGAACATTAGCCAAAACCAATTCCTCAACGTCGCTGGTGAGGCCCAAAGTAGCAATGTGCGCGGTGGCAGCATCCGACTGAAGCACAGCGATCATCCCATTCAGTTCGCGAGTCTCCGAGCGATAGGTGCTGCGAGCCACTCCCTTGTAGGGCGCCAACATGGCATCCAAGGCATTGGCCGCCGTACGCTTCGTGCTGATCGTACTGGTCGTGTAGGCATAAGTCACGTTCAAAATCACCCCAGCAGCATTGTCGCGCTTCTTGTCAGCGTCCTTTAAAGAAGTAGTGCTCACATAAGCCGTGGCACGACGAACAAGGCCGTTCTCCTCTTCGATAAGTTTGTGATACTCAGGCAACAACTTTTCAATGTGAAGCGCCTCCGCACCAGTCGCATTCATCAGCGTATATGCCTGATTGTGCGTGTCGCAATGTAAACCCACTGTGAAATGGGTAAACGGACAAGGATTAATCTGATTAACCATAACAATGATTTTGAGTAATTAATAATTAGTGTCAAGGGAAAGACACGCTTCATCTTTCCGCACTCAAAGTTACAGTTTTAACACAATAAAGAATACGAAATATCCAAAAAATGTACTTCGTCAATGCATATTTCCCTTAAAAAACCTCGCTGAGATATAGCAGCAGTCCGCCAACCATGGTGGAACCCCCGCTGAGATATAGCAGCAGCCCGCCAACCACGGTGGAACCCCCGCTGAGATATAGCAGCAGCCCGCCAACCACGGTGGAACCCCCGCTG
>JAZOUA010000027.1:0-23600 GCA_045657925.1 Alloprevotella sp. | reverse complement strand
GAAGCATCATCTTGCCGAATTGAAAGGGAAATACATATTGATTGACTTTTGGTCAAGCGGTTGCACTCCCTGTATTATGGCCATTCCGGAAATGGAGGAACTTGCCACCACCTACAAGGAGAAACTGAACATTGTAAGCATAAGTATAGATGACCCAAAGCCTTGGGAGATGGCAACGGAAAAACACCGTATGAGCTGGAATAATTGGAATGATCTTAAAGGACAAAGCGGTATTTATGCTCAATACGAGCAGCACAGCATTCCCTGCTATACACTAATCTCACCCGAAGGCATTGTTCTTGAACAATGGACCGGTTACCACGAAGACTGCTTAAAACAGAAAGTTGATGAATACATCAATAAGGAATGATTGGTTAGACAACAAAAGTAAAAGATACATAATGAAAAAACTATTTTTAACCTTAATCGTTGCTTTTGCCTCCCTGTGTGGCTTTGCACAGGAGAAAGTTTTGGACAATATATAACAAGAGATCTTGATGTGTTTGAAAACCTTATAAAAGCGTTGTGATATTACATATTGAGTTCAGAGTCCCTGCAACATTGCGTTGTAGGGGCTTCTTTTGCATTATACCTCCCTCTTCGGTCAATAACAGCCGATGTGCAATGTGCCACTGCTTGCATTTAAGGCATTGGTGATTAAAATGCACTGCTGTGCTTCCTGCTACGGCTTTTTTCGGTGCAAAGGTAGCAACAGGCGAGTGTTGCGGCTATCAAATTTATTTGAATAGACATTACCGAGCCGCCTTTTACTTTCGCGTAAGCAAAGTAAAACACTCTTAAGGATACTCACAAGGACAGGCAGAGTGATTAGGATTAAGAATACAAAAAAGGTTACTTATAATTTTTGCTATAAGTAACCCTTTTTCAATTATAATATTCTTTAGCTTTTATCCTTTTAAAACTTCAATCGTGCTCCTACTCCCAGGGCGAAAATATCTTTAGAATGGATATGGCGATTGGGAATGGCGGAGATAATACCGAGTTCGTTTGCCGAAAATTCGTAATACATTTCTACGCTTTTGCCTCTATGTTTCGATGCTTTAGGAAAAGTGTAAGTCAAGCGCTGACCTGCGCTGAGTGCAAAGCGGATGCGGGTGGAGAAGCGGTAGTAGGAGCCGCCATAGTGGGAGTGGGGTTCCTCCGACCAGAAGTCACCATCGAATAGCACGGCATTGACGCGCACACCTACCGCAAGGGGGCTGAAGTGCAAGGCCTCGGGCTTGTCCTTAATGAGGGGTAGAGAAAGTTTCCAGGGGGTGTAGTATTGTCGGAGGGTGATGGTGTTCAAACTCTGTGTGCGCTTATAATGGGGCACATATCCTAGGAGGGCTTCGGTGAGCCACTTTCCCTTGCCGTATTCCCACCCTACACCTGCTGAAATCATCCCGATGTTTCCCGCATATTGAACGGTGGCAGTGGTGGGAATGAGGCGTTGCCAAAAGGTGCGTTCCTGGCCCATCAGGGGCGTGAGAGCGAGGAGCGAGAGGGCAAGGAGTGATGAGCGGAGTTTAGAAAAATACTTCTTCATACGCATAGCTGCCATCGGCTTTGAGGTGGAACAGGAGGTAGGAGCGCTTGTCGGCGCAAGCGGCTTGATAATAGGGCACATGGTTGGGGAAAGGGTGGCGCACGGCTGTGCTGTGTTCGTGTCCACAGACAGCAAACTGCAAGTTAGGATAGCGCTTGACGGTGCGGAGGTAGTCTTTGGCTTCATCCATTGGGAATTGGTCGCTCCCTGGCGGAACGTGCATGGCTACTACCGTACGCTCGGCATGGTGAGGGAGGCTGGTGAGGTCCTGTCGCATGAAGTTGACACCAAAGAAATCGACATCATCAGAGAATTCCAATCCGTTGGTGTTGATTACGACAAAGTGGGTGTTACCTGCCGTAAAGCTGTATTCAAAATTTCCAAACATATCGCGGAAGGTACTTTTACCTGTTCCCAAGCAGTCATGGTTGCCTAACGTAACGACGTAGGGCACATGGAGATGCTCTAGCTCGTCGCGCATCCAAACGAACTCTTCCGTCAGTGAGAAGTCCGTGAGGTCGCCACAGTGAATAACGAAGTCGATGCCCTCTGTGGCGTTGATGTGGTTGACCATTGCGTGAGTGGCATCATACCAGCGCTGTGTGTCGCTAATGACGGCAAATCGGAGTTCCTTTTTCCCCTGCATGGCGCTCTCTATGCGGTCAATGTTGGAGATATTGATATTTCGTTTTCCGCTAAAGCGCGAATCGTAAGGGTGATACTCCATCAAGTCACACCCTGCGACTGAAAAGCACCCTACGAGAGCGAGCAGATAATATACTAAATTCTTCGTGTAAAGCATTGTAAACTAAAATTTCCGCAAAATTACAAAATACAAATAGCCTGAATCCGTCTGTAATTAAGAAAATATTCCGAACTTTGCAGTACATTTTAGAAAGGAAAATTCTTTCCGTAAAAAAGAACATAAATGATATTAAAGGTTGTAAGGTCGCTTAGCTCTAAGGTGAAAGGTGAAGAGTGAACGATGCCGTTAACCTTCTTATCCTTAACCTTTGACTTTAACCGACCTCGGTTCACCTTTCCCCTCTTAACCTCATAACCTTATGGAATTAAAGATAAAATCACTCGAAGAAATAGGCGCAGTGGCTGAAGAATTTATCCGCCTTGCCATGCAGGAAGATACGGTGTTTGCCTTTAACGGACAAATGGGCGCTGGTAAGACTACGTTCATTAAGGCTCTTTGTGAAGCGCTCGGCGTTAGCGAACCTGTTACGTCGCCTACTTTTGCAATCGTAAATGAATACCGTTCGGACGAAACGGGAGAACTCATTTACCACTTTGACTTTTACCGCATTAAGAAGCTTGAAGAAGCTTACGACATGGGCTGTGAAGATTATTTCTACTCTGGTGCAGTATGCCTCATTGAGTGGCCTGAATTGGTTGAAGACCTCCTCCCTGGCAACACGGTTTGGGTAGATATTAAGGTGAACGACGACGAAACGCGCACCATCTCATGGGGGTAAAATGAAGAGTAAAGATAAAAGGTAAAAGAGCAAAGATGCCATGCGGAGCGTTCAACCCGCATGGCACTTTGTTCTATATTATAAACCTAAATATAAGTAATGAAAAAGATATTTGTAGTTGATTGGTTCTTGATTTTTGTATTTGCTATAACTGCATTTTCTGGATTTAAGTTACACTTTGCAGGACACTTTTTAAGTCACAATATATGGCATAATTGGGCGGTATTCCATACTATATCAAGTTTAATATTTATTATAGTAGGAGTGCTACATATCCAAACTCATTGGGCTTGGTACAAAAGTCTTATTAGTAAAGGGAGAGGTAATAAAAGCAGAGTTACTATTTGGCTATCGCTTATATATACAGTAACAGTAATTTCAGGATTTGTATTGCTTAATATTAATGGTGCAAACACTAATATAGGACTTTGGCATTATAGAATAGGTATTATATTAACAATAATAAGTATAGGGCATATTATTAAGAGAATACCTATCTTACGAAAGAGTATTAAGAAATAACAAGTATTTGCGGTGAGCTGATCCTTTAAGCTTACCGTTTTTTTGTGCCTTTACGTTAGCAGAATGTCTAGGGTAATAAAAACTATCGGGAGCACCTCGCATTTGAAGCACTCCCGATAAGGAAACATTAACATAACAATTATCACACACTTTTCTTATTCATTCTCATGAAGGGATGAAGCAAAGAAATGATGGTGCAAAGTTATGCCTTATTTTGCTTTGTGTCAATCACTAAAAGTAGTGATTTTTAATAGCTGAAAAAGTTGAGCACTACCTAGGTTTAATGATTGCAACACTTCTTTGTAGCGTTGTAATCGCTAGGATTTACCGCGATAATCTCCCACTTTGAGGGTGCAGAGGCGTTCCACGTTACGATAGTGTTATTTTGTGAGAGGTGGAAGTTGGGATAGTTAACGTTTGACGTTTGTTGCTCGTTGAAGACGGTTTGACCTTCGCGGTCGCTAATGAGCTTAAAGGTACCAGCTTCAGCAGGATTCTTTGTGGGCATAATGCTCGTGCTTGTACCTGCGGGCTTGCCCATATACACTTGGTGCTTTTCGTTGTAAAGGCGCCAATTTCCTTCTTCTGTCTTTTGAAGTGTCCAAATTTGTGAAGCGTCACTTTCGTTCAAAGCAGCAGCATTGAGTGCGCTCTGTGAAGCTTGCAAATACTGATTGTTGGTATAAGCCTTGTTGCCTTCCAAGTAACCTAGATTGCGCAAGCGGTATTGCTTACCTTCAAGAGGGCTAATAAGTGTTTTCGCAATGCTCTTGTTGAGCTTTGCAACGGCATCCACGCTAGCGCCTTTCTGAGCCTTTTTGGCTACTTTCTCCACACTCTTACGCATGTTAGCGTCGGGCATACCAACAACGTACTGGCACGATTCACCCTTAAAAGTGCTTGCAACCTTTTGACCCACCACCTTTTCTGAAATATACTTCTTAGCCAACGCGGGGTCGTCGCAATAAGCATAGCGACCGTCTGTGATGTGCTCAATCGTGTAATTCTTATATACGATGGTGTAATCGCGTGCAAAGGTTGACTCTTCATAAAGGAAGCCGATGGTATTGTTCTTCTGAAGTGTCATAGTGGTGTAAGCCGAACCCATTGTGCTGGATTGATGACATCCATCCCAATTTGCAGCAAAGAGAGCGGGCGAAGCAAAGTCCGTAGCGTAGTCGGTGAGTTCCTTGTAGAAGATACCTACATTCTTACGTCCGCCAGGACCGAAGGGCACGGATTGAAGCGCTAAGTAAGTCTTCACACCATCCGCCTTACGCTGAACGGGCACAATCAATATTTCGCCATTCGTAGAGTTACCCACTGCCGCAACTCCATTGTTATCAGCATTTGAGAGAGCAACTGTTGCCCACGAACCTTCACCCTTTTTGATATCGGTGTAAGTATAGATGTTGAAGTAGCGCCCTGTGCAACGGCTGGAGAGTAACACGCTACCATCAGGGAGTTCTTCCACCTTGGGTTCGTCGCCCCCAGGCGCGGGGCGGTCATAGATGGTGCCGAGCACCCTCCACGAGTCGCCGAAGTCGTCAGAATAAATCACGCGGTTGCCCCCGTCGCGCGTCCACATGGAACAATAGAGGCGGTAATACTTACCTACTTTAATGCGACTGCTCTGACAAATCTTTCCTGAACCGATAAACATAGAAGAAACCGTAGGTTTGTCGCCGTCAAGGAAGAGCGAGTAGATATGATCTGTCATTTCCACGATGTCGCCCTTCTCCCATTCGCCCGTCTTTTCGTTATATGTCAAATAAACGCGCGCTACACGGTTCACAGAGTCAGCCTCTGTCTGCCCAATTTTAGAGGGGTTCCAGCGCCCATGCCAACAAACGGTGCGCCCGCAAACCATCATGACGAGCAACTTATTTTCTTCACGATCGGCCACGATTGCTGCGTCGCCATAACCCGTAGACATGTGGTTGGAAGTGCCACCCTTGCCGTCGGCAATAAAGAATTCCTCGCCCCACGTCTTACCATTATCCTTCGATATGCGACACTTTATATCGACTTCGCCGTAACCAATGTCGTTACCACAGGGGCGGTAATCCGAAATGGCGAACACATCCCCATTCGGAGCAGCCGCTATTGCAGGGATTCGGTAAGGACGCGCCGATTCTGGATTCGTAATGTAAAGGTTCTGCTGAGGTTCCGCTTCAACCCTGGTTTGAGCCGTCAGGGCCGACTGCTGCACACACGCGCCAGCAAGACAAAGCAGCGCAAGAGTTTTCCTGTTCATAAAGATATATGCGTTAATGTAATTGAAACTTAAAAGTTGTGACTCCAAAAGTAATTTCTACAAAGGTACGCAATACGTTTTGATTACACATCGTATAATTACACAAATTAAGGGGAACTTGATTAATGTAAAACGAAAACGCTCTTAAAGTGACTTGTGACTTTGTGACTTTTTAAGGAAAATTTTTGGTAATGATATAGAAGTTTACCCAAAGGTCAGATTTTATACCCCCTCCCCCTGCGGTGAGGGGGTATGATTCTTATTCCTATATATGGGTTAACTACTATATTATTACCTAAATAAATTATAAGGCTTCGTAAGTCACTTATATTTTCAACTAAAAGTAACTTAATTTCTCTTAACTAACTCTTAATTTTACTTCCCAAAGATATACTAAAAAAGGTGTGGATAACCCTGTGTAAAAGTAGGGGAAAAGTCGGTGGAGAAGTTTGTGAATAACTCATGAGATGAGAATAGGGTTTGAACAACTCAGTTATCCACCTTTCCCCACTTATCCTCTTCCTTTTCCCACAAGATTATCCCCAGTTTTCCCCATATTAAATAAAAGCTAAAATACTTAAAAATAACTCATTCAAAACTGCCGTTCAGAGTTATCCACGTTTTCCCCGACCTATAACAACCATCATAATTTTTCTATCTTTCTTTAACCTAAAGAAACAAAAGAATGTAAAAAGATATTTATAGTAAGGGTGGGGATTGGGGATAAGTGAAAAACGGAAGTGGGAGAGGAGAAAAGATAAAAAGAATATAGAATCGGTTGAAATGATAGTGTGCTGTGGCTTTCTCCTTTTGCATTTAAAAGTTTCTCCATTTTAATTTGTGTAAGTTGGAAAATAAGGTTTACCTTTGTGGTTAGGAATTATCCGTTTGCTATTTATAAAACTAAATATCTACTTACTATGGGAAAGACTATTAATATTCGTTGTGCAAATACTGGTCGCATTCATAAAGTACCGATGGGCTTTAACTTAGAAGAAGTCTATGAACTTCTGGAACTTAAAATGCCCTTTGGCCCTACCAGTGCGAAGGTAAATAATAAGGTGGAGGGGCTTCACTTTGTGCTCTTCAACGACAAGGATATCGAATTCTTAGATATCACTTCTCCCTCGGGGCATCGAACTTACACACGCTCCGTCTTCTTCGTGCTTTACAAGGCTGCGCATGACCTTTTCCCCAACGCTATGTTGCGTATTGAAAATCCGGTGAGCAATGGGTATTATTGCCATCTTGACTTGCCTGGAGGCATTACGCTGGAGAAGGTGGAACAACTCAAAGCGCGCATGCAGGAAATTATTAACGATGACCTGCCTTTCCATCGTTTGACGGCGCATACGGAAGATGCGGTGAAGCTTTTCCGTGAAGCGGGATTGGAAAACAAGGCGAAGTTGCTTGAAAGCTGTGGTCGTCTGTACACACACTATTATACTTTAGGAGATGTGGCAAACTACTTCTACGGCTCCTTGTTGGTGCGCACTTCTCAGATTTACCTTTTCGATCTCATTCTTTATGGTGACGGACTTTTGATACGCGTTCCCGACTCAAAGAATCCTTCGCAATTGCGACCCATGCGCGATCAGCCAAAAATGTTCGACGTATTCCGCCAACAGCATAGCTGGCAGAAGATTCTTGGAGTTACAACCATTGGAGAATTGAATGCGGCTTGTAAAGCGGGATATGCTAACGACTTGATTAATGTTAGCGAAGCCTTACAGGAAAAGATGATCAGCCGTTTGGCTGACCGCATTGCGGAAAATCCGAATTGGAAGGTGATTCTTATTGCCGGTCCTTCGTCAAGCGGTAAGACAACCACTTCAAAGCGCCTCAGTGTGCAACTCATGGCTTGCGGAAAGCGCCCAGTGCCCATTTCTTTGGACGATTACTTTGTTGATCGCGAAAAGACGCCACTTGATGAGAATGGAAAGTACGACTACGAGAGCGTTTATGCCATGAACATCCCCCTCTTTACCGAACAGATGAATGCACTTATCGAAGGTAAGAGCGTGGAACTCCCTCGTTACAATTTCCAAACGGGTAAGAGCGAAATGAGTGGAAATATAGTGAACCCCACTCCCGAAACCATCTTCATCCTTGAGGGTATTCATGCCTTGAATCCCACCTTGACGGAAAATATTCCAGCTGAAAATAAATTTAAAATCTATGCGTCGGCACTGACAACCATTCTGCTTGACAACCACAACTATATTCCCACTACGGACAACAGATTGTTGCGCCGCATTGTGCGTGACTACAAATATCGTGGCTGTTCTGCTCGCGACACTATCTCACGCTGGCCCTCGGTTCGCGCTGGAGAAGAAAAGTGGATATTCCCCTTCCAGGAAGAAGCCGATGTGATGATCAACACAGCCATGCTCTTTGAATTCGGAGTGCTTCGCGAACAAGCCCTTCCCGTTTTGGAAGAAGTGCCTGAAACAGCGCCCGAATACAGTGAGGCAATCCGTTTGCGCAAGTTCCTTTCTTATCTCAATCCTATTTCTATACAAGCCCTTCCTCCTACTTCATTGTTGCGTGAGTTCTTAGGTGGCAGTACGTTTAGGTATTAAGTAGAAGAGGATATAAATTATTAAGCATCTTTAAAGTGGTATAGTTTTTAAAGGAAAAAAGGTCAGGATGGTTATTTCTCCTTTCTGCATTCTCCTTTCTCCTTTAAAAATTGTACCTTTGTGCGGACAAAAAAATACTACGATGATTAAATCATTTTCTGCACTTATAGCGCACCTTTCAGAGGCGCGTAATCCAAAGCGTTTGGTAGTTGTTTATCCCCATGACGAACACTCGATGGAAGCTGTCTTTATGGCGCTTCGCGAAGGGTGGGTGCGTCTTTTGCTTGTAGGTGATAAATCAAAGATGCCTTTGCCTGCTGACTGGGAAAAGTATGCTGATAGCATTGAATTCTTACATGCTGACGATGCTCAGGAAGCTGCGCGCCTTTCAGTGAAAGCTGTGCGTGAGGGTAAGGCTGATGCAATGATGAAAGCCTTGGTGAATACCGACGTATTGCTTCGTGCTATCCTCAATAAGGAAGAAGGAATTTTACCAAAGGGACGCGTGATGTCTCACATTGCTGTTATGGAAGTTCCCAAGTTAGAGCGCTTCCTCTTAATCAGTGATGCTGCTGTGCTTCCTTATCCTACGGAAGAACAACGCGCTGCCCAGATTGGTTATATCACAGAAATGTGTCGCCGTTTGCAAATAGAGACGCCCCGCATTGCTATGCTTCACTGCACAGAGAATGCCAGCGAAAAGTTCCCGCACTCTATGACCTACGCACCCTTAATTGCGCGTGCCCAGCAGGGAGAATGGGGTAACTTACTCCTTGACGGTCCGCTCGACCTCCGTTGTGCGCTTGACAAAGAGGCTCTTGATATTAAGGGCATAAAGAGTTGTTTGGAGGGTGAGGCAGATGCGTTGCTCTTCCCCGACATTGTGGGGGCAAATGCCTTTTATAAGACCATGCCCTTCTTTGCAAATGCCGAAATTGCGGGAGTTTTGCAAGGCACAGATTGTCCCGTGGTGCTTTCTTCAAGAGGCGATAGTGTCTTGACAAAGTATTATAGCATTGCTGTGGCATTGGCGTAAAACAATCTCCCATCTTATCATTATAGAATCCCATATAATTTAATGAGAATCCTTGCTATTAACCCCGGTTCTACAACTACAAAAATCGCCGTCTATGAAGATGAGAAAAAGGTTTTTGTAGAAAGTATAAACCACTCTGAAGAAGAACTTTCACACTTCGTACGCGTTACTGACCAGTACGATTATCGTAAAAAGCACATCTTGAATTGCCTCTCCAATCACGCTGTGCCTCTCGAATTTGACGCTATCATAGGTCGCGGTGGTATTGGCAAACCTACACGTGGCGGTGTCTATGAAGTAAATGCCCAACTCCGCCTTGATATGCTTAATGCGCAGCGTAAGCATGCCTGCAACTTAGGATGCTTAATCGCTTACGAGTTGGCACATATGCTTCCCGATTGTCGTGCTCTTACTGCCGACCCCGTAACAGTGGATGAAATGGAAGATGTAGCCAGACTTACGGGTTCAACCCTCATGCCCCGTCGCTCTATTTGGCATGCTTTGAATCAGCGTGCTATAGCCTTCCGATTTGCTAAGGAACAGGGTAAAAAGTATGAGGATTTCAACCTTATCGTTGCCCACCTTGGAGGTGGTATTTCAGTAGCGGCTCACCAAAAAGGTAAGGCTATAGATGTTAATAATGCTCTTGATGGTGAAGGACCTTTCTCTCCTGAACGCGCAGGTACACTCCCCACTTCTGATCTTATTACCCTTTGCTACAGTGGTGTTTACACAAAGAACGAAATTATGAAGCGCATTGTGGGGAAGGCAGGTGTGGCAGCTCATTTGGGCACAAGCGATGTGCGCAAAGTCATGGAGCGCATAGAAAATGGCGACCGCAATGCTAAGTTAGTTATTGATGCCCTTTGCTATCAGGTTGCGAAGAGCATTGCTGCTCAGAGTGCTGTGATGTATGGTAAAGTAGATGCCATACTTCTCACTGGTGGTTTGGCATATTCCGAATATATTACCTCAAAGATTTCTGAGCGTGTAGACTTCCTTGCTCCCGTACATGTATATCCCGGTGAAGATGAAATGCAAGCCATGGCTGACAATGCCTTTGCGGTATTGAAGGGTGAACGTGAGGTAATGACATATGCATAAGTAACTTTAAATAATATTCCTTATGGCCAATTATATTGATATGTTCAAAGCATACAATTGTGCTGAACTCAATGACGAGCGTGTGCATCATGAAGTGATGGCATTACTCGAAGATAAACAAGCGCTTTACGATACGGATGAAGTGAAGAAGCAATTGCTCCGTGCTATTGAACTCACAACGCTTACGGTGACTGACTCGCAGGAATCTGTTTTGAAGTTTACGGAAAATGTAAACCGCTTCTACGACGAACATCAGGATATGCCCCCATTGGCAACACTTTGTGTTTATCCAAACTTTGCGAAAATTGTAAGCGAAAGTCTTGAAGTTGACACCACTCAAATTGCATGTGTCAGCGGAGGCTTCCCTTCAGCGCAAACTTTCCTTGAAATTAAAACTATCGAAACTGCGCTTGCTATTAAGGACGGTGCAACGGAAATAGATATGGTTTTAGGTGTGGGCACCTTCCTTAGTGGCGATTACGAAACTTGTGCAGATGAAATTTCAGAACTTAAGGACGTTTGCGGAGAAGTACCTTTGAAGGTTATCCTTGAAACAGGTGCGCTTAAGTCGGCTCAAAACATCAAAAAGGCGGCTGTGCTGGCTATGTACTCAGGTGCTGATTTTATCAAGACTTCTACAGGTAAAATTAGTATTTCAGCAACGCCTGAAGCTGCTTATGTAATGTGTAAAGCTATTAAGGAATATAAGGCTCAAACAGGAAAGTGGGTAGGCTTTAAGGCAGCAGGAGGCATTAAGACTGTTGAAGATGCAACGACTTACTACACTATTGTACGCGAAATTCTTGGTCAAGAATTTATCGACAAGAACCTCTTCCGCATCGGTACAAGTTCGTTGGCTAACCACCTTGTAAATAATATTTTGGGTGAGGAAGTAAATCCTTTCTAACGGACTTTTTATACAATTAGAATATGAGGACGCACGAGTCGTGCTTCCCTACTTTTCCAAGCGAAAATAACGATTGATAGGTAGGGACGTACGGGTTGTGCGTCCTCATATTAATAATAGTAACATGAATATTTTTTTTATCAATTCCCACTCTCCTTACTACCCTTCTGTAGAAAACTTGCTCATCAGTACTTTTCCCGCCGATGAACGCCGAGATTTGGAGATGCAACGCCAATATACTGACCATAATCCGAAATTTACGGTTTATGCCGTGTGTGACGCGGATTTGTTTGTGGGATTCTTTACGCTTTGGAACTTTGAGGAGTTCAGTTTTATAGAGCATTTTGCAGTTTCACCCTCACTTCGTGGTAAGGGATACGGAACTCGTATTTTGCAGTATATCATAGAGATAGTAAAACATCCTTTGTTATTGGAAATAGAAATTCCTGTGACGAAATTTCAGCAATTACGTCAACTTTTTTATGAGAAAAATGAGTTTTCAAAACTTGATTTACCTTATTTCCAACCGCCTTACCGAGCAGGGGGTGAGTGTATTCCAATGCACTTAATGGAGTATGGTCATTTTGAGGCTTCTGAGGGTGAAGAATTACGTAAAAAAGTGGAGGAATGTGTGGCAAAAATCTATGCTGAAGTTTACTCATTTAACCCTATTGTAGAAGGTTGAAAAGAATATCTAAAGTAAGAAAAACTAAGTGAGACTTAGTTGAAACTAAAAGTAACTTAATTTGAATTAAAAGTGAGTTAGTTTTCACTCTCAAGCATTTGCTTTTTTAGGGATTCATTTCGGGGGGATAAGGTAGTAATCTGACGGGTGAAGTTTATTTATTTTCTGCTTCTAAAGGGGAATAGTAAAAAAATATTTATCAACCCGTCGTTTTCTGAGCGCTAACCTTTTCCCTTTTCCTTAAATAATGTATCTTTGCAAGGAATATACTAAACCATTTTCCTACCATACTATGATTTTGTTTTTTAAGACAAAGGAGCAAACTGTGATTGCCACTCAAGTGAATCACCAGCTCACACAGGATGAAGTAAATGAACTTTGCTGGCTTTACGGCGACGCTACGCTTCTTGAAGGCGAAACGCTTGAAGGTTACTTCGTAGGTCCCCGCCGTGAAATGATTACACCATGGAGTACGAATGCTGTGGAAATTACACAGAATATGAACCTCCAGGGTATCTCGCGTATTGAAGAGTACTTCCCCGTAGCAAGCAAGGATGCGGATTACGACCCCATGCTTCAGCGTATGTACACAGGCTTGAACCAAGATATTTTCACTATCAACCTTCAGCCTGCGGCTATTCAGCAGATTGACGACCTCGAAGCATATAACGAACAGGAAGGTTTGGCACTCTCGCCCGAGGAAATCCAATACCTCCACAATGTAGAGGCTCAGCTTAACCGCAAACTTACTGACTCTGAAGTATTCGGCTTTGCACAGCTCAACTCTGAGCACTGTCGTCACAAAATTTTCGGTGGTACTTTCATCATTGACGGTCAGGAAATGCCCTCTTCGCTCTTTGCGATGATCAAGAAGACTACACAGGAAAATCCTCACAAGATTATCTCTGCTTACAAGGATAACGTAGCCTTCTCTGTAGGTCCCGTTGTTGAGCAATTCGCTCCCAAGGATCACTCAACTTCTGACTTCTTTGTCATCAAGGATATTGAATCAGTGATTTCGTTGAAGGCAGAAACACACAATTTCCCCACAACTGTAGAACCCTTTAACGGTGCTTCAACAGGTACAGGTGGTGAAATCCGCGACCGTATGGGTGGTGGTGTAGGTTCTTGGCCTATCGCTGGTACGGCTGTATATATGACTTCTTACCCCCGCTTGGACGGCGGTCGCGATTGGGAGGATATCCTTCCCGTACGTCAGTGGCTTTATCAGACTCCCGAACAGATTTTGATTAAGGCTTCTAACGGTGCAAGCGATTTCGGTAACAAGTTTGGTCAACCCCTTATCACAGGTTCAGTACTTACTTTCGAACACCAGGAAAATGGTGAAAAGTATGGTTATGACAAGGTAATCATGCTCGCAGGTGGTGTGGGTTACGGCACAAAGCGCGACTGCCTTAAGGGTACGCCTCAGAAGGGCAATAAGGTTGTTGTTGTCGGTGGTGATAACTATCGCATCGGTCTCGGTGGTGGTTCTGTTTCTTCAGTAGATACAGGTCGCTATAGCTCAGGTATCGAACTCAATGCCGTACAGCGTGCGAATCCCGAAATGCAGAAGCGTGCAAACAACCTTGTGCGTGCTCTCTGTGAAGAAGATGTAAACCCCGTTGTTTCTATCCACGACCATGGTTCAGCAGGTCACGTGAACTGTCTCTCAGAATTGGTGGAAGAATGCGGTGGTGTTATCGATATGAAGAACCTCCCCATTGGCGACCAGACACTTTCGGCAAAGGAAATTATTGCCAACGAAAGCCAGGAGCGTATGGGCTTCCTCATTCAGGAAGAACATATCGAACATGTGCGTAAGATTGCTGAACGTGAACGTGCTCCGATGTATGTTGTAGGTGAATGTACTGGCGATGCTCACTTTGCTTTCGAGCAAGCTGATGGTGTGCGTCCCTTTGACCTTGATGTGGCGCAGATGTTCGGACACTCGCCCAAGACAATCATGGTGGACGAAACCGTTGAGCGTAAGTACGAAAATGTTACCTACGATGTTAAGAACCTTGACGAATATTTGACCAACGTACTCCAGCTTGAAGCTGTGGCTTGTAAGGACTGGTTGACGAATAAGGTAGACCGTTCCGTAACAGGTAAGGTAGCGCAACAGCAAACGCAGGGTGAACTTCAGTTGCCCCTTGCTGACTGTGGTGTTGTAGCACTTGACTACCGCGGTAAGGCAGGTATTGCTACGGCAATCGGTCATGCTCCTCAGGCAGGGCTTGCTGATCCCGCCGCAGGTTCAGTGCTTTCAGTTGCTGAAGCACTCACGAACCTCGTTTGGGCACCTTTGGCAAACGGACTCGATAGTGTGAGCCTCTCTGCAAACTGGATGTGGCCTTGTCGCTCACAGAAGGGTGAAGATGCGCGTCTCTATCGCGGCGTAGAAGCACTTTCTGACTTCTGCTGCGCACTTGAAATCAACGTGCCTACTGGTAAGGACTCGCTTTCAATGACACAGAAGTACCCCAATGACGAAAAGATTATTTCTCCGGGTACTGTAATTGTCAGCGCAGGTGGTGAAGTGAGCGATGTACGCAAGGTAGTAAGCCCCGTAGTAGTAAACTGCGAAAAGTCGGCACTCTATCACATCGACTTCTCATTCGACACACTCCGCCTCGGTGGTTCTGCATTCGCACAAAGTTTGAACCGCGTAGGTAGCGATGTTCCTACAGTTCAGAACCCCGAATATTTCCGCGATGCCTTCAATGCTGTTCAGCAGTTGATTGAAAAGGGTCTCCTCATGGCAGGTCACGACATTTCTGCGGGTGGTATGATTACTACATTGCTTGAAATGTGCTTCGCTAACACAGAAGGCGGTCTTTGCATCAACCTTGACAAGTTTAAGGAAGCCGACCTCGTGAAGATTCTATTCGCGGAAAATCCTGGTGTTATCGTACAGGTGAGCGATAAGAATAAGGCTGAGTTCAAGGCACTCCTTGATGAAGCAGGCGTAAGTTATCTTAAGGTAGGTCAACCCACTGACGAACGCCACATTTTGGTAGAAAAGGACGGCGCTACTTATCAGTTTGGCATCGATCACTTGCGTGAAATCTGGTACGAAACTTCTTATCTCCTCGATACGAAGCAGAGCTTCCACGGTTGTGCTAAGAAGCGCTTTGAAAACTATAAGCAGCAGCCCATTGAGTACAACCTCCGTCCCGAATTCAAGGGTACATTCGAAAGCCTTGGTATCACTCCCGAGCGTCGTACTCCCAGTGGTGTGCGTGCAGCAATCATCCGTGAAAAGGGTACAAACGGTGAACGCGAAATGGCGTATGCACTCTACCTTGCAGGCTTCGATGTGAAGGACGTTATGATGACCGACCTCATTACTGGTCGTGAAACGCTCGATGATGTAAATATGATAGTCTTCTGCGGTGGTTTCTCTAACTCTGACGTACTCGGTTCAGCAAAGGGTTGGGCAGGTGCATTCCTTTACAACCCTAAGGCAAAGGCAGCTCTCGACCGCTTCTATGCGCGTAAGGATACGCTCTCACTCGGTGTATGTAATGGTTGCCAGCTCATGGTAGAACTCAACCTTATCAACCCCGAACACAAGAAGCGTACGCACATGCTCCACAACGACTCTCACAAGTTTGAAAGTTCGTTCGTTGGCGTAACGGTTACTACAAACCGTAGCGTGATGTTTGGTTCTTTGAGCGGTGATAAGCTCGGTATTTGGGTAGCACACGGTGAAGGTAAGTTCAGCCTCCCCTATGCTGAGGACAAGTACAACGTAGTGCTCAAGTACTCTTATGACGAATATCCCGCTAACCCCAATGGTTCGGACTACAGCGTAGCAGGTATTTGCTCACCCGATGGTCGTCACCTCGCAATGATGCCTCACCTTGAGCGTGCATTCTATCCCTGGCAGAATGCTTACTATCCCGCAGAGCGTCTTGCACAAGATGTAACGCCCTGGATGGAAGCATTTGTAAATGCTCGTAAGTGGGTAGAAGCTAATAAGCAGGCATAACGAATTTAAGTAATATAAAAATAGAACCGAGTAATCGTAAGACTGCTCGGTTCTATTTTATTATCCTATAGGTAATTAATAGGAATAGTTTTTCATTTATTTCACCCCTAACAACTCCAAAAATTTCCACATCACAATTCCTGCCGTAACAGAGACATTAAGCGAATGCTTCGTGCCATACTGCGGAATTTCGAGGGCATAGTCTGCGGCGTCTACTACGGTTTGTTGCACGCCCTTTACTTCATTTCCCATCACAACGGCATAGCGCTTTGTGGGGTCGAGCGTAAGGTTAGGTAGCAATACACTTCCCTCCACCTGTTCTACGGCAAAGACCGTGTAACCTTCCGCTTTGAGCGCCGCCACGGCTTCGGTAGCGTCGTTATAATAGGTCCAATCCACACTGTTTTCAGCTCCGAGAGCAGTCTTATGAATTTCTGCCGAAGGCGGACAGGCTGTAATACCACAGAGCACAACGCGCTCCAAGCGGAATGCATCAGCCGTGCGAAATACACTGCCCACATTGTGCAGACTTCTCACATTGTCGAGCACAACAACGAGAGGTAATTTTTCTGATTGCTTGAACTCCTCAACGTCCATACGTTGGAGTTCTTCTATAGTGAGTTTGCGCATAAGGTAACTTATTAACTAAAAGGTTTCCGCAAAAGTAAACAAAATTTCGTAATTTTGCCACCTATAAATTAAGCTATGAAGAAACTTTATATAGAAACTTATGGCTGCCAAATGAATGTGGCAGACAGCGAAGTGGTAGCTTCTGTCATGAAGATGGCAGATTATGAGACTTGTGAAACGCTTGATGAAGCGGATGCGGTATTCCTCAATACTTGTTCCGTACGTGATAATGCCGAACAGAAGATTATCCACCGCCTTGAAGCACTTAACGCCTTGAAGCGCAAGGGTCGAAAATTGATTATCGGCGTACTCGGTTGCATGGCTGAGCGCGTGAAGGAAGGATTGCTTAACGACCACGGCGCAGATCTTGTGGCAGGTCCCGACTCCTACCTTTCGTTGCCCCACCTTATTGCACAGGCAGAATTGGGTGAGAAGGCTATTGATGTAGAACTTTCACTAACGGAAACTTACCGAGATGTAGTGCCCCAGCGTGTGCATGGCAACCACCTTTCGGGCTTTGTGAGCATCATGCGTGGCTGCAACAACTTCTGCCATTACTGCATCGTGCCTTACACTCGTGGACGTGAACGCTCACGCGACATTGAGAGCATCCTTACAGAAGTGAAGGATCTTGAGTCGCGCAAATATAAAGAAGTAACCCTGCTCGGGCAGAATGTCAATTCCTACCGCTGGGAAGCGAATGGCGAAACAATTGCCTTTCCTGAACTCCTGCGCCGTGTAGCGCGAGCAGTGCCAGGAATGCGTGTGCGCTTCACGACTTCTCACCCCAAGGATATGTCCGATGAAACGCTTCATGTGATTGCCGAAGAACCTAACGTGTGCAAGCAAATCCACTTACCCGTGCAGAGTGGTTCAAACCGCATTCTCAAACTCATGAACCGCAAGTACACTCGCGAATGGTATCTCGACCGTGTGGCAGCCATCCGTCGCATAATCCCCGATTGCGGACTCTCCACCGACATCTTTGCGGGTTACTGCTCAGAGACGGAGGAGGACCACCAAGAGTCGCTCTCGCTCATGCGTGAGTGTGGCTACGATTCCTCCTTCATGTTCAAATATTCCGAACGCCCTGGCACCTATGCCTCAAAGCATCTTCCCGATGATATTGACGAAGCCACAAAGGTGCGCCGACTTGAAGAACTTATTGCCCTTCAAAACGAACTCTCCCTCGCATCCAATACCGCCTGCATCGGTAAGGAGTACGATGTCCTCATCGAAGGCACTTCAAAGCGCTCACGCGAGCAACTCTTCGGACGTACGGAGCAAGGTAAGGTAGTGGTGTTCGACCGCAAGGGACATCACACGGGGCAGACCGTGCGTGTGCGCATCACTTCAGCATCTTCAGCAACCCTCAAGGGGGAATTGGTTGAATAAGGTTATGAGGAAATATAATAAGGTCATAAGGTTATAAGCTCGCTTCGCTCTTAGGTTTTAAGAACTGTGCAGACCGAATGGCCCCTTAAAACCTAATAACCTCAAAACCTAACACCTTTGTTTATGGTAGTCAACAAGAAAACCCCCTTCGCCCACAAAGCCAAGGCGGCAGCAAAGAAAAAATCTACGGGTAAGCGCATCGGAAAGTCGAAACCCGAGAAGGCAAACAACCAGCGCAATAGGATAATTAAATAAAGCGATTAAAATACATTTAGGGCTGACTTCATTACCATGGAGTCTGCCCTAAATGTTAATTGATACCACAATTGAAACAAGGGTTATTAAACGTTGAATACAATATAAGTTGCAAAATATGCTACATTTTTCAGAGTTAAAATTAAGAGTATTATTCCTGTTGGAAACGAAATTCACCACCTCCAGAAACGTGTTTTCATCCACGCCATGAGCGCGACACACCTCCCTCACCGACTTATCGCCAAAGCCCAAAGATATTCCGAAGCGCCCCATAACTAAAATCAGTGAACTGTTATTGCTCACCAAGTCGCGCATCTTGTCAGTGTTCTTAAAACCTATACTTTGAATCATTGCCATCATCCGAAAAAATGTTTTGTTGTTGCAATGTTACACATCTATTTGGATTTAAACAATCCCTAAAAGTTATGAGAAACAGAGGGTATGGGAGTGGTAGAATACCTAAAATAGCTTAGTCTGTAGCAAATAAGGGAACAAAAAATAAATGATTATTTTGGTTGCACAAGAAATTGTTCGTAATTTTGCGAACAGAAAAATAAAGTAGTATGAGTGAAAAGAAAGATTATACAACAAAGCAGGAGCAGTTAGCCCGCTTCTCAAAAGCAATGGGGCATCCTGCTCGTATCGCCATTCTTCAGTTTTTGGCTAAAAGGGAAGACTGTTGTTTTGGTTGTATTCATGAAGAGTTGCCCATTGCTAAGGCTACCGTTTCACAACATCTCAAGGAACTTAAAGAGGCTGGACTTATACAGGGAGAGGTAGAACCTCCAAAGGTGAAATACTGTATCAATCGTGAAAATTGGGCACTTGCAAAGGAACTCTTCCGAGAATTCTTTAGCGATTGTACTTGTAAAAAGGAGCATTGATTTCGGGTCAATCTCTTTTTTTGAAACTAATGTTCGTTGAATTACGAATAAATTTATTCTCGGTTTATGATTTTAAGGGGGAAATGAGAGAGCGTATATATACTTTCACTCCGCAAGGTAGTTGTACTCTGTTCTTTGTACTCTAAAAACTTGTCTTCTAACTATGTATTGGATTTTATTTCTGTATTTACTCGTTGCCTATTTTGTACCTGAAACGGGAGTGGTGGCAATAATCTGTATGGTAGGTCCCGTAGCAATGTCAGTGCGCAAGGGTAGGTATTGGTGTGGTCATTTTTGCCCACGCGGAAGTCTATATGACAAACTTGTCAGCAGGTTTTCGCCTCATAAACCCATTCCAAAGTTTGTGCGTAGCAAGGGATTCCGTGTGTTCATGCTGTTATTTATTTTCAGCATGTTCGGAGTGCAACTTTACCTAAACGGACTCACCTTTGCGGGCATAGGACGCACATTTTGGAACCTCATTTTGATAACTACAATAGTGGGAATCGTGCTCGGATTTATTTATGCGCCACGCACATGGTGTAGTTTCTGTCCGATGGGTACACTTTCGGCATGGGTCGCTCCCAGTAAGCCACGAGCGGGATTTCCTCGCGTGTGTGTCTCCGCCGTTTGTCAAATGAAATGTAAGCGTTGTGCTAAGGTGTGTCCCATGCAATTGACACCCTACGTTTCGCATGGCGAAGAAAGTGGCTACTTACATCCCGACTGCATCAAGTGTGGCAGTTGTGTAAAAGCATGTCCCTTGAAAGTTATGAATTTAGAAATTTAATGTGAATAACAAGACGATGAAAGTGTTGATTTTATGTACTGGCAATAGTTGTCGAAGTCAGATGGCACATGGTTTCTTGCAAGCATTCGACAAAGACATACAGGTTTTTTCCGCAGGAACAAAACCCGCCGCTCAAGTAAATCCACGTGCCGTTGAAGTGATGCAGGAAGTAGGAATAGACCTCTCTTTGCACACGCCCAAAGGTGTGGAACTTTATTTGAATGAGACGTGGGATTATGTCATTACCGTTTGTGGAGGCGCCAACGAAACTTGTCCCACGTTTACAGGAAAAGTAGGTCGACGCTTACACATCGGTTTCGACGACCCTTCCGATGCGCAAGGCACAGAAGCATTTATCCTCAGCGAGTTTCGCCGTGTAAGGGAAGAAATCCGTAACCGCTTCTGGGAGTTTTATACATTGGAGATGCGGAAGTGCAACTAACCTCCCTATATAATGGAGGTGAGAGTACAGCTATTCGGTATATTTATAAAAGAGGTGTTGTTTCCAACACTCTTTTTTTACATATTTTGTTCGTAGATTTGCGAATTACAAACAAAAGTAATTATACGTATGAAAAAACTATTATGCATGTTTACCCTATGTTTGGGTATGGTGGCCTGCTCGGAAGGTAGCAGCAGAACGATGGTAGAAAACGATTCGGCAAAGACGGACGTCGTGGAGGTTCTTTACTTTCATGGAGCGAGACGTTGTGCTACATGTATGGCCATTGAGGAGAGAACTCAAGAAGTAATTGATTCCATTTTTGCAGAAGAACTGAAGCGTGGCACCCTTAGTTTTCGTTCGGTAGATTTATCGGAAGAAGAGGCGCTTGCTGAAAAGTATAAAGTGACGTGGTCGGCGCTCATTCTTGTTGATTATAACAAAGGGGGTGAGGAGACTGTCACGAACCTCACAGAATTTGCTTTCAGTAGCGCACGCACTGCTCCCGACAAGTTTAAGTTAGGTTTGTCAGAACAACTCACAGAAATGCTTCGTAATTAAAACTATGGAATGGCTACAATCATTGTTAGATCATGCAACAACACCTGCCATTGCGGCACTCTTGTTGGGATTACTCACGGCGCTTTCGCCTTGTCCGTTGGCTACAAATATAGCCGCTATTGGTTATATAGGTAAACATATTGGGAATAACCGAGGGATATTTATAAATGGCGTACTCTATACTTTGGGTCGCACAATAACCTACACCGTGCTTGGCGTACTACTCATTATCATCTTGCGCAGTGGAACCAGTGTGTTTGGCATTCAGAAGTTTATCGCAATCTCGAGTGATTTAGTATTAGGACCTTCCTTGCTACTCATAGGTTTGTTCATGCTTTTAGGAGACCGCCTACGCTTGCCTTCGCTGGGAATAGGTAAGAAGAGCGAAAGATTTGCTCGCCGGGGAGGATTTGGTTCACTGCTTTTAGGCATGCTTTTTGCGATGACATTTTGTCCCACGAGTGGAGTTTTCTATTTCGGCATGCTGATACCGATGTCGGCAACAACAACCATGGGATATCTGCTACCTATTCTCTTCGCTATTACCACAGCTTTGCCAGTGCTCATTGTGGCATGGATATTGGCCTTTAGTGCGGGGAAAATAGGAACCATCTATGGAAAAATGCAGTTGCTTCAACTGTGGCTCAACAAGGGGGTGGGGTTACTCTTCATTGGGATAGGAATATATTATTGTATAACAATTTATTTATAGAAAATTATGGAAATAAAAGTTTTGGGTCCAGGTTGTGCCAAGTGTAAGACAACCTATGCCGTTATTGAAAAGGTCATTAAGGAGAATAATCTTGATGCTACACTCGTTAAGGTGGACGACATCATGGAAATGATAAACTACAATATTCTTTCTACACCAGCAGTGGTTATTGACGGTGAGGTGAAAACCAAGGGGTATGTTCCGAGCGAGAAGGAAGTAAAAGAACTATTAGGCGTATGATACAACAATTTGCCGATTGGTTGGTATACGGCATCTTAGGTTTGGATGCCGCCACCCCCTTAGGGACTGCTGTCAACTTCTTCTGCTATGATAGCATCAAGATTATCGTCTTGCTTTTCACCATTTGTTTTGTGATGGGTATCATCAATGCCTATTTCCCCATTGAGCGTTTACGACAATTTCTTGCTACGCATAAACTCTATGGGTTGGACTATTTTCTGGCAGCACTTTTCGGAGGAATTATCCCCTTTTGCTCATGCTCTTCCGTGCCACTGTTCATTGGTTTCGTTAGGGGAGGCATACCCTTGGGAGTCACGCTCACCTTCCTTATAGCATCACCCCTGGTGAGCGAAGTGGCAGTTGCAATGTTTCTCGGTTCTTTCGGTGTCAAGGCTACACTCATATATATTATTAGCGGAACTGTGCTCTCAATGATTGCAGGTTACATTCTGAATCGTATGCACCTTGAACGCTACTTGACACCTTGGATACAAACCGTGCAAACCCAGTCTTCCATGCAGAGTGAGCAGTGGAAAGCTGCGCAAACACCCTTTCTTCATCGCCTACCTATCATTATGCGCGAGTCGTGGGGCATCGTGCGAGGGGTGCTTCTTTATATTCTTATAGGTATAGGCGTGGGTGCCACGATGCATGGCTATGTCCCCGAGGGATTCTTCGAACATTACCTCTCGGCTGAGAATTGGTGGAGTGTACCATTGGCTGTAGTGGTGGCCACGCCCATTTACGCAAATGCAGCAGGCATTGTGCCCATCATCGAGGTTTTTGTTGCAAAAGGAATTCCCCTTGGAACCGCCATTGCTTTCATGATGGCCATCATAGGACTTTCTATCCCCGAAGCAATGATGCTCAAAAAGGTCATGACATGGCGACTCATCGGCATTTTCTTCGGTGTCGTTACCCTATTGATAGTGCTGTCAGGTTATTTATTCAACTGGTTGTTGTGAATTTTGGGAAGATTTGTTGCAATAATAAAGAAAAGCCCTACGATTTGGTGAAAAAGTTTTTGGGGAGTTACTAAGTTTTTTTCGTAATTCCGATCAAGTTTTTTTATACCTCCACCTAAAACAAATCTTTACTACACATTATATAATATAATAGGCAATATAATAATAGGAGTCCATACTATAGGTTAGGATTTATACTATAAGTTAGGGTTTCATAATATAATCTTCCCGTATTCCCCTTTATATTCGTTCTCCCATTCCCTCTCTCCCATTTTGCTCATCCCTTTCGTTTCCTTCGCTGCAACAATGTCGCAGTGTCCATCCCGTCTCCTCCTAAAACTTCTCTATAACCCCCGATTTTGCAATTCTTAATTATCATTCTTGTTATGTTCTTCCCTTGAATCCCCTCAAAACTGAATTTTCTTAAAATTTTCCTTTGAAATATTTTGTCGGAATGAATTCCTGTTGTACTTTTGCACTCGCTAACGAAATGAAAGCCGTTAGCACACGATCTTTGAAAGATTTTCATAAACTTTTTGTAGAGAAGTACAAGAAACAAACATTGCAACTTAGGTAGCAAATTAGTTTGGGTAACATTAATGT
>JAZOUA010000026.1:0-4281 GCA_045657925.1 Alloprevotella sp. | reverse complement strand
GGCAGTAAATAGAGTTAAGATAACTAACGACATCGAGTTGAAAGATAGACTCGTTGCTATCAACCGTGTTACCAAGGTAACAAAAGGTGGACGCACTTTCACATTCGCTGCAATCGTTGTAGTAGGTAATGAGAATGGTGTGATCGGTTGGGGCCTTGGTAAGGCCGGTGAGGTAACTGCTGCTATTGCCAAGGGTGTAGAAGCTGCAAAGAAGAACCTCGTACGTGTTCCCGTTTTGAAGGGTACTATCCCTCATGAGGTAGAGGTACGCTTCGGTGGTGCTCAGGTATTCCTGAAGCCCGCTTCTCACGGTACTGGAGTGGTAGCCGGTGGTGCTATGCGTGCCGTACTTGAGAGCGTTGGTATCACTGACGTATTGGCAAAGTCTAAGGGCTCTTCTAACCCTCACAACCTCGTAAAGGCTACTATCATGGCTTTGGAGGAGTTGAGAGATGCTAGAACTATAGCTCAGGACAGAGGTATCAGTGTTGAACGTGTATTTAAAGGATAAGGAGAAGAAGAAATGGCAACTATTAAAGTAAAGCAAGTAAAAAGTAGAATCGGTGCTCCGATCGATCAGAAGAGAACTCTCGATGCTCTCGGTCTGCGCAAGATGAACAAGGTAGTTGAGCATGAAGCTACTCCCTCTATTTTAGGTATGATCAACAAGGTTAAGCACCTCGTTGCAGTAGTTGAGTAATTTTAATAAAACAAAGGATTACAATTATGAAATTAAATAACTTAAAACCTGCTGAAGGCTCAACAAAGACAAGAAAGAGAATTGGTCGTGGTCCCGGTTCTGGCTTGGGTGGTACTTCTACCCGTGGTCACAAGGGTGCTAAGTCAAGATCTGGTTACTCTAAGAAAATTGGATTCGAGGGTGGTCAGATGCCTCTTCAACGTCGTGTTCCTAAGTTCGGTTTCAAAAATATCAACCGTGTAGAGTATAAGGCTATCAACATTGGCGTTATCCAGGCATTGGCTGATGCTCAGAACTTGACTAAGGTAACTGTTGCTGACTTGATTGCAGCTGGCTTTGTTTCATCAAAGCATTTGGTAAAGGTTCTTGGTAATGGTGAAATCACCGCAAAGCTTGAGGTAGAAGCTCATGCTTTCTCTGCTAGCGCTGTTGCAGCTATCGAGGCTAAGGGTGGTAGTGCCGTAAAACTTTAATTTATGCATCCTTTATTTGTAGTAGGAATAATCGCAATTGTCCTTGGCGCTTTCATTTTCTGGAAGCGCGAGGCTGTTGCGAATATGTGGAAGATTGAGGACTTGAAGGCGAAAATCTGCTGGACTTTGGGTCTTGTAGCAATCTATCGTCTCGGAACCCAAGTCGTTTTGCCTGGTATTGATCCCGCTATGTTGGTTCAATTGCGCGAGCAGACAGGTTCAGGTCTTCTTTCACTACTTGATATGTTCTCCGGTGGTGCATTCTCTAATGCGTCAATTTTCGCATTGGGAGTAATGCCCTACATCTCTGCATCTATCGTAGTTCAGCTTTTGGGTATGGTTATTCCTTATTTCCAGAAGATGCAGCGCGAGGGTGAGAGTGGCCGTAGAAAGATGAACCAGATTACTCGTTATCTGACTATCGCAATTCTTCTTGTGCAGGGTCCTGCTTACTTGTTGAACTTGCGCTATCAGGCAATGGGTGCTATCAACGATTCTATTAATTGGGGTACATTCATGTTGACCTCTACTATTATCCTTGCTGCTGGTAGTATGTTTATCCTTTGGTTGGGTGAGCGTATTACTGACAAGGGTCTTGGTAATGGCGTTTCGTTGATTATCTTGGTTGGTATTATTGCGCGTCTGCCCGAGGCATTTGTACAGGAACTTACTTCTCGTATGGCTTCTCCTGGTGCTGGTGGTTTGATTATGTTCATTATCGAGATTGTAGCTTTGCTGGTAATTGTATGTGGCGCCATCTTGCTCGTTCAGGGTGTTCGTAAGGTACCTGTACAATATGCTAAGCAAATCGTAAGCGGCAAGCAATATGGTGGTGCACGTCAGTATATTCCCTTGAAGGTGAATGCTGCTAACGTGATGCCTATCATCTTTGCTCAGGCTATCATGTTCATACCTTTGACTGTAGCAAATTATGCGGATCCTAATGGATGGTTTATAAGAGTTATTGCTCCGTTCGTTAACATGAATAGTTGGCAATACAACCTTGTCTTTGCTATCTTGATTATCGCGTTTACTATTTTCTATACAGCGATAACCATTAATCCTACACAGATGGCAGAGGATATCAAACGCAATAATGGCTTCATCCCTGGTGTTAAGCCTGGTAAGGCTACCGCTGACTATCTTGATACTATCATGTCTCGTATCACATGGCCGGGTGCTCTTTTCTTGGCTGTTGTGGCTATTCTTCCCGCATTTGCATCGATGTTCGGTGTGAAGGCTGAGTTTGCTCAGTTCTTCGGCGGTACTTCACTTATTATCTTGGTGGGTGTAGTATTGGATACTCTGCAGCAGATCGAGAGCCACTTGCTGATGAGACATTATGATGGTTTGATGAAGAACGGTCGTATCAAAGGCCGCTCAGGTGCTGCATATTAAGAATTATTGTAGATGATATTTCTTAAGACACAAGATGAGATAGAACTACTTCGCCAAAGTAATCTCCTAGTGGGGAAAACTTTGGCGGAGGTTGCCAAAATAATCAAGCCGGGTGTAACCACTCGTCAGCTCGATAAAGTTGCCGAGGAGTTTATTCGTGATAATGGGGCAGTTCCAACTTTTAAGGGCTTTCCTCATTTTGAAAAAGGTTATCCCGCATTTCCTGGTACCTTGTGTACTTCGGTAAATGATATGGTTGTTCATGGCATACCCAACGATATAGAACTGAAGGATGGCGACATCGTATCAGTTGATTGTGGAACCTATATGAATGGTTTTTGCGGTGATTCTGCATATACCTTTTGTGTAGGTGAAGTTTCGGAAGAGGTGAAAGAACTTCTCCGTATAACTAAGGAAGCGCTCTATTTAGGTATTGAGAATGCTGTTCATGGCAAACGATTGGGAGATATCGGATATGCTGTCCAGAAACATTGCGAATCGCATGGTTATGGTGTGGTACGTGAGTTTGTAGGTCATGGTATTGGTCGTGATATGCATGAAGATCCACAAGTGCCTAACTATGGAACTCGTGGCCGCGGTACTCTCCTTAAGAAGGGTATGTGCTTGGCGATTGAACCCATGATTTCTCTAGGTTCTCGCAAGCTTAAGTGGCACAACGATGGTTGGGGCGTTTCTACTATCGATGGCAAGTGTGCAGCTCACTTTGAGCATACGGTTGCTGTGGGTATGAATAAGGCAGATATTCTGTCGTCATTTGAGTTCGTTGAAGAAGTATTACGTAATAAAGAAAACTAATATGGCAAAGCAGACAGCGATTGAACAAGATGGTACCATTGTAGAGGCATTGTCCAATGCAATGTTCCGCGTTGAGTTGGAAAACGGACATGAGATTACCGCTCACATTTCAGGAAAGATGCGTATGCATTACATTAAGATTCTTCCTGGCGATCGTGTGAAGGTTGAAATGTCACCGTATGACCTTACAAAAGGTAGAATCAGTTTCAGATATAAATAAAACAAAATACACTATGAAAGTAAGAGCATCATTGAAAAAACGTTCCGCAGATTGCAAAATTGTAAGACGTAACGGAGTTTTATACGTAATTAACAAGAAAAATCCTAAGGAAAAGCAACGTCAAGGATAAATTTTTAGTAATTTTGCAGAAAATTTAAAAAATATATGGCTATAAGAATTGCTGGAGTAGACATACCTCAGAATAAAAGAGGTGAAATCGCACTGACCTATATTTATGGTATCGGTCGCAGCAGTGCAAACCAGATTTTGGAGAAAGCTGGTGTTGATAAAGATGTTAAGGTTAAGGACTGGACCGATGATATGGCAGCTGCTGTCCGTGAGGTTATCAGTGCTGAGTTTAAGGTGGAAGGTGATCTTCGCTCAGAGATCCAGTTGAACATTAAGCGTTTGATGGACATCGGTTGCTACCGTGGTGTTCGTCATCGTATTGGCTTGCCTGTTCGTGGTCAAAGCACCAAGAACAATGCTCGTACACGTAAGGGACGCAAGAAAACTGTTGCTAACAAGAAGAAAGCCACAAAGTAAGAATTAAAAGTTGAAATATAAACTATGGCAAAAAAATCAGTCGTAACAAAGAAAAGAAATGTGAAGGTTGATGCAATCGGACAGCTTCATGTTCATTCATCATTCAATAACATTATTGTTTCGCTTGC
>JAZOUA010000025.1:0-2986 GCA_045657925.1 Alloprevotella sp. | reverse complement strand
AAAAGATTACAGTTATGAAATTAAATAGCTTAAAACCTGCTGAAGGCTCAACAAAGACAAGAAAGAGAATTGGTCGTGGTCCAGGTTCTGGCTTGGGTGGTACTTCTACCCGTGGTCATAAGGGTGCTAAGTCAAGATCTGGTTACTCTAAGAAGATTGGTTTTGAGGGTGGTCAGATGCCTCTGCAACGTCGTGTTCCTAAGTTCGGTTTCAAAAACATCAACCGTGTGGAGTATAAGGCTATCAATATTGGCGTTATCCAGGCATTGGCTGATGCTCAGAACCTGACTAAGGTTACTGTTGCTGACCTGATTGCAGCAGGCTTTGTTTCTTCAAAGCATTTGGTAAAGATTCTTGGTAATGGTGAAATCACCGCTAAGCTTGAGGTAGAGGCTCATGCATTCTCTGCAAGCGCAGTAGCTGCTATCGAGGCTAAGGGTGGTAGTGCCGTAAAACTATAATCTATGCATCCATTATTTGTAGTAGCAATAATCGTAATTTGTCTTGCCGCTTTCGCTTACTGGAAGCGCAAGGCAGTTGCGAATATGTGGAAGATTGAGGACCTGAGAACGAAGATTGGCTGGACATTGGCTCTCGTTGCCATCTATCGTATCGGTACCCAAGTCGTTTTGCCCGGTATTGATCCCGCTATGTTGGTTCAATTGCGCGAGCAGACTGGTACAGGTCTACTTTCACTCCTTGATATGTTCTCCGGTGGTGCATTCTCTAATGCTTCCGTATTTGCATTAGGTGTAATGCCTTACATTTCTGCTTCTATCGTTGTTCAGCTTTTGGGTATGGTTGTTCCTTATTTCCAGAAGATGCAGCGTGAGGGCGAGAGTGGCCGTAGGAAGATGAACCAGATTACTCGTTATCTGACAATCGCAATCCTTATGGTGCAGGGCCCTGCATACCTGTTGAACTTGCGTTATCAGGCAATGGGTGCTATCAATGAATCGCTTAACTGGGGTGCCTTTATGGTAATCTCTACTATTGTTCTTGCTGCTGGTAGTATGTTTATCCTTTGGTTGGGTGAGCGTATTACTGACAAGGGCCTTGGTAATGGTGTTTCATTGATTATCTTGGTTGGTATTATCGCACGTTTGCCCGAGGCTTTCGTTCAGGAGCTTACTTCTCGTATGGCTTCACCCGGTGCAGGAGGTTTGATTATGTTCCTCATTGAGATGATTGCTCTTGTCGCAATTATTTGTGGAGCTATTCTTCTTGTTCAGGGAGTACGTAAGGTGCCCGTACAATATGCTAAGCAGATGGTTAGTGGTAAGCAATATGGTGGCGCACGTCAGTATATTCCTTTAAAGGTTAATGCTGCAAACGTAATGCCTATTATCTTTGCTCAGGCAATCATGTTCATTCCCTTGACATTCATCAATTATGCAAAGATTGAGAGTGCTCCCGAATGGCTTCGCCTGATGGTTGATATGAACAGCTGGCTTTATAACCTTATTTTTGCTGTCTTGATTATCATGTTCACATTGTTCTACACTGCGATCACTGTTAATCCGACTCAGATGGCTGAGGATATTAAGCGCAACAATGGCTTTATCCCTGGTGTTAAGCCTGGCAAGCCCACTGCTGATTATCTTGATACTATTATGTCACGCATCACATGGCCCGGTGCTTTGTTCTTGGCTGTTGTGGCTATTCTCCCCTCTTTCGCATCAATTTTTGGTGTGAAGGCAGAGTTTGCTCAGTTCTTCGGAGGTACATCGCTCCTTATCTTGGTTGGTGTAGTTCTCGATACCTTGCAGCAGATTGAAAGCCACTTGTTGATGAGACATTATGATGGTTTGATGAAGAACGGCCGTATTAAGGGTCGCTCAAGTGCAGCCTATTAAGAATTATTGTAATGATATTTCTTAAGACACAAGATGAGATAGAATTACTTCGCCAAAGTAACCTCCTTGTTGGGAGAACTTTGGCGGAGATTGCCAAAATAATCAAGCCCGGTGTAACTACCCGTCAGCTCGATAAGGTGGCCGAGGAGTTTATCCGCGATAATGGTGCGGTTCCTACTTTCAAGGGTTACCCCCATTTTGAACCGGGTTACCCCGCATTCCCCGGTACATTGTGTACCTCGGTGAATGATATGGTTGTTCATGGCATACCCAATGATATCGAGCTCAAGGATGGTGACATCGTCTCGGTTGATTGCGGAACTTATATGAATGGTTTCTGCGGTGATTCCGCTTATACCTTTTGTGTAGGTGAAGTTTCGGAAGAGGTTAAAGAACTTCTCCGAGTTACTAAAGAAGCGCTCTTTTTAGGTATTGAAAATGCTGTTCACGGCAAGCGATTAGGAGATATCGGTTATGCTGTCCAGAAACATTGCGAATCGCATGGATTTGGTGTTGTTCGTGAGTTTGTCGGACACGGTATCGGTCGTGATATGCATGAAGAACCTCAGGTTCCTAATTATGGAAGCCGTGGTCGTGGTACACTCCTGAAGAAGGGTATGTGTATCGCTATTGAGCCTATGATAACGCAAGGATCTCGTAAGCTTAAATGGCACGACGATGGCTGGGGTGTTTCAACTATCGATGGCAAATGTGCAGCTCATTTTGAGCACACCGTTGCAATCGGTATGGGTAAGGCAGATATTCTGTCTTCATTTGAGTTTGTTGAAGAAGTATTACGTAATAAACAAAATTAATATGGCAAAGCAGACGGCTATTGAACAAGATGGTACCATTGTAGAGGCACTGTCCAATGCAATGTTCCGCGTTGAGTTGGAGAACGGACATGAAATCACTGCTCACATTTCAGGAAAGATGCGTATGCACTACATCAAGATCCTTCCTGGTGATCGCGTAAAGGTTGAAATGTCTCCGTATGACCTTACAAAAGGTAGAATCAGTTTCAGATATAAATAAAACAAAATACACTATGAAAGTAAGAGCATCATTGAAAAAACGTTCCGCAGATTGCAAAATTGTAAGACGTAACGGAGTTTTATACGTAATTAACA
>JAZOUA010000024.1:0-254915 GCA_045657925.1 Alloprevotella sp. | reverse complement strand
TTATAGCGTCGGGGTTCCACCTCTTCCCATTCCGAACAGAGAAGTTAAGCCCGTCCGCGCCGATGGTACTGCGTCTAGCGGGAGAGTAGGTCGCCGCCACTTTTCAGAGAGGTTCTTCAGATTTGAAGGACCTCTTTTTTTATTGATATTTATTAGGACTTGATTAATATGAACTAATTATTAATCTGGTTTTCTTGGCCCCCAACGTTTGTAGCCAGCCACTCCTGCACATAATATACTAATGCGGATGCCAGGAATTACTGCTAAGGCTTTTGCGCATGATAGGAGTGTTGCTCCAGTTGTAATAACATCATCAACGAGGAGTATGTGTTTATTTTCAAGTGGATGTGATGTTGTTTTTATTTCCTTTTTAATAGGTATGAGGTTTTGCAGAGGGGATAGATTTACTTGTTTATTTGCTTCACATGCGATGGTAAGTGAGAAAATATCTTTTACGTTTTCGTGACGTTCCGTTTTGTGTGTTTTTGTTTGCTTTTTATTCCCCCTTTTGCGCTGTACAGATTTTGTATCAATTGGAATTTTTGTAATTTGTTGAACGCCTTTTGCGATACGCTCACTTTGGTTGTAACCTCGCGATAATTGTCTTATTAGAGCAAGTGGTACAGGGATGATGTAGTCTATATCCTTAAAGAAATTCGTATCTAAAAGGTCGGTTGCAATCAGTCGACCCAAGTAAATTCCTATATTGGGTCTGTTGTTGTATTTTAGTTCTTTGATTAGCTGAGCGTATGCTGTATGTGGATAATAATGTAAGTAGGCATTGGCGTGTACGATTGGGATTTTTCCCCAGAACATTCGCTCTATTGGATTTCCTTCACATCCTTTATAATGTGTAAAAGGCATATCTATGGTACATGCAGTGCAACATACTTTCTCCATAGGTACCAGTTGACGCCCACACACCATGCAGGTGTCTGGTAGAATCAAATCAAACAACCCTTGTCCGTATCTTTTAAGGATGGAAATCATTATGAGAATTATATGCTTTCTGAATTCTGTTTTTATTAGCACCTAACAATTCGGGCTGTACCAAAGCAAATTTGTCTTGGTACAGCCCGTGGTCTGTTTTAGAAGGGAAGATCATCTTCGGGAGCTGCAGGAGCTACAACAGGAGCAGGGATTACAGCTTCTGGTGCGGGAGCTGCAGCAGGAATGGGTTGTGTTGCTGTTTGAGCTGGAACAACGCGCCAAGCACGGATGTCGTTGTACCAGCGACCATTGTATTCGCGTGCGTTGATGTCGAAAGAAACTGTTACTTCAGAACCAATCTGCAAGTTGTATTCGTTAATTTTGTCTTCACCAAAAACGTTGAACAAGCATCGGCGTGGGTATTGTTCCAATGTTTCAATAACATAATCCTGTGAAGCCCATGCGTTTCCTGAACGCTGTGACTGTCCGCTGCGCTTTTCCATGACAGCGATAATTCTACCTGTAATATCCATAGTTATAATGTTTATATTTTTAGTTCCAAGGATTTCTTTCCTCTTTAAAAGTTATTTGCAAAAGTAACCAAATTCTATGATTAGGCAAAGAGAGATATCAGAATTTTCTTTTCTATGAGGTTATAAAATGCGATGGAACTCTTAATAAAATTATTCCCTATCTGCTTCATTTCTTTCATATATTTTGTGTACCTTTGTGGGGTAAATTAAAACTTAAAAAAGAATATGAAATTTGTTGTTTCTAGCGCTTTACTTTCACAGCGCCTTCAAACTATAGGTCGCGTAATTGTTCCCAAGAGCAATCTTGCGATTCTTGAAAATATTTTATTCAAAGTCGTAGGTAATCAGCTGACACTTGTAGCTACAGATAGTGAAACTACACTTACAACGACCCTTGAATTAGTGGATTCTGAAGGTAATGTAAACTTCATGATCAATGCAAAGACTATTCAGGAAGCAGTTCGTGAGATTCCAGAACAGCCTGTTGATATATATGTGAACGAAGAAAATTACAGCATAACTATTGAATACCAAAATGGTAAGTTTAACTTCGTAGCGCAATCAGCAGAAGAATACCCTCTTCCTCCTGCAATGACAGAAGAAGGAGTAAAGTTCTCAATGGACTCTCAGCTTCTTTATAATGGTGTAAGTCGTTCGCTTTTTGCAGCAAGCAATGATGCGTTGCGTCCCCAAATTGGTGGTCTTTATTTTGACGTTCAGGAAAACGAAACAGCTATTGTTGCGACAGATGCTCAGAAAATGGCATGTACTAAGTTCCCTGGAGTTCATGCAGGTCAGATTGGTTCATTCATTCTTCCAAAGAAGCCCGCTAACATGCTGAAAGGTTTCCTTGTGAAGGAGGAAGGTCAAACTCAGATTGAGTTCAGCTTGCGCAATGCTGTGTTTACCACAGAAAGTTATGTAATGAATTGCCGTCTTGTAGAAGGACGTTATCCCAATTATGCTGCAGTTATTCCAACGAATAACGACATAAATGTAACTGTTAATCGTGCTGCGCTTATTAGTGCTTTGCGTCGTGTATTGCTCTTCTCTAACGTGGCAAGCGGTTGTGTTAAGTTAAAGTTGGAAAACAATAATTTGCTCATCTCAAGTCACGAATTAGATTTCTCAAAGTCGGCCGACGAATCACTTCTTTGCGATTTCAATCAAACTCCAATGAGCATCGGATTCCGTGGTAGCTTCCTTTTGGAAATTCTTAATAATATCGATGCAGAAGAGGTTGTCTTCAAACTTGCTGGTCCCAGTCGTGCAGGTCTTATCCTTCCTGTAGAACAGAGGGAAAATGAGACTATTCTCATGATGATTATGCCCATGATGATTAACGACTAAGAGGGGGAGAAAAAGTTACGCAAACTTTAAAGAACGAAACGAATACAGATGAAACTCAAACTTACTCGCCCTTTAATCTTTTTTGATATCGAATCAACGGGACTTAGTATTTCTTCCGACCGCATTGTGGAGCTCTGCTTTATCAAGGTGCATCCAAATGGGAATGAAGAGGCTCAAACACTTCGTTTTAATCCTCTTATTCCCATTTCCCCTGAAGCTTCTGAAGTAACTGGTATTACAAATGAGGATGTTAAGGACTGTCCTACATTTAAGGAGAAGGCTGCAGAGTTAGCTAAAATATTCTCAGGATGCGATATTGCAGGCTATAACTCAAATTCCTTTGACGTTCCCTTACTTGTTGAAGAGTTTTTGCGTGCAGGTGTTGATTTTGATATTAATAAGGCAAAGTTAGTTGATGTTCAGAGTATTTTCTTCAAGCGCGAACCGCGTAATCTTACAGCTGCTTACAAGTTCTACTGTGATAAGGACCTTGAGAATGCTCATAGTGCTTTTGCTGATACTCGTGCTACTTACGAAGTCTTACTTTCGCAGTTAGAACGTTATGATGATTTGCAGCCTGACGTTAACTTCCTTTCCGATTACACCCGTCGTAACGACAATGTAGACCTAGCGGGCAGAATTGTCTATAATGCACAGCGTCAAGAGATATTTAATTTCGGTAAATACCGTGGGCGCCCTGTTTTAGAAGTTCTTCGCCAAGATCCAAGCTTTTATACATGGATGATGCAAGGCGACTTTACGCAGAATACGAAGCAAGTGCTCACTAAGTTGCGCTTGAAATTGATTTAATTTCAAAAGTTTTTAGTGAATAATAACAATACGCGAAGCGGATGACCATATACAAAGGTCGTCCGCTTTTCTTGTTTAATGGGGGAGAAACTTCATTCTCAATATCCTACAGATGGAAAATCTAAGGTTGTAAATGCATATAAACATAGTTCTTAGTTTTGTTGTTCCCCGAAAAACGAGTATTTTTGCAAGTTAGATGACTATAACCATTTAATAAAAAAAGTTTCCTTATGAAAAAGATGATCATAACTGCTGCTATTTGCATCTTCTCGGCGGTATCAATGTCTGCTCAAAGTGCTGATTCAACTACAGTTGAAGGGGCTCAAGCGTCACAAACAAAGGCAGCTGAGTCTGTTAAGTATGGTTATTTGAGTTGTTCTCAGGTATTGGAAAACATGACAGACTATAAGTTGGCTCAGCAACAATTGAAAGATCTCCGAGCAAAGTATGAAGCTGAAGCGCAATATAATGAAGCAAGCTTCAAGCGTCAATTTGCAGAATACCTTCAGGGACAGAAAGATTTTCCTCAGAGCATCATGCTCAAGCGTCAGCGTGATCTACAAGAAGCATTAGAAAAGAATTTGGCCTTTCGTGATGAAGCAGAGCGCCTCTTAAAGAAGGCTGAAGAGGAAACTCTTGCTCCCATCAAGGCACGTCTTGCAAATGCTATTAAGACGGTAGGTGGCGCATACAATTTGGATTACATCTACAATCTTGATACAAACGCTATGCCTTATGTGAATCCCGCATTGGTTATGGACGTAACTAAACTGGTGGAACAGCAATTGCAGACTCCACAACAATAAAGAAAGGCGAAAGATACCTAACATAGTTTTTTTAGACGTTCTAAGCCATCTATTCTAATCAGAGTTTCTTAGCTGTAAAATTCATTTCCCCCTCATGCATCCCATAGGCATTTTTGATTCCGGTTATGGCGGTTTGACCATACTGCGTCAGATTCGTGAGCGATTGCCCGAGTATGATTACCTCTACTTGGGTGATAATGCACGTGCGCCTTATGGTTCGCATTCTTTTGAGATTGTCTATCGGTATACGCTTCAGGCTGTCGAAGAACTCTTTAATAGGGGATGCGAATTGGTGATACTTGCCTGCAATACAGCTTCGGCAAAGGCATTGCGTACCATTCAGCAGAATGACCTTCAGCGTTTGGGGAGTGAGAAGCGTGTACTCGGAATCATTCATCCCACAGTCGAGGCTTTAGGTGACTTGACAGAATCGGGTCATATCGGTATTTTGGCTACGCGTGGAACTATCCAATCGCGCTCTTACGATATCGAAATTGCCAAACTCCATCCAGAGATGAAGGTCGTAGGAGAAGCTTGCCCCATGTGGGTTCCGCTTGTTGAGAATAATGAACACGAAGGCCCCGGTGCTGATTATTTCATCCAAAAGCACTTGGATGCCATCATGAATACCGACCCACAGATTGATACCCTCATCCTTGGGTGTACGCATTACCCTCTCCTGCTTAAGAAACTTCATGAGCACGCTCCAAAGGGTGTACGTATTGTTCCGCAAGGCAAGTATGTAGCCGCAAGTTTGGATAACTATTTATACCGTCACCCCGAAATGGCAGAGAGATGCACTAAGGGTGGTACGTGTCGCTTCCTAACGACTGAGAGCGCTGATAAGTTCAGCGAAAATGCCTCTCTCTTCCTTCATAGTCCCATTAAGGGCGAACAAATCCTGTTGCAGTAATGAAACAAACCCGTTATATCCTCCTTTTGCTTCTTGCAATGATTGTCGTAGCGTGTGCCAATCCTGGCGCAGGCCCTGACGGTGGACCCTATGACGAACACCCCCCTTACATTGTGGAGATGAGTCCGAAATTGGGGCAACCGAATGCAAAGCAAATGAAGGTGCATATCGTTTTTAACGAAAATATTAAGGTGGAAAACCCTACGGAGAAGGTTACGATTTCACCTCCGCAAATCAAAACGCCTACCATTAAGTTTAGTGGTAAGAAGATTAGCGTGGAACTCCATGATTCGCTCAAACCCAATACGACCTATACGATAGACTTCTCAGATGCTATTGAGGATAATAATGAGGGAAATCCTTTAGGGCAATTTACTTATTATTTCTCAACGGGTGACAACGTCGACACGCTTGAAGTTTCAGGTCATATCCTTGATGCTTCTAATTTGGAGCCCGTTAAGGGCATGCTTGTGGGGCTTTATGCAGATTCAGTTGATTCGGCTTTCACATCTCGCGGATTTGAACGATTGGGCAGAACGGATGCCACAGGGCGTTTCTCCATCAAAGGTGTTGCTCCAGGAAACTATCGCCTTTATGCCGTAAACGACCAGGACAATAACTTCCACTTTTCGCAGAAGGGCGAGATGTTGGCTTTCTATGATAAGGTGATAACTCCCTCATGCTATCCTGACATGCGTCAAGACACACTTTGGCGCGACACCATCACTTACGACACCATCCTTAACGTACCCTTCACGCACTTTGTGCCCGATGATGTCGTGTTGCTTGCTTTCCTCGAGGACGGTCAGGCGCGCCATTTCTTGAAAACAGAGCGTAAGACTCCCGAAGTCTTCACTACCTTCTTCACGGCCCCCTCAACGCACGTTCCAACTATTGAAGGGTTGAATTTTGATGCTACAGATGCTTTTGTTGAAAACCGTACGAAGGGAAATGATACGATTCAGTATTGGTTGCGCGACTCTCTGTTGATGGAGCAGGACACGCTACGCTTCGTTTATACTTATGAAACAACCGACGATTCAACTGGCGTTAATTTCCTCTTTGCCGATACGCTCGAGGTTGTGCCACGCAAGACAATGAAGGCCATTCGCGAGGAGCAACAAGAGGAGTATGAAAAGTGGAAAAAGGCTCAGGAAAAGCGCCGTAAGAAGGGCGAAACCGTGCAAGAGCAAATGCCCCCGAAGTTCCTTACTATTGGTGGGCGCCGAAGCAGTATGATTTCACCCATTCAGAATCAGCCCATCGAGTTTGAGGAACCATTAGCGCGCCTTGACACATCGGCTATTCACTTATTGCGTAACACTTCCGATTCTACCTTCGTAGAAGCCCCCTTCCGTCTCATCGCTGATCCTTATGACCTTCGCAAATTCAAGATTTGGGGTGAATGGCGTCCAGGTCAGAACTACGAAGTTCACATTGATTCAGCTGCGATAGTGGGTATTTCAGGTCGCCATACGAATAAGTTGAAGTTCCGCTTCACCATCGGTACGTCTGAAGATTATGGCTCTGTATTCTTCCTGCTTCCCGATGCACCAAAGACGGCTGTCGTGCAGTTACTTAAGGACGATAAGAAAGTCGTGGCGCAAGTTCCCGTTCAGGATAGTCGTGCTGACTTCTTCTACGTTGAACCAGGAGAATACTACGCACGCCTCTTTGTTGATGCGAATGGTAACGGAAAGTGGGACACGGGTGAATATGCCTCCCTTCGCCAAGCGGAAGCCACTTACTACTTCCCCCAGCCCTTTAGCGTGCGTGCTAATTGGGATGCTGAATTGACTTGGAAGTTGAATGTTGTTCACCTCTTGAAGCAGAAACCCGAACAGTTGCGTAAGACAAAGCATAATAACAAGGAAAAGCGAACGGCACGTCAGCGCAACATTGAACGTCAGCGTAACAAGTAAATTACATATGGTTAAACCTCTCCCAGAGTGCCTTAAAACTATTTGAGACTTAGTAAAAATTAAATCTCAGTTAGTTTAAACTAAGTCTTACTTAATTTTTACTAAGTAAGGATTAGTTTTTAGAGTCACTAAATGGTCTAAAAATTCCTTTTGGACGAGGCATCACAAAGTGAGGTTGACTCCATTAAAAAACTTAATCCAACCACGGTGTGTCAAGATGGACAACTGTCTTTCCTGACACACCGTCGCATTAAAGTACTATGAAACAGAAATTGATGATTCTTCTCAGCACGCTTCTGCTTACGTTGAGTGCTGGAGCACAATGCCCCGTACAAAATACGGCATTCCAAGGTGGCGAACACTTGAGCTATGACCTCTATTTCAACTGGAAATTTGTGTGGATTAAAGTGGGGTCGGCGGATATGGATATTAAGCAAACGAAGTACAAGGGCAAGGATGCCTATCGCGCTTATCTCATTACGCGAACTTCAAAGCAGGCCGATCGTTACTTTGTCATGCGCGACACACTCACTTCTTATGTAACGATGGACATAGTCCCCATGTTTTATCAGAAAGCAGCGTATGAAGGAAGCACTTACCGCAACGAGATTGTGCATTACAATTACGAATCGGGCGGAACGCGCTTGAACTTAAGCTATAAGAAGAACTCCAACCCCGTCAGCAAGAAAACGGTAACCGTAAAGGGCTGCCCTTATGACATGATTAGTATGTTGCTGAAGGCGCGTTCTTTTGACGGAAGCAAGTTCAAGGTCGGCGATCGCATTAAGTTTATGATGGCTGAGGGAAAGCATTGTGAGCCTCAGTATATTGTGTATCGCGGACGTGAGAAGTTTACGAACGAATATACGAACGAAACGTTCGACTGTCTCGTTTTCTCCTTCGTTGAAAAGGTTGGAAAGAAGGAAAAGGACGTAGTGACCTTCTTTGTTACCAACGATAAAAACCACCTCCCCGTTCGCCTTGACCTTCATCTCAAGTTTGGTTCAGCCAAGGCTTTCTTGAAGTCAGCCAAGGGAGTTAGAAATAAATAATGAAACTTATCATCGACGATAAAATACCCTTCATTCAAGGTCAAGCTGAGAAGTTGGGCGAAGTACGTTATCTTCCAGGTTCTAAAATAGGGCCTGAGGACGTGCGTGAGGCTGACGTGCTCATCACACGAACGCGCACGCTATGCAATAAGGCACTGCTAGAAGACTCTAAGGTGCAGTTTATCGCTACGGCCACGATTGGTTACGACCATTTGGATGTGGATTACCTCCGTGAGGCGGGGATTGCTTGGACAAACTGCCCAGGGTGTAACGCCACCAGTGTGGCGCAATATGTAGAGACAGCCTTGCTCCTCCTTGCCGAAGATGAAAAAATTAATCTTTCGGATTGCACCGTGGGAGTCGTAGGTGTAGGCAACGTAGGGCGCCGCGTCGTAGAGCGATTGGAACGTATGGGGTGCCGAGTGCTTCTTAATGACCCCCCTCGAGCAGAGCGTGAGGATGACTTCGCTCAGCGTGCAGTTTCTCTCAAGCAGTTGCAGCGCGAATGCAATGTTATTACCATCCATACCCCATTGGTGACAGGCGGGGCGCATCCAACGCTCCATCTTGTCAATACTGAATTCCTCAAAGGCTTAAAGCGTAGCCCCATACTGATAAATGCAGGGCGCGGAGAGGTTGTTGACGGCCAGGCATTGAGTGTTGCGCTCGACAAAGGCTGGGTGAGTGCCGCGGTTATAGACACCTGGGAGAATGAACCCAATATCAATCGCGAATTGCTTCAAAAGGCATATCTCGGAACGCCTCATATTGCAGGTTATTCGGCAGATGGTAAGGCGAATGGCACACGCATGTCGCTTGAGGCAGTAGCCCGTCATTTCAATAAGGATGTTACTTTTGATATATCCGCTCCAGAGCTCCCCGATGGGTATTCGTATTACCCTGACAAGGCGGTGGCTCCCGATTCCCCCCTACGCCTTTATGACCCACGCCGTGATAGCGATGCACTGAAGGCACACCCCGAATGTTTTGAGCAACTGCGTGGCGATTATCCCTTGCGTCGCGAATGTTAATGCTCTAATCCTTACTCCTTTAATTTACTCTTATACTCTCTCCGATGGCGAAAGAAGAATTAACCCCGATGATGAAGCAATTTTACGACTTAAAGTCGAAACACCCTGATGCGGTGTTGCTGTTTCGTTGCGGAGACTTCTATGAAACATACAGTAACGATGCCGTAATTGCCGCTCAGGTGCTTGGCATCACCTTGACGCGTAGAAACAACGGCAAAAGTTCGACAGCTGCACAGACAGAAATGGCGGGATTTCCCCACCATGCGCTTGACACTTACTTGCCGCGACTCGTACGTGCGGGTTATCGTGTTGCCATCTGCGACCAGTTGGAAGACCCCAAGTTAGCGAAGAAGCTCGTAAAGCGCGGTATCACCGAACTCGTGACTCCTGGTATCGCCATTGCCGATAATGTGTTGACAAGTCGTGAAAACAACTTCCTGGCAGCCGTTCACTTTGGAAAAACAGCCGTTGGTCTGTCTCTGCTTGACATCTCTACGGGTGAATTCCTCCTTACCGAGGGAACGCCTGAGACTATCGACAAGCTCTTAGGCAGTTTTGCGCCCAAGGAAGTGCTTGTAGAGCGCGGACGTAAGGAACGTTTCGTTGGACTTTACGGAGGGAAATACTTCATCTTTGAACTCGACGATTGGGCGTTCAATGAAACTACCGGACGTGAGAAACTCTTGAAGCACTTTGATGTAAAGAATCTCAAGGGTTTCGGTGTGGAGCATCTACAAGCGGCTACAATTGCAGCTGGTGCTGTTCTCATCTACTTAGAGCAAACGCAACACACCCAGGTCAGCCACATTACGCGCCTTCAGCCAATTGAAGAAGACCGCTACGTACGTTTAGACAAATTTACGACTCGAAACCTTGAACTCATACGTCCCATGAACGAGGGTGGAAGGTCGTTGCTCCATGTTATTGACCATACGCTCACCCCAATGGGAGCTCGTTTGCTCACCAGATGGGTGTTATTCCCTCTTCGCTCTGTTCGAGAAATTGAAGAGCGTCAGAACGGAGTTGAGTGCTTTTTCCGACAACCTGATTTCCGTGACCTTTGTCAGCAGGAGCTGGAGAGAATTGGCGACCTTGAACGTATCGTATCAAAAGTAGCTGTTGGTCGCGTCAATCCTCGTGAGATGCAACAGCTTCGCATCGCTTTGGATAGTATAGCGCGCCTTAAAGAAGCCTGCTCCACTACTTCTGACGACCATATTCGTCAGTTAGGTCTCCGTTTGGATTGTTGCGAAGAACTCCGCAGTCGTATTCTTCATGATCTCCGTCTTGATCCACCCGCATTAGTGGCTAAGGGAGGTGTGATTGGTGTTGGGGTGAGTGAAGAACTCGATGAGTTGCGTGCCATGTCGACTTCAGGCAAGGATTACCTCCTCCAAATCCAACAACGTGAGAGTCAACAAACAGGGATTCCCAGTCTTAAGATAGGCTTCAACAACGTGTTCGGCTATTATATCGAAGTGCGCAACACGTATAAGGACAATGTACCTTCAGATTGGATTCGCAAGCAAACACTAGCCCAAGCTGAACGCTACATTACGCAGGAATTGAAGGAATATGAGGAGAAAATTCTCGGAGCTGAGGACAAAATCCTTGCCCTTGAAACGCGCCTTTACAATGAACTTGCGCAGTATGCTCTCGGTTTCATCGCCCTTCTGCAACGTAATGCCCGTGCGCTTTCAACGCTTGATTGCCTCCACTCGTTAGCTCATGTGGCAGCGCTCCATCGCTATGTGCGCCCCATCGTGGATGAAAGCTTGTCGTTGGATATCGTTTCAGGACGTCACCCTGTGATTGAAACGCTAATGCCCGTAGGCGAGGAATACATTGCTAACGATGTACACCTCGACACTACCGACCAACAGGTTATTATCATTACTGGTCCAAACATGGCTGGTAAGTCAGCACTCCTTCGTCAAACTGCGCTCATTACGCTCCTTGCTCAAATGGGTTCTTTCGTTCCTGCAGAGAGTGCCCGTATTGGTGTTGTGGACAAAATCTTTACCCGCGTGGGTGCTAGCGATAATATATCTGTAGGTGAGAGTACCTTTATGGTTGAGATGAGTGAAGCTGCAAATATTATGAATAATATTACGGAGCGCTCATTGGTTCTCTTTGACGAACTTGGACGTGGTACGAGCACTTATGACGGTATTTCTATTGCTTGGTCTATTGTAGAATACCTGCATGAAAATCCCACCGCCCCTGCGCGTACGCTTTTTGCGACGCACTACCATGAACTCAACGAAATGGAAGAACTTTATCCGCGCGTCAAGAACTTTAACGTGTCGGTAAAGGAATCGAGCAACAAGGTTATCTTCTTGCGCAAACTGATGCGAGGAGGTTCAGAACACTCTTTCGGTATTCACGTAGCCAGAATGGCAGGGATGCCACGCTCGATAGTAGACCGCTCTGAAGTGGTACTCAAACAGCTGGAGCGTAATCATGCAAACGGAAGCGCAGCTGAGGCGGTGCAACAAATGTCCGACACAATGGCTTCGGGAAATACTCAACTCTCCTTCTTCCAACTTGACGACCCCGTCCTCATGCAGATACGCGACGAACTTCTTCAAGTTGACATAAACAACCTTACGCCAATGGAGGCGCTGAATAAGTTGGATACGTTGAAGCGAATTGTGACGGGAAAGTAAAGGAATACATTCCGCATGACGCTCTTATGCCCGCTTATAGGGAGAGCGTCATCCGTTTTTTATAGTTCATAAAACAATAGCCTCCCTTCCCCTTATGGCTAAAGAAAAAACTGTATATGTCTGCGACCAATGCGGACAGGAATCTCCTAAATGGCAAGGTAAATGTCCCGCTTGCGGACAGTGGAATACCTTTAAGGAACTCCGCATTCACAATACGTCATCTCGCCAAGCTGAAGTTCAGGCGCGTCATGCCTTGACGGGGTTGGATGGTCAGCGCACTCAACCAATAGCGCTGTGTAACGTATCAGCAGCGGAAGAGCCTCGCATAGATACCCACGATGCTGAGTTAAATCGCGTTTTGGGTGGGGGGCTTGTGCCAGGGTCACTCATTCTGTTGGGCGGAGAGCCAGGTATAGGGAAGTCAACCCTCTTGCTTCAAACTGTGCTCGCCATGAAGGAGAGACGTGTGCTTTATGTAAGTGGTGAGGAAAGCGAACGCCAAATAAAGCTTCGTGCCGACCGCATAACTCAAGTACCTTCCGACTGTCTTCTCCTCTGTGAAACCAACCTTGAAGCCATCTTCACCCACATCAAGGACACACAGCCCGGCCTCGTTATCATCGACTCGATACAGACTATCGCTACCGAGACCGTAGAGTCCTCACCCGGCAGCATCACACAGATTCGCGAGTGTGCAGCCGCCATTTTGAAGTACGCCAAAGAGAGCAACGTGCCCGTCATTCTCATTGGCCACATCACCAAGGAGGGAAGCATTGCCGGACCTAAGGTGTTGGAACATATCGTAGACTCCGTTTTGCAATTTGAGGGCGACCGCCATTATTTCTACCGCATTCTGCGTAGCATCAAAAACCGTTTTGGCTCCACCTCTGAGATTGGCATCTACGAAATGAGCTCCGAAGGACTCCGCCCCGTAGATAATCCATCGGGATTACTCCTTACGCAGAGCGGAGAAGAACTTTCGGGCATCGCCATTTCTGCTGCCATTGAGGGCGTTCGTCCTTTCCTTATCGAAACTCAAGCTTTGGTTTCAACCGCTGCTTACGGAACGCCCCAACGTTCTGCCACAGGCTTCGACCTTCGCCGCTTAAACATGCTTCTTGCCGTTTTGGAAAAGCGTGTAGGTTTTAAATTGATGCAAAAGGACGTCTTTCTAAACATTGCCGGAGGTATCCGCGTGAGCGACCCTGCCATAGATCTCTCAGTTATTGCTGCTGTGCTTTCTAGTAACGTAGATACGGCGATTGAGCGTAATGTTTGTATGGCTGGGGAAGTAGGGTTGAGCGGAGAAATACGTCCCGTCAACCGCATTGCTCAACGAATTGCTGAGGCTGAAAAGTTAGGCTTCCGTCGTTTCCTGCTTCCTGAAGCAAACATGAAAAGTATCGACCCTAAGCAATATCAAATCGAACTTGTTCCTGTAGCTCGTGTAGAACATGCTCTGCGAGAGTTGTTCGGATAAGAGAATTAGAAAAAAGGACAGCATATGGAGATTTTCCTATGCTGTCCTTTTTTATTAAATGATGCTTAGCTCACTACCGAGATGAAAGAATTTAGTGTGGAATACATCAGGGCTGTCAATGAAGAACTTTATGAAATGGTGAAACATGGCATGGTGCTCTAAGGGCGCAACTTAGCCTCCCCTCGTGTAGGGTATATTCATTGGGAATAAAAAAAGCGTTGAGTGAACACCGCCTTAGCGATATTCACTCAACGTGTGGGCCAACTTGGGCTTGAACCAAGGACCTCCGGATTATGAGTCCGTTGCTCTAACCAACTGAGCTATAAGCCCGAATAGTCTATAGGTAACTATTTGCGTGCAAAGTTAGGAAAAAAAGTGGAATTTACAAACGCTTTCCCTGTTTTGTTTGCTCATGAAGCGCGCTTGTTAGCGTGAAGGCTAGCTCTAAAGGCTATTTAATTCGCTGTGCCATGAGGGTGCGTTCTAATTGACAGAGTTCTTTGTCTAATCTTTTCGCAATGCCTGTGCCTCCGCAGAGTTCATCTAACTCTTTCCAAAAGGCAGGGCTGTGGTTGAGTTGTTTAAGATGACAGAGCTCGTGGCAGATTACGTAATCAATAAGGTGAGAAGGAAGTAGCAGTAACCACAGACTTAGGTTGACGTTGCGCAATGAGGAGCAACTGCCCCAACGAGTAGAAACGTCTTTAATCGTTAGTCGGTTGAAGGTGATATGATGAGCTTCGGCAATCGTTCGCAGGCGACGGGTTAAGATTACTTGGGCATTGTTGCGCAGGGCTGTACTCATCACTTTATTTGCCCACGCCATACTGGCCGCTCCTTCAAACTGAAATCCCTGAGGCATATAGATTGTAGCGCTTTCAGGAGTACGTTTGATGGTTGCGTGAGGTTCTTTTCCACGTTCAAAGCGTAACTGGAAGAGGTCTGTGGTGATTTGAAAGTCGTAGCTTAGTTTGAATTGCATAGGGAAAGGAGAAAGGTGAACAGTAAAAGGTGAAAGAGCCATGCGGAATATGCTGCATCAGCCCTTTCACCTTTTATCATTTTACTTTCTTATTGATTAAGCATTTGTTTTACCATTTCAGAGATGGCCTTTCCGTCGGCTTTACCAGCAAGCTTCTTTGAGGCAACGCCCATGACCTTCCCCATTTCCTTTGGACTTGTTGCCCCCACTTCAGCGATGATTTCTGTGAGCGCTGCTCGGAGTTCATCTTCAGTGAGTGGCTTGGGGAGGTATTCTTCTACGACAAGAACCTGTCCCATTTCCTCTTCAGCGAGGTCGGGGCGGTTTTGCTCGGTGTAGAGTGCTGCAGTATCACGTCCTTGCTTTGCAAGCTTTGCGAGAATTTTGAGTGCGTCTGCATCAGAAAGCTGATCGTTTGCGCCAGGTGCAGTCTGCGCTTCAATGAATAACTTCTTGATGTTGCGGAGCGCCAAGAGGCGCACTTTATCCTTGGCTTTCATTGCCGCGGGGATATCTTGAGAAATTTTTTCAAAGAGTGTCATAATGGAATTACGTGTGCGATAGTTACTATAAGTAATTAAGGAGTAGGATTCTGAGTGAATTCCCTGAGTTTGATTAACTGTTCGCGCGTACGCTGGGCTGTGGGGATAGCCTCAATTTGGTCAATGAGCAGTTCGTTGTCGAGATCTTCTGGTTTGAAGAGGTATACGGGGATGCTGGGTCTGATAGGCTTTGCATTCTTTCCGTAGTATCTTTGATGAAGTTCCTCACGCTGAATGCGTTCTTCCAAATCCACTTCTTGTTCTTCCTGAACCAAGCCAAAACCCGATGCTAAAATCGTTACTTTAACCTCTCCGTTGAGCGAAGCATCCTTAGCCAATCCCCACTTATACTCCAGGTTCTTTCTCTTGAACTCAGCAATGAAATCATTTACTTCAGCGAGTTCATTCATTTGGAGTGTTTCATGAGTCTCTGGGAATGTGATGCACATAACCAAGCGACGAGCTGTGTAGATGTCGTTATGGTTGAGAAGGGGAGAGTTTAGAGCATTTTGGATAGCTGCTGTGATACGATTGTCTCCGCGTGCTATTCCCGTAGAAATAATACAAATGCCACCCTCTCGGAGTACCATGCTTACATCATTGAAGTCGAGGTTGATAACTCCGTGCATTTTGATGATGTCTACCACACTGCGCACGGCGTTAGTAAGTGTTCGGTCGGCTAGTTGGAAGGCGTTTAAAATGGGCATGTTATGGTAAACACTCAGCATGCGTTCGTTGTTTACCACAATAAGAGAGTCAACCTGCTTCGCCAAATCTTCAAGTCCGTCAAGGGCTTTGTCGATTTGCTTCTTCATTTCAAAAAGAAAAGGAAGCGTAACAATGCCGACTGTGAGTATTCCGCGTGCTCTAACTTCTCGTGCTACGACGGGTGCAGCGCCAGTACCTGTACCTCCTCCCATACCTGCTGTTACGAAAACCATTTTTGTTTCTTTGTCAATGGCATCGTAAATTGCAGCAAGGGATTCTTCCTGTTCGGCTAATTGACGTCCGAGTTCAGGTTTACCACCTGCTCCCAACCCAGGTCCGAATTGGATGCGATTGGGGATTGGAGAGTCTTCAAGAGCCTTTTTATCGGTGTTACAAACAAGGAAACTCACGTCATACATCCCATCATTGTACATATTGGCTACGGCATTACCGCCACCACCTCCCACCCCGATTACTTTAATCAAGGTGTTGGTGGCTGGTGCCGTTATTTGGATGAGTTGATCGTCAAACATGAGTTAAATAAAAGTGTAGTATCTTCCTCAGGTAGGGAGATTGTTGATTTTAAGCAAAGGAGATGGGTGCACTCATGTCGATAGTAGAAACTTCGGGTTCAATAGCAACTATGCCACCCACTTTTGCTTTAATATCGTTGAGCTGTTCCTTTGTGCGTTTGTAAGTTGGAGTGATTTCCACCATTGAGATGATTTCTTCGTTGTCGAGGTCTTCGATACCAAAGAGGAATACTTTCGGACGCTTCTTAGTTGCACCACCCCGCTCGCTTGTTCCGTAGAATTGTTCGCGACGTTCGGTGTTTTCTTCAGCTTTTTCCTCGAGCAAGCGTAAGCGTTCCTGCTCTTCATGATCCATCTTTTCCTTGATACCAGGCACATTAGTAATGCCGAATCCCGTTGCGAGAATCGTAATTTTGACTTTCTTGCCAAGGTTGGGGTCAATAGAAAGACCGAACTTAGTTTCAACGTCTTCACGGAACTGACCCATGAATTCGTGTACCTCGTTCATTTCTTCCATCATCAAAGTATCACCCTCGTTTTCACCACAGAATGAGATAGAAAGCAAAACCTTCTTTGAGTTAAAGATATCGTTGCTATTGAGAAGGGGAGAGTGGAGCGCATCTTGAATTGCTGTAGTCACACGATTCTCACCTTCGCCATAGCCTGTAGACATGATAGCCACACCTCCGTCTTTGAGCACGGTACATACATCACGGAAGTCAAGGTTAATCACCCCATGCATTGTGATAATCTCAGCGATGCTTCGTGCTGCAACAGAGAGCGTATTATCAGCGCGTTCGAAAGCAGAAAGTACGTTAAGGTCGGGATAAATTTCGCGGAGACGTTCGTTGTTGATTACGAGGAGAGCGTCTACATGCTTTGCAATTTCTTCTACACCGTCAAGGGCTTGGTCAATCTTACGTGCGCCTTCGAAAAGGAAGGGGATGGTAACGATACCAACGGTAAGAATGTCCATCGCTTTAGCTTCGCGTGCAATTACAGGAGCTGCTCCCGTACCAGTTCCGCCACCCATTCCAGCTGTGATGAACACCATTTTAGTACCATCGTTAAGCATGTTCTTAATGCTGTCGATGCTTTCTTCGGCGGCGTTTTTAGCACGTTCAGGACGGTTGCCCGCACCGAGACCTTCGCTACCCAATTGCAGACGAACGGGGATAGGAGAGTCCTGAAGCGCTTTAGAGTCGGTGTTACAGATTACAAAGTTGACGTCGTGGATACCTTCGCGATACATATAGTTCACGGCGTTACCACCACCGCCACCTACACCGATTACTTTAATGATAGAGGGAGTTGCTGTAGGCATTCCCAAGTCTATGAGAGTATCTTCGTTCATTGTTTCGGTTTTTTTGATGTACATAAGGTGACGCAATTTTTTGTTGGATTCCAAATAGAACGCCCCATTTTTTATTGCGTCAGTAATGTTCGTTAGTAGTGGTTAATCTTCGTTCACTAAGTTACCCATCCATTTACCAAATTTCTTCAAGGACTCGCCGAAAAAACTTGGCTTCTTGGGTTGGGGTTCTGGTTCTTCCACTGGTTCCTGAGGCTCTACTTCTTGTGGTTCTTCCACTTCGGGCTCGGGTGTTTCTTCAGGTGTTGCGGGAGTTGTAACTGTTTCTACGAGCAACTCTTGTGGTGTCGTTGGAGTAACAGTTGTTTCAGGTTCAAAAAGTTCAGGCGTTTCGCCACCAATTTCTCCACCACAGCAGTTCTGATCAGCCTGTTCAATAAGTGCAAGTGCTGCCGCGTAATCTCCCTCACGCACTTCGTTGACGTTCATGTTCTTATGGCCACGAATAGAGAAACGGGTGTTCTTCACCACACGAAGCTTTTCGATGCCTACATGTTTTGCAACAACGCTTTCCATATTCTTAAGCATTGAAGCCCCACCAGTAAGGATAACTCCGGCAATCAGTTGATTCTTTTCGTAACGTGAAAGAGTGATTTGGTTTTGGATGTTGAGCACGATTTCTTCAACGCGTGCTTCAATGAGCCCTGCAAATTCGCTATAGGGGAACTCGCGACCGTCACTTGTTACGATAGGAGGATTTTCACCGCCATTGGTGATGGCTGCTCCCCACTTAAGTTTGAGTTCTTCAGCTTCTTCTTCTTCAATTTGAAGTGAAGTGATGTCGCGAGTAATATTAGCACCGCCGAGGGGTATTACTGCCAAATGGCGAAGCATGTTGTTCTTAAACAAAGCTACAGAAGTTGTTTCTGCACCCATGTCTACAAACACACAACCAGAACGTTTTTCAGGTTCCGTAAGCATAACGTCAGCTAAGCGAAGCACGGTGATAGGCATTTCAGCCACTTCGATGCCTGCAGCACGGAAGCAATTGCGAATTTGGTCAGACATGCTACTGTTAGCTACAATGTTGAGATAGCGCGCCTCCATAGTGTCGGCAAGCATGCCTACTGGTTCGTTGGTAAACTGAGTTCCGACCTTGTATTCCTGAGGTACGGTGCCGAGTATGTGACGTTCGGGAGTGCCCTTCTGGAGGTTTTCATTGCGTAACGCTTCCATAATCTCTTGTGAGATGACATGCTTTTCGCTAAAAGAGCGTTGCAACGTGTTGGTTACGGTATGCATGCCCATCCCCCCAATGCCCACGTAGGCCTTAGAGATACGCTTGTTAAGCTTCTTTTCAAGGGTATCCTTGATATTCTTGGCGCACTGCGTCATCTTGTCAATGTTGCTAATGCGTCCCTTGCGGATGAAGGAATGTGAGGGTTCCTGCGTGTAAGCAAGTACCTCGATTGCGCCGTCTGGTTGTTTACGACCGGCTATGGCTGTAACTTTCGACGATCCTAAGTCGATAGCTACGACGAACTCTTTAATATCTGCCATTGCTTATGTGTGTATTTATGTTGTTCGGTAAGGAGTTTCCTTTCTTAGAGTTTTCTACCTACGACATGGTGTCGTGGTAATGCTACTTTTTGAGTTTCTTTTTGCCAATCACCTGATTGGTGTAGGCGATGTTCAGTTCGTGGTACTTGTTCCATCCTACGACGGGCATAACCTTGTCGTAGAAGAGTTTAAGATTTTCAAATTTCTTTTCAATCTTCTCCATCGTACCAAAGCGTACCACTTGCTTGCCCACGCGTGGATAGATGTCAATTTTCTTATCAGAGTTCACATGAATCTGTTCTAACTGATTGTTCCAGAAGTCATTGCTTTTAACGAATTGTGCTAACTTCAGCAATTCTTTTTTGGCGTAGGCCGTGTCAATGTCTCCTGTTGCAACAAGGTAGTCGCCACTATAGTTGAGCGTAGGTAAGCAAATTCCCGTTTCATCTAAGTAGAACGATGCTCCTGTATCGGGAATGATGCGCATGATAGGAATGCGTTGCTCTATCAGAATGTTGACGTTTCCACCGTGCGACTTATAACAAATGACATCACTGATGTATGGATTCTTGCGAATTTCCTCTTCAATCGTCTTATTGCTGATTTGATCCATCACCTTTCCTACGGGGTAGGTTTGCGACTTTTGAAGCGTTGAAATTATTTCATTTTGCTTTACAAATCCACGTGCTTCGTCTGTAATCCTGATGTTTATAGCCATACAGGTATTCTTGTCGCCCTTCCCCGTTAAGTGTTGAAAGGCATACACGAGGTAGCCCACAAGAACGGTGATGGTGACGAGACGAAAGATTATTTTGAAAATTTTGGGCACGATGATTTTTGTATAATGCTTAATAACGAGTGATTTTCAGAATAAAAATAATATCTGAAAATAAGATAATTACGAGGATGTAACTTGCGGTAAAAACTAAGTCTCAATTAGTTTGAATTAACTAACGATTAGTTTTTTCTAATTCCCACTTATTTTTGCTCAAGTATTACTCGGAACTGCTCCATGTAATCTTCCACGTCGCCAGCTCCTAATACCACGAGCACATCCATGTCTTCTTGAGCCACGATAGTGGGTAACTCCTGTTTCTGACAGAGCGTCTTCTTCATATCAGATCGCAGATTGTCAAATATGAGTTGACTGGTTACGCCTTCAATAGGCAGTTCGCGAGCGGGATAAATCTCTGTGAGCCACACTTCGTCAAGAAGTGAAAGCGCTTCAGCAAATTCCTTGTAGAAGTCGCGAGTGCGAGTAAATAAATGGGGTTGGAAAATGCCCGATATTTTACGTCCGGCAAATACTTCACGGATGGATAGGATGCTTTGGCGAATCTCTTCGGGGTGATGAGCATAGTCGCTGAGGAGAACGCATTTGTCGGTCTTGATTTTGAAATCAAATCGGCGGTCAACGCCTCCAAATGTCTGCATAGCCTCGCGGATCTCGTCGGCACTCAAACCTGCTAATTGCGCTAAGGCACAGGCTCCGATACCATTGTCAATATTGATGCTCACAGGCACTCCCAATTCAATATCCTTGACATTCTCAATGGGTGAAATTAGGTCGAAGATGATGCGGCCATTACCAATGCGAATATTTTCGGCATGGAAATCTCCCTCGTGGCGAGAGTAGTCGTAGCGACGCACTCCTTCCTGCAAGCGTTCCTGGAATTTCAAGCCCTTATGTACGACAATCGCACCGCCGGGTTGCACGAGCGAAGTGTAATGACTGAAACTTTCAAGATAAGCCTCCTCTGTGCCATAGATATCAAGGTGGTCGGCATCGGCCGAAGTGATGAGCGTAGCAAAGGGGCGAAGATGGTGGAACGAGCGGTCGAATTCATCAGCCTCAATGACCACATAGGGGCTTTCTGGAGCGATGAGGTAGTTCGTACCGTAGTTTTTCGTGATACCACCAAGGAAAGCGTTACACTTTACTCGGCTACTATGAAGCAAGTGTGCCGTCATGGCCGAAGTGGTAGTCTTTCCGTGCGTACCGGCACAACATAAGCCCTTCATCTGTCTGGTGATGATGCCCAAGACTTCCGCACGCTTCTTCATCTCAAAGCCTTCGCGACGGAAATAATTAAATTCCTCGTGTGTGGCAGGGATTGCGGGAGTATAAACAACGAGAGTTTCCGCCTTATTCTTGAAGCATTCGGGGATGTATTGCTCGCCGTCTTCATAATGAATCGTTGCGCCTTCCTCACACAACTTATTCGTCAGTGGAGTAGCCACACGGTCGTAACCGCCTACGTTATAGCCTTGTGAAAGAAAGTAACGCACGAGTGCGCTCATACCGATGCCGCCGGCACCAAGGAAATAAATATTTTGCATTGAGAATTGGATTTTTTAATTAGCATCCCGCCAATGCCAAAACCTCACGGGCAATGTCCATAGCCGCATTGGGTTTTGCAAGGGTGAGAATGTTGTCGCTGAGTTCCTTCAATTGAAGTGGTTCCTGTACGAGAGCGATGGCGCGAGATATGAGTGACTGACGTGCATCTTCGTCTTTGATGTAAACAGCTGCATTCTTCTTCACCAAGGCCAAGGCATTCTTCGTCTGATGGTCCTCTGCCACATTTGGCGAAGGCACAAGGATGACAGGCTTTCCAAGAAGACAGAATTCAGAAATACTTCCCGCCCCAGCACGTGAGATAATGAGGTCGGCCGCCGCATAGGCAGATGCCATGTCCGAGATAAAGTCGGTCACAACAAGGTTTTCGGGGCAATTAGCGCGGCGTAAAGTGTCGGTAATTTCTGCATGATAGTAACCACCCGTTTGCCAAATGAATTGCACATCATCTTGTTGGCGAATAAGTTCCAAACATGCAAGCACACTTTCGTTAATCGTGCGTGCACCAAGCGAACCGCCTACAATGAGCACTGTACGCTTCTTTTCGTCTAACCCAAATTTCTCGATAGCGTCCTTATAGACAATCGTTGTGTCCTTTAAGTTTTGACGCACAGGGTTTCCGGTGAACACGATATTTTCTGCAGGGAAGAAACGTTCCATTCCTTCGTAAGCCACGCAGATTTTCTTTGCCGAGCGTGCCAAGAGTTTATTCGTTACTCCTGCATACGAATTTTGCTCTTGGATAAGCGTGGGAACACCAGCCTTTGCAGCCATGTTAAGCGTTGGTCCGCTGGCATAACCGCCCACTCCGACTACAACGTTAGGCTTGAAGTCACTAATGATACGCTCAGCCATGCGGCGGCTCTTGAAGAGCTTCCAAAGCACACTGATATTCTTGAAAAGGTTCTTACGGTCGAAGCCCTGAACAGGGAGTCCAACAATTTTGTAACCCGCCGCAGGAACGCGTTGCATTTCCATGCGTCCCTCAGCTCCGACAAAAAGAATTTTAGCATCAGGGCGCAACTCACGCACTGCATTAGCAATGGAAATTGCTGGGAAAATGTGGCCACCAGTTCCGCCACCGCTTACGATTATTTTTAATTCGCTCATAGTACTGTTCTAAGGAGATGAAATTCCCATAAAAATCAGCCTGATGGGGCTACTATACGGGATTTTGCAAAGTTAGTAAAATAAATTTGCATATCCCCGTGCGTTTGCGTATAATTTGTAAAATATTTTTTCACCTTGTTTATTTCTATTTTTCACTATAGTAAATGAGGCGTATCAGCGCTTAAATCTATCACTTATAATCGTAGTCGAAAGTCTTTTTTGTTGAGGCGTAAACTGACTGCTTAATGATGCTTTCACATAAGAAAAAGCAACCTCTAAAGCATCTTCATCTTCTTCCTTTTTATAGGTAAAATCGAGGTGAACATTCATCTGTAAGTGGTGGAGATTTGTGAGTGTTGCTTAGATGACACCTCTCTGCTTTTTATTTTGTTTTGTTTCTCAAAGATTGTTATGCAAGGATAAAAAATCGTTTCTTGAATCTTTCTAAATCCACCGCTCCAACCAAAATTTATTGCTAATTTTGTAGTCAAAACCATAATGAACTTCATGCCTCAATTTGCCGACATACTCCTGCCGTTAGCCTTAGAAGGATCTCTGACTTATGGCATTCCATCTGACTTGCAACTCTCTGTAGGTCAGCGTGTCATTGTGCAACTTGGGAAGCGTAAACGATATACTGGTTTCGTAGAACGATTGCATGATGAGGCGCCTGCTGAGGGGGTGGAACTCAAGTATGTGGAAGAAAGTGTAGACGATGCGCCATTGCTATTTTCCGATCAATTACGTTTTTGGGACTGGTTGTCGCACTACTACATTTGTACGAAAGGAGAAGTGTTGAAAGCAGCCTTGCCTTCGGGGTTGAAGTTGGAGAGCGAAATGAGATTGAAGCGCAGTCTGCAACCTGTGGATACGAGCGAGCTGACTCCACTTCAATTATCGGTTTATCATTTGCTTGATGAGGAGAAAACCATTACGCTTGACGATATAACCAGTAAACTGAAGCGCACTTCTATTATAAATATTGTGCGCCAGATGATAGATAACGGCTGGGTGGAAGTTCATGAAGCGATGCGCGAGACTTTTCGAGCGCGCACAGAGACGTATGTGCGTTTGCCTGAAGCCGTAGTGCGTGAAGATAGAATTGATGAGCTTTTCAATAGCCTTCGTAAGGGAGGTAAACCCTATGCGTTGCTTCTTGCTTACACCGATTTGGCACGCTCGAGCGCAGCTTTGCGCTTACGTAATCCGAACCTCTTGACTGAGGTGAGTCGTTCGCAACTGCTTCAAAGAGTCGTAGGTGGTGAAGGCGCACTGCGCACCTTGATTGAAAAAGGTTATCTTGAAAGTTATACGATTGAGGTGGGCAGACTTAAAACGTGTGTAGCCACAGAAACACTTGGGATGCGTCCGCTAAACGACCATCAACAACGCGCGTTAGAGCAAATTCAAGCTTCGTTTGAACGACACGATATTACCTTGCTCCACGGTGTAACTTCGTCGGGAAAGACGGAAGTGTATATGAAACTTATCGAGGATACTTTGACACAGGGAAAGCAGGTGCTCTATATGCTTCCCGAAATAGCCTTGACCACGCAGATTACCACCCGATTGGGACGCGTCTTTGGTGATAAGATGGGCGTGTATCACTCGAAGTTTCCCGATGCAGAGCGTGTTGAACTTTGGAGGCGCCAATTGACGAACAAGGCATTTCCATTGATTCTCGGTGTACGCTCTTCTTTATTTCTCCCCTTCCAAAACTTGGGGCTGATTATCGTAGATGAGGAGCACGAAACCTCTTACAAACAGCAGGATCCCTCACCGCGTTATCATGCTCGTGATGCGGCGCTTGTCTTGGCAAAGCAGTTGGGTGCGAAAGTGCTTCTTGGTACTGCTACACCTTCACTTGAAAGTTACTACAAGGCGCGTCAGGGTCGTTATGGCTTGGTGGAGATGCGCGAACGCTTTGGTGGGGTGCAGCTTCCCGAAATTATTGTGGAGGATGTCAAGGAGTTGAAGCGCAAGAAGATGATGAAGACACCCTTTTCGCCTCGCTTGAAAGATGAAATTAGTGCGGCGTTAGAGCGTAAGGAACAGGCCATTCTCTTCTTGAATCGTCGTGGTTTCAGCCCTGTGTTGGATTGTTACCATTGCGGTTGGTCACCAAAATGCACCCAGTGTGACGTTTCGCTTACGTATCATCAGCGCGAGCAGCGTCTGGTGTGTCACTATTGTGGAAAGAGTTATGAAGTGCCACGCTCATGTCCGAACTGCCATGAGGCGGATTTGCGTGACATTGGTTACGGAACAGAGAAGATTCAAGCGGCTATAGAGGCTGTATTTCCCAATGCCCGCACCGCACGTATGGATCTCGACACTACGCGTTCAAGAGCGGCATACGAACAAATCATTCGCAAGTTCCAAGCAGGCGAAACCGACATCCTTATCGGTACGCAGATGCTCACAAAGGGGCTTGACTTTGACCGCGTGAGCGTTGTCGGTATTATCAATGCCGATCAGCTTACGAATATGCCTGATTTTCGTGCTCATGAACGCGCATTTCAAATGCTTTCTCAGGTGGCGGGACGTGCAGGACGGCGAGGTAAGCAGGGTAAAGTGGTGATGCAGACGCGCCAAGTGGAACATCCGTTGACGCAACAGGTAGTTACGAACGATTACTTCGGAATGTATGCCGAGCAGATGCAGGAGCGCCAGCTCTTTAGGTATCCGCCGTTTTACCGAGTGATAAATATTTATTTGAAACATCGTGATGATCGCACGGTTGAGGCTGCTTCAGCTTATCTTTCCAACCTTCTTCGTTCGCATTTCCCTTCCGATTTACTCGGACCCGAACGCCCGCTTGTGGCAAGAGTACAATTGCAATACATTCGCAAATTTGTATTGAAGGTTGCTTCTAATTTGCAACCAGCAAGCGTACGAGCTACTTTACGAGCTGCACGCGATGTGATGGCAAATCATCCTGAATTTAAGGGGCTCACTATATATTATGATGTAGACCCGTTGTAACAAAAAAGAAAGTTGCAGATGAACGTTGGTTCGTCTGCAACTTTCTTTTGAGTGTAATATTAAATCAATTGTTCCGGATAAATGAGCATCAAGCTACGCTGAGAGAAATAGCGCTCGATTTGGTCCTCAAGATGATCCATGTAATTATGGCGTGAGAGGGTGCCTTTACGACCAACAACGAAGATAACCATGTCATCAGCTCCCGTATTATTAGCAACGGAAATGAAGTCGTGCCATTCGCGATATTCATGGTGCTTCGTAGGCATTTTATATTTACACGTATCCCACACTTCCTGTAACTTCGCCAGGGTCCCTTTTCCACTGTAAGCTTCAATGCGACACGAAACTTGAGTGGCGAGTTGTGCTACACGTTCTGCCCAAAGTTTGAATCCTGGTTCGAATTCTGCCTTTCTGGGAACAACGAGCTGAATACTGTTGACGGTGTTAATCGGTATGTTAGCGCGGTAAATGATGACTTGTTTGTGGATGGAGTAAAGCAAGTCATGGGTCATCTTACCGAGGTAATTTTCCGTGAGTCGCGTTTTTTCATGCAAGCCAATTAAGAGGTCGGTACATTCATTCTCCATCATAGTATAATAAATCCCCGTGACGATATTGACCGACCAACGCGAGCGTGTCTGCAACTTGACGTGAGCAGCAGCGGCAATTCGTGTTGCAAAGTCCAAGTGCTTGAGCCCTTCCTGTCGTTTTTGTTCGTCGTTGTCAAGCACAATGTGGAGTGCGGCGAGGGGAGTTTGTGTACGTCTGAGGCGCAACATGAGTGCTGCATTCACGAGGGGAGCAACGGTGTCGGGGTTGGAGACGGCGATGAGAATCTTGTCGCGAACGGTTTCATTAGTCTCAGCAGCTTCCTTACCTGAAAGGAGAAGGCTACGGCATGTGCGGTCAGTCACTACGGATGAAACGACGCAAGTCACTACAATGAGAATCATTGCGCCGTTGAGCACGTTTTCATCAAGCAAACGTGATCCATCGGGAAGAATGATTCCGTAACCTACGAGCACAATGGCCAGTGTTGCTGCTGCACGTGAGTTGGTCAAACCGTAAATCAGATTACGGTCGCCTCGCCTCATACCAAAGAGCTTCTGAGTGGCGTAAGCCGCAAGCCATTTTGTTGTGAGCGCACACGTAACCATTACCGCCGAAATTTTTATCGTGTCAAGTCGTGTAAGCGCTTCAAGGTTGATAAGCATACCCACCCCAATCAAGAAGTAGGGGATGAAGATGGCATTCCCCACAAATTCAATGTGCGACATCAGTGGTGAGGCGGGTGGGATTTGGCGGTTGAGTACAATCCCTACGAGGAAGGCTCCAAGAATACCTTCGATTCCCACAATTTCCATGAGTCCGGCACCGAGGAATACGAGGGCCAATACGAAGACGTATTGCACCACGCTTTCATCATATCTGCGGAAGAACCACTTACAGATTTTCGGGAAGGTGTAAATCATAATCAACCCGATGACAACTACTTCCACTACAAGTCGCACCCAGAACCATCCCGTGGCTTCCTCCTTAAACATACCTCCAACAACGGCAAGGACAAGCAGGGTAAGCACGTCGGCAATGATAGTTCCGCCTACGGCCACTCCAACACTATTGTGGCGCGAAAGCCCGTAGCGCATCACGATGGGATAGGATATCAACGTGTGAGAGGCATACATCGCCCCCATTAAAATGCAGGCGGGAATGGTAAAGTGAAGCAATGAATAGTTGGCCGCAAACCCTAAACTGATGGGCAGGATGAAACTCAGTAATCCCAAAGTAATGGCCTTAGCTTTAGATTTTTGCACGTCCTGGACGTTCATTTCTAAAGAGGCTAAGAACATGATGTAGTACATCCCTACCTTTCCGAATAGCTCAAAGCTACTATCACGATCAAGAACGTGAAAGCCGTAAGGTCCAATCAGAATCCCTGCCAAAATCATCCCTACGATAGAAGGCACACGGAGCTTCTCGAGCAACATCGGCGCTATGAGGATGATGCTCAACACTACGAAGAAGATCCATGTAGGGTCGGTTATGGGAAGACTTTGAGGCATGCGAAAGTGAGTAAACTAAGAAAGGAGGGCTTACTGATTAAGGGAGTTGTTTCCCTTTTCAATAAGTCCATGTTGTCATTTCTGCAAAGCAGACTTGCCGTGTTACGACTGATTTTATCTGCAAAGAAACAAAAACTTTGCTATTTATGTCCACCTATCTATCAGAAAATTATAAATTTGCCAGCAAATTTGCATGATTTTTAAGGTGAACAATGCCAAATTAGGCATTTCGCCCCTATATTTTTAATAATAAATGAAAGTAGCTATCGTAGGTGCCAGTGGTGCCGTTGGTCAAGAATTTCTCCGCGTATTGACCGAACGCGAATTCCCCATTGATGAACTCGTACTCTTTGGTTCAGCACGTTCTGCTGGAACGAAATATACCTTCCGTGGTAAGGAATATGAAGTGCAACTCCTTAAGCACGGCGACGACTTTAAGGATGTCGATATCGCCTTCACTTCAGCTGGTGCAGGAGTTTCAAAGGAGTATGCTGAAGACATTACGCGTTATGGTGCTGTGATGATTGATAACTCATCAGCTTTCCGCATGGATGCCGACGTGCCCCTCGTTGTGCCTGAATGCAATGCTACTGATGCCCTCAACCGTCCCCGTGGCATTATTGCCAACCCCAACTGCACAACCATCATGATGGTCGTAGCTCTCCAGGCTTTTGAGAATATCAGCCATATCAAGCGTGTTCACGTTTCCAGCTATCAGGCTGCATCAGGTGCTGGTCAGGCAGCCATGGACGAGCTCCACGAACAGTATCGCCAAGTGTTGGCTGGCGAACCCGTGAAGGTTGAAAAGTTCGCTTACCAGTTGGCTTACAACGTTATTCCTCAGATTGACGTCTTCACAGACAATGGTTACACCAAGGAAGAAATGAAGATGTACAACGAGACGAAGAAGATCATGCACTCTGACATCGAAGTGTCAGCTATGTGCGTGCGCGTTCCCGCCCTTCGTGCACACTCTGAAAGTATTTGGATTGAAACGGAACAGCCCATCTCTGTAGAGCAGGCTCGTAAGGCTATTGAAACAGGCGAAGGCCTCGTGCTCATGGACAATCCCGCTGAAAAGGAATACCCCATGCCCCTCTTCCTCGCTGGTAAGGAACCCGTTTACGTTGGTCGCATCCGCAAGGATCTTGCTAACCCCAATGGTCTTACCTTCTGGCTCGTGAGCGACCAAATCAAGAAGGGTGCAGCTCTCAATGCCGTGCAGATTGCAGAATGGCTCATTAAGAACAATGGCTTGAAGAAGTAAATAAGAGACATAATATACATATGCACTAGGAATCATCCGCAGAACCTACCCCTTTGTAGGTCCTGCGGATGATTTCTGTTTACCCCTAGTTTTGGCGCTAAAAGGAGCATTTAAGACGTCGGAAGATGCGAATCTTAATTGCTATTTACTAACTGAGACTTGGGAGAAACTAAGTGAAACTTATTTTTAATTAAGTCTCACTTAATTTTAACTAATTGAGACTTAGTTTTTAAAGAATTAGATGGGATTCTTAAGAATATTTTAATTCCTTTAAATTCAACATTATATGAGGTTGTGAATAGTGCAGTCAATTTCAATGTTGTAGACTTTAGAATATGCTTTATTTATCCCTTTTTAAATATTTTTACCTAATGATTTTAGTTCTATTTTATTAATCCTTACATTTGTTGGGTCAAATTGGTTCAATTTGCTACATATTAACAATTTTAATACGAAAAGCTATGAACACCCTTATTAAATTCTTATTGAGCGCATTTGCTTTGTGTTGCATATCTCTCGGAGTGAAGGCGCAGAAGTATGAGGTGGGACAACATGTAACGGTTGACGGCCATAGTGCTATTGTTGTTTACGTTGACAGCACAGGTGAGCATGGGCTTTTTGCAGGGCCTGCTTTGGCACTCTATACGAAGAAGAAGCAAACTCCTAAGAAATTCGTGGAAAAGTTTAGTGGTGACAAGAAGAAGCGCGACGGCCTTCGCTACTTTGAGCAAGGCAAGCTCGGCGTAGTTCTTGAAGCGCAACTCACGGATGAGGAAGAGGATACCTTTCTTAAGCCAGCTCTTGACTCTCTTATTTCTCCCAAGGGAGATGTCAACCAGCGCTTCGTCAATGACTATTGTCAGAAACATTCCATTGATATGGCTACATTCTTTCCCGATTTTGCATGGGCACAATTCTTAGGAGAGGGTTGGTTTCTTGGTGGTATTGACGAAGTCAACGCTTATGTCAACAATATAGCGCAAACAAGAGATGTAACGATGGGACTTAACCAAAAGTCTATTAACGAGGGGCATACGTATTTCTATCCGCTGAATTTGGTTTCATCTACATGTGCTGAATACATGGGGCAAATGTGCAAATTAGCCCAATTGTGGACCTACACTTTCCGATTCTATAAAGTGCAAGAGTATCAATACGTTGTCGCTGCTAAAAAGACAATGCCTGTTTGGGTAGAGAAGAAGGAAGTTCAGTTCGCTCGTTACGAAAAATGGAACATTGGCATGAGCCTCGGTAGAGCTTTCTTGTACTCATCACGAGAAAGAAGTGATTACTACGACCGTGAATTCAGTTGGAAGACCTATCGTTACCGTTTGGCGTTTAAGAGATTCTAAAAAGAAAGTAAAATCAAGTTTTGTAAAACAATTTTACATATTTGTACAAAATAAGCTTTACACTCTAGTTTTATTTCTTACATTTGCAAATAATAATATTTACAAATCCTTGCCCCAGATTTCTACTCATGTTGCGATTAATTCTGCCTTTTCCTATTGCTATCGCCTTAATGAGTATCTTAACGCAATGTACAAGTGAGGTAACACCTAAAAGCGTGGCTTTGCCCATGGCTGACTTTCGAGCGGGAGATGTTGTATTCCGCCGTGGCGAAAGCATGGCCAGTCGTGTGGTTCTTTTTAACGACCCTGAGGGGGAATACTCTCACGTTGGCATGATTGTTCAAGGAGATAGTGGGCTCATCGTTGTGCATGCGCTTCCTGGAACGCACCCCACACAAGCGGGAGAGGACTTGGTGAGGGCAGAGAGCCTCAGTGAGTTCTTTGCGCCTGAGAATGCCATTTATGGAAAGGTCATGCGCCTTCCCCTTGACTCAATTCAGAAGAGTGAGTTAAGCCACAGAGCACTTCAAAAGGTGGCGGAACAGACGGAGTTTGATCATGACTACGATTGTCAAGATACGACAAAGCTCTACTGCACGGAACTCCTGCAATTGCTTTACACTCACGTCGGAATTGACCTTGCAGAGGGGCGTACCACAAGGATAAGTATTCCCGGACTTCATGCAGACCTCATTATGCCTTCCGATGTTCATCGAAATGAACTATTGAAGACAATATTTAGTTTTTAACAAACCTTATTATTAACTATAAATTTTATTAGGTATGAAAAAGTTATTGTTCGCTATCGTATGCTTGGTAGCAAGTTTCACATTCGCTTCATGTGGTGGTTCAACTCCCGCTGACGAAGCAGCTAAGTGCATCGAACTCCTTAAGAATAAGGACTACGAAGGCTTTGTTGAAACAATCGCTCTTAAGGGTGAAACTACAGAAGAAATTGACCAGCAGAAGCAATTCTATATTGGAATGCTCCAAAGCAAGGCAGAAAAGACATTTGAAAAGAAGGGTGGAATTGATTCTTACACTTTAGTAAGTGAAGAAATTTCTGAAGACGGCAATAGCGCAAAGGTTGAATATGAAATCACTTACGGCGACGGCAGTAAGGATAGCAACAAGTTCAACATGGTTAAGGTTGACGGCGATTGGAAGCAAGAAATCAAGAAGTAACGTCATAACAAGTTGATGAAGGGAGGTCTCCAAAAAGGGACCTCCCTTTTTTAGAAATAATAGGGCTTTGTTCCAATGGTGTTATTGAGAGAGGCAAGCGCAGAGCGGTGAGAGGGCGCTCTCCTTGCAAGTACAACAAAGCGCAGCTCCGTTGTAGTGGAACTGCGCTTTTACTATTTATGATTCATTCATGCTTCCGAAGTGTTACTTCTGCAACGAGGCGGGGAGCATGATGATAGTTGACGTATTGGGCTTTTTGAGAAGTGTTGACTTCACGAACTTTTGGATATCCTTAGAGTTGAGGCCGTTGATAATCTTTTCGTAGTCCTTATGGCCGTCCTTGCCCCATTCAACCTTTTCAATGATGAGGTTCTGCCAGTAAGAGTTTTCGCGTTGGCTGTCTGCATACTGCTTGAGCTCGAACTTCTTAATCTTGTCCAACTCTTCGTCGGTTACGCCCTTTGTGAGGATGTCGTTGATGCCGATTTGCATAAGAAGGAGAACTGAGTCGCACTTTTCGGGAGTGAAGGGGCATACAATCTGAAGTGAGTATTCGTCCTTTCTTCCGTAGTTCATAGAGGCTTGTGCCTGAACTGAGTAAGAGAGTCCACCATCTTCACGGATGCTCTTGAGGTAGCGCTGTGAGAGCACGTCACCAAAGGCGCTTACAGTGAGTGCGTCCTTGAGAGTGTACTTCTTGTCGCCGTGCCAAATCTGTGCGAGGAAAGCTTGAGGAGTTTCCATTTCGCGGAAGAAGCGATTTTCAACTACGCCCTTGCGAGCTTCGATGCCGAGGTCAACGAACTTTTCACGCTTAGCACAACCAGGAAGTGAAGCAACGTAAGTCTCAACCATCAACTTGAGTGAGTCAACATTGAAAGCTCCGGTTACATAGAAGTTGAAGTCACCAGCCGAAGCGAAGCGTTCGCTATAGATGCGCTTGATGCGTTCGTAGCTCATGTTGTCGAGGTCGTTCATTGTGAACGGACGCTGACGCGTTACGCCAGGATAGAGCGTGCTTGAAATAGAGTCGCTCCAGGCCTTCTGAGGTAACTTAGAGGCATTGGCGAGCGTTGTGCGCTGATAGTTCATGAAGTTTTCGTAAGCATCGCGGTCGTTAGCGGGCTTTTGGAAACGGAGGTAGAGGAGTTCGAAGAGCGTGCGGAGGTCCTTGGGTGTAGCGTTACCTGAAATATGTTCCATGGTTTCGCCGAGCGACACGGATGTGCTTACCTGCTTACCTGCGAGCTTCTTCTGGAGTTCTACTGACGTAAAGTTGCCAAGACCTGTGCTGTTCATTACTTCGCGAAGGATGCGTGCGTTCATCACGTCCTTTTCCTTTACCAATGATAAACCTCCGAAACTTTCAGCGCGGAGGAGCACCTGAGCGTCGTTGAAGTCCGTCTGACGGAAGTAGACATTAGCACCATTAGAGAGCGTCCACTTGGTGTAGCCGAAGTCAGCCTTCTCTTCCTTTACGATTGCGCCCTTATTGGGGAGTTCGGGAACGAGAGGATCGTTCTTCACGTTGTCAACATAAGCTTCGAGGTTCGCTTCAACAGCAGCCTTAACGGCGCCCTTCATGTTGTCAACAGTGGGGATTACGACGTCGTCTTTTTCAGGGTACATGGCAAAGAATACGAAGTTCTTCTCCGTGCTTGTTGCCAACTGCGCAATGAGCTGTGAATAAAGTTCAGCGGGAAGGTTTTGGAGCAACTGCTTGTAAACTTCAAACGTCGTAGCAATGTCCATAGCGGGCGAGTTGTCAAGGAAGTGACGTACGTACCAGTTTACATAAGTTTCGTTCTTCTGCTTGTCGCGGTTTTGATAGAGGCGTTCTACAGAGCTGAGAAGGTTTTCCTTAGCGCGGAACTGTTCTGAGCCAGTGAAGCCATGGCGCACGGCGCGCTGTACTTCCTGCATAACTTCCTGAACGGCTTCGGCATCCTTGCCAGGCTTGGGAACGATGCTCACGGTGAAGGCATCAATGGTTTTTGCAACAATCATGTTGCTGTAATAAACGCTGGCACCGATGAAATTACATTCGGGTTTCTGAGAAAGTTCTTCAAGGCGTGCGTTAAGCATGGAGCTAATCATTGTTGTAGCCAAGTCCATAACGACACCCACTTGCGTGTTGCGCATTTCAAGGGGCACGGGTTCGTGCTTGAAGTAGATAGAGATGCTAGGCTGACGGAGTTCCTTGTCCTTTTCAATGAGGTAGATAGCCTCTTCGTTATCAGGCACGGGATAGAATTCGTAAGGCGCCGCATTTTCGGGCATCTTGATTTTGCCGAATACGCTCTTCACCTTTGCTTCAAGTTCGTCTACGTTAATGTCACCTACGATGATGATACCCTGAAGGTCGGGGCGGTACCACTTGTGGTAATAGTCGCGAATTTCCTGGTAAGGGAAGTTTTCAACCACTTCCATAGTACCGATGGGCAAGCGATAAGCATAGCGGCTTCCAGGCATAAGAACGGGGAAGGCGCGTTCGTAGATACGCATTGCGCCAGAGTTGCGCATGCGCCATTCTTCCTTGATGACGCCACGCTCCTTGTCAATTTCCTCTTCAGGAAGTGTGAGGCCTGCAGCCCAGTCGTAGAGGATGTTGAACATACCCTCAACGTTTTCTGCTGTAACGGGAACGTCGCTGATGTTATACACCGTTTCGTCACAAGCAGTGTAAGCATTAAGGTTGTAACCAAACTTCACACCAATGCCTTCGCAATACTTTACGAGGTCGTCACTGCCAGGGAAGTGTTCTGAACCGTTAAAACACATGTGTTCAAGGAAGTGGGCAAGACCGCGCTGGCTGTCTTCTTCCTGAACGGCACCCACCTTTTGAGCGATGTAGAAGTCGGCAAGTCCCTTTTGTTCCGCATTGTGGCGGATGTAGTAGGTTAACCCGTTTTCCAACTTACCATAGCGTACGGCGGGGTCCATGGGAAGTTCAGGAACCTGCTGTGCAACCATATTCGTTGAGAATACAAGGGCAAACAAAAGGCTGAAAAGCTTAATAATGTTTTTCATATTCAAATTGTTAATAAATAATGTATCGAAAAAATCGCGACAAAGGTACACATATTTATATAAATAAGTGAGACTCCCCTCTTATTTTAACGATTTTTTTAGAAAATAAACCTTTTGATAGACTACGTTTGCTTTTTAATTTGTATGTTTGCAAATGGTAGCATAGAGAAAAGGCTTACGCAAAGAACTGAGTTTAAAATACTTTTCAGAAAATGGAATGCCTTGACCGCTACTTAGTATTGTATCATTCAACACCCTATACGTATGTCAGTTGCTTCAAACGTGGCGTCCATCCGCCATTGGCTTAACATTGAGAATGTTTCAGCAATCATTATCCCTTCAACCGATCCGCATAACAGCGAGTACACTCCCGACCATTGGAAGGCGCGTGAGTGGGCTACAGGCTTTACGGGTTCGGCTGGCACGGCGGTCATCACTAAGAATAGTGCGGCACTTTGGACGGATTCGCGCTATTTCATTCAAGCAACTCAGCAGTTGGAAGATACGCCTTACGTACTGATGAAGGATGGCATGGAAGGCACGCCCACAATTATCGAATGGCTTGAAAGTGAATTGGAAAAGGGAGATACCGTTGCCTTTGTGGGTGAGATGGTAAGCATTGTCCAATTTGAGGAGTGGACAACAACCAGCAAGTTGAACCTTCAGGCTGTGGAAGACCCCTTTGACTATCTTTGGCGCGAACGCCCCGCAACGGAATGCCAACCTATGCGAATCCATTATGAGTATTTGGCAGGAGAGAGTGTGGCAAGCAAATTGGAGCGCATCCGTCAAGCAATTGGGCAAGAGGAGGGCAATTATTTGCTTATGAATGACCTTTCGGAAATCGCCTGGACGTTGAACTTGCGTGGTGCAGACGTAGAATATAACCCCGTTTTCCTTTCCTACCTCCTCGTTTACTCAAAGAGTGCAATCCTCTTCGTTGACAAGCGCAAGTTGACACCAGAGGTTAATGAATATCTCAAGGAGACTGGAGTGAAAGTTCGTGATTATAACGGGCTTAAGACTTTTATTGCCGATCATAACGACCGCGGACAATACTACATGTTGCCCCAAACAATTAGTTATGACATTGTGCATTACGCGGAGCGACTCGGAGTGGATTATGACATTATTGAATGTCCCGTAGAGACAATTCGTATGACCAAAAATCCTGCTGAGCAGGAGGGATTCCGTCGTGCGATGGAAAATGATGGTGTGGCGATGGTGAAATTCTTACGTTGGTTGGACGAAAACGTGCCCAGTGGTAACGTTACCGAACTTGATGCTGAGGCAAAGTTGAACGCTTTGCGCCAGGAGCATCCCGAATTTCGCGGATTTTCATTTGCGCCAATCTTAGGCTATGCCGCTAATGGCGCTATCGTACATCGTGAAGCCTCACCCGAAGATAATAGCACCTTGCTTCCAAAGGGATTGTTGCTTTGCGATAGTGGTGCGCACTATCGTAGTGGTACAACCGACATAACGAGAACCATTGCGCTCGGAGATGTTTCTGCCGAAGAGCGTAAGGCGTACACCCTTGTCTTAAAGGGGCATATCGCCCTCTCAAAGTGTTGCTTCCCAGAGGGAACTACTGGTATTCAGTTGGATTTGGCTGCCCGTTACGCCATGTGGCAATATGGTTACGACTTTGGCCATGGAACGGGACACGGAGTCGGTTCCCGTTTGTGCGTTCACGAAGGCCCTCATCAGATACGTAAGAATGTACGCCCCTGTAGCTTAGTTCCTTTTAAGGCAGGTATGACCATTACGAACGAACCAGGAATTTATGTCGAAGGTAAGTTTGGTATTCGCATCGAAAACTTGCTTCTTACCATTGAAAAGGAGAATACGCCCTTCGGAAAGTTCCTTGCGTTTGAGACATTGACACTCTGCCCCATTGATGTGCGACCCATTGATTTCGCCTTGCTTACGGCAGAGGAAAAGGCTTGGTTGAATGAATATCATGCCCAAGTGCGTACGAAGCTTATGCCACTTTTGACCGATGCGGCCGATCAAAAATGGTTGGAAAAGGCTACGGCACGAATCTAAAATGCAATTGATGAAGACAATAAAAGATAAAGGAATAGCCCACTGAACAAACTCGGTGGGCTATTCCTTTATTTCGTGGTAGGAGGTTTATCTCTACATATTTGCTATGCTTGACGCTTGTGCTTCCAACGCTTGTGCGACCACAACCAATAGGCAGGCTGTCGGCGAATCATGCTTTCAAGTTCACGAGTGCATATTTCTGAAATTTGGAAATCAGGGTAAGATTTTGGCTCATCAGTAATAGGCTTGAATGTTCCGCAATAGTGACCTCGCGAAATGCGCTTGATGTCGAGGAAGAAAACGGCGGCGTTGACTTTCTTTGCAATGCGTTCGGTGCCAGTGAAAATTGGTGTGTCTTGATTGAGGAAGTCCATCCACAGATGCGTATTCTCGGGGCGTGGAGTTTGGTCGGCCACGAAGCCAATCACACTTTTCTTTCCTTCTGCCTTAAGGCGCATGATTTCACGCAGAGCGTCGTACTTCGATATGCATTTTGCGCCGTGGTGTTCGCGCATTTCGATGAAGAGTTCGTCCATCGTCTTGCTCTTCAAGGGGCGATAGAGCTCACCAAGTGTCGTGCGAGGATTCATCCATAGAGGAAGGGCAGAAACCCACTCCCAATTGCCAAAATGTCCGAGGTAGACAAAGGCAAAGTCGTGAGAGTCAAGGGCTCGTTCAAGGGCTTCGCAATTCTCAAACTGCATGCGTCGCTTCATTTCCTCAGGCTTAATTGTGAGCAACTTAAGTGATTCTACTCCATAGTCACAAAGGAAATGATAAAAATCGCGCTCAATCTGTCGCAACTCCTTTTCTGACTTCTCTGGGAAGGAGTTCGTAAGGTTCATGCGTACCACGCGTCGGCGATACTTTACAACGTAGTAAAGCACCAAAAATATGAGGTCGGATATGCCATAAAGCACTCCAAATGGAAGGCGTGAGAGGAGGCGAAAAATAGACTTTTTCATAGTTTATTTAGATGGTGGGAGAGGGCTATCAGATTTAAAATGACGGAGTTAAGGGCTTCGCACTAATCTGTAGTAATTTCTCCTCGCAAACTTTGATTCATCATTTCAACAATCTCTTCGCGAGAGTAGTTGTTGCCTAATAGGAACATGAGTTTGGCAATCATGCTTTCGGGGGTTGAATCATAGCCGTTCAAAACTCCCGATTCAATCAGCTGAAGAGAGGTTTCATAAAGCCCCATTTCCACTCGTCCTTTAGAGCATTGCGTAATGTTGACCACGATGATACCCTTTTCCGTCATCTTCTTTAGTCGGCTTACGAGCCATGGACGCTGAGGGGCATTTCCTGCGCCATACGTTTTGAGAATAACGGCTTTCAATCCTTTCACTTGAGGAATCAAGTCAACCACTTCTTCGCGAATTCCAGGGAAAAGCGTTAAGAATACAACGTGATTATCAAGCAGATAATTTACTTTGAAAGGTTTTGAGGGGTCGGGGCGACGTATGAGATGCGTTTCGTATTTGATGTGAATGCCCGCCTTTGCAAGTGGTGGCAGATTGTAGCTACGGAAGGCGTTAAACCCTTCGGCGTTAATCTTTGTGGTTCGGTTGCCACGCATCAAGGCACTTTGGAAGAAGATGCATACTTCGGGCACCATGGGTTCGCCTTGAGCATTGCGCGCGGCGGCTATTTCAATGGAGGTCAAGAGATTTTCCTTGCCGTCAGTGCGTAACTTACCGATGGGCAATTGCGATCCGGTTACGATAACGGGCTTCCCGAGATTCTCCAACATAAAACTGAGCGCTGATGCGGTATACGACATGGTGTCAGTGCCATGAAGCACGACGAAACCATCATAGTTATCGTAGTTGTCGTCGATCATTTTGGCGATTTTCACCCAGTAGTGAGGCTCCATGTCTGAAGAGTCAATGGGTGATTCAAAGGTGATGGCGTCGATGTTGAAGTGAAAACGCTTGAGCTCGGGCACGTAGTGGCGGAACTGATCCATATCGAAATTTTCAAGAGCCCCCGTTTCGGGATTCTCAATCATTCCGATGGTACCACCAGTGTAGATTATAAGTATTGAAGTCATAAGCAGTTAAAAAGACTCTGCAAAGTTAAGATTTTTTTAGAAATTAGAGGGTATTTGGAATCCTCAAAACTATAACCGACTTCGTGTGTCGTATAAGTGAGTTAAGAAAAACTAAGTCTCTTTTAGTTTCAACTATAAGTGAGTTAATTTTAATGCTATTTAGAGAGTTCATTTTTAGGTGTTTGTAAACATCTTTTTCTTCCCTTTAGAAGATGAACTTTTGAGTCTATTTCTCACGTCATTGCTTCGTGGAAATGGGGTTCTGTAGCTTTTACCTTTCAAATTCTATCTTTTTACATGGTGATAAAGCGTTTTTCGCGATGGATAGATGCACTAAGTATATTTTTTTTCGTAATTTTGCCCCATATTATGGGTGAAATGTGCCCGTACGTTTAATACAGAGAAAAACAATAGATTAATAATATGGAAAACAACAAGCAAAACATTGCTGAATCGGAAAACGAATTGCAGTTGACAGATCTTGTGAAGATTTGTTACGGTCACCTCAAATTAAAATGGTGGTGGTTCGTCATCTCTGTTATTGTTTGCGTGATTGGTGGTTACATCTATCTGCAACGTCAGCCTCGTGTTTACCAAAGTCAGGCTGTGATGCTCATTGAAAACATGGACCCTTCGGGAATGGGCGGATATGGCAGAGGCAATCGCGGTAATATGGGCTCTTTGTTGGAGCTTAATGGTATTACCGTTGGTGACAACTTGAAGAATGAAATTTTCGTGTTGACTTCTCGTCGCTTGATGGAGCGTGTTGTGGATAGCTTGGATTTGAACGTAGAGTATTCTATTGCTGAATCGCTTCACTCTCGTTCGCTCTATCGTAGCACTCCTTTCATTGCTGAATTTAGCGATAGCGTTCCTGAATTCATCAGTTTCGAAGTCAAGGTGCTTGATGCGAATCAGTATGAGTTGAAAGATTTGAAAGTTGGAGGCCCTGTTGAATTTGAACATGTTTTTAAGGGAGAATTTGAAAAGCCCCTTGCAACGCCCGTTGGTGCAATCTGCTTGAAGAAGCAGGAAGAAATCTTTGCAGGTCTTGAAGGCAAGGATGGAGAATTCAATCAGTGTGAAATCACAGTGAGTCGCAGTTCTGTGAAGAGTGCAACGCTTTCTTTCCGTGGAAGAATGTCGGCTTCTGAGTACGACAAGGAAAGTTCTTTGATAGTCTTGGCTTGTAGCGATAATAATGTAGCGCGCGCAAACGACATCATCAACGAAATCTATTTGGCATATAAGCGTGATGCTGTTGAATATAAGAACCGCATTGCCCAAAGCACTGCAGAGTTTATCGATAGCAGAATTGATTTGATTTCAAAGGAATTGAGCTCTGTTGAAGATTCATATGAATCGTTCATGGAGAAGAATAACCTTGTTGACCTTCAGCTGAATGCTTCTGCATACATGGCAGAAACAAGCGAAGCTCGCAAGCAGATGCTTGCTTTAGAAACCGAACTTTCTGTATCAAAGTATCTCACGGATTACTTAATCAAGCACTCATCTAACGATCAGCCTATCCCCGTTCTCGGCGGTTTGGGTTCGGCAAGCTCAGCTTTGGCTTCACAGATTGCTGAATATAACAAGTTGGTGCTTGAACGTGCACGCCGTGCAGACAACTCTTCGGCAGATTCTCCTCGCATGCGTGAGTTGGACAAGTATATTCTTGCGCTTCATTCTTCGATTAAGGCTGCTTTGGAAAGCAATATTAAGGCAATTGAACTCCAGCTTGCAGATGCGCGCCGTCAGCAGCAGAAGGTGAACAACATGATTAGTCGTCTTCCTGAAAAGCAACGTAAGGCTATTGATATTGAACGTCAGAAGGCCTTGAAGGAAGCGCTTTACACATACCTCTTGAACAAGCGTGAAGAAGTAGCACTTCAGTTGGCTATTGAAGAAGCTAATGTGCGCCTCGTTGAAGAACCTATGGGAACTGGCGGTCTTGTAAGTCCTCGCAGTTCTATGATTCTCTTTGCAAGCTTTATTATTGGTTTGCTCATTCCCGCAGGTATCTTGTTCATCCTCGAACAGTTCAATACAAAGGTTAAGCGTCGTCACGATGTAGAAAAGGCTTCGAATGTACCTATCGTGGGTGAACTTCCCCAATGGCAGAATTACCAGGATAGTGAAACGATTGCAAGCGCGAAGTCAGATTCGCCCATTGCTGAAGCATTCCGTGTGTTGCGCTATCAGTTGAATTTCTTCCGCCACAATGCGAAGGTAATTGTTGTAACTTCAAGTACGCCTCACCAAGGTAAGTCGTTCGTGTCTAAGAACCTCTCAACTGTACTCGGTATGGCTGAAAAGAAGGTGCTTGTTGTTGATGCCGACATCCGCAAGCGTTCAATCAGCCGCGCGCTCTCAACAACGAAGCGTCAAGGTTTGACTTCTTACCTTAACGAAGGAGCTGGAACAATGAGTCTTGCTGAATATGTAGAAAAGGATAAAATTTATCAGGGAGTTGACTTCTTGCCTGGTGGTATTATGCCTCCCAACCCCACAGAGTTGTTGATGTCAACACGTTTGGAAGAACTTATTGAAGAAGCAAAGAAGACGTATGACTATATCGTTATCGATACTACGCCAATGATTTCTGTTGCTGACGCAAGCATTGTTGACCGTGTTGCTGACGTAACGCTCTTCGTTATCCGTATGGGTGTAGAAGAACTTTCGTTCCTCCCTCAGCTCGACAAGTTGAACCGCGAAAAGAAATTGCGTAACATGGCTCTTGTTCTTAACGATATTGATCTCCGTAAGAGCTATGGCTACGGCTATGGTTACGGCTATTCTTACGGTTATGGCTATAGTCATAACCATGACAAGAAGAAAAAGGGACTCTTCGGTAAGAAGTAATCCTACTCTCTAAACGAAATAAAGGCAGAGCCAGATGCGGAGCGCACTCAAGGCTCTGCCTTTGTACACACCATATCAACACGGGCGCACATAATTATTATATATGTAGCCTGCTACTACGAATTTATTAACAAACAAATAGTGTCACTCCATACTATTATGATGACAGCAAAAGAAATACGCGAATCGTATAAAAAATTCTTTGAGCAACAAGGTCACCTCGTAGTGTCCTCTGCTCCCATGGTCATTAAGGATGACCCCACGCTCATGTTTACGAATGCAGGTATGAACCAGTTTAAGGACATTATCCTTGGCAATCGTGAACCCAAGTGTCGCCGTAAGGCTGACTCACAAAAGTGTTTGCGCGTAAGCGGTAAGCATAACGACCTCGAAGAAGTAGGTCACGACACTTATCACCACACTATGTTCGAAATGCTTGGTAACTGGAGCTTCGGCGACTACTTTAAGAAGGAAGCCATTACTTGGGCATACGAATATCTTGTAAATACACTCGGAATTGATCCTAAGAATCTTTACGTTACAGTCTTTGAAGGTTCTGAGGATGACGGACTTTCACGCGACGATGAGGCTGCGGAAATCTGGTCAAAGTATTTCACTCCCGACCATATTATTAATGGTAATAAGAAGGACAATTTCTGGGAAATGGGTGACACAGGTCCTTGCGGCCCTTGCTCAGAAATTCATATCGACATTCGTCCCGAAGAAGAAAAAGCAAAGGTTCCTGGTGCGTCTCTCGTAAATAAGGATAATCCTCAGGTGATTGAAATTTGGAATCTCGTGTTCATGCAGTACAACCGTAAGGCTGACGGATCACTTGAAGGACTTCCCGCAAAGGTAATTGATACGGGTATGGGTTTTGAACGCCTTTGCATGGTAATGCAGGGTGTGCGTTCAAACTACGACACTGACGTATTCCAGCCCATTATTAAGAAGATTGGCGAATACTCTGGTTTTGCTTATGGTAAGGAAGAAAAGGTAGACGTTGCTATGCGCGTTATTGCCGATCACCTTCGTGCGATTTCTTTCTCTATTGCAGATGGTCAGTTGCCTTCTAACGCTAAAGCTGGTTACGTAATCCGTCGCATATTGCGCCGTGCTGTGCGTTACGCTTACACTTTCCTCGGGCAGCGTGAAGCCTTTATGTACAAGCTTATCCCCACTCTCGTTGCGGAAATGGGCGATGCATATCCCGAACTCGTAGCTCAGGAAACACTCATCTCTCGTGTGATGAAGGAAGAAGAAGAAAGTTTCCTCCGCACACTTGCAACTGGTATCAACCTTCTTGAATCGCTCATTGGGGAAACGAAGAAGTCAGGTAGCACAGTTCTTGATGGTGAAAAGGCGTTTACACTTTTTGATACCTACGGCTTCCCCCTCGACCTTACACAGCTTATCTGTAGCGAACAAGGTCTTACAGTTGATGAAACTAAGTTCGCAGAAAAGATGGAAGAACAGAAGCAACGTGCACGTAACGCAGCTGCCGTAGAAACTGGTGACTGGGTTGTGCTCGCAGAAGGTGAAACAACTTTCAAGGGTTGGGACACAACTGAACACACTTGCCACATCCTCCGTTACCGCGAAGTGGAACAGAAGAAGCAGAAGTTCTTCGAACTTGTACTTGACACAACTCCTTTCTATGCAGAAATGGGTGGACAGGTTGGCGACAAGGGTGTTCTTTGCAACGAAACAGAAACCATTACTATTATTGACACTAAGCGCGAGAACAATCTTCCCATTCACATCACAAAGCAACTCCCCAAGGATCCTGCTGCAGAATTTATGGCATGTGTTGATGTTGAAGCACGTCGTGCTTGTGAGGCCAACCATACTGCAACACACCTCATCGACCAGGCTTTCCGTGAAGTGCTCGGCACACACGTTGAGCAGAAAGGTTCACTCGTTACTCCCGACTACCTCCGTTTCGACTTCTCTCACTTCCAAAAGGTGACAGCTGAAGAACTCCGTGAAGTTGAACGTATCGTAAACCGTCGCATTCGCGAAAATCTTCCCCTTCAGGACCACCGCGACATGGCTATTGAAGATGCTAAGCAACTCGGTGCCATTGCTCTCTTTGGTGAAAAGTATGGCGACCGCGTGCGCGTTGTTCAGTTTGGTGATAGCGTAGAGTTCTGTGGTGGTTGCCACGCTAAGAGCACAGGTTGTCTCGGTCTTGTTCGTATCATCTCTGAAAGTAGTGTTGCAGCAGGTGTACGTCGTATTGAAGCTATCACTGGCGCAGCTGCAGAAGAAAGTCTCTATGCACAGCAAGATATGCTCAACGGCATTCGCCAGTTCCTCAATGCGAAGGATATCGTATCGGCAATTAAGAAGACGCTTGACGAAAACGTAGACCTCCGTAAGCAAGTAGAAGCACAGATGAAGGAACGCCTCCTTCAGATTCGCGAAAAGCTCGTGGAAAAGGTAGAGCTAATGGGTGATATCAAGGTTGTGAAGGCTGTAATGCCCGCAATGGTAACTCCCGAAGGTGCCAAGGACCTTGCATTCCAACTTTCAGGTATGATGCCCGACAATATGCTCTGTGTGCTTGGTACGAGCCACGAAGGCAAACCTCTTCTTACCGTAATGATTTCTAAGAATCTCATTGCTGAGAAGAACCTCAACGCAGGTAATCTTGTTCGTGAAGCCGCAAAGCTTATTAAGGGCGGTGGCGGTGGCGCTCCCCACTTCGCAACTGCAGGTGGTAAGGATGTTGAGGGGCTTAACGCCGCTGTAGATAAAGTGGTAGAAATGGCACTGGCATAATTTCTCGCAAAGTATATTTATATGATAAGGCTCTGATAGGACATTCGTTCTATCAGAGCCTTATTATTTGTGGATATAGATAAACTCTCTTCTTTGTGTGTTAGGCTTGTATTAGCCTCCTAATTGTTACTAATACCACAATAGTTTTAATAGAATAACAAAGGGGTGACTTTAACAGTCACCCCTTTGTTGTTTAATGTATCTGGAATTACTTCTCATCGTTGCCTTCCACAATCTTATTCTTACCATAAGTAAGGTAAGCGATGGGAGCTGCAAAGAATATAGAAGAGAGAGTACCGAATACTACACCGAGAATCATTGCAAATGCGAATGAACGGATGCTATCGCCACCGAGGAAGAAGATACAGAGGAGTACAATCAATGTTGTAGCAGAAGTGATTACTGTACGTGTGAGTGTACTGCTCAATGAATCGTTGAAGAGGCGGCTTGTTGCACGCTTGGGGTAGAGACCGAGATATTCACGAACGCGGTCAAATACTACCACCTTGTCGTTGATAGAGTAACCGATAGCTGTGAGAATTGCACCGATAAATGTTTGGTCAACTTCGAGAGAGAAGGGAACCCAACCCCAACAGAGTGAGTACATACCGATGATAAGGAGTGTATCCACTGTAAGTGCTGCTACAGAACCGATTGAGAACGCAACGTTGCGGAAGCGAATCAAGATGTAGAAGAAGATTGCGATGAGCGCCAAGATAACACTTGTTACCGCAGCTTCAGCCATTTCTGCTGCAACCGAAGGACCCACCTTCTGTGCTGAAATGATAGAACCACCCGCACGATTTTCACGATCCTTAAATGTTTCGTAGTCTGCCTGTACAAGACCTGCGCCATGGAGAGCTTCGTAGATAGTTGTTTCTACCTGTGCATCTGCGTCATCTGCGTCAGAGTTGATGAGGTAGTTCGTCGTTACGCGTACTGCCTTGTTGTCAGTCGTTACGATAGAGATAACGCCTACTGAAGCATTGGGATCAACTGCGTGAATCTTTTCAGCAACAGCTGCGCGAACCTGTTCGGGAGTGATATCCTTCTGTTCAAGTTCGATAACGAAGTTACGACCACCAGTGAAGTCGATACCCTTAGAGAGACCACGCAAGCCGAGAGAAGCAATACATACAGCGAGAGCGATTCCGAATACTGTGAAAGCTGTCTTTGACTTTTCTATGAACTTCACGTGAACGTTTGCAAGGAAGTTCTTAGAAAGCTTCGTAGTGAACGTAAGGTTCAACCACTTGTCGCGAGCATGGAAGTGTTCGTAAGTCATACGAGTGAGCCATACTGCAGTAAAGAAGCTTGCACAGATGCCGATGCAGAGTGTGAGGGCGAAGCCGCGGATGGGGCCTGTACCGAAGTTGTAAAGGATTACCGCTGTGATGATTGAAGTGAGGTTAGAGTCAAAGATTGCAGAGAATGCGTTGCTGTAACCTTGAGCAAGAGCTTCCTTAATCTTCTTACCAGCTCGGAGTTCTTCCTTCGTACGTTCGTAGATAAGTACGTTTGCGTCAACCGCCATACCGAGTGAGAGCACAAGACCGGCAATACCACTCATGGTGAGTGCAGCCTGGAACGAGATGAGCACACCGAATGTGAAGAAGAAGTTGAGGATGAGCGCTACATTAGCTACCATACCGGGGATGAAGCCATAGTAAGCGCACATGAAGAGCATCAATACAACGAATGCAACTGCACAAGCTGTGAAACCAGCGTTGATTGAAGCCTGACCGAGTGACGGACCAACTGTTTCTTCCTGAACGATCTTTGCAGGAGCTGGCATCTTACCGCTCTTGAGAACGTTTGCAAGGTCGCGAGTATCGTCAGTTGTGAAGTTGCCAGAGATTTGTGAGATACCGCCATTGATTTCTGTCTGAATAACGGGGGCAGAGTATACAAAGCCGTCAAGAACGATAGCAACACAACGCTTGAGGTTCTTACGAGTGATGTTTGCCCATTCACGACCACCTTGAGTTGTCATTGTCATTGAAACAATGGGGCGGTGATACTGGTCAAAGTCATCCTTAGCATCTGCGATAACGTCACCTGCGAGTGCGGGAGCTCCGTTTGTCTGCTTGAGGAGGTAGAGTGCGTAGAGGTTGCCTGTTTCAGGCTTAACTGACCAACTGAAGTGGAGATCCTTGGGAAGAGCAGCCTGTGCCTTTTCTGTAGCAAGGATAGTTTCTACAATTTCGCGGTCAGAACCCTTAGCATAACCGAGAATGCAAGATTCTCCATACTGAGCGGGCATGAGGTGCTGGAAGAGCGTTGTATTAGTTGTGTCAACGGGAACTTCGATTTGAGCTACAGTTTGGATAGTTGCCTGAAGTTCACCTACAGTGTAAGTTTCCCAAAATTCGAGGTTAGCACTACCCTGAAGAAGGTTACGAACACGTTCAGGCTCCTTAATACCAGGCATTTCTACCATAATCTGACCCATCTGTCCCTTACCCTTAAGGATTTGGATGTTGGGTTGAGCTACACCGAAGCGGTCGATACGTGAACGTACAACTTCATTAGTGTTAACTACGGCTGCTTCAACTTCAGCTACGATTGCCTTCTGCACTTCAGCGTCTGTAGAAGTGTAGCTGATGCCTTTTTCCTTGAGCTTTGTAGCGAAGATACCGCCAAGCTTGTTTTCACCCTTGATTTCTTGATAAGCCTTAACGAAGAGGGTTACGAAGTCATCTTCACCCTTCTTTGCCCCTTCCTTAGCTTTTTCAATAGCTGCGAGGAGGTCAGCGTCCTTAGCGTTTTCTTCGCCAGCAAGGTTCTTCACCACATCGGGAATGCTTACTTCGAGAATAACGTTCATACCGCCCTTGAGGTCAAGACCGAGACCGATTTCGAGTTCTTCGCACTCCTTGAGGGTCTTCCAGTTGAGGTAAACCTTTTCGTTGCGCATCGAATCGAGGTAAGCGATGCCGGCATCAACGCCTTGTGTTGCCGTAATTTCGTCTGCCTTCTTTTGGTAATGACTCGTTACGAATGAGAACGAGAAGTAGAAGCAGCAAGTCAAGAACAGCAATACGGCGATTGTCTTTACAAATCCTTTGTTTTGCATTGTTGTTGAGTTATTGTTTGTTTAATATTATTATATGTGTATGAAGGGTGAAAAAGTGCCTTTAAGAAGGTCGAAAATAGGTCGTTTTTCCTAAAGGGGTAATTTTCAACGTGCAAATATACAAGTTTTTTCTTAAAGCGAGTGACTTGGTGTTGCGAAAATTAGGCAAAGAAGCGTAAAATAGGAAAGTGAAAGGATTTATTTACTTGATTTTTGCCATTTTATCTGCTTTTATGGCCTACTTTATTCTTAAATGAGTGCTCTTATCTGTTGTAGTGAAAAAAGAGTTACTAATAGTTCAAACTAAAAGTTATTGAGTTCACCTTAAGTAACTAATAGGAAACGGTAAAACAGAATAAAGGTGGAGACAAGTCCAATTCGGGACGTTCTCCACCTTTACGAATAGGTTTATTCCTTAAAGAATAGGGTTTGCTGAATTAGAAGAGGCTCTGGAAAGCACTCTTGTTTGCCAACTTAGCGAACTCGAGGTCCTTAGCTGCACGTTCCTTGAGCGTAGGGTCCTTCTGGAATGCAGAAGCAAGCGCCGTGATGGCAGCATCTGTGCGATTCTGACGTGCGTAGCACACTGCCTTGAGATAGTCAGTCGTAGCTGTCTTGTTAGGCATTACATTAAGGACAGTAAGTGCTGTAGCGTAGTCCTTGTTCATGATAAGTGCAAGCGCAGCAGTTGTGCTCTTGCCATTCTTTGCGTTAGTAGCAGCTGCAGTGTAGTTACCCTTGCACACTTGAAGCGCAGCGAGGAGTTCGTTGTAGTTGTCTGCTTCAGAAGCACGGCCAAGGTAAGCTTCAGCATTCTCAATGTTGCCTTCTGCAAGGGCTACGAGAGCAAGGTTAGCGTTTACTTCGGGAGCTGAACTATTGATAGAAGCTGCCTTAGTGAACCATTGCTTTGCTTCTTCCATGTTGCCGCTCAACTGTGCTACGAGGCCGAGGTTGTTATACGCACGGTAGTCGTTGGGGTAGAGTTGAACAGTCTTAGTATAGATATCCTTTTGCTTGCCAGCTGTTTCGTCAAATGTTGCAACGTAAAGAAGTTCTTCAACACTGAGCTTAGTGGGGTCAGCTTCGAGTTGCTTGAGGATTTCTTCGTCAGTACGGCCGATGAGAACGTAATTCAAAGTGATACGAGCACGACGGAGTTCGGGGAGAACTTCATCAATGAGTTCTGTGTAAGCCGCTGAGATATTCTTAATCTGACGTTCGCGTTCTTCAGGGTCTTCGTACATTGAGAGCACGCGGAGGATGATTTCCTTGTCCTGAATGTTTGAAGCGCCAACGAGTTCCTGGAAGCCTTCCCAGTCTTCAGCAGTATAGCGAGTTGCAAGAGGAGAAACGAGTTCGAGTTCTTCGAGCTTGTCATTGATGTAGTCAGATGATGAAGCCTGACGAGCCTTTGCAAGACGTTCGTTGATTTCCTGCTTACCATCGGGTGATGCATATGCCATTACTTCGATGCCGTCAATTGCGAAACCGCGTTGGTCTTCCTTGATAGCGCGAAGCACCTTAACGAATTCCTGGATAGAGGGAGTGCTGAGTTCGCTGAGGCGAATCTTAGATTGGTTGATGAGGTACTTAATCTGTGACTTCTGTGACTGATTAACCATGTACTGGAAAGCATCGCCAGAAGCGGCGCCCTGAGTTTCAGCTACAGTACGTCCGATAAGTGCAGATGTAGAAAGCACACCCTTAGCTACGAGTACGTCGGGCACGCTGTAAGTCTTCTTACCCTTACGTGCGTCAAAAGCAAGGTAGAGCTCGCTTTGGATCATGTCGGCTTCATAAGGGAAGCTAGCGCGCATAACATAGTTACCACCTACGCGGTAAGAGATTTCTTGGTTGTTGCCAATAACCTTTTCACCTTGGAATGTCGCAGGCTCTCCCATAACTTCCTTACCCGCAAAGCGGAGTACGGGGGTTACTGTTACTTCAGCCTTTTTCTTCATATACTTTTCGGGGAAGCGACCGTTAATAGTTACAGGTACTTCATTAGCAACAGCTTCAAGCGGAGAGGGTACTACCGTGAAGTTGTCAGCTGAGAGTGCGCCCATCTTGCTACAAGATGCGAGTGAAACAGCCGTAATGGCGAGAAGAAGGAATGATTTAATCTTCATAATAAAATAGGGTTGTTAAGTTTTCTTATTCCGTATGTTTTTGCTCTTACTTAATATATTCGCTCCAATCTACCAATCGCATGTCGCCCTTGCGTATATAAGTGTCATGCATTGCGAATGCGGCGGTGAGCATGTGGGGAGTGTGACCTCCCTTCTGTTGAGCAAGGCGCATGTATTCTTGAAGAATAGGACGGTAATCAGGATGAGCGATGGCTATAAGTGCTTCGGCCTTTTCCGTAGCGCATTTGTTGCGCAAATCGGCTACTCCGTATTCCGTCACAATGGCATCTACGTAGTGCTCGGTGTGGTCAATGTGTGAGCAGAAGGGTACGATGCTTGAAATAGTGCCTCCCTTTTGCGTAGAAGTGCAGGTAAAGGTGGAGAGCATGGAGTTACAAGTGTAGTCACATGAACCACCCACGCCGTTCATCATCTTAGAGCCGCAAATCTTTGTAGAGTTGACGTGACCGTAAATGTCTACCTCAATCGCGGTGTTGAGAGCGCAGATACCGAGTCGGGCAATGATTTCAGGGCAATTCGAAATTTCCGACGGACGAATGATTAAACGGTCGCGGAAATACTGAATGTTATCGGTAAGCTCCTTCAGTTTCTCCGGGCTAATGGTTAAAGCGCCCGTAGAAGCCTCTGTGACGCGCTCTTCAAGGAGAAGGCGCATTGGCTCTTCCTGAAATACCTCGGTGTAAATGCTGAAGTTGGGCACTTCTTTGCATTCGCCAAGTGCACCTAAGACGGCGTTAGCGCCCGAACCTACACCGGATTGCATAATCAACTTGTCGCGGAAGATATAGCCCTTGTGCATGTTCCACACCAAGAAGTCGGCCACGTTCTTACCGATAATGTCTGTCTCCGCACTACCTGGGAGCATCGTACGTGACTCATCCTGCGTGTTACAACGGATAATGCCCTTAATGCGTGACTCTTCAATTTCAATGTAAGGCTTACCAATGCGGTCGGTTATGCTATTGATGCCCACGGTACGGCGATTCCAAGGATCTTCAATCTCATAGATGTCATGAAGTCCGATAAGGCTTGACGAGTGCCACATGTTCCACTCGATGAATACGCCTTTTTCAGCCAAACGACACACAGTTGGTGCAATACCAATCCCCGCCGTAGGGTAGATTCGGATTTTTCCGCAAATCTTCTGCACATCAATTGCCTCAATGATGCCCCATGTGATAGGGCCTGTCATGCCCTGGCGCAAGTGAGTGGCATTGTCGGAAAGGTTTAAGTCAGTATAGCGCACCTTGCCAGCATTGAAAGCACGGCGTAAGTCTGTGTTCACGCTGAACGGCATGCGGCGGTCAATAGCGTCTGCCAAAGTGAGCGCTCCATCGCAACTGGTGCCGATAGAAGCTCCTGTAATTACGTCTACTTTAAAAGGACGTCCCGCCTCATGCTCTGCCATTGCGCGCTTGGCAATAGCAGGTGGAATCATTTTAGGAGAACCAGCAGGACCAAAGCCGCCTATACCCAAAATATCGCCATGTTCAATGTATGCAGCCGCCTCTTCGGCGGTAAGAAAGGGTAGTTGCATAATTTAAAATTCGTATAACGGGCGCAAAAATACAACTTTTCGCCGGATTATCACACATACTTATATTATAAAGACGATGCGCGAAGAATAATTTTATGCATTTTTAACGGATGTAAGCATCAAAGTGTAAAATAAACCTAATTTCCGTTCCTTTATTTGTTTCCGTAAATCAGAGGCTTGGGGTGCTTAAAATTAACCGTGAGTTAGTTCTTCCTAAGTCTTACTTAATTCTTCCTAAGTCAGACTTAGTTTTTCTTAAGTCTCAGTTTATTTTCTCCGATTAAAATGGAGTTTTGTGTAAGGTCGGTGAAGACGATGGTTTAAGTGGCTTTTGTCCTTGAAAAACGCAGTATGAAATGACATATTGTTACTTCTGATGAGGATTTATTAACTTCATGCCCATAGAAAGTTGAATATTTGTTGCATAAAAATACAAAATCAGTACTAAGTGTCGTTTTGATAAGTCAATTTAACAATTTTTTGATACTTTTTTAGTTTCATCTCTTGGAAGTTCAAAAAAAATGTATAATTTTGCCGACGTTTCTAAAGCGAAAAAACTTTTACGGAAGCTTTTATTTCCTGTTTTACAGAGTTTTTCTGCTTTACGAAATCACCAAACCCACTATAATAATAAAGGAAGTAAGTAAGTGCGCTTACGAAACACAACAAACTAAAAGAACCGCCCCTCCTTAACTATCGTAGCACAACTTAGTGCGGAGGAGCAACAATGCCTAATCACATTATGAAAAAGTTTTGGTCATTTATGGTTGTTGCACTCGTTGCTTTGAGTGCCGGCTTTACAAGCTGTAGTGATGATGACGGTCCTAAGGGTCCTTCAACAACAGTTACTGTTCCTTCTGAAAATGATGGAACGATTACTGCAACAACAGCAGCTTTCAAATTCACAACTAACGGCGTAACAGAACTCGCATACAAGGCAGTAAAGGCTGGCGAAGTTGCTCGCGCTACTGAAACTCCTGATGCAGAATTGATCTTTGCTGAAGCTGAAAAGACAATTCCCATGCAAGACGGCGAAAACACCGTTGTTGTTGACGGTCTTGAAGGTGAAACTGAATACGTAGTTTACTTCGCAATGAAGACTGTGGATAACACATTCCTTCTCGAACAGGCTACTGTAACAACTGCAGGTTATGGTGATCAGATTATCACTATGATCAGCACAACTCCCTTCTCTGTAAAGTTCCACGTAAATGTTCCCGACACAACTAACTGGATTCTCAACCTCGGTGACCGTGCAACTTACGAACAGATGAAGATGTATTTCGGTCAGTCTGATGCTGGTTTCCTTGAATCACTTGGTAACAACCACTATGTAGGTCCTCAGACAATCGAAATTAAGGACGGTGACCTCTGGTATCGTGAATATGACATGGACTGGGCAACTGGTGAAGTGGATAGCACATCTTATTATGACTATACTTACACAATCAAGCCCGGTAGTGCGTTCGTGATGTTGATGTCTGCTGCTTACTACGGTGAAGTTCCCTATTCTTGGCCCGTAACTTACCGTTGGATGCCCGACTACACTATGGAATACAACGACGATTACGTTGATGACGACATGGGTATCTGGAGCAACTCACGCGCTGGCATGAACCTCGGCGAATATACTGAAGTTTGCACAGACGAAGGCGTTACCTTCAATCGCGAATACGCTAAGCAGATTTTCTGGACTAATCCCGCAGAAGTACCTGCTGACACTGTAGAAGTAACTATCAAGAAGTTGACTGAACGTACTGCTATCTTCGAAATGGTTCCCCCCGAAGACTGCATGAGCTATCACGTCCTTCCCGTTTCTGAAGAAGACTATCAGATGCTCTGCTCATTCGTAGGCGAAGCAGGTTTGCAGGCTTACACATTGAACAATGGTATGCCCATGGCTGGTGGTAACGAATATGTAATGGAAGGCCTTACAATCGGTGCTAACTATCACATGCTCGTAACTGGTCTCTTCTCTGAAGATGGTGCTGTTCAGAGCTTCTACCACGCTACATTCTCTCCCAAGGAATCAACTCTTCCTGCTCCTGTTCTTGAAGTAACAGCTGTAGATGAAAAGAACACTCACGAAGAAGTATTCTTCAACATCAAGTGTACTTCTCAGGATGCTTGCGGCGTTAAGTTCATCGCAAACTATGTTAAGGACTGGATCCCTGAACTCAACTCAGGTTATTCTTATGTAGATATGATCGAATCTTACGGTCAGATGCTCTCTGAAGAAGAACTTGCACAGGTAAATTCTGCTGAAGGTCTTGAAATTAGCTATCCTTCTGCTGAAGAATTGGACACTCGTTTGGCTGTAATTGCGTTTAACGAAGACGAAAAGGCTTGTGAAGCTGTTTGGGCTGACTCTCGTTCACTCTCTATTCCTGCTAAGGATAAGGTAGAATCTACTCTCTACACTGACCTCGACGGAGAATGGGTATTGAGCTACTACGACACTAACAACTACTACGAAAAGAACACATGGCGTAAGTTCAACTCTGTAATCACTCAGAATCCTGACTTCGCTCCTGCTTCATTCGACGAATGGAAGGGCTCTGACTCTTACGAAGTAGTGCTTGCTGCATTTGATGGTGACGCTGACCAGGTTGAAGCTCTCTTTAACGAATACAAGGAAACTGCTGCTCACTATGCAAGCAAGTATGAAGGTCAGAACCAAATCGTTGGTGTGAACTTCCCCTGCGGTAGCTATGTTTACGCAGCTAATCAGTATGTTTACACTCCCTGGGATCTCTTCACTTCTGAGTACTACTCAGCTTACGACTGCGCTCAGTTGTTCAGCGACTTCGGTCCTAAGGTAATGTTTGAAGTTGTTGGTGCAAACGAAATGGTAATGAAGTCTGACATCAACGCTCTCGCTCCCTTGGCTAACTTCGACGGTGCTTACTACATGGTAGGTATTTCAGATGAAGGTTACTTGCCCAACTGCGAATTCCCCGTTACTATCTCTGAAGATAAGAACACACTCACAGTTCACCCTGCTGAAGTTGACGGCGTGAAGTTCTATCCTGGTGTAATCCGTTACTACAGCGCTTCTTATGCTGCTACTCAGAACCGTACAAATGACGTAGTTGTTTATACTCGCGGTACTGAAGAAGGTGGTTGGATGCCTGCTGCTACTAAGCCCTTCTCTGTAGACGAAGTTCTCAAGGCTAACAAGGCTATCTACTCTACTAACAACCTCCTCTCAGTGAAGAACCTCTCTGTAGCTGGTAAGCGTGCTGCTAAGGTTAAGAATGGTCCTAAGCTCAATCGCGTTGAAGGTAAGTTGTTTGACCTTAAGGCTAACTTCGAAAAGAATAAGAAGTAATTCTTAAGTATATACAATCCAATAGGTTAATGATGCTCCTGCACCATTAGCCTATTGGTTTGTTTTGCGCTCTGAATGGTTTAATTTGGAAGGGAAAATGAACGCGATAAGGTGGCTTAAAACTAAGTTACTTAGAGTTCAAACTAAGTCACTTTCAATTTCAACTAGGTCACTTTTAGTTTTTCCTAATTAAGGTTGAATTTTCAGTCACTCAGACAGAGCGTTTACTTAGGAGCGTATTGAAATTATCAAATACAATTATAATTATGAAAAAGTTTCTCACATGGGCATCAATGTTTGCCCTCGTAGTAGGTTTCTCTGCTTGTGGTGGCGGAGATGACGACACAACTCCTCCCGGAGGAAATAATGGCGGTCAAACTCCTAACCCTAACCCCGGCACAGAAGTTGTAGAAAAGTTTGTTAACTATGCAAAGTCTAAGAATGGTTTGACAATCGCTGCTACTCATAACTTCGTAGAAGTTTCTAATGATGTAGCACCCACTACCATTGAGTTTGCAGTATATAACAAGGATGGTCAGGACGTTACAGCTAATGCATCTGTATATGTAGTAGAAGGAAGTAGTAGTACAAAAGTTGCAGGTGCAAAGTTTACTCCTGAAGCAGCTGGTACTTACCAGTTCTGGGCATCTTATGGCACAGATAACACTAAGGCTGACGCCCTTCTCAGCGTGACAGCGGTAAGCGATATGCCCGCAGTGCCTGCTGATGAAGCTCCTGCTTCTAAGGACTTCAAGCGTCGCGTTCTTATCGTTCAGGGTACAGGTGTAACTTGTCAGTATTGTCCTAACGCTATTACTGCGCTCCATAACTTCTTTAAGATTCCTGCAAATAAGGACAAGGCTCTCCTTATGGCGCTCCATACATTCACTTCAGGCGACCCTCTTTTTAGTGATGCTGCTGAACGTCTCCGTATTCAGGCTGGTATTTCAAGTTATCCCACGTTGAAGCTCAACTTTGATAACGAATATTTGGAGTATGGCGTCAATGCAGATGGTTTCTATAAATTCTTGAACACTTCTATTCCTGAACTTTGCAATAAGGGTGCAGAATCAGCTATTGCTGTTGCAACTACTTACAATGAAAAAACAGGCGTAATCAGTGTTGCATCAAAGATTAAGTGTGACAATCCTGGTAACTACAAGGTTAGCGTAGCGCTTGTTCAGGATAATGTATTCTTCCAGCAGAATGGTACTACAGATTTAAATTTCTGGGTTCACGAAGCAGGTGTTAAGGACATCGCTCCCGCTACAGGTAAGGGCTTTGCGCTGAACAATGGCGATGATACAGAAGTTGGCGACGTTTATGACTTCTGCTGTGAGTTCAATAAGAGCGCTCTTTATGCTAGAGGTACTGGTCAGTACGCGCTTGACGTACTCCGCGATGCTCGCGTGATTGTTTATGTTCAGGCAAACGGAGTTGTGGTTGACAACTGCGTAAGCTGTGGCTTGAACGAGTCTGTTGGTTTCGCTTACAACGACTAATAATCTCTTGCCAATAACTTAAGTATGAAAAAGTTATTATTTGGTGCGCTCCTTTCAGTAGCCCTTTTCTCATGTTCTGACGGAGGGGATGATTGGAGTGGCGAACTCGAAGGCGGAGATCAGGATAATAATGGTGGCACTGAGGAGGTCGAGTATGCAACTGATGAAACGGCATACGAAATTCCCGTAGTCTTCCACGTATTCTACTCTCAAAAGAGTCAACCTCTTGAATACATTGAAGAAGGTCACCTTCCCAAGGTGCTTGACGCTGTAAACCGTCGTTTTGCTAACTGTGGCGAGGACTTAAAGCTCCAATTCAAGTTGGCAGAAGTAGATCCCGAAGGAAATGCTATGCCTGAACCTGGCGTAGATCGCCAAAAGGTGCGCATCGCAACGATGAACAGCACGGACTTCCTCAAGGATTCTACTTACGCTCACTATATGTGGGATCAGACAAAGTATCTTAATATCTGCCTTTTCAAGGAAAAGAATGATGCTGTGCTTGGTATTTCATCTTTCCCCTATACCTTGCACCCCGATACTTTGGCGGGTATGCCTAAATTGATGGAGATGCGCCCCGCTTCGGAACTCAATTACCCGCATTGCGTTTATGTGAACTCGCGCTACATTTATGATTTGGAGCCAGAGTCGTATAAAACGTCCGAAATCGTAGGCTCGCTCTGCCATGAGATAGCCCATTACCTCGGACTCCGTCACGTTTTTGGCGAAGACCCTGTGACGTACAGCCGTGACTGCGATATTGACACCGATTTCTGTGAGGATACACCCACTTATAATAAGAATAAGTACGATCAGCACTTGCTGAGCAACTATCCTTATAATGGAATTTTCACAGACGAACTTGTGGCACAGTTGGCGGAACGTACGAACAGCCTTACGGGAGAAAAGTTCGTATCAACGAACATTATGGACTATGCCGTGAGTTATCTCAACGAGCTTTCGCCTCAACAGTGTGCGCGCATTCGTTATATTTTGATGCGTAGCCCCTATGTGCCAGGTCCAAAGGTGAAGCGTGATGATGTGCTCACTCCTGCCCCTGCTCGCATAGCAGGCAAGAAGCAACCTTTCCCACATCGCATTGCTTATTAGTATGCACAATAATAAAAGTCATGCCTTCTTTTGAGGGTGTGACTTTTTGTTTTTCCCTCGCGTAATTGGCAGTATTTCTCCCTTCGTAAGTAGCAATTACTAACTGAGATTTAGGAAAAATTAAGTCTCAGTTAGTTTTTCTTAAGTCTCAGTTAATTTTCACTGATTAAGACTTAGTTTTTGCAGTGGTAGATAAAGCGTTTTTAGGCTCTTTGAAAGCGACGCTTAAAGACCTTATGATGGTTTTCAAAGCGGAATGATTGAAGCAATTCGTAAACTAAGGTTTGCGATAAATAGCTCTGGTTTGCCAACTTCTCTTTGCGTTTCTTTGGTAGTATTGAAAATAAAACCGTAACTTTGCACCGCAGATAATACGCTCTGCTTCAACTTGGAACTGAAAATCATTTACTAATTTAAATTTATTTCTTTATGAAAATTTCTACTTCATTAAGAATGGTGCTCTCTATGTTGCTCCTCCTTCCCCTCTCTTTGGTGGCGCAGATAGAGGCTGGTAAGGTGTACATGTTCTCAAACATTATGTACACTGGCAAGTCTATGATAGCTACAGCCGATGCGAGAGTCGCCATTGCAACAACTAATGATGCGGACTACAATCAGTTGTGGTACGTTTCACAAGTAGGTTCTTCTACTTACCGACTCCGCAACTTGGGAACAGGTCTTTATTTGAACAGTTCAAAGGCTACTTCAGGTGCTTGGACCGTTATTAACGAAGACAAGCTTCCTGGTAACACAACAATGAAGTGTTCAAAGGCAGGTTCAGGTTATACGCTCCGTGCTTCTTCTGACACCAACGACCACGGCTATATGCATAGTAACTCTTCGGGTGTAGTGGTGTGTTGGAACGCTTCGGCTGAAGCTTCTCAGTGGACGTTGACAGAGGTTGCTATTGATGAAGCTACGCTTGAAAGTAACTGGGAAAGCCTTAAGGAAATGAATCCTACAGCTGACCAGATTACGGCTTGGAATGCAGCTCTCGCTGCGCTCTTCAAGGATAAGTTGTGCACACAGCTCGCAGATGCTTATGCTACTTATACTACTGAGCAGATGAAGGAAGATGCCAATTATCAGGTACTCTCTCCCACGCTCCAGAAGATGGTGCTCAAGATGACTGTTGACGGTTCTTGGGCAGAAGAAAACGCGGTTGCAGGCAAGCCCGCTTGGGATGCTGAATACGCAAAGCGCCTCCGTGTGCAGATGATTGAACCTTATTGTAACAAGGAATCAGCTGCTCAGGGCTTAGGCATGCAAGCACACACAAACTTGAATAACCCTCTCGGTCTTTACGCTAACAACCATCAGGTGCTCTACATCTTTGTTGAAGGTGAAATTAAGACTGGTTCTACACTCTATCTCGCTACTTGGCAAGGCCATGGTAAACCCGGCAATGGTTACGATGAAGGCTTGCAACTCAAGGAAGGTCTTAACATTTTGCCTATTTATGGTGATATGTTGACAGGTTGTGTAAACTATGTGGTTCAGACGTTCAACAGCGCCGCTGGTTATGGTAACAAATCTACTGTTCGTAAGCTCTCTGACTACGATAACATCAAGATTCACGTAGAAGGTGGTTATGTAAACGGCTTCTTCAACCTTATGGGTGACGAACTCTGGGGCGAAGGTGATGACAATGCTGACTGGGATTACTATGCAGCACGCGCTTCACACATCGACTTCACCATGCTCGGTAAGTATATGACCCTCCAATTCCCCCTCGAAGACAAGGATTGTGTTGACGAAGGCGGCGGTATTAACAAGGGTATGAAGACTTTGTTGACAGGCAAAAACATTGCTAAGCAGTCACTCCAGGAATGGGATAACGTGATGCTTCAGGAACGTATGCTCATGGGTGTTGCTTCAAAGGCTGACGTTGATGCTGCAAATGCAAAGTGGAAGTCTCCTTACTCTGGCAAGGATGAAGTAATCTCTCATACTGGTGGCCTTACTGATGGTCTCGCTTGTAATTATGATGATTACTATAACGTACACGGTTTGGCTTTCGGTGTACCTACAGGTTACATGTACGGATCTTGGGACCACTCTGGTTATAACTATAACACGATGGAGTCTGTTATCGTAACAATGATTACAGACGCTGGTTCTCACTGGGGACCTGGTCACGAAATTGGTCACCAGCATCAGCAACCCTTCACTTTGAATGGTTTGACAGAAGTTACCAATAACCTCTTCTCAAATGTTGTGGTTTGGTATTTCGGTAAGAGCACATCACGTGTGAATGGTGATCAGGGTAATTTGGAAAATGTTGCTATGGCATTCAATACTCCTGGCGGCGACTTCTATACCAATAATATTTGGGCGTTGACTCACATGTACTACCGCTTGTTTATGTACTACCACCTCTTGGGCCATAACACAGCGTTCTATCCTCGCCTCTACGAATTGATGCGTCAGGAACCCATGCAGAGAGGTTATGAGCAGAGTGGTAAGTATGGTATGCTCCACTTCTATAAGCAGGCTTGTATTGCGGCTGGTGAAGACCTCACAGAGTTCTTCCGCGCTCACGGTGTGCTCACTCCTATGACCGACCGTATGGTGGGTGACTACTCTAACTCAAATTACAACAGTCCCCAGGCAGATATTGACGCTGCAATCGAGACTGTTAAGAAGATGAACTTGAAGGAAAACCTCGCTCCCTTGTTTATCAACGACGGTACAGGTCAGAAGATGCTCGGTAGCACAGGTCAGGAACTCTCTCTCTTTGATGGTTTCACAACTTCTGAAGTTGGTAACTACGCTTACTTCTACGAACCCGCTGGTGCGCATACTTATACCGTTTCTGAAGGATTTGTAACGTTGGAAGGTACTGGCGGTATCGGTTACCTCGTACGTAATGCCGACGGTGAGATTATGGCGTTCGCTAATAAGAAGAAGATGCAAATCTCTGACGAAGTTGCGCTCATGTTGATGAAGGGCGAGGCAAAGGTTGAGGTTATCAATGGCGACAACACATTTGTTGAAGCAGCAGGTAACAAGATTGCTGCGCAGCGCGTGCTTCTCGAATCACTTCTTGAAGAAGCAACCACAATGTTGAAGTACTTTGACGACACCAATAAGAAGGTAGGTTACTACCGTGAAGCATACAAGGGCAATCTTCCTGAACTTACAGAAATTGCACAGGCTGTATTTGACGAATCTAAGGAAGAAGAATACGCTTCTGCATACGAAAACCTCTTCGCTGTAGTAGATGCAATCAAGACGAACCCCGCCGCTATGGTAGGTATCATCAATGGTAGTGAATATCAGTTGACTACTTACAAGAAGAAGACAACAGCAATGGTTGCTACTACTGGTACTAAGGTTGTAAAGGCTGAAAACATCAGCTCTACAAAGACTGCTCAGCGCTGGATTTTTGAAGAAGCTGGTGGTGACAATCTTTATTACATCAAGAATAAGGCTACGAAGACTTATATCGACGAGCTTGAATCTGGTAAGCAAGCTACAGTACAGGGTACTACTCCTACAGTTGCCTTTAAGGTGATTAATCTCGGTAATGGCGTACTTGCTGTACAGTGTCAGGAAGGTAAGAGTCAGTCACTCAATCATAACAGCGGCTCAGTGCTCGGTTGGTCATACGAAGGTGACGAAAACTCTTGGTGGTATATCACTGCTAAAGCTCTCAACGAAGAAGAACTCAACAAGATTGAACTTTCTACGCTCATCACTAAGACAAACGACTTGCTTGAAGAAATGGGCGAAGACGTAGTTCTTCCTGGCTCACTCCCCTTGCAGACTGAAACAAAGGCAGCTGACTTCTACCTCTCAACAAATGCCGACCAAAATGTTGTAGGTACTGCAAACGATGGTGGTGGTATCGCGGCTCTTCTCGATGGTAACACTTCTACTTACCTCCATACTCAGTGGAACGGTTCAGCAGTAAGTGGTGACCACTACGTTCAGGTTTATCTTGGTGAAGAATTGGAACTCCCCGAATTTACATTCACTTACGCTACACGTAAGGCCGGTTCAGCTTCTACTACCTCACCAGCTCCTTCTAACATTAAGGTAACTGCAAGTAAGGACGGTAAGAACTTCAGCAAGGTTCTCGGTACATTTACAACTAGCGGTACTAACCCCTTGCCCGCTTACTCTAAGCTCGGTCAGTATTGGACTTCTAAGGTGCTCTCATTGCCCGCTGATTACCACTACATCCGCTTTACAGTAACGGCTTCTTCAGGTCCTGCAAGCAATACTTATGGTGGTCACGCATTCTTCGCAATGTCTGAATTTTCTATCGACAATCCCACAACAGTGGTGAACTCATTGACAGACGAATTTAAGAACTTGGACGAAGAAAAGTATGAATGGTTCAAGGCTGCTTATAAGGAAGCTGCAAATCAGATGTTTGTAGCAATGACTATTTCAAAGAATGAAAATTCTACAGCTGAAGAAATTGCTACTGCGCTTGCTGAACTTCAGGCTAAGTACGATGCATTGCTCGCTGGTTATAACGATCCTACTGATATTTCAGGTGTTGTTGTGAACACAATGAAGCAGAAGGGCATTTATGACCTCAGCGGTCGTCGTTTGAACACAATCACAGCTCCTGGTCTTTATATCATTGATGGCCAAAAGCGTTTTGTGAAGTAAACTAAGTTTACGACATAGGTACATTTGGGACTACCCTTTTGGGTGGTCCCTTTTTATGTTATAAATGTCATAGTACGGGAAGAAAATGTCGTATGAAATGGGAAGAGTCTAACAAATCCTTTTGTTAAGCCTTTAAAAAACGGGGTTTCATTTTGCTAATACCTTGCGATTGATTAACTTTGCTAACCATGCGTACGAGGCAATAAAAGGTATAACCGTGCGTTATAATAGAAATAAATTCTTAAAGCATCATGAAATCCAGGTTTCTCCCTCTCTTAATTCTGTTAATCAGCGGTTTTGCTACGACTGCTGTTGGCGGAGTGAAGAACGATTCCCTCAGTTATCGCTTAGAAACGTCGGTAAGTGTTGCTCCTGAAGGTGATATGCCTTTATGGTCAGTGAGTAATAAGCATGGCTTGTCCTCATTACAAGATGCTTCAGGCTACGTCCGCTTGGGGGTAACTCAACCAACGTTTGAGTTCAGCAAGTCGGCAGATTGGAAGCTAGGCTACGGCGTAGACTTGGTGGTTCCTGTAAATTATGCAACAGAGAATGTAGAAACAGGTAAGCAACGAACAAATTTCATTCTGCAACAGTTGTATGCTGATTTAGATTACAAATGGTTGCGCCTTTCGGTCGGTGCGAAAGAACGTCCGATGGAAATGAAGCATCAAATGCTAAGTAGTGGAAGCCAAACTTTTGGTATCAATGCTCGCCCAATTCCTGGAGTACGTTTGGAACTTCCTGACTATGTAAGTTTAACGGGAAAGGAGAATCCTTGGCTTGCTGTTAAGGGGCATTTCAGTTACGGGATGCTGACTGATGGAAGTTGGCAGGAGGCGTATGTGCCACAAAGCGGACGTCGTGCTGATGGAGCGTTGCTTCATACGAAAGCAGGTTATATGCGACTCGGAAACCCTGAGCGTCATTCCTTTATTTTCGAAGGAGGCTTAGAAATGGCTACGCAGTTTGGTGGAACAATTTATAATCCCGTAGGTAGAGCTGGTTGGGAAGGAGAGAAACTTGAAATGGGGCAGGGACCTAAGGAATTTGTAAATGCAATATTCGGATTGGGTAGCGATGCTACGGATGGTAACTTCCTAAACGCTGCAGGTAACACGTTAGGGAGTTGGCTCTTTTCGCTGACGTACCAAAGAAAGGATTGGAGCGTGAGAGCATATTACGACCATTTCTTTGAAGACCACTCAATGTTGTTCTTCCAATATGGTTGGTTGGACGGCTTGGTGGGTTTAGAATGTAAGTTTCCCAAGAATAAGTGGGTAAATACGTTGGTTTACGAATACGTCAAGACAGATTATCAAGGTGGCCCGCTGTATCACGACCATACTCCAGAGATTCCTGATCAGGTGAGTGGACGTGATGATTACTACAATCACAATCTTTATGCAGGGTGGCAACATTGGGGGCAAGCAATGGGAAATCCTCTATATACGACTCCGCTATATGCTAAAACGGGAGACTTGACCTTCCTTAGTAATCGCTTTATTGCGCATCACTTAGGATTAGAAGGGACACCAATGGATGGGTTAAACTATCGCTTAAAGTTGAGTTACGCTACTCACCTCGGAACGTATTTTGACCCTTATTTAAGTCGCAGATATATGATAAGTGGTGTGGCTGAGGTTGATTACAACTTTACTCATTTTAGTAAATTAAAGAATAAGGGATGGAAATCCTCGGTGGCGGTAGGCTTTGACCGCGGTAGTCAAATCGGCGACAACTTGGGATTTTCCTTGACGATTCAGAAAACCGGACTTCTGTTGAAGTAAATTAGGTAAAAAGTTATGAAACATATAGTTGGGCTTTTGCTCCTCCTCATATTAGGAGTGTACTCCTGCGATAAACTCCCGCAAAACGGAGATTTGGATGGTATGTGGCATCTGCAACAGACACGCAATCTAAACTTGGCGATGCAAGAGGATGAAGACGTTTCGGAAGAGCAGATTTATTGGTGTGTACAGCTCGACCTTCTGCAAATCAAGTCAAAGAAACGTGTGATGTATCGTGACGAAGCGACGGGCCGAAATACATATAACGCATTTTGTCGGTTTGAACACAAAGGAACTGCGCTTTATATCAATAAGGTGTATTTGAGCTTTGACGTGACTGATAGCTTGCTGACCAACCCTGATACTCGGATGATGGAGCCTTATGGGATTGTTGGATGCGCCGACACTTTCCATATAGAGCATCTTGGAAGCAAGCAAATGATACTCGTGTCAGATGATAAGCGTTTGGTGTTCCGAAAGTTTTAGCCAAGGATTTTTTGACGAAACAATCGGGAATTTCTTTCCATAGAATTAAAAGAAAGATAAAGCTAAAGTAACTTAAAAACTATTTTCAGTATAAAAATGAAATACAGAATCCTACTACTTACACTTATTTTCTCCTGTCTTTCAGCTGGAGCACAGTCAATGATGACTGACGACCAAGTGTTGAAGTACGTTATCGCAGAAACCCAAAAAGGAACTTCACAGCAACAAATGGCTGCGGAGCTTCTGAAGAAAGGGGTTACGATGACGCAATTGGGGCGTGTGAAGCAGAAGGCAGAGAAGATGCGCCGCGATGCAGAATTAAAGGTTAACAATAAGACGAGTAAGACGACAACGGCTACGGATGATGAAGTCATCTTGGATGCAGCAGAGTCGCGTGCTGAGGATCTGGGTTTGAATCAAGGAGAAGAAAACGTTGATGGGGGTAGTCAGGAGTTTTTAGGGATGAGTGAGACAGAGCAACGTCAAGTGTTTGGACGTAATATTTTTAATTCCAAAAAACTCACCTTCCAGGCTCCAGCCAACTTTACGACTCCTGCAAATTATGTTTTGGGAGCTGGGGATGCTGTGATTGTAAATATTTGGGGAGATAGTCAGTTGACTATTGATAGCCCAATATCTTCGGATGGTTATATTGTTATAGAAGGCATAGGCCCAGTTAAATTGGCAGGACTTACTATTGAGCGTGCCAGAACATCTTTGCGTAATAAATTGAGTGCATATTTTGGGGGATGTAATGTTGATGTATCGTTGACAGAAGCTCGAAGTGTGCAGGTGCAGGTGATGGGTGAAGTAGAAACTCCAGGTACTTATACTTTGAGTAGTCTTTCAAGTGCTTTTAACGCCCTTTATCTTGCTGGAGGTATTAGTAAAATAGGCTCACTACGTGACATTAGAGTATTCCGTGGAGGTAAGGCCGTGAGTACAATAGACGTTTACGACTATATTCTTAATGGCAAGAGTGCGGATAATATTCGCCTTCAAGATAATGATATTATCATTGTTGGTGCCTACCATAATCTTGTGCAGATAAAGGGTAGTGTGAAGCGTCCGATGTGGTATGAAATGAAGAACGGAGAAACGGTAAAGGATCTCCTTCATTATGCAGGAAGCTTCTCAGGAAATGCTTATACAAAGAGTGTGCGTATCACGCGTAAGGCTGGTGCGGAGTATAGCTTGCATACTGTTAATGAAGAACGTATGTCTGTTTTCCAATTAGCAGATGAGGACCAAGTGCAAGTTGATAGTGCCCGTGTGCGTTTCATGAATCGTGTGGAGGTGCGTGGTGCCGTAAAATATCCAGGTCAGTTTGAATTGGGTGAAGACATTAAGACTGTACGCCAATTACTTCTTGCAGCAGAAGGATTTAGTGAAGATGCCTACGAAGGTGTTGCTATCATGCACCGCGAGAACAAGGACTTGACCATTCGTATGATGAATGTTGATGTTCATGGTATTCTCAACGGAACGAGTGCAGACGTAGCGTTGAACAACAACGACGTATTGTTTGTGCCCAGTAAATCCGACATGTTGGGCGAGCGTATCATTGACGTTAAGGGTGAAGTTGTTTATCCAGGCACATATCCCTTTGCAGATAATACAACTATTCAAGATATCATCCTGCAGACGGGTGGTATAACAGAAGCTGGCTCTTTAGCTCGTGTCGACGTATTCCGTCGTATTCGTGATAATGCATCGGAGCAAGGTAGCGCCCATCGTTCTGAAAGCTTTACCTTCTCATTGGATGAGCGTTATGCTGTGCGTCAGGATACAACCTTCTACCTCCAGCCCTACGATATTGTAGTCGTGCGCAAGAGCCCTGCTTACGAAGAGCAGCGTAGTGTGTTTGTTCAAGGTGAGGTCAACTTTGGCGGTCAGTATACGATAACGAGCAAGAATTACCGCTTGTCTGATTTGATTAAGGCGTGTGGCGGATTCACAGACCTTGCTTATATCAACGGTGCCCGCTTGACGCGCATCATGACGAAGGAAGAGATGGAGCAACGCGACCAAGCTAACCTTAAAGCCCAGATTCAGCTTTACGAAGATGGGTTGAAGGAAGGTAAGGATTTGAACATGCAAATTGCCGACTCCCTGCTTGCATTGAAGATGAAAACGTCGAACACCTTCCCTGTGGCCATCAATCTCCAACGAGCTTTGGAGGAACCAGGTAGCAATCACGACCTTCTCCTTCGTGAGGGCGACGTTTTGGAAGTTCCTGAAAGCAGTAACATCATCAAGGTTAGTGGCGAGGTAATGTATCCCGTAAGTATGAGTTACGAGGAGGGCAAGAGTCTTAAGTATTACATCAAGCATGCAGGTGGCTATAGTGGCAATGCCGCTAAGAAGCGCGTTTACGGCATTCAGGCCAACGGAAGCGTTGTGAAGCTCAAGGCTCGCTCTAAGAAGGATATTCAGCCAGGCATCGAAATTGTTGTGCCCCAAAAGCAAACACGCCGTAAGATGTCCACTACAGAAATCATAGGCATCGGTTCGGGTGTAGCTGCCTTAGCGGGTGTTGTGGTTTCATTGTTGAATGCTACGAAGTAATTTTTTTGAATGATTAACGATGGGCGCGAACCAACGTTCCCCGCTCGTCGCTCCCTGATATGGAAAAGAAACAACATCACATTAACTTGGCACGCTGTTGGGAGATTCTCAAACAGCGCAAGAAGGCTTACTTCATCACGTTTCCAATCGTGTTTGTCCTTTCATGCATTTGGATTCTGCCCCAACCGCGTTACTATCGCAGTAGTGTGGCGCTTGCGCCTGAATATACTACGGAGTCGGCAGGGGGACTTTCCAGCATCGCCTCTTCCTTCGGTTTCAATTTAGGCGCAATGGGAGGTGGTTCGGATGCCATCTATCCCTCTCTCTATCCTGAATTGTTCCAATCGCCCGAATTCATCGTAAGTCTTTACGATATCAAGGTGAAAACGGACGATGGCGCTGTAGATACGGACTACTACACTTATATCAAGAAGCATCAAAAGCGCAACCCCATTACGGCGCCTTTCCGTGCGGCAAAGAAATGGGTGACTTCTCTCTTTAAGGAAGAAAACAAAACAAGTGCAGCGTCTGCCAACGGAGTAAACCCTTTCCGAATGTCTGAGAAGGACTTTATCTTGATGGAAATGATTCAGCAGAAGATTCTCTGTACTGTAGATAAAAAGACGGAAGTCATTACCATCACCGTGACAGACCAGGACCCGCTTGTCGCTGCTACACTGACGGATTCTGTTTGTGCTCGCTTGCAGAATTTTATTGTGATGTATCGCACCAGCAAGGCACGCATGGATGCGCAATATTATCAGACGTTGGTCGATTCAGCCCTTCATGAATACAATAAGGCGACATTGGCCTATAGTCGCTTCTGCGATAGCCATAATATGGCCATCCGCCAGGCCGTTATCTCCAAGCGTGAGAGCCTTGAAACAGAGCGCGCTCTCAAACTTAATGCCTACACAGCGCTTTCTACACAGTTGGAAACAATGAAGGCCAAGATTCAAGAATCTACCCCTGCCTTTACCGTGCTTAAAAGCGCCACTGTAGCACCCAAACCAGCAGGCCCCAAGCGCATGCTCTTTGTTATCGGTATGTGCGCACTGGCGGGCATTTGCCTTACTCTGTGGTTGGTACGGAAAGAAATCATGGGATTCGGAAAGCAGGAATAAACTTTTCGTAAATCTCTTTTACGAAAAACTATTTGAGACTTAATTAAAACTAACTCTCAAATAATTTTAATTAAGTGAGGAATAGTTTTACAAGTTCTTCATGATTGCTACTGCAGGTAGGAAGAAGTTTCAGTTATGATTATCAATCTTAAAGAATTACGGGTGATACCAGCGCTTATGGCGCTGGTTTTTGCCATGTATAATTCACTGGACTTCAATTCGCTGGAAATGCAGATGGCCTCTTACCTTTCGCTGGGGATGATGTTGCTGACGGCTTGCGGCTCCGTGCTTTTCGTTGTGCACAATCGGGGCATCTCGCGTTATGCGTTCAGCCTGCTGGCCTTGTTGCTATGGATTGCCGTAGTGACGATGCTGAATGGGGGAAACCTGAAGGATTGGCTGTATGGGTGCGTCAGCATTGCGGCGCTACTGTTCTTGCTGGACTACTATCGCGATGACGTTCGTCCGATTTTGATAGGGGCTCTGATTGGCTTTTCCATCTCCATTTATGCGGCTTTGTGGCAATTGATAACGAACCCTTACTTGTGGGTCCAGGTGAATGACGACGCTAACGTCGTGTCTGGCTTCCTGTTGGGTGGTAATTACAATCAAATGGGTACGCGTCTGCTCTGCGGGGTGGTGTTAAACATTCTGTGCTTAAAGTGCAGTAGGTGGTTTTGGGTGACACTCGTGCCGTTGGTGCTGACATGCGTTGCGCTACTACTGATGGTGCAGTCGATGACTTCGTTGGTGAGTTTATTGCTCCTAATTGTCTTCTGCCTGCTTCCGGGTATTAGGTTCCCCAGATTCTGCATTACGGGGTTGATTTGCGCCGTTGTGATGTTCCAAGTGTTGGTATGCTTCAACGGGAAGGGGATTGAGAATAATGAAACGGCAACGTGGTTTATCGTTGAAGTGCTCGGTAAAGATATTACCTTTACGAATCGCACGGAATTGTGGGACTCGGCAATGCGGCTATTTACCTCTTCGCCATTGATGGGCTACGGATTCCCCACGGCAGATTGGTATTACTCAAACCTTGCTTCTACGGCAGTAGGACCTCACAACCTTATTCTTGGATTCATGATTTACGGGGGGATACCTGCAGTTGGGATGTTCGTGGGTATTGTTGCCTATACCGTCATGACACTTCAAAGGCGGAAAGATCGCTATGCTACGGCGCTTTATGCTATGGTGGGCATCCTATTGCTCATGTCGCTCATGGAGGTCTATTCCATGACGCTAATCTCCTTTATCATAGCACTGACTTATTACTACGGGCAGAGTCCCAGCTTGCCCCAAAAATCGGATGAACAACAAGACGAGAGTCATAGTCAACACGCTTGCGCAGAACGTTCGTAGTGTCATTAACATTGTTCTGTCGCTTTACTCAACGCGTATCGTCATGGACGCGTTGGGTCAGTCGGACTATGGCATTTATATGTTGGTGGCAGGAGTCGTCTCGTTTCTCGGTTTCTTCACCAATAGCCTTACGCTCACAACGCAACGCCACATTTCCTACTGCCATGGTGCGGGACGAGGGGATGAGGCACGTGCGTATTTTGCGAACAGCTACTTGCTTCTGCTCGTTGTAGGCCTAACGTTGGCAGGGGTGCTAGCATTGCTGACGTCATGGATTTTTGAGAGCGGTTTTCTTAAGGTAGATGCTGGTCGGTTGACGGAGGCAAAGGTGGTGTACCTATTGGTTATTGGTTCCGTAGTGATGACGTTGATGACGTCTCCCTTCCGTGCGTTGCTGATAGCTTACGAGAATATTGTTTACATTTCCATCATTGAGGTGCTTGACGGGGTATTGAAACTATCGGCGGTGTTCCTTCTTTACTACCTTAGCGATTGCCGCCTCATGGTTTATGCGGTAATAATCCTGGGGGTTATGGCCTTCAACTTATTAGCCTTTATGGTGTATTGCCAACGGAAATATCCTGAAAGTTGTATTTTGCCCTCACCACGCCAATGGAATTTGGCTGTTCAGAAGAAGATAGTGGGCTTTGCTACGTGGAGTCTTTACGGAATGGGGTGCGTGTTGGTGCGTGCTCAGGGGGTGGCGGTGCTTATCAACCATCTTTTCAAGGGTACATTGCTGAATTCTTCCTATGGTATTGCTACGCAGGTTCAAGGGTCGGTAACGTTCTTTGCTTCAGCTATTCACAATTCCTTAAAGCCCCAAGTAATTAAAGCAGAAGGGGCAGGGGAGCGTCAGCGTGCCATACGGTTGGCAGAGACGGCTTGTAAGTATAGTTTCCTGATACTCTTGTTAGTCGTAGCGCCTATATTGGCAGAGTTGCCCGCAGTGCTTGATGTGTGGCTGAAGGACGTACCTCCTTATTGCGGTGTTTTCTGTGGTGTCATCTTGATATCAGCGCTTACGGATCAGTTAGCCTTAGGCCTAACGCTCGTTGTGGAGGCCATAGGGCGCATTCGTAATTATTCCTTGTGGAAGTACACGGTTAAGATACTCGCCCTGCCTGCTATGTATTTCGGGGTGAAAGCCGGGATGAGCATTGCTGAGGGCTTCGTGTTTTATTGGGTGTTTGAACTTCTCAGCACGGTGGTGACGATTGCTTATATTTGCCGCACAACGGGTGAAACTTTCGGTTCGTATGTGAGAAATGTCGTTCTGAAGATACTTCCCCCTACGCTTTTAGTGGGGATAGCCGCTTATGCGTCCCTCACATTCTTTGATACCTCTCCCTGGCGCATTCTTGTGACAGGCGGAATGACAACTGTTGTAGGATTAGGCGCTATCTGGTGGGGAACGATGCAAGCTCAGGAGCGTGCTTACGTGTTGTCCATGATAACGGCTAAATTAGGAAGAAAGAAATAGATTGTAAATAAAATATGCCACATCAAGTAACGCTTTCCATCGTTATGCCCGTATTTAATCACGCTGATTTGGTGATTGAAATGTTACGGAGCATTCAGGAGAACACCTTCCAAGATTGGGAGGTGGTTGCTGTTGATGATGGTTCAGAGCAGAGTGCCTGGACAGCAATCTCAGAGTATTGCAAAAGCGATGGACGTATTCGCTATATCCATCGTGACGAGGCGCTTCAGAAAGGGGCACAAACGTGTCGGAATATGGGGTTGGAACTTGCAAATGGAGAATTTATTTGCTTTTTCGACTCGGATGACTTTATTGCTCCCCACGGATTGGCACAACGAGTGAAAGCAATTAGTGAGCGTGAGGATCTGGATTTTATAGTATTCCCCTCAGCAACATATAAGGAGGGAAAATTTTCAGCTGAACCTTCCGCTAATGTTTATGGTTATCCTTTGTTTAAGGATGATGTTGCAGCATTCTGTCAGCGGAGATTGCCGTTCATTGTTTGGAACAACATTTACCGATGCGCGTCACTCCGTGCGAAGGGCATTACTTGGGACGTTAACCTCCGCTCGCTACAAGATGCGCAGTTTAACCTACAGTGCCTTTTGGCTGGGATGAAATATGAATATGCTCCTCTGTCCCCTGATTATGCCTATCGTTATGGCGTGGCGGGTTCTGTTTCAAAGAAAATCAATTCAGCTGAACACTTGGAGAGCAACCTTTATACTATAAATTATTTTTACGAAGCGGTGCAGGAGAAGTTTGCCAATAAGTATGATAGCGCTTTATACCGAGGGGCGACGCAGATATACCTTACTATTTTACGTAATGAAGCTCCAAAGTGGTTCTCTCAGCGATTGGTCGCTTTGGTGAAAGGTAAGTCTCCGATGTGGGGATGGTTTTTGTCGCTCCAAGTAAGTATGGCGATGTTGTTAGGGATGATTCTTCCTGCGAAAGTGGCTCGTGCAATCCCCTTTTGCTTTAACGTAATGAGTAATCGCTTTTTTATGAGAAAATGGAAAGTGCAAGCCATAGGCAAATTCTTTATGGCGTGTTGTTTGGTGTTGCTCTCTTTAAGTAGTTGCGCACAGAAGACGGCCTCAAGGGAACATCTTTATGAATTATCTTGGAGTGATGAATTCAATTCCTCTGCTATAGATACAACACTTTGGAGTAAGATGAAGCGTGTGAAGAATTCACGTTGCTCCATGTATTTCACTTCCGACGAACGCCTTTTTGAGCAGAAGAAAGGTCGCCTCAGACTCTTTGCACTCCACAACGATAACTTGATTCCGACAGATACGGCTCAATATCTAACAGGAGGAATAACTTCCGATGGAAAGGCGACTTTTGGATATGGTAAGATTGAAGTGCGTGCTAGAGTAAAGGGAGCGCAAGGCACATGGCCAGCCATTTGGACCTTGCCCATAGAGTCTAAATACCGAACGGTGAAAAGTCCTTACTATGCCGAGCTTGACATAATGGAATATGTCGACCGCAATACGTTTGCCTATCAAACGGCTCACAATGAATACACCCTTCGAGACAGAAAGAATTGGACGCGTCCGAATCATCAGGTGAAGTCGCCTGTTAAGGTGGATAAGTATAACGTCTACAGCGTAGAGATTCTGCCCGATGAGATTATCTTTGCGGTGAATGGAGTTGAGACGCTGAGATATCCTCGATTGGAGGAGGAGGCGCATCAGTTTCATTATGGATTGGAGTCATTCTTGATGTTGGATATGCAGGTAAATCCCCCTAAGTCGTGGTCGAAAGGCGCAGAGCCAACTACTTTCCCTGCTTACATGGACATTGATTGGGTACGTGTGTATAAGTTAAAGGATAACACTACGAAATAAGTGATGAAGAGGGTATCAATAATCATCGTTACATACAACTCAGAGCGGGATATTTTTGATTGTGTACGAAGCATTCAAGAATATGCCGACATTCCGTTGTCCGAAGTTGAACTTATCGTGGTGGATAACAACAGTCGTGAGCCCGATGCCATGTTTGCGAAGTTGCGTGACATTTGGGGAGATGACATTGTGTTGATAAAGAATACGCATAATGGTGGATACGGACAAGGGAATAACGTTGGTATCCGAAGGGCAACGGCTCCTGTGATTCTAATTATGAATCCCGATGTTCGCCTTGCTACTCCTTTCTTCGCCAAGCCTCTTTCTGCTTTTGCAAAAGATGAAATGCTCATCATGTATGGCATGAAACAATGGTACACTCCTACTCGTCAGAGCCGAAGTTCCTTCCTATGCACCTACAGAATGAATGGCTATTTGCGCACCCTGCTTGAAGCCTTTTGCAATAGAGTGAACTGGTATATTCCTTCCTTAATGCACCTCTCTGGTTCCTGTTTCTTTATCAGAAAGGCGCCTTTCGAAGTTGTAGGCCTATTTGATGAAAGCATATTTATGTATGGTGAGGAAGAGGATATCCGTTGGCGTTTGGCAAAGCAGTTTGGCGCTCATTTTCATTTCGATAAATCCATGCGTTATTTGCATCTAACGTCAGAGCGCCCACCCAGTGTGGCTACGCAATTGAAGTATCTTGAAGTGTCCTTAATTTTAAATGAGAAGAAAGGATATCCCCGAGCCAAAATGGTGCGTAATTTCATTCAAATCTATCAACTCAAATATTGGCGCGAATGTCTCCGTCGCTTCTTGGGGCGCCCTCATCGCGAATATGAGATGCTCAAAGAGTTACTTCCCATACTTAGGAAAAGGATATAGGGGTAAAAGTGAATGGTTTACGGCGTTGAGTGAAGAGGTGTGCCGAAAGTCAGCACCCGAAAAAACAAAAATCAGGTGTTTCACATTGTGAACTCTATGAGTTACGAGTGAAACACCTGATTTACTTTGTGGACCAGGAGGGGATTGAACCCTCGTCCAAACGGGGACACCAAAAGCTTTCTACATGCTTATTTCCGCTTAGATTTTCGAGCTGTGGCAAGACCAGAACTACCCACCGCAACCTTATCCTCTAAAAATTTCGTCCTTGGTGCGAGGCCACCGCAGACTATTCCTGATATTGCTGCACCTTCATATCCGAACGCCTCAGGAACGGGGCAACGGGAAGATGTCTCGTTTCAACACCTTGTGTCGAAATAAAGCTAATCTACTATACTTCGATTAAGCAGCGAGAGCGTACTTGTTTTCGCCAGTTAAATTTTTGAGAGCCGAGATTAAAGTGCCCGCCCACACCCGCACTGCATGCTTACTCTTACCATCTACCCGCTGTCAAATCCAGTCTGGCCCGAATCTGTAGTAGCTTGGTAACTAACTTGATGTGTGTAAACACCCATTTTTATTACGAGTGCATACTCAGTCAATTTCATTATAGAGAAATCAGAGATTTTTCTTATGCGCCTGTGGCTCGTCAAGCCTTGCCTGGGGGCCTCCCGTTGCAATTGGGGCATAGTCCTCAGCTTGGCGGCTATTTCTTGCGGGTGCAAATATACATAAAAAAACTTGTTGGAGTGTTTTCTTTGATAAAAAACGCATTTCTGCTGACATTTTGTAAGAAACTCATAGTTGAACTTCGTTGTAGACTTTTTTTTGTTAACTTTGCAATAAGTTAAGACTTCTTGCGTTATATGCATAAAATGATGGGCGTTTCAACGGCGCTCATTCCTCATATATGATTTCACAAACACACAATAGACGTAACGATACGGAGTTCATTCCGGTGCATATGGCTTCATGGCAACTCGCCTTGAAGCGTACGTTTGATTTTGTTTGTGCCCTCTTGGGGATAATCGTTTTTAGTCCGCTCTTTATAGTCATCTATGTGGCATTACTGACACAGCGCGATGGCAGTCCTATCTTCTCGCAGGAACGCATTGGTATGAAGGGGCACCCTTTCAATATCTATAAGTTCCGTACGATGCACGTTGGAGCCGAGAACGGCACGCCCATCCTTGCACAGAAGGAGGATGCGCGCTTAACACCCTTTGGGAGATTCCTGCGTAAGCACCATTTGGACGAACTCCCCCAATTGTGGAATGTGCTGAAAGGCGACATGTCGTTTGTAGGGTATCGTCCCGAGCGTCAGTATTTTATCAATCAGATTATGAAGCACGACGTACGCTATGAGTTCCTCTATCAAATGCGCCCCGGCATCACGTCTGACGCCACTATCTATAATGGCTACACCGACACGATGGAGAAAATGCTTGAGCGCCTTTCGATGGACTTACACTATCTCAAGACAGCATCCCTCACAGGTGATGTCATCATCATCCTAAAGACACTTGGCATTGTGGCAAAGGGGAATGAATAAACTCCGCTACTTATTCGCACACATACACACACGAAGTCTTCACGGGCTTCGTGTTTTTTTTATACAGAGGGTACTTATCCTTATATCTTTAATGCTGAAAACAGTAAGTGAGTTAGTTGAAATTCTTAGTAATGTATTTTCAACTAACTCACTTATAGTTTTTCATCTCTTTCATATGGTGAAAGTAAAACTACTCATTGAACAAAGAAGCGGAGGTACATCCTAAAATAGGGTGCACTTCCGCTTTCTTAAAATGTGATTCGGAATAAAGGAGTAAGAAACGTTCCTCCTCCTCCCTCCTTATGCCTCTACTTGGATGCGGCTTTCGCCACCGATAGCCTTCTTGATTACGTTGATTCGGGGGGAAATCTGCGTGCGGATGGCTTCCGTATGGCTGATGATGCCGACTTTTCGGCCTTGCTGGCTTTGGAGGTTGGCAAGGGCTTGCATGACGAGGTTGAGAGAGTCCTGGTCCAGATTGCCAAAGCCTTCGTCGATGAAGAGACTGCCGATGCTAAGCCCTTCGGACGACAAGTTAGCCAAGCTTAAGGCGAGGGCTAAGCTGACAACGAAGGTTTCGCCCCCCGATAGTGAACTGACGTAACGTTGCTGGTCAAACATTTCGCAATCAATAATTTGTAGGGCCAAGGTTCCTTCAACCGTGCGCAATCGATAGCGTGGGGAGAGTTGGCGTAACTGAGCGTTGGCTTGCTGAACGAGGTATTCAAAAGTATAGCTCTGAGCGATTTCGCGGAACTTCTTACCGTCAGAACTACCAAAGAGCGAGTTGAGACGTTGCCACCAACGCAAGTTATCCTCAGCTTCAGTGAAGCGTTTTTGCATCAATTGGGCATCGTGAAGTGCCTTTTGGTGGAGCTTCAGCTTGTCGGCACAGCGATTGTAGCGCTCAGTCGTTTCCTTTATATGTTGCTCGGTTGAGGCAAGTGATTCGGTAAGTGATTCGCGTGTTTCTCCCTGACTGCTGTCTGGGCGCATGTTGTCCTGTCGGATGAGGTTGAGTTGTTGCTCGGCCAAATTGCGTGTGTTTTGAGTGACGGTCAATAGATCCTTACATTCAGCAATGTGTCGGCGCAGGGCATTCCAGTCGCGCTTGTCGGTAAAGATGCGCTCAAGTTCGGCAAAGCGCAGGGGCGAATGGTCGCGGTTGTAGTTGTGCATCCAAAGGTCGAGCTGAGAGGACTGCTGAGTGTATTGCTGGGTGAAGTGCAGGAAGTCCTCCTCAAGCTTACGTTTTGATCCGCTGATTTCGGCGAGTTCGTTTTGAGCATTGTCATAATGCACCTTTGCGGCTAGCTGTTGCTCGGTGACATTGCGTACGATTTCGCGAAGGTCTTCATCCACCTGTTCAGGGGTTCGTGAGCCGAATAGGGCTGTGAGTTCATCCTGCTTGATGCGCATGAGTTCGCGAGTGGCATCTCGGTGGTCGCGAGTGGCATTGATGCTTTGCTGTGCCACTTGCAGTTCCTTCTCCTGCTGATGAACGAAGTTGGTGGTGAGTTCGCGCTTTTGCAGGGCTTCGTCCAACTTCTTCGAGGTGTCGTTCCAATCATGGAAGAGGGCAGAGAGGTGAGAGGAATAGTGCTCAGGGTTGCTGCGCCACTTAGCCATCCATCCCGAATCGGTAATCATGAGGTCAAGGTCAGAATAGATTTCCTTCAGTCGGCGGTCGGAGATGTTGATGTGTTGCTTATAGTCGTTCTGCTTTGAGCGTATGATTTTCAGTTGTGCGTCCAGCTGTGAAGCTTGTGAGGTTTCCTCTGCCACACGTTCGGAGAGCGATCGTATAAGTTGGTTGAGGGTGTTGATAGTTTCCTGATTCTTGGAATACGTACGGAGTTCCTCCTGCTGGCGATTCAGTGCGCTTTCAGTGTTGTCGATGAGTTGCTCAAGGGTAATCATTCGCGCTTGTCGGTTGACTGAAGCGGAACATTCCTTAAAGGTTGAGTCAAGAGTGGTGTACTCTTGCCACTCCTCCTGACCACTTTGAAGCGTAGCAATGATGCGTGTGTAGTTGCGCTGTTCCACTTCGTACATCCCCTGCTTGTTGGCCAATGTAGCACGCAGGTTACGTGCCTTGTTCTTCAGCTCTTCGAGTTGCTCGCTTGCTTCCTTGTAGTGCTGTTCAATGTCTTCGAAAATCTTACCCATCTCACGCGCACTCTCCGTGTGGTAAGGGTGGTGTGTGCCTCCACATACGGGACAAGGGGCTCCCTCCTTCAAATTACGGCGCATTGCTTCGATACTCTGGCTGTTATGATAGCTGTAATTCTCTTGCGCTGTTTTGAAGTATTGAGCTGCTGTGTCAATCTCCTGATCCAGACGGGTGAGGTCCTTTGTGAGTTGGTCAATGGCTATGCGTGAGGCGTTCACCTGAACTTGTGCTTCTTCCGCCTCGTCATATGTTTTAACAAGGCGAGTCCACAGATTTTTTGCTGAGCGAAGTGAAGCTAAGCGTGCGGTGTTCGTAGCAATGTTTTGTTGTAACTGATGAATGTTTATCGCACGGTTTTGTTGCTCATAAATAGTCACTTCACCCTTTCTCGCACTGAGAACATCGCCTGACTTTTGGAGTTCGCGATTGCTCTTCTCGAGTAGATGGTTGATGTTTTGCTCTGAGGTTTGTAGCTCTTGGATTTCGCGGTGAAGGGTTGCGTTGGCGATGCTCTCTTTTTCCAAGTCGGTGAGTTTACTTTTAACCGTGTCGAACTTTTCGAACATGGTGCGGTAAATCGAAAGGCCTTGAATGGAGTATTGAAGGGTGTTGATGTGCTTTCCCAAATCTTCGAGTTCACGTTTTTTGCTTTCGAGCTCCTTCTTACGTTCTTCAAAGTCCATTTGAGCCTTTTGCATCTCCATATCTCGAGTATCAAGAAGCGCCATCTTTTCCTTAATCTCCCCTTGGATGGTAAGCCCACGCTGGATGTCAGGACGTCGTTGCTCCATCTGCTTTGTGGCTTCTGCCAATCGAGATGTAGCGAGGTCGTAAGCCATTCGCATATCCTGCACCTTTGCGTTTGCCTCCTTCAACTGAGCTTCCACCACGGCACGCTCTTGTTTACACTTTTCAATATTATTTCTGTGGTTAATAATTTCATTGAAAAGGGATTGCTGACAGAGGACGTCGTCGTATCTCTCCAAGAGATTTCTCTCATTGGTCAATCCGAGGTAAACTTTGTAGGCTTCAGTGTAGGCTGCTTCACAACGTTCAACCTCTGCCGTAGTCTTGTCGTAATCGTCAAGCCACTTTAGTTGTTGGCGAGTAATCTTACACTGATTTTCAAGGTCTTTAAGCGAGGTTTCAAGCAATGAAATCTGACGTTCGTAGTCGCGGATGTCTTCTTCATCTAACTTATCACGCATCACTACGTCCTTTTCCACTTGCAGCTCCTTTAGCGCCATTTCAGCCTTTGACTTTTCCTCAAATATGCGCATGGAGATGGTGCCGTATACTTCTGTGCCCGTAAGTTTCTCCAACAGCGCCGACTTTTCTTCAATTCGAGCATTGAGGAAGTTAGAGAAGCTATTTTGCGCTAGCATAACGGTGCGTGAGAATTGAGCATAATCCAGGCCTACAGCTTGAATGATGCGTTCCTTCACCTCGCCTTTGTCGTAGACACGTTTGTTGGGCGAGAGTTGCTCCAACGTATGCACCACGTTGTCGTAAGTTCCCGTGCGCTTAAGGCGGAGAAACCATGTTGCGCGATACTGTGCGCCTGTTGTGGCTGTAAATTCAACGATAGCAGCACCTTCCTTTTCGCCTCTGCGTAGGTAATTGCGAACGTCCGAGGTATTGATGTCGTTCTTCTCGACGTCCTCGCTCTTAAGGCGTTGTACGTTCTCAAATCGTGGTGCTTTATTGTAGAGCGCTAGGCAGATAGCGTCAAGAATCGTAGACTTCCCTGCTCCCGTATCTCCCGTAATGGCAAAGAGGCCTGCCGAGCGAAGGGGCTCCTGAGTGAAGTCAATGACGTGTTCTCCAGCGAGTGAGGTTAAGTTTCTTATGATGATTTTGGTAATAACCATGTGTAGTTAGTTCATTGCTTGTGTAAAACGTTCCATCATTTCCTGTGGCATTTCTTCACCGTAGCGTTGTTGGTAGAAGCGCTGTGCCATCTCCTCGGGGGTAATGTGAAGGGCGGCGTTGCTCACTACTGCCTCTTGATCACTGGTGAGGTGTACGGTCGTTTCTCTGACGATGCGGCAGAAGTAAACGGCTTTTTCTCGTAAAGCCTCTGTGACCTCAGCCAGGAAGGTTGGTTCGGGTTGCTGTTCGCGAACGCGGATTTCAAGATAGTCCCACGCCTCACGGTTGGGCATTTCTTTAGCGCTTGGTAAGCTCTCGAGCGCTTCCATCACTTCGGCAGTGGTTGCTGCTCCCTTTTCGGGGATGGAACGTAGTTTGCGCAGTGGGGTGTAGTGCAGTTGCTCTACGCTACATTTGCCCTCTTCTGAGAGGTGTACGCAATTGATGCCGTGGTTGTAATGCTTTTCGCTGAAGGATAAGGGTAGGGCACTCCCTGAGTACCACATTTGGCGGTCATGGTCCACACATTGGGCTCGGTGAATGTGTCCGAGAGCCGTGTAGCGCACAGCCTTGTCGACGCTTTTCGTTAAGACAACATCTTGTCCGCCAATGACGAGTCGCTCACTGTGCTCCTCTGAGATTTCTGCTCCAGCGGCATAAAAATGAGCGGCTGCTATGAGGGGGAGTTTCTTGAACTCTGTGTGGTGAAGGGCTTTGAGCATGCCTTCAACGCAATATTTGATGCCTTCGCCCACTGAAAGCCCTGAGGGGTAATCAGCGCTTCGCAAGAAGGGCAATGCGAGGCAAACCACCTTCGCTTCGCTCTCCGTTCGACTGCTTAAGGGGAGGAGCAAATCGGCAAAGTCGGGGGTTCCTGCCTCGGTACGCTTCACATATCCACGCACATAAATATTGTTCGCCTTGAGGAAGGGTGAGGGAGCTTCAAGGCGGTGGGCTGAATCGTGATTGCCAGCAATGATGACGATTTGCAACCCCTCAATAGTCATTGTGGCCTCTTTAAGCACTTCGTAGAACATTTGCTCTGCCGAAGCCGAGGGGTTTGCATTGTCAAAAATGTCGCCTGAGACTATCATGACGTCGGGTTGACGCTCTTTAAGTTGCGCTATGAGCCAATTAAAGAAATGGCGATGTTCTGCCAGTCGGTCGTGGCGGTGAAAGATATTTCCGAGGTGCCAATCGGCGGTGTGAAATATGAGCATAAGTGGAATAGAATAACGATAAACGATGAGCGATGAGCGGGAAGGAGATCTTTTGTAGGGAGTAGTATAGGCTAAATCAAGTGCTCAACAGATTCAGGAACCATGTATGAGACCTTCATTTTTCATCCCAAAAACTATAAGTGACTTAGTTGAAACTAAAAGAGACTTAATTTCAACTATTAGTGAGTTAGTTTGAACTAAGTCCAATTCCGTTTTTAAAGCATTCAATAATGGCACTTGAAAGAGCCTCCCAGGTTTCGCTCTGACAAAGTTACGACTTTTTTCTAAAAAATCTCTGAAAAATTTTGGAGGTAAAGAAAAAACGTATACTTTTGCAGTGTCATATTTAACTATTACACTAAAACACAAGAAAGATTATGATTGAAATAAAGAACATTTCATTCGGCTACGGAGGAAAGTTTAGCTCTGTGTTTCAGGATTTTTCGCTTTCCATTGAGAGAGGGAGGATCTATGGCTTATTAGGCAAGAACGGAACGGGGAAATCTACCCTGCTTTATCTCATAGCTGGGCTCCTATGTCCCTCAAAGGGAGAAATTAATGTTGGAGGAATTGTTCCCCAACGCCGTTTGCCCGAGACGTTACAAGATATATTTATTGTTCCCGAAGAATTTGAGCTTCCTAAGATGAGCTTGGAACAATATGTTCGCCTTAACGCTCCTTTCTATCCCCGCTTCAGTTGGGACGACCTCCGTCGCAATCTTCGTGATTTCGAACTCTCAGAGTCGTTAAACTTAGGTGCGCTGTCAATGGGGCAGAAGAAGAAGGTGTATATGAGCTTTGCGCTTGCTACGAACACTCGCCTGCTCTTGATGGACGAACCTACTAACGGCCTAGATATTCCGGCTAAGGGACAATTCCGAAAGGTGGTTTCGGGAAGTATGAACGATGACCGCACTATCCTTATTTCCACTCACCAAGTGGGGGATGTGAATGTGCTTCTTGACTATGTAACGATTCTTGAGGGGAGTCGCTTATTGGCAAATTGCTCTACGGCTGAGCTTTCAGACCTCCTTTATTTCAGTCAGCGTTCAGCGACTGAGGGAGTAGGTGATGTGCTCTTTGCTTACCCTTATATTGGTGGTCATCTCGTAGTGGAAGCCAACACGAAGGGGGAAGAATCGCCACTTAACCTAGAGTTGCTTTTCAATGCCGTACATGCGATGCCCAATCTCTTGGCTGAGGCTCGAAGAATAAAGAAAGAATCTGCTTATATCCCCCATTAAAACCCCTGACAATGAATAACTTTTCATCTTCTCGCTTTTGCAACGTTATGCGTCGGGATTTGGCCGAGCATCGTCGCACTTACTTTGCCTTCTTTGGCATATTGATTATAGCGCATTCGCTAATCCATTTCTTTGGTAATTTGATAGGGATTCCCCATGAGCGTTTCTTCGTTCAGTTCTTTTTGATTTTGGGGCTGTTTGCGTTAGGCTCTTGTTATGCTATGAGTCTTATCTATGCTCATATGGATACGAAGGAGCGTCGCATTGCAAGCTTTATGCTCCCAGCGTCTAACTTTGAGAAGGCTTTGTCTCGCCATCTGTTGGCTACGCTTGGCTTTTGGCTCATTTTTGCGTTGAGTTACCTTTGCTCTGAAGTGATTCAGGCGGTTTACGTAGCTGTGGCTCACGGAGTAGGAGAGGTGGCGAAGCAGAGCTTGTTGGCGAACCTTGTTCAGATAGATATTCCTTCGCAACATCTTCTTGATTTTGTTGAATTTGCTAAGTTGCTTCCCTGGATGCTCGTTGGAGTTCATCTGTTTGCTTCAAGTTGGTTTGTATTGGGCAGTGCTTACTTCCGCAAGAAGGCCTTCATCAAGGTGGCGCTCATTATGCTTGTCTTAAATCCAAGTGTGTTGCTCTCTGAGTCGATTCTTGAACAAAGCCTTGGCATTCAGTTGGCTTACACTCTCCTTATTGTAGCCATGTCAGTAGGAGTGCTCTACTTGGCTTACCGTCGCTTTTGCCGTTTGCAGGTGATTTAAAAAATTAAACGTGATTGTTATGAATTTTACCGACGGACAACCCATTTTCATCCAAATTGCCGAGCGCATGAGTGATGAAATCCTAGCGGGCGTTTACGAAGCAGATAGTCGCGTTCCGGGAGTTAGAGATTACTCCGTGTTGCTTGGCGTCAACGTAAATACAACGGTGAAGGCCTACGACTTACTTGCCCAACGTGGAGTGTTGTATAGCAAGCGTGGTTTGGGGTATTTCGTAGCTCCCGAGGCTCAACAATTGATTTTGGACAACCGACGTCGTTACTTCGTTGAGACAGAAGTGCCCCGCATTGCTCAAACGATGCGACAACTCGGCATTTCAGAGGCCGAAATATCCGCATTGCTCGCTAAAGAATTAAATTAAGAATCCTGCATGTCAAATAAATTAAAAATTCGGAAGATGAAAAAAGTTATTATTACCTTGACGCTACTCCTCATTTCGCAAATTGCTTTTGCCCAAACTACAGATAATTTGCGCCAAGCTTTGAGCAAGGTGGAAGGAACGGAAGTGGTGGACTTCCCTTCGTTAATTGTAAAGATGATGAATAAAGGTATGAAGGGGAAAACGAAGATTGAGAAGCAAACAATCATTGCCGCTGAAACCAATCAGGCTGAGTTTGTAAAAACATTGAATGTTGAGCTTCAGAAGCTTCTTAATAACGGATTTAAACTGAAGGAGCAACCAACGCCAGAGGGTGACACGATGCTGAGTTACACGCTGGGTGATGATAAGTTCGCTTATGAAATCGTCTATCGCTTAGTAGGCAAGAATGCCCCTTCAATGATTATTATCTTAAAGGGAAAGATTGATTACGCACACCTAAAGGGCGACCTCAGCAAGCGACCTACAATAGATGCTAACTTCCTAAAGCGTGCGGAAGAGATGGTGAGTAAAATGTTTTAAGCACGATCATTGAAACATTACGCATTTCAAACCGAATTCTTAACCTTTAACACATTATTAAGACTATGAAAAAAATGATTCTCGCACTCATGTGCATGATTGCCCCCAGTGTATTTGCTCAAAACTTAGTTGAAGAAACCACCGTTAAAAAGTCCTGCCCCTTTGCATTAGATTTCAATCTCAACGGAAGTTCCAAAAACAAAGGCAAGCAAATTTTTAATTCATCCATTCGCCTTTCTTACACTCCGGCGTGGCGCTTGGGCGTTGTCGGGGAAGTTGGAAGCAACCTTATGTTAAGCGACGTGAATGGCGATAAAGATTGGGACGACGCTTTAACTCTTGGTGGCGGTCTTACCTTCCGCTTGGGCGACCTTCTTTTGGATGCGGACACCAAGCAATCCCTACGTTTCAAGATTACGGCAACAATGGGTAGCACCGTCGGTAATGCTGCGTATAACTACACTTACTATGACGCGGGCATAACCATCATGCCAACCGCAAACCTTGACTGGATGGGCCTCAACTTGGGCTATCGTCACAACAATTTCCATAACAATGCCATCAAGAACTTTAACGGTGCCTACGTGGGCTTGACCTTTAAATTCTAATAACCTTACTGCAACCTGAGAACCTTATCTAATCCTTACTACCCTTAAATCAATCTGAAAACTAACCTTTTAACTTAAATCTAATACTATGAAAAACCTTATTTTAACTCTCATCGTTGCGCTCGTAAGTCAATTTTCTTTTGCTCAGAATACCAAAGATTTTTACGAAAGTATGAAGCAAGTTACAGGTACGGAATCTGTGAAATTTCCTTCTTTTCTCCTGAAAATCATGAATAAAGGCACGAAGAACAAAGCGAAGATTAAGAAGATGCGCATGGTTATCAATGAAACGAATGTCCCCGAGTTTTGCAAGCAATTAGAACTTGAAACTCAGAAACTCCTGGACAATGGTTTCGAATTGGTTGAAAGACCCACTAAGGACGGCAACACGCAGCAATGTTACTTGTTGGGCGACGCCAAGGTGGTGAAAGAATTTGTCACCATTCACAAAAAGGGCAACGCAACTTACCCCATGATTCACATAACAGAGGGAACGTTCGACCGCTCACAGTTTACAACCGACATGTTAGACTCTCCCGAAATCAACGCTGAGTTCCTGAAAAAAGTAGATGAACTTGCGGAAGAAATGTTAACGGAATACGCCCCCCCAATTAATCGAAGAGATGTCTGAATAACACACATCATCAGGTTCTTAGGTTGCTTTAATTCACATTGTTTTCAAAGACAAATTACTAGTTTTATTTGATTACCACAATGTTATAACTCACTCTCCCTAACTGTTGAGTGTAAATATTGAGTTTGAGAGTTACTGAGGCTTCCCCCTCGGTAGCTTTCTTTTTTCTGTAGGAATTGCTTGCTTTTTGCTCCAAAAGAGTCAAAAAGTAAAAAGTTTTTTGCATTTTGCCTGCCGGAAATGAGGAGTCTTATATTTAAACAGTATATTTGCAAGGCAATATAACTCTTTATAACGATGAAAAACATTTTAAAAACCACGATGTTCGGCCTTGGACTCGCTGTGTCAGCAAGCATGTATGGCACCCCCCCCGAGGCTTGCCAAGAAGGGCAAATGACAACAAACACACAACAGGCGCAAGCGCAAAAGAACAAGTCGTATGACAAACAAATAGCGGACGTGACGGGTCCCGTCAAGAGCATTAAAGAGGGCAGTGGAGATTTTGCATCCGTCACCTACGTGTTCAACGAACAAGGCAAGATTATCCAAATGGATGGCGCTGCAGTGACCGCTGCAAACTCAAAGCGCGACAAGTTCGGACGCTTGACAAAAGTGACACTCCCGAGCGTTGATGACCTTGGGGACCCAATGGACGTTGTTATCACATACACTTACAACCAAGCCAGCCAATTGGCATCGAAGCACGTGGCAGACGTGTTCGGAGAATACACAATTAAGTACACACGCGATAAAGCAAACAAACTCACAGGACACAATGTTCACGCCGTAGGCACGATTAACAAAGTGACCTATAAGTACGTGAAATTCGATGCTCACAACAATTGGATAGAAATAGTTACCACTGACTCCTACGGAAACAAGGAAGCTTGGATAAGAACGATTACATATTATTAATAATATTAACCTCCCCTCAATATCGGAGCGCTTCACACATTGCGTGGGCGCTCTTATTTTTTTTGCCCTGCCTCTGCTCCCTGGGGAAACCACCCCACCCACTCCCTCATCCCCTTAAAAAAGTCAAAAGTCATTTTAAGAGCGTTTGCGTTTTGCAAGCCGCCGACTTTCAGCGGACATTACTTTTGCAATCGTAGGGCGCGGGATAGTTTCCAAAATTGGAAAACCTTTTAGAGAATCATTGCGTAAAAACTTTTCCAAAAACAAAAAAATAAAGCCGTAAAAATTTGGCTAATTAAAAAGTTGTTTGCTGTAAAAATATTGTTTTGATTTTGTTTTTTAGTTCTAAAACAAACGTGTACTTTTGCATCCGTTAACCGCAAATTTCAGAGACAAGCGGCGGAAGGTTAACGGCTCCATGCAGAGTGCTCGGAAGTATTCTTAATTCGCTGAGAGTCAATGTAACAAAGCTCAGCGCAGGGGAACGGCTAAAGCGCGCTCCATGTTGAAAAAGGCAGTGCCCGACGGCACCCGATAGCGCACACCCCCAATTACTGCCACCAAAGGTTCATCGGGGCATCTTACAACGCTAATTATATTCACATTATACACCTACAGAAAGCTCGGTTGATGGGTAATGGATTAACGATTAAAGTTTTCCAAAAGTACAACCAAAGCTTTCTTGTAAACATCTAAAAAATCATGTCAACAGAACATTTTATCATCACCAAGCGCGACGGCTCGCAGGAGTCATTCTCGCTTGAAAAGATTAAGAGCGCCATCCTTAAGGCGTTTGCGAACGTTAGCGAGCCCATCTCGGCGGAACAGCTTGCGGGAATTGTTGACCACTTGATGTTCTGCAACGGAATGAGCGTTGAAGATATTCAGAACCAAGTGGAAGTAGCCCTCATGGCAGAGCGCCACTTTAAGGCTGCAAAGGCATTCATGCTTTACCGTCAGCGCCACATGGAAGATCGCGAAACTGCCGACAAGCTCCGCTTCTTGATGGACTATTGCGACTCGGCAAATGCAGCAACGGGCTCAAAGTTTGACTCCAACGCAAACGTTGAAAACAAAAATATCGCTACGCTTATCAGCGAGCTCCCCAAGCAGGGCTTCATCCGCTTGAATCGCCGCCTGCTTTGCGACCGCATCAAGGAAATGTATGGCAAGGAAGTGGCTGATCGCTACATCTATCTCCTTAAGAATCACTACATTTATAAGAACGACGAAACAAGCTTGGCAAACTATTGTGCATCCATCACAATGTATCCCTGGCTCTTGAACGGTACGAAGTCAATTGGCGGTAACTCAACAGCACCCTCAAATTTGAAGAGCTTCTGCGGCGGATTCGTGAACATGGTGTTCATCGTTTCAAGTATGCTCTCGGGAGCTTGTGCTACGCCTGAGTTCATCATGTATATGAACTACTTCCTCGAAAAGGAATACGGCCAAGACTACTTCAAGCGCTCACAAGATCAGGCCGACCGCTCGCTCCGTCAGCGTACAATTGACAAGGTGATTACAGACTGCTTCGAGCAAATCGTCTACTCCATCAACCAACCCACAGGCGCACGCAACTTCCAGAGCGTGTTCTGGAATATTTCGTACTACGACAAGTACTACTTTGAAAGCATCTTCGGCAACTTCTACTTCCCCGACGGCTCACAACCCAATTGGGAAGGCGTAAGCTGGTTGCAACAGCGCTTCATGGAATGGTTTAACCAAGAGCGCACAAAGACCGTATTGACATTCCCCGTTGAAACAATGGCACTGCTCACCGAAAATGGTGACGTTAAGGACCAGGAATACGGAGATCTCACAGCGCGTATGTATGCTAAGGGCCACTCATTCTTTACTTACATGAGTGACAACGCTGACTCGTTGGCTTCATGCTGTCGTTTGCGCAACGAGATCCAGGATAACGGCTTCTCTTACACTCTCGGTGCCGGCGGTGTGAGTACGGGTTCAAAGTCAGTGCTTACAATTAACCTCAACCGTTGTGTTCAGCAAGCAACAAGAGAAGGTCGTCCCTACTGCGACTTCTTGAACGAGGTGGTTGACTTGGTACACAAGGTGCAGATGGCTTACAATGAAAACCTCAAGCACCTCCTCAACAAGGGCATGCTCCCCCTCTTTGATGCAGGCTATATCAACATCAAGCGTCAGTATCTCACCATCGGCGTAAACGGTATGGTAGAAGCAGCTGAAAGCCTTGGCCTCACCATTTCGGACAATGAGGAATACGCAACATTTGTTGAAAACATCCTCAGTCTCATCGAAAAGTACAACAAGCAATACCGCTCAAAGGACGTGCTCTTCAACTGCGAAATGATCCCCGCTGAAAACGTAGGTGTGAAGCATGCGAAGTGGGACCGCCAAGACGGCTACTACGTTCCCCGCGACTGCTACAACTCTTACTTCTACGTTGTTGAGGATACGAACACCGACGTCATCGAAAAGTTCCGTCTCCACGGTCGTAAGTACATTGAGCACCTCACAGGCGGTTCGGCGCTCCACCTCAACTTGGAAGAGCACCTCAGTGAGGCACAATACCGCCAATTGCTCCGCATCGCTTCAAAGGAAGGATGTAACTACTTCACTTTCAACATTCCCAACACACTCTGTAAGGATTGTGGCAAGATTGACAAGCGCTACTTGAAGAAGTGTCCCCATTGCGGTTCTGAAAATGTGGACTACTTGACACGCATCATCGGATACTTGAAGCGCGTAAGCAATTTCTCTCTCGACCGCCAACGCGAAGCCAGCCGCCGTCACTATGGCAAGCTCGGATAATTCGCTCCGGAATAGATAGATTCGTGATTATTTAGATGGGTTGACAGTTGTGCTCCGCTTGGAGTGCAGCTGTCTTCTTTTTATATCCCCAAAAGCACAAAAAAAAGAGAGCTACCGAGGGGGAAGCTTCAGTTACTCTCAAACTCAATATCTTCACTCGAAAGAGGGAGAGAGAGGGGCGGGGTTGATTTAGATTCTCACCGTAAAGCGAAAGTCAAAACCGCCACAGGCGGGGAAGGGTATGATTCTATAGAGTCAACTTCTATTTTGTTGCCTCCCTCCGAAAAAGTCATTTTAAGAGCGTTTTCATTTTGCACACGTCACATTTCGGGCGCTAAAGTTGACAGCCTCAGAAAGTTGTCGTACATTTGCAGGGATAAGGCGCGCTTTTTTTGTCCGCCTTCACGCATATAAATAAAAAACGCAACAAGATATGAATCTACGTAGTCTCCTCGTTTGCCTGTTGGCAGGTTGCACCGCGATTAGTGCGGCTCAAGATGTGTTGGTATATTTCAAGTCGGGCGATGTTAACGTTTACCCCTCGGTCGTAGTGAAGAGCGTGAGCCAGGGGGCGGATGTTTTGCGTATCACGTTGAATAACGACTCGCTGATTACGTTCGCCATGGCAGAGGTGGATTCTGTGGGTAGTACTGCACCGCAGCAGCTCCCTGTGTTCACTTCGTTTAAGTTTAACAACAAGTATAACGACCAGATATTTACCGACGTTGAAGCCATAGTCACTCCCGACACCGTCCGTGCGCAAGTGGGGGCTATCGGTAAGTGGCTGACGCCCTCATTTAACATAAGCGACGACCGCGCTAAGGTGTGGGTGGGTGATGCGGAGCAGGTGAGTAAGCAGTCACGCCTGAACTTTGCGAAGTACGTGACCTACACGATTGGCTATGAGGGATGGCAGCAGCTTTCATTCACGAAGGTGAAGGATGAAGTGTGGAGCGAGCCCTCGGATGGTGACGTTTATGAGCGCCTCGACTTGAGGGCTGACCAGCTCTCGACGAATGCACCCTCGAATTATGGCGAGGATGTGGACAACCTGGTGGACGGCAATACGGGCACCTTTTTCCACTCCACTTGGGGCACGGGACCCTATGAGAAGCTCCCCACATCGGACTTCCCCTATATTGATGTGTCGCTCGAGCGCGACTTAAAGCTGTTCACCATTGGCTACTCCACCAGCTTCTCGCACAGCAACCGCACGCCCCGATGCTTCCTCCTGCAGGTGAGAGCCGAGGGCGAGGAGTGGCGCGACGTGAGATACTTCACGGCAGATGACGGTGTGCCTCAGAACGGCGCGGGGCTGACGTATGAGTCGCCCTTAGTGGAGCTAGATACGCCTTGCCGATACATCCGCTTGATTATGACGGAAGCGAGTTATAAGAACTACCTGGTGCTGTCGGAATTTTGGATAAACGAACTGATTTCCGAGGGTGAGTCCGAGGCGCCCGAGCTGGTGAGTCCGGCGGAGTATGCCTACAAAATGCGCCCCTATGGTCGCGACGTATGTGTGAGCGTAGAATGGGCCACGGACACGGCCCGCGTTCCAGCTATCTATATTGACACAGAGAATGGTGAGTTTCCCGCTGATAAAGTAACGTATCTCAAAGCCTCTATCCGCATTGACGGAGCGGGAGTCTTTCCCGACTTTAACGACAGCGTGAACATCCGAGGCCGAGGCAACAGCAGTTGGGCAGGACAGTATGGCAAGAGCCCCTATCGCCTGAAGTTTGACTCCTCAAAGAAGCCCTTCGGACTCACTAAGGGCAAGAGTTGGGTGTTGCTCGCCAACAGGCAAACGGGAAGTATGCTCTCGAATGCAGTAGCCATGAAGATTGCCTCCATGGTAGAGACGGCGGGGGCGAATCGCATTATCCCCGTTGACCTTTACTTGAACGGCATTTACCGAGGCAATTACAACTTTACGCAACAGGTGGGCCTCAGTAATAACAGTATTGACTTGGACGACGAATCTTACGCCACGCTTCTAGAATTGGACAGCTACTACGATGAGCTCTACAAATTCCGACCCTACTCTTATTACCTCCCCACCAATGTGAAGGACCCCGACCTTGACGAAGTGGACAACCCCACACCCATGTTCGACCTCATCAAAGACGACTTCAGCAACTTCACCGACGTACTCTACACTGGCACTGACGATTACGCCAACCTTATTGACGTAGAGATGTTCGCACGCTTCATGTTGGTGAATGAGTTGGTCATGAACCTAGAATTGGGTCACCCCAAGAGTACTTATTTATACAAGGAAGACCTTCGTGCACTCCACAGTCGCTACGTGTTTGGCCCCGTATGGGACTTCGACTGGGCATATGGGTATGAGAAGACGTATTCTTATTGCACCATTGACCCCGAAATAGACTTCTTCGACTACCTTGTCAGTGGCTACGGCTATAACTTCCTCTACGACTTGCGCTTCAACAGCGAGGCCGTGAAGCGTGCCTACTTCAAGGAGTGGCAAGACTTCATGGATAAGCATTATGAGGAGCTCCTTGACTATGTTGAAACGTATTATCAGTATTCCAAGAGCTCATTTGAGAGTAATGCCGACACTTGGGGCGACGGCAAGAATTACGCATTGATAAAGGACAACACCGTAAACTGGTTGGCAAAGCGCGCTCTGTATATCTATGACAACCTGGAGCAATATGACCTTGACGCCCCGATGAACTTCTCGGTGGGGGATGCTAACCTCGATAGCTATATTACTGTGGCCGACGTGACATGCATACTGAATAAAATTTTAGGCCGACAGAATGAAACGTTTGACTTTGACCAGGCCGACGTTGACTGCAACAGTGCGATAACTATCAACGATGTCGTTCACGCTGTGGCACTCGTAATGAACCAACCCGAACAGAGCAGCACCGCCTTGAGCAGAGAAAAGGCTCAAGCAACGCTGAAGATGCAACCCTTCCAAGTTGGGCTGGGCGAAGAAACGTATTGCCCCCTCACGTTGGAAGTGGCGGACGACAGCTACGTAGCCCTTCAGTTTGAACTCCAACTCCCCAATCAGATGACGCTTCAGGACATCGACCTTTCGGAAGTGTGCAGCCGTCATAAGGCCACATTCCAGGAACTTTCTTCGGGCACTTACCGCGTTGTGATTTATGCCGACAATGGCGAGGCAATCCCTGTCGGAGCGCATCAGATATACCTGGCGCTCAACCCCGCTCAGATGCTCCCCGAAGCACAAAGATTGGTGAGCACATCTGCAGTATTGCTTTCCAACACCCTCGGCGAAGACCTCAGAGTGGGTGCGCATACCACCAGCTTTGACGTAGCAACAACGGGTATTCACCAAGCTCACACCGCAACAGCCATTCAGGGCGGCGAAAGCCTCGTGGTAGAATCCTCTTCGGCACGTACGCTCTCCGTATTCGGACTTGACGGACGCTGTGTGAAGAAGGTGGCGCTGAAACCAGGAAAGAATTCCATTTCATTGCCCAACGGCATCTATGTGGTAGAAGATGTGAAAGTAACAATCAGCAAATAAATTGGTTACTCATGATGAAATTTAAAGGCCTCTCCTTCTTGTGGTGCGCTTTGTCGGCATTGTTCACCCTCCCTGCCCTTGCACAAGACCACATGACAGCTTCAATGACTCCCACCTCAAACCCTGCGGAGTGGACATTGGAGATACATATGGAAAACCCTGATGAGGATAACCTTACGGCTTTCCAGCTCGACCTTGTTTTGCCACAAGGCTTCTCCGTAGTGGAAAACTCCGCTAAGGCGTCCTCTCGACTGCCCGACCATACGGTGGTGGTGAGTAAGCATCCCAGTTCGGTGTATAAAGTAGCGGCTTATTCGCTCAACAATACGGTGATTGCTGGCAACTCAGGGAGTGTCGCAACGATCTCTATCACTGCCGAAGCAGCGGCTGAGAGCGGAACCTATACGGCAACGTTAAACAATATCTACATTTCAGACCGTAAGGGCAACGAAGGCCAATTTGACAATACGTCAGTAAGTTGGATGTATGAGAAAGTGGCACTTGCTCCCACCATCACCTATCTCGTAGAGGGCAATGAGTATGCCACATTGGAGCAAACTCCTGGCGAAGCCCCCCTTCTCCCTCAAGTCCCCGAAAAGGAGGGACATACATTTGCAGGATGGGCGAATCTGCCCGACGTGATGCCCAATGAGAATCTCACGGTAGAGGCCGTCTTCACCGTAAACAGCTATTGGGTGACCTACTTCCTCGATGGCGAAGAATTTACGAAGCAAGAGGTGAAGTTCGGCGACACCCTCCAACCCCCGACAGCCCCCGAAAAGGAAGGCTATGAGTTCCAGGGTTGGGCGGAAGTACCCGAAACGATGCCCGCTAACGATGTGGAAATTCAGGGTGCCTATGCCGTGAAGAGTTACCTCTTAACGTATATCGTAGATGGCGAAGTGTTCCAACAAACTTCGGTTGACTTCGGCGTAACTCTCACTCCCCCCGTAGCTCCTGAGAAGGAAGGACACACCTTTGTCGGTTGGGGCGAAGTGCCTCTCACAATGCCGGCAGAGGATGTCACGCTGACAGCCGTATATACCGCAAACGTTTACACCCTTACGTATCTCCTCGATGGCGAAGTTTATGCCGAAGTGAGCATCCCTTATGGCGAAGTAATTGTACCTCTTGAAGTTGAACTTGACGATACTCGTGAGTTCAACGGATGGACAAATCTGCCCGACACAATGCCTGCCCACGACGTCACAGTAACAGGTTCAACAACATTAACCGCTATCTCGGGCCTCGCTTCCGAAGCTGCGTTGGTCAATGTGTATTCCGTTGACGGCAAACTCATTGCCAAACAAGTGACAATGAGCTGGGCAAAGCGCCACCTCTCAGTGGGAGTATATATTATCAATGGCAAGACATATTTCCTAAGTTCATTGGAGTAGAGATATACATTGAAAAACAACAGCATGGAGGTTGAACCCAAAGGGGTGCGACCTCCTTTCTTTTTGCCTATCCCCCCTCCCTTATTACTTATTCCTCCCTTTTTGTTACCTATATATAAAATATGTGTAGTGTGAGAAACGGAGCATTGAAACTCCCTGTCGGTTGACAATACGAAAGAAATTTAGCCCCTTAACTTTACATTTGTAAAGACGAAGAGTGAGAGTTGGAATCTTCAGAGAGACGCATTCACGAGGGTAAAAAAGATAATTTTGATGACATTTTGCCGATTTTATGGCGTAAGAGGTGAAAATTTGCTAACAATATGACAAAATTTATTAGAAAAAGTCTTACATCTGTAAAAATAATACTTAAATTTGCCAACCGAATAAATAATTGCTAATAACTTACACTTTGTTATTTTTAAACCATGGAAAAAATAGATGCTCTCGACAAGAAGATTCTCGAGATTATTTCTTCTAATGCACGTATCCCATTTAAAGACGTAGCAGTGGAATGTGGCGTTTCACGTGCCGCAATCCATCAGCGTGTTCAACGACTTATCGAAACCGGAGTTATCGTTGGCTCGGGTTACCACGTATGCCCCAAGAGCTTAGGCTATAGCACATGTACATATGTCGGAATTAAGTTGGAGCGTGGTTCAATGTATAAGGAAGTGTCGGCACAGCTGAAGAACATTCCCGAAATCGTAGAGTGCCACTTCACTACTGGTCCTTACACCCTCCTTGTAAAGCTTTACTCTTCGGACAATGAACACTTGATGACCCTCTTGAACAACAAAATTCAAGAGATTAATGGTGTTATCTCTACCGAAACCTTGATTTCACTTGAGCAAAGCATCTCACGTGAAGTACCCATTTCCTTGCCCACTAACGAGGAATAAGCAAGGGGAAAGGTTAACGATGATAGGTGAAAGGTTAAGGGTGAAAGGTTAACGAATCATGTTTAACGATGAACGATTAAAAGTTAACAATTTACGACAAACGAAGCCGCTCACCTTTCACCCTTCACCTCTTAACCTTAAAAAAATTAGACTTGACAGACAAAAGAAAAAGCAATGAAACTTTGGGAAAAATCCACTCAGGTAGCCGACGAAATAGATCGCTTTACCGTGGGACACGATAGGGAACTTGACCTCTACTTAGCCAAGTACGACGTAATGGGTTCGATGGCGCACATTCGCATGCTTAATTCCATCGGACTCTTAGGCGATGACGAACTCCCTCAACTGCTCCAGGAGCTTCGCACTATCTACGACTTGGCGGAACGTGGCGAATTTGTGATTGAAGACGGCATTGAGGACGTACACTCTCAGGTTGAGTTGATGCTCACTCGCCGTTTGGGCGACATGGGTAAGAAAATCCACGCCGGACGTTCGCGTAACGACCAAGTGCTTGTTGACCTCAAGCTCTTTACCCGAGATAAATTGCGCCAGGTTGCCGAAGCCGTGCGTGCACTTTTCGACAAGTTACAACTCCAAAGTGAGCGCTACAAGAACATTCTCATGCCTGGCTACACCCACCTCCAAGTGGCGATGCCTAGTAGCTTTGGCTTGTGGTTCGGTGCCTATGCCGAAAGCCTCACCGACGATATGTTGCTCCTCGAAGCCGCTTACCGCATGACCAATCGCAACCCCTTAGGTTCAGCAGCCGGTTACGGTTCATCGTTCCCCCTTAACCGCACAATGACAACGCAGTTGCTCGGCTTTGACAGTATGGACTACAACGTAGTTTATGCTCAAATGGGCCGCGGAAAGAATGAGCGCAACGTTGCTTTTGCCTTAGCTGGAATTGCCGGTACTATAGCGAAGCTTGCATTTGACGCTTGCCTTTACAATTCTCAGAATTTCGGATTCGTAAAGCTTCCCGATGAATGTACAACAGGCTCAAGCATCATGCCTCATAAGAAAAATCCCGACGTGTTCGAGTTGATTCGCGCTCGTTGTAATCGCCTTCAGGCGCTTCCTCAGCAAATTGTGATGATGCAGAACAACCTGCCTAGCGGGTACTTCCGCGATCTTCAGGAGATTAAGGAAGTCTTCCTTCCTGCTTTTGACCAATTGCTTGATTGCCTTGAAATGACCACTTACATTGTTGACCGCATGAAAGTAAATGAGTCCATTATCAACGACCCACGTTACGATGCGATGTTCTCTGTAGAAGAGGTGAACCGCCTGGCTACCAATGGTATGCCCTTCCGTGATGCGTATAAGAAGGTGGGGCTCGATATTGAAGCAGGCCGTTTCTCGCCCGACAAGAATATTTCACACACTCACGAAGGCTCAATTGGCAACCTCTGTAACGCACAGATTGCTGAATTGATGGACGGCATTTGCAAGCGTTTCGGATTCGACCGTGTGGAAGAGGCAGAACGCAGTTTGCTTGACGTATAAACGACGGAAAATAAGAATGATAGATATGACAAAGCGGGACTTACACCACTCAGTAAGCCCCGCTTTTTTAGGACAATCAAAGAAGGGAGAAACGGAACCTTAGATAGGAAAAATTATTAGTGAGTTAATTCAAATTATTAGTGAGTTAATTTAAACTAAGTCTCAAATACTTTTCCGTCCCTCCCTTGGAATTTTTCCGCCATCGGTTATAATAGAAAAATATATGCTAACTTTGTAGGTCAGTCGGGGGTTGGTGCTCCCACCTCCTCAATCTTGACGGAATATCCCTATGAAAACAGCTATTCGAATCTGCTTATTAACCCTTATAACCCTCCTCGGCTTAACGGCTTGTACGGATGATGCGAACACGGAGTATGCTCGGATTCCGGCCTTCTTACGTGTGCAACCCGTAAGCACAGTGCAACCCTTGAATGCGGCATTGAATAGTCCGGGAGTGTTTTGCAAGGTGACGTTTTCCACCAACTATTACCACTTTGAGAATAACCACGGTCAGTCAGCCCAAACCAATCGCACGGCTCTCGATGTTTATGGCAAACCGCAGTGCTTGAATGGCTTCATTATCGGAATCCCGAATGTGCCCGACCTTTCTGGGGTGATGCAACCCGTAGCCTTTGATTTGGCTTGCCCAACGTGTTTCAGCGAAATGCTTATTCAGCGTTCGCTCACGATAAATGCGCGTGGCGAAGCGCATTGCTCGCGTTGCTCTACGACTTACGACCTCAATAATATGGGATTCCCCAAGGACGGACCTGGAAATTATGTCATGCTTCGCTATCATTTGCAATATGGAAACGACGCTATGATCGTCAGAAATTAACCCCGTATCATTCCCTTCCTTTTGAAACTTCATCAACTCTCCATAGGTTATCCCCACAAGGTAATTGGGCAAAATCTTTCCGCTCAACTCTCGCAAGCGTCCCTCACCGCACTCGTCGGAGTGAACGGTGCAGGAAAAAGTACACTCTTGCGAACGCTCACGGGAGTGCAACCAGCACTTGGAGGCAACGTGGAGTTGAACGGGAAACCGCTCGAAAGTTACTCAAGAGGCGAACGCGCTCGACTCATTTCCGTTGTGCTGACACAGAAAGTAGAGGCCAGTCAAATGTATGCCGAAGAGGTGGTTGAACTCGGCAGATTGCCTTATACAGGTTTGACCGGTAGCCTCTCCAAAGCCGACTTCCAGCAAATTAATAAGGCTATCGCCCTTGCAGGTGTTGAGCATTTGCGCGGCAGAAGGATAGGATCGCTCTCCGATGGTGAACGCCAACGCGTAATGTTGGCTAAGGCTCTCGCACAAGAAACTCCCTTCATCCTCATGGACGAACCCACGGCCTTTCTTGACTACCCTTCACGCACAGAGACTTTTATGCTTTTGCGCAAGTTAGCTCATGAGGCGCATAAGTCTATCCTACTTTCCACGCATGACCTAGACCTGGCGCTTAAGTGCTGCGACCAAATTTGGTTGTTAGACAAGGGCACACTTCAGGCAGGCTCTCCCCAAGATTTTTCTCAAACGAATGCGCTCGACGTAGCCTTCTCCACCCCCAGATTTCAGTTTGAAACCACTAAAATTCTCTCTCTATGACCGTTTGTATTGCAGAAAAACCCTCTGTGGCGAAAGACATCGCCCGCATTCTCGGTGCGACCGCACAGCGTGACGGTTACTACGAAGGGAATGGCTATCAAGTGACCTGGACTTTCGGCCACTTGTGCGAATTAAAGAATCCCGAGGACTACACTCCGATGTGGAAAAACTGGACTCTCGGTGCGCTCCCCATGGTTCCTGAACGCTTCGGCATACGTCTCAAGAACGACAAAGGGATTGAGCGCCAATTTGCCACAATTACCACTCTGTTTGAAAAGGCTGATTGTATTATTAATTGCGGTGACGCCGGGCAAGAAGGGGAACTCATTCAGCGCTGGGTAATGCAGAAAGCTGGCGTAACATGTCCCGTAAAGCGCCTCTGGATTTCCTCTATGACCGATGAGGCTATTCGTGAGGGCTTTGCGAATCTCAAAGCGGCAGAGGAATATAAGTCACTCTACGAAGCAGGTCTCTGTCGCGCCATCGGCGATTGGCTTTTAGGGATGAATGCCACTCGTTTGTACACGATGAAGTACCTTTCCAATCGAGCTAAAGGACAACCAGTGCTTTCTATTGGGCGCGTGCAAACTCCCACTTTGGCACTCATTGTGAAGCGTCAGGAGGAGATTGAAAACTTTAAGCCCGAGCCTTATTGGGTATTGACTACGAATTACCGCGACACGACTTTCACCGCCGTGCTTCAGTCGGAAGAGGAAGAGGCTGCCGAAGCCGCGAAGCAGGGAAATACGAATGCAAACAACTCAGCCCGTCGTGGTTTCGCCACAGAGCAAGAAGGGCGCGAGGCATTGGAGAAGATTCGCGATGCAGAGTTTTTCGTGACCTCCGTCACCAAGAAGAGTGGCACGGAAGCCCCTCCCCATCTCTACGACCTCACTTCCTTGCAGGTGGATTGTAATAAAAAATTTGGTTACTCCTCAGACCTCACGTTGCAACTCATTCAGAGTCTCTACGAAAAGAAACTTACGACTTATCCTCGTGTAGATACGCGCTTCCTTCCGGATGATGTTTATCCGAAATGCGGACAGATTATGAACGGCATCTATGCCTATTACAAGGAACAGATAGATCCGCTTCGCGGTGCGTCACTTAGGAAGTCGAAAAAGGTTTTTGACAACAGTAAAATTACGGATCACCATGCCATCATCCCTACGGGCGAAGCGCCACGTACGATGACGGACACCGAACGTAATGTTTATAACCTCATTGCCTTACGCTTTATCAGCGTCTTCCACCCTGATTGCAAATTCCAAACGACCACGGTGCTCGGAGAAGCTGCTGAAGTGCCCTTTAAGGTAACGGGTAAGGTGATTGTGGAACCTGGTTGGCGCACGGTTTATGCCACTGACAAGGATAAGGAAAACGAGAAGTCGCAAGAGGAACATGCCGACGAAGAACGCACACTCCCTATATTCACAAAGGGAGAACACGGCCCTCACTTCCCCGACCTGGCACAGAAACAGACGCAGCCCCCCAAGCCTTATACAGAAGCAACCTTGCTTCGTGCTATGGAAACGGCGGGTAAGTTAGTGGACGATGTGGAACTCCGCGAGGCGATGAAGGAAAACGGAATTGGTCGCCCCTCTACCAGAGCGGCAATTATCAAAACCCTATTCTCGCGCGAATACATCCGCCTTCAGCGCAAGTCAATCTTTGCCACAGAGCGCGGAGTGCAACTCATTGGACTCATTAAGGAAGAACTCTTGAAGAGTGCCGAACTCACGGGACGTTGGGAAAAGAAGTTGCGCGAAATTGAGCGACAGGAATACAACGCCAAGCAGTTTATTGACGAACTCAAGGCTATGGTGGCCGACATTGTCCGACAGGTGCTCTCCGACAACACTAACCGCCTCACCGCAGTAGTAACTCCGGCTCCCGATGCCTTAGCGCATCTCAAGGCGAAGGCTGATAAGAAAGAGCAGAAAGAACGTGTCGCTCAGCAATCCACGGAGAAGAAGCGCAAAATAATTCGTGAAGGCTCCACTTGCCCCGTTTGTGGCGAGGGTAAGGTGATTAAGGGCAAAACGGCCTATGGTTGTTCGCGCTGGAAGGAAGGTTGTGACTTCCGAAAGCCTTTTAAATAGCCTTGATTAAGGCTTCTGCAATGATAGAATTGAAGCTCCCAAAACTAAGTGAGACTTAGTGAAAATTAAGTCTCACTTAAGAAAAATTAAAAGAGACTTAGTTTTTCCTAATTGAGATTTAGTAATGCTCGTTTAGGATAGCCTTTTCCGTGATGCAGTAGGGTGGGGTGTTCATGCCCTTTGATGTGCCCAACTATCGGTTCTCAGTTTTTTTATTTTAACTTTCTCCCTTTACTTATGCTCACAGCAATCATCGGCGGAGGCGCAGCAGGATTCTTCTCTGCCATAGCCTTAAAAGAGAAAAGCCCATCGACGCGCGTCATAATCTTTGAGCGTGCGAAGAAATGCCTTGCTAAAGTTGAAATTAGTGGGGGAGGGCGTTGTAACTGTACGAACTCGTTTGCCGAGGTGGGAGACTTGAAGAGCGTTTACCCACGCGGGCATAAGTTGATGAAGCGCCTTTTCAATGTGTTCAATCATGAAGATGCTTATGCCTGGTTTGAGCGCCACGGGGTGGCACTCACGACACAGGAGGATCAATGCGTGTTCCCCGCTTCCCAAGATAGTCATAGCATTACCTTATGTCTTCAAAACGAAGCGAGACGTTTGGGCGTGGAAGTGCGTACCCTTCACGAATTGACCGCACTTACACCCCCCTCTGAGGACAATCCGCGCTATACATTGAAGTTTCGCGACCGCCCCTCAGAGACGGCCGATTGTGTCATCCTTACTGCTGGAGGACAACCTCGAGCTGAAGGATTGCTAAGTCAACTCCAAAGCCTCGGGCTACCCATTCAGGCGCCACATCCATCCTTATTCACGTTCACCATAGCCCACAAACCGCTTACGGAACTCATGGGCGTCGTCGTAGAAGGGGCTTCTGTGGCATTGGCGGGCACAAAATTCCGAGCGCAAGGCCCTCTGCTCATCACGCATTGGGGATTGAGCGGACCAGCTGTATTAAAACTCTCCTCGCATGCCGCTCTGCACCTCGCAGAAGCCGACTACCGTAGCGACCTGCTCATCAACTGGACGGGCAACGGCACTCCCGACTCCGTACTAGCCGAACTGCTCACCCTTGCAGGCACTTATCCGCAACGCCAAGTGACCAGCGTGCGCCTCCCGGGCTTACAGAGTCGCTTGTGGGACTACCTTGTAGCGCGCAGTGGCATTCCCGCCGAACGCCGTTGGGCAGAAGTGGGAAAGAAAGGGTTAAACAAACTCGTAAATACCCTTACCGCCGATGTATATCCCATTGCGGGGCGCTATCCGCACAGAGAGGAATTTGTAACTGCCGGTGGCGTGGCACTCAGTGCCGTCAATCCCAACACACTTGAAGCAAAAGCGCTCCCCGGACTCTTCTTTGCCGGCGAGTTACTCGATATAGATGCCGTAACTGGCGGATTCAATCTGCAAGCAGCTTGGACGACAGGGTTTGTAGTAGGTCGGTCGGTTGCAAATCGCAATGATGAATAATTAAAAGTGAGTAGTGCCCCCACTACTCACTTTTAATTTTAATATCACCGCCATCATTTCGTTAGATGCCCTTAATAAGCAGCCCCATTTGAGTCTTTATTCTGTATAGGTCTGCTTATCCACCCCTCAAAGGATAAAAAGAAAGGAGACATGCTAGCATGTCTCCAAAGTTTATTTTCAAAGTGGAAAGGCTCTTACTTCACAGCAATTACCTGCACCTTAAAGATAAGTGTTGAACAGGGAGGAATGTTTTGGTTGCCCTTTTCGCCATAAGCAAGATTATAGGGAATATAAAGTTCCCATGTAGAGCCTTCAGGCATGAGCTGGAGCGCTTCTGTCCACCCTTTTATTACTTGAGTAGGCTTAAATGAAGCAGTTTGGTTACGCTTGTAGCTACTGTCAAAGACAGTGCCGTCAACAAGGCTACCTTCATAGTGCACTTCAACTGTATTGTCTGTCGTAGCCTTCTTGCCAGTGCCTTGTACCAAGACTTTGTATTGTAAACCACTTGCAGTAGTAACTACACCTTCCTTTTGAGCGTTTTCATCCAACCATTTTTGGCTTACAAGGCGCAAACCTTCAGCAACAAACTTCTCTTGGCGTTCCATGAGTGCCATTGCCTGCTCAGAGGTAAGCATGCTGGTTTTCCCTGTGTTAGCATCAGCGAGCGCTTGATTCATAAGTGCTGTGTTGAGGAAAGTAGTGTCAGCCTTGCCAGTAAGTTGCTGGTTTAATCGAGATACCATGTTCTCATTCATTCTTGCAATCTTAAGTCCTGCTGCAAATGCGATGTAGCGGTCCACTTCTTCCGCACTCATTTTGGCATTGAGGGCTTCAAGAGCGGTTCCAATATGTTCAGGAGCAACGCCCTCATTCTGTAATAAGTATTGTTTGAGCGAAGCAGCCTGAAGCACACCTACTGCATAGCTTGCACTGTCTGCGGGAACGGGAGTGATGGTGTTGATATAGGTTTTTGCTTTTTTAGGCTTGTTTTTCTTCTTAGTCTTTTGTGCATCCATGCCAGTGCAAATGCCGAGGGCGAGGATGAGAAGGAGAATCTTTTTCATAGGTAGGATGTAAAATTAAAAGAAATAGAGAATGCTAAAAACGAAAAAAGCAGATAAGCGGAGGGCAACGCTTCCTGCTTATCTGCTTGCCGTTAATAGGGAGAATTACTTCTTTTTAGCTTCGGGAGCAGTTACGCTGAAGAGTTCAACTTCGAATACAAGCGCTGAGAAAGGCTTGATTGCGGGCATAGAACCGTTTTTACCGTAAGCGAGCTCCTGAGGAATGTAGATTTCCCACTTGCTACCTTCAGTCATTTCAGGAAGTGCAATCTTCCAACCTTCAATCATGCCATTGAGGGGGAATTCAATACCTTCGTTGCTATCAAATACTTCACCATCAATAGTCATACCCTTGTAGGCAATCTTAATCTTGTCTGTAAGAGCGGGCTTCTTGCCGTTCTTGTTGCCTTCCTTAACAACCTTGTAGAGAACGCCGTCTTTCAAAGTAACAACGCCTTCTTCCTTTGCCTTAGCTGCCAAGAAATCTTCACCAGCCTTCTTGTTGGGAGCGAATTCCAATGCCTGGCGTTCGTCAATCTTCGCCTGAATCTGACCTTGGAGTTCCATCTGTGCAAGTTGCTGTGTTACTTGGATAGTATCCTTGTAGAGCTTAACCTCGTGATTGATAACGTCCAAGAAGCCTGCGAGGAAGATATCTGCATTCAACTTTTCTTCAGATTCTTCACCGAAGATTTGTGTAGATACATTCGCAAGAGTTTGTGTCTTTGTAGTGAAGCCATGTTGCTTACCCATTTCATAAGCAATGCTCTTAGCATCATCAGAAGAGTTCATACCTTCCTTGAAGCCCTTAAGGTATTCAGCAACAAAAGCTGAGTCGCTACCCATACGTACAAGGAATTCAGGAAGCATGTCTGCTGGTGAAGCTGCCATACCTAATTCATAAGCAATAGTGTCAACGTCTGTCTTAAGAGTAACATTGCCACCCTTGTTACACGCTGTGAAGAGCGCAGATGCTGCTACGGCAGCAACGAGAAAAATCTTTTTCATATCGTTTTTAAAGTTTTATTTTGTAAGTCTGTAATTGTAATCACTCAATCTTAAAGAACTTCAATCAATTCTACGTCAAAGATGAGCGCAGCGTAAGGAGGAATGCTCTGACCCGCACCGCGTTCGCCATAAGCGAGGTTGTAGGGGATAAAGAAGCGGAACTTTGCGCCTTCACCCATAAGCTGAACGCCTTCTGTCCAACCTGCGATGACACCATTGAGAGGGAATACTGCGGGTTCGCCACGGCGGTAGCTGCTATCGAATACTTCGCCTGAGATAAGGCGACCTTCGTAGTGGCACTTCACTTGGTCGGTTGCAGAAGGCTTTTTGCCGTTGCCTTCAGTGAGAACGGTGTACTGCAAACCGCTGGGGAGTACAACAACATCGTCTTTCTTTGCATTTTCAGCCAAGAATGCTTCACCTTCAGCGCGAGCTGCCTTGCTTGTTTCGGCTTCCTTTTCCTGCATGTACTTCTGCACGAGAGTCTGAGCCTCAATGTCAGTGAGCGTAGTCTTTTCGCCTGCGATTACAGCGGCTACTCCTGCTGAAAATTCCTGAGTGTTAAGTCCTTCAATGTTCATCCCTTTGAGGTTATGACCGATAATCATACCCAAAGCATAACTTAATTTTTCCATTTGTGTTATATATTATTATATGTGTTCGATAAAGTCGGGGGCAAAAGTACAACTTTATTTTGAAGTAAGCGCAAATTTAGGATTTTTTACCATTACCTTCTGTGATTCTTAGGGAAATGCGTACTTTTGCAATTCAGAAAATAAAACAAAACTCACTTATGTCCACTCAAATTCGTATTCTCACCACTCAAGGCACTATTACCGTGCGCCTTTATGACGAAACGCCACTTCATCGTGATAATTTCATTAAATTGGTTAAGGAAGGCACGCTCAACAATACGCTATTCCACCGTGTTATTAAGGACTTTATGATTCAAGGTGGCGACCCCGACAGTATAGGTGCTCCTGCCGGTAAAATGCTTGGCACTGGCGGCCCCGGATATACCATCCCCGCGGAAATAAAATTCCCCGAGTTGTTCCACAAACGCGGAGCCTTGAGCGCAGCTCGCTTGGGCGACGACATGAATCCCAAACGCGAGAGTAGCGGTAGCCAATTCTATATCGTATGGGGCAAAGTGTATAAAGAACAAGAGTTGAAACAACTCGAGAAGCAAATGGCGATGCAACAGCAACAGGATGTGTTTAACGCACTTACCACTGAGCACCGCGAAACTATCATGAACCTCCGACGCAATCGCGACCGCAACGGTCTCCTTGCCCTTCAGGAAGAACTCCTTGCCCTAAGCAAACAGCGTTGTAACGAGTTGGGCACTCCTGAGTTTACCCCTGAGCAGCGCGAGGCTTACACTACGCTTGGCGGAACTCCCTTCCTCGACGGACAATATACTGTATTTGGAGAAGTTACGGAAGGACTCGACGTCGTTGAACGCATTCAGGCTTGCGAAACACTTCGTGGCGACCGTCCTAAAGAAGACGTGAGCATGACGTTTGAGATTGTTGAAGCATAGTTTCTTATAAAGGATCCTAAACTATAGAAATAAGAATTGGTGTCTGAAAAATGCAGTTTTTTCAGACACCAATTTCGTTTTAATAATGTTTTGTAAATCCCTAAAACAGAGTTGTGTGGTAAAGGCAGAACTTCTCTAAAAATTAAGTCACTTTTAATTAAAACTAAAAGAGATTTAAGAACAACTAAGTCTCCTATAATTTTCCCTATTTGAGGTTTAGTAATAATTAATGGTGAAATGCTCCTTGTTCAATCGCTTTTCAAAGAAACAGATGCCGAAATCGTAGAGGTCGAAACTTACGCGCACCTCTGGCAGAGCAATCAGCGCCTTCCAGGCTTGGTAAGATTCCTTCGTGCGGTAGATATTTTTAATCAAGAGAGCTGATTTGTCGTGAACGTGGGGCAGAAAAGCATCTACATGTGCCTTCCAATCGTTGCAATCCGTATAGAGGAAGTCTGCCACTGAGTCCTCGTTTGAAGCAGTTTTCAAATTGACATGCAAAGGGCACTTGCGCGCAGCACGGATATAGTCACACGTATGTCGGAAAGCCTCTGAGTCAGGACCAAAAGCCACAATGCGCTTCGGCTCAGCAAAATTCACCACCCGGAATACGAGACGATCGTCCTTCAACCTTGCTCGCTTCGGAATATTTACGCCTTGACTCTCCAACGCTGAGTAAGCATAATACATCCCTGCCTCGTAAATCACACCGGTTACGAAGTTGAAAGCAAAGGGAGAATGTATGTTGTAACCACAACGCTTACGAAAGCGACGCAGCCAGCGGAGAGGGCGAAAATATAAGTTCAAAGGAGAAGGTTATTTTATTTATTGATATAATGGACAAATCTATGCCCGCCAAAGTCTTCTACATCCATCACGGCATTACGGATTGTGGGGGCTGGAACGCCTTCAGTGTTCAGAGTCTCCGTTCCTATTTCTTCCCAAGCTTCATCCCAAAGTCCGCGGTCAATAAAACTTTGCAAGACTTGAGTTCCGCCCTCAACGAGTAGGGCTTGAATATTGCGTTGGTGAAGCTCCGCGAGCAGGGAATCAATGTCTGTGAAGGCTTCAAAACCTTCGGGGAGTTCAGAGTCAGAAACATTTCCGAGCACCAGGCGAAGCGGAGCGGGACCATCCCAAGCTCGGGGGGTTAAGGAGGGTTTGTCAAGAAGCAAGGTACGGTGCCCAACAAGTATGGCTTGATGCGTAGTGCGTAAGCGGTGGGCACGGAGTTGCGTTTCGGGAGTAGAAATCAGCAAGGGGCTTTGCTCGGCGTCTGTTCGGCATGCATCGATAAATCCGTCGGAAGTGCGTGCCCACTTTAGTGTTATGAAGGGGCGTTTGTGAGTATGAAAGGTGAAAAAGTGGCTGTTGAGCGCCTGACATTCAGCCTCGCACACTCCTACAATAACCTCGCAACCCGCTTCACGAAGCATTTGGATGCCTTTGCCTTTTACTTTTGCAAAAGGGTCAACACAACCCACGACTACACGAGGAATGCCCTCGCGGATGATTAACTCTGCACACGGAGGGGTTTTCCCATAATGTGCACAAGGTTCAAGACTGACGAATATGGTACTTTCCTTCAACAGCGGGCGGTCTTCAGGGCGCACAGAGCGTACTGCATTTACCTCTGCATGAGCTTCGCCACAACGTACATGATAACCTTCGCCAATGATGCGGTTGTTATGCACGATTACAGCGCCTACCATGGGGTTGGGAGGCGCAGTTTGTTCACCCTGACGGGCTAACTGGATGCAACGAAGCATGTATTTTTCCATAGTAATTTGTTTTATGAAAGATGAGGTTTCACCCCTTTTACCATTCTGTCGTTACCGAAGAAATCCTTTCGGAGTTCAACGTTTGTATATCCCAACGAGCGGAGCAAATCGCAGGTTTCGGCGCCATAAGCTCGGTTGATTTCAAAATAAAGTGAACCACCGGGCGAAAGGTTACGCACTCCGAGTTCAGCAATTGCGCGATAGAAACGCAAGGGGTCGTCATTGGGCACGAAGAGTGCCGTATGGGGTTCGTGAAGCAGGACAGAGTCGGTCATATCTGCCTTTTCCGCCTCACAAATATAGGGAGGGTTGCTCACGATGCAGTCAAAGGTTTCCGTAGTTGTCGTATGAAGCGCATCAACTTGCTGAAACTCTACCTCCACTCCGTTGTGCTCCGCATTACGACGGGCTACGTCGAGCGCATCTGCCGAAATGTCCCATGCTGAAACCTTTGCCTGCGGAAGGAGTAAGGCAAGCGAAATAGCAATACAGCCACTGCCCGTACCAATATCCAAAAGGCGAAGCGACGAACGCTCTCCCTCTGCCTCAACTACCCATTCAACGAGCTCATAAGTCTCAGGGCGCGGGATGAGTGTGGCGGGGGTGACTTCAAAACGGAGATTGCCAAACGGGGCTGTGCCTACGACGTATTGAAGAGGTTCTCCGTGAGCAAGGCGACTCGCACATGCCTCAAAATGCGCCTTTTCAGCCTCCGAAAGTCCGTCACATCTGCCCAAGAGTACGTCCGTCTTGCTCATCCCAAAGACATCCTCCATCAAGGCATAGACAATAGCACGCGCCTCCGAGGCTCCGTGCAGAGGAACGAGCGTTTGAATGAGTTTTTGTACCATAGATTTTGGGGCGGGATACGTGGGCGTTTTCGTATGTCTGAGTTACGGAAAACTATTAGTGAGTTAATTTCAATTAAGTTACTTTTAGTTTCAACTATAAGTGAGTTTGTTTTTCGGCTCTCGGAAGGAGTGCTTTCGGGGTGGGGGAACGGGTTGCATCAATCTATTCCTATGGGGATTTCAATGCCATCGGCAAGTCTTAACTCCCTTTTACAATTGTCCACTTTCGATTTGTAACACAATGCGTTCCACTTCCTTATCCTCGCCTTCGGGGTCGTAGCGTTTGGTTAAGCTGTTGCCAAAAACGAGTGCAATGCCCTGGTAGATATTCGCTCGAGTGTGCCCCAGAAAGGCCTTTGTAATGGCATATCCCGTATTGTTACACTCACGATCAACGAGTTTGACGAGCAGACGTCCCTGAGTGCGACTCAGCTTTTTGATTTGCTTGCCATACTGTTCAATAATACCCTTCTCCACACGCTTTAAGTGAGCCTCGCGTTCGCTTTCGGGCAGGAGCTGTAGGAGTTCGTAAGTTTCAAGTATGGTTTGGCGCACCAACCGTGCCAAGGGGTAGACGCGCTTGACGTTATAGACAAGGCGCTCGTACTTTTTCTGAGCTTTCGCATTCTTATGCTGCTTGGGCGGAAACTTATGCAGTGTGGGGAATGTCACTCGAGGTATCGTATCGCCCTTATAAACTACAGAATCTACGCGTACGGTGACCTGAGCTGTAGCTTTTGCGAAACCACAACACATCAAGATAACAACAATTATGTACTTAAGACTCCTCATACGAGGCAAAATTAAGAAGAAAATGTGGTTTATTTTGTCATAAAAAGAGTAAACCCGCCTTTACTTGAAAAAAATATCTTTACTTTTGCTACTATAAACCATAAATATTCATGCCTGCACCCCTATGAGGCATCTAAGGGGGGCGCTTTAAATCATAAAATACCATGGCTAAGAATAAGAATAAGGAGAAAGCCCCGCGCTTGACGAAAAGAGAAATTCATGAAGGATTGCTTACGCTTTTCGAAATGAATCCAGCCAAGGATTTGGACATCAAACACATCTTCCGCCACCTGCAAGCCAAGACGCACGGCGCTAAGATGCTTGTAATGGACGTTATCGACGACTTAGTCTTCGACGACTACCTTGCGCGTGCCGCAGAGGGAGTTTATCGTCGCGTTCATCGTAGCAATGATATGATTGGAACTTTCCGCCGCAAGCGTAATGGGCACAATATTTTTGTTCCCGATGATGGAGGAAAGGACATCTTAGTATGTGAGCGAAATGCTATGCATGCGCTCGACGGCGACAGAGTCAGAGTGACCATGCTTGCTCGCCGACACGGGCATACAAGAGAAGCGCAGGTTACGGAAATCGTTGAGCGCGTGAAAGATACGTTTGTCGGCCAGCTCCAAGTGGAGAAGAATTACGCCTTTCTCATTACCGAAAGCCGCTCTTTGGCCACCGACATTTTCATCCCTAAGACCTCGTTGAAGGGAGGTAAGACGGGCGACAAAGCCTTAGTGCAAATCGTTGAATGGCCTGAGGATTCAAAAAGCCCCATTGGGAAAGTCATCGACATTCTTGGCAAACAGGGTGAAAACAATGCCGAGATGCATGCCATCCTTGCCGAATACGGATTGCCCTACAAGTATCCCGCCAACGTAGAACGCGCTGCCGAGAAAATAGATCCGGGAATCACGCCCGAAGAAATCGCTCGCCGCGAAGACATGCGCGATGTCCTTACCGTAACTATCGACCCGAAGGATGCCAAAGACTTTGACGATGCCATTTCTATCCGTCCGCTTGAAAAGGGTGAGTGGGAAGTGGGCGTACATATCGCTGACGTGTCACACTATGTAAAAGAGGGCGACATCATCGACCGTGAAGCCGAAAAGCGTGCAACAAGCGTCTATCTCGTTGACCGAACCATCCCCATGCTTCCTGAAAGACTCTGTAATTTCATTTGTTCGCTCCGCCCTGACGAAGACAAACTCACCTATTCTGCAATCTTCCGCATGAATGAAAAAGGTGAAGTTTTGAAATGGCGCCTTGCGCACACCGTTATTCGTTCGAACCGACGCTTTGCATACGAAGAAGTGCAACATATCTTTGAACAAAATGGCGAAGCTTCCGAGCAAGATTACAATCTTCCGGGAGAGCATCCCGAAATTACGGGTTCTTTCGAAAATCCAGTGGGAGAATATGCGCACGAACTCTTAGTCTTGAACCGCCTTGCGAAACAATTGCGCGCCAAGCGCTTTAAGAATGGCGCGATAGGCTTTGATCGTCCTGAGGTACGCTTTGAAATTGACGAAAAGGGCACTCCCATTAGCACGTATGTCAAGGTGGCGAAGGATGCGAACAAATTGGTGGAGGAATTTATGTTGCTTGCCAACCGCTCTGTGGCAGAAAGCATTGCCCTTGTGCCGAAGGGCAAGACGCCCAAGGTACTCCCTTACCGCATTCACGACGTTCCTGATCCCGAAAAGTTAGAAAAGCTCCAAAGCTTCATTGCAAAATTCGGCTATCGCTTACGCACGGAGGGATCAAAGAAGGACGTTTCGATGAGCATCAATAAGTTGCTCGACGATGTGAAGGGCAAGAAGGAGGAAAGCGTAGTTGAACTCGTGGCACTCCGAGCTATGATGAAGGCAAAGTATTCTACCCACAACATTGGCCATTATGGCCTCATGTTCCAGCATTACACGCACTTCACTTCGCCCATCCGTCGTTACCCCGACACCCTTGTCCACCGCCTCCTGACGCGTTATGAAGAGGGAGGCCGTAGCGCGAGCCAGACGAAGTATGAAAACCTTTGCGAACACTGCTCAGAGATGGAACAGGTGGCAGCAGCGGCCGAACGCGCCTCTATCAAGTACAAACAAGTGGAATTCATGAGCGCCCGCCTCGGCCAGGAGTTCGACGGCAAGATTTCGGGAGTAACGGAATTCGGCATCTACGTTGAATTAGACGAAAACAATTGTGAGGGCATGGTGCCCCTGCGCGACTTGACGGGCGACTATTACGAGTTTGACGAACGCAATTACTGCCTTGTCGGACGCCGTACGCGCCGCGTCTATGCCCTTGGCGACAAGGTGCGCATCCGTGTGGAGCGGGCAAACCTTGAGCGCAAACTTCTCGACTTCTCTCTTGTCGGAGAGGATGTAGATATATTCTCAACCCCCGCGCCCAGCGTCTTTGCCCCAAAGAGTAGCAAGAAGGGCAAAGGGCAGAGCAAGGGTAAGAAAAGTAAGCGCAAATAAACCACTCATAACCTCATAACCTCTTAACCTCATAACCTATGATTGTATATGTTATGTCGGGTTGTCCCGATTGCACCGAGGTCAAAGAATTGGCCATGACGGATTCTCGCTTCACGCTCGTAGATATAGGCGAGAGCCCCCGTAACCTGAAAGCGTTTCTGCACCTTCGCGACACCCATCCCGCTTTCGACCGCGTAAGGGAGCGTGGCGCGATAGGGATTCCCTGCTTTGTGCCGGAGGACGGACCCATTGTGTTCTCGCTGGAGCGCCTGCCTAATCGTCCCCAGCGGGACGCTGCGGACGACGCGCCTCAGGGCGCAGCATGCAGTTTAGACGGTAAGGGGTGTTAACCTCAACGTAAGGCTATTGCAACTAAAAAAAACAGGTGGAGATTGCCCTCAAGCGCGGGGGGGTGTCTCCACCTATTTTGTGATAAGCATTGACTTATGAGCAGCAAGGGGGGGACTTCGGGGGGAACGAAGCCTCTTTTAGAGCGTTTTCATTTTGCATAAGTATAGTTTCCGCTATTTAAGCCCCATTTTTTCGGATTTGTATTTTATGCACCACTGAATTCCTCATTTTGAGCCATAAACCTGCAATTCAGACACTTTTTAGGCAAATAATTTTGCCCAACAGAAATTAAGGCCTATCTTTGCCTTGAAATTTGGGCAACAACGAAAGGATTCCGGTGTGCAACCGGGATTCTTTCCGTTTTTATAATTTCCAAAGCTAACACAATACAAACATACGGAGGAACACCTCCAAATTAAACCTCTTTATCAGAATGGCTTACATGTCACAAGAAGGCTACGATAAACTCGTAGCACAACTCCATGAATGGGAAACTGTTGATCGCCCAGCTGCTTCAGCAGCAATTGCAGAAGCAAGAGACAAAGGCGACCTTTCAGAAAACGCAGAATACGACGCAGCAAAGGAAGCACAAGCTAACCTTGAAGCTAAAATCGCACAGTTAAAGGTAACTATCGCTGAAGCTAAGATTATCGATGCTTCACATATCCGCACGGACATTGTGCAAATTCTTTCTACCGTTAAGATGAAGAACGTTGCGAATGGTATGGTTATGAAGTACACTATCGTAAGCGAAAGTGAAGCAGACCTCCGTGCAGGTAAGATTTCGTCTACAACTCCTATCGCGCAGTCACTCCTCGGCAAAAAGGTGGGCGACATAGCTGAAGCAAAGATTCCCAGCGGCATGATCAAGTTGGAAATCCTTGAAATCACAGCTTAATTACATCGCACTCAATAGCCTTAAACCCTAAAATACTGAATATCATGTCTATCTTCTCAAAAATTGCAGCAGGCGAAATCCCTTCTTACAAGTGCGCAGAGAGCGAAGATTTCTACGCTTTCCTTGACATCAACCCCGTAGGTAAAGCCCACACGTTGGTTATTCCTCGTAAGGAGACCGATTACCTTTTCGACATTGAAGATGAGCAATATGCCTCCCTCATGCTCTTTGCTAAGCGCGTGGCCGTAGCAATTAAGAAAGCCTTCCCCTGCAAGAAGGTAGGAATGGCTGTGCTTGGATTGGAAGTAGCTCACGCTCACGTGCACCTCATTCCCCTTCACTCGGAAGGTGATATGGACTTCCGTCGCGAAAAGCTCAAACTATCACCCGAAGAAATGCAAGAAATTGCAGCTAAGATTCAAGCTGCTTTTGAGAATTAAGAAGAAGAAATAATCACGATACGGAATAAGAGGAGAAAGAAACTATGCGGAATCGTCATGCGCCAGTTTCTTTCTCCTTTCTCTTTTTTCACTCTTCCCCAATCATTAACTCATAAAAATAGGGCAATTCGTAGGATTCTTATGCACCTTATAGATGTAAATCTGCTTGGGATACTTGCCCAACAAGAACAAGGTGACGGGACAAAGCCAAAATTCATCATCTGAGAAAAGTCCTGAATCCTTATAGAAAGCACCTCCCGTAAGCGTAGCACTCGTTTGCTTCAAACGGAATCCGCAAAAGCCATCATACTCTCTTTTACCCGGAATGCGGAATTGCACCCACACTTCATTATCTCCCTGCGAATAATACTCCAGCATATTTGCCGCACCCGCAACCATCATTGTGTGCTCAAACAAAGCCTTCGGGAATCCAGGAACATCACAATACCATTTGTTCTTCACCTTAATGAAGCGCACTCTGTAAAACCCTCTGTGAAACCAAGAACAGACAACCGCCATCAAAAGTACCCCAAGAGCATGCACATAAGCCACGGCCAACTTTATACCACTTACACATTGCTGAAAAACCTTCTTTAAATTTCTCATAACCGACATACGAATTTAAAAATGAAACTTCACAAAATATTTGTCTGTTCGAACGACGGTGCAAAATTATATAGAGTTTTTTACATCTCAAAACATCATGTATATCAGCAAGTTGCAAGCTATTGCGTAATTCAGATTTTTTATTATGAGGATTCCCAAAGGCCGTAATTTTGACTACGGGATGCTCCATAAAAAGAGAAAGTCATCGAACAAAGAAACCAGCTCTTTGCTCGATGACTTTCTTCATAACAATTCTCTTTACTTAAACTTAACGTACGGTAGTAACCGTACTACTCGTAGTAAAGGTTTTCTTCGAAGTACCTGAGGCGAAATCAGCTCCAGTTGTGAGACTATAGAACGACTCTCCGCCACTCACATTTCCGCCTGTATAGATAGTATAACCCGTAGATTCCTGCAACGTAGGAGTAGAAAAGAGCATGGTCATCTGACTGTATGAACGAGGAAGGAGAAAACTGAAAATTTGTTCGCCAGTAGCGGAATTACATACCGTGTAAGTGGTATTCTGTGAACCACTCCCCGAATAAACTACCGCACACTGCGTCGTAACTGAGGCTGTAGGGTTACTCGTAGCTCCACCAACCCCAATGAGTGTGCCTCCGGTGATGGTAAACGTATTTTGGTCGCAGTCAAACCCCTCTTCGGGTTGCGTAGTTCCGCAAGAAACAATCGTGCCTCCCGTAATGGTAAGTGTGCCGTTAGAGTCAATGCCGTCGTTGTTAGATGCATTCACGAATATCTTACCTCCATTAATAACCAACTGCTGTTTCGCTTGCAAACCATCATCATAGGTTTGCGCCTCAATGCTACCGCCGTTTATCGTAAGCACAGTCTTGCTCTCAATACCCTCACCTCCTTCAGCATTGGTGGCGAGTACGAACGTACCATTCTCAATGGTTACTGCTCCTTCGCCACGTATGGCCTTAGGACTCTCTCCTGAACTTGAAGAACCGCCACCTGGTTGAAAACCTCCCCCAGGTCGGTTTCCGCCACCCTGACTGGATGACGTGGTGATCTTACTTCCCGACGTTTGTGCGGTGATAGAAGGACCTGCGTCTGCCGCTCCGTAAACAGAAACTCCGTCTACCGAGATACACTTTCCGCCACTACCTGAAGCAGAAAGCACTAAAATGCCCGCCTGCAAGTTGAGATTGCCATCCACCTTGATACAGGTAGCGTTATAAGTGTCCGTAGCGCTTGAGGCATTCGTATAAGTGCCACCACTACCCGTAGTTTTGATGGTAATAGTGCCATCGGTCATTTCAAATGTGCCATCCACAGAAATTCCTTTACCTGCAGTTCCCGAATGTTGCACATTGATAGTACCGCCAGTAATCTTCAAGTCGCCGTCCGCCTTAATCGCTGAACAATAAGAGGTATCACCACTCTCAACAACCACACCACCCGAAGCTACTGCGTCAATCGTGCCACCAGAAATGAGAAGATTCATCTTTGATTTCAACCCCTTGCTACAATCTCCCTCAAGCGCGAGCGTAAGTTCACCTCCCGAAATAGTCATTGTGCTGTCACACTTCAAGGCTTTGGCATCAGCGGAAGTAACCGTAAGTTGGAGCGCGCCACCAGAGATTTCAACGCAACCTTCTCCGCCATCCACGCAATCACCCGTAACTCCCAAAACATGGAGCAAGCCTCCCGTCATTTCAAAATAGTCGTTCGCGTTAATACCATCCCCTTGTGCACGCTCTACAGTAATTGTTCCACCCGAAATGCGCACATAGTCATCACTACAAATGGCATGCCCCATCAAGCCACTCACTGAGAGCACTCCCTCTCCGACAAAGACCAATTGCCCTTCCGAAAAAAGCGCACCCTTTGCGTCTTCATCAGTAGTAAGCGTATAAGTTGCAACATCAGTTAACTTGTTGTTTGTTCCATCAGCAAGCTCAATGGTTGTCTTCTTCTTACTCTGAATATTGATAGCAGGCCCGTCAGTGCTCGTAAGCACTAAGTTGTTTAGACGAACCACTTGTTTATGAGAGCTATAGATTTTAAAACTGCCCTGTCCCTCCCCCGTAAGTTCATACGTCAGTTCATCACTACGAACGCTGTTTATAGTTACCGCCTGTCCATCTACCGTCACATCAACTCCCCTGAAGGCGTAAGGGTTAATAACCCTAGGAGTGTTATCACCATAAGTCACCTGAATCATAGAAGGAACCTCACCAAAGGAAAGGCTATCAATTTCTGCCATTGAGACTTCGCCGATAGTAGAACCTACATGGAAGCGCACAAGCCCCTTTTCTGCATCAAAATCTATGCTATCTGTATTCGCAATTGGGACAGTAAGCACTACACCATTAGATTGATACACCCAAACTCCTTCTTGCGCCTGCAACATTGAGACACATGCACACACAAGAAGCATACATAAAAGTCTTAATTTCATCGCTTCAACAATTTTAGAGTTTCACCACCTATTGTTACTACATATACTCCCGAGGGGAGAGCATCTAGGCTTACCGATGTCTTACCTGCTGACACCTTCTTTGCTAACACCACCCGACCTTCAGCATTCACTACCTTCAATACGGCTTTTGCTGTCACATCAACGTATAATACGTGCTGCGAGAGGCGCAATTTTCTATTCTGCAAGGTTTCTATCGACGTGGGGTCCTCAGACAGGGCTCCAAAATAGCATTTTTGTACCTCTGAAATGAGCCATTCGTGAGTTTCTCCCTGACGGGTCACTACATACATCTTTCCTCCGTCAAAGGTAATACGTTTCACTTCTGAGGGAACAAAAGTACTCTCCAAACCAGTGCGCGATAAAACCACCAATTCGGCATGCAGACAAAAAGCGAAGGTGCTTAATAGGAAGACAGTCGTAAATCGTTTCAAATAATTCATATACAGTTGATTTACATTTCGTTTTAAACGGCGCAAAATTACGAATTTCGCCATTTATCAACAATTGAAAATCAAAAAATAAAACATCTCTATCGACGAAATGCAGATGTCTCTCTACCATACGTATAGATTTGTAAACCAACAGATAACAAACCACCAACAAATCTAAAGTTCATCTCAATATCTGAGTCATCAAAAGGGGAATTTAAGGATTTGTCAAAAACAAATCTATTCTACGGTTTCTTTTTCGTAACCTAAGACGAAATATTTAAGGCATATTTTCAACTATAAACCAATTAATTTTTATCTTGTGTTTTGTGGGGGGAAGCCACCCTCTTTTATAGACATCCGTAACAGAATTTTTGCAAAATAAAAAAGTGGGGATTACCCTCATAATTAAGGTAATCTCCACTTCGTCGTAAAGGATTGGCGTCCTTAATGCTATAAGCACATAAGTATTACTTAATCTTTGTCCAATAAATCGTTGTGCCGATTCCTAGAATCGTACCACGAAGCTTGAGCTTCTTGGGAGATTCAAATTCAGCCGTTACGTTCACCCGGATACCCTTCGAGGGGTCATAAATCTTTGCATCTCCCCACTCCTTATCTTCTTTGAGGTACTTCAATCCGCGAACGATTACAACTTTATCTATATCAACATTACGCAGGTTTGCATCGGGATTCTTTACATCCTTACGCTTTTTGCCGTTAGCATCAAGGGGTTGCTCTACCCAAAATACTTGTGCGGTGTAAGTGCCATTCTTTTCCTTCGTAACGCGCACCTTGCTCTTCTTTCCGCCACGGTCGGTGAGATACTCGCCAACAATGCTGTCGGCCTTGTCGTTTGATCCTACCTGCGCAAAATTAGGAAATACAAAGGTTACCGCGAGGAGGATGAGGGTTAAAATCTTCTTCATAACTTTGATAGTGGATTTAAATTCGGCCGCAAAGATATGAAGGTTTTGCACATTTAAGCAAACTTTGTGCAGGTGAATTTGCACGCAACTCGCAATTTTGTGCAAGAAATATAATTCTATGGCATCTCAAGTTAGCAAAAGAAGCTAAAACACCTCGCTTAAAACACCTAACGACTTAAGCTCGGGCATACCATCTAGGTGTAGGCGGTAGTAAGTATTGATGTAGCGCAAGAGTTGCGTACGTTGTTCACCATTAAAGTGGAAGATGTGCATCGTTTCGTAACGCATACGTAAGAGCATAGGGATGAATTGCGCCTCAGGGTCGGAAAGGAAATCCGCATGTGAGGGACGCTCTGTAACAAAACTACCTGCACGAAGGTCAAAATACTTATAGCGCTCGGGGTAATCCACATTGGGAGTGATGCCTAAGAAAAAGGTCAGTCGAACCAGGAAAACGAGGTGGAAGTTTGAGAAATTACGCGTACAAGTGTCCAGCCAATTGATGGACTGCTCTATATAATTATATAAATGAGTAGAAACTGGCTCTGAGCGTAAGGCATGGTGGAGAAACTCAGCTATGAAGAGCCCCATGGCCGATTTATAAGGGTCGTAAGGCAAGGAAGAAAAGGGCAGAGCTGAGCGTGCAGCCTTCGGGCGTGAGAGTCCACCACCTGCACGATGCTCCCAAGTCAATTCAAGTACGGCCAAGGGCTGAAAGAGCGTATGACGCACAGCTGCACGAGCTGACCGCGTGATTTTCACCAGGAATCCCACACGCCCAACTTCCTCTGTATAAGCCTCAGCTATCACAGCGTCGTCGGAGTAACGAACGATAGAAAGAATTATAGCGCGGGATGTTATCAACATAATATATTTAAATTTAACCTTGCGAGAAAGGCAGAATCCTTAATGGGAATTAGTAAAAACTACAAGTGAGTTAATTCAAATTATAAGTGAGTTAGGACGAATTATAAGTAACTTAAGTTTTCGTATTACTATCCTATTTACAAGCCCTAACCACATCACCACCTCCAAAAAGCCCCTATTTTCACGATTCTTGTTAATTAAGCCTTACAAAATTACAACTTACAGCCCATATTTTACTTCCTGAGATATATTTTCTCAAAAAAAAAGTAGGTTTTATTTGGTGAATAGAAAAAAAGCCGTACCTTTGCACTCGCAATCAAGCCCCAACGGGATTTTGATCAAGGTTTGGCCCATTCGTCTATCGGTTAGGACGCAAGATTTTCATTCTTGAAAGAGGAGTTCGATTCTCCTATGGGCTACAAAGAAAAGTGAAACTAATAATGGCAGAAGGTAGAAAATAGCGTTAAGGGTTTAAAGTGATTCACAAAAACTACCATGCTGACCATTAGGTTAGCTTTTTTTATGCAAATACAGTGAGCTCCGAAAGGACTAAACTCGCTGAAAACAAGGCTTGGCCCATTCGTCTATCGGTTAGGACGCAAGATTTTCATTCTTGAAAGAGGAGTTCGATTCTCCTATGGGCTACTCATCTAATAAATCAAGAAATTAAAATGGCAAACCACAAATCATCTGTTAAAAGAATTCGTCAGACGGCGACTCGCAGATTGCACAACCGCTATTACGCTAAGACTATGCGTAATGCAGTTCGTAAGCTCCGCGCTACAACTGACAAAGCAGCTGCCGTAGAACTTCTGCCGAAGGTTCAGAAGATGCTTGACAAGCTTGCTAAGACTAACATCATTCACAAGAACAAGGCTTCAAACATCAAGTCTTCTCTTATGATTCACGTGAACGCACTCGCGTAATTAAGACGTTAGCATTAAAAAAAATAGAGCGGTACTATCCTCAAGATGGTGCTGCTTTTTTGTCTTTTCAACTCTGAAGCCCACACGATGGAACAACAACAGAACACCCCTAACTTCCGAGAACGCTTCTCTGACTTCAATTACAAGATCGAACGCTACAAAGTCATCATGCATAACGACGACGTCACAACGATGGAGTTTGTCATCATGGTGCTAGTTGACGTTTTCTACAAATCTGAGGAAGAAGCCGAACGACTCATGTTGGAAGTCCACAACAATGGGTCAGCTGTTGTTGGCAAATACACCTGGGACATCGCTTGTACCAAACAACAGCGCGTGCAAATCTTAGCAGCGCAAGAAAACTTCCCATTAAAAGTCACAATCGAGCAAGAATGAGTCTTCTTTGGCACACAATTTGCTATACACAATAATATATACCCCACTTCACTAAACAAAGGTGCCCAGGGGTCACATTTCTTTTCTGAAAAGAGAGAAGAAGTCGGCACAACACAAATACCATGCCCTTAGAATTTACAGAATCAGCTAATAATGCCTTTGGCGACGCTCTCGGTTTGGCAAACTCCATGCGCCATGAGTGTGTAACGCCCGAGCACTTCCTTGCGGCTTTCCTCAAACAGAAGCCCTTTGTTGAAGCACTCGAACGTTGCAATCTCAATGCCGAGACTCTGAAGGAAATCGTAGGACGTTACCTCTCCTGCGATGCCTTAGAGTGTGTACCAAAGGACGTAGAATATAATGTAGGACTCTCCGTTCTGCTTCAGGAAATGATTACGAGAGCATGCGTTACGATGAAATCCAACAATCGTAAGGTTCTTGACATGCCCAATCTCGTGCAGTCGTTCTTGAAACTCCGCAAGTCTATCGCCGCCGACATGTTGCGCGACCTTCTTGGCAAGCAGCAAGAGGAATTCCTCAATGCCTTGCAAGAGGTTTACGCTAACGACAAATCAACCCGCGTTGTCGGACAAGCACATGTAAGTGTCGACACCATAGATATGGGGGGTCAACCCTTCTCTCCCCAAGGTATGGAAATGCCATCTTGGCAACGTTTCGCAAGTGAATTTACGCCCAACCTTTCTACGCCTATCGTGGGTCGCAAGAAGGAACTTGAGCGCATGGCGAACGTATTGAGCCGTCAGACAAAGAATTGCGCATTGCTCGTTGGCGAACCTGGGGTTGGTAAAACAGCAATGCTTTCTGCACTCAAAAAGTATTCGGAAACGTCTATGGCTCCTGCACGACTCCAACAGTGCCCCATGTTCCAGCTTGACGTAACTGCGCTCTATGCCAACGCACAGTTCCGCGGCGAAATGGAAAAGTGCATGAAGAGTGTGCTTGAAGGAATTAAGGACATGGCTGTTACGACGAAGGACTTGCGCACCGGCCGTGACATCAGAGTGACTCCTATTATTATAATAGACGATATCCATCACTTTGTAGGCTCAAGCCGCGGACAGGATGGCTCTATGGATGTTTCACATCTCTTAAAGCCCTACATTGACGAAGGAAGTCTGCGCTTCATCGGTACTACAACGCACGAGGATTACAATCGCTACGTTGCCAAGAACAAGAGTTTGACACGCAGATTCCAACAGATTGAAATCAAGGAACCTTCTATAGAAGAGACCGTTGAAATCTTAAGTAACTACCGCAAACAGATTGAGCGCTTCCATCATGTAAGCATCACAGAACAAGTCATTCGCCACGCTATTGACCTCTCTGCGAAATATATTTCTGACCGTTTCCTCCCTGAAAAAGCAATCGAACTTCTCGATGAAGCAGCTACGCTCACCGAGCTCCGTGCGCCGAAGGAAAGCGCATCAAAGTTGCGCATCAAGATGACGACCGTTGACGAGGCTTTGGCTAACGTGGCAAAGATTGACGCAATGGCTATTAAGGGTGACGACCTTGAGTCGCTCGCAACCTTAGAAGAGCGCATCAAGTCGCAAATCTTTGGTCAGGATGAAGCTATTCAGAAGCTCGTAGAGTCAGTTCAGATGTCTAAATCAGGACTTACAGATGACGGAAAGCCTGTTGCAAGCATGTTATTCGTAGGTCCTACCGGCGTAGGTAAAACGGAGGTAGCGAAAGTGTTAGCTAAGGAGCTGGGAGTGGAACTCATTCGCTTCGACATGAGTGAATACACCGAAAAACATACTGTTGCGAAGCTCATTGGTTCACCTGCGGGTTACATAGGTTATGATGATGGCGGTCTTCTTACTGATGCCATCCGTAAAACGCCTTATTGCGTGCTCCTCCTCGACGAAATTGAAAAGGCACACAGCGATATTTACAATATTCTCCTTCAGGTGATGGACTATGCCCAACTTACCGACAACAAGGGTAATAAGGCGGACTTCAAGAACGTAATCCTGCTCATGACTTCAAATGCTGGCGCACAGCATGCCCGTAAGGCGAACATCGGATTCGGAGGCGGCACGTCAACTGGCGAAGCTATGATGAAGCAGGTGAAGCAGACGTTTAAGCCTGAGTTTATCAACCGCCTCTCAGCTACAGTTGTCTTCCACGATATGGACAAAGAGATGGCGCACCTTATCTTGGACAAAAAGCTCAAAGGTTTCCGCGAGAAGCTCGAAGCCAAGAAGGTTGCACTCAATCTCTCCGCCGAAGCCTACGAATGGCTTCTCGAAAAGGGCTTTACGCCTGAATATGGAGCCCGTGAGATGGACCGCGTAGTGGCACAGTATCTCAAGCCCTTATTAATGCGTAGCATTCTCTTCGGCAAGATGAAGAAGGGCGGAGAAGCCGTTGTGAGCGTTAAGGATGGCGAACTTTGGATGAAGTAAGTAACCTAACAACCTGAAACCTAAACTTATGGTTTTTCAACTCACTGAAGAAATAGGTTTTCCCGACCCTCGTTTGGGAGAGAAAAGCGGAATATTTGCAATAGGAGGCGATCTTTCAACAGAACGCCTCCTTTTAGCTTACCAGTATGGCATCTTCCCCTGGTATGACTTTCGAGTAGGAATCCGCCAGTGGTGGTGCCCGATGAAAAGGTTTGTCATATTCCCCGATGAGATTCACATTTCCCATTCTCTGCGCAACCTTATCAACAAACGTCGCTACACATTCTCGCTTAACAGAGCATTTGAGAAAGTTATTAGCGAATGTGGGCGTCTGCGTCAGCATGAAGACGGTGCGTGGTTGGGAGATGAAATCATTGAAGCCTATACGCGTTTGCACAAACTCGGATTCTGTGCCAGCGTAGAGGTGTGGGAGGGCGACGAACTTGTAGGCGGGCTCTACGGAGTGGTAATGACAACGAATGAAGCCGGAACACAGTGGGCATTTATCGGAGAAAGCATGTTCTCACTCGTGCCCAGCGCCTCAAAATTGGCACTCGTTTTCCTCTCCCGTTATATGAAAACACACGGGGGTGTACTTATCGACTGTCAACTTGAAACTGCGCACCTCAAGAGTATGGGAGGACGCTACATCTCTTACGATGATTACCTCAAACTGCTTGGGAAAGAGGGAGAAATATAGCCAAAGCGGAAGATAAGAAGCAAGCGTTTCTCACGCATTCGTACTTGGGAATTACTAAGTTACTTTTAGTTGAAACTAAGTCTAACTTAATTCAAACTAAAAGAGACTTAATTTAGATTAAGTAAGACTTAGTTTTTACCCTCTCTCACTCTTAAAATTTCATAATATATTACGATTGCATAAAATTGCGATTGCAAGTAACTTTGCAGTCGCAATTTTTCTATTGCTTTAGAATTTAGAAATATCAAAAGGCATTTATGCAAAAATACATCCTACTCGTCCCTGCCCTACTTGCTTTCACCTGTGCAGAGGCAACTATTACTCCCACCGAATCGGACTCTTCACGCATCATTAACTTAGAAGAGGCCATTGTTGTGGCTAGCCCGAAGCAAACTACGCAACTTCGTAAGCAACCTATCTCTGCTAATCTTTTTAGTGGCAAAGAGTTGGAGAAACTTCAGGTAACGAGCGTTAAGGGACTCTCAACGCTGACGCCCAATTTCTTTATGCCTGACTACGGAAGCCGTTACACCTCAGCGGTTTACATTCGCGGTATCGGCAGTCGTATGAACACGCCCGCCGTAGGGCTTTATGTGGACAACATTGCGTATGTTGACAAGAGCGCTTACGACTTCTCATTCACGGATGTGGAGCGTGTTGACGTGCTTCGCGGACCTCAGGCTACGCTTTACGGACGTAATACGATGGGAGGAGTTATTCGCATCTACACATCTGACCCTTTGCGCAATGAAGGTACGAGAATCTCGCTCGGAGGTAGCACTCGCAACGGCGGACGCTCCGCTTCGTTCACCACATTCCTCCGTCCGACATCAAAGTTTGGCATCTCTTTGACAGGATATTACAACGGCGAAGATGGCTTCTACAATAACACCACGACAGGTAAGCATGCCGACTTTAGTGACGCTGGAGGTGGAAAAATAAAAATGAGTTACCGAGCTTCCGACCGCCTTCGCTTTGACTTCACCGCATCCTATGAGCAGAGTTATGAGGGAGCGTGCCCTTATTATTATGAAGGGGCTTCGGAAGGCCAGGAGCTCTATGCCGACTATATCGGAACAGTTTCGCAAAACCGCCCCTCAACATATCGTCGTGGAGTGTTGAACACGGGACTTAGCGTTGCTTGGCGCGCGCCTCACTTTACGCTCAACAGCATTACGGCATATCAGCGCGTAGCCGACCGACTCTTTATCGACCAGGACTTTATTGAGGCCGACATTTTCTCACTCGACCAGCGCCAAAAGATGAACACCATCAGCCAAGAGTTCTCCCTAAAGAGCAAGAGCGGAAAGCCTTGGCAATGGACTACGGGCATTTACGGCATGTACCAACATGCGAAGACCACTTGCCCCGTTGATTTCTATCAAGACGGAGTGGACTACCTCAATAATATATTTAAGAATGTCCTTCCCGCAGGTATGCCCATGTCACTCGGATTTACGGGTAGTGAACTCCCCTTCCGTGCCAGCCTTAAGACTCCTGCGACAAATGCAGCCCTTTTCCATCAGTCATCTTACCGCTTTGATTGCGGTCTGACGCTTTCTGCGGGTCTACGTTTGGATTATGATTATCAGCATCTCGACCTCCATTCGGGCGTAGCCTCACCCATCGACTTCCAATTTACAATGATGGGACCTCCCACCCAGTTCCAGAGCAATCCTGAGTTAGATGGTAGCCTCAACAACGACACCTGGCAACTCCTTCCGAAACTCGCCTTGCAATATGACTTTAAGCAGAACCTCGGTAACGTATATGCTTCCGTTTCAAAGGGATACCGTTCGGGTGGTTACAATATCCAGGCCTACTCTGACCTTTCGCAGAGCATGCTTAAGGGAGACATGATGCAGCAAGTGTATGACTACAGCTACAATATGATGACTCAGATGGGCATGCCCGCAAATGTGGTGGAACGCAATTTGAGCAGTTTGAAGAATAACATGCCTGAACCAGCTGATGCCACAACCCTTTACTACAAGCCCGAACAAACATGGAGCTATGAGGTGGGCAGTCACTTCAACTTCTGTGATGGTGCCTTCCAACTTGACGCTACGGCATTTTTAATGGATACGCGCGACCAGCAATTGGCTAACTTTGCCGAAAGTGGTATGGGCCGTAACGTGAAAAACGCAGGCAAGAGCCGTTCTTACGGAGCTGAACTCTCGGCACGCACGCGCTGGATGGACAATCGCTTGACCGTAAACACCAACTACGGATTTACACACGCCACCTTCCGCAGCACGGACAAGTATGTGCCTTACGTGCCCAAACACACCTTGAGCGCTACGGCCGATTTCCGCCAACCACTTAATTCATCTGTGCTCCGTGCAATCTCAGTAGGCGCAAATATCTTTGCTGCAGGCGATATTATGTGGGACGAAGCCAATACGCACCACCAGGATTTCTATGCCACACTCGGCGCTCACCTTTCATTTGAATTTGCTCGTAACTTAAACCTCACTCTTTGGGGTAAAAATCTCACTGACACTAGTTACGACACCTTCCGTTTCGACAGCATGAACCGCCGTTACGCACAGCGTGGTACCCCTTGCTACTTCGGAGCTGAACTCAAGGTGGAGTTTTAATCTAAAATAAGAATTCTCGAAAGAGACCTACACTCACATATTCTACCTAATCAAAAACGCGGTTGCCCCATTCGGAGCAACCGCGTTTTATGTTGTTATCATCGCTTTGGAGGCGACATCTTTCCTACAAATTAACGTACAATCTTCTTGTTGTTTTGAATATAAACACCCTTTGCAGGAGCTTGATTGAGTTTGCGTCCGCTGAGGTCAAAGATTTTAGCGTTCTTACCATTAGCAATTACGCCGTCAATGCCTGTTGTCGCGTCTGTAACAACGAGTGTTGCATCAACAATAGAACCTGAATTTGCGAAGAAGCCATTTGCGCCTGTCAATGTGCCATCAGCCGCAATCTGACCACCCGCATCAATTGAGTTCCAGTCCATCTTAAAGCGAATACGGTAAGTACCTGCTTCAGCTGGAGCCTTGAAAGGAGGAAGTGTCATCGTGTTGCGGGCTGCACCTGTGATAGATTCACCTGCAGAGTTTACACCACCATTTTCGTCATCGTTGAAGTTACCAGTGTAGAAACTAAATGAGACAACGTCTGTGCCACTTTGGTCTGTTGAACCGTCGTTGAATGAGAACTGTTGGTCATTATCGAGGTCAATATACACGTAAGCGTTCATCCAATTACCCTCCTTATTGATCACAGCAGTAAGGTCGCTACCTGCATTACAAGTAAGTGTGCATGCTTCGTCTGCAGTCTTGTCAAAATAAGGCTTAGCTTGATTGATTTCAATCACTTGCGCTTCACCATCGCCCTCAGTGAGAGTGATGGTAGTGATTTTACGATGAGTTTGTGTGGGGTTAGCGTTCTTATCAAAGTTTACTGCATAAGGTTCACGTACCTCTGGAGTTACAGTAAGTGTAATCTGAGCCTGCACTTCAGAACCATCAGCAGCCTTAGCAGTGATAGTAACCGTACCTTCCTTCAAAGCCTTCACAAAGCCACTCGCAACAGTAGCAATTGTTTCATCACTGCTTTCCCATGTTACTACGGGGAATGTTGCGTCGGTGTTTACCTTTGCTTGGAGTACGAAAGTCTTGCCTGCTTCTACGTTAGTGTCGCCAGTTTCTGTTTCAATAGTGATGCTCGTAATCGGCTTCACTGTTTCAGTAGCCATAATGCCGTCGAAACTATAGATACTATTAGCGAGGAGCTTCGCTGAAATCTTTGTATCAATATCAATGGGTTCGCCTAATTTGAGACCGCCCATATTGTCTTGTTCACTGAATGACTTGCGGAAGATAACACTACCATTTACGTTAGCAGGAATGTTGAGCGCTTCACGGAGTGTGAAGTCATAAGAAGCAATCTTGCTTGAACCATTACGGAGTGCGAGCGTAGCCTTCTTGCCATTCCAAGAAGCCCAACCGTAAACGTTCTGCTTGCTTCCGTCCCAAGGATTACCACCTACCCAGTGTGCATCGGGAAGTACGTCAGCGTTGCGCTTCTGCCAAGCAATACATTCTGCCACGTCGGCCCAAAGCTTACCATCATTGATGCTGTTCATCAAGTCATAGTCATTGTACAACTCAACCAAACCAGAACCGCAAACGAATGCGCAACGCAATTCGTTAAGAACGTGCTTATATTCGCGAGTATCACCAGCAGGAGGACCGAACTTGGTAAGGATAAATCCGTGAGTCATCAAAGTGTTGATGGGGCAAATAGGAGAGTTGGTCACGTAATTCTGATAAACGAGACGGTCGCGGTAAGTAATCCAATTTTCACGGTTTACGGGGTTATTACCAATGCGATCGTGGTCATTTTCTTGGCGCCAAGTAGCATCAGTGTACTGATACCAGAAAGGAGATGCCCAAGTACCTACAGTAGTATTGAAGAAGATGTCCTCACGAAGTTCTTCACGAACATAACGTTCAAGACGGATGATACCTTCAGCGTTTTCGTTACCCGTATCTCCAGCATCGGGACCAACAGCTGAGAATTGTCCAGAAATACCGTCGAACTTGAAGAAACCATAATCACCTTGGTTCTTCACAAGATTGTAAGCCGCATCCTTAAATACCTGATAGTAGGCAGGATTTGAGAGTTGCATACCACCCTTTCCGTTCCAGTAATCACGACGATAGTTTCCGCTCTGGCCATAGCCACCTACGGGGCCGAGCCAAGCACCTACGCCTGCGCCCATTTCTTCTGCGGCATCAGCCATGTCACGCATTTCGTTGGGGAATTCCTTGTGGAATGTCCATGTGCCGTAGTTATCCCATCCATCGTCAATAATGAATGCCGCGGGGCCTTCGCCGAAGCGGTTATAGAATTGTTCTTTCCACTGAGCAAGAACATCGAGCACCTTGTCGGCTTGCATGTTCGTGTGTTCCTGACCGGGAGCTGCGTTATTGCGATTGATGTTGAGTTCGTACCAAGAAATGTAAGCGGGATAAGCACGCCAGGGCACTGCACGTTCTCTTTCTGAGTACGACAAGAATGAGCGACGCTTCTGTGTCTTGTGGATGTTGCTGTCAGCCTGACTTCCGTCTTGTGCAACGAGACCTACTACGCTTGAAATCTTCCAGTTTTCACCCTGCTGGAGTGTTGTGTTACGGCTCCAGAGACCTTGGATGCCAACAATGTCGGAATTTACGACAACACCTTCCTTAGGATTGTAAATAGTAACGGTAACCGTGCTGTTAGCATCTACAGATTCGCTCTTATTTTCAATCATACCACGGATAGTAAAGGTGCCATCGTAAGGTACGATAAATGTGTATGTATTCTTGTTGTGCTGACCACCAGTATAGCCACTATGGTAATCGTTAGCAGCGATAGAGCCATTCGCCTCAAGCAAGTCAACACCGCCGAGGTTCAAACGGTGAGAACCACTTGTATATTTAATGAGTACTTCTACCTTCTGGTTCTTCTTCAACGTTACACCTTCCTGCTTGTATTCGAGCACGTAGGGATAGTTTACGCCAATCGCTTCTTCAAGACGCTTGGGCACTTCATTTTCCGCCACTTGTGTCCAAGAGTCGGGTGTGAGGTTTAGAGGGCCGAGCGTTGTTTCGAGCGTCCAATTATCTTCGTCGCCAGAAGCTTCGCCAACAGTGTTGTAAGCCGTAGGATGTTCAAGCCCAGCAAAGATCTTGTTGCTCATCAATACAGCACCGCGAGTATTACCTACGGTCTTGGGAGCAGAACCTGCCGCCTTTGTGTCCACATTATACATCATGGGGATGATGTTATACATATCTACGTCATCAACACCCACGAGTTCCATTTCCGTACGGAGGTAGTGAGAACCATCACGGAGCACGGCGCGCCAGATGATGTCAATGGTCTTTTCCTTATAAGTATATGTATAAGTAGCTTCGAGTGCCTTACCTGCGAAATGCTCAGCACCGCCAATTGCAGTGAGATTTGCTTCGAGGTCCTTCACTTCCACATTCTTCAACGTCATACCTGAAGCAGGCACATTGTCACCATTGCCAAAGGCTACGCTAAAGATTTCTGAGCCAGCCACGAGGTCCATCGCCTTTGAGCCACCGAAGTAAATAGCATCCCCTAACTTCACATAACTTGCCGCAAGCACATTGTTGCTAAACGTATAAACGCCGTCGTTTGATGTCAAAACAGCAGCACCTACCGCATCCTGCTGAGCGGGATATACCACCGCATTCGTGTAAGCCACAGTTGCGGGTTGTGCGGGGATTTGCGCGAAGTAAACAGTGATTGTTTGCGCTACATCATTGATTGCTACAGCCGCAAATTGACCTTCAGGAGCAACAACAGTAATGTCGCTCTTCTTCACACTGCCTTCAATCGTATAAGTATCCCCATTCTTGTAAGTCTGTTCGCCAATCTTGATAGTATAACCCTCGGGCATCACAACAGCATAGTTGCGCACTACGAGAACTACCTCAGTGAATGTCCACTTACTACCATTGTCATTGCTACCTGCGTCTTGCCAAAGCCCCAAAGTGTTAGAACCGTCAAGAGGATTACCGTCCACGCCTTGGAACCAGTTTACGTACTTGTCATTTCCGCCACTAGTGGTGTAGGGTTGGATTTCGTAGAAATCTTCTGCAAAGTTGTTCACCTTGAAATAGTCGTCCGCACCCTTAGTTGCCGACATCTTGATGAAGTCTTTGCCATTGTTGTAACTTGAAGCTGCAGTGTAAGTTAACCACTTCTCAGCCTTTGTGCTGTAAATGTAGTAGGCATTCGCCTTACCCTCTACGGCATAGAAAGCAAAGAGACCATAGTTCGCCTCAGTCTGCGTAGGAGCCGTCAGTGCGTTTGAGAACACACCGTTAGCATTCTTCATGGTGTAAACGTGCTTTGGCTTTCCCGCATTAGGGAGCACCGTTGACGCTACGACCTTGTCCGCCAAAGCCTATGCCGAAACACAAAGCATAGCAGCAATGAACGTAAAAATTTTCTTCATAAGTAAAGGTTTATTAAATAGTTGTTTTCCAATAAGATTTCCCTTAGTTCGGAAAAGATTCGATTTTTAATTTTTTGAAAAAAATACACTAATTCGTGGCGTGATTTATAGTTCCTTAACGTTTAAATAGGACTCCATTCAATGCCCCTCCCCAAAGCCGAGATATTCCATCTGACTGCACAAAAAAAGAGTCACTAAGATTTCAAAAAGTTTGAGTCTCTTTTTAATTTCTTAGTAACTCTTTTAATCCTCTTACTCAGGTTGTAACTCATGCTTCTCTGGCAATGTTTTCCAACCCTCACCATAGGTGTCGTAAGCGTCGGTCACCACCACGAAGGAGAGTGGGTCGCACTCCTTAATCTTCAGTTTGACGTCATTCACTTCCTTATAACTCACCACGAGGAAGATCATTTCTTTGTCATTTCCCGTATAAAGGCCATGGCTCTTGATAACCGTAGCCGAACGTTCGAGTTCGTAAAGAATGAATCGGTGTAGCTCCTCAACGGGCTTGCTGCAGATGACGAAGATGAGCTTATCGTCCTTCTTACCATTGATAACGAACGACAGCACTCGCGCCGAAACAAAAATGGCTATCAAGGAGTAGAACGAGAGGAGTACTGAGGGTTGGCTATCTTCGGGTGCGCCAATACCAAAACCGAAAACGATGAGCCCGAATAACACTACGATGGCATCAACTAACAAGATACCACTGCTAAACTTAATATTGCAGTACTTCTGGAGTATCATCGCCACAATATCCGACCCTCCCGTAGTTGCTTGACACCTTACGACGACGCCGCAACCTATCCCAATCATCACCGCGCCAATGATGCATGTTAGCATGAGGTCGTTGGAAAGGTCTAATGCTCCATTAAGCATCAGCGCTGGGTCAAGGCTCATCATAGCCTCACGCGTAGGATAGGCTATAGTAGTAAGCAAATTCATGATAGTTGGCGTAATCAGCACGGCAAAAATAGTACGCGTGCCCAACTTTGCCCCAAGAAGCACTAAAGATAGAAACATTAGGGGGATGTCAAGCATATAGCCAAACGTACCTACGAGAACCGAGGGAAAAAGGGAGTGGAGCACGATGCACGTACCGTAAACGCCCCCTGGAACTATGTTATAGGGGTTGATGAAAAAGACAAAGCCTGCAGCCATAATTGTACAACCAACTATGATGCCAACCCATGTCAGCCACCAGTCCTTTGATAGCACAGGACTGCAGAAGTGGTAGAACGTTTTCATTCTTTAATTTATTGGAGTTAGGAAAATATATTCTTGCGTGCGAATTCCATCACATTCGCAGGCGGACGCTCGCACCGTAGTTCCTCTTTCATAAAGTCCATATAGGGAGCCACGTGTTCGAAATACTTGCGGTAGCCCGCGCATAGGTAATTGAGGCCAGCCTCTCCCTCCTGAGTTTTCGCAAAACGATTCTTGGGGCATTCTCCATTACATGCAAAAAGATATGTACATTCCTTGCATTGGCGCGGAAGGGAGTTCATCTTCATCGCTCCGAAATCATCCTGACGCGGAGAGTAGAGCATTTGTGTGAGTGTTTGAGTGCGGATGTTGCCCAAGCGGTATTCGGGGAACACGAAGTGGTCGCAGGAATAGACATCGCCATTAAATTCCATTACGGCGGCATGTCCGCACGAGCGTGCCATAGTGCAGACGCCGGGAGCGTGACCTACCCAATTGCATAACGTGGCATCGAAAATCTGTATGAACACTTCGCCCACGTCGTTCCTCACCCATTCATCAAAGATGGTAATTAGGAAGTTGCCCCATTGCTCTGGCGTCACGCTGAAGTCCGCCAAGGGGCAATCATCGCCGTCGCTAATGTGTGCAAGATGCCGTCCGTCATGATGGGGGCGGATGCGCTCCACAATGGGTGTGAATTGAATATAGCGACAACCCATTTCTTTGAAAAAGTGATAGAAATCAAGGGGGTAATCAGCGTTAAAGTCGTTCACCACCGCCATTGCGTTCCACTCTACTCCGTGCTTGTTGAGCAACTCTATGCCCTTCATCACCTTATGGAACGAAGGTGCGCCCGCACGATTCTTACGGTATTCATCATGAAACTCCTGTGGCCCGTCAATAGAGACTCCCACGAGCCAATTGTTCTCGCGGAAGAACTTGCACCACTCATCCGTGAGCATCGTTCCATTTGTCTGAATGCAGTTATCTATTCTGCGCCCCGCGGCATACTTTCGCTGGAGCTCCATCGCCTTTTTGTAAAACGAAAGTGGGCGCATGAGCGTTTCTCCGCCGTGCCAAGTGAAAAGCACCTCCGACATGGTTTGCGCTCCAATATACTGACGCACAAATTCCTCAAGAAGTTCTTCGCTCATTACATGCTTGGGCACGTCGTCATAGAGCTTCGCCTTCTCAAGGTAGTAACAATAATCGCACGCCAAGTTACAATGCGCCCCGATAGGCTTAAGCATTACATACAGAGGGCGCGCAAAGGGGGAGATGGTGGTATTCATGAGGGAGCAGGAAGGGCAACAGACTTTCTTTTCCTTAGTTGACGGTCGGTGACAACAACTTGTTAAGTTGTATCTGCACAACGAGCAAAAGTACCAAAAAAGTATTGGATTCTTAACATTTCTTAAAAAAATCCATTTCACACCCTAAAAAAGAGGCTTGCTACAACGGATTTAGGAACTCCAACATATAAAAAATCATCTGGACAATGCGCGTGTGCATCATCCAGATGATTCTACTCAAAAAACGTAACGGCAAGGGGGATTCACGCCCTGTTCGAACGATATCCCTTTTAGGAAAAACTAAGTCTCACTTAATTTAAATTAACTCACTTATAATTTTAACTAAGTCTCACTTAGTTTTAGCCCACTTTCGAATTGGTTTAGAAGTTCCAAAGTAAGCCGAAACGGAGGTCGGAAGTGCTCATCTTAAATCCAAATCCGCTATCGCCAAAGTAGTCGTACTTGTCCGTGTCACGATAGCCAAGGAAGCCTGTATGAGCGAGGAAGGAGATTCGGGGCGTAAGTTCCACCATCAACCCAGGTTTAACGCCCACTTGCCAACTTGTGAAGTCATCTCCGCCGTCAATTTTGTTCACCGCAACTCCGCCAGTGCAATCTGCAAAAAGACTAACGGGGCCCATCTTTACTGCCGTGTAACGCACGTAAGGCATGGCCGCTACGCGGTAAATGTCAGTACCTTTTTCGTAACTGTAAGAGCAATCTAAGCCCATACCTAGCGCCCATTTGTCGCTCATTTTGTAGCCCATTTCGGGTGAAATGCCAGCTGTAGTCTTGTTATTGTCCGTGTCGCGCCACATATTGACGCCACCACCTACGTAAACTTGTGCGCTCATTGCCATTGTTACGAGGGCAAGAGACATGAGGGTAAAAATCTTTTTCATAATAGTTGTTTGGTTTGTTAGTAAAAAGATAAAACCGGTTTTATAGCTGTCAGACGGTGCAAATGTATGGACTTGTTTCGGCACAAACTCTTAACGCAGCGTTAAATCTTCTTATCATATGTAAAAACGGACACAGATTCTTCAGAAAGGGTTTTCCCAAGGTACGCGAGAGGGACTTTTTCAAGTCACTTGCGCCCCCATTGATGGAAATATGTGCCACCAATTTCTGCAACTTGAAAAAAGTTTGTAGATTTGCGGATGCATAGAATTAAGCATCTAAAGATGATTCGCAAATTCGACTTTTTGGTAATTGGTTCTGGTGTTGCCGGAATGAGTTACGCCCTTCAAGTAGCCGCTTCGGGTAAAGGTAAAGTGGCACTCGTTTGCAAAACAACGATTGAGGAAGCCAACACAGCAAAGGCTCAGGGCGGTATAGCCGCTGTTACGAACCTGCAAGTGGATAATTTTGAAAAACACATCCAGGATACGCTTGTGGCTGGGGATTATATTAGCGACCCTCAAGCGGTGCGCCAAGTCGTAGAGAATGGGCCTGCCGCTATTGAGCGACTCGTAAATTGGGGAGTTAATTTCGACCGCAACGAAGAGGGAGATTTTGACCTCCATCGCGAAGGTGGACACTCGGAATTCCGAATCCTTCACCACGCTGACGACACAGGTTTTGAAATTCAGAGAGGCCTAATTGAGGCAGTGCGTCGCCATCCCAACATTACGATATTTGAACACCACTTTGCGGTAGAGATCATCACCCAACACCATCTTGGAGTGAACGTAACTCGCGCCTCGAAGGACATTGAGTGTTATGGCACTTACGTTCTGGACCCTGACACGCAGAAAATTGATCGTTTCCTTTCCAAAGTAACGGTTCTTGCCACAGGAGGTTGTGGTGCGGTGTATACAACGACTACCAATCCCACCGTTGCTACGGGCGATGGTGTGGCCATGGCGTATCGCGCAAAGGCAACTGTGCAGGACATGGAATTCATTCAGTTCCACCCCACGGCGCTTTATTCTCCCGACGAAACGCATCCTGCCTACCTCATCACGGAAGCCATGCGCGGTTACGGAGGTATCCTTCGCTTGCCCAACGGTGCGGAATTCATGCAAAAGTATGACAAGCGCCTCTCCTTAGCTCCCCGCGACATTGTTGCAAGAGCCATAGATAAGGAAATGAAAATCCATGGACTGACCCACGTATGCCTTGACGTGACGCACAAGAATCCCGAAGAAACAAAAAAGCACTTCCCAAACATTTATGCAAAGTGCTTAACGATGGGTATCGACATTACGAAACAATATATCCCCGTTGCGCCCGCCGCTCACTATCAGTGTGGAGGCATTAAGGTTGACTTAAACGCTTGTTCAAGTATTCACCGCCTCTATGCAATAGGTGAATGTTCATGTACTGGACTTCACGGAGGAAATCGCTTGGCGAGCAATTCGCTCACCGAAGCTGTAGTTTACGCGGAAACAGCCGCGCGCCATTCTATCGCACACATAGATGAATACACATTTAATGAAAGCGTGCCTAAGTGGAATGACGAGGGAACACTTACTAATGAAGAAAAGGTCCTTATTGCCCAAGACGCTCGAGAGGTAGGGCAAATCATGGCTAACTACGTCGGAATCGTGCGTTCTGACCTTAGATTGAAGCGCGCATGGACAAGACTTGACCTTCTCTTTGAAGAAACAGAAGAGCTCTTTAAGCGCGTGAAGGCTACACCTGATATTTGCGAACTTCGCAATATGATAAATGTAGGCTACCTTATTACGCGTTGGGCTATCGAACGAAAGGAAAGTCGCGGATTGCACTACACGATTGACTATCCGAAACATGCTTACGACCAGGAATAATGCTCAAATACTTAACCTACGATATCGTCTTTCAAGAATTCCCCGACGAAGTCACACTCGCCGTAAACCTCTCGCTATGCCCCAATAGGTGCCCTGGGTGTCACAGCTCGATACTCCTGGGCGATATCGGCGAACCGCTGGACGCCACTGTGCTCATCGGCCTTGCCGAAAGGTACCAGGGAGAAATCACCTGCGTGGCGCTCATGGGCGGAGACAACGACCCGCATGCCGTACAGGAGGCGTTGCGCGGGCTGAAGCAGCGCTTTGGAGGCGCACTCAAGACGGGGTGGTACAGCGGCCGACAAGAACTCCCCGCCGACTTCGACCCCGCCCCCTTCAACTACGTAAAGGTAGGCCCCTACCGCGAAGCCCTGGGCGCCCTGCGCTCCCGCACTACCAATCAGCGCTTCTACCGAGTGGAGGCGGACGGCACATTTACCGACCTCACCCACCGTTTTTGGAGGGAATGAAAAAAGCCCCCCCTTTCAATGGAAATAAAGTTACTTATAATTTAAAGGAACGCACGAATAGGTTAAACCTCTGCAAAATGAAAATGCTCTAAAAGTGACTTTTGACATTTTTAGGGCAATTTTTTTTAGGTAATGATATAGGAGTTGACCCCAAAGTCAGATTTCATACCCCCTCACCGCAAAGCGGTCCCAATTGACATCACTTCGCTCGTCTTCCTCCTTCTCGTAAGGCATAGTCCAAACAAGTTAGCCCTCTGCTCTTACTTCGTGCGTCGGTTCTCCCTATCTTAAGGGGAGAGTCGGTTTGAAGCTTCCGTTAAAACAATTCAATTGAATACCCCCCCCGTGCTTTTTTACTGGGTATAACAGGTTGGTCGCGTCCCGAATGGAGCTCTCCCCTTAAGGGGAGTACCGCCATGGGCGGGGAGGGGGTATGATTCTTATTCCCATATATGGGTCAACTCCTATGTTATTACCTTAATTTTTCCTATAAGTAACTTAGTTTTTAGCAATTGAGGTTCGGTAAGACTCGCTCCCTAATCGCTAACTCATTTTATGCGGATTTTATAGAATTGAAATTCGGTGTATGTCAAAAAAATGGATTACTTTTGCAGTTCTATCACACATTATTGTATGGCAACGAAACAAACTACGAATAAAACCAAGACAAAGACAACCAAAAAGCCTGAGAGGACGGCGGGCAATGAACCCTCGTTCCTTCAAGTGGTAATGGGCGGTCTTTATGATAAATTGCGCAGTCAGAAACTTTGGGTGAGTGTCGGCATTATCATTTGTGTGCTCTCCATATTGCTGATTATTTCCTTCGTAAGCAATATCAAATTGGGGTATATTGACCAAGCAAACCTGGAAGAGGGGCTTCCTGGCGAGGCACACAATTGGTGTGGTCGCATGGGGGCTATCGTGGCTGATTACTTCATGGCGAAGTGTTTCGGCTTCTGTGCCTTTTTGATTCCTATCTTTACCATCTGCTTGGGGCTCAAATTTATTGGAGCTCACAAGATAGTGCTTCGCAAGTGCTTCGTTCGTTGTGTGCTCCTACTTATTTGGGGTACTGTGGCATTGAGCGTTGTCGGAACACACGTCACCACTCTTTTTGACCTTCACCTGACTTTCCCATTTGGAGGTGAGCATGGTGATAATGTGCGTGCGTTCTTAGATCGTCAGATTGGCGAGACAGGGACGCTGACAGTCTTGTTCGTTATGGCGCTTTTGGCGGTTATTTACTTCAGTAGCAAGGCGGTAGATGTAATCCGCACGTTGCTCAACCCCACGGAGCTTATCAAGAGCAAGCTCACCAAGCGCAAAGAAGACACTACTACCCCTGAAGCGCAGCAAGTTGAGTCGGGAACCGTAGAAGAGGGTAAACAGGTGGCTGAAGTGCCTACGGAGCAAGGTCCGCTTATGGTAGATCTTACGACGGGCGAAGTGTTGAATCCCGATGGCACTCCCGTTCGCGAAGAAGAGGCGGCGCAGGAAGAGGAAGACGCGGCTCTTGATTTGGATAACGTTGAAGACGATATGGCTGAGGATAGCGCTGAGGGAGATGGCAATCTCGGGCTTGACACAGAGGACCGTCAAGGGGCAGAAGGCGATGAAGGCTTCACCATTGAGGAAGGCGCTCATGAAGAAGAGGCTTCGGGCGATACACTTGAAGAAGTGAAGTTGCAAGGCCCCTATGATCCTAAAAAAGATCTTGAGAATTACCGCTATCCAACGCTTGACTTGCTCAAGAAATACGAAGGTGGCGACGTGCAACTCAATAGTGAGGAGTTGAATGCGAATAAGGACCGCATCATTGAGGTGTTGCGTAACTTTGGAGTGGAAATCTCCAGCATCAAAGCCACCGTAGGCCCTACAATTACGCTTTATGAAATCACTCCTGCTCCTGGTGTGAAAATTGCAAAGATTCGCAACCTTGAGGATGATATTGCGTTGAATCTCTCAGCTATCGGTGTGCGTATTATTGCGCCTATTCCCGGAAAGGGTACCATTGGTATTGAAGTACCTAACCAAAAACCTCTCATCGTCTCCATGGAGAGCATTTTGAACTCCAAGAAGTTCCAGGAATCAACTTTTGATTTGCCCATAGCCCTGGGTAAAACGATTACGAATGAGGTTTACATGGTAGACTTGGCTAAGATGCCCCACCTCCTTGTAGCTGGTGCGACAGGTCAAGGTAAGTCAGTTGGCTTGAATGCCATTATTACGTCATTGCTTTACAAGAAGCATCCAGCAGAGCTGAAAATCGTGATGGTTGACCCCAAGAAGGTGGAATTCTCTATCTATGCACCGATTGAAAATCACTTTTTGGCAAAGGTGCCTGGAGATGGAGATTCTATTATCACAGACGTAACGAAGGTTATTCAAACACTTAATAGCCTCTGTCAGGAAATGGATACGCGCTATGACTTGCTTAAGAAGGCGCGAGTGCGTAATATTAAGGAGTATAACGCCAAATTCATTGCCCGACAACTCAATCCCGAGCACGGACATAACTTCATGCCTTACATCGTAGTGGTCATCGACGAATTTGGTGACTTGATCATGACAGCAGGTAAGGAAGTCGAGCTCCCAATTGCTCGAATTGCGCAATTGGCACGTGCTGTAGGTATGCACATGATTATTGCAACGCAACGTCCTACTACGAACATCATTACAGGTACTATTAAGGCAAACTTCCCAGCTCGTATGGCGTTCAAAGTAATGTCACAAATTGACTCAAGAACTATTTTGGACGCTAAGGGAGCCGACCAATTGGTAGGTAAGGGTGATATGCTTTTCCTTGCGGGTAATACTCCTGTTCGTGTTCAGTGTGCCTTTGTAGATACTCCTGAGGTAGAACAGATTTGTCAGCACATTGCCGTGCAACAAAGTTACCTTGGCCCATTTGAATTGCCGGAGCCTGCCGTTGAAGGTGGAGAAGGTGGCTCTTCAGACGGATTTGATGCATCGAATATGGACCCCATGTTCGCAGATGCGGCTCGTGAAATTGTGATTAACCAACAAGGTTCTACGTCACTCATACAGCGTCGCTTCTCCATCGGATATAATCGTGCTGGCCGCTTGATGGATCAGATGGAAAAGGCGGGAATTGTTGGTCCAACGAGAGGTGCAAAACCTCGTGAGGTATATTGTGCCGACTTGGCGGAATTGGAATTGAAGTTAAATTCGCTTTAAGGGTTAAGGTAGGGTTGTAGAAAGCAGCGTCTCTCAAATCGTTTTGCCTTACCCTCAAAAACTTACAGATATGAAAAACTTTCTTATTGCAATATCCTTTTTTCTCGGGAGTCTGAGTAGTTTTGCACAAACAGCTCAGCAAGTGCTTGATGCTACGGCTAAGGTGTTGACCAATAGTAAGGCTACACGCGTGGCTTTTTCAGGTACAAATTTTAGTGGTACTCAAGAAATTGGAAATTTTAAAGGGACTATTGTTCTCAAGGGGACTGCGTATAACCTTGACTCAGACATGATTCGTGCATGGTTTGATGGAAAAACGCTTTGGACGATTCTTAGTGGCAGTGAAGAAGTCAATGTGAGTTATCCGACTCCGGAAGAACTCCAAACGATGAATCCGCTTTACTTTATCAATCTTTATAAGAAGGGATTTAATCTTACTTGCGACAAGTTAAATCACAACGGCATTCCTGCGTACCAAGTAAATATGACGGCAAAGGACCCTGCCATGCCTATCTCAGAAATGCGTGTGGTTATCAACCGTGCCACTTCGTTGCCACTCTCAATCCGTATGCGCAAGGGAAAAGATTGGTTCCGAATTCGTGTTTCGGAGTGTGAAACAAACGTAAGTGTAGGAGAGAATTTCTTCCGCTTTGATCAGGGAAAGTTTCCGAGCTACGACCTTATTGATCTTAGATAACCTTTAGACCCATTTACATGCCTTTTAGTGAAGGTTTGTAAAATCATTTATTCAAGGTTTAATAACACACACTCAATTTAAAGAATGGCTAATAAAATAAAGCGCTTCTGTGAATGGTTGGCGCAAAACAAAGTATTTGAATTAATCATTACTGGTATCATTCTGCTCAACTCTGTCTTGATTGGGGTTGAAACTTATCACACAAGTGAGACTATCTCGCTCGTTCAGCAAACAATCTTATACATTTTTACCTTTGAAATTATTGTTCGTTTTATTGCGGCAAAGGATGTAAAAAGCTTCTTTCAGGATGGGTGGAATGTCTTTGATTTAACACTTGTATTGATTGGGTACATACCGGAAACTCTCGTAGCTAATGGTTCGATGATGATGGCTCTCCGTGTGCTCCGTGTGTTCCGTGTGTTGCGTCTATTACGCTCAACAAAAGAACTTAAATTAATTGTAACAGTGCTCTTAAAATCAATGAGTGCTATGTTTTACAATTTGGTCCTGTTCCTCATCTTTGTTTATCTCTATGCTATCATTGGGGTGTCCTTATTCAAATTGCCCGATCCCAATACGCTTTCAGGGAAGGAAAAGGAAAACTATGAATTGTTCATAGCTGAGGCTCCCAATGCTCCAACAAATTCTCCCGATCCCTTCGGTGAGCTTGGAGAAGCTGTATTTACGTTGTTCCGTGAATTAACAGGTGAAGACTGGACAGACCTTCGTTACAACCATTTGACAGCGGTTAAGTATGGCGTCCTTAAAACGAACTCTGTCGTGATTACGACTTATCACGTAAGCTGGTTCTGTCTATCAGCCTTCCTCTTGTTGAACTTAGTGACTGGTGCTGTTATTAATAACTACCAAGTGGCAATGATAGAGAACGAAGAACGTAAGAAGAAAAGACAACTTGAAGAGAAAAAAGAAGCCTAAACTCAGTTACTTAGATTAGGGTTTCTATGCAGCTTCACTAACTCTCAAAGAATTTAAACTATAAGTGACTTAGTTTAAATTAACTCACTTATAGTTTTTGCTAAAAGTAATACTCTTCTTCCGACATTAACTATGAGGCCTAGAAAGAGTTGCTTCATCATAACGCATAAATATAAAACGACATAAATATGGAACTTATCAATTGCCTAATCTTAGGCTCAGGTCCCGCAGGATATACCGCTGGGATTTATGCTGGACGTGCTGGTTTGAGCCCCGTACTTTATGAGGGTATTCAGCCTGGTGGTCAGCTCACAACGACTACTGAAATTGAAAACTTCCCTGGTTATCCCGAGGGAGTGGATGGTAATCAGATGATGGACGAAATCCGTCAGCAGTGTGAGCGTTTTGGTACAGAAATTCGCTCTGCTATTGCAGTAAAGACCGACCTCAGCAAGCGCCCCTTCACTATTACGTTTGACGATGACTCTCAGGTGCAGTGCGAAACGTTGATTATTGCTACGGGAGCTTCAGCAAAGTACCTCGGTTTGGCAGATGAAGAAAAATATCGCGGTCAAGGTGTGAGTGCTTGTGCTACTTGTGACGGTTTCTTCTATCGTAAGAAGACGGTAGCCGTAGTCGGTGGTGGCGATACAGCTTGTGAAGAAGCGACTTACTTGGCAGGCCTAGCTCAGAAGGTTTACCTTATTGTGCGTAAGGATTATCTTCGTGCTTCTCAAGCAATGCAGGATCGCGTATTCAATAATCCTAAGATTGAAGTGCTTTTCAACACCAACACCGTTGGCCTCTTTGGCGAAAATGGCGTAGAGGGTGCGAAGCTTGTGTATAAAAAGGGCACTCCCGAGGAAAAGATTCACGACATAGCTATTGATGGTTTCTTCTTGGCGATAGGTCATAAGCCCAATAGCGATATCTTTAAGCCTTGGGTGGCTACAGATGAAGTGGGTTATATTATTACCGAAGGTGCTACACCTAAGACTTGTGTGCCTGGCGTATTTGCTGCTGGCGATGTGGCAGATCCTCATTACCGTCAGGCAATTACGGCGGCGGCAAGCGGATGTAAGGCTGCGATTGAGGCGAAGAAGTTCCTTGAAGAGCAGGCGTAAATTCCCTATAATACTCGTGCAAGAGGTCAAGTCGGATACGTTCGGCTTGACCTCTTATGTATATTCAAAAAATTATCGTATCTTTGCCCAGTAATATATATTGTGTGTTTCTCACAGTATTAAAAGAAAAAAATATCCACTAATTTATTATCTCATAAGCCTATGAAAAAACATTCACTCCTATTAACACTTTGCTTAGTGCTCTTTGGCGCGTTCTCAGCCTTTGCACAGGTAACGGTTCATGTGAAAGAAGGTAACGGAACATGGACTTCGAGCAACGGAAACGGCACGTGGCACGCAAAATGGTCAAGTTCGGAACTTGAAGGCTTCTCCTTCGCCGCAAATGCTAACAATATGCAGTATTCAAACGGCAATATTGCGGGCTACTCTGGCTCTTCAGGTACTTGTACTTACACACTCACAGCACCTGCTGGCTATGTTATTGATAGCTATGTATTTGATTTCGCCAACACTTCGGGTGATAACTCATACGAACTCTCGTTGGCAGTAGCAGGTACGACTTACAAGTCAACAGCAGCGAAACAGCACGTTTCCGTAAGCGGACTCGAAGATCGCACTGCCCAATTTGTGCAATCAGGTGCTAATAAGGGTTTGACATTCTCTGATTTCACGGTAACGCTCAGCCCAACTTCTGAAGAACCTGAGCCTTTCTTTGTAGTCTTTGAAACACCCACAACAAGCGCCATCCCTTATCGTATTCCCGCTATTGCACGTGCCTACAATGGTGACCTTATTGCTGTTGCCGACTACCGTCACAGCCGTGCCGACATCGGTATGGCAAACAACGGTCGTATTGACCTTCGTGCGCGTATCTCAAAGGATAACGGTAAGACTTGGGGCGAAATTTTTGACATCGTTCGTGGTCAGGGCGCAAACTCTCCCGACTTCATGAATGTCGGATTTGGTGACCCCTGTATCGTAGCTGACCGTGAAAGTGGCAAGGTTCTTGTGTTGAGTTGCGCGGGTAACGTATCTTTCCCCAATGGTACGCGCGACAATCACCAAAACATTGCACGTTTCTACAGTGAAGACAATGGCGCTACTTGGAGTAAGCCTGACGATATTGCAGAAAGCATCTACAGTCAGTTCGATTCACGCGCAGATGGCCCCGTTCGTGCTATGTTCATTGGTTCTGGTAAGATTATTCAGAGTGAAACGGTGAAGGTTGGCTCTCACTACCGCCTTTACTGCGCAGCCTTGGTAAAGATAGCTGATGGAACGAACACGAATTTCGTATTCTATTCTGACGACTTCGGAGGCACATGGAAGGTGCTCGGCGGTGTTCACGAGTCTCCCGTACCTGCTAGCGCCGATGAACCTAAGGTAGAAGAACTTCCCGACGGCTCTATCCTCATCAGCTCACGTGTAACAGGCGGACGCTGGTTCAATATCTACAACTTTACGAACAGCGCAACGGCTGAGGGTTATTGGAACACGGTGAAGCAGTCTAATAGTAGCAACAATGGTGTTGTAGCCGTTTCTAACTCTACGAATGGCGAATTGCTCCTCGTTCCCGTAACGCGTAAGGCTGACAATAAGTCTCTCTATCTTCTTCTGCAGTCAGTGCCCTTTGGTTCAGGTCGTGCAAACGTAGGTATTTATTACAAGGAGTTGGAGTCGCTCAACGACTTCGCTACTACGGATAGCATTGCTGCTAATTGGGATGGTCGTCATCAATCCAGCTACCTCTATTCGGCCTACTCAACAATGTGCTTGCAGGCAGACAATACCGTAGGCTTCCTTTATGAAGAAGAAACCTATTGCGGCACAGGCGGTGGCGGTTATTCCATCATCTATAAGAACTATAGCGTAGAACAAATCACGGATTCACTCTACACCTACAATGCCGATGTTGACCGCAACGCAGTGGTAGCCACCAAGATTGACAGCAAGGCCGATGCAGTACTCAATAACGTAGGCCCTTACGTGGGCAACTACCTTGAAGGCGCAGGCAGTGGTGTGACAACCGCCCTTGAAGCCTACAAGACCGCTCCCTCAAAGCAAGGTTACGAAGCCATCCATGCTGCTGTCGCAAGCGCTCCCCGTATTGAGGTAACAGCTGGCAAGTGGTACACGCTCCGCAACGTGGCACGCTCAAACGGCACGCTCTATATGACTCCCGAAGCCAGTCGCTTCAAGGGGGCTACGGGCGATGCTGCTGATGCAGACCAACTCTTCAGCTTTACAGCAACCGACACGGAAGGTGTTTACAACCTTTATAATGGTAATTTCAAGCTCTATCTCGGTAAGTTGGGTGCTAACGAAACACAACCCGCGGTACACACAACTCCCGAAGATGCAGGTCTTTATACTGTAATCAGCAGTGCCTCAGGCCAGAGTGCATTAGCATGTCAGAATAAAACGGGTGGTAATGCCGGCATTCACCTTGCTGGCGATAACGTGCGCCTCGTGCCCTGGACCACTAATGCTGAGGCTTCGCTCTGGTACATCCAACCTGTTGATTCCTTTAGCGTAACCATCCCCGAAGCGGGTTATGCCACTCTCTGTGTTCCCTTCGCCGTTCAGCTCCCCGAAGGCATTAAGGCGTATGCAGCTCTTGGTCGTGTAGAAGTAGATGGTGCTGAGTGCATTCGTATCCAAGAAATCGAAGGTGCAGTTCCCGCTGAACTCCCAGTTATTCTCAATGCAGAGGCAGGTTCTTACACTCTTGAAATCGTAAGTGCTGAAGATGCAACAGCAGTTGAGGAAGCGTCTGAAGAACTTAAGGGTGTGCTCAAGCAAGCAAGCTTATCAAATAGCGGAAGAAAGATTTATACCCTCACCGAGGACAAGTTTGTGCGCGCTACTAAGACTTCGCTCACCATCCCTGCTAATACGGCATACTTCCAATCTGAAAGCTCGACCGGACGTCTCCCATTCACAATGTTTGAAGGAGTTCCTGTTGGTATTGAAGGCGTAACGGTAGAAGGTATTTCTACAGATGCGCTCTATGATCTCTCTGGTAAGCGCGTGCAGAAGCCAACAACGGGTATTTATGTAACAAGCAGCGGTCAGAAGGTGTTCATCGTGCGCTAAAACCATGGTGATACTTTTAGAATCATAGTTTGAGTAGCCTTGAGATAGGGCTTCCTGGCAACTAAAACTTCCGGCGGATTACACTCCATGTGTAGTTCGCCGGTTTCTCTTTATGGGGTGTTAATATCTGAGTTTTTTACACAATGACTCCATTTAGACCTTCTAATCTCTATTTTTGTTATCTGAACATTAAATTTTTACCCCTAAAACTTGCTTATTATAATAAAAGTGGTATTTTTGCGCCCCGTAAAAACACTAACATTAAAACAAATATTCAATACTATGTACTGGACACTTGAATTGGCATCAAAGCTTGAAGATGCACCATGGCCCGCATCAAAGGACGAACTCATTGACTACGCTATGCGTTCGGGCGCACCTATGGAAGTCGTGGAAAACTTGCAAGAACTTGAGGATGAAGGCGAAATCTTTGAAACCATTGAAGACGTATGGCCTGATTATCCCGATAAAGAAGACTTTCTTTTTAACGAGGATGAATATTAAAGGTTAATTACCTTTTATCATATAGTGCACAGCGAAATAGACTCGGTTATAACAGGTCTGTTTCGTTGTGTTCTTTTGTAGGTGGTATCATAGCTGAAACTCTTTCTTTTGTGTGAGATCCTAATCTACTAATAGGGAGTATAGTATTACTTTTAGTATGATTTACAAGAGACTTAGTTATTCCTATTAGAGTTGTTGATTTCGCGATGTCAGAGGAAAGTGCCCTTCATGTTCATTTTTATCTTCGAAAGTCCCGATTTCCGCGTAGAATGTCGCTTACGCCAAAAAAAAGTAGTAATTTTGCGCAGTTTATAGTGTCTACATAAAATTTGGAACTGTTAGATATGAAGAAATTTCTTTCGATGATTGCGTTCTTCCTAGCTACGACGATGGCGATGGTGGCGCAGATTGATTTTAAGGTGAGTTACAACCGTGTGTCGCCCACGGAGCTGGACATCGTATTTAAGGGTACGGCAGCTTCGGGATGGCACATCTACTCTACGAACATCCCCGAGGATGGTCCGAATCCCGCAACTTTTGGCCTCGATAAGATTGAGGGTGCCGAATTGGTGGGTGGACTCAAGCCTGGCCCTGGAGCTAAGACGGAGTATGACGCCATGTTTGAGATGGATATCACCTTCTTTGAAAATAGCTGTACGTTTACGCAACGCGTGAAGCTCACGGCAGAAAATTATGCCGTGAAGGGCTACTTGAACTACTCGGCTTGTAACGACCAGAACTGCTTGCCCCCGACGAACGTTGAATGTGAAGTGAAGGGTGTGGATGGTCCGAAGGCGGCTCCTGCGCCTAAGGCGAAGGAGGAAACTCTAGCGGCTGAACAGCAGCCCGTGAAGAAGGAGGATGCTCCCCCAGTGATAACTCCTGAAGAAGAGACTCCCGCAGAGGTGCCTATGATGGAATTGACGCCTGCTCAGCCCGTTGAAAATGCTGTGAGCGACTGGTGGACTCCCGTAATTGGTGAGCTTCAGGCGCTTGATGGCGGAGAGTCGGATATGGCATCGCAGAGCCTTTTGGTGATTTTCTTCTTGGGATTCGTAGGTGGCTTCATCGCGCTGGTTACGCCCTGCGTATGGCCCATTATCCCGATGACAGTGAGCTTCTTCTTGAAGCGCTCGGGTGACCGCAAGAAGGCCATTCGTGATGCTGTGACTTACGGTGTGTCAATCATCGTTATTTATCTCTCACTCGGATTGATTATTACGGGGCTGTTTGGTGCAAGCGCCTTGAACGACCTTTCGACGAATGCGCTGTTTAACATCTTCTTCTTCTTGATGTTGGTAGTGTTTGCAGCAAGTTTCTTTGGTGGTTTTGAAATCACGCTCCCCTCATCGTGGGGTGCTGCGGTAGATGGTAAGGCTGAGAAGACAACGGGAGTACTCTCTATCTTCCTCATGGCGTTCACCCTCTCGCTTGTGAGTTTCTCATGCACAGGCCCTATCATTGGTTTCCTCCTCGTTGAAGTGAGCACAAGTGGCGGTTCAATCTTGGCTCCTGCCATTGGTATGTTGGGCTTTGCCCTTGCGTTGGCTTTGCCTTTCACGCTCTTTGCACTATTCCCCACAATGTTGAAGAAGGCTCCCAAGAGCGGTGGTTGGATGAATAAGGTGAAGGTGACGCTCGGTTTCTTGGAATTGGCGTTTGCTTTGAAGTTCCTCTCTGTGGCTGACTTAGCTTATGGTTGGGGCATTCTTGACCGCGAAACGTTCCTTGCACTTTGGATTTGCATCTTTGCGCTCCTCGGTGTTTACCTTCTCGGGGGTATCAAGTTCCCTCATGATGATGAGGATGAAAAGCAGACAAGTGTTCCTGCCTTCTTCCTGGCGCTCTGCTCACTCGCCTTTGCTGTGTATATGGTGCCCGGTCTTTGGGGTGCTCCTTTGAAGGCTGTGAGTGCGTTCTCCCCCCCCGTTTCTACGCAGGACTTCAACCTTCATGAAGTGCATGTGGAAGCAGAATTCAAGGACTACGAAGCAGGAATGGAATATGCGAAACGCACGGGTAAGCCCGTGTTCGTAGACTTTACTGGTCATGGTTGCGTAAATTGCCGTAAGATGGAGCTTGCCGTTTGGCACGATCAAAAGGTGCGAGATTTGCTCAAGAACGACTATGTATTGATTTCCCTTTATGTAGACGAAAAGACGCCCCTTCCTGAAAATATGGAAGTAGAGGAAAACGGCAAGACAACAACGCTCCGTACCATCGGCGACAAGTGGAGCTACCTCCAACGCTCGAAGTTTGGAGCGAATGCTCAGCCCTTCTACGTTCTCCTTGATAATGAAGGCAAGCCCCTCTCACACTCTTACTCTTACGACGAAGACATTGATCGCTTCGTGGATTACTTGCAGGGTGGCCTGAAAGCGTATAAGAAATAAATAAAAGAATAAGAACGGAGAAAGGAGAAATAAGCTGGCTTAGTAATTCGCTAGATAGTATTTCCCCTTTCATCGTTAAACTTTCAACGTTCAAAAAAATCCCCGTGCTCAACTTAATTCGCAAACCCATACAAGAAGAGTTGGCAAACTATAAGCAACTTTTCGATGAAACCCTGACGCATAAGGACCCCTTTATGTCTCAGGCGCTTTCCTATATCAAAGGGCGAAGCGGAAAGATGATGCGCCCCATTCTCACTCTCCTGGTGGCCAAGGAATTCGGCACCATTACTCAAGCGTCATTAAATGCCGCTATTTCCTTGGAATTGCTTCATACAGCGAGTCTTGTACACGACGATGTAGTGGACGAAGCAGGTGAGCGTAGAGGGCAAGCATCTGTTAATAGCACGTATGGCAATAAAGTGGCCGTGCTCCTCGGTGACTATCTCCTTTCGCTCAGTCTTGCACAAGCGGCGCAAACCAATAATATTGACGCAGTAGGAATCATCTCCCGATTGGGAGGAACGCTCTCTGAAGGCGAAATTTTCCAGTTGGAGAATATCAGCAACGAGGAACTCTCGGAGGAAGCTTATTTCCATATAGTTGAACGCAAGACGGCGGCACTCTTCTCTACATGTGCTCAGCTTGGGGCTATAACGACAGGAGCTGCAGTAGAGGAAGTGGCAAAAGCAAAACGTTTGGGAGAAATCATCGGTGTCTGCTTCCAAATTCGTGATGATATCTTTGATTATTTCAAGGCAGATATCGGTAAACCTACGGGCAACGATCTCCGTGAGGGCAAGTTTACCCTCCCTGCCATCTATGCCATTACTCACCACCCCTCGCCTCGCCTTACAGACCTTGTGAAGCGCGTGAAGCAACAGCAGGCTACGGCTGAGGAAATTGAGGAAATCATCGCATTTACGAAGGCTTATGGTGGTATAGAATATGCCGAACAGAAGATGGTGGCGCTCTGCAACGAGGCGCTTCAACTACTTTCTGATTTTAAGAATGCCGAAGTTCGTGAAGCCTTGAAGCAGTATGTTGCTTTTGTGGCAGACAGAAATTTATAGTAGCAGGAAGTTCCTGCATCCCTCCTCCGCCACAGGCGGAGTGAGTTCACTTAATACCTAATCAAACTATGATAAACGATTGGAAAAATACGGGTTGCATCGACTCCCCGCTCCCTGCTGGAATTGATGTGAAGGCAGAGATACGTCGCCTTTGCAGCGAGAAGAGCGCTGTAATTATGGCGCATTACTACACCGAAGCCGACATTCAGGAAATTGCAGACTTTGTTGGTGATAGCCTTGCCTTGGCACAGAAAGCCGCCACTACTGATGCTGACGTCATTGTGATGTGTGGGGTGCACTTTATGGGCGAAACGGCGAAGATTCTTTGCCCTGGTAAGACGGTAATCGTTCCCGATTTGAATGCTACTTGCTCGTTGGCTGAAAGTTGTCCAGCTGATAAGTTTGCTGAATTTGTAAAGGCACACCCTGACCATAAGGTAATCTCTTATGTCAATACGACGGCTGCAACAAAGGCCGTTACCGACGTGGTGGTAACTTCTAGCAATGCCAAGCAGATTGTGGACAGTTTTCCCAAGGAACAGAAACTCATCTTCGGTCCCGACCGTAATCTTGGAGCCTATCTGAATAGCATTACAGGCCGACAGATGCTCCTTTGGGACGGTGCTTGCCATGTGCATGAGCGCTTCTCTGTGGAGAAACTCATTGACTTGAAAAAGCAGCACCCAGAAGCAAAGGTCTTGGTACACCCTGAATGCAAGGGAGCCGTAGTGAAACTTGCTGACGAAGTGGGCTCTACTGCTGCTCTGTTGAACTATTCTGCTCAAAGCGATGCAACGGAATTTATTGTGGTAACGGAGAGCGGAATTCTCTATGAAATGCAGAAGCGTAGCCCGCAGAAGAAGTTTATCCCCCTTCCTCCTGAAGAAGGAACTTCACCTTGCAACGAGTGTCAGTATATGCGTATGATTACACTTCAAAAGGTATATAATTCACTTCAACATTTGGCGCCCACAATTGACGTTCCTTCAGACGTGGCTGATGCCGCGGTAAAATCAATTGATCGTATGCTTGAAATTTCGGCGAAGTTAGGCTTGTAACTCCGCTTCTGAGATGCTAAGCAGAAAGTGACGTTGAAGTTAGAAACGATTTGTAAAACAATCAATAACAAAGCGGAGCAAGCATTTTGATGGATGCTTGCTCCGCTTCATTTATGTATTCAATCCGGTGTTAGACTTCTGCAGTCGCTTGCTCTGCTTTCGCCTCATTATGAGTTGTCGCTTGTTGACGGCGACGCTTACGGCTATTGCCGTGTTGATGCTTTTTGCGCTCAATAGGCTTAGCTGTGCTGTCTTCAGCGGGTTGTTCATCAGAGAGTGAATCCACATTCTCAGCAGGAGCTTCTGCTTCAAGCTTAGCACGCTCTGCAGCACGCTTTCGGCGCAAACGTCGCTTCGCTGAATTTGAAAGTCCCTCTGCGGACTTTTGTTCGGAAGGTGTAACTTCACCTCCTTCACAACCTTCAAGGCTTGCTTCCGCCAGGACGTCGTGAGTAGTGGGGACTTCCGCGGGCTGCGTGAGCTTTTCCAACTCATCCTTCGCACGGTTTGCCTCGCGCTTTATACGCTTATTGAGGCGCTTCTCCTCGCGCTCTTCATTGGTGCGCTTACGTTCGGCTTCCACTTCTTCCTCAGACTTAACCTCAGTCTTCGTGTACTCCGCAATACGAGTTACCTTGTGACGGGGGCGTTTCTCTTTCTTGGGAGCTTCCGCCTTAGCTTCCTCTGTAGCAACTGCAGTCGGTTGAGAGGGCGCTTTGGCAGGTTCTGCAGGAGCTTCTGTAGGTTTAGAAGGTGCAACAGATGATTCTGAATTTGTAGTAGGCCCTTCTGAGGGAGCAATAGGTTGCTCTTCCTCTATATTGGGCTTTCTTACTTCCTTGTTCTTACCTTTTTGCTCTTTGCTCTTTGGTTTGTAGTCCTCTGCAGGAACAATTTCTCGTTTGCGAGCAGGTTCCGTAGGTACAACTGCAGTGCTATGCTTCTCAACAACCGAGGGCAAGTGAGGTACAATAGCATCAGCCTCCGCGATTGCGGCTTCTGCGAGTGATGCTACATTAAAGGGAGCTGGCTTAGCCTCTTTCTTTACCTTCTTGGGAGTTTCTGTAGCAGTAGCAGAAGGCATTTTCTTAGTATCTTCTTCCTTCTTTTCTGCCTTTGCTCCCGGTTCAGAAACTTCTGCTACAGGCTTTTCATAGCGTGCCTTTTGCTTCGGTTTCTGCTCCTTAGGCTGTTCTGCCTTAGGGGCTTCCTGTTGAGGCTGAGATACTATTTTTTCCTTGGGCTTAGGAGTTGCTTTTACCTTTGCTTCCGGCTCCTTGCCTTCAGCCTTTCGGGGTTCAGCAATTTGCTGGCGCTTAGGTTGCTGTTGCTCACGAAGTAGGTCGTCTTCTATTTCGTCAATCTTAGGAAGTACAGCCATCTCATTAGCTTCCATTGCCGTGCGTTTCTCCTTTGAACGGAATACGCTGTCTACGACATTCTCATCGCGGCGAAGCATTGTGAGGGTTTCACGAGCGGCTTGTTGTTGAGCTTCCTTCTTTGAGTATCCCTTGCCATAACCAAACTCTATCGCTTCAATGATGACGGTGCAATGGAACAAGGGGTCCTTTTGCTTACCATTATCTTCAAGGCGCATGACAAAGTCTTGCTTTAATTTGTTCTTCTGACACCACTCAAGGAGTTTGCTCTTGAAATTCACTTCTTTGTTTGCTACTCCATCAAGATCCATTAAGCGACCCAAAATTTGCTTTTGCACAAACTTTTGACACGTCTTATATCCCTTATCTAGGTAAATGGCGCCCATGAGCGCTTCAAAGGCATTCCCACCTAAATGAGAGTGGGGAGAGGTGTTGCGAGTAGATGTCTGTATGAGCTTATCAATGCCCATCTCCTTTGCCAAGCGATTGAGTGATTCTCGTTGAACTATTTTCGAGCGAGTCGCAGTGAGGAATCCTTCGTGACGTTTTTCAAAATGGTGAAAAAGGATGTCGCTGATAACAGATTCTAATACGGCATCGCCGAGAAATTCAAGTCGTTCATTATTAACTGGTTTCCCGTTTTTATCACGGAATCCCTGCGATTTGTGAGCAAAGGCAATTTTATAGTATTCAATCTTTTGAGGATAGAAGCCGAGAATGCGGAAAAGCGCACTTCGCAGTTCGCGATCCTTACGGAAGGGCAATCTCAGCCTATCAAAAAATCTGCGTAACATTATAGTGTAGATTCTATTCTCGTTAGCGGTTCTGGGGTAGACGCAGAACGTTTTACGCTTCCTGTCCACCACCAAAAACTATAGGAGTAGAGGAGTTAGGATAAGTTATTCGGCCACGGATGTGACTTGCAAACTTTTCCTAACCCCTCCTTCTAAGTTGTTAACCTTTAATTATGCGTTGTACTTCTTCATGATGCAACACGCATTGTGACCTCCGAAGCCGAAGGTGTTGCTAAGAGCTGCACGTACGGTACGTTCTTGCGCCTTGTTGAAGGTGAAGTTAAGGTTGTAGTCGATGTTTTCATCGTTATCCCCCTCTTCGTGGTTGATAGTGGGAGGAATGATGTCGTGCTTTACAGCAAGACAGCTTGCAATAGCTTCTACTGCTCCAGCAGCACCGAGAAGGTGACCTGTCATTGACTTCGTAGAGCTGATATTGAGCTTGTAAGCGTGTTCGCCGAAGAGCTTGAGGATAGCCTTAACTTCTGAGATGTCACCAACGGGAGTTGATGTGCCGTGTACATTGATGTAGTCAATGTCTTCGGGCTTCATTTCTGCATCTTCAAGTGCATTTTGCATCACGAGGCAAGCGCCGAGGCCCTCAGGGTGAGATGCTGTGATGTGGTGAGCATCTGCTGACATACCACAACCTGCCAATTCGCAGTAAATCTTAGCCCCACGAGCCTTAGCGTGTTCCAATTCTTCGAGGATGAGGATGGCTGCTCCTTCACCCATTACGAAACCATCGCGAGAAGCTGAGAAGGGACGGCTTGCTGTTTCAGGGCTTTCATTGCGTGTAGAAAGCGCGTGCATAGCATTGAAACCGCCTACACCCAATGGGTAGATAGCGCCTTCAGCTCCACCTGTAACCATTACATTAGCCTTACCCAAACGGATGAGGTTGAAAGCGTCAGCAATAGCATTTGTTGAAGATGCACAAGCTGAAGTAGTCGTGTAATTAGGACCATGAAGTCCGTACATGATTGAAATCTGACCAGAAGCGATGTCGGCAATCATCTTGGGGATGAGGAATGGGCTGAACTTGGGCCCCATTTCCTTGCCGTTAACAGCATAGTTAGAGCATTCTTCTTCAAATGTGTGCATACCGCCGATGCCTACGCCGAGCACTACACCTGCCTTTGTGCGGTCAAGTGTTTCCATATCGAAGTTTGCATCCTTCATGGCTTCCATAGCAGCTACTACAGCATACTGCTCATAGATGTCCATCTTGCGCGCTTCCTTACGGTCGATGTAGTCAGCTGCATTGAAGTTCTTTACTTCACAAGCAAACTGAGTCTTAAACTGTGATGCGTCAAAGTGTGTGATGGGACCAGCGCCACTCTTACCGCTCTTGAGAGCTTCCCAAGTTTCTTCTACTGTATGACCAAGGGGAGTGAGGGCACCAAGACCTGTTACTACAACTCTTTTCAATTCCATAATTATGTTCCTGTATTAATGTGTAGGCTTTGCGTACAATAACAGGCCTAATAAGAGAGTGACTTATTAGGCTTGTTCGCCAAACGATGAGCGTTGCGGCTGTACCGACCTATTTATGAGTAAATGAGGAATAATGATTTTGTGGAAGAAGCACCGCTATCAGTTACTTTCAGTGTTGAAAGTAGAAAAGGTTTAACGTTTAACGTTGTAGAATAGTTGCAACGAGACGCTGCACTACTTAAACGCTATACGTTAAACCTTGTCAGCGGTCAACTTTAAAAGATGATCGTTGTTGAGACGAAGAATTAAGCTACGTGTTCTTCGATGTATGCAATAGCATCACCTACAGTAGAAATCTTTTCTGCGTCAGAATCAGGAATTGTAACCTTGAATTCCTTTTCGAGTTCCATGATGAGTTCTACAGTGTCGAGTGAATCTGCACCGAGGTCACCTGCGAAGCTTGCTTCGTTCTTTACATCTGCTTCGTCAACGCTGAGCTTTTCAACGATGATTGCCTTTACCTTTTCTGAAATTTCAGACATAGTCGTTAGTTGTTATTAAGTTAATAAAGTTATAAACTGTTGAGTTTTCGATATGCAAAAGTAACCCTATTTATTCAATTAGCAAAAGAATTTCAGGAAAATCGCATATTTGACTGCACAAAAATAGTTTTTATGTGCAGAAATAAGGGTCTTTTTGTAAAAAAAGGGGAGGTTAGAGAAGTCTATCTCGAGTTGTTGAAACTAAGTTACTCTTATTTTAAATTAAGTCTGACTTAGTTGAAATTATTTGAGACTTAATTTTCTCTAAATAAGGTTTCGTTTCTTGAGGTTAGGAAAGGGACTTCTTGAGTCGTCTCTCTTGTCCGATTATTTTAGGCTTTTATCCCTTTGCCTGCATTGCAAGTGCGTACATCTTAATTTGCTTGATCATCGCAAGCAATCCGTTTGAGCGAGTAGGAGAGAGGTGCTCCGTCAAGCCTATTTCGCGGATGAAATAGAGGTCGGCATCAAGAATTTCTTGTGCTGTATGGTCATTTACTACGCGCAGGAGCAGGCTTACAATACCTTTAACGATGAGAGCGTCGCTTTCGGCCGAAAAATGGAGAACTCCATTTTGTGATTCACAAACGAGCCACACGCGACTTTGGCATCCGTCAATAAGGTTGTCGGTAGTTTTATGTTCTTCAGGTAATGATTCCTGGTCTTCACCTAAGTCAATGAGCAATTGGTAACGGTCCATCCAGTCTTCCAATTCTGCAAATTCTTCGATTACTTCGTCTTGGAGTTCGTTAATTGTCATAGTTGTATGTATGTGTTGTTTCGTTTCTAAAATGTAATTAAGGCTTTTCCTCAGCAAGCACTTCTACCAGCGTCTGTCCCACTGCCTTGAGCACATCTCTTGAAATGTTCTTAGGGAGGTCATTTATGGTGTGCCAGGTTGAGCCAAAGCTGCTCTCTTGACCCTCTACGTAAGGAATGATGTCGATGCAAGGGATTGCTCTCAACTCATTGACGGGCACATGGTCGTCTGTGGCCCAACTACCATCCTTTTGTGCGAAATAGTTCTTATAACCCAATTTCGCAGCAGTGCCCCAAATGCGCGCAACGATATTGCGGGCATAGCGCAGTGAGTAACCTTCATAACAGAATTGGGCATCCTTGCCACCAACCATATCAAGGAGGACGCCGTATTCAGCCTTGTAGTCCTCAACATGTGGATGTTGTGCCCAATAACGCGAGCCGAGACACCAATCTGAACCATCTTGGGGAGCACGTGAACTTTCCCAATAGGGCACTCCGTAATCCTCCATGTCAAAGCAGATAAAATCAATACCGATTTGAGGATTGATAGCTTTGCATTGGCGTGCTAATTCAAGCATAACAGCAACACCACTTGCTCCATCATTTGCACCCATGACGGGAACTCGATGATTACCCTCTTCAGGGTCGTTGTCAGCCCACGGACGGCAGTCCCAATGCGCGCAAAGAAGGATGCGCTTCGGGGCTTCAGGATTGTGTGAAGCGATAATATTTCTTGACTTCAGTGTGACTCCGTCCCACCCCGTAAGGTCAGCCTTTTGCTCCGTAACTTGTAATCCGTAATTCTGAAATTTCTTTACGATATAGTCTCCGCAAGCTTCATGGGCCGCAGAGTTGGGAATACGTGCTCCGAAGTTACATTGGTCAACAACGAACTGATAGGCAGAGTCAGCATTAAAGTTTACCGTAAACGCCTGCTCTTTCTTCGTTTCCACAGGGGTTGGGTTGGTATTCTTTGTCGCTCCTCCACATGCACAGAGTAGTAGGATGAGTAGTAGAGAGAGGTATCTCATTGGGGAATATAAGAAGGAAAATATTTCCGGAAAACCATCCGGACTTTGTAATTTATTTGTTTCTCAGATATCTAAAATAGTACGCGCAGGAAGTTTGCGCCCCAGAGCTTGCGGAGGTCGTTGTCCGTAAGCCCTTCAGCCCGTAAGCGACGCGTAAGGTGCACCATGTCGGCTGCCGAAGCCAATCCAGGAACACCACCATCCCCATCGAAATCACTACCTATACCTACGTGGTCAATGCCTGCCACATGAATCATGTGGAGTATATGACGCACGGCATCTTCTACCGTTGCTTGCTCATCTTCTCGGAGGAAACCGGGGTAGAAAGTTGCTTGCGCCACCCCGCCTCGCTTTGCTAAGGCACGGAGTTGGTCGTCAGTAAGATTGCGTGGGTGATTACAGAGCACCCGTGCTGATGAATGCGTGCAGGCTACGGGACTCTTACTGCGCTCAAGCACTTCGTAGAAGGTAGATTCTGCTGCGTGGCTCAAGTCAATAAGCATGCCTACATTATTCAACTCATCCACAACGGCGCGTCCGAATTCGCTGAGCCCACCATGCTCATTTGTGCTCTTACGTGCTGAATCGCAGACGTCGTTATCCCCATTGTGACACAAGGTTAAGTAACGCACGCCCATATCCCAAAATCTGTGGATATTACTTAGGTCTTTGCCGAGTGCATAGCCGTTTTCAATGCCTAAAACAACCGATTTGCGCCCCTCAAACTTGTTACGCAGGAGGTCTTCTCGGTTTAGGGCGATGTTGAATCCTTCTGTGGCATTCACCATTGTCTTAAGGCGGTTGATAATGTCAACTGCCTTTTGAGTCGCTGCTTGAAGTTCGGCATCGCTACGGCCTTTCTGTGCTAGATAAGCCACCATGCATGCCGCGTCTAACTTTCCCTCGGTCATTTTATGGGCATCAACGAGCAAGTTTGGGTCTCGGCGTTGAAAATCTACGCCTTTATCAAACTGCATTGCCGTATCGCAATGAGAGTCAATGGTTAAGATGCGTTGGTGAAGTGATTTCGCTTTTCGGAAACTTTCAGCTTCGCCAATGAAGTGGCGGAAAAGGGGAAGCATGCAAGTGTCACGATTCAGAATGAAGCACTCGGGATGCCATTGAACGCCCATAACGCTCTTAAAGTCCGTGCTTTCCACTCCTTCAATTACTCCATCTGGCGCAGTAGCAGTCACGCGAAGCATAGGGCCAGGGTTAGCCACGGCTTGGTGGTGGAAGGAATTTACGGCAACTTTCTTACCGAGCGTTCTTCCGATGATGCTATCTTCTAATGCCGTAATCGTGTGCGATGCAACAAAGCGAGGCATTTCTTGAGAATGCTTAATCGGATTGATCTCGGTCATGCAAGTCTTGATGTCTTGATGAAGTGTGCCTCCAAGTGCTGCAACAATGACTTGAAGTCCTCTGCAAATCCCGAACATAGGAATGCCACGATCGTAAGCCAATCGCGTGAGCAATAACTCATGAGCATCGCGAACAGGGTTAACCCCTCCGAGTTGCGGAATAGGTTCTTCGCCCAATAAGAGTGGGTTAACGTCGCCTCCTCCAGAGAAAAGGATGCCATCCACGCTTTCTAACTGCCCTAAGATTTGTTCAGGGTCTTCTATAGGTGGAAGCGCCACGGCAATACCTCCCGCAGCAATGATACTGCGGTAGTAACCTTCGGCTAATTCTAACCCCTTTTCGCCAAAGTTACCCGTAATTCCAATTACAGGGCGTACTGAGTGGTTGGGGTAATGAGAGGTTATTTCTTGGTAGAGAGGAAGCATGATTGTAAAATGAGAGAGGAGAAATGAGAGGGGAGGAAGGAGGGCTTGACGCCTCTTCCTTATTTCCTATTGGGATTCTTGGGGAACCATCCTTTGCGTACGCGCTCTTTCTGTTCAAAGAGCTCTTTGATGCTCCAAAGTGAGGAGAACCCAAAGACACCTACGATACTACTTATCAGCGTGTTTTCAATAAATAACGCACCTACGGCACATCCGATGCCGACAAGGAGGAAAATCCACCAAGGGCGGGTGCCGAAATAGTATTCCGTTTTGATTACAATGGGGTGGAAGAGGCCGATGCAGAGAAAGGTGGCAACGCCAATGAGGAGTCCTTCGTAATACATAGTTAGGATTAGCGAGCCGCTGCCACTACGCTGAGCATATTAGCGATGCCTTCAGCACCTTGTTGGAGATATTTGCCTACCATCTGCTTGATGAAGAAGTTAAGTTCCGCACCGAGCGTTACCTTCAATTTACATTCGTAATCCGCTACGGGGAGCAACTGAATCCATAAGTTAATTGCGATGGGCGTTCCTACTCCTTCAAACTTAATCAACTTTGGGGCATCACGCTCTACTACCTGGAGGGTAATCTGTCCCATCTGTGTGCCGAAGGAAATGGTATCCTCAGTGAAGGTAATGTCCTTGATTTGCTCCTGAAGTTTATCCAATTTATCAGCTTCCTTCCCGGCAGCTTCCTTAATCTTTTCCTGCACAGCAGGGTTGTTCATCGCTTCCTTAATTGCCTCAAAATTGCGGAGGTCTGCGAAACGTTCGTAAACGATATTGATATTGTTGGCAATGGTGCGTACTTCGCTTTCGTATTTAGTCATAGTGGAGATATTTCTATTTAAGTATAGACGCTATAAATCTTAAAGTTGCTATGGAAAGACGATAGTTCTTATAGATTTAAAACCTTAAGAAGCCTCCGTGTGGAGGCTTCTCGTTATTACTTCTTCCATTCGCTGGGGTTAGCGCGCCATTCGGCGAGCATAGGTACGTGTTCGTCCTTGATGTAGCCTGTTTCCTTTGCTACCTCAACTACTGCTTCGTAGTTTGTGAGGGTTACGAGGCGTACGTTAGCATCCGCGAATGCCTTTTCAGCAACGGGGAAGCCGTAAGTGTAGCTTGCTACCATACCGATTACGTTGTAGCCAGCAGCACGAAGCGCTTCAACAGCCTTGAGTGAGCTACCGCCAGTTGAGATGAGGTCTTCAATCACGATTACCTTAGAATCCTTGGGGAGTTCACCTTCAATAAGGTTGCCCATTCCGTGGTCCTTAGCCTTAGCACGCACATAGCAGAAGGGGAGAGCGAGTTCTTCTGCAACGAGAGCGCCTTGTGCGATAGCACCTGTAGCAACACCTGCAACGGCATCGGCTTCGGGGAATTCTTCAGCGATGATGCGTGCGAGTTCAATCTTTACGAAGTTACGCAATGCGGGGAACGACAATGTCTTGCGGTTGTCGCAGTAGAAAGGAGAAAGCCATCCGCTTGCCCAAGTGAAGGGCTGTTCGGGTTGCAACTTAATGGCCTTAACATTGAGGAGCTTTTCAGCAAAGATTTTTTCGAGTTGGCTCATAATTCTAAGAATTAAAAATTTTAATTTAACTATCTTCTGCAAAGGTAGCAAAGCGCGGGGAGGCGACAAAGGGAAAAGGGGATTATTTTAGGTTTAGAAGCGCTACTCATCCTGACATTCTGCAAACCCTCTCTTAATTGCTCAAAACTAAGTCGCTTTTACGAAAAACTAAGTCTCACTTAATTCAAATTAACTCACGTTTAGTTTTCCGTAACAGAGACTTTGTTTTAGGCATGGTTTTCTTGCTCGTTGCGATAAACAATGTGTAGCCCCCACCAAGTCATATATTTTGATATGTCTACATGGATGCCGCTTTGAGAATGGGTTCGATAATCCGGTTGTAGATACACCAACATCCTCCTATAATGCCCCCTATTATAAGCAAGATAACGAAGACGGTATACATCGCTTTCAAGCACCCCGACTTTTCTACGGGTCCCTTGGGCTGTTCACATTTGAAAGGGTCTTGTGGTTCAAATAGCATAAGTAAATCTATTTTGTGGTTGTTGCAGATTTATAAAGAAAAGTATTGCTGTCCAGTAAAGCCATCTCTCGCAGAGGAAACTGAGTTTCGTTTTGAGGGAAAGGAGCATTTACAGGACAGCAAAATCCTTAAATAGTTTTATCGGTTAAGGTAGGCTTAACGCACCACCTTCTTGCCGTTCATGATGTAAACACCCTTAACTGGCTGGCTCACACGACGGCCACTGAGGTCGTAGATTGTGTTCGCGCCAGTGCCAACAGTGATACCGTTGATATCAGTGTCCATACCGGTGTCTTCCAAAATCATGTAGTAGTTGCTAATGTCTGCACCGTAGTAATAAGCTCGGTTAGCCATCAGCGTACCTGCCAAATAGGGGAAGAAGCCTGCCTTACCGCCCTTGTCATTAAGGCTGAAGCATGCATCGCTTGCGTTATTGTCCTCTTCAGTGAGCGTACCGTAGAGAATGTTGCCTTCGCAAAGGTCAGTAGCTTCGGTTTCGGCCTCACGGAAAATGAGCGTCTTACCCGTATGCTGAGGCGCGTAGATGATTACAGGCACTTCGGCGGGAATACTTCCACCTTCAACGCGTGAGAGGTAGAGGCGCTGAGCATCGTTGTCCACCTTCGTTGCGATGTATGCCGCTACGCCTTCGGGAATTGTCACTGTTTCGGGCAGGCAAAGCGTTGCAAATCCGCTCTGAGCCACTCCGAGGTTGTAAGAGTAGGGAGCAACTGCGTAGCTTGCATCCTTGCGGTGAAGCTCAAAGCTCTTGATTGCCAAGCAAAGGTCTCCCGACATATTAACCAACAAACCGAGGCTTACTTCCGTTTCTTCCTTCAACATGAATTCCAATTCATTGGTCATCGTGTTATCCTTCGGACGCATTGTTGCGTAAGCGATAGCCGAAGAAATCGTTGACGTAGTGGGGAATTTGCCTGCTTCAGCTACAACCAAGTAGCTGTCGCCACACTGACCTTCATATTCGCCGTAGTTAGTGCGGAACTTGTAAAATCCAGCGGGAAGTGTAATTGTCTGATACACCTTGTGGTCTGTAAGTGTAGAAGCGAAGAGGTCCCATCCCGTAGTGATGGTCATGTTCTTATTCTTCTGAGCATCAACGTGGGCACCGGTGATAATCGTTCCGTAATCGTTAGATGTAACTCTATTCTCAAGCGTCCAACCAGTAATTTCGTAGAAACGACTTCTATTCATGGGGTTCACAGTACTGCTTGTGTTGCCCGCAAATTCCTGCTTGTAGTTCTTCAAATACGTGCTTGTAACGTCGGCCGACGAAATCTTAGTCTGATTCAACGAGAGGCTCCAAACACCCTTTGACGCGCCCCAAGCATCTCCGTCAGGACCGAAACCTGAACGAACACCTGAGTTGCCATTTCCTGAGTGGTCCGTGATATAAGAGCCTGTGCCCTGGTCGAAGTTGTAATAAACGAGCAAGTTCATATCAGCAACTTCAGCAAGTGCTGCTTCGTTAGCAAGGCTTCGGTTACATACGCTCTGCAATTGCGCTTGTGTGAGACAAGAACCCCAGATGCGGAATTCATCTATGCCGCCGTTCCAAGGATAGTCGTAACGCGAGATGCAGAACTTCGTAAGGCCGTATTCAGATGGCGCATCGTTAGCCACTTCAGTCACTCTCATACCGTCACGATAGAATGTAACCTTCGTACCGTCGAATGTTACACCATAGTGGTGCCATTCCTGCTCGATGACGTAGTTAGAGGGTGAAGCATGTGTCTTTCCGACGATGTCAAGAATGAGTGCGCCCTTTTCGTTAACGTAACCGCCGAGTGTACCTCCGTAATGACCGAAACCAAGTGCACCGCTCACGTCGATAGAAGAGGGAGCCATCCACCATTCAATAGTGAAGTTGCCACTTGTGAAGGGAACCTTTGAAGTTGTTACCGTAGCATCGGACGTATTAAAGATAAGACCACTCTTAGAGTCGCCGTTGCAAACGACTACAGCATTCTTCTGAGTTGTCGTGTTGCTTCCCTGTTCGTTTGAAGCCATGAGGCTTACGTTGTACTTACCGGGGAGGTCAAACGTATGCTGAGGATTGCGACCTTCAACAAAGAGGTTGAAGTAATCATTATAGATGTTCCAAGTCCAAGCCGTAGGAGTTGAAGTTGAGTTATCCTGGAAGTTCACCGTTTCTCCAACAAGGATGACGCCAGGATTAACATCGAATGCCGCCTTAGGAGCTACGTTCTTTACTTCAATATATTTTTCGCTTGAAGCCAATACTGTGCCTTGATACTTTACCTGAAGCAGCACCTTGAAGATGCCAGGATAGTTAAAGGTAGCTGCGCCAACCATTGAATTAATAGTTTGCTTTTCGAAGTCAGAAACTTCTGCCACCCACTCGTATTCATAACCAAATACGGGAGCATTGGGCATGAATGTTACATTGTCTCCTACAGCGCAAGTAGTCTTAGAAATTGTAAAGTCAGCGCTAACCTCGGGCTTCTTAACTGTAACTTCAAGAGTGTCGGCAACAATCTTGTTTCTGCCGCCTGTAACGGTTGCGATAACTTGATGTGTGCCTTCAGTTTGGAAGTAAACCGTGGGCGACTTAATTGCAGAATTGTTGATGTTCGCACTTGGGATGTCCCAAACGAGAGTTTCTACCGTTATACTAGGATTCGCAGTGAACGTAACGGGTTGACCAACGAAAATGTCGCCTTGTGGAGCGTTGATTTCTACGGTTGGAGCTGTTGTAGATGCCTTAATCTTCGTGTTGTTATTTTCACGCTGTTCAATCTTTGAATTTGTAGCGCTACGCATTGCGATAGGCGCATGGTTATTACCCGCACAGTCGCGCAAATATTGCGTGCCGTTCATTTCGAAGATGTCACCGCGGTAATAAGCCAAGAGTTCCTGAGGAATAGCTGCGTCGGCAATGGATACAGTATAGTTCTTCTTCACTTCAGCAGCCGTGAACGAGCGCTTCCAAATTCGGAATTCCGCAACACGTGCGTCAAAATAGCTATTACCACTACCTGCAGTGAATGTCAAATCGCCGAAGCCCCCAAGACCTGAGAATGATGATGAAGTGATTGACTGTTTCTTCGAACCATCCAAGTAAATAGTGAGCGTCTTGCCGTCAACAACGATACAGATATGCTTCCACTGACCGGGAGTAATCAATCCAGCGCCTGTATTTACGCGATTGTTAGTGTCCCATCCAGCTGTGAATGAACCATCTGCATTTGCGTGCATCATCCATGTGCCCCAGTTACCAGCAGTTTGGTTCCAGTTGAGCATAGAAAGCGGAGAGAGCCAGAACTCAATAGTAGCCTTGTCATGGTTTGCACCGAAGACGTTGGGGATAGTGAATCCGCCCTGCTTGATATACGCTGCGGGGAGAGTTGTGCTTGCATCAGCTCCAGCGTAGTACACCTTGTTTGAAGCAAACGACTCAGCGTCAGTATAAACAGCCGTTACGTGGTATTCACCTGCCTCAGTGAGATCATACGTAAGCGTTGAGGCATTCGTTTCGCCCACCTTTACGTCGCCAAGGTACACATTGTAACCCTTAATGGTCTTGCCCGAACGAATGGGAGCCTGCCATGCAAGCTGGTTGCCGTTAACCACCGCATTTTCGGGGGCATAGTAAGAAGAAGAGCCGTAAACGATGGTTGAGTAAATGATGCGGTTGCCCTTCGTAGCATCAATCGTCCAATTGGCTTCGTCTAAAGCAAAAGGCGTTTCGATACCGTCAAGATTGTTTTCGTAGTCAATCACCGAGAGATTGTGTAAACGACCCGAGCCAAGCATTGAGTTGCGCTTGCGTTCCACAACGAAGAAATACTTCAAGGGACGTGAGCGGTCATAACCCTCAGAGAGCGCCGTGATATCGTAACCAAACTCCATGGGTTCGTAATGGAAACCATCGGTCCACTTACCGAGCATAGGCACTTCGGGAGCGGGGTTCGTATTTCCGTTAGCACCGTCACCGGCATAGATGAAGTGGTGCATGGGAACGGTCTTTTCGGGTTCAGAAGCGTTCAAGTCGGCAGAAACTCCGGCATAGAAGCACAATTCTGAACGACGAGAATATTCAACTTCCACCTTCATCGTGCGCAAGGGGCGATAATCCTTCTTAATGCGGTAAACTTCGGGAGTCCACCAACCTGAGTTGGGATTCACATATTCATTGCCCTCTTTAACTGCTGCGGGCACACTCCAGGCATAAGGACAGTAGATAAAACCACTGTTTTCCCAGTAAGCACCCCAAGAGTTTACGATAATCCAAGCACCCTTTTCCAAAATCTGCTTGCCCCAGGGATCATTCGTTTCGAGATCGCCTTCACCAAAAATACCATCGCAGTCCAAGTCAAACTCTACGCGGTCATCATAACCTACAATCGTGAGCGCGTGGTCTACTGATTCACCCCAGTGTGTAAGATAGCGCTTACCCACCAAGCCAGCGGCGCGATTGGCATCCGTATTTTCGATATGAGAATCACCATTGGCTGAAGCCACACCGATACCCACGATACCAGGACGGCCCTTGAAGTCGGGGTCTCCGTGGTGGTCATAAAGCCAACTCTTCAAAATCTTACGACCCTTCGCCGTTTGAAGGCTCGCAGGGATGTGCGAGGGCTTATGAGCGCGATTGAACATCGCTTCATACCACTTCTCGTAACCATTCATCCAACCAATGTTAGGATCATCCCAGTTGTATGAACCGTAAATCGATGAGTTCGTACGACCTCCGTAAGTCTTTGCCGAAGGTACGCCAATGAACTGAATGAATTCGTCCTTGCCCGAGTTACCATACGTCAAGTTGTAAACAAAGTGCGAAGGCAACTGATTCTCCAACGTATTACCGGGAAGGTCGCGATAGGCGTTCAACTCATGCGTAAGCATGTAGCAGATACGTGAGGCAGCACCACACGAACCATTCACCTGAGTAAACACAGGAGGGAAATACTTCGTGTCGGCAGCGTTAATGTGCGTCGGCAAGTCCGTACGGTCAGCCACCTCTTGGGTAGACATTTCACCGCCACTACGAGTGCGCTTCGACGAAGGCATAGGTTCATCACCCTGCCAGTAAATCAACGACCAGTCAGGATTATAATTATCCTCATAATCCACCCACTTGGTTTTATCAACCTGTAGCACCTGCGCCCCAGCCAACAACGGCGTTGCGAGAGCAAGCAAAAGGGTTTGTTTCAGTTTCATTAGTAGATAATTTATTTTAATAGTTAGTAAAATTCAAGAGTAGCTAATACCTCTATTTCGCAAAATTAGACATAATTTACGGATTCTTAATAATGAAAGCCCCCCTAATTTTGTGATTTAAATAATTTTAGGAAAAATTTCCTCCTTCTCCCCTCCCTTATAAACAGTCTCAATTTGCCACTAACTAATCGTTAGTTACTAAAAGAGACTTAATTCAAATTAACTCACTCTTAATTCAAATTAACTCACTTATAGTTTTCACTAACTAAGGTTTAGTTTTTTCTTGAGTAGGGATACTTCTGTTTTCGTCCTCTAAAACAACACTCGGATGGTACCGCCTTATCAGCAATACCACCCGAGCATGTCAAGTGTCTCAGTGATTACTCACCGTCTTTGCCCCAATTCTGAGAGCCCCATGAATTGTTCATGGGCTGGCGCTTGTTGGAGAGTGCTTCTTCGCCATCAACGTCACCACCAGGAGTAGGAGTTGTACCCGAACCGATATTCGGATTTGATGTTGCAATTAACGACTCAGTAGCAAAATCGATCACTTCAATAGCAGGATTAATATATGTTTTTTTCATCATTCAAAACTGTTAATTAAATCATTACTTAATGAGGAACTTCTTTCCATTCTTAATGTAGATGCCACCCTTCTTAACTTCCGTAACACGGCGTCCGTAGATGTCGTAAATCACATCGTCCGTAGAAAGAGCATCAGTCAACGTGCAGTCAATATCAGTAGTGTTGCCCCCAAATCTCAAAATGAGACTGTTTGCAGCCTGATTAGCAGGGAGACGGAAGAAGGCCTTACCTTGCTTGAGTGTACTACCCTCTTTTGCCTTATAGAAACCAATACCTTGACCTCCATTGGGGTTGGCCAAAATATAGTCATTGCTTTTCATAACTTCTGGAGAAGTAGCAGAGTTATAGAACGTATTCGCGCTCAAGTTCGCAGGCGTTTCATCTGTAGCAGGGATGAACATCACACTATTGACACCTACTTCACCAATAAGAATTACGCCTTCATTAGCAGGAAGTGCCATGCCTTCTTCAATAGGAGTAAGCGAAACTGTTTCGCCCTCATATTCCTGTGTTGCGTAATAAGCCGTAACTCCTTCGGGAATTACCGTTGCATAAGGCGCACTGAACGTACCAATTGTCTGACCATACTCAATATTGCTAAGGAGTACGTCTCTATTTGCATCAGTTGTGGTGAGGCTCACTTGAATACGTTGTGAAGCCGCACGGAGTGGTTCAGAGAGATTAGTGTAGAGTGTTTCAAGTTCACCCTTCATTTTTCTCAACGCATCAGCATCCGCAGAATTGGTTACCAAATCATTGGCATCATCGATAGCCTGCTCCGCTTCAGTCAATTGAACACCCTCGTTGTCAACTCTGCGTATCAAGTCAAATTCTGACATCGCAAAGCAATACTCACTCGCTGGGGTTTCTGAGAATGTAGAATTCTTGTACTTGTTGCTGAGCTGCCCTCCGTTAGAAGTGTCAAGTTCATTTTCGTCGTCAATCTTCAATCCCACCAAAGATTTCGTGATATTGAAACGCAAGAAGCGGTAAGCAGTTGTTCCGTTGCCAATCTCTGAAGAAGTCCAAAGTTGATCTGCACTTGTGGGCAAGGGATTTTGCGCATCATCCTTAGAGAAGGTAGCAAGTACTTCAGTAAATTCATCCTCATTGTTGCTACCATACACCTTAATTGTGTAAGGGAAGAGACTCTTATTGGTTCGATAAGAGAATTTAAATTTCTCCAATGCATTACCTTCACCTGCATCTACCAAAAGGTAATGTTCTGCTCCAACACTATTCTTTGTCTGGAAAGATGTATTCATCTTGCCATCCACAAGGTTGCGTATATCCCCTTCTGTTGCAGTTGCATTTGTTGAAATGTAGAAATCTGCACCGTCAGAAGTCTGCAAGGCACAAGGAACATCTGTAGTAATAATCTTCGTTCCGTTAGCACGACAATCATCAATCAAATTCTGCAATTGTTCAATCTTCGCGAGGAGATCTTGCTTTGCAGTAGATTGCTGTGCGGCATTCCATGTGGGATAGTTAGTCTCAATATTAGAAATTACACCATTGATGGCACTTACAAGAACTTCTTGAGTTGCAAATTCTTGAGTAAGATATGCTGTAGCGGTTTCATTTAGTTGAACCATCTCTTCAAGCATACCTGTAGTCAAGTCGCCCTGACCTTCAGTATTGCATTTTTCAATGAGTGCTGTCAATAGATCAACCATTGACTTGAGCTGTGACTTATGAAGTCCATCTTTATAATCATTCAAAGTAGTAATAGGAGTACTCAAAGCCTCCTTCGCTGCTTCATACTCGCTGACTGTAGAAGCATTACCGTTGTAAATTTCATTAGCTCGAACAAGCGCTTCGTAAGCCGCGATGAGCGTAGCTTTATCTACGTCACCTGCAGTTTCTGACTTCCATACTACAGTGTATTCATCACCATCCTTTGTGATACTTGACGCGCATGCATCGATAGCAGTCTGTGCAGCATCAATAGCCGTCTTAAGGTCTGCCTTAGCAGGGCTTCTCTGTGCGGTTTCCACAACCTCAACCTTCGCCGTAAGCGCATCTATTTCAGCATTAACACCATCCTGCGTAGCGTTAGAATCGTCTATAACCCCCTGAGCCTTTTCGATAGCGCGGTAAAGTTCGCGGAGCATGTCCTTATTCACACTACCCGCATTTGACTCGTTAAGGGTTACCTCAAGAACATCACCGTTAGGAGTAACAGTACCACATTCATTCAGTCTCGCTGTAGTAGTCTCAATCAGACTTGCTAACCCTGACTTATCAACAACACTCTTTGCTGCTTCCAACGCATCATACTGCGCCTGCAATTCCGCAATAGCTTCATCCACTTGCGCTTCGGTAGTAGCGTAGGTGTGAGCTGACTGTGCTTCCGCATTTTCCTTGTAGGCAGCAATCAAAAGGTCATCCGTAACATCACCGATGTTTTGATTCAGCTGCGCAGTATAGGTTTCGGAACCTCCGATAAGGGTGAGGTCAAACTCTGCCATGTGGAAGAAGTGGTGTCCACCTTTTTTCTCAATATTATCACTTTCAGTCACCATGAAGCGCAAGTGGGTGTACTCCTTTGTTACATTGATTGGTTCAGAAGTGTACACAGCACTTGCCGATGCAGGCAATCCTTCAATGCGTGTAATTTCCTCAAAGGTTATACCATCCGTACTGCCCCAAATAGTCATCTTTGTAGCATAGTTCTTGTCTGTATTGTAACGGTTGGTATAAGTAAACTTAAAGGCGTTAACCTTTTCACCTAATTTTACTTGAATGTAGTGATCAAGACCATCCGTAGAGTTTTCACCACTATAATCTGTATGGAAATAGGTACTGCTATTTGCATTTCCAACAACGCCGTCTATAAGACCTGAGATAGGACCTTCCTGATTTGACTGCGCATTTGTAGAAAGATAGAACTTACCATTTGCATCATTTGCCTGCAGAGGTGCTTCACCATTAAACATCGCAGGAGTGTAATTCACCTCACCACACTCACCGATAAGCGCAGTTGTATTGTCAATCAACGTTTGGAGTTCCTCCTTCTTGGCTGAGAGGACAGTTTGGTCACCAGTGTCATAAGCGTCAACAAGCTTTTCGTAATAGGTCTCTAAAGCTTCGTACGCTGTAGTGTAATCACTTGCTTCAGTAGCATTCGCATAAGCAAACTTCGCCTCGCGGATAGCGTTGAAGGCGGCTGTTACATCGTCGTTAGTCAGCGTAGAATATTTGGGCAAAGCGGTAACATTGCAAGTAGCCTTAGACACGCCAAATTCTGAGAATACGAAGAACACGTGTTTATTTTCTTCATTAACATCCGGCGTTTCGGTGTTGTCACTCGGACCAGAAGTAGAGCCCTGAATAGTTCCCGTAACGGTAAAGCGCAAGTAGCGGTATGACTTGCTGGAAAGACCCATTACGGCAGAGTGGTATTCCGAGTTGCCCCCCGAGATGAGTTTGTCGGCATCACGGGTCAACGTGGTAATCAGTTCGTAAGTGCCGTTTTCTTCATTGCAACCTTCAACTGTGATTGCCGTAGGATTCTGGTTACTACTATTACGTGAAGCGTAGTTAAAGGTAAAGAGCGAAGCACTATTGCCATCTCCTAAATCTACGCGCAAGTAGTGGTCAAGTTTGTCTTCAGAATCTGCGCCCGAGTAATCGGTGTGGAGGAAGGTTGTGTAGTCGTTGTCATAAAGTACGGCGTAAGTTGTAAGCTTGTCACCGCCAGACTTATGGGGCGCATTACAATAATAGCTATTCTCATTAAGTTCAACGCGCTCCTTGACGGTTTCTACATTCGCCACACGCTCCAACATATCTTCGCTGAGCGCAATGAGTTCTTCCAACGCTTGTTGCTCTGCAGAGAGTTGTTCGGTTTCCAAAGCAGTGAGATACCAACGTGAAGCCTCAGCGCCCGTGTTCCAACCTACAATCTTATAACCCGCGTTAGCAGCACTGTGCATGGCTTGGTTATTCTCGTCTTGACAGGTAATGCCAAACACTCCGTCTCCGAGGTCTTCTACCAACCAACCCTTAGCATCTGCAATTTCTGACGTTGTGGCTGAAACAACTGTGCTCTGTGCCAACGCATTGACATACTTATTCGTGCTGAGGTTCTTAATATAATATACGTTGTTACCGTCACCTTGTTCAAACACCCACTTTTCAGTGTTCGTGGGTTCGGCATTTGTAGAGGTAACGACCTCACTGCTTCCGTTGACTGACAAGTAGCGCGTAGTGTATGCGAAGTTACGCACGGTGTATGTACCGGGCTTCATGGTAATCTTCGCAAATTCCTTAGACTTGAGGTCGTCAATGGCGGCCTTAAGGGCATTAAAGACGGGAGTATAAGCACTTGCCGTATTGTTTTCAACCACCTCTTGAGCCTTAGTTAAAGCATTATTAAGATCAGTCATATAACTGCTCTTATAGAAACCAATCTTCTTACCGTCAGTATCATCGGTCAACGCATCCAACGCTTCTGCTTGCGCGATGAGTTCTACCAAGAGTGTGCGCTTGATTTCGCTTTCGCTCATTGCAGCAGTCGCTTCTACGGGTTCTCCCTTTGCTGGCATCACCACAATTTGGGCATCACCATTGCTGAGCGCCTCCATCGTTTCATCGGAGAGTTCAAAAGTTGTCTTATCCGAGAAACCGATGAGTTCGCCCTTTTCGTTGAGAATCGCAAAACCTACACCGCCCGTACCTTCCATCGTTACGGAGTTGCCGGAAATGGTGTAGTTGTAAGAAGGTGCAGCGACTGTATTAAATGTGGCGTAGTTACCAAGTTCGCCTGAGATAAGATTACCCGAATCGTTCGTGTCAAAGTGTGTCAGATACCCAACATCATCTCTGTGACTCTCGATGTTACCTTCACCCGTAGCGTCAGTAATAAAGAGCACAGCGATATTTTCTGGATAATCCTTCGCCTCCACTTCCGCGATAGCAGCGTCAATCTGAGCCTGCGTCATGTTGTAAACGGCGTTAGAATAGTCGCCCACAAAGCGGTCTTCCATCACGTTGAAGAAACCGTGTGCGCGGAAGAATTCCGTAAGGTCTTCACCTGCTGCGTCACAACACAACTTATAGAAGTGCATCAAACACTTGCCACCGTCTTGGTTATACTCAATAGCCATGGGGTTTTGGCGGAGCATTTCGAAGAGACGGGGGTAGAACTTGGGATTGTTACCGAGCACATGGTAATACAAGAAGAGCTTGTAATACATGATGGTCTGCGCCCAAATATTGTTGCTAAAGAAGTCTGTGCCATCAGCGTTAAATTGCTGAAGGACATTGCTCAACGAACCGTCTGTGCCGTTGTAACGAGAGGTTGACTTACCGAAGTACCACAACACCACATTTGAGAAGAGGTTGTTGGTCACTTCCGTCAAACCGCGCATGTTGAGCGGTCCCTGGTGCTGGTGACCAATTTCGTGAGCGGGGCCCCAGTGAGGTCCAGCTTCGTCAACGATGCTGAGCATGATAGATTCCATCGTGTTGAAGTTGTAACCACAGTGGTCCCAACCGCCATACATATAGCCGCCCTCGGTACCGAAAGAGAGGCCGTGGATCCTGTAATACTCGCTATAGTCGCAACCAAAATCGTCGCCGTCATCACCTGTGTAAGCAGTCACCGTGGGCCGCTCGGAGTAGGGAGACGACTTGTCTTCCGCATCAATAGTGCTCTGACCTACGACGCCCATCAAAAGGCGTTCCCAAATCATGACATTGTCCCACTCTTCGATAGACGCTTCGAGGCTTGTAGTCTTACCTCCGTAAGAATTGAAGAAGGTGCCCATACCCTGATCATCTCCCGTACCTGCGTCGGTAAGGGGGAACTGCAAGGTTACGTATTCGCCCAACACGGTAACGTCGGTTTGAGTGGCGCGCTCCTTGATGTAATCCCAATCGGCATCGGTATCTGCGGGATAGTTAAAGTCACCATCGTGGTTTGCATCCCCCATTTTGTTCCAATAACCGTTGATGTAACCACCCTCGATATGAATTTGCAAGTCGGGATACTTATAGAGTTCGCGCCCCCCAATAATTGCGTTCTTACCCGTTCCGTTTGTAGTGTCAAATGTCTTAACGACATAGTTGATGCAGTAGTTAGTGCCGTCGGCAGTAACGGGAATGACGTTCAAACCAGTGTGAAGTTCTGTTCCGTCACGATATCCACCGAGTTTACCATGCCCTGTGTAACTTGAGAGGTAAAGGTAAGCACCCTCCTTGATTTCTCCTTCCACCATCACGAAGAGCACATCGCCACTATTGGCAAAGATACCTGTGGGGTTGTTCAAGTTGGTGTGTGCATTGATGCGCAATGCCGAAGCTGCGCATTCAGGTTCCGTGTAAGGTTCGTACCACTGCACACGATACTTCTTGGCATAGTCGTTACCCCAAGCGCTTTTAGTGTTATCAAAGTTGCTTTCAGTCCAAGCATCGTTAGCAGTGCTGTACACCTTCTTCGCCATCTTCTGCAAAGTAGATGAGAGCACTAAATAGTCTTCGTCTGTATCTAACTGCTCAGCCGTTAAAGACTTCTTTTTTGTGGTACATGCAGCATCTGAGAAGAGGTTTGAAAGAGCTGTCTTATACTTTTCAATGTTCGTTGAAAGCAGACTGTTTACAATATCCAATCTCTTTTCAAGTTCTTCTGCCTCATAAGTCTTTTCAGTAATGCGCCAATGCGAGGCTGTGGCACCTGTAATTGTCCAACAAACAATATCGTCTGTACCTGAACCATAGTGCATATAGTGGTACCCATCACTTGTGTTTGTAGCACGCAATGAATACCCCTCACCAGCTTCTACACAATTAAATTTACAATTGTCATCCACTGTTTCAACAGTTGTCCAGTCATTATTGCTCGTAACGTTGGGGCTTTTTAAGTACTTACCGTTTGATAAATTACGTAATGTAAATACATTATCCCCGATTTTTTCAACAAACCATTGCTGCTTAAAATCATCAGTGTTTGTTGTAGCGATGGTGAGGTTCGTACTATTGGTAATCACCAATGACTTGCCCTCGTTGCCTAAATTCTCAAAGCAATAGACTTTGCCATTTTCGAGTTGTGCCCACACACTACCAACTCCCCATGTGGAGCACAGGAGGGAGAGGAGCATGAGGCTTCTAAGCATGAAATGTTTCATGTGTGTTTAATTAGATTTATGAATGATTTTTGTTTATACAAGATTGAAAATCACTGAGTATACGTATCCCTTGACACGTAAGCGCACATTTTCGCAATTTGCGACGCAAAGTTACTGATTTTTAGTATATAGGACAAAATTAAGGTGGGAAAACTTTACTTCTTGCTTCCCTTCTATTCCTATTTGTAAAGTATGAATTGTCATTATCCGTAATAGAAAAGCACGGACCGCATGCGGACCGTGCTTAAAGTTATGGTGCTCTCTATTTATTTTTTACTCATTAGAATGTGAATACAAATCGCCCGCGGATGCCCCAACGCTTCGTATTGGGGTCGTCAAGATAGTTGAGGCGACGCACGTATTCGAGATTGAACACCTTGAAGATGTTGTAGAGTCCCACGTAGGCCTCGATGTAAGGACGCTTTCGGTCCATGGTGGTTGTGATGGGGGTAAAAGTGCCGTTTTCATCGAAGGTTCCGGGGAAGTGGAAAAGATCCGTACGGCCGGCATTCTTTTCTAATAGGGGATTGTTTTTCGACGTGAGGTCACCCCAAAGAGCACTGAAGCCGAAGTATTCGCGCAGTTTGAGGTGCTTGATGAGCGGAATGCGGTTGAGGATTTTACCGTTGAGCTCCCATGAGCAGAAGAGTGCGGCATAGCGGTCGTTGAGGAACTCCATGTTTCGCATAAGGCTGAAGGTGTTGTCGTCCTTAATATAGGAGAGGTTCGCCGCAGGCACAATGAGGTAGGGGAAGGGCACGCGATTCCATTGTGCTCCTACTTTTATCTGTGTGTCTATGCGTCCCCACGAGGGAGTCCAGAAGCGCTTGTAGATGCCTGCCTCTGTGAAATTATAGGTATAGTCACTACCTAAAACGCCCTTGAGCCCGAAAGAATGCTGAAGCGTAAGCAGGGGGGCGTCGTGGTTAGTGGCCACACGGCGTTGCTTTGTGTTTACCCATTTCACTCCAGGCTGGTAACTTAGTGATATGGTGGCTTCCGTAGCACGCAGGTCCTTGACGTGATGAGTGGCATCAGCAGAAATGTCCCCCGTACTGAGGGGCTGATAAAAGAGTCGTGCTGTAGGCTTATCCTTTTGCACCTTAGCCGAAAGGCTATAGGAGAAGCCGTTCTCGTATTCGCGAGTGTAAGCAGTGCGCCAATATTCCGTGTAGAGCATGTGCTCAACTGGGGTCCACTTGAAGGAGGTAAAGACATTGTCTTTGTCCGTAGTCATGAACTTATCAGACGGCGAAACGACGTCGTTGTAGTAGCCCACTGAAATCTTGTTGTAGGGATATTCGTGAGGCAGGTAAGACTTGGGGAGAAAGCTGTAAGTAAATTCTCCACTTCCCTTCCAGCAATGGTCATCTATTCCATAGGCGGCATAACCCTTAAAGAAGAGGTTGGGATGAAGATTGGCGGTCGTTTGGAACGAACCACGGAGTCGGTAACCCTCAACGAAGTTTTGCGAGAAGATGGTGTTGATAGGCCCTATGTCGAGTTTGGAAGGTTTCTTGGGGTCGGTGCTTGTCTCTACAAAGTTTTCCACAAAGGCTTTAGCTACCCACATAAAGGCTTTATAGCCCTTCATTTGCTGCATCTTTTGTACAAATCCTTCCATGCCTTCTTCGGAGTCCGTAAGTTCGGCTGGGCGATGAGCCGCCCAGAAGTCTGCATTCTGAACGCGGGCATTGTAGTCCTCGCGTTTGTCGCCCTTGAAGTCAAATTCCTTGTCGGCAATGGATTCAAAGGAGAAGGCGGAGTATTCCGTTCCGCGCTTAATCTGCATGCTCTGAGTGCCTTCGATAAGGCTGAGCTCCATTATCATATTGTCATGCGCAAGAACCTGTTCGCCCGTTGGGAGCGTCTTAAACTCCTGAATAACACGCATGGTTTCAACAAAGTTGATGTCGGAACGTTGAGGAATGGTAATGTCTGCGCGGTGCACACGATAAGTAGAGTCGGCGAGGATGTAGAGATGGCCTGAGAAACCAAAGTCCTGCGGATTGTTGGGCGTGAAGTTCACGTCGATACAACGCTTGCCGTCAATATTAAGTGTGTCTGTGAGAAAATAGCGGTAGAAATTGATGGCATGATTCGTTGACAAAGGGCTGATGAAAGGGTATTGCAAGAGGCGCACCTTGTCATCGTTGATATTCACCGTTGTGAAACAGTCTTGAAGCATCGTATTGAGGATGTCGCCCGTTGCAAAGATGTCATTGATGCCGTTGGAGCGCTGTCCGAGTACGATATTCTTCTTCGTATCTGTTGACTTGCGGTAAATTTCTCGTACTACGCTTTCGTCTACAGAAATCGGGAGAATTCGTTTTCCCGTGTAGTTGCACGTTTCAACGTGATCAATAAGGAAAGGATGCTTCTTCGCCCATTCCCATTCCGTCATGTTGTTAGTGATGTTGTTGATGGAGAGTACGAGTTTGTTATACTTTTGCAAACTGTAGTAATCGTGTGCCTTGAGTGCATCTAAGTTTTTGCGCTCAATGACTTTCTTCATCAATTCTACGGCGGGGTTGTTCTTGCGACTGTATTTCTTTTTCTTCCCTACAACAGTGGCCGTTTCGAGTGAGGTCTCAAACTCCTCAAGCATCACATCAAGCACACGGGCGCGCTTGGGGGTAAATGTTTTGGTGTTATATCCCACATAGGAAAAGGTCAATTCTTTAGTCTTAAAAGGAAGGGAGTATTGGCCTTGTTCATTGGTTTGCACCGCTCGTTCTCCTTTATAATAGACATTGACATAGGGCAATGGCTCTCCCGTCCGCGCATCGGTTACGATGCCGGAAATCTTCTGTGCTATCACGCTCAGCGAGCAGGATAGAAGAAGGAAAAGTATGGAAGAGAGGTAACGCATTTAGGGAAATGGAAAATGAAAGTTCTAAAGCCCAATTGCTTGTAGGGCATAGCTTTCTCCGTTCTTTCTCAGCTTAATCAAGTTCTTCGTCAGCCTCATATCCGCCCATCTCACGGATGGCGTTTTTGAGGAGGATGTATTGTTGGAAAAGGTCGTGGATGGGCTCTTCTTGTTCAACGTAATTGTGCATGGGGCTCTTGAGGTAGAAACTCATCCAGGTTTGAATGCCACTCCAACCGGCACGAAGAGCAAGGTCGGCACAAAGTACGAGGTCGAGCATTAAGGGAGCTGCGAGAATGCTATCGCGACAGAGGAAGTCAACCTTGATTTGCATGCCGTAGTCTTTGCCCATCCATCCAAAGATGTCGAGGTTGTCCCACCCTTCTTTGGCATCGCCACGAGGGGGATAGTAATTGATGCGCACCTTGTGGAAGATGTCGCCATAGAGTTCGGGTTGTTCGTCTGCCTTAAGGATGGTATCGATAACGCCGAGCTTAGAAACTTCCTTCGTCTTGAAGTTTTCGGGCGCATCAAGCACTTCGCCATCGCGATTGCCAAGGATATTGGTTGAGAACCACCCCGAAAGACCGAGACAGCGTGTGCGAAGCATGGGCGAGAGCACCGTCTTCATAAGAGTCTGTCCCGTCTTGAAGTCCTTACCTGCGATGGGCACATTCTGCTGTTTCGCAAAATCCCACATGGCAGGGATGTCAATGCACAAGTTAGGCGCACCCATCACGAAGGGAGCCCCTTCGGCAATGGCAGCATAAGCGTAGCACATAGAGGGTGAGATGTTTTCACAATCATTCGCCTTCATGGCTGCCTCAAGGTCGGCAAGGTTCTTATGAACCGCCTCGTTGTAGGGTATGTACTTTTCAGTAGAAGCCGCCCAAATCACTACGGCACGGTCGCAACCGCGTTCCGCCTTGAAGTTACGGATGTCTGCACGGAGCTGTTCTACTAATCCCCAACGCGTTCCCTGCTTGATGTTATCACCTTGGAGACGCGTTACGAAGTTCTTATCAAAGGCTGCAGTGAGAGGCTTAATCGCTTCCAATTCATCGCGAACGGGGTCGATGTCTCTTTGTTTGAGCACGTCGGCATGGAGTGCCGCTTGATAAGCATTCTCTTCGAAGATATCCCAAGCTGCAAACTCTAAACTCTGCATGGGTGCGACGGGAACAATGTCCTTTATCTTTTTATATTGTTTCGCTTTGCCACGACCAACTCGGATTTTAGCCATTTCAATAACCGAACCTCCGGGCACAGTTAAGCCTTTACGATACATGAGTGAGCCGGTAATAAATGTTGTTGTCACAGCGCCGAGACCAACGCTCATTACGGCGAGTTTTCCAGTAGCTTCTTTCATATAGGATATTTTTGAGTATTCAGAGTGGTTGAGATGGGAATTTGTCATTGCCTTTTGATGCGTCAAAGGACTTTAACGATTCCGAATTAGTGCAAAATTAGGAAAACTTTATCTAATCCTGCAGTTCCTACATTATTTAACATTCACTTTCCGCCAAAAGGGACTTTTTTGCTTTGAGTTGTATGAACGCTTCTTTCAGTTCATCGCTCATTGCTATTGCCTATTTTCATCAGAGCAAGCCCGATAATGACGCAAATAAGTTCACGAAGGCGAATTAAAAGTCCTAATGAGATTCCTACACCTGCTGAAAGTGCGAGTCCTCCTGTTGCCATTGCAAATCCTCCTTCGCGACCTCCTAATTGCATAGGGAGGAAGAACAGAGCATTAGCAAAAAGTGAGGTGAAACCTAAGATGAGGATGCAAGTGGCATAGTCTGCATGGACTCCAAACAAGTGGAGGAAGAAAAGGATTTCTGCACACGAAAGGATGCGTGCAAAAAGTTCACAACCGAGTGAGAAATAAAACGTTACAGGTCGCGTAGTGTGAAGCGCGGCGATTTGGCGGTCTATATTCTCTAATGTAGGTTGCTGGGCTGCTATAAAGCGTGATGCCCACCCTTTGATGAAGGGGATTTTCGTAAGAAGGCGGAGCACACTAAGCGTGAAGCCCTTGCGGTATCCTCTCATAAAGAGATAGATGGCTAATGCACAGAGGGTTGTAACCAGCAGAAGCAACAATGCCATTAGGATATTGATGCTTGAATGATAATAAATGACGTACAACACTACTGAAAGAAGCCAAAACCAAAAGTGAGAGAAGATGTGCATCATTACGTAGAGCAATGTGCTTGACGTAGCACGCTCAATACCAACGTAAGGCTTAAGTTCCATTATTCGATAAGGCTCTCCGCCCATGAGTCCGACGGGTGTAACGCAGTTGAGCGAAAATCCCGTAATCGTAAATTTCAGGACGCGCCAGTAAGGTATGCGTTTTGTGCACTCCCCATCGTGAATAATAGCGCGCCACGAAAGGGCATTTATCATGTATACTCCCATCCATAACGCACAGGCAAGCACAAACCAACGCCCGGCGCGCATCACATTGTCTGTAATTGCGTCGAGCGTCATGTCAAAACTTACCACCATTATAACGACGCTAATGATGCCAAGTAGGAAGAATATATTGCGAATGCGAGTAGACATGTAGGGGTGAAAACATCGATGAAATGGGCTGTTTTTGAAAAAGCCCCTTTCGCGAAAAACTATTAGTGAGTTAGTTGAAATTAAAGCACAGATAGTTTTAACTAAAGCACAATTAGTTCATCCTTAAAGACTGTCTTGATGAGAAGAATGGTCAATTGTAGTGCCCAACGGGCTCTCAATTAAAACATATCGCTAAAGCTGTCAAGCAATCCGAGCATGAAGGCCATCACGATGTAATAACGGATGGTTTTCCCGATTCCCATACTGAGGCAGGAGTAAAACGGGTTGAGGCGCAAATAACCCATCGCTACCGTGATAACACTCCCCAGGATGGGAATCCATGAGAGGAGGCCTGCCCAGAGTCCGTAGCGTTTTACTTGAAGAATCCCCTTATTGAGTTTTTTGGGCGGGAGTTTCAGGAACTTGTAAATCCAATCTTCATTGCCCATGCGGCCCACCCAATAGTTGAACATGCCACCCAGAATGTTACCCAATGATGCCCATATGAAAAGGCCCCAAGGGTCAACGCCTGCAGCGATGAGCGTAATCATAACCGCTTCAGAGGAGAACGGAATAAAACTTCCGGCCAAGAATGCTGCGATAAACATTCCAAGCACTCCCCAATCTATGAGTAGATTAACAATAAAATCCATTCTGTTTGGTAGTTAAAAAAGGTAAGCAAAAAGAATCCTATGAGTGAAAGCCAAAAAAGGGTTGTAGGAACCCATCCACGAGTAAGTGTCAAATAGTGAGCGATAAGAGGAGCTCCATTCGTAATGAGTAGGTAGAGCCATAGCCATCGTTCTTCAGGGAAGAGGATAAGCAGGAGCGTTAATCCGCACTGTATGAGTGCCATCATATAGTAAAACATGCGTACGCGTATTTTGTCAAGGTAGGACGTTTGTACTTGATTGATGATAGCTACATACGAGAGTAGGAGCGTGCATGAGGCACTAACGAGAAATTGCCATTCTTCGGTTGGAAGTGTAAGAGGTGTGGCGGTGTATACAGTCTCCCAGTAACTCATGTCCGTCTGGGTGAGTGTATGCCAAAAGCCTTCTATACCTCCAGATATCAGAGAGAAATCCCACTGAATGAGCCCCCATACAGCCACTCCGACAATAGGAAGTAGCAAGCCAATAAGGGCTCCCGCAAGGCTCCCAGGAGTGAGGGAGCGTAAGTGGAGGCTACAACTGAATAAGAATAGTGGGAGTAGCCAGAGTAGTTGTGGAAGGAGTAAACTGCCAAGTCCTAAAAGGAGAAAGGCATGGAAGAGTTTGGATTCAGGACGTCGTTCTTGGTAAGATGAGAACAGACAAGCGTAACACAGAATGATAGACAGCGAAAGTAAGGCCTCAAGAGAAACGTTGTGAAGTAAGGGCACGGCGGTAAGAGAGATGAAGAACGTAATGCTCACCATTCGTGAACGTTCGCGCAATAATTGCATTCGTGCGTTCATCTCCATCCATGCATAGGCTGTAAGTATGGCCACAAACCAACCTCCCCAAAGCAGAAGGTTACCTGCTTCGGGGAGTATCCATAACAGACTTCCCAAGGCTATAGCTATGGGAAGCGTTGTTGTGTCTGTGGTGATAGCTTTTCTCATTTGTTATAGCATCTATAATGACTATAGTTCCTATAAAAACTAAGAAGTTATTAAAGGTCCTGACCAATGTCGCGGCGGTAGTATTTGCCTTCGTACTGAATCTGTTCTGCACCCTTCATTGACTTAGCGAGTGCTTCCGCCTTATCCTTACCATAAGAACTTACGGCAATAACGCGACCGCCAGCAGTAACGAGTTGGCCGTCCTTCATAGCTGTACCGGCATGGAAAACTACGCTGCCTTCAACATCAGCACCTGTGATGGCAAAGCCCTTTTCGTAATCCTGGGGATAGCCACCGCTAACGCACATTACGCATACTGCTGCACGTTCATCAAATTCAATGGTCTTTTCATTGAGATTACCTTCAGCAACACCTTCAAGAAGGTCTACGAGGTCGCTCTTGATGCGCAACATTACGCTTTCTGTTTCTGGGTCACCCATACGGCAGTTGTATTCAATAACCTTGGGCTGACCATCGCAGTTGATGAGGCCAAAGAAAATGAAACCCTTGTAAACGATGCCCTCAGCAGCGAGACCTTCAACGGTGGGACGGATGATTTGGTCGTCAACGATCTTCATCCACTCGGGAGTAGCGAAGGGGACGGGGGTAACTGAGCCCATGCCGCCAGTGTTTAATCCCTTGTCACCCTCACCGATGCGTTTGTAGTCTTTAGCTTCGGGGAGAATCTTGTAGTTCTTGCCGTCGGTAAGTACAAATACAGAGCACTCAATACCTGAGAGGAATTCTTCAATCACGACGCGAGAAGAGGCATTGCCGAACATACCGCCGAGCATGCTGCGGAGTTCCTTCTGTGCTTCTTCCAATGTGTCAAGAATGAGTACACCCTTACCTGCACAGAGGCCATCGGCCTTGAGTACATAGGGTGCTTTGAGCGTTTCGAGGAATTTGCAACCTTCTTCAACCTGTGTGCCGTCAAAAGTAGCATATGCAGCAGTGGGAATATTGTGGCGCATCATGAATGCCTTTGCAAAGTCCTTTGAACCTTCAAGAACTGCACCAGCCTTCGAAGGACCGATTACGGGGATGTGCTTTACGGCATCGTTAGCGAGGAAGTAGTCGTAGATACCCTTTACGAGGGGATCTTCGGGGCCAACCACCACCATATCAATGCCTTCCTTAAGAGCGAAAGCTACGATGCTGTCAAAATCATCGGCTTTGAGTTCAGGTACATTCTCGCCTACATTGGCAGTACCAGCATTACCAGGAGCGATAAAGAGTTTTTCAACTTTGCTGCTTTGAGCAATTTTCCAAGCAAGGGCGTGTTCACGACCGCCACTGCCAAGCAAGAGAATTTTCATATAGGATGAGGTTTTTCGGCTTTAGGTTGTGAGGTTATGAGGCAGTTCAAATTGTTGTCCATATGGTTTTGAAAACCTTATAACCTCCTTACCTATAACCTTAAATTTAAATCTTTTCCAACGCCTGTTCGATATCCGCAATAATATCTTCTGCATCTTCAATACCAACAGAAAGGCGGATGAGATCGGGAGCAATGCCTGCTTCCTTAAGTTGCTCTTCCGAAAGTTGGCGGTGTGTATGGCTTGCAGGGTGAAGCACACAACTCTTAGCATCAGCTACGTGAGTCACAATGCTTATCAAACGGAGGCTATCCATAAACTTAATGGCATCTTCACGAGTGCCCTTAAGGCCTAAAGCCATTACACCACAAATTCCGTTAGGAAGGTATTTCTGAGCAAGAGCATAGTAGGGGTTGTCTCCAAGGCCTGCAAAGTTTACCCAAGCTACCTTAGGATGTGCCTTGAGATATTCCGCCACACGCTGTGCATTAGTGCAATGCTGCTTCATACGGAGGTGGAGCGTTTCAAGACCGAGGTTGAGCAAGAAGGCATTTTCGGGCGACTGAATAGAACCGAGGTCACGCATTAACTGAGCTGTAGCCTTCACAATGAATGCCATTTTGCCGAATGCCTTAGTGTAAGTAAGGCCGTGGTAACTTTCATCGGGAGTGCAGAGACCAGGGAACTTTTCTGCCGAAGCTTCCCAATCGAAATTGCCACTATCTACAATCGCACCGCCTACAGCTGTGGCATGGCCGTCCATATATTTTGTTGTAGAGTGCGTCACGATGTCTGCTCCCCACTCAAAGGGACGACAGTTCATAGGAGTGGCAAAAGTATTGTCTACAACGAGGGGAATTCCATTCTTATGCGCCAACTTCGCAAAGCGTTCGATGTCTAGGATAGTGCACCCAGGATTAGAAATTGTTTCGCCAAAGAAGCACTTCGTATTGGGGCGCACATGCTTTTGGATTTCTTCGTCGCTCCATTCCTGATCAACGAACGTACATTCGATGCCCAACTTCTTGAGTGTCACACCGAAGAGGTTGTAAGTTCCACCGTAGATATTGTTCGTAGAGATGAAGTGATCGCCAGCTTCACAGAGGTTGAAGATTGTATAAAAGCTTGCAGCCTGTCCTGATGATGTGAGCATAGCTGCCACCCCGCCTTCCAACTCTGCTATTTTCGCAGCCACAGCATCGTTTGTGGGGTTCTGAAGTCGGGTATAGAAATAACCAGAGTCCTCAAGGTCGAAAAGGCGTGCCATCTGCTCGCTTGTTTCATACTTGAAAGTGGTGCTCTGATAGATTGGAAGTTGACGGGGTTCGCCTTTCTTGGGAGTATATCCAGCATGAAGGCAAAGCGTGCCTAAGTTTAGTTTCTTTTCCATAGTGTTGGTATGGGGTAAAAACGAGTTAGTCGGTTCTGACTTACATGAAATAAGACGGAACCTCCTAACTCTTTAATTTCTTAGAAATAATATGTAGCATTAACCTGGAACATGTTGCGCTTGATGTCAGCTGCTCCACCAACGATGCCAGAACCGAGGGCATTGCCAACGAGAGCCTTACCGATTGAGCCAAGTGCAAAAGTATAGCCAGCTGTAAGTTCTACCTTACCGAGAATCTTAGCACCCGCACTGATGTTCCATGATGTTGACATGTTGTTCTTGTCAAAAGTATCGGCTGCTTGACCTAAAGCCTTATTCCACTTGGTGCTACCCAAGGCGAAGTCAAACTGAGGACCTGTACCTACGAACACACCTGTCTTACCAATGCCGAAGTTGTAACGAAGGTTCAAGGGGATAGAGAACGAACGTTCCGTCTCAGTTTCTCTAATCATGTCGTTTTCAATCACGAGCTTGTTTTGGTTGTAAAGCAAGGCACCATTGATGCCGATACCCGCAATCAAACCAACATTAGCACGCACACCGATGTTCCAACCCGCTTGGCTATCACCGCTTTTCAAGCTTGCAAGCGCAGCGCTCTTGTTGGAAATCTTTACTTTAGTGTAGTTTAAACCGCCTGTGATACCCCAGTCAAAGCTAAATGCTGAGGCCGAAGTTGCTACCATGAAGGTCGCAACGAGCGTAAGGATAATCTTTTTCATAGTGAATAGGGATTAAAGAAAAGGTTAATTGATTATACCGAGACTTTGGAAGATGGGGTGCTGAATGGCATAAACCACAATACCTGCCACGTAACCAGCAAGCGCAATCCAAGAGATGTTCTTCAAGTACCAACCGAAGGAAATGTTTTCCAAGCCCATTACAACAACGCCTGCTGCAGAGCCAATAATAAGCATTGAACCGCCGACTCCGGCACAGTAAGCTAAGAGTTGCCAGAAGATACCGTCCTGTGCAAGTGCACCAGTAGCTTCAATGGGATACATACCCATACAGCCAGCTACGAGGGGTACATTATCAACGATTGAAGATGCAGCACCAATAACGCCTGTAATTGCATAGTGGTTAGCCCCCGTAACCTCGTTCAACCACTGTCCGAAACCAGTAAGTACGCCTGTGTCTTGAAGCGTAGCAACCGTCATAAGGATACCAAGGAAGAAGAGGATAGTTGTCATGTCAATCTTTTGTAACATGTTTGTTACTCGGTGAGTTGACATGAGATGGTGATTCTTCTTGCGTGCCAAGAATACTTCCACTGCTGTCCAAAGAATACCGAGCACGAGGAGGATACCTACGTAAGGCGCAAGGTGAGTCAAAGACTTGAACACGGGAACGAAGAGCAAACCGCCCACACCAAGGCAGAACACGATGTTACGTTCCTTCTGTGAGAATTCCTGGTTAGCTTCAATGAACTTTTCTTCCTTCACACCTTCAAGCGTGCCCTTCATGCGGAAGTGCATGATAAGACAGGGGATAAGCAAGCTGGCAACAGAGGGGAGGAACACTTCGAGGAGCACTCCCTGGGTAGAAAGCATACCACGTACCCAAAGCATGATTGTCGTAACGTCGCCAATGGGAGAGAATGCACCGCCGGCATTTGCAGCCAAGATGATGAGACCAGCGAAAAGGAAGCGGTCTTCCTTGTTAGCTACGAGCTTGCGCAAGACCATAATCATCACGATTGAAGTCGTGAGGTTGTCGAGCACGGCTGAGAGGAAGAAGGTCATCCAAGCCATGCGCCACATCAATTTGCGCTTGCTCGCCGTCTGAAGGCGATAGCGAACGAAGTTAAAGCCACCATTAGCGTCAACAATTTCTACAATTGTCATCGCACCCATAAGGAAAACGATGATTTCGCAAGTTTCTGACAAGTGGTGGAGCATGCGCTCAGTGATGGGTTCGCCATGAGGCAGGGAAATCGCACCACTATTGACACCAATCGTTACAAGCGTCCAGCAAATTGCGCACATCAAGAGCGCTACGGGCGCCTTGTTAATCTTTGTGCCGTGTTCAAGGGCTATGCAAGCATACCCAATAACGAACACCGCAATGATAATGGAAGTAATCATTTAGTTTTTAGTTTATTTAATTAAAATTATAATGTTTCAACTTGCAAAGGAATCGTTTTTTCTTGACCCGTCAAAGAAAAAAGTCAAGTTTTCGCCTTCAGCCGACTCATTCATCGCTTAATCGGGGGATTTTTCGCTCTGAGGAGTCGCCGAGTGAGAAGTTTTTGCTACCTTTGCCTCAGAATATGTGTGCTATACTCGCGCGCAGGTCCGCCCCTATAGTTCAACGGATAGAATAGAGGTTTCCTAAACCTTAGATAGGAGTTCGATTCTCCTTGGGGGTACGAAAGGATGAGAGGAGTGATGCCTTGGCATTGCTCCTCTTTTGCTTTTATATGTTGCGAAGTGAGGTCTGTTTGAACAATGGTCGAATGTTATAATTCTAAAGTGTAAAACGAAGTGGCTTTTAGTTAGAACTAAGTCTCACTTAATTCAAATTAAGTCTCTTTTAATTTCCCCTAAGTCTGACTTAGTTTTAGCTGTTTTAAGTTGCTTATTTTCAGTGGTGAATTTCATGTTTAGGGGAAGTGGGTTCGGGTATTTACAAAAAAAGCGTATTGGCGCTTAACCAATACGCTTGATGAGAGTGAGCCCATCGCGGAGGGGGAATATGAAAGTCTCTACGCGGGGGTCATGAGCTACAATGTCGTTAAATTGCTTGATGCCGACGGTTTGGGGGTCGTTGTTGTAGGCGGCTTCAACGACGTGCCCGTCCCAAAGGGTGTTGTCGGCCAGGATATATCCCCCGAGGCGCAGGTAGCGCATAATGAGCTCATAGTAGTCCGCATAGGTGCGCTTATTGGCGTCAATAAAGGCGAGGTCGATGGTTAGGTTCATCTCGGGCAGGAACTTGAAAATGTCTCCGATGACCATGTCAATCTTCGGTGGAAAAGGGGAGTTCTCGAGCCAAGGACGGGTGAAATCCTCTTGTTCATCGTTGATTTCAAAAGTGACGATTCGGGAGCCTGGTTTCATACCCTGTGCCATGCTTAGGGCGGAATAGCCCGAGTAGGTTCCGATTTCCACTACCGTTTGAGGATTAATGAGCTCTGTGAGCATTTTAAGCAATTGGCCCTGTAGGTGGCCTGAAGCCATGCGTGGACGAATGAGCTGGGTGTTCGTGGCTCGGTAGAGCTGATAGAGGTAGGGATGCTCGGGGGTTATATGGGAGAGGATGTAGTCGTTGAGCATGGGGATAGTCGCAGACAATAATTGGATTTAATAGGCGATAACAGGTGTGGCTTATTGCTTGTTGTCCGCCAAAGCCTCTACCGCCAAGCGGTAAGAGTCCATTCCGAATCCCGCAATGACGCCCTTGCATACGGCAGAGAGCAAGGATTGGTGGCGGAAGGGCTCGCGGGCATGGACGTTTGAGAGGTGCACCTCAATGACTGGCACACTGAGCGACTTGATGCAGTCGCGCAGGGCGATGGACGTATGCGTGTAAGCACCAGCATTCAAAATGATGCCGTCAAATTGGGCATCGTCGGCTGCTTGAAGTGCATCGATGAGGAGCCCTTCTACGTTGCTTTGGAAGTACTCAAATTCAACCTTTCCGGCATAGCGGAGACGGAGGCTTTCGAGGCATTGCTCCATAGTGAGAGTGCCATAGATGGAGGGCTCGCGAGTGCCCAATCGGTTGAGGTTGGGACCATTTACGATATAGAGTTTCATAAAGAGGTGTGAGGTAGCTTTTAGAGGTTAATGCTACGGCAAAAGTACAATAAGAACTTGGATAAATAGCCCTTGAGGCATAAAAAGTAGCGACTTTTCGTTTGGAAACTCGTATTGTGAGGGATAAATCCGTAACTTTGCAGGGAATTAGGACTGTAGTGGATGCATGAATGAAAGGAGAAGCCGAATGAATGAAGGTTAAGCAAAGAGGCGCTCCTCCATGATGCTTTTCCACTCTGCCCCTCTCCCTATAAACTCGTTTGTTAAAATAACTACATATACATTTATGGAAACAACCCGTCAACAGAAGATATCTCGCCTCATTCAGAAGGAGCTTTGCGACATCTTCTTGCTTCAAACAAAGTCAATGCCTGGGGTGCTGGTGTCAGTAAGTGCCGTGCGCATTTCTCCCGACATGAGCATTTGCCGTGTGTATCTCAGTGTGTTCCCCTCAGAGCGCAGTGCTGAAATCGTGGCGAACATCAATAACAACATGAAGCAAGTGCGCTTGGAGTTAGGAAACCGTGTGCGCCATCAGTTACGCATTATTCCCGAACTGAAGTTCTTTGTGGATGATTCGCTCGATTATATTGAGCATATTGATGAATTGTTGAAGAAGTAAATAAACGTTGAACGATTAACGATTAACGAGTTGTCCAGATGGTTTCGTTAAACGTTCATCGTTAAACTTTCCCCTTTCTCCCTTTCCCAAATGTCCTTCTCCCACCGCCTTGCCCTGCGTTACCTGTTCTCCAAGAAGAGCCATAACGCTATCAATATCATCTCTGCCATATCGGTGGGGGGGATTGCTTTGGCTACATTGGCGATGGTGTGTATCATGAGCGTCTTCAATGGATTCCATGATGTCGTAGAGGGCATGTATACCACTTTTGACCCGCAAATTAAGGTGGTTCCGAAGATGGGGAAGATGGTAGAGGCAAACGATAGTGTGCTGTGCGCACTGAGGTCGCACAAAAACGTAGCGGCATCAACGAATGTGCTTCAAGATCATGCGCTGATTCTCTTCAGTGGGCATCCATTGTTGGTTGAAATCAAGGGGGTGGATGATAACTTCAAGAAGACGAGTGATATAGAATCCATCCTCCGAGGGGGAGATAAGTTGGTGCTTCATGATGGTGAAACGGAGTATGGCATTCCAGGTATAGCCCTTTCGTATAGCATTTGTGGCTCCTTCAATTACGGACAACTCCAAATCTGTGCCCCTAAGAAGGGAGAGCGCATCAATGTGGCTAACCCTGCGGAGAGTTTCAATACGGGCTTTTTGACTTCTCCCTCTCAAGTGTTTGTGGTGAATCAACCCGTTTACGATGAAAATTACTTTCTAACGTCCTTAGGCTTTTCGCAACGCCTTTTTGACCAAGCGGGGATGGTGACCTCCGTAGAAATGCGCCTTAAGGATGGGGTGAATGTTTATTTAACCAAACAAGAGTTGCGCAAAATTGCCGGCGACCGTTTTGACGTGCTTGACCAATTGGAACAACAAGCTGATGTTTATAACATCATGAACATCGAGAAGCTCGTGGCCTTTGGATTTTTAGCTTTTATCCTACTTATTGCGATGTTCAACATCGTGGGGAGCCTCTCCATGTTGATTATCGAAAAACGTGAGGACATGCTAACGCTTTATGCCTTAGGCGCTTCGCCTGCAATGCTCCGAAAAATTTTCTTTATTGAAGCCCGCCTTATCGCGCTGTTGGGAGGCTTGGTAGGGGTTGTGCTTGGTGTATTACTCTGTCTTGGTCAGCAAACCTTTGGCTGGATAACCTTAGGAAATGGCGATGGTAATTTCCTCATTGATGCCTACCCCGTGAGTATAGAAATTGTGGATTTAGGTGTCATTCTGCTGACGGTAGTGCTTATCTCTCTTGTGAGCACATGGCTCCCAGTTTATTACCTCACCCATCGTTTGTTGTGGCAGGAGCATGAAGCAAATCTTCGAGGCGAAGCAGAGGATGCTCTGTGAAAAACCACGTCTGCCCCGAATTTCTACCCCACTCTATACCTCTATTTTCAAAAAAAACTGTTCCTTTGCAGTATCCAATAGATTTTAACTTTTAAAAACCTAATAATAACTAAAGCATTATGTACGGAAATTTCCAAGAATTTCTCCAGAATGAGCTTGAAGCCATTAAGGAGGCTGGTCTTTACAAGAACGAACGCTTGATTGAAGGTCCTCAGCAGGCTGCGATTCAGGTAAACAACAAAGAAGTGTTGAACTTCTGTGCTAACAACTACCTCGGTCTTTCTAATCATCCCCGCCTTGTGAAGGCTGCGAAGGACATTATGGACCAGCGCGGTTACGGTATGTCTTCTGTACGTTTCATTTGCGGTACTCAAGACTCTCACAAGACTCTTGAAGCTGCTATCTCTAAGTTCTTTAAGACTGAAGATACTATCCTCTACGCAGCATGTTTCGATGCTAATGGTGGTGTGTTTGAACCCCTCTTCACTGCAGAAGATGCTATCATCTCTGACGCACTTAACCATGCTTCTATCATTGATGGTGTGCGTCTCTGTAAGGCTAAGCGTTACCGCTATGCTAATGCTGATATGGCAGACCTCGAACGTTGCCTCCAGGAAGCTCAGGAACAGCGCTTCCGTATTATCGTTACCGACGGTGTATTCTCAATGGATGGTAACGTAGCTCCCATGGATAAGATTTGTGATCTCGCTGAAAAGTACAATGCTCTCGTAATGGTTGACGAAAGCCACTCAGCAGGTGTTGTAGGTGCAACAGGTCGCGGTGTGAGCGAATTCTTCAACACATACGGTCGCGTAGATATTTACACAGGTACGCTTGGTAAGGCATTCGGTGGTGCAATGGGTGGTTTTACAACTGGCCGCAAGGAAATTATCGATATGCTCCGTCAGCGTTCACGTCCTTATCTCTTCTCTAACTCACTCGCTCCCTCAATCGTAGGTGCATCTATCGAAATGTTCAAGATTCTTGAAGAGTCAAATGAACTTCACGATCGTCTCGCTGAGAATGTAGAGTACTTCCGTTCGAAGATGATTGAAGCTGGTTTCGACATCAAGCCTACTCAGAGTGCTATCTGTGCAGTAATGCTTTACGATGCTAAGCTCTCACAAGTGTATGCTGCGAAGCTTCAGGAAGAAGGTATTTATGTAACTGGTTTCTACTATCCCGTTGTTCCCAAGGATCAGGCACGTATCCGTGTCCAGCTCTCTGCAGGTCACAACCGCGAACAGCTCGACAAGTGTATCGCAGCCTTCATTAAGGTTGGTAAGGAACTCGGCGAATTGAAGTAATCTTTATATCCGATAGAAAATAAAATACGGGTGTGTCAGTGATGACGCACCCGTATTTTTTGTCTTGTCATTGTGGAAAAGATGAATGCAGGAGGGGCCTGGAGGGGTAGAGTTGGGATGAAGTGCCTTGAAGTTGTGCTTCTTGACGCCTCTCCAAGAACCTACTTCCCACTAAGTAAGAATTAGGGAAAACTAAGTGGCTTATAGTTTTCCTTAAGTCTCACTTAATTTTCCCTAATTCTCTTATTGTTTTTGCTCTTTTAATTAGCCGCATCCACGGCGCAGTTTAACGAACCGCTCTTGTAGGTATAAGTGCCGTCAATGCTGATAGCCTTGCTCTTATAACCTGTGGCTGAAATTTTAATCGTACCACCGTCGAAAAGGAAGTCTCCCTTACCCTTAATGCCGCGGCACTTGCTTTCATCTACAGTTCCGGAAGCATACGTTGTGCCCGTTACGCTGAGATCAATAAGAGGGTTGTTGCTGGCGCCCTTAATTGTAAGGTTCCCGTCAACACTAATACCCTTTGTTCCGTCCCCAGAAACGGTGCCGGAGATAGTTCCGCCGGAAATAGTCATTTGACCTTCACTCTTTATGCCTTTAGTGTCGTCGGCTTCAACGTTAAGATGAATCACTCCGCCTTCGATAAACACTTCTCCGTTAAACTCGTCGGTCAGGTCTTTAGTCATAGAAACATCAAAGCCGTCACCGCCCACGTTTTTCATAGTAAAGGTGCCCCCCTGAAGCAGGAGATATTGATCAATGTGGAATGCATCGCTCACTGCGCCTAATACGTTGATTGCGCCAGTAAAGCTAGACTTAAATTGCGAATACTCATCGCTGACAAAGGCATGCTTGGAGTTGCCCGTAATGTTAATAGTACCGTCGCCTTCAAACTCAGGGTGGCCGTTAACAAAGAAAGCTCCCTTGTGGTCTCCCCCAGCGCAGTCGGCAAATGAGTTGGTGCCGTTGACAATCATCTTAATGCGCTTGCCGTTAAGGATGTTCATCGCTGGGAGGCTCACTGTGGTTGATGTAAGACTCACACCGTTAAGTGCAACAGTAGCCTTGAAGTCGCCTTCCATAGTAAACGAACCAGAGTCGGACGTGCCACTAAGCGTGTAGGTAATTTCGTCTTGATAGAGTGCGTCAGCTGTAATATTTACATTCGCCCCGTCAACAAGAACGGTAAGATAGGGCGCAAGGTCGCCGCTGAGCTCCACTGTAGCCGAATTGCCATTATACACAACTCCTACGCATTTTTCAGCAACGGGAGTATTGTTAATTGTCATACGGTCAATGGCGCTTATGTCGTAAGTCTTTCCGCCTAAAGTGAGTGATGTGCCACCGGCTGAGAATGTAGATTCGCCGAGAGTGGTAGCATCGAACGCTGTAATGACACTGCCTTGCTCAACGCGCAGTGTCTGCGCCGCTGCAGTTAGGGTTGTACCTGCAAGGGCGAGGAGAAGGATATACTGCTTCATTGTGCGAGGAGTTTAAAAGTTTGTTGACCGATGCGAACTACGTAAACGCCCTTGCTCAATGGGAGCGAGAAGCGCTCGTTTCCGTTAGTGCTCTTCTGAAGTGTTGCTACAGAGCGACCGTCAAGGTTATAAACCTTTACGATACTGCCTGCGGGCGCTGTAACTTGGAGATTGCCGTTGTTAAAAGCCGCAGCAACCGTTGCGCTTGTCACATCATTAATGCCTGTTGGCTCAGTAGCGAAGAAAAGGGAGTTGAGGTCTGCAAGGGCAAACTCAGTTTGCTTACTATCAGCCAGAACTACTAATTTGTCGCCCGAAAAGGTGAGCAGAGCTCCCTGAGCGATGTTCAAACTTTGCTCATTTCCGTTCAGAAGTCGGAAAGTGAGGTAATCTAGGCGCTGAGCGCTCAGTGTTGTTACCGCAAGAAGGGTGACAACAAGGGAAAGTATTCTCATAGAGGGAATTTTAAAGGAGTGGATTTTTCTGATGCTCAAGAAAATTCAGGATGTTTAGAGCCTCAGAACGTTAAAACTTGAACTTATATCCGATGCTCAATGCATGAACATTGGCATCGTCGCTATAGTGTGCGTCATTGAAGACATAGGCTATTGAAAGCGTGTTCTTCTTATTGAGCTTCCAGTCAGTACCTACGATAAGGCGCGTTTCTTCAGTAGCTCCTCCCTTTTGCAGTTGCGTTTTGATTTCATAGGTAGCGAAAGGCGTGAGTGGGCATTTCTTAATGTCATACTCCACTCCGATGCGCGAACGAAGCAGGTGGTTATTCTTGTGATTCTTATGGTCTTCGCCTACCTCAGCTTCGAACCATTCGTAACCGCCAAAGGGATGTACGGGAGTACTATAGTCAAATCCGGCGGGCACTTCCTCACGATAGCGAACGCGCTCAATATCCTTGTTCATAGAATGCGTAAACTGGTAGCGCTCACGGAGCGAGAACGTAAAGCGTCCGACTTTTACCTTGCTGGAAAGGTCAAACGAAAGGCGGTGTTTCGTGCGGTGGAAAGCTTCATCGACATTGTAGCCATTGAATTTTCCATTGCTCTTCTTGAAATCCTCTTTCACTTCTCCGCGACTGAGGTCGCTGATGTATTGATAGGTAGCGGCAACCTTAAGATAGTCACATACTTTATAGCTTCCGCTAACAAGGGCGTTTGCACGAGAAACTTCGCCAAGATTATCATTAGCGCGCATTCCCAATCCGAGAGTTAGGTCGATGCGCTTGTTGATTTTTTTCTCTGCTTCAACTTCTAACCAAGTACCAAACTCATCTCGTTGTGCAAAAGCAGTAGTTGCAAACAACAATGTGCAACCAAGTGTCAATAGTTTTTTCATAATAATAGGGGATTAGTGAATGTATTCTCACTGCAAAGGTACACTCATTCTCCGAAAGGCGTTATTAAATTTAGTTAAATAATTGTTATGTTTTAACACTTAGGGCGAAAAGGACTCTAGCCTTTTCGCCCTAAATGTAAATGAGTTACAAAGTGGTGATTCGCGAAACAGCGTGCTGCGAGTCGTACTTAGTTTGCCGAAAGAAGCACTTTGCCTTATGATTCAGGAATCTTAAAGATACGATCTACCGACTTGATGCGCTTGTTTGGGTCGATGTAGAAAACTCTTAGCATGGCCATGTCGGTTAAGAAGTCAACAGCACCCACTTCTACTCGTGTGACTTTTACACCAAGGCGTTCTTCAAGGTCTTTTACGAGGTCGTCGTAGCGCTCGGGCTTGATGAGTTCAATATTGTCGTATTTTACGAACTTACAACCCTGATTATAAGCCGAGTGGAAGTTCTCAGCCAACCACACAACGAGGATAAATACGGCGTTAATGATTAAGCGTTCGAGCAAACCAAAATCGCCCGTTTTACCATTGAGTACCGAAAGCGCGATTAAGAAGAACAAGTACGTCATTTCGCGAATGGGTACGCTCTCTGTGCGATAACGGATAATCCCAAATATAGCAAAGAGCCCGAGAGCCGCACCTACCATTCCGGCATCGGAATATTCGCCAGCATTTACCCTACCCATGAAGAGGTGGATGAGCATGAAGATGCTCACTGAGAGCAAGATAAACGTGAAGTAGTAATCACGACGCTGCCCCTTGGGGAAGTAGAAGAAATGAACGATAAGCCAAACGGTGATACAGTTGAGTGCAAGCCCTTCAATCAGATGGAGCAATGCGGCGTTGGCAGTGAAAAATTCAAGCATGATATTAAATGGTTATGATGTTAGTCTGTAGGTGTTTTCGTTCTTTAATTGTGAACTCAGGCTGAGTTTCGTGCCGTAAAAGAACGCTTCGTTTAAGAACTTTTTCCCGCAATCTTGTCATAGCGATGCAGACGTTTCTTAAAGCGATTGATTTTGAGGTTGTCATTTGTGATAGCCGAGCCGATGCAATACTTACTAAAGCCACTGGGCTTGATGCGCAATTGGCGAAGTAAGGTAAGAATGGGCGAATGCATGCGTCCATCGCGCTTCAGTTCGATAACCACAAGATTGTCTATCGTTCCCCTCTCTCCCGTTTCATGGTTAAGGAAGCGAATGCCAAAGTCAATGGTCAGACGTTCCGTTTTGGCATCATTTACAAGGGTAATGCGGTGAAAGGCATTTTCCATTGTGGGGATGATGTCGCTGAAAGTATACCCCGTTCGCTCTGTTAGGAATTCCTCGCCGTATTTGTCGTTGATAACGGCCTCAATGGAGGGGATTTCAATGCGTTTTTTGCGAGTCTTTCCGTGATTATCCTTCTTCTTTACCTCAAGGAAGCTATGTCCGGAGTCAAGATAGGTTCGGGCTCTCACTTTCGTGCGTGGGAAATGGGCACAATGGTGTTGGCGAAACATTTCGTGCGTCACGGGAGTGTCCCAATATACGGTGCGATAGCCAGCAATGCACTTACCATTGTTATGTTGCGCCGAGTAAGAGTCTACGGTGAGCGAGAGAAGCTCTTCTAATTTCTCTACGTTCGTAACAAATTTCGTGTCCGTGCGCTTCATGAGGCGTACGGACTTCATTTCTTCCAGCGTAATGGGGTTCATTTGCGCTACAAGCTTGTGAAGTTTGTCGTAGAGGGCTGTCATCAATTTGCAAATGTACACAAATTTCTGTAAATAAAAAGAGTGTATGTCGTTATTTTACTTTTTGCGCCTGTGATTAAGGCTCTTTTGATACAAAATCTGTATTCCTCATCCTTAAACCTCAAATACGCTTTCGTAAGTGCTACTTAAGATGAAGAGTTTAAGACTTATTTTGAATTATTTAAGGTATATTTTGCAATAGGATCAAGTGGCTGATTCTCAAATGAGACTCAATGGCGGAACCTACTCGCTTAAAGGGAAAAAATACAAGAGATTCTGCGTTTTCAAGGAGGATAATCGGCGGAAAATAAACGTTGAACGTTGTGGCGAGCGGGTTAAGTGGCGATGAAAGTGAACTATTACTTGTTAACGTAATGTTAAGTTTTCAAAATTAGCAGAGCGTTTGCTGTGTAGTTTGGGGAATAAGTTGTAACTTTGCAAAGAATATAAATTTAATTATTTAACGCTCACTTATCACTTTAACTATGCGTAACGTTATTTGCACGCTTTTGTTGGGCTGTTTAGCTTTGCCTGCAGCGGCCGACTATGAGCACCCCTTAAAGGGATTTGAGTATGACGCTTCGGAGATTACTCCTCAGGGTCGTAATGACTGGGAAAACCCTGAGCGCGTTGCTCTCAACAAACAGCAACCTCATGCTTGGTTCTTCAACTTTGAGAACGTGGAACAAGCACGTAAGGTGTTGCCCGAAAACAGTAAGTATTGGAAGTCGCTCAACGGCGAATGGAGCTTCAACTGGGTGGGTAACCCCGAAGAACGTCCCGTTGACTTCTACAAGGTTGACTATGATGTGACAGGTTGGGACAAGGTTCAGGTGCCCATGAACTGGAACGTGGTAGGCATTCAGAAGGATGGCTCGCAGAAGTATGGTACTCCCGTTTACTCTAACCAGCGTGTAATCTTCGCTCACCAAGTAGCAGTAGGCGACTGGAAGGGTGGCGTTATGCGTGAACCTGCTAAGGATTGGCCTACTTATAAGAATCGTAACGAAGTGGGTTCTTACCGTCGCACTTTCACTATTCCTGCTGATTGGAATGGTCGTCAGGTGCTCATTAGCTTTGACGGTGTAGATTCGTTCTTCTACCTCTATGTGAATGGTAAGTACGTTGGTTTCTCCAAGAACTCTCGCAACGTTGCTGAATTTGATATCACAAAGCACCTCGTAGCAGGTGAAAACGTATTGGCAGTTGAAGTATATCGCCATTCTGATGGTTCATTCCTCGAAAGCCAGGATATGTTCCGCCTCCCCGGTATTTTCCGCACAGTAGCTCTTTCTGCTAAGCCTAAGGTGCAGGTGCGCGACCTTCAAGCAATTCCCGATTTCGATAAGGACTTCGTGAATGCTACGCTTGCTATCGACGCTGAAGTGCTTAACCTTACAGATAAGGCTGTGAAGGGTTATACTATCGACTACTCACTTTATGCTGTAGAGCTCTATGGCGAAAAGACTACGCTTGTTCCCGGTGTTTCAGCTTCTGTAAATGTGGGTGCACTTACTAAGAATGATGCTGATCACGCTAAGGTGACAATGCAAGTGGGTGCGCTTGTGAAGAAGTGGAGTGCAGAAGCTCCTTACCGCTATGTGCTCGTTGGCCAGTTGAAGGACAAGAAGGGCAAAGTGGTAGAAACATTCTCAACAAACGTAGGTTTCCGCAAGTGTGAAATCAAGGATACTCCCGCTTCTGAAGACGAATTCGGTTTGGCTGGTCGCTACTACTTCCTCAATGGCAAGCCCATCAAGATGAAGGGTGTGAACCGTCACGAAACTAACCCTGAACGCGGTCATGCTATCACTCGCGAACAGATGGAATACGAAGTGATGCTCATGAAGCGCGGTAATATCAACCACGTTCGTAATGCGCACTATGTAAATGACCCTTACTGGTACTACGTTTGCGATAAGTACGGTATCTACCTCGAAGACGAATGTAACATCGAGAGCCACCAGTACTACTATGGCGAAGCGTCACTCTCACACGTTCCTGAATTCCGCAACCATCACGTTGCGCGTAACTTGGAAATGGTGTACAACAACATCAATCACCCCTCAATAGTAATTTGGTCACTCGGTAACGAAGCTGGTCCTGGTAAGAACTTCGTAGAGGCTTACAACGAAATCAAGAAGGTAGACACTACACGCCCCGTTCAGTATGAACGCAATAACGATATTGTAGATATGGGTTCTAACCAGTATCCCTCTATCGCTTGGGTGCAGGGTGCTGTGAAGGGTAACTATGGTATTAAGTATCCTTACCACATCTCTGAATACGCTCACTCAATGGGTAATGCTGTGGGTAACCTCATCGACTACTGGGAAGCAATGGAAAGCACCAACTTCTTCATGGGTGGTGCAATTTGGGACTGGGTAGACCAAGCGGTTGTCAATTATGACCCAGTGACTGGTGATAAGTATTGGGGTTATGGTGGTGACTTCGGCGATAAGCCCAACGATGGTATGTTCTGTATGAACGGTATCATGCGCCCCGACCTTTCTCCCAAGGGACAATACTTCGAAGTTAAGAAGGTTTACCAGAATGTTGGTGTGAAGGCTGTTGATATCAAGAACGGCGTGATTGAAATCTTCAATAAGAACTACTTCGAACCCCTCAACGACTATCAGATCGTATGGAGCCTCTATGAAGATGGCGAATGCGTACTTGCTAATCAGTATCTTACTGGTCCTAAGATGGCGGTAGGTCCTCGTGAAAAGCAGAACTTCCGTCTTGACCTCACAGGCGTACAGATGAACGAAACTAGCGAATACTTCGTTAAGGTTCAGTTCAAGTTGGCAAACAACAAGCCTTGGGCGAAGAAGGGCTATGTGCAGATGGAAGAACAGCTCCTTGTTAAGGAAGCAACAAACCTTCCCTCTGTTGCAGAAGGTCAAAAGGGTGCTATTGAAACACGCACAGAAGGCGGTCGTCTCTTTGTAAAGGGTGAAGACTTTACAGCTACATTCTGCACTACAAAGGGTTGCCTTGCTCAGCTAGCTTATGATGGCTTTGATATTATTAAGCCTAATTCTGGCGGTGTGGTTCTTGATGCTTACCGTGCGGCTACTGATAATGATATTTGGGTATATCAGCAGTGGACAAACAAGGGTACGCACAACTTGAAGCATAAGGTGCTCAGCATGAACCAAACTAAAGGTAAGAATGGCGAACTCGTTCTCTCGTTCACCGTTGAAAGCCAGGCTCCCAAGTATGCAAATATTCTCGGTGGCTCATCTGGCCGATATAGCATCGTAGAAAAGGGCGAAGCTCTTGGCGAAAATGACTTCAAGTTCACTACGAATCAGATTTATACGGTATATGCAGATGGTTCTGTAGAGCTTCAGGCTGCAATCACGTCTAACGCTCCCAACTTGATTCTTCCTCGTCTTGGCTATCACCTTGAAATGCCCAAGCAGTACGAATTTGCTACTTACTATGGTCGTGGTCCTATCAATAACTACAACGACCGTAAGACAGGTCAGTTCATCGAACAGCACAGCCACAGTATCTACGATAATATCATGCTTCCCAAGCCTCAGGAATACAGCAATCGTGAAGATGTTCGCTGGATTTCACTTACAAATGAGGCAGGTCGTGGTGCGGTGTTCGTAGCAGGAGGTCAGATGTCTGCATCGGCTCAGCCTTGGACGCATCTTGAACTTCTTTTTGCGCCACACTTCTACCAACTCCCCGAAAGCACTGGTACACATCTTTACTTGGATAGCAAGGTTTCTGGTCTTGGAGGTGCTTCTTGCGGACAGGGTGGTCCTTTGAGCCACGACCGTTGCTTGGCAAACGCACACAACTTTAGCTTCATCATTCGCCCTGTTCTTGGTAACAATATGGCGGCTCAGGCAAAGGTGGCTACTGCTGGTGAAAAACCATTGACAATTACTCGTAGTAATACAGGTAAGCTTGAAATCTCTTCAGTAGACAAGACTCGTACGATTATGTATAGTTTGAACGGAGCAAAGAAGGCTGTTCAATATACTGAGCCTATCGACCTTCGCGCAGGTGGTACAGTTAAGGCATGGTATGCTGACAACAAGACACTTGCTGTTGAAATGACATACGCTAAGATTGAAAGTGTTCCCCTCGTTGTAACCTTCTGCTCAAGCCAGGAACCTGGTGAAGGTGCTGAACGTCTTGTTGACGGCGATAACTCAACAATTTGGCACACTGTTTATGGCGTAACAGTAGCTAAGTATCCCCACTGGGTAGACTTCGATGCAAGCGAAGTTAAGAACATGAAGGGCTTCGTTTACACTCCCCGCCAGAATGGTGCTAACGGTCATGTGAAGGATTATGAAATCTATGTGTCACAAGACGGTAAGGAATGGGGCGAACCCGTGAAGAAGGGTTCATTTGCTCGCGGTGCAGAAGCAAAGCGCGTTCTTTTCGATGTCCCCGTGAAGGCACGTTACATCCGCTTCCGTGCACTCTCAGAACAGAATGGCACAGACTTTGCCAGCGGTGCAGAATTTAGCTTGATTGCTGACTAAGTTTTAGATAGTAAGATTAGAGCGCTCAGGAATGGGCGCTCTAATTTTGTGTGCATGGGAGAAGAACTTTATTCTCATATATATAAATATGTGTATGTGAAGGAAACTTTTTGCTTCTGCACACTCTGCGTTACAAATATTATGCTTAATTTTGCGCCCGTTACATTTGAAAATCAATAATATTCAAATACAAGAACTATGTTTAAGATTTTTAAAGGCTTTGACCTGGTAGAAGCATTGCACCAGAATAAGCAGATTCGCCGCCTTGAAAGATTGCCCAAACATTTTGTGGCGTTGGTCTTTACCCTTGCGGTGACGTTGACTCTTTGGAATATGCCCATTGAGATGTTTGGAATTCCTGAACTCACTATTGTACAGCAGCGTACTATTGCTCTCTTTGCGTTTGCTACACTTATGTGGCTTATGGAAGTCATTCCCTCATGGTGTACGTCAGTTGCCATCATCGCAACGTGTATCTTCACCATGTCAAACGATGCCTTCTTTACCTTCACTAAGGGTGTTGATCCCGAAAAGCTCGGCACACTCTTGAGCTCTAAAGAAGTGATGGCTACTTTTGCCGACCCCATCATCATCCTCTTCCTTGGTGGATTCATGCTCGCTATTGCAGCAACGAAGACAGGGCTTGACGTAACGCTTGCGCGTGTGCTTTTGAAACCCTTCGGTAAGAAGAGCAACAACGTGCTCCTCGGCTTTATCCTCATCACAGGTTTCTTCTCAATGTTCGTTAGTAACACGGCTACTGCGGCTATGATGATTGCCTTCTTGGCTCCCGTGTTGAAGGCTATTCCCGACGCAAAGGGCCGTACAGCGCTTCTCCTTGCAATTCCTATCGGAGCAAATATCGGCGGTATGGGTACTCCCATCGGTACACCTCCCAACGCCATTGCTATGCGCTACTTGGAAATTGGTTTTGGCGAATGGATGTTCTTCATGTTCCCCTTCGTTATTGTAATCCTCTTGCTCTCATGGGTATTGCTCCGTAGCTTGTTCCCCTTCCAACACAAGGAAATCGAACTCAAGATTGAAGGCGAAACACAAGGTGGTTGGCACTCAACCGTAGTAAATGTAACATTCCTCGCTACAATCCTCCTTTGGTGCTTGGGTAAGGATGTTATTGGTATTGGTGCAAATGCAGTAGCAATGTTGCCCATCTGCGTGTTCTGCGTAACAGGTATTATCAAGCGCCGTGACTTGGAAGAAATCAACTGGTCAGTGCTTTGGATGGTAGCCGGCGGTTTTGCTCTCGGTTTGGCACTACAAGGTACTGGTCTTGCAAAGGTGTTGATTACAAACATCCCCTTCGGTGAACTCAACCCCATTGCGTTGCTCGTTGTGGCAGGTTTGATTTGCTGGGGGTTGTCAAACTTCATCAGTAACACAGCTACAGCAGCTCTCCTCATCCCCATCCTTGCAGTTGTGGCAGAAGGTTCACCCGCGCTTGTTGAAATCGGCGGTTCACGTACGCTCCTCATTGGTGTAGCTATGGCTGCTTCATTTGCAATGTGCTTGCCCATTTCTACGCCCCCCAATGCCCTCGCTCACTCTACAGGCCTCATCGAACAGAAGCACATGGTTCGCGTAGGCATAATCGTAGGTATCGTAGGTATGGCACTCGGCTACCTCATGTTGATAGGTTTGTCTATGTTGAAATAAGAAAAATGAATCATAAATAAAGAAAGGAGAAATTACCAAGCGCTATATAAAGTGCAGGTAGTTTCTCCTCTCTTTTTAATAAATGACTTCCTCAACGAGGAAAAACTCGCTGATGTTATCGGCGAACAGTTTTCAGGATTGTTTGATAATTTGAAAGGGCGAGAGAGGGGATAAAAAAGAAAGCCCTTGAATATTTGCACCTCGCCACACCAATCGTGGCAGCCTCAAATAAACAAGGACAAAACAGAGCGATAAGTGGCTCTTCCCTAAATGGTACTTCCTGGAGCGATGCACCTAACAACTCTATTTCCACTGCAAAGTTAATTAATTAAACAACAACTACAAATCAAATATTAGTTACAAGGCTTGCAACTCAAAAATATTTTGCTCGTGTCATGTAAATATTTAACTTTGCACTCAGAATCAAGTTAAGCCTAATAGCGGGGAATTGGGCCTCGTGGAAACTGGTAAACTTTTTTCGCAAATAAGGCAGAGCTCGATTTTTCCGTGCATTGCTCGTTGAAGAGCCACATACGAATAATTGATTCTGTTTAGGGGTAACACGTCCGTGAGGCTTAGACGCTGCGGTTTGAAGCGTGTTACCCTTTTTTATGTTCTAAATCTTGATTGTCAAAATCTCTTTGATGTCCGTCAAATAGTTTTGACTACGATGTTCACACTTTACCTTCCATGGTTGCTGTTGTTCACCTTCGGCCATCAATCTTATGGTTTTCAAACCATATCGGTGGTTTAGGTTATCAATGACTTTCATTAATTCGGAGCGTGCTTTTCTGTTAGGGATAGGGTCAAATATATCCATCTGAACTATGGACGTGTCTATAATATCCCCTACAATAACGCCTGCTTTTTTGTATAATATCCCTGGGCGATAGAGTTGTTCTGCAAGTGCTAATGCAGCTTGGGTGATTTCCAGTGTGTCAGAGGTGGAAGTAATAAAGGTATATGTAGCCGAGTTCCCGTATTGGGGTAAGTCCTCGCGAAAACGATTGCTATACATAAAGACGGTGACAGACTTTGCTCCTGCATGTTGACCACGGAGTTTGTTGGCGCAACTGCTGGCAAAGGTTGCTACTGACGCCTTTATAGATGGAAGGTCTGAAACCATTTGTCCAAAACTACGACTTGTACAGATGGTTTCAGACCTCACCACCTCTGTAGTATCAATACATGGTTTCCCGTTGAGTTCAAACCATGTCTGTACACTGGGTTTGTTGAAATGAGAACGCACCCAACTTTCACTTTTGTCGGCAAACTCCAAGGGTGTTCTTATTCCTAAGCATTGCAACTCTGCAAGAGTTCGCCGTCCAATGCCCCAAATGTCTGAAAGGGAATGGAGTTTCAATGCCTTTCTGCGTTTCTCTTCGTTGTCAATAACGCATACACCGTGATAACCTTTGTGTTGCTTGGCAAATTTATTGGCAACTTTTGCTAAGGTCTTTGTTGGAGCAATACCCACACTGACAGGGATATCTGTCCAAAGCTTAATTTTGTTGGCCGTATTGCGCATCAGTTCTGCCAAATTGTGGAATTTCTCGTAGCCACTTAAGTCGCAGAAACTCTCATCAATGCTGTATTGCTCTACATGACTTAACGATTTGCGAAGTATCGCCACCACTCTTTTGCTCATTGCTGCATAGAGTTGCATATTGGAGGAAAAGATAGTCACGCCCCCACTTCTTATAATGTCCCGTACCTTGAATATAGGATCGCCCCGCTTCAATCCAAGGGTCTTCGCTTCTGGTGTGAGTGCAACGATACATCCGTCATTGCTTGAGAGTACAACGACGGGATTCCCTTCTAGTCCAGGATGGAAAACTTTTTCCACCGAACAGAAGAAACTATTGCAGTCCACCAATGCGAACATGTTTTAATTTCTTGGCTTGTGAATAATATAGGTTACCGTCCCCCAGATAGAGAAACTATCTTCAGCAGTTACCTTTATTTTAGGATAGTTGGGATTTGCAGGTACTAACCATCCGCATCCATCTCGTTTTACAAAGTGTTTCAAGGTATATTCCCCATTGAACTCACACACTGCGACCTCACTTTCACTAGGGGTGCGGTTGCTTTTATCAACGATAACGATGTCTCCCGACTCAATCCCTGCATCAATCATGGAATCGCCCTCAACGCGGATAAGATAGCTTGACTCTGGGTGTGGACAGAGCATCTTTAGCAATTCTATATCTTGTGATTTTTCGTCATTATCCAAAGGGATTGGAAATCCGGCAACAATACCGATATCAAAGAAAGGAAGTTTCAATTCTTTGACTCTTGTTGCAGGATATACAGAACCAAACTTCTCCAAATTACTGTCATCCTCTACCATTGTTCTAGCAATACAAGATTTGAAGAAGTCGGTTTTGTTTTTTTGAGCATCTATATAGGCTGCCATTTCTTTAGGCGCTCGGAAGGTGTAGAGTTTACTGTCTGTTCTTGGTCGTCCTGCACCTTCTCGCTTACCGCCTCGTTTCTTTATTTCGGTCATTGTAATAGGAATTTTCTGCAAATTTACTGTTTTGTTTGATTTATGTAATACATTATCATGAATTGTTCTGAAATTTATGTTCCAGGACTATGAAAATATGCCTACGAACTTTATAACGAAAGCATGTGTGTTGATGAGGTAGAAGAATACATTGCTTTAGTCAACGAGACAGATGAGCACCGAGAAATTTGGAAACTTATGTATCAGCTTTTGGATGGAACAAAGAATTGAGATTTGGGATGAAATATCTCCTCTCCTCCAACTAATGAGATTTATTGATAAAGCACCTCCCATCGGAAGGTGCTTTATCAATAAATCTCATCAACAATCGTTAGCAATGCATTTTCAATAAACTAATTGTAAATTTAGCTCAATTTGCTTTTCTATGTTCTTTTCTATGGAGGCAGAGATATATGTACAATCTTTCGCATTACAATGAGTCTATTCTATGTTGTAGTTAATCTTATGAATTTATAAGTAATTACTTAAATGTTAAGCACTAGTTATTCGCTACGCTCATCAAAATATATCTAAGTCTTAAATTTCAATCATGTCATCTCTAATGTTGAAACAATCTTTTTCAACATCTCTCGATTTGACTCCTCAGGCCTTGATATATCATAAACCACATAGTCATGATTAATAATATCATATTCAATGCTTTCCGAGTACGATGACATATCCAAGCGTATAGGGATAATTTTCTTGCCATACTCTACAGCAACTGACACTTCACTGACTACATTTCGTGATTTGTTAGAGTTTTCCGATGACATGAATAGTAATATCTTCGAACGCTTGATGGCATCAACAATTACCTTTTTATATGAGATGCCACTGAACATGCCGTCCACATCAAGCCAACATTTATATCCAGCTCTTTCAAGCCACTCATAGATAGCTTTTACTATCTTGGCGTCCTTCCGTGAGTAGCTGATAAAGATGTCCTTATTCATATCTGGCGTGACTTCTGTAGTTTGAAGATTAATTACATCATCCGAAAGTAGTCTATTATTTGCTTGTTCGTTCAGTATTCTTGCTATTGCCTCCTGTGCCGACAACTGTTCAAACATTGGGAGGAAATCCCATTGTTTCATTTTCTTAAATCTGTCATACAAATATATCTCCACGTTAAAGGATTTGTGCGTCCTTCTCAAATTTCGACAGATGGCTTCTGCCATCACTTCTGCGACCTTTTTGAAGGGAATACCAGCAACCCCTGCTCCAATTTGAGGGAATGCTATTGATGTCATATCCATGGCATGTAATAGCAAAAAGCATTTGTCTATTGAATGGCCAATAATGTACTGGTGAATGTCATCTTTGGAAATTTCTGCGAACTTATTTGAATGGTCTAGTCCATCGTAATCAATCGTAATGATATGGAAGATATTCTTTTGTGGTAGTGTGCCTGCTGAAGAAACAACTACATCCCCAATTTCAGCCGGGGTCTTTTTACTTACATCAAGTCGAATGGCTCCTGTTCCTTCTTTTCGTCTAATAGCCATAGAAACACCTCCTCCCATGGTAATATTGCTATCGTCACTACTGACAATTACTTCTGCTTGACTGTCTAAGAGATTCCCAAAAATAATCCTGATAATAGAATTATTAATGTGGTATTCTTTACATTGTTGTATATTTTCCAAGCATTTGTTATCTTCAGTTTCTCGTGCTATTAATACGTCCCCTTTTTTGAGGTTAAATTTAAATTGTCCCATAGCAATCATTCTTAAGCATAAATATCAACGAGTGTCTGCAGACCGCCATCGTGTCCTTTCCCTATTGCTTCAAATCCCCATTCATTATTTTCTTTACGAACTAATTTTGCGACCTCAAGAGCTGTTTCTGTAGAGAAATTCTCTTTGATGTTATAACAACAGAGTTTCTCTTTAGTTCTGGCATTACTAAGTGTAATAGAAAGCCCGTTCATGTCTCCTAATGATTCCTCATAGGGGATAGTCGCACAGAAAATAATTTCTTTAATATTAGGACTGATTTTAGAAAGGTCTACATACATTGTTTCATAACATTCTTCTTCATCATTAATATCAAGGTTATCATCTATTAAAAGAATAACAGAGCCATCTGCGGATATTGGCATGGTTTTTGCCAGCCAAATTCGTATGCTAGAATATAAAGCTCTGTTATAGGGAACTTTCTCTCTTGTTATAGTACATGCCCGTGTCCTTGAATTGTAGTACACAAAATCAGCTTCATCTTGAATCACCCCATCTTTTCCTACAAGAAAAGCAGACAAGTCAAAATCCCATTTAAGATTCCAGCTGAGAATTACCTGAACTCTTTCGATTCAGTCTCTTTTATTTAATGAAAAATGTTCTCTTTTTTTGATTTGAATGATGTCCATATTATTGACTCGTATTAATTATAATGGAATTACCACAGTTACTATTGAACGCGCAGGGATTGACAATGACTTTAATGAGTGCTTACCGATGTATTGCAGGTCCTTGTCGATAGATGTCACATACAATTTTCCCTTTCGGGCATTATCACATTTCAAAGAGATACTCTTTCCCGTATCGGCATAATTCACGATGACTGTTACAACCTGCATGTCGTCTGTATAGGATGAAAGCATAAGCGAGGTGGCTGCTTCAAGGGGTGTTACTTCTTTATTCAAAGCACGCACATCAATTCTGCGCATTCCTGGGCGTATGAAAAAACTATAGTTTGCTGTTGCCCAAAACATTTTTGTTGGCACGACCTTGCCATCATGTTTTACACTTTCGCCCGATGCGCCCTCTAATGGTAACAATTGTATGGGGACATCTTCATTCAATGACACTGCTGTCCACCATTGCCAAGCCGAAGCATTCGCTATTGCTAGGTTTGTATGGATGAGACGCGCCACATACAACCCCAAATTAATGCTCTTTACTGGTGAAGGCGGCATGGTAATCTCCTCATTTTTCTCCAGAATGCAATATTCCGATGCCCAGAATTTGGTCTTGTGGTTGTTGCCAGCAAGCGCGTCTCTCACTTGTGTGCGTATATCTACCAACAGACTTGGCGGGTAAGCCGTCCAATAATCGTGAGTAGCAACGCAATTATAAAGATTCTTGAATGACAGGACGCTATAGGCACCATCTTTGTAGAACATTGAACGGATAATGTCGTCGGGAGTCTTCTCATTGGCATCCACCTCAAACAGCATCTTCATCTCGCCCAGTTCGGGTATAATAATTTTCGTATCGACACCCTTTTCAGATATGGCCTTATCCAATTCTGCAACCATCTTGTAGATATCTGCCTTAGTGGCAAAGGTTCCCTCTTGCCAACTATTGGTGTGCCATTCCACATTGGGTTCATTGAGCGGACTTATATATTTTACATTATACCCGTTCTCCCTGAAGTGTTGTACACAGCGAACCAAGAAGCGGGCGAAATCATCAAATTTGTCGTGCTGGAGGTTGATGCAGTTGTTATCGGCCGATAATGTTGAACCCGTTCTGGTCATGAAATAAGGAGCAGAATTTGTGAAGAAGAGAAAATCATTCATGCCTCGCTCCCTTGCTGCATTCATAAACCACTGCTGACCGGCTTGTTTCGTGAAGTCATACGTCCCATTGGGTGAGAGGAAACACTCTGTTCTGTTCCAAGTACTCGTGACCTCATTATTCTCCCTGTTTTCATAACTTCCGGCACCAATGTTCACTCTCCAATTGCTTAAAGCCATCCCTTTGGGATTGCCATCCTTGTCAAATTCGCGCTTGAAAAGCAAGTCGGCAATATGTTCCTTTTTCTCCAAAGGCCAATTCTTCCCAACAAAATCCATGCGCCAAGCATCTGAGGCGCTAAAATTGTCGATTTCTTGATATTTAATCTTCTTGTCTATAACATAATCTATCTTCTCCTGAGCTTTTAGGCTCCCTGTTTGCCATAAACCTGTAACCACCAACAAAAAGGCACAATATTGTATTTTCATAATTTTAAAATGACTAACAGTTAAAATAGAGGAAATTAACAACTTACAAAAATAAGTAAAATCACTAAATAACGTGAGTGGAATATAACAATTTTATACTGATTTTATCGGGTAATGATATCATATCCTCAAGTTGATCTTGAGGTAGCGCCATAATTCCAATTGAATTTAATGCATGTGGGACAACTGTTATTTCATCTCCATTAAGTTTTTTTATAAATCCCATTAAGGTTATTTATGACAAAGCGTTAGTATCAACAATTTTCTTGCCCATAACATTTGCAATGTTATCAATGACATTAAAAACTCACGTTATGCAAAAGATTGTTTTAGGAGCCATTGCTGTGAGCAATGCGCTTATCGGAATGGCATGTACAGGCATTTCGCTTACTGCTAAGGATGGAAGTTATATTCAAGCGCGCACCATTGAGGGTGCACAAATGGATTTGCCTGGGATGTATGTCATCATTCCTCGCGGCGCGGAGTTGCAATCGTTCACACCCACAAACGCTAACGGCATGAAGTTCGTGGCGAAATATGGGGTGGTGGGACTTTCCGTTGTGCGCGAAGAATTTATTGCCGAAGGTATTAACGAAAGAGGATTGTCAACAGAGGTGTTCTTCTTTCCGCATTATGGAAGTTACCAACCTTTTGAAGAGCGCTTAAGCGAGAAAACCATTGGAGACCTACAACTGAACCAATGGATGCTTACACAATTTGCAACAGTAGAGGAGGTAATCTCTGCCATTAAGTCTAACGAACTTCGGATTGTGGGATTAGACAACGAGGCAGTCGTACATTGGAGAATTGGCGATGCGAGTGGACGTCAGGTTGTTCTTGAAATTATTGATGGTGTGCCCCATTTTTATGAAAACACGGTGGGCGTGCTAACTAATGCACCAGGATTTCAGTGGCACCTTACCAATCTGAACAATTATGTGAATCTATTCCCTGGAGATGCCCAGCACCAACTTTTGGGTCGACAGGAACTATTCCCTATGGGTGGGAATAGCGGCTTTCTTGGCTTGCCTGGCGACGCCACTCCCCCTTCGCGCTTTGTGCGTGCCGCTTTCTATCGTGCCACTGCGCCACAATTGGCAGACGCATTCAGCACTGTGAAACAATGCTTCCACATTCTTAATAACTTCGACCTTCCTATTGGCGCTGAACATCTACAAGGAACAACCCCTGACATTCCAAGCGCTACGCATTGGACGTCTGCTATTGACTTGACGCACCGCAAAGTTTATTTCAAAACAGCCTACAACAACACGATTAGGTGTATCGAACTGGAAAAGATTGACTTTGGTAAAGTAAAATATCAAGTGCGCCCATTCGACAAGGTGAAGGAACAACCCGTAGAGCATATTGTGATAAAATAAAGGGTAGTTTCAGGTGAGGGATGTAGGCATTGCAGAGATTTTATCCTACTTTTTGTCCACCCTGTCCAAAATGCCGAATTATTTTTCGTCCCACTTTCGTCTCATTAGCTTGAAAGGGGATAAAACAAAGAGATTAATTTTACCGGACAGCAAAAAAAATAAAGGGAGATTGGTGATAAGTCAAAATAAATAAAACAAATGTAGTATATTTGTATACAAAATTATGCGAAGCATCTTATGAGAGATACTTCGCATTTTTTAAGGTTGTTCTTAAAAAATGCGTCTTATTTTAAGAGCTCTGGGCGAAACTCAAAGTGCATAGTGTCGTAGTGATACCATCTGCCGCCCCATACAAAGCCATGCTTCTCGAAAACGCGAACTATCTCTTCGGGGATTCGGTTGTTGTACTTGATGCGGTCAGTTTCTTTTGCTCCTTTGTTCTCCCACAACCAATAGTTTGAATACTTTGTATTGATATCTATCGCGATGCCATAACTGTGTGAACTTAGTCTGTTGGCACCTCTGACTGCTCGCCAATTAAATGTTCCTGCAGTTGGAAGATATTTTTTATACTCTGATGGCAATTTAGCTAATTCGGCTGCTACGGCGCGGAGGCTATCAGCTGCTCCATTGACTTTGGTGAATAGTACTTTCTTGCCAAACCAATTTACCTGCACAAGGTTCTTTCTTACCTCTGCTTCACTTTTACCATACATTGATTTGAAGAGCTGCTCTGAACGTGAACGGCCTGCATCCTCAAGGTATCCTGGGATACCATTGGTCTTATACTGCATATTGAACATGTCTTCAGGGTCGGAGTTGTCAAGCATTTTAAGAAAGTCTTTTTTCTTGCCGTCATCATAGAGAATGGTACTTCCATTAGCCATAATAAGCTTGCCGTCAGCATACCCTTTGACCTTGTTAGGGTAGACTTTCATCAGTGTCTTGACACCTTGAGGTATTGCTTCCTCTGAATTCTCGTCAACTTTTATTATGTTGTTGTTTTCAATGTTGTTGTTTGTCTTTGCTTCATTACAGGAACATGCAAAACATAAGACTGCAGTGGCAATTAATAAATACATAGTATTCTTCATTTATTTAGTTAAACATTAATTATTTGCTTCTTGTTTCTAAAAGATAGTACACAAAGATAAACTATTTTGACAACATGTTATATATATAAATAAAAAAATGATGGATGTTGCTCAAATGTTAATGAGCCACCGAATAGCATTCAGCGGCTCATTGATATTAAGTCTAAATGATAGGATTACATTTGCTTGAGGTAATTCCAAACCTTCAAGTCAGAAACAGTACTATTGAATTGTCCTGCATTGCGGAGAGGGAATACCAAGGTACGTTGATAGTAGATATTATCGACATCGGTATTGTAGAGTTCTACATTCTTCATGTTAGGGTTTGAGATGTAGTTGGCCTTTCTGTAATCGTTGATCACGTAGAGAGGTTTTACACCCAACTCTTCCTTGAGTTTGCCGTCCACATAGAGGCGAGTCATTTTGTTGTTGTCCTGAATAGTGATATTGACAGATTGTCCATCAGGAATACGATAGTTGAATGTGTTCAGGTAGCCATCGCGTTCGAAGCCCAATTTACCTTCTTTGGGGTCAGAGATGTAGAACTTAGTGTGAGCCGAACTGAAGAGTACTGTTCCCTTGTTTTCCTTTGCACCCTTCACTTGGAACGATACGGTGTAGTCGTAACCGATTTCTTCGTAGGGGAGTTTGTCGCCGGACTTCACTGCTGCCATCTCTACCACGAGGCTTTGCTTCGCGCCAATACGGCCCAACGATTTTATAATTTAGGGTTATCTTTTGGGAATGCCTATTGTTCCAGTTTTTTCAAGAATTCGATGTTCGCCTTTTCATACTTGTTAAGGCGGCTAACAGGAATCTCGTTATAGAGAGGTGTGTACCATCTTTGCGAATTGAAATAGGCGCGCAGGTTTTTGTCTTGGAACTTGCGGCCATGGCGCGCATAGATGGAGTTGCGCAGCACTCTCAATTGTCCTCGGTCCAGACCATAGACGTCGTCGTAGTTGGCGTAGCGTAAGGATAGCCAGTCGTATTGTGTGCCATATACAGGTCCCGTCTTGGTAACTGTGCGACTCTTTTTGGGAATAGAGGGTACGTCGTAACGTTGGGCTTGTGACTCTTGTGAGAAGAACAACAAAAAAATTGCAAATGCAATGAATAATGCTTTTTTCATGGTGCAATATGATTTAAGTTTGACTTATATAGGTTTTCTCTTTGCAAATATACATTTTTTTTAAGGATTATGTATATCTAATGGCATTTTCCTATTCTTGTGACTACAAAGTGGATATAATTGTAAACGAAATTCGGCTCGCAACTACTTGTCGTAGGAGCGAGCTGTGCGCTTCACAATGTTATTAGGTCCTTCAATCGTAATATCATAGGAGTTTGGTTCAATAGGCTATCCCTTTTCTGCTGTTTTAGATTTTTGGAAAAATGCCCGTTAATTTTCGTCCACCTTTCGTCCATGTGATTTTGAGGTGGGCAAATAAGCAGAATGTGGTCAAGCTCTAAAAGCTGACCACATTCTACATTTGCTTGGTTTATTAGTTGCGGAGACCCGACTCGAACGGATGACCTCCAGGTTATGAGCCTGGCGAGCTACCAACTGCTCCACTCCGCGATGTTCAAGAGTGATTGTTTCTTGTTTGCGAGTGCAAATTTAGGGGTTATTTTGGTGTTGGCAAAATATTTTGGCGAAAAAAAGATGAGTGTAGACGACTTTTTGTGTGGTTGGTATGCAAAATGGAATGTAGACTTCAAAAAATGGCATCATAAGAAGTTCGTTATGATGCCATTCTATTTCTTCCTGCTACACAGTTATTCTTGTGGGGTTACACTCCTTCTTCGTACTCTGTGCGGTCGATTTCCATGTCTATGGTTTCGTCTCGTTTGATTTTCAGTCTCCAGTTGTCGGTAGAGAGTTCCAGTCTTAAAAAGGTGCCACCGTCCATACCTGGCATGCAGACTTGTGAGGTGAATATGAGTTTGCCTTTTTTGGACTCCTCTTTGAAGTATCCCATTCCTGCGAGGGTGCCGTGTTCTATGTCGTCTTCACTAAGGTATTCCAAGAACTGCTTTTTACGGAAGGCATGTCGGTAAACTTCCTCGTTGCCTGATTTAACGGCTAAGGTCACGACATTGTCGTAGAACTTCGTTCCGATTACGTCCTCAACTATGGGTAGGCTTTCATCGTGATGGCGTTCAATGGTGATGCGATAGATTCTTCCGTCTATGGTGTCGGTATATTCGCGTTTGCTGGACTTTTCTGCGATGGGGGCTGCCTGTTCCTCTTTCTGAGGAGTTTTGAGTTCTACTTCCTCGGTTTGAGTGGTTTCATTCTTTCCTCCGCACGAAATCATGGCTGTTAAGGCGAGGGCAAAGGGTATAAATAGATATTTTTTCATAGTATATGCGTTTTCATTATGGCAAAATAACAAAGAATATTGCATCCCACCAAGATTTAAGTCGAATATTCTTGTCTTTTCAAGTGGGAAAACTGTAAATTTGTGTGCCGAAGTGGGGAGTAGGAGCCCCGCAAACGCTCCGAATACAGATAATGAAAATTAAGTGAGACTTAGTTTAAATTAACTCTCACTTAGTTTGAATTAAGTCTCACTTAGTTTCTCCTAATTCTGATTTAGTTTTTTATCTCTCAAAAAGCCTTTCTTGAATGATACGTCATATCTTGTTTTATCTCCTTGCGCTCAGCATGTTCTGCTCATGTCATGAATCCTCTTCAGCTCCTGGTGTGCCTGATGAGGATGAGGTGCTTCCCGATGAGCCCGTGGCGGAGGTGCGTCGCACGGTCTTGATTTATTGTGCGGCACAAAACAGCCTTGGTTATTCTTCTCGTTACTATCAAAGCAATTGGACGGCCGACTCGCTTGAACTCGTGGCGGGCAAGCATTTTGTGAGTGCTGACGATCGTCTGCTCGTTTTTGTGGATGACGCTTATCATCCCCGCCTTTACCGCTTCAGCGCTGAGGCTGACCCTGAACTGATTCTCCAATGGGGATATGATGCCAATTCCTCCAATCCTGAAACGCTGAAGGACGTGCTTCTTCGCGTAAAGGAACGTTTCCCTGCTCAGGAGTATGGACTTACGATGTGGTCGCACGCTGATGGGTGGATCCCGTCAAGCAATACGAATTATTCAACGGCTATGCCATTGTCCTTCGGTATTGATGTAGGAGAAGGGGGCAATATGTATAACGACCAGACAGCCGGAGGAAAGGAAGTCGGTGCGCAAATGAACATTGACGCCATGGCAGAGGCGATTAAGCAGGCGGGGATGCATTTTGAGTACATCTTTTTCGATGCTTGCTTGATGCAATGTGTGGAGGTGGGATACGAATTGCGTGATGTGACTGACTATATTGTGGCTTCGCCCATCTCTATTGCAAGTGCAGGGGCGTATTATACCCATATGCTAGAGCGTGGGCTTTTCTCTAACAACCCTTGTGACCTTGCTCAAACCTATTATGAAGATGTTACTTCGGAAGAGCTGGTGAAGGATTACGATGGCTTTGGAATTGTTATCTCGGTGCTGAAGACGAGTGAACTCCCTGCGTTAGCTAAAGTCGTAGGCGAGGCGCTGAAAGACGTAGATTTTGCAACATATCCCGACCTGTCAGGGGCGCATGCTTATAATGTTTATACGTATACTTATTACTATCGCCCGCATTATTACGACATGCGCTCGGCATTACGCACCCTGTTGTCGGATGAAGCATTCGCTTCCATAGATACCGTTCTGTCGCGTGCGATAGTCTTTTATGCTGCCACTCACAAGTATTGGGTAGGCCCTTCTCTCAGTGCGTATAACAATATAGATGCGTTGGCTTGTTGTGGCCTCTCTATGTTCTTCCCCCAAAAGGCTTATGCAGACAACGCTTCGAGATGCATTTATGGCAACCACAATCAAACGTACACCTCTACGGCATGGGCAAGAGCAATAGGAAAAGGTGTAGAGTAGGGGAGCGTAAAAAATATTTTTCAAAATTAGTGTAACCTTTCCAGGTTTCATCCGTCTTATAAATAGGTATGAGTAAAGAATCGGACATCCTCGCAGAGTTGCTACCGCTGAAGCATAAGCTGTTTCGGTTAGCCTTGCGTGTCACGCAAAACCGGGAGGAGGCCGAAGATATTGTTGAAGACGTGTTGGTGAAAGCGTGGGAATGTCGGGCTGATTGGGCAAAACTTCAATCGTTAGAAGCTTTCTGCATGACAATGTGCCGAAACCTGGCTCTTGATAGGCTCGCTCTTCATGAACGTAGAAATTCATCGTTGGATGATTCCCACCTGCAAACGCCGGATGTGCAACGCTCGCCTCACGAGCAGTTAGAGCGTGACGAACGAATGAGAGTTGTGAAGCAACTTATAGAACAACTCCCCGAAAAGCAACGTACTGCACTCCATCTGCGCGACGTTGAGGGGAAAAGCACAGAAGAAGTGGCAACACTGCTTCAAACAACAGAAGCTAATGTGAAGGTGCTCGTTCACCGAGCTCGACAATTTATCAAAGCAGCCTACCTAAAAATAGAAAATTATGGACTATAAATACATTGAACAATTGCTTGAACGCTATTGGACGGCAGAAACGAGTTTGGAGGAGGAGAGAATCCTTCAGGCGTTCTTTGCTCAGCGCGAATTGCCCGAGCATTTGGCGCTGTATCAGCCCATTTTTGCAACCTTCAACGAGGAACGTCAGGAACAATTGAGTGCTGATTTTGATGCACGCCTCAAGAAACGCCTCATGCCACAACCTAAGTTAAGTGTGAACGTGGTGATGAAGCGCGCGTTTGCTGTAGCGGCGAGCGTAGCAGTGTTCTTCTTGATTGGATTCGGTGCACAATATATATATAGGAGCACACAACCGAAAATCGTGTGGGATTACAACCCCGCAAGTTATCAGGATTCGTATGACAATCCAGAAATGGCACTTGATGAAAGTGTAGAGGCGCTTCGCCTTCTTCAGGAGCAGCTTCATACGATTGTTAATGTTGACACCACTAAAGTCACTTCAATGAAATGAAGCATTATCTTTTCATCATATTGTCCCTCTTGTTAGCCTTGCCTCTACATGCTCAGCATGAAAAGGACTTTGCTTCAAGTTTTATGGAGCTAAATGGAGAGGAGCACGCGTTAAGTTGTGTGACGGTAAGTCCGGCCATGATGGAGCGTATACTTCAGATTCCTGCAGATTCCATTGAGTGCGACTCTCTAATCCCTTTGTTGGAACAAGTAAAGAGTGTGCGCATTGTGAGTTGCCAGGCTCCAGAAGAGAAAGTGGCTTTGTTGTATGAGAAAGCCGAAGTGCTCGCTCTGTATCATCCTTTAGGTTATCAGAAGTTTGGTCATGACGTTGATTGTACTATCTACCAACGTCGTCGCGGTGATTACATCGTTGAGGTGGTGTTGATATTGCAAGGAGGTGGTAAGTTCAGTCTTATCGATTTGACAGGAAACATGACAGATGACATCTTCGCGCGATTAACTAAAGGTGACGTGAAAGAATAGAATAACAGACATCATTACTAACTTTAATTCATAGCTCCGAAACGCGGAGCACGCGGTATAATTAATTTACTATTAAAACACAATAAGAAGAGGGCGCCGGGAGGTGTCCTCTTTTTGGATTAATGAAGCAGAGGAAGGGCTTTCTTTAGCTAGAACTCTTGATAAAGACCTTCCCCTCTGTCCTGTTTCCTCTTTTGTTCGTATTCTCAAAGTAACGATAAAACTTTACTTACTTCCAAAATGCAACCCAATCCCGATAAAATGCTTACGTTTTGATTTCGTAATTCCCTTTTTGTAGGTGCAAAAAAGAGGATTTTACCGCTTAAATGATACTTTAGACAGCAGAAAGGGCGATTTTTTTGGAAAAATGTTTGTCAGAAGTTAAAAATAGTTTACTTTTGCCACTCGAATCATTTTGGGGTTGACTTTCCTAATGAGAAGTAACTTCATTATATAAAGTAAAACAACTCAATATTTAATAATTTAACAACACAAACAGTTATGGACAAAAAGTTAATGCTTTTGTTGGCGGGCTTGCTCTTTGGAGTAGTTACGCTGATGGCTCAGAAGCGTGTAACGGGTAACGTGACTGACGCCGATGGTGCTCCTGTTATTGGTGCTACCGTTAAGGTTGAAGGTACAAAGGTTGCTGCAGTTACTGATGCGGAAGGTAAGTTCGTACTTCCTAACGTTCCTGCTTCTGCAAAGACTTTGAGCGTTTCTTACATTGGTATGAAGACGCAAGAAGTAAGTGTGAGCAGCAACGTTTCAGTTGTGCTCGCAGTTGAAGATGAACTTTTGGACGAAGCAATCGTTGTCGCTTATGGTGTGGCAAAGAAGGGCTCGTTTACAGGTTCTGTATCACAGATGAAGGCGAAGGACTTGCAGAAGATGCAGGTATCTAACGTCTCAAAGGGTCTTGAAGGTCAGATGGCTGGTGTGCAGATTACTTCTGCTTCAGGTCAGCCCGGTTCTCAGGCTTCTATCAACATCCGTGGTATCGGTTCAATCAACAGTGCAAGTCCTTTGATTATCCTTGACGGTGTTCCCTATGATGGTAACTTGAATACTATCAACCAGGCCGACATTGAATCAATGAGCGTACAGAAGGATGCTTCTTCAACTTCTATTTATGGTGCTCGTGCTGCAAACGGTATCATCATGATTACTACAAAGAAGGGTCGTGAAGGTAAGACTAATGTGAACTTCGACGCTAAGTGGGGTTTCTCAGAACGTGGTGTTAAGCCTTATCAGACTGTACGTAGCGAAGCTGACTACTACGAACTCTACTGGGAAGCAATGCGCAACCAGTACTTGACAAAGGGTGCTACAGCTTTCGATGCAGGTATCATGGCTTCACAGAACTTGATTAAGGACCTTGGTGGTTATAACTCATTTAATGTGGCAGATGCAGACTTGATTGATCCTCTTACTGGTCGTATCAATCCTAACGCTCAGCTCCTTTATCATGATGACTGGGATGATGAACCTTACAACACAGGTCAGCGTCAGGAGTACAACGCTTCTATCAGCGGTGGTTCTGGTAAGACTCGTTACTATGTTTCATTGAACTATCTTGACGAAAAGTCTTACATCAAGGCTTCAGACTTCTCACGTATCTCTGGTCGTGTGAACCTTGAGCACGAAGTAAACAACTGGTTGACAGTTGGTGTGAATGCTAACTATGCAAACACTGAAACAAACTACACTGCTGATGCAGGTACAACAAACTCAATGTTTGCCTTCACTCAGGGTATAGCTCCTATCTATCCCGTTTACCAGCGTAATGCAGACGGTTCTTACGTTCTTGACAACAAGGGCAACCGTATGCTTGACTATGGTACAGGTAATGGTAAGGCTCGTCCCTACTCAATGAACTCTAACCCCTTCCTTGACATCCTCTACAACGTTCACGAATACGAATATGACGTAATCAACCTCCGTGGTTTCGCTGATGTTAAGCTTCCTATCAAGGGTTTGACTTTCCACGTTGACGGTGCAATGGACAATATCGCATCTTACAGCACAGAATTCCAGACTCCTATCGTAGGTGACGCTTTTGCAGTAGGCGGTCGTTCTACTAAGTACGCAGGTCGTTCACGTAATATTACTACTTCACAGCGTTTCAACTACTTCAAGGAATTTGAACCAGGTCAACTCTTCCCCACAGCTTGGAATCTTAGCTTGATGGCAGGTCACGAAAGTCTCCGCCGTGAGTCTCAGGGCTTGCAAGCACAGATGACTAATTTCTTCATTCCTAACAATACGGAATTCTCTAACGGTGTAACTCCCGGTGTGGACCCCAGCTCTTCTAAGAGCCGCTACTCACTTGAATCTTACTTCGGACGTGCAGAAGTTTCTATTGCTGACCGCTATAGCCTTTCTGCTTCTCTCCGTTACGACGGCTCTTCAAAGTTCCACCCCGATAAGCGTTGGGGCGCGTTCTGGTCTGTTGGTGCAGCATGGCGTTTGAGCGAAGAAGAATTCTTCCAATCTTCATTCCTCCGCGACTATGTAAACAACTTCAAGATTAAGGGTAGTTATGGTACTCAGGGTAACGACAACATTGGTGGTACTTATGCTCTCTACCTTGACCAGTACACTGTATCTAACGTAGACGGCAAGCCTGGTGTAACTCACGCATACCGTGGTAACCCCAACTTGACTTGGGAAAAATCTACTAACTTCAACCTCGGTTTCGAATCAAGCTTCCTCAAGAATCGCTTGATGGTTGAATTTGACTACTTCATCAAGGTTACAAGCGACATGCTCTTCAACCGTCGTTTGGCTCCATCTGTAGGTGCTCCTTCTACTATTGCTGACAATGGTATGGAAATGCAGAACGAAGGTGTTGAATTGACTTTGACAGGTGTTCTCGCGAAGAAGAAGAACTTCAACTGGACTGCTTCTTTGAACTTGACTCACTACAAGAATACAATCAACGAACTCGAACCCGGTAAGGATCCCTCAGGTTATCAAAGCGGTAGCTACTGGCGTAAGGTGGGTGGTAGCCTCTATGACTTCTACATGGTTAAGTATGCAGGTGTAGATCCTCAGACAGGTAATGCTTTGTATTACCTTGATGTTGAAAAGACAGGTGTAGTTAGCGATGCTGAAGGTAACCCCATTCTTGATGCAAACGGTAACAAGCAGTACTACAACTACGTAGAAACTACTACTACTACTAACGGTTCTTCTGCTACAAAGTACGAACTCGGCAAGTCTTCATTGCCCGATGTATATGGTGGTCTCAGCACAACAATTGAAGCTTATGGCTTTGACCTCTCTATCGCTACTGCGTTCCAGCTCGGTGGTTATTGCTACGATGGTACTTATGGCGGTTTGATGGGTTCAAATGCGGGTTCTAACTTCCACATTGACATGTATAAGCGTTGGCAGAAGCCCGGCGACATTACTGATGTTCCCCGTCTTGAAAACGCTAACATGAACATGACTGGTGGTGTTACTAACGACCGCTTCTTGACTAAGTCTGACTACTTCTCTTTGAAGAACGTTCAGCTCGGTTATACTGTTCCCAAGGCATGGTTGAAGAAGTTCTCAGGTATCGAATCACTCCGCGTTTATGCCGTAGGTGACAACCTCTTCCTCGGTTCTAAGCGTTACGGTCTCGACCCCCGTCAGAGCCTCTCTGGTGCTACAAGCACAGACTCTTACTCTGCAATGCGCACAGTTTCATTCGGTGTTAGCGTAGCATTCTAAGATTTACCAACACAATTCTTTAACAAGAAACAAAGACAACAATGAAAATTACTAAATATCTTAGCACGGTGCTCCTCGCAGGTACGCTCACCGCTTGTGGTGACAGCTTCCTCGAACCTCAGTATTCTGGGGCAGCAACCTCTGAAGAGATCGCCAACGCAGCACAAGATGACCCTCAGGGTGTACTTGGCTCGCAGCTCGATGGTGTTTACGCTAACTTGAGCTTTATGAGTGCTACAGGTGCTGATAACATCAATGGTCACATGGACCGTGGTCTCTGTGGTGTGATGATGCTTTCAAACAACACCTCTAACGACGTGAGTCTCTATATGGACGGTGACCCCTGGCACTTCGACAAGCAGCTCGAATACTATGGTCAGGAATATATTCGTTCAAGCTGGGGTTGGAACCTCTTCTATACTGTAATCAAGGGTACTAACGAAATCATCCCCATGATTGACCCTGCTACAGCAACTACTGAAGGTAAGGCAATGCTCGGTCAGGCGCTTGCGCTCCGCGGTCTTTCTTACTTCTACCTTGCTCAGTACTATCAGGACACTTATGCTACCTCACAGAACAAGCCTTGTGTGCCCCTCCGTCTTACTGACGCTGAAGGTAGCATCGAAGGTCGTGCTACTGTACAGCAGGTTTACGACCAGATTGTGAAGGACTTGACTACTGCTATTGAACTTCTTGACGGTTGGAATCGTTCAACTAAGACTCAGGTAGACAAGCAGGTTGCACAGGGTATTCTCTCTCGTGTTTACCTCGTAATGCACAAGTGGACAAAGGCTATTGAAATGGCTCAGGCAGCTCGCGCAGGCTATCCTTTGATGGATGTTGACCAGGCTTACAACTACAACTACCAGGATGTAACTAACTCTGAAATCATGTGGGGTGTTGATATTACAACATCTACTTCTATGATTTACGCTTCATTCCAGTCTTGGATGTGTGCTCAGTACTATGGTTACGGTGGTCAGGTTGGTGCATTCCAGCTCATCGACGCTAAGCTTTACAACTCAATTCCCGACAACGACGTACGTAAGTACCTCTACGTTGCTCCCGGTGAAACTTACCCCTGTGAAAGTTGGGATATCCCCTCATACGGTAACTTGAAGTTTAAGGCTGATGGCGCAGAAGACTTCCTTGGTGACTTCATCTACATGCGTTCTTCTGAAATGTACCTCACTGAAGCTGAAGCTCTCGTCCGCCTCGGTCGCGCTGACGAAGCTTACACACTTCTCACTGAATTCATGAGCAACCGTCTTACTGAAGGTGAATGGGAAGTTAAGCGTGCTACATTTGAAGTTGTTCAGAACCAGCGTCGCGTAGAACTTTGGGGTGAAGGTTTCTCTTACTTCGACCACCGTCGTTGGCAGATGGATATGGACCGTGGTTACGAAGGTACTAACGACCACCCCTCTGCATGGCCTATCCACCTCCAAAATGGTTTCGTGCCTTGGTATCACTACGCTTGGCGTTACCAGTTGCCTCTCCGCGAAATCCAGGAAAACGAAAACATCACTGAAGACGATCAGAACCTCATTGGTGAAGAAGGTAATCAGGATCCCGTTGCTGATAAGATTACTGACTGGAGCGAAAAGTAAAAAACATAAGTAGGTGATGTGTGTCACACATCGTGGCGCACATCCCTAATAAACTAGATAACAGAGTATGAAACTTAATATTTTCAAAACACTTGCGTTGGGTGTCTTGACTATGGGCTTCGTTGCTTGTGACGAAGACTTTACAAAGGCAGATTACGATGCGCCCATCGCATCCGCTGGTGTTCTTCCCACTGTAACTACTGGCGAAGTAGGTGCTTTCGGAGAATCAGCAATTATCGATGCATCGATGACACTCGTAGAAGGTGCTGCTCCTACAAACTGGGGTGTGCTCGTAAGTACAAGTGCAGAGCCTACGCTTGCTGGTAGCATTAAGGTTGAAGGCGATATTACAAAGACGTCTCAGAAGTTTGCCGTTTCTGGTTTGACTGACAAGACACATTATTATTACCGCACATTCGTAAGCGACGGTGTTAGCGTTGCTTATGGTGAAACTAAGGAATTCACTACTGATGGTGATGCTTGGGGTTCAGATCAGGGCTATTGGAGTTTCGCTACTGCTGCAGAAGCAGATGCTTACTTGCCCTATCGTACAATGCTTGGCGCAACTCACTCTTCTGCTGCAGGTTTCACAACTGTAAACATGGCTGCACTCTATGGTCAAGAGTTTTATGGTGTTGCTTCTACAGTGTTTGATCCCGTGAAGTTGTTCAACACGCTTTCTGGTTCTCTCGCAACTTATGGCGTAATGAACGCAGCTGGTTTCAAGATGGACTTCACTGGAATGTATTTCCCAAAGGTTTGGTTTGACGCTACAATGATCGAAATGTACTTCGGTGAAACTACTTATCCCGGTCACTTCGACGTTTACGTTTCTCACAATCCTATTGAAACAGCAGCTGACCTTCAGAATGCAGTTAAGATCGGTTCTTCTAAGGGCTCTGGTAAGGCACAGGAACTCTATGCTACTAACCAGGAGACTTCATCTAAGGAACCCATGAAGTTTGAATTGCCTATGGATTATTGGGGTGAAGCTTATGTTTACATCGTAAGCACAGCTGACTACAATGGTTCATTCAGTGGTGAAACAAGCTTCGGTATTGTAGTATTTGGCTATGGTCTTGAAGTTACAGTTCCTAAGGAAGCTACAGAAGAATAATCAATATTCCTTCATTATAAAATCCATCCGATTTTCGGGTGGATTTTTTTATTTGTGATGGTGCACTCCTTCAATAAGCATGGGTAGAGTGTTATTCAGAGGCTAAAACCTCAAAGATATCTCTCCCTACACCTTTTTCTGCCTTTATTTGCTATCTCTACTCCGCAAACCGTCTTCTTATAAGTAGCATAAAGTCCAAAATCCTCATTATGAGCATACTTTTTTTGTCCGCACTTCTTGAAAGTCGTAACTTTGCACCCGTTAACCTCACAGAGGGGTGATAGATGAAGGTGCTTTAGTCGCTTTCTTTAGATGTTTTACATCATCTGTTACCTGTCGTACGTGCTGGAGATTCTTGAGGAATTCTGATGGTAACAAATGTTGTTATTAGATGACTTAAAACGAATGGGGTGGTTGTTTAAGTTTTCCTCCGAGGCTCCTCTGACGCTCAGTTTCGCTTGCGAACCTGCCTTTGTGGCAAATTTAATCGAATGCTAAAAACAATCCTTAAAGCAGGACTCATACTTTCCCTCCTGCTGATTGGCACAATTTCTGCTTCTGCTAAGAGGAACTATGAAGCTCAAGGTAAAGCAAGTTATTATGCCAACAAATTTCATGGGAGACGCACAAGTAGTGGTGAATTTTTTAACCAAGACAGTCTCACCTGTGCACACCGCACACTGCCCTTTGGCACTTACCTTAAAGTGAAAAACCAGAAGAATGGCAAGGAAGTCATCGTTAGAGTGAATGACCGTGGTCCTTTTGTTAAAGGCCGTGTTGTTGACCTCTCACGTGCAGCTGCTGAACAAATCGGAATGCTTCAATCTGGAGTAGCAACCGTTGAGGTGGTTCAAGTGGAAAAACCTGTTTTTCCTGAAATGCCTCCTTTTGAGGTTCCTTTGTTTCAGATGTATGACGTTCTCCTTGACAAGTCTTACACGCTTGAAGAGTGGCGTAATTCGCATGCGAAAGACCATATGACACTCTTGGAAAAGGCTGTAGTCGATTCCCTCCGCAGTCACATTGCTGACATAATGGAGGAACAACGTAAATAGTAGAAAAGTCCCTTGTAATCGTAGTATTGCGAGGGACTTTTCTTGTGTGTAAATTTAGGGTTATAAGCCTTTAATTCATTATTTATGACTTCAGGTTTTTAGGCCTTCACTTTGGGTAAAAACTAATTGAGACTTAGTTAAAATTAACTCACTATTAGTTTTTCCTAACTCACTCTTAAGAATTCGTAAAAGTGTTTCTCTGTGATGCCCTTCAGAAATGTTTGTGTACATGGGCTTTTGAGGTGGTGATTTATAAGGGTTAAAGGTTTTATATCCGTATTTTTTTATACCTTTGTAAGTTGTAGTGAAAATTAAACCTTTATGGCTCTTGAAATAAAGAAAGTGGCGACTGGGGCAGACTTAAAGACCTTCATTCGCTTTAATTATGAAATGTATAAAGACTGTGCGTATCATGTTCCTGAATTGTATATGGACATGGTTTGTACACTTGATCGTCGTAAGAATCCTGCCTTTGAGTTCTGTGAAGCAGATTACTTCCTGGCTTACCGAGATGGTGTGCTCGTAGGGCGTATTGCGGCAATCATCAACCGACGTGCGAATGAAACCTGGAATCAGAAGGTGGTGCGCTTCGGATGGATTGACTTCATTGATGATTATGAAGTGAGTAGTGCCCTTTTGAATACCGTTAAGGAGTGGGGCTTGGAGCGTGGCATGACTGATATTGAAGGCCCGCTCGGATTTACTGACCTCGATCCGGAAGGTATGCTCATCGAAGGCTTTGACCAGCTCTCAACGATGGCGACAATCTATAACTACGACTACTATCCTCAGCACGTTGAGCGTTGGGGAATGGAAAAGGCGGCTGACTGGGTGGAACGTAAGATTTACATTCCCGAGGAAGTGCCTGAGAAGCACAAGCGCATTTCGGATATCGTGTTGAAGAAGTACGGTTTGCGCGTGCGTAAGTTTAAGAGCAAGTGGGAAGTGATGCGTTCGGGCGCTGTACATGAGATTTTCCGCCTCATCAACGAAGCTTACACACCCCTCTTTGGCTTTACGAAACTTTCAGAACGCCAAATCGATACATACGTTAAGATGTATGTGCCCGTTCTTGACCTTCGCATGGTGACAATTATTGAGAACGAAGCGGGCGAAATAATTGCTGTTGGCGTTTCAATGCCCTCAATTTCAGAAGCATTACGTAAGGCTAAGGGTAAGTTCTTCCCCTTCGGTTGGTGGCACCTTATGAAGGCCCTTCTTTGGAAGAAGTCCCATGTGCTCGACCTTTTGCTCGTTGCCGTCCGCCCCGATTATCAAAGCAAGGGCGTTAATGCGCCTCTCTTCACCGACCTCATTCCTATCTATCAACAGATGGGCTTTGAATATGCAGAATCCAATCCGCAACTTGAAGAAAACGAAAAGGTTGCAAGCCAGTGGCAGTACTTCCGTACGGAGGAACATAAGCGCCGTCGTTGCTTCAAGAAGTCGATTGTTTAATTCTAATCCTTGAATTTCCCGGATTATAGAGACTTCCGGTGACTCGGAAAATATAGAATTTCTCAACCCTCCTATCTCAACTCACCTTTCCCTATGGAAACCCCAATAACTCCCACCGTTAATTACGACGAAAGTAAAATACGCCATCTTGATGATACGGATCACATTCGTATGCGCCCCGGTATGTATATTGGTCGTTTGGGCGACGGATCTCATGCCGAGGATGGTATATATGTATTGCTAAAGGAAACGATTGACAATTCAATTGACGAGTTTAATGAAGGCTTCGGTAAACGTATTGAGGTGGATATCGTAGATGATGCGACATGTGCTATTCGCGACTACGGTCGAGGCATACCTTTGGGCAGTCTTATTCCTGCTGTTTCGCAATTGAATACGGGGGGTAAGTATGATACCTCGGTTTTTACAGCTTCAGTAGGTCTTAATGGGGTAGGTTTGAAGGCTGTGAATGCATTGAGTGAACGTTTTGTAGCACGCTCAGTACGTGATGGTAAGATGCATGAGGCAACCTTTGAACGTGGAGTGCTGGTGAATGATGTCTATGCAGATACAGAAGAGGAAAATGGTACTTATATCTTCTTCGCTCCTGACCCCACGCTCTTTAAGCACTACCGTTTCCATGGAGAGTTCGTAGAGTTCATGCTCCGTAACTATACGTACCTCAATACAGGACTCGCGATATTCTACAATGGACGCAGAATCGTAAGCCGAAATGGTTTGGAGGACCTTTTGACGGACAACCTTACTGCTCCCGCGCTTTATCCTATTGTTCATATTAAGGGCGAGGGAATTGATATCGCATTTACGCATACGGCACAGTATGGTGAGGAGTATTATTCCTACGTCAACGGTCAGCATACGACACAAGGTGGTACGCATCAAAGTGCCTTTAAAGAACATATTGCACGCACCATCAAGGAATACTACGGCAAGAGCTATGATGTGCAAGACGTGCGCAATGGGCTTGTAGCTGCTATTGCCGTACGCGTTATTGAACCACTCTTTGAGAGTCAGACGAAAATCAAACTCGGTTCCCTCGTGATGGCTCCCGACAAAGACGCCAAGGGGAACCCATTCCCCCTTTCGGGTGTGAGTGTCAATAAGTTTGTAGGTGACTTTATCAAGGAAAATGTGGACAACTATCTCCACAAACACCTTGATGTTGCCGAAGTCCTGCAACAGAAGATTGTGGATAGCGAAAAGGAGCGCAAGGCCATTGCAGGTGTTACGAAATTAGCCCGTGAGCGTGCGAAGAAAGCGAATCTTCACAACCGTAAGTTGCGCGATTGTCGCATTCACTTGAATGACGCGCCTCCCAAAACAAGAAAGGGTGAGGAGGATGTGAACGACCCACGTTTGGATAGCGCACTCTTCATAACTGAAGGTAATTCTGCGAGCGGAAGTATTACAAAGTGTCGTGACGTAAACCTTCAAGCGGTCTTCTCACTCCGAGGTAAACCCTTGAACTGCTTCGGTTTGACAAAGAAGGTGGTTTATGAAAATGAAGAATTCAATCTCCTTCAAGCTGCACTCAATATTGAGGATGGCCTTGACGGCTTGCGTTACAACAAGGTGATTATTGCAACCGATGCCGACGTAGACGGTATGCACATTCGCCTATTGATGATGACCTTCTTCCTTCAGTTTTTCCCCGATTTGATAAAGAAAGGGCACGTATACATTTTGCAAACGCCACTCTTCCGTGTACGCAACAAGAAACGTAAGGAAAAGAAGACAGAACAGGCCAAGAGCGTGAACGACCAAAGCGCAGGAGCAGCAGTGCTTAAGAAAGCGAAGAGTAGCGACCGCGCAGAATATGAAACCGTGTATTGTTACTCGGAAGAAGAACGAATTGCCGCCATCGAGCGCCTCAGTCCTAATCCAGAAATTACGCGATTCAAGGGATTGGGTGAGATTTCTCCTGATGAATTTGTACACTTCATTGGTCCAGAAATGCGTCTTGAACCCGTGACGCTCCATAAGAGCGACAAGGTTAAGGAACTCCTTGAATACTACATGGGTAAGAATACTATGGAACGCCAAAACTTTATCATTGACAACCTTGTGGTTGAAGAAGATTTGGCAGAGGAGGAACTATCTTAATAACGAATAGATTAAACTTTGAAAACAGCAATTTTCCCCGGAACATTTGACCCCTTTACTGTGGGACACGCTAGTATCGTAGAGCGTGGACTCCCGCTTTTTGACCGAATTGTCATTGGTGTTGGGGTGAACGATAATAAACGTACGCTTTATACAAACGAGCAGCGCGTACGCAATATCCAAGAGATTTATGCTAATGAGCCACGTATTAAGGTTGTGGCTTACGATGACTTGACCGTTGACCTCGCAAAGCGTGAGGGGGCAAGCTTCATCCTTCGTGGTATCCGTTCGGTGAAGGACTTTGAATACGAACGTGATATTGCAGCGATGAATGAGAGACTCTCAGGGGTGGAAACCGTACTCCTCTTTACAGAACCTCAATATATGAGCATCTCGTCAAGTGTTGTGCGCGAATTACTCCGTTTTGGCAAGGATGTTACGGAGTTTTTGCCGAAGAAAAAGTAATGAATGATGTGTAAATAGAGGAGCATTAGTGATTACTGCTTCTTTATGCCACAATAAACACCTTTTGATGAAGAAAATTCTATTTTTCAGCTTATTTCTGTTAGGAACACTTTTTGTTTCTGCTCAAGAAATCATAGATGTGATGCAATTGCGAAAGTTGCAACAGGCTCATTTGATGATAACAAACCTATATGTGGATTCTGTGGATACAAAGAAATTAACGGAAGACGCTATTGTTGGGATGTTGGAGAAGTTAGACCCCCATTCTCAGTATTCTAACCCTGAGGAAACGAAAAAGTTGAACGAGCCTCTTGAGGGAAATTTCGAGGGAATCGGAGTGCAATTCCGTATTCTGGAGGATACGCTCATCGTTTCGCGTCCCACTCCTAAGGGTCCCAGTGAAAAGGTCGGTGTTTTGGCAGGTGACCGCATTGTAGGAGTAAATGGTGAAGTGATTGCCGGAGTGAAGATGCCTCAGGATGATATTATGAAGAAGCTTCGCGGACCTAAGGGCACGATAGCTCGTTTGAAAATTGTGAGAACGGGCGTTACTGATACGCTTTACTTTGATGTTGTTCGCGACAAGATACCTCTTAACACGGTTGATGCTGCTTATATGATTGCACCTGGAGTTGGTTATATCCTTTTGGAACGTTTTGGTTCGACTTCAGGTGCTGAGGTGAAGGCGAAGATTGAAGAATTGAAGGATAAGGGTATGAAAGACCTTATTTTCGACCTTAAGATGAATGGAGGCGGATATTTGGGGGCGGCAGCTGAGGTTGCTTCGGAATTTTTGCTACATGGCTCACTTGTTGTTTATACTGATGGTCGCGTAATGCCGAGCCAGAAGTTTAAAGCATCAAGTGGCGGACTCTTTAAGGAGGGACGTGTCATCGTATTGGTTGATGAATACTCGGCTTCGGCTGCTGAAATCGTCAGTGGAGCGCTCCAAGACCATGATCGCGCACTTATCGTAGGGCGTAGAACGTTTGGTAAGGGGTTGGTGCAACGCCCCATTGAATTAGAGGATGGTTCGATGATCCGTCTTACGGTTTCTCATTACTATACCCCTTCTGGACGTTGCATTCAGAAGCCTTACGAAAAGGGTAAGAAGGATGAGTATCGTGATGATATAGATCAGCGCTACAAGCATGGGGAGCTTACATGCTTAGATAGCATACATTTGGATTCAACGAAGGTCTATAAGACGCTGGTTAAGGGGCGTACGGTTTATGGCGGAGGAGGAATTATGCCAGACGTATTTGTGCCGTTCGATACTGCGCAATATACCGATACTTATCGCAAAATCAGCCGTGCCAATCTCATTGTCAACGAGTCGTTAAGGTATACAAACGAACAACGAAAGAAGTTGGCAAAGAGCTATCCTACATTTGAGGATTTTTATAAGCAATATTCTGTTCCTGAGTCGCTCTTGAACACGATTCTTAAGAAGGCTGCAGAAAAAGAAATACGTCCGAAGGATGAAGAGGACAAGAAGGCGACTCTTGACCAATTGGCATTCACACTTAAGGCGCTTGTGGCCTACGATCTCTGGGATAGAAATGAATATTTGCGTATTATAAACGAGCGCGATGATATCGTGAAACGCGCACTTCAATTGCTTAAAGAAAATTATGAGATATCCGCTCCCTCCTATACTTCAAGTAGGTGATGTCCTACTTTCTTCTGATATTATCACTGAGAAGTTCTGTTGCGACCTTGAGGCCTGCAAGGGCATTTGTTGCGTAGAAGGAGAGGCCGGAGCCCCTGTTACGCTTGAGGAAATAGCAGAGCTTGAGAATGTAGTGGAACACATTGTTGACGATCTTGATCCTAAGGCGCTCAAAGTGCTAGAGGCGCAAGGCGTGGCTTATCGTGATCGCGATGGCGACTTGGTTACTAGCATTGTTGATGGACGCGATTGCTGCTTTACCTGCTATAGTGACGATGGGACTTGTCTCTGTGCTTGTGAAAAGGCTTTCCGTGCTGGCAAAACTACATGGTGTAAACCCATATCCTGCTATCTCTATCCCATTCGTGAAACAACGCTTTCCGACGGTACCATAGCCTTGAATTACAATCGCTGGACCGTTTGCCGTGATGCTGTAAAGAAGGGCCAGGCTCTCAATCTTCCCATTTGGAAGTTTTTGAGGAATCCCCTTATTAAGCGTTTCGGTGAAGCCTGGTATGAAGAACTTAAGGAGATGGTCACTCAATTGCGTGAGCAAGGATATTTGGGGGTAGAATAAACGAACTTCTCCTTTTATACTCACCCTCACCGCGAGTCACTCCGCAAGTAGCAAATACTAACTCACGGATAATTTTTCCTAAGTCTGACTTAATTCAAATTAAGTCAGACTTAGTTTTTTCTAAGTGAGACATTGTTTACAGCATATAGAATGGCGCCTCTCTTGATTCAGATAGAGTGGGGCGCATCTTATACAAAATCCTTATATACCAATAAAAAAGGCTTGCCAATTGGCAAGCCTTTTCGTATGCTATACTCTAAAGGATTAGAGAGAGTGGTTGATTGTACGTGAAAGTACGTCAAGCTGCTGTTCGCGAGTCAACTTCACGAAGTTAACGGCATAACCGCTGACACGGATTGTGAGCTGTGGGTACTTTTCGGGGTGTTCCATAGCGTCAACGAGAAGTTCGCGGTCGAATACGTTAACGTTGAGGTGGTGACCACCATCGGGAGTGAAGTAACCATCCATGAGGTTCACGAGGTTTTCAACCTGTACTTCCTTAGTCTTACCGAGAGTTGCGGGAGAAATTGCGAAAGTATAAGAGATACCGTCTTGTGAGTGCTGGAAGGGAAGCTTAGCAACTGAAGCGAGAGCTGCAACTGCGCCCTTAGTGTCGCGTCCGTTCATGGGGTTAGCACCGGGAGCGAAGGGAACACCTGCGGGACGACCGTCGGGAGTTGCACCAGTATTCTTACCATACACAACGTTAGAAGTGATAGTGAGGACAGACTGAGTGGGCTTCGCATTGCGGTAAGTTTCGTGCTGACGCATGAATTCCATGAACTTTTCAGTTACCATGAGAGCAATAGCGTCTGTCTGAGCATCGTTGTTACCGTAAGGTACGTATTCACCTTCGTTTTCGAAACCAACTGCCAAACCACGTTCGTCGCGGATGATGCGAACCTTACCGAACTTGATCGCAGCGAGAGAGTCAGTTACGATAGAGAGACCTGCTATACCTGTAGCACGAGTGCGTTCTACGTCACCATCGTGGAGAGCGAGTTCAAATGCTTCGTAGTTGTACTTGTCGTGCATGTAGTGAATAATCTTAAGCGCATTCACATACACCTTAGCCAACCAACGCATCATCTGTTCGAACTTGCGCATCACTTCTTCGTATTCGAGGTAATCGCCAGTGATAGGAGCAAATTCGGGAGAAATCTGGTGACCAGAAACTTCGTCGCGACCACCATTGATAGCGTAGAGCAAGCACTTAGCGAGGTTTGCACGAGCGCCGAAGAACTGCATCTGCTTACCAATCTTCATGGGGCTTACGCAACAAGCGATACCGTAGTCATCACCGTAGTCGGGACGCATGAGGTCATCGTTTTCGTACTGGATAGCACTTGTCTGAATTGACATCTTAGCGCAGTACTTCTTCCAAGCTTCGGGAAGTTTGTCAGCCCAAAGTACAGTGAGGTTGGGTTCGGGAGCAGGACCGAGGTTCTGAAGAGTGTGGAGGAAACGGAAGCTAGTCTTTGTAACCAAAGTGCGACCGTCGCTACCCATACCACCGATTGATTCTGTTACCCAAACAGGGTCGCCTGAGAAGAGGTCGTTGTATTCAGGAGTGCGGAGGAAGCGAACAATACGGAGCTTGATGATGAGTTGGTCGATGAGTTCCTGTGCTTCTTCTTCAGTGAGCTTACCATCCTTAAGATCCTTTTCAATGAAGATGTCAAGGAATGTAGAAACACGGCCGAGTGACATTGCAGCACCATCCTGGTCCTTAACAGCTGCGAGGTAAGCAAAGTACACAAACTGAACTGCTTCGCGAGCATCCTGTGCGGGGCGAGTTACGTCGAATCCGTAAGCCTGACACATTGTAACGAATGCCTTGAGTGCGTTAATCTGTTCAGTTGTTTCTTCACGCTTCTGGATGCACTCTTCAGTCATTTCCTGAATTTCGAGGCGTTCGAGGAAGCGCTTCTTTTCTTCAATGAGATTGTTTACACCATAAAGCGCAACACGACGATAGTCACCGATGATACGACCACGACCATAAGCATCGGGCAAACCAGTAATTACGTGAGAGTGACGTGCAGCGCGGATGTCTGCTGTGTAAGCTGAGAACACACCTTCGTTGTGAGTTTTGCGGTAACGAGTAAAGATGTGCTTAGTTTCGGGGTCAAGTTCATAGCCGTAAGCCTTAAGAGCGCTTTCTACCATACGGATACCACCCTTGGGGAAGATACCGCGCTTCAAGGGAGCATCTGTTTGGAGACCTACGATAACTTCGTTTTCCTTGTCAATATAACCAGCACCGTAAGTGTCGATGCTTTGGGGCAACTTCGTTTCAGCATCGTAAACACCCTTTTCGCGTTCCACCTTAAACATTTCGCTGAGCTGTGCCCAAATCTTGAGTGTGCGTTCAGTGGGACCTGCGAGGAAGCTTTCGTCTCCTTCGTAGGGAGTATAATTGTGCTGAATGAAGTCACGCACATTGATTTCGCGCTTCCAAATGAAGCCGTCGAATGAATCTACACAATTAGATAATTTCATAATTTAAAAATATTAAAGTTAGTAATTTTCTATCCTAATACCATATGCAAAAATACGGAATTCCCCTATCATATACACATAATATCTTAAGAACAATTAACTTTTGGTATGTTTTTTTTCTAATCAGAGGGAAAATAGCAATTAGACTTGCTATTTCTGAGAGGAAATTAGAATAAAATAAAAGAGAAAAGAGAAATGGCCATGCTGAAATCAATGTGCCTACTTATTCTCTTTTCTCTTTTTCTGCTTAATTCCTTCTTCCGAGGAATATCATTACATAGTACACCAATGTTGCTAACGAACCGAGCGCTGCAGCGACATAAGTGTAAGCGGCACTGTGAAGTGCATCGACAGCCATGCTATGATCGTATTGTGTTGTCACTCCTGCACGCTGTAACCAAGCTGTCGCGCGGCGGCTTGCGTCAACCTCAACGGGGAGGGTTACGAAGGAGAACACCGTAGTGCTGGCAAAGAGGATGATACCCAAAAGTAAGAGTGAGGGGTAAACTTCTACGAGAAGAATTCCGGCTAACAATATCCACTGTACCCAACTGCTGGCAAAGCTAACTACAGGAACGAGGGCCGAACGCAGACGTAAGGGACCGTATTGTACGGCATGCTGTACGGCATGTCCGCATTCGTGAGCCGCGACGGCCGCTGCCGCAACGCTACGTTCGTTGTACACGGATTCCGACAAGTTTACGGTTTTTGTTGTTGGGTTGTAGTGGTCCGTAAGTTGCCCTTCTGTGCTGACTACTTTGACATTGTAAATACCATGGTCGTGTAACATCTTCTCAGCTACCTCACGGCCTGTCATACCTCCCGATAAAGGAACTTTTGCGTACTTCTTAAACTTACTCTGCAAGTTCTGCTGAACTAAAAAACTGATTAAGGCGACACCGCCAAAGAGCAATAAATACATCATATCGTTTCTTGAATTTGGTTCTTACTCTTACTCTTGCACATTCTGTGCCAACAAGTATCTTTGTCAGACTTCTCCCTAATGTTTTAAGATTTATTAATAGGCCGATATAAAAAATGTGGAGGCAAACTTTAGTGCTTGTCTCCACATTATGATTGTTCAGACGGACGTCAAAAAGAACGCGTCTTGATTACTTTTTCAATTGTTCGTTTACCGCAACGAGCTTTTCGTTGAGGAGTACGAGGTCGGCCTTCAAGCGCTCAATCTTCTTAAGAATGTCCTCAACGAGAGAGTTGCCAGACTTTGATTTAGAATTGAAGAAAGTGAGGTTTGTTTCATAGTTTTGGATTTCGCTTTTCTTCAATTCTATATCGCGCTGCAAGCGTTGGCGTTCGCGTGAAAGGTCGTTACCTCCCTTGTCTGCGACACTCTTCTTGAAGTTTTCAAGGTTGCGCTTTCCTGCAGTAGCGTGGAAGCCGTCGTAGAGTTTATCACACACTTCACGATAGTGCTTGAATACCTTGTCCTTCTTGCGGAAGGGTACGTGCCCCACGCTATTCCATTCTGCCTGGAGGTTCTTGACCGCTTGGATGTCAGTAGAACCTTCAGCGAGGAGTGCTTCAAGCTTTTCGATGATAGCATTCTTCTTCGCAAGGTTCTCATTTTCTTCCTGGCGAACGCTTACGTTTGACTTGCTCTTCTGTTCGAAGAAGTAGTTGCACGCATCGTTAAAGCGCTTCCAAATTGCCTCAGAACTCTTATGGGGAGCAGGACCAATAGTCTTCCATTCCTTTTGAAGTTCAACAAAGATGTTTGTTGTCTTCGCCCAATCTGTGTCGTCCTTAAGAGCTTCAGCCTTTTCGCAAAGTGCAGTCTTCGCCGCAAGGTTGCTTGCATATGAATCACGCACACCGCGGAAATGCTCTGTCTTTGACTGGAAGAAACGGTCGCAAGCTGTACGGAAGCGTTCGAAAATCATGCTGTTGATTTTCTTGGGTGTAAAGCCAATAGTCTTCCATTCGTTTTGCATTGCAATCACTTCCTTCGTGAGTTCTTCCCATTCGTTGAATGATGAGATGGCGCTGATGTTGATAGCCTCTACCTTTTCGCAGAGCTCAGTCTTACGTGCGAGGTTCGCTTCTTCTTGTGCCTTAAGTTCTTCGAAGTGAGCCTGATGGCGCTTGTTGATAGCGGTTGACGCATCCTTAAAGCGTGTCCACACTTGTTCGCGGAGGTCGCGTTCTACAGGACCTGTTTCGCGGAAATCCTGATGGAGTTTCTGGAGTTGGTGGAAGGCGCTGATAACGTCGTCTAATTCAACGAGTTTTTCAGCAGCTTCGCAAAGCGCAGTCTTGATTTCAAGGTTCTTCTTGAAATCGTATGCACGCATTTCGTGGTTCAAGCGGAGCAAGTCGTAGTATTGTTCAACGTAGAGCTGATAGTTTTTCCAAAGTTCGGTAGCACGCTCTGCGGGAACGGTCTTTACGTCCTTCCAATCCGATTGTAGGTTTTTAAATTCCTCATAGTGCTTGTCTGCATCCTCAGGTGAAGCAACGAGTTCCTTGATGCGATCAATAATCGCGAGCTTCTTTTCAAGGTTGTTCTGCTTTTCAGCCTCAAGAGCCTCTGCTGCACGCTGGCGAGCTTCCTTGATGATGTTCAACTGCACTTTGAGTTCAGCCTCGCTGTTGTCGGGTGCGGGCATGAAGTCCTCGGGGAGTCCTCCATTATTGATATATTCCTCGCGAGCAGCCGCAGCTTCCGCGTTGTGAATCTTGTAATAAATCTGCTTCAGCAAATCGATTTCTGCGCGTTCGGCATTGCTGGCGTCAAGGGCGATTTCCTTAAGGCGGGCAATGACTTCCTGCTTTGTCGCGGGCTGTGCCTTCTTCGTTTCTTTTTCGGCTGCGGGAGCCTCTACGACTTCAACTGTTGCGGGTGCAACTTCAACTTCTGCCACTTGGGCAACCTCCTGTAATTCTACTACTTCAGGATCCAAAATTTCTTCCATAATTGTGAATATGGCTTTGATGAGCAATTAGAGAACCCCGAAGGGAACTCGGAACAATGAGCGACGAACGCTCCACACACTAATAAATTATAGCGCATCAAGCGCTAATGAACCGCAAATAAAGTTATTTAATTTGGGTTGGCAAAATAAAACGCAACTTATTTTAATTTTATTAGGCTTTTCAGGCATAAAGCGCCCTTAGTAGGGGGGGGAGGGGAGGAAAATGGGGTGTACAAAAAACTAAGTCTGACTTATTTCAAACTAACTCTCAAAGAATTTGAAATAAGTCAGACTTAGTTTTTAGCAAAAAGGATTAGGCATTAATGGAGAAATTTTGTCTTTCATGCCTAAGTGAAATTACTTCACAACCTTCTTGCCTCCAATAATATAAATGCCCTTTGCTGCTACCTTAACGCGACGTCCGCTGAGGTCATAGATAGCGTTGCTCTCGGGAGTGAGATTGGGCACAGCTTCAATGCCGGTTACGTCTTCATAGATGACTTTCACCGTTGCGTGAGCACCTACCTGATCCATCGCTTCGCGATTTTCAATGGTCTTAACGGCATGTCCTTCTACTTCGGGGAGCACGAGCGTTACGCTTTCGCCTGCCTTTACCAACTTAGCTTGAGCGGGTGAAACGGCGGTGCCGTCGGCTGTTACGAATTCAACGGTAACGGTGAAGTAAGGCTGAACGTAGTATTCGAAGAACTTGTAGGGGTGACCATAAGTGTGCCAACCGGTGAAACCGTCAGCCACGCCGTCCCAATACTGAGAGTTCGTACCCATTACCTTCCAGGTCTCGCCGTCCGAGTTAAGCGTAAAGGTAAATGTATCACCCGCCTTGCCCAAAATGATTTGGCCACTCTGCGTCAACTTGGGGATGTAGAGGCCCGTATATTCGTTCTTCACCTTAAACTTCTTACCACTGCCCTCAAAGGTCCATGTATAGTAAGGCGTTTGGTCGTCTGCCGAATTGGCGCGAACCACACGGAGATTCGAGGGAGCAACATTGCGGAAACCAATACGCTCAGTGGCGTTGGGAGATGTATCGTAGATGAGGTAAGAACGGCCATCTTCGAGCTTGTTTACCACTCCTGCCACCGCCTTTACGCCACTCCACGCATCAGTTGAGTAGGTGTGAATGACAAGTGTGTCAGATGTGGGAGTAAACGTATTGCTTTCGAGCGATGTTGATTCATATGTGAAGTAATCATGGTCTTCGGGCGTAAGGGTTGCAACTTCGCCTACACCATAGGGCACTTCCGTTTCGCTAATGATACCTCCGTAAGTGTCAACTGAGCGAAGAGTGACGCTATAACATTCACGCTTGTAGATATATACGTTGCGCTCAGCATCGTAACTTACATACGTGTGGTTCTTAATTTCAGGAAGAACGGGTGTAAAGTTATCGTCACCAATAGGTTCGCTACAAGTAAACGTTCCTAAGTTATTACCCTGCTCGTCTTCGCAAGCGTAGCTCACAACTTTGACTTCTTCAATAGTCCAAGCCGCGCCCTGCGGACGGATTGCGAGGCCTGTACCATTATCAGGATTACCCGCACTCACAGCTCCCGCATAGGCAGAAGAAGTTGTGCTTACGGGATAGAAGTTCTTGCCTCCCGCCATAAGGGTAAAGTCACCCTCGGGATTAAGAGAGATAACAACGTCCGTTGCTGTCGTACCAATACCTACAATTTGGCCAATGCGCGCCGTAGAGCTGGATGCTGGAGCAGCAATGTAGCGATTGGTGCCAACATTCTTGAGATGTACGGTTTGCGTAGAGTCAGCATTGATGACCGACTTGACTACTTCCCACGCGTCATTCGCCCATCGGCCTTCGGCATAGGTGAGTGAAGTCGCCTTTTTGTTATCTGCAAGCGAGATACCTTCTTTCACGGCATTGCGGAAAGCGTATGTGCTACCTTCCTTCAACCATTCAAAACCTTGGGTCGCAGGTGCTTCATCAAGTTCGAAGAGGGGCTGGAATTCCCAGTGACCTCCGCTACCGTCAGCGGCGTTTGTCCAAAGATTAACAGCCATACCCTGTCCTGCCATTGAGGCATTGAGGTACCAACCACTGATATTTTCGCTACGAACCGTGTAATAGTAGTTCGCACCTGAAGTTCCGTAACCACCATCACCGATTACGAAAGAATAGTGCTTGGTTGAAGCATCATAGTTCCAACGTCCGCTATTATTCTGTGCTGTAGGAGTGGGATTGAGTGAACCTTCGGGCTGTGCCTTACACACAAGAGCGTAACGACCAGGGTGATCCGCGCTCTGTTCAAAGCACCACTGCTGATAATCATAGTTAGCGGCGCCCTCAGAAGCCTGAGCGTTGGTCCACACTCTGCCTGCGGCAGCATTCTTTCCGCTATGTTCAGAAATGAGAGGTGATGTTTCAGAAAGAAGTTCCCAACAGCGACCACTACGTGCGTCAGTTGCCTTCGTAACAATGCGATACCAATAAGATTCTTCGGCGGTTGAAGTCTTAGGCATCACTTTGCCGTCACTCTCTTCCGAATCGTTAGAGTCAACATAGTGCTTGCCGTAAAGATATCCGTTATAGTCAAGCATCTTAGTATCAGCGTTGAAGCGCTTACGGAAATCCTCAAAATTCTTATCCTTCTGTTGTGTCCAACCTGCTTCTGCTACAGCAAGGAGGCGCGGAAGAGCAAGATATTCAAGATACTCACGATTTGCTACATGCTCAGTCCAGAATGTGCCTTGCACACCTGTGTAGTATTTCAAGAGAGTTGAAGACGTATTCGCGGGAACGGGTACATAATTATATACAGTTTCAAGGTTGTCCGTTCCAGGTCCGGCGCCCGTAGGTTCACCTGTTGACCACTGACGGCGGTTGATGTAATAACCGTTGTAATATTCAGTCACGACATTGGGAAGTCCCATTTCTGCGGCCTGCTTTGCACTTGCCTGACAGGGAGTCCAACAATAGATTGTAGCACCTGTTTCCTGCATCATGCCCAAATCCGCACCACCGGCAGTAATGGATTCATTCCATACCGCCATTTTCTTGCCCTTCGTAGCGAGGAAGTCGCCAATTTCTTTGATGAAGTGCGTCTGGAGTTGGCGATAGTTGGTGAGGCCTAACTCGCGGTAGCGTTGCTGACAGAGTGCATTGCCCTCCCATGCTGAAGTGGGGCATTCATCTCCGCCAATGTGAACTTGGGGATACGGGAAGAGTTCGCAAAGTTCCTCCAAGATGTTCTTGGCAAACTGAACAGCCTCGGGATTCGCTACATTGAGAATATCGGTAGAGACACCGCCCGTCACCCAAAGCGCATGAGCGCCCTCAGGCCAGCAACTGTATTCTGGGTATGCCGTCATAGCCGCAACAAAGTGACCAGGCATATCGATTTCAGGGATAATTTCAATGTGGCGTTCCTTAGCGTAGGCTACAACATCCTTGATTTCTTCCTGTGTGTAGAAGTAAGGACCGTATTCTTCGTTAGTCCAATAGTCGCCATGGTTAATGTCTACTGTCCAAGAGTTTGAGCGTGTGGCTCCAACGGTAGTGAGTTTGGGGTAACGCTTGATTTCTACGCGCCAACCCTGGTCGTCGGTCAAGTGCCAGTGGAAGCGGTTCATCTTATATACAGCCATGACGTCAATCATGCGCTTTACTTCTTCTACTGTGAAGAAGTGGCGTGCTACGTCGAGCATGAAACCACGATAACCGAAACGAGGTTCGTCGTTAATGCTCACAATTGGCAGTGCATACTCTGTCACCGCTTCGTCCTTGACTCCCGCCATGACATTAGCGGGCAGGATTTTCTTCACCGTCTGGAAGGCGTAGTAGAATCCCGCACTTGTCTGTGCTTCAACCTTCACGCCATCTGCGCTGATAATGAGTTTGTAGCCCTCAGGGTCGAGCGACGCCGTAGAGAGCACCATCTGGAAAAGCGCTGAGGCATCATTGTCAGCCACAGAAGCGTTGAGCGGAGTGGCAAGGTTGATGGCATTAACAAATTTAGTGGCTTCAGCCTTCAAACTATCAGGAAGGTTGGCCGTGTTTACCACGAAATTTTCAGGTAAGGTAAGGGTTCCTTCCTTTACAGACATCAACTTCGCCTTGGGCGTAAGGTTGACGAAAGTGGTTTGCGCTGTGAGAGGCAAGAGTGCCATAAGGGAACAGGCAAACGTTAGGAGCATTTTTTTCATAGTGAGATTATGAATTATTGATTAGATTATTTTAGTAGGGGAAAACCTCTAAAAAAGAGAAATTTAAGGGTGGAGAAAAACGAAATGAGATTGACTCAAAAAAGAGTTACTTATAGTTGAAATTAAGTTACTTATAATTGAAACTATTTGAGATTCTTTTCTAAGTAATAGAGTTACCTTTCTTCTTCTTGCATTTTCGCCTCATTTGTCCACAACTTATAGGGGTTGCTACGTAGGCATGAATTGTAGTAGCGTCGGTCTCCCGTAACTTCTTGTCCGAGAAAATCGGGTCGCTCAAAGGTTTCGCTTTCTTCGCTCAGTTCTATCTCGGCCATAATGAGTCCTTCGTTCTCGTCAAAAAACTCATCAACTTCAATGATGTGCTTTCCCGCGGGAACAAGCCAACGAACCTTGTTGATTACTCCTGGTTCGCAAAGGCGGAGCAACGAAAGGGCTTCATCAAAAGTAATTTCCTTCTCAAATTCATAGCGCGAAAGCCCACCATTAAGTGAGGGACCTTTAATTGTCAGAAGCCCTTGCTTGTCACGAAGACGAACTCGAACGGTTCTCCCTTTCTGACTACTAATATAGCCTTGAATGATGCGTGAATGAGCCGTTGCAAGGTGCTTAAACTCTCCTGTGACGAGGAATTTTCGTTCTATTTCTAAAGCCATTTGAGAGGTGCTTTATAAGAGGAAACATTTGGAAACGACAACAGAGAGTATAGCAACCACATAATGGTCGCTATCTCCCTGTAGGTACTTGTTGTGCTAACACGAAAGTGGGATTAGAGCAAACTAGCCGTTGCAAGTCCCAAGATGCTAAGAGCAACTAATACGGCAATCACTCCGAAGAGCACTCTCATGGCCTTCTTTTCTTCCTTAGCCTTGCGTGCCGCTTTCTTTGCTTGATGTTGTTTAGACATAGTGTATGAGGTTTGAGGTTATTAATATATGTAGTATTCTTTATAAACTTATTCAGTTCCAGTTCCACCTTCTTCCATCAGATAAGCCTTGATGAATCCGTCGATTTTGCCGTCCATCACTCCGCCGACATCACTTGTTTGGAAACCAGTACGATGGTCTTTCACACGACGGTCGTCGAAGACGTAACTACGGATTTGGCTGCCCCACTCAATCTTCTTCTTTCCCGCTTCAATCTTTGCTTGTGCAGCCTTACGCTTTTGCAGAGCGCGGTCGTAGAGTTGTGAGCGCAAGAGTCGCATAGCATTTTCTCTGTTTTCGAGCTGTTTGCGACTTTCTGTGTTTTCAATGAGGATTTCTTCTTCTTCTCCCGTGTCAGGGTCCTGATATTGGTAGCGGAGTCGCACTCCCGTTTCCACCTTATTGACATTCTGGCCACCAGCACCGCCCGATCGGAACGTGTCCCAGCTAATGCGGGCAGGATCAACGTATACCTCAATGGAGTCGTCAACTAAGGGGGTTACGAATACCGAAGCAAAACTCGTCATACGCTTACCTTGTGCGTTGTAAGGGCTGACACGCACCAAGCGGTGCACTCCGTTTTCGCTCTTCAAGTAACCATAGGCAGAGTCGCCCTCAATCTCCATCGTAACAGTCTTAATGCCGGCTTCGTCGCCGTCTTGAAGGTTTACGATCGTGACTTTATAGCCGTTGGCTTCGGCATAACGCATGTACATACGCATTAACATGGATGCCCAATCCTGACTCTCGGTTCCGCCTGCGCCAGAATTAATTTTCAAGACGCAATCCATCGGGTCTTCTTCCTGACGGAGCATATTGCGAAGCTCTAATTCTTCCAACGCACGGAGGGTATTTGCATAAGCTTCGTCTACTTCTTCCTCCGTCACCATTTCTTCTTTGTAGAAGTCAAAGGCAAGAGCAAGCTCGTCGGCTAAAGTTTTTACCTCTCGGTAACCTTTAATCCACTTCTCAAGACCCTTTACTTTCTTCATTTGCTCCTCTGCACGCTTGGCGTCATCCCAAAATCCTGGGTCCTGAGTGCGGAGCAATTCTTCCTCGTGCTCAATGATCTTAGCGTCAATATCGAGGTAACGGTTGAGCGCCTCTACGCGCTCTGTGGTTTCTTTGAGTTGTTCAATCGTAATCATATTTTGCGAAGTCGCGCTTTATTCTGCATACATGGCATCAATGATGTCGGAATACTTTTCGTAAACGACGCGACGCTTAATCTTCAGTGTGTTGGTCAGTTCTCCCGTTTCCATGGTGAAAGGTCGTGGCAAGAGCGTGAAGCGCTTTACCTTTTCATAGGGAGCAAGGTCTTGTTGCAGGCCATCAATGTTTTCCTGAATCATGGAAAGGATGGCGGGATTCTGACAGAGCTCTTCGTTGGTGGTGCAATTCAGGCCATTCTCTTCGGCATATTGGCGCAAGAGTGCGTAGTCGGGCACAATAAGAGCCGATACGAATTTCCTTTGATCCGCTATGATAATTGCCTGAGTATTATAGCGGTTCAACACTAACTTCGACTCAATCATCTGTGGCGCAATGTACTTGCCATTTGAGGTTTTGAACAAATCCTTAATGCGTTCCGTTAGATAGAGTTCACCATCTTTCATATAGCCTGCGTCACCCGTGTGGAACCAACCATCTTCGTCAATAGCAGCGGCCGTTTCTTCTGGCTTCTTATAGTAACCAGGAGTAATGGTCTTACCACGCAAGAGAATCTCATTGTTCTCGCCAAACTTACATTCGAGTCCGTCTACCAAACGTCCTACACTGCCTTTAGTGAAAGGCTTACCCATTACGTCGCAAGAAACTGTTGCCGTAGATTCCGTAAGTCCGTAACCCACAAGCATGTTTAAGCCCGCAGCATGTACGAAGGTTTCCACTTCAGGAGAAACTGCCGCACCAGCCGTGGGGAAGAAGTATGCATTTTCCAAACCTAAAGTCTTGCGGAGTAAGTGAATGATGGTGCAGTCATAGAACTTGTAGCGCATACGAAGCAACCAAGGAATGGGCAAGCACTTAGAGGTGTATTCCAACCAGCATTTTGATCCCACTTCAATAGCATTCTTAATCAGCTTACGCTGAATAAATGAACCCGACTCCATCTTTTGGAGCACTCCTTGGTATACCTTCTCCCAGAAACGAGGCACAGAGCACATACAGTTAGGATGAACTTCAGTCAAAGATTTCTGAATGTCGAGCGGACGTAAGTTGACTGCAAGGTGAAGCCCTTCGGCCAAGCACCAGTAAGAGAAAGCGCGCTCAAAGACATGAGCAAAGGGTAGGAAGTTAATTGCGGTGTCGCCTTCGCGAATGGGAACTGCCTTCGAATTTACGCGAAGACATTCGATGTACATTTCATGAGTAAGAATTACACCTTTACTTTGCCCAGTAGTACCGCTGGTGTAAAGAATGTTTGCCATATCCTTCGCTTGTGCTTCCTTCTGACGCTTTTCGCGTTCTGCATCAAAGGCGGGGTCGGTTACGGCGAGGAATTCATCTAAGTAGATAGAGGTTGTGTCACTCTCTGCGCGCACAACCTTTGGATCAAAGATGATTACCTGCTTTAGCGTGGGGCAAGAGTTGCCTAGCGCCATCATGGTGTCATACTGCTGTTGTTCGCCCACAAAGACGTAGCGAATTTCGGCGTCATTAATCATATATGCCACTTGTGCCGTGCTACTTGTAGCAAAGAAAGGAATAGTGATGGCACGAATGGCATATGCCCCGAAGTCTACAAAAAGGCATTCGGGCTTATTCTGAGAGAACACTCCCACACGCTCTTGCACTTCTACGCCGAGTGCGAGCAATGCGCGCGACATCAATACTTGCTTCTCGGCAAAAGTATTCCACGAGATGGGAATCCATTTGTTGAGGTCGTAATCACGGTACGACATAACGCGAGTGTCGCCATACTTAGCGGCTTGCTCTTGGATGAGGGTGGCAAAGTGTGAATTGTTCAGCATAGGTAGTGAGATTGGAGGTACACCTACGGCTCAAAAACTATTGCTTGGGCGCTTGTGTACGGGATATTTGTGACAAAGTTATAGGTTTTTCTCAATCTGCAGGCAGTTTATGCAAGATTTTTTTTAACATTCCAGGCAATTTGCGCATCTTTGCAGAGACTATTTATGATATAACATGCATACGCTCCTTTCTACTCTCATTAGTATCCCCGCTATCAGCCGCGACGAGTCGCAAAAGGCGGACGTCCTTGAATCTTTCCTTCGCGAAAAGGGACTTGCTCCCCATCGCGAGGCTAATAATATATGGTGTGTAGGCAAGAGGTTTTTAGAAACGCGCTCCACCGTGTTGCTCAATGCTCATCTCGACACCGTGAAACCCGTGAGCGGATGGATACGTTCGCCACATGTACCCACACTTGAGGAAGACCGCCTCTATGGTCTTGGTTCGAATGATTGCGGTGGGGGACTTGTGGCATTACTCTTTGCCTTTATGCGCCTATGTGAGATGGATGAGGGACAACTTCCCTATAATCTTGTCTACCTCGCCTCGGCAGAGGAAGAAGTATCTGGACGTAACGGCATAGAATGCGCATTGCCTTTGTTGCCACACATTGATGTGGCCATTGTTGGCGAACCGACGGGCATGCATCCCGCCATTGCTGAAAAGGGACTGATGGTGCTTGATTGCACTGCTCGTGGAGTTTCAGGACATGCTGCTCGCAACGAAGGGGTGAACGCTATTTATAAGGCGATTGCCGACATAGAGTGGCTCCGTAATCACAAGTTTGCTCGCGTGTCTCCTTTCTTGGGGGAAGTGAAAATGAGTGTTACACAGGTCAGTGCGGGGACGCAACATAATGTAGTTCCGGATTCGTGTACGTTTGTTGTAGACGTACGTACTAATGAGTGCTATAGCAATCAAGAGGTGTTGGAAGAAATTACGAGTAACCTCTGCTCTGAGGTAAAAGCAAGAAGCACACGCTTGAATTCTTCTTCAATTTCTGAAAACCATCCCCTTGTTCAGAGATGTGTAGCTCTTGGCGGAGTTCCTTATGGGTCACCAACTTTAAGTGACCAAGCTTTGATGCCATTCCCTTCGTTTAAACTTGGCCCTGGAGAGTCGTCTCGTTCTCATACCGCAGATGAGTATATCTGTTTGAGCGAACTGGAACATGCTCTTCAATTTTATATTGATCTACTGAGCGTGTGACTTTCTTGAATGACATATAATACAAACCGCATATTCATTGTTGTCAGTTTTGTTAAGTAACAGAGTGACAACGTATGGATATGCGGTTTGTTTATTTAGGATGTAGCAGAATAGGTTATTTGTTTTCTTGCCACCCTAGCTTTGCGTTGTAGAGCGCACTTGTAAACCAAACCAATCCAATAATGAGTGCGCCCATATTCCACGCCGCTAATAAAGGGAGTGTGATGCCTGCGAGTTGAACGTGGAGAAGGTGGAGTAACTTGCGTTGTGTGATATCTTCATTTAAGAGTTTGCTGTATGAAGCGGCAAGGTATGTAAGGAATGTAATTTCTGAAGATGCCTTAGCACTGTAATTGCGATGAATGGTAGCTGTGTTTTTCATAGTGTATATGATTTTAATTTAATTGTTACGGATTAAGTGCGACAATGTCGCTCGGGGTTATAAGAGTTGAGAATTTGAGAGTTTGATGCTCTTCCCCTCTTGTTTGATGCTGCAAAGATACGTATAAAGTTGGACACATTTTGTCAAACGAAAAATTATTATGTTAAAAAATCAAGAAAAATTTTATCTAAGGGATAATTGGAGCCCAATAATCCTTATTTCTTGTTTAGTAACTGAGACTTAATAAGAATTAATTGAGACTCTTTTTAAATTCTTTGTGCTTTATTTTTGCCTCAGTCGGATTCCCTTAAAAAATGGTATGTCTGCGGGCTTTAATAGAGGGGAACAAGGAGTGTTTTCTCTATTCTTCCTGCTTGTGAAGTTTGCAAAAGACATGGGTAAGGTCGAAAACTTGTTTCTTAAAGGAAAAGAATGCGGCTTTTATGCGATATGTACCATTAAAAATCTGTAATTTTGTAACGTGTAAGGAGTGTGCGCTTTTGTGTCGCATGGCTTCTTGAGAAAAGCAATAGTTTGCCGAACGTTGAATGCCGTTTCAGCGGTATAGGGCGGGAGGCGCAAATTACGATATTACTTACAATGCAATTTGAACTCATCGCAAAGACTTTTCAAGGTCTCGAAGAAGTGTTGGCGCAGGAGCTGATAGAGCTCGGTGCGGACAATGTGCAAATCGGTCGCCGTATGGTTTCATTTACGGGCGATCAGGAAATGATGTATCGCGCGAACTTCTGCCTTCGTACGGCAGTGCGTATCCTCAAACCCATTAAGCATTTCAAGGCTACAAGTGCTGAGGAAGTGTACGATGGAGTGCGCGCCATCAACTGGACAGATTATTTGGATAACGATACTACCTTTGCCGTGGATACGGTGGTCTATTCCGATGAGTTCCGCCACTCAAAGTTCGTAGCTTATAAGGTGAAGGATGCCATCGTAGATTATTTCCGCGATACTACGGGCAATCGTCCCAATATCAGTATCTCTAATCCCGACATCCGCTTAAATATGCACATTGCCGGAGACGTTGCAACGCTTTCGTTGGACTCTTCTGGTGAAAGCCTGCATTTGCGTGGCTATCGCGTAGCTACGGTTGAGGCTCCCATTAATGAAGTGCTCGCAGCTGGACTTGTGAAACTCTCGGGTTGGGACATGAAGAGCGATTTCGTAGATCCATTCTGCGGTTCAGGAACGCTTCTTGTCGAAGCCGCACTTATGGCGCGCAATATTTATCCTGGTGTCTTCCGCAAAGAGTTTGGTTTTGAAAAGTGGAAGGATTTTGATGCTGACCTCTTTGATGAAATCTACAACGATGACTCTGAAGAACGTGAGTTTGATTATAAGTTCTACGGCTACGACTTGAATCTTCGCGCCGTTGAGGCAGCGCGTGCAAATGCTAAGAATGCAGGTGTGGCAGACCTCGTTGTGATTCAGCAACGTGACGTTCGTGATTTTGAACAACCCGAGAACCCAGCAATAATGATTACAAATCCACCTTATGGTGAGCGTTTGAAACCCGAAGACCTCTATGAGGTGTATCGCATTCTCGGCGAACGCCTTAAACATGCCTTTAAGGGTGGAGAGGCGCATGTAATTTCTTACAAGGAAGACCTTTTTCGCGAAATTGGTATGCGTCCCTCACTTAAGACTCCTCTTTACAATGGTGCGCTTGACTGCGAACTTCGCAAGTATGTGATTTTCGATGGCAAGATGAAGGATTTCCGTGCAGAAGGAGGTGAGGTGAAGACGCAGGGTGAGCTTCGTAAAATGGGTGAAAAGCGTCGCTTCAAGCGCGACCGTGGAGATTTTAACGATCGTCCCCGTCAGGTAGAACGTAACGACGATTACGATCCCGCATACGAACTTCTTAAACGTCGCCATCAGGAATTTGTACGCAACCAGGACGCTCTTGAACGCCGTCGTCATCGCGAGGCGGAAAGCGGAGAGGGACAGGAAAAACGTGCGCCCCGAAAGTTTGACAAATCTCATGGCGAAAAGCCCTTCAATAAGGGAGGTAAGTCATTCGACCGTAAGGGTGGTGACAAGAAACCTTTCGCTAAAAAGCCTTTCGCGCGTAAGTTTGGACAGAAGTAGTAGTTATTCCTCACCTTGAGTACTTTGAGGTGAGAATCTTGTATTAAGCGTCAACAAAATAATCTATTATGTTTAGCAATTTCATAAAAGGAGCATTGGCTATAGCCCTTGCGTTCCTTCCAACCCTTATGACGGCACAACTCAAGCAGTTTACGCTCGACGACTTAATGTGGGGCGGTTCAAATTATTGGAATTTGCAACCCAAGAATCTCTACACCGCATGGTGGGGTGACAATCTCATGCAGTTGGAAGTAGAGGAAGTGAAACAACTTGCGAATGTCAAGGGAAAACTCTTGAAAGAACCGGTTGTGCTCTTTACAGAAGCAGATGTGAATGCGGCTTTAGATGTGGAGAAATACGGCAAGGTGCGCAATCTCCTCAATGCAAGTTTCCCTATAGCCGGAGAAACTGTGGCGGAGTTCAATACGGGCAAATCCTTGATTCGCTATGATTGGACAAAGAAGCAAGTCGTGTGGACACTTGCTCTCCCCGCAGGCATCCCTGAAGGTGGAGTGGCGCGCGCAAGTAAGTGCGTGGCATATTTGAAGGATTGGAATCTCTTTGTGCAAAAGGCTGACGGCTCTGTGTCTCAGATTAGCACCGACGGTTCTCGTGAAATGCAATATGGATTAAGTGTGCACCGTGATGAATTTGGTATTCACAACGGTCTTTTCTGGAGTCCGAAGGGCAACCTTCTTGCATTCTACAAGATGGACCAAACAATGGTGACGGACTTCCCCCTTGTGGATAATTCTCCCCGTGTAGCAACACTTGCGCCTGAGAAATATCCCATGGCTGGTATGACAAGTCATAAGGTTTGGGTAGGTGTATACAATCCAGCCACAGACAAGACGGTTTATCTCCAAACGGGTGATAACACTGACAGATATTTTACAAATGTAGCTTGGAGTCCCGACGAACAAACGATATATGTGATTGAAGTTCCCCGTTCTCAGGATAAGTCTGAGCTTGTTGCTTACGATGCAACTACTGGTGCGCGCAAGCAAGTGCTTTATACAGAAACTAATGCTCGTTATGTGGAGCCCATGACGCCAATAGAGTTCCTCCCCTGGGATGATACGAAGTTTATTTACCAATCTCGTCGCGACGGTTACAATCACCTTTACCTCTTTGACACTACGGGTAAGGAATTGGCGCAACTCACGAAGGGTAATTTCGAGGTTATTGACGTGCTTGGCTTTAATGAAAAGGCGAAGAGCATTATCTATAAGTCGAATGAGGCACTTCCCATCCGCCACAATTATTATAGTGTAAATGTAAAGAATCAGAAGCGCACGCTTCTTGATAATGGTAAGGGTGTACACTCAGCGCGTCTGTCGGCAAGCGGAATTTATCTCTGCGATACTTGGCGTGCACCAGGCGTTTACCGACAGATTGATCTTTTAAGCACAACAAAGCCCTCGGCTATTACGCTTCATGAGGCGGGGACACCTTGGGAAGGTTACAATGTGCCCGAGTTCTCTTGCGGAACGATTAAGGCAGCCGACGATAGCACAGACCTTTACTACCGCATGGTAAAGCCAGTAGATTTTGACCCCACGAAGAAGTACCCCGCCGTGGTTTATGTTTACGGAGGGCCTCATGCGCACAACGTTGACGAAAGTTGGAACTACGCTGCGCGTCCTTGGGAAATCTACATGGCGCAGAAGGGCTACCTCATCTTTGTTGTCGACAATCGTGGTTCACAGTATCGCGGTTTTGAGTTTGAAAGTTGCACGCACCGCCGTCTTGGTGTAGTTGAAATGGAAGATCAGATGAAGGGTGTAGAATTCTTGAAGTCACTTCCCTATGTTGATGCAGACCGTTTGGGTGTACACGGTTGGTCGTTCGGTGGTTTTATGACTACAAACCTCATGTGCTCATACCCCGATGTGTTTAAGGTAGGTGTAGCTGGTGGTCCCGTAATCGACTGGAAACTTTACGAAGTGATGTATGGTGAACGCTACATGGATACTCCCCAGGAAAATCCCGAAGGCTACGAAGGTTCAAACCTCTTGAACAAGGCGAAGAACTTGAAGGGCAGGCTCCAAATCATCGTAGGGTATAACGACCCCACATGTATCCTTCAGCACAGTCTTTCCTTCCTTCGTGCGGCAGCAGATGCAGGTACGCAACCCGACTATTTCGTGTATCCTGGACAAGGTCACAATATGATGGGCAAGGATATGGTGCACTTGCACGAGCGTATCACACGCTATTTTGAAGATTTCTTGAAGTAAAAACTCCTATGGTATCTATACCCCTATAATATCCATAGCGTCTATAGTAACAAATTCTTCCAATATTAACCCTCAACAATTTCAAAATAATGAAGACTCAAATTGCAACAACCAAGGCTCCCGCAGCAATTGGTCCCTACAGCCAGGCTATTGAAGCCAATGGCATCGTATTTGTTTCCGGTCAGCTCCCCATTGATCCCGCTACGGGCAAATTTGCTCAGGGTGGTGTGAAAGAGTTAACACGTCAGTCGCTCACAAATATGCAGAACATCCTTGCAGAAGTGGGTTTGACAATGGAGAATGTTGTAAAGACAACTGTGTTCCTCGCTGACATGGCAGACTTTGCTGATATGAACGGCGTATATGCCGAATTCTTCCCCAGAACATGCCCTGCGCGCTCTGCGGTAGCCGTAAAGACGCTTCCCAAGAACGCTTTGGTGGAAATTGAGTGTATTGCAGTGCGCTAAATATCCTATAGATTGTGGATAATTTAGGACTTCTAAAGCATCTAGACAATCTAACCTCTCCCTACTAATAACTCATTTAATAAATAGAATACATTTATGGCAAAGAAAGCTCTTTTGATGATCCTTGATGGTTATGGTATTGGTAACCAAGGTAAGGGTGACGTAATCTTCCAGACTGCTACTCCTTACATGGATTCTCTCTTCGCAAACTATCCTAACTCACAGCTCCAGGCATCTGGCGAAAACGTAGGTTTGCCCGACGGTCAGATGGGTAACTCTGAGGTAGGCCACTTGAACATCGGCGCTGGCCGTATCGTTTATCAGGACCTCGTGAAAATCAACCGCGCTTGTGCTGACGGCTCTATCCTTCAAAATCCCGAAGTTGTATCGGCTTACGAGTACGCAAAGAAGAATGGTAAGGGTCTTCACCTCATGGGCCTCACTTCTAATGGTGGTGTGCACTCTTCTCTTGATCACCTTTTCAAGCTCATCGAAGTGGCAAAGGAATACGGCGTACAGGACAAGACTTTCGTACACTGTTTTATGGACGGTCGCGACACAGACCCCAAGAGCGGTAAGGGATTTATCGAACAACTCCAGGGTGTTTGCGACGCTAACGGCGCTTCAATTGCTTCTATTGTAGGTCGTTTCTACGCAATGGACCGCGATAAGCGTTGGGAGCGTATAAAGGAAGCTTATGACCTTCTCGTAGAAGGCAAGGGTAAGCAGGCTACTGATATGGTGCAGGCTATGCAGGAAAGTTACGATGCTGATGTGACCGATGAGTTTGTTCTTCCTATTAATAACGCTAATGTTGACGGTACAATCAAGGAAGGTGACGTGGTTATCTTCTTTAACTACCGCAACGACCGTGCTAAGGAGCTCACTATCGTACTTTCTCAGCAGGATATGCCCGAAGCAGGTATGAAGACAATTCCTTGCATTCAGTTCTACTGCATGACTCCCTACGATGCTTCGTTCCAGAATGTACACATCCTTTTCCCCAAGGAAAATGTTACAAACACACTTGGCGAATACATCGCAAGCAAGGGTCTCAAGCAGTTGCACACAGCGGAAACTGAAAAGTATGCTCACGTAACCTTCTTCTTTAACGGTGGTGGTGAAACTCCCTACGAAGGCGAAGACCGTATCCTCGTTGCATCTCCCAAGGTGGCAACTTATGACCTCCAGCCCGAAATGTCAGCTTACGAAGTGAAGGACAAGCTCGTTGCTGCTATCAAGGAAGATAAGTATGATTTCATTGTAGTGAACTTTGCAAACTGTGACATGGTAGGTCACACTGGTATCTACGAAGCAGTTGAAAAGGCTGTTAAGGCTGTTGACGCTTGCGTAGCAGAAACTGTTGAAGCTGCAAAGGCAGTGGGCTACGAGACAATTATCATTGCTGACCATGGTAACGCTGATAACGAAATCAACCCCGACGGCACGCCCAACACTGCGCACTCACTCAATCCCGTTCCCTTCATTTACGTAACAGAAAATAAGGAAGCAAAGGTAGAAGATGGTGTCCTCGCCGATGTTGCGCCCTCAATTCTTCACATCATGGGTCTCGAACAACCCGCAGAGATGACCGGTAAGAATTTGATTAAGTAAACGAATTGACAAACTATAAATAAAAAATGAGTAGCTGTACGAAGCTACTCATTTTTTGTGTTCGTTTAAAAGGACGCACTAACCGTGCGTCCCTAATATTCAAGTGCTAAGTGCAATTTATTTCTTAAAATAGCGATTGTAAAGTCCTTCAAAACCCTTGCCGTGGCGTGCTTCATCCTTTGCCATTTCGTGAACAGTGTCGTGGATGGCATCGAGGTTCTGCGCCTTGGCATTGCGAGCAATGCGGAACTTGTCTGAGCAAGCGCCGTTTTCTGCCATCATGCGCTTCTCGAGGTTTGTCTTGGTATCCCAAACTACGTCGCCGAGAAGTTCAGCAAACTTTGCAGCGTGTTCTGCTTCTTCCCAAGCGTAGCGCTTAAAGGCTTCTGCGATTTCGGGATAACCTTCGCGGTCGGCCTGGCGGCTCATAGCTAGGTACATTCCCACTTCTGTGCATTCGCCCATGAAGTGTGCGTTGAGGTCTTTAATCATTTCTTCATCGCAACCCTTAGCTACGCCGAGTTCGTGTTCTGTTTCAAAAGCCAATCCTGCAGATTCGTCTACTTCCTTAAACTTTGTTGCAGGCACCTTACACTGAGGGCATCTTTCGGGAGCAGTTTCACCTTCATGAACGTAACCACATACTGTACAAATAAATTTCTTAGTCATAATCGTGTAATTTTAAATTGTTGTTAATGTTGTTTAGGTTTCTGATGCAAAAGAACAAACAATTTTCTAATCTCACAAATGAATTGTTTGAAAATTATCATTCACGAAATCTATGCTCCGATTGGTGGTGTAAATGACTTGGTGTTTATTTTGATAATGAGGGGTTTGCAGAGTCAGAAGTGTATGGCGCATCGCAGAGCTTAGAAAGTATTTTGACTACCGGGTATATAATGTGAGGATGGACATTCGTTTGTTGTGTTCTTAAAATGGTTTTGTTGTGATTCCTTCCTTTAAAGTGCTCTATTCCTTTCTACAGAGGATTGCAGTGCTTTGATGGCAGTGCCTTGTTTAAACATGATGAACTTTGTATTAAGAGGTAAAAGGTTAGTGCTTAATTTACAAAAAAAACTGGACCATGTCGTAATGACATAGTCCAGTAAGCTTTTGCAAGAAGTTTGGATTACTTGCGGAGGCCGAGAGCCTTCACGATAGCGCGGTAGCGGTTGATATCGCGATCCTTCAAGTAGTTGAGGAGCGCACGACGCTTACCTACCAACTTCACAAGCGCGCGTTTGGTCGTATTATCTTTACGGTTAGCGCGCATGTGCTCCGTCAAATGGGAAATACGGTAAGAAAACAAGGCGATCTGGCTTTCAGCAGAACCAGTATCCGTGTTAGACGCGCCGTACTGTCCAAAGATTTCTTGCTTCTTTACAGAATCCAAGTACATAATGTAAATAAATTTGGGAATGAATAAATGTTTGTGCTCGAAAGCAAGCGCAAAATTACGACTTTCCTTTAGATTGGCAAAGTTTTGAATGTGATTTTTCTATTTTGCTACGGTATTTTACAGAAAGATGTTAAATTTCCTTTCTTTCATTTTGTGTTTTGCACGTCGTGCATTACCTTTGCAGATGGATAATATTGGTGTATTGTGCCCGTATGTCTGCTCGCTACTTCTCTCTTGTTCCTGCAAGAAGTTGGGGTAGTGGAGGTTAAGTGTGAAAAAACATAACAATTTTAATTCACTAACTTTTTTAACTCAATTAACTTCATCTATGTGGTTATGTAATTCATCCATTGGACGAAAGGTGATTATGTCAGTAACTGGCGTAGCACTCATTTTGTTCCTTACGTTCCATGCATGCATGAACGTAGTCGCAATCTTCTCTGCAGAAGGTTACAACATGATTTGCGAGATGTTGGGAGCTAACTGGTATGCTTTGGTGGCTACTGCCGGCCTTGCAGCCCTCGTTGTGCTTCACTTCCTCTACGCAATTAAGCTCACGCTCCAAAACAAGAAGGCGCGTGGTAATAGTGCTTATGCTGTGACGGACCGTCCCGCAAAGGTAGAATGGGCTTCACAGAATATGTTTGTGCTTGGCGTAATCGTTGTGCTTGGTATGGGGCTTCACCTCTACAACTTCTGGTACAACATGATGCTTCAGGAATTGCTTCCTGCTGGTAATCACGCTCTCGCTACCGATGGTGTTCACTGGATTCAGCAGACATTCTCTTGCCCCGTTTACACTGTGGTTTATCTCGTGTGGTTGGCTGCTTTGTGGTTCCACTTGACTCATGGCTTCTGGAGTTCAATGCAGACATTCGGTTGGAATGGTAAGATTTGGTTCAACCGTTGGAAGAACATCTCTTACATCTACTCAACTATAATCATTTTGATGTACGTTGCAGTAGTATTGTGTTTCTTCGGTCGCAGCCTCTGCTGTGGCACATGTTGCTAATCTTGGCGGTTACTTCTGCCTAAAGTCAATTTTTAATTAGTTTGAGCGCTTCATAGTATAATATATGATGGGCGCCTATAACTAAACAATTCCTTACAATGGCTACAATTGATTCTAAAATTCCCGAAGGTCTCGTTTCAGAGAAATGGACCAATTATAAGGCTCATCAGAAGTTGGTGAACCCCAAGAACAAGCGTAAGCTCGATGTTATCGTAGTAGGTACAGGTCTTGCAGGTGCAAGTGCTGCTGCTTCACTCGGTGAAATGGGCTTTAAAGTAAAGAACTTCTGCATCCAGGACTCTCCCCGTCGTGCGCACTCTATCGCTGCACAGGGTGGTATCAATGCTGCGAAGAACTACCAGAACGACGGTGACTCTGTTTATCGTTTGTTCTACGACACAGTAAAGGGTGGTGACTATCGTGCTCGCGAAGCTAACGTTTATCGTTTGGCTGAAGTTAGTGCAAGCATCATTGACCAGTGTGTTGCTCAGGGCGTTCCTTTCGCTCGTGAATACGGCGGTATGTTGGCTAACCGTTCATTCGGTGGTGCTCAGGTAAGCCGTACTTTCTACGCTAAGGGTCAGACAGGTCAGCAGCTCCTCCTCGGTGCTTACTCTGCATTGATGTGTCAGGTAAATGCTGGTACAGTAGAACTCTATACACGCTACGAAATGCTCGACGTTGTAATTATTGACGGTCGTGCTCGCGGTATTATTGCTCGCAACCTCGTAACAGGTGCTATCGAACGCTTCGCTGCTCACGCAGTAGTTATCGGTACTGGTGGTTACGGAAATGCATACTTCCTTTCTACTAACGCAATGGGTTGTAACTGTTCTGCAGCTATGGCTTGCTATCGTAAGGGTGCTTACTTCGCTAACCCCTCTTACGTACAGATTCACCCCACTTGTATCCCCGTTCACGGCGACAAGCAGTCTAAGCTCACACTTATGTCTGAATCACTCCGTAACGATGGTCGTATTTGGGTTCCAAAGAAGTTGGAAGATGCTAAGAAGCTCCAGGAAGGTAAGATTCAGGGTAAGGATATTCCTGAAGAAGACCGCGACTACTATCTTGAACGTCGCTATCCCGCATTCGGTAACCTCGTGCCCCGTGACGTTGCTTCACGTGCAGCTAAGGAGCGTTGCGACAAGGGCTTCGGCGTAAACAATACAGGTCTCGCTGTATTCCTTGACTTCTCACAGGCTATTAAGGATTTCGGTCGCAAGGAAATCGAAGCACGTTACGGTAACCTCTTCGACATGTACGAAGAAATTACAGACGAAAGCCCCTACGAAACTCCGATGATGATTTACCCCGCCGTTCACTACACAATGGGTGGTATCTGGGTAGACTACGAACTCCAGACTTCAGTTAAGGGTCTCTTCGCAATCGGTGAATGTAACTTCTCTGACCACGGTGCAAACCGCCTCGGTGCATCTGCGTTGATGCAGGGTCTTGCAGATGGTTACTTCGTACTTCCCTACACAATTCAGAACTACCTCTCTGACCAGATTACAGTTCCTCGCTTCTCAACAGACCTCCCCGAATTCAAGGCTGCTGAAGATGCTGTTAAGGCACGCATCCAGAAGCTCTTTGCAATCAAGGGTAAGCGTTCAGTTGACTCTCTCCACAAGGAACTCGGTCGTATCATGTGGGATTATGTAGGTATGGGACGTACAGCTGAAGGTTTGAAGACTGGTCTTGCTAAGATGAAGGAGCTCCGCAAGGAATTCTATGCAAACCTCTTCGTTCCTGGTTCAACTGAAGGCGTGAATGTTGAACTCGAAAAGGCTATCCGCCTCGAAGACTTCATCATTATGGGCGAACTTATCGCACACGACGCTCTCACTCGTAACGAATCTTGCGGTGGTCATTTCCGTGAAGAATATCAAACTGAAGAAGGCGAAGCTAAGCGCGACGACGAAAACTTCTTCTATGTTGGTTGCTGGGAATACCAGGGTGACGATACTAAGGAACCCGTTCTCCACAAGGAACCCCTCGTTTACGAAGCTATCAAGGTTCAGACTCGTAACTACAAGAACTAATTCGTAGAACCCAAAAAGATTTCTAACAATGGCAAAAAATATTTCTTTCACCATTAAATACTGGAAGCAGAATGGTCCTAAGGATGCGGGTCACTTCGAACAGCGTGAAATGAAGAACATCCCCGATGATACTTCATTCCTCGAAATGCTTGACATCCTCAACGAAGAACTTATCAACGATGGTAAGGAACCTTTCGTATTCGACCACGACTGTCGTGAAGGTATCTGCGGTATGTGCTCGCTCTATATCAACGGCACACCCCACGGTAAGACAGCTACTGGCGCTACTACTTGCCAGCTTTACATGCGTAAGTTCAATGACGGCGACGTTATCACTGTAGAACCCTGGCGTTCGGCTGCGTTCCCTGTGATTAAGGACTGTATGGTAGACCGTTCAGCATTTGATAAGATTCAGGCTGCTGGTGGTTATGTAACAGTTCGTACAGGTCAGCCTCAGGATGCTAACGCTATCCTCATCCCCAAGCAGGATGCTGACGAAGCTATGGACTGCGCAACTTGTATCGGTTGCGGTGCGTGCGTAGCAGCATGTAAGAATGGTTCAGCTATGCTTTATGTGGCTTCTAAGGTTTCTCAGTTCGCTCTTCTTCCTCAGGGCCGTCCCGAAGCTGCAAAGCGTGCTAAGGCAATGGTTGCTAAGATGGATGAACTCGGTTTCGGTAACTGTACAAACACTCGTGCTTGTGAAGCAGTTTGTCCGAAGAACGAAAGCATCGCTAACATCGCTCGCCTCAACCCCGAATTCATCAAGGCTAAGTTGGCTGTCTAAAACAGCCTTCGTCTGTACAAAAACAATTGACAGACACAAATACATTCAAAAATTAGGTGTGTCGAAGTTTCGGCACACCTAATTTGTTTCAACAATTTTTTCCTACGATACTATGAGAAGAATCAGCATCATCCTTTGCGCTATGTTGCTCTCAATATTCAGCACACAAGCCGCAAAACTTTCTATCCACACTACACCACTTGCTCATACTGAGAGCGAACTGCCCAATGTCGCTGCCATCGAAACAACTAACGGCAAGACATACTACTATGCGCTGAAATCCAAGCCTACATTAAAATATATAGCTTCCGAACTTGTCATTGCCACTAACGAAGGAAGCCTCAGCCTCAATAAGTCGGACGTCAAAGAACTCAACTTTATATATATGGAGGAAATCCCCAGTGGCATCAACGATGTTAAAGCTTCTGGAGTGATTACATACGAGAACCAAATACTTACTGTCAGCGGCTATAAAGCTCAGACCGCTGTTTCAGTGTTTGGCACTGACGGACGCCTACTCATAAACACCATTGTAAAAAGAGACGGCACCGCAACTGCCAACCTATCAACCCTCCCCAACGGTATTTACATTATCAAAGTAGGAGATGACAATCTTAAAATCACGAAGTAATGAAGAAATTAAACATCAGGGCTTTAATGCTCTTATTCTGCGCATATACGATCCAATACGTAGGTGCTCAAGTCGTCAGAGTCTATACTAATGATGGCGCTGTCAGAGAAATCTCCTCCGTAGAGAAAGTTCAGTTCCACGACACCAAGACCCTCGGAAAAAGTCTGTATCAGGAATTGAAGAACCGTAAGACCTACACCACGATACTGCGCCTTATCGATGACTTAGGTTACACAGAATTGCTCTCTGATAAGGGAAGTTTCACACTCTTTGCGGCTCCCGATGCTGCCTACGCTGAATTCTTCAAGAATAATGCGTGGGGCGTTGCTTCGTACGAGGGACTGACGAAAACTCAGAAGCAGCAACTCCTCAAAATGTCAATGCTCAACGAAGCATATTCGCTAAACGCCATCACTACCACCAATGAAGGCGACGACTCAGCATGCCTGCGCCACAACTCCCTCGCGTCCGAAGCCGACTTTGTCGCACCATTCGCGCCTGCCGACCTACCTTCGTCGGCTGTTGAAGGCACCGATGCATTCAAATCGCTGCGCGACAAGGGTACAACTGCATATCTAAGCACAAACGGAACAGCTCCTATGCTCAACCAGTTCTATGCCAACGTACTCAAGCACTACGGCATCCCCACTTCCGACGTCGAGTTGATAATGGGTCGCATGTGGAACACGCCTGGACAGAAAGCCATTGGTTTTCTGAACGACTGCCGTATCATCGAAGGCGGTGTAAAATGCTCTAACGGCTACCTGAACATTCTGGACAAAGTGCTCTTCCCTGCTGGCTCAACGGCAGAACTCATCCGCACGAACACCAACACGCAACTCTTCAACACCCTGTTAGAGCGCTACGCAGTCCCCTACTACAACGCAGACCTTACTGCGCACTACA
>JAZOUA010000023.1:0-15129 GCA_045657925.1 Alloprevotella sp. | reverse complement strand
GCCTATTTGCAATTTGTTGGTTCTTTCACGCTTCCAAAAAGTCAAAAGTTAAAAGTTACAAGTTACTTTAAGGCCAAAGTCCATATTTTATACTCAATATATATAATATATAATAATTATTATTTATTACATTATGTTTTTGGGCTTAAAATGACTTTTAACTTTTAACTTTTAACCTCAAAAAGGAAGAAAGTCTAAAAAATTATTGAAAAAATATGATTTTTCTCTTGTTTAATAAGAAATAAGGCTATGCGATTATGCTTAACTAATGAGCGCATTCTCAATCAATTACGCAACTTGTTGAGCCTATTTCGTTTTACATCAAGCGCTGAATCAGCATCCACATGCATGAAGGCATCGCTACGCATCAGTGAGCCCCTGCGAGGTCATTTTTACGTCAAATGAAGGTCAAAAAGTCACAAAAAAGGCCTCTCGTAAGGCCAAAAATGACCTCAGATAGGGGTAAAAATCCCTTTGTCTCGCATTCCTACGCCCCGAGAGTGGCTGAAATGATACTCAGAGTGTTCCAATTTATGCGTAAGGACGCATTAACTGACCTCGAAAAAGCCGAGTCTCGAGCCAAAAAAGCCAGGTCTCGAGCCAAAAAAGGCGAGTCTCAACCCCAAAATGACGAGTCTCAACCCTAAAAAATGACCTCAGATAGGGGTAAAAATACCCTTCGTTCGCATTTTCTACGCTTGCAAAAGTGGCTCAAATGATGATGCGTTGCTCCCTTGAAATGAAAAAAGTCGCGAATCGCCCCCCCCCAAAAAAGAGGGTAACGACCCCCAAAAATAGCCTAACGAACCCCTAAAAATCGCTAAAAACATGTTATCGATTTCCCCCTCCCCGACCTAACGCCCTATAACGAGGTCGTCATTTTGCACATCCGAAGATCTGGGCGGACATATAAAAATACCGCACGGGGGAACCAAAAATATCCTCTAAAAAGGAAAAATGTCAATTGTCAATTGTCAATTGTCACTTTTAGAGCGTTTTCATTTTGCAGAAAAAAACAAACCACCCGCAGCGCCCCATAAAAACGGAGTGTTGCGGGTGGATAAGTCGTTATCAGCTGGGCTGTCGCTGAGGTCATCATCGGGTCAACTTGAACTTCATGGTCACGCCGAAGTCCTGGGTTGTCGTGGGGTAGGATGATGACGTGAGCAGGGGTTCGTTGAACTGTCGGTCGTAGTAGGCCGTGAGGGTGATGAACTTTGAGAGTGCATAATCGGCCGAAAGGCTTATCTGCAGGGCCTTATTGCCAGAGGTGGCTTCGGAGCGCAGGGTGAGGATGTCGCGGTTGATAGCCGACTGATTGCGCAGTGAGAGGTCGAAGCGCAGGTTCAGGCTTTGGGCAAAGCCCGTGGCGTTCGTCTTTGAGCCGCTGGACTTTGTTTCGCCTTCTTCCGTGCGTTGCGTTGAGCGACCCTTCACCTTGCGCACTTTGCGCTTGGGGGCAAAGAGCTTAACGTCGGCAATCTTGTAGCCCATGCCGATGACAAAGTCGTTCGAGCAGGTCTCGTTGATCTGTTGTGCCGTCATGGAGAGGTTGACAACGCGTGTTCGGCGGTATTCCACCTTTGCCGTCATGCTGTTGTTGAAGGTCATGTCTACGCCGATAAGCGGCGAGAAAGCTTCGTTGATGCTGACGGTGGAGATATCGAAGGGACACGAGGGGACGGGATTGCCCGAGGCTACGTCGTTGATGAAGCCGATGCCACCCATATACTCGCGATAACTGCTGAAACTGCTGTAGGAACCGATGCTGTAGAGGCTCTTGTAGGCGTGGTTGATGTTGAAGCTCTTGAAGTAGCGCTTCATCAGCGGGAGCTTACCGAGGCCGGCATAGGTTACGTTCCAGTTGGGGAGGATGGCCGTGAGGGCGGGGAAGAGTCCGAGGTTCTTCTTGCCCGTGTAGGCCTCGAGGAAGGCGGGAATCATGACCTCTGAGGAGTAGCGGTCGACAACGCCGTTGGCGGGGTCGTAAGGCTGACCGGCAAGGGCTGTTCCTGAGGGATAAACGGCTCCTTCATACTTGGCTTGAGCGCGAGCTTGGTAGGAGTCGAGCAGGCCTACGAACTTGTTGAACGTGGCGCTCTTGAATCCGTTGTTAGCCGTTCCCGTGCTTTCAAAGGCTGAGCTGATGGAAATCGTTGTCATCGAGAAAGAGCCTGAGGCATTGGTGGGCATACCGTCAAACATGTATTGAATGCTATTTGAGCGGTTGCGGTTGCGTGATGCCGTGAGGTCAATCTTGAAGTCGCGGAAGGGCTCGAGCGTGGCCTTCAGTTGGAAGTCCTCCGTTTGGCTGGAGGTGGCTGGAGTCACGATGCTGTCGGAACAGAGCAACCATCCGCGGTCGACGGCCTTGGTGACGTAGTCATCACCCACGAGGCCAAAGGCAAAGTCGAGGCCTGGCGTCATGCCGCCTGCCGTGCGCTGTCCGAAGGCGTCGCCCACGTTGGGGAGGAAGCCCGGGAGCGAGAGGTTGTACGTGTTCTTATAGCTCACGTTGACGCGGCGGAGCATCATGAGGAAGCGTGCGCCGTGTTCCGCCACCTTATACCACACTTGGTCCTCAGCGCGCTTCTTGGGAGCTACGACCAACTTGACGCGTGCCGTGTCGCGGGTGAGGATTTCGATGCGGTTGTTGTCGAGCACCTTGTACTTGATCATGTACTTCGAACCGTCGGGGCGGATGGCCGTTACGCGAAGCTTCTTGGAACGCTGGTTGTGGATGACGGTGAAGGTGGTGTCCGTCTTGAGTGTGTACTCCTTGACGAAGCTCTTCTTTTCGTTTCCAGCCTCCTTCTTCTTCGACTTGCTTGACGATGCAAACTTCTTGTTCACCTCCTTGAGGAACTTCGAGTGGTTGTAGAGAGTCTCCATGTTGAGCCCACTCGTGAAGTTGACGTTGCGCGAGTTGGCAATCGTATTGCCAAGCGAGGAGCCGTCGTCGAGGTCGGCACCGCGTGTCCAATTGTAGGTGGCATTATAGGTGACGCTCGTCTTCTGAATCCAGTCGAAGATGGGGAGCTTGTTGATGGGCAAGTTGAAGGTGACGTTCGTCTGTTGCTGATACGTCAAGGGCGTTCCCATGTGCTGAAGGCTCGTCCAAACGGAGTCTTTCCATGCAGCATACTCGTCGGGGTAGAGGTGCTTGTTTACGGGAGTGTAAGGCTGTTGCACCTCGGCGTTCGTGGCAGATGAGAAGTTCATCTGGATATTCTTCGTGAGGTCCCAACGGAGCGAGAAGTTGCGATTGAAGAAGAAGTCGCTTGCCCATGTAAGGGGCAATGAGTGGTTGTCAAGATTCTCCATGTCACGCTCCTGTTGCTCGTAGTAACTGCGGGTGATGTCGGAGTTGAAAGTGACATTCTGAGGCAGGTAATTCAAGCTGAACTCCTTGAGTATCTTGAACCATGGCGAACGGCTCTTGATGGCCTTCTTAAATGGCTCAAAGGGCTTGAAGTTGGGCGAATAGTTGTAGTTGAAGTTAAATTTCCAATCTTGGTCCTTCTCCCATACGGTAGTTTCCCCCGTTGTGTTTCTCGAATTGTAAGCATATGAGAATGAGAAGTTAGCGGGGTCGTAGGGCATGGGAGTGCTCTTCGTAGCAATGTTGAAGCGGAGGCCAGAGATGGAGAAATTCTGAGTTTCAACCACACGCTCAGCAATGTTGCGGATGGAGTCGCGTTCGGCGGGAGTAGCTCCGTCGAGAGCATCGTCCATTGTCATGTCAGTGTCGAGCGGGTTGTACTTGGGCGAAGTAACCTGCTTGCTGTAGCTGTAGTAGAGGGGCGCAGTGAGCTTCGCCTTTTCGGGAAGGAAGCGACCGAGCTGTACGTTGGTCGTCACGCTGTATTCCTTGAGATCGTCATCACGGCGCTGTGCAACGGTTTCTTCCAATCCGCCGAAGCCAACAGTCTCTATGTGCCCCATAGCGTTGACGGTAGCCACGTCGGAGAGTTGCAAGTTGACCGTTCCGCGAGCCGCCCAACCGCCTTCGTTGCTATACTGCTGGAGTCGGAGCTCGTTGGCCCATACTTCAACGCTCTTCACACTGCGCGAGTTATTACGCACACCAATCATCACGGTGCGCACCTCGCCGAGCGAGGGATTACCCATGACGCTCACCTTGTTGTTGGGATTGGCAGCATCATATTCTGAGTAAAGGTCGGAATAGCTAGCAAGGCCAACGGAGCGATTGCGGTTGCGATTGCGTTTGACATTCGTGAGCACACTAAGATCAATGTCAAGCATATTTGTAGCTGGCCAAACGGCTTCACGACCTTGGGTGGATGATGAATAAAGCCCTGCGGGAGTGACGGTGAGGGGAATTTCGTATTCGTAGAAATTGTTCTTATAGTCAGAGCCGAGGCGTACGAAGAGACTAACGTCGCCATTCTGAAGGGTTTCATCACCAATCAAGGCATTGGCGTGAGTAAACATCTGAAGGTGGCGATAGCGGCGGAGGTCGAGTGTCGTATTCTTATATACAGCACGTGCATCTCCCGTAGCAAGATTCTCAATGGTCATCGCCAAAGCCTGTTCGTTGTTCTGAAGGAGCTGTTCCTGACCAGGGTCAATCACACGAGAGATTCCGGGAGGCAGCACGTAGTTGACGGGAGCCTTCTCATTATTCTCTTCATAGTTGACGGCTGAAACGGCAAGGGTTCCGCTTGCATCGGGTGACTTTCCGGCATAAAGCGCCTGTTCGTACACACGCCAATCTCCACGAACGAGGTTGAGCGTTGCAAAGCGGAGCACAACGGGATGTTCAAAGCCTGTCATGAACATACGCATAAAGCGGATGCTAGAGAAGTCGGAAATGTTGCCCTGGCGCTTTTCGTACTCAGAAAGCGGGATGCGGAATTGGTACCACGCTACTTCACGAGTCACACCGTCACGCATCTTAACGGAAGCCACACGTTTGTCAACAATGTAGTTCTGACCCACTTGCATCTGTGAGGGGTCAATGCGCACACGATATTGGTAGTACTTTTCGTATTCGTTAAGTGTGTAGTCCTGATTGATATCTTCAACGTCGGGTGTAGTCTTATACGTAGTGCTATAAGATTCGGGCGACTGGTCGGTGGCTACGGAGTTGCCGTTGGGGTTGTTAATCCACTTGTAGCGGTCCTTAATGCTCATCTGCACAGCATCAAAGTCTGAACCGCGGAAATAGTGGAACTTGTCGCCAGAGGGTGATTGCAAAATAGAGTCGTACACCTCGGGGCGAACGCGACTCTGAATCTGTTGGAGGTAGTCGCGATAGACACCATACTCACGCTCTTCCTCTGACGTAAGACCATTGTAACCAACGTCTTGAAGGTGGCGCGTGTTGCCTGATGAGTTGAAGGCATAGGTCACACTGTTGGCAGTAGGCACACGTCCCCAAGTCGTTTCAAGATAACTTGCTGAGCCGTCGGTGGGCATACTGCTTTCGGTGAACTTCTTACCATCGTGGAGCACGTCTTCCGACACTTCGCCAAGGTTGAAGTAAAGGTCACCTGAGCAGTCAATACCATTTTCACGAGCCTTGATGAAGGGGTCCATCATCCAGAACTCGATGTACTCAATATTGGCCGCTTCAAAGTCGGAATTATTAATGCGGCGCATCATGCCACCCCAGCGCGTGCTTGGAGCAGAAAGGTGACCGTCGCTATCAAGGTTGGGGTCAAGGTTATAGGGACCGCGCTCGTTGGGGTAGTAAGCCAAGTTGAGCACGTTGAGCGTAGCTGACTCCTTGTAATTGATTGATTTATTGGGGAATAGTTCGGATTGATAAATCTCACGAACATCGGGGTCGGAGAGCTGAACGAGGTCGCCCTTGATATGTCCAGGAGTGAGTGAGGAAGAGCGACGTGTAAAGAGCGGGTCAACGTAATACCATGCCAAGCGAGCACGATTGTATCCCGAGCGTACATCGTCAAGATATTGGCTTTCGGGGAAGAGTGAAGGTACGCTGGAAAGCATCCATTCAGTAGGTGTTGAAACGTCAATCTCACCCTTAGTGTCTTCAAAATCGTCGATGTAAGAGGCATTGCCTTGTGAGTCTGAATTGGCTCCAGCAATGAGTTGAGCGTATTCTCCCGTCACATTGATGGAAGAGGGCGCTGAACAGCTCAAGAGGGGCAAACGGTCAAGCATATCCGTCAGCCATTGGCTCTCCTTCTTCCACGCAAAGTTAACACCCCAAAGCGTGTTGTTCAAGGGTTCGCTACCCATAGGCACCTTCGTTGTCAAGGGCTTTTCACCAAGGTGGAGGAACGAACCTCCGAATTGGAAGTCGCGAGAGAAGTCATACTGGAAGTTGACACCAAACATCGTCTTGCGTTGCATGCCGTAGTAGGTATTACTTTCGAGCGACACATTGATATTAGTGCCTGCATCCAACAAACTTTGATTGATGATGGTTACCACACCTCCAGAGTAGTCCACCGTATAGTCAACACCCTCCGTCAGTGTCATACCGTTGGCGGTAACAACCACTGAGCCTTCGGGCACGTTATAAGCACCGAGAGAAATTTCGCCCGACTTCGTAGCGCTATACTTACCAGCAAGGATAAATTTATCCTTTTCAGCAATTTGCTTGGCTATAGTTTTGGTTGAGTCGTAGAGCTCTTGGAACACGTAGCGGTCGGCAATGGCATCATCACCAATCACCTTGCGCAAGTAGCTACCGAAGGGTTCTACAACGGGGAAGAAGATGCGACCAGAGGAAGCATCGATGGTGTAGCCTTCAACGAAGTCGAAGTAGGCATTGGGATTCTTTCGGTTGTTGTTATCAAGGCGGTCAAGCCCCAGTAGCTGGAGCAAGCGCTTGTCTTTCAAACTAGGGTCGGGAAGATAAGTGAGATACACCCCAGTCGTATCGCTCAAATACTTTACGTCAAGGCGGAACTTATCCTTCTTCACCGAAGTCGCTCCGAGGGAATAGACGTTCTTCATCATCAAGTCCCAGTTGAGCATCTGTGGTGTGTTGGCCGTATTCTTAAGAGTCTTGACGAAGAGGGCTTTATTGGTTTCGCGAATGTCGGTCGCAAATTCTCCGACTTGGTAGATTTGTCCGTTGTAGGTATATTCAAAAGCAACGGCTAATACTTGGTCGGGTTGGAGCGCTGTGCGCAAAGAGATGTAACCGAGGGCTTCGTTGATGTGGTATTCTGAAGTTGAGAGCAATTTAGCATTCTCTAACTTTTCGTAATCTTCACCACCTACAAGTCCGGCTGCATCGAGTAGGGGAGTGGTGAGCGTAATATCACGAGCGCCGAGGGCGTCAGTTGTCAACCAAGAGTAGAGCGTGTTAGAGCTGTTCGTTGGATTGGTTGAACCGCTTCGTGTCCAAAGCTGTTGGTTGTAAACGTCTGCTTCCGCAATATCGGTAAATGCAACGATGTCGCGAGTGTTTGTCGTAGCGGCTGACTTATTTGTAACCCACACTTCAATGCGGTTGATCTTCACTCCACTCATGATGTTGGGCAAGTTACGCATATTGTCATCATAGTGGTTGCGGAAGTAATGCGCAAGGAAGAAGTGGCGGTTTTCGTCGTAGTTATTTACATCAATCTCAAAGTCCGTAAGCTGAGTGCCTCCCTGTGAATTAACAGAAGTGGTAGATGACTTTTTCTGTGAAATCACCGTCTGGAGTTTCAACTTGCCGAATTGCAAGTCGGCGCGTACCCCGAAGAGAGAGGTGGCACCGCGGATGAGTGAAGAATTGGTGGGAAGGCTTACGTTACCAGCTTCAATGAGTTTGATAATTTCGTCTTCCTTACCTTCATAGCGGAGTTTAAGTTTCTGGGTGTCAAAGGTAAATGTTGCGTCAGAGTTGTAGTTGAAGTCCATGTTTACCTTGTCGCCCACCTTACCCGTAAGGTTAAGGTTTATCTTTTCGTTGAAGTCAAAGGCAAACACTTTGCGGTTCTCCTCAGAGAGTGAGGGATTATCCACGTTGCGCATGTTGGCTCCAATCTTCAGTTCGGCAGAACCGTTTGTTGTAATGCGCACACCACCAGGTCCAAAGATTTTCTCTAATGGGCCGAGATTGAATTGCATGTCGGTAAAGTCAAACTTTTCGCGACCTTTTTCTTCGTAGAGCTTCTTATTTTGGTCCTTATAAAATTTGCTTAAGATGCGTGCTGATTGCCAACGTGAATATTCTTCTCCCGACATGAAGAAGGGTGCTTCAAGCCACTGATCGCCCAATTTGGTGCCGTAGCGGTAAGTGCCCGTCTTCTCGTCGTAATAAATCTCTGTCTTTAAGTTTTCCGGATTCTTGAGGTCGGCCGTGTGTTGCTCTTCATCCATTCCTTGCACCGACGTCTTACTTACACCGAAGCGTGATTTCGGAATGCTGTCCTCCTCTGCCATGACTACCCTCTTTCCCTGAGGATTTTCTCCACGCACAAAAGGCGCTGCCACAACTGACAGAGCCATGATGCAACCTAATGACAAGCATAGGCGCTTTATGTAAGTGGGGAAATGCATGGGGGGGGCGATGTTCTTTGCCTTCAGTTTTTTGACTTAAAGCATCTTCAGAGCCTGCTTAATAATCTGTTCTACAGTAAGCGAGGCATTTTCTTTGACGAGTTGGAGTACGACTTTCTGTGTAGGTGCTGGCGAGAAACCAAGCATGGTGAGTGCAGCAACGGCTTCTTTCACGACTTCATTGTCTGCAGTTTGTTGCTTGGTGTCAACTACTTGTTCTCCGCCAACAGTCATGTCAAGTGAAATTTTATCTTTCAACTCAACAATAATGCGTTGTGCTGCCTTTGGGCCTATGCCCTTTACGCTCTTCAGCATATTTGCTTGTTCGTTGCTGATGATGTTTGACAACTCTGCGGGTGAGTATGCTGAAAGTATGGTGCGTGCAGTTTGTCCGCCAACTCCCGAAATAGAGATGAGCAGTTCAAAGAGTTCGCGTTCACGCTTTGTTGCAAATCCAAATAGCTGGTAAGCATCTTCTCGGATGGATTCGTAGGCATAAAGCTTAGCCTGCTCTTTGCCTTGTATCGCAGAGTAGGTGTTGAGCGAAATCGCCAATTTGTAACCTACACCATTTGCTTCCAATACGGCTTCGGTGGGCGTGAGCTCGTCTATGATTCCTCGGATATATTCAATCATTGGGATATGTTTTTAAGGAGAAAGAGAATGTAAGGAAATCAATCATTCGCCTAATTCCTCCATAATTAAACGACAAAGTTACACATTTATTATAAATACCATGTGTTGTCCTTCGTTTTATTCAGAGAAAACTCAACCGAGGTCCTCCTCTTTTTAGGTTTCTATGAAGCAAAAATCCCTCATTATGTAGCCGCTTGTTCTCAAGAATGTGCATCTGCATCTTTCTACTTTTCATAAAAATAACTACCTTTGCAAGAAATTTGCAAAAAAAAGATTTTCACTATATGGCACAGAAACCTTCAATACCAAAGGGTACGAGAGATTTTGGCTTCGTAGAAATGGCGAAGCGCAATTATATTTTCAATACCATCCGTGACGTGTATGCCCTCTACGGCTTCCGTCAAATTGAAACCCCTGCGATGGAAAACCTCTCCACGCTCATGGGAAAGTATGGCGAAGAAGGCGATAAGCTTCTCTTCAAAATTTTGAATTCAGGTGATTTCAAGAATGCCGTACCTACAGCTGATTACGACGAACGCACAGCAGCCCAACTTGCTTCGCGCTTCTGCGAAAAGGGTTTGCGTTACGACCTCACTGTTCCCTTTGCGCGTTATGTGGTACAGCATCGTGAGGAACTCCAAATGCCTTTCAAACGCTACCAAATTCAACCCGTTTGGCGCGCTGACCGTCCGCAGAAGGGCCGTTACCGCGAATTTTACCAATGTGATGCTGACGTTGTAGGCTCTGACTCACTCCTCAATGAGGTTGAGTTGATGCAGATTGTGGATGAGGTGTTCAGTCGTTTCGGAATCCGTGTGTGCATCAAGATAAACAATCGTAAACTCCTCACAGGCATAGCTGAAATCATCGGTGCGGCTGATCGCATTGTGGATATCACGGTGGCGATTGACAAGTTGGATAAGATTGGTCTTGACAGCGTTAATAAGGAACTCCTTGAGGGAGGCCTTTCTGCAGAACAAGTAGAAAAGCTCCAGCCTATCATTCTCCTTGAAGGCTCGAACGAAGGAAAGCTTGACACGATGCGTCAAGTGCTTGCTGAAAGCGAAGTGGGTTTGAAGGGTGTGGAAGAAGTAGCCTTCGTACTCGAAGCCTTGAAACAGAGTGACTTGAAGAATGCAATCGAACTCGATCTTACGCTTGCGCGTGGCTTGAATTATTACACGGGTTGCATTTTTGAAGTGAAGGCTCTCGATGTTCAAATCGGTTCTATCACGGGTGGTGGACGCTACGACAATCTTACGGGCATTTTCGGTCTTCCTGGTCTTTCGGGAGTGGGTATCTCCTTCGGTGCCGACCGCATTTACGACGTGCTCAATCAACTCGAACTTTACCCCGCTGAAACAGCGACAGGCGCAACTCTCCTCTTCATCAATTTCGGTGAAGCAGAAGCAAAACACTGCCTCCGTCTTGCAGCAGCAGCGCGCCGTGTAGGTATCCCCACAGAGGTGTATCCCGATGCCGTTAAGATGAAGAAGCAAATGAGCTACGCCAACCAGCAACAAGTGCCTTTCGTGGCACTCGTGGGTGAAACTGAAATGGCAGAAGGTACCATTGCCCTCAAAAACATGGTGACTGGCGAACAAACAAAATGCACCATCGAAGAAGCAATTGCGGTAATCACAAACGCATAACTCTTTTCGTGAAAATTATCTCCGACTTAGTTTTAACTAACTCACTTATAGTTGTAACTAAGTCGGAGTTAGTTTTTCTTGTCAAATTGATGTCGACAAGTTTTAACTTTGTAAAAGGTTAAAAGGGTCTGTTATAGGTTCTTTTCTTTAACTTTCGTTAAATAATCTCTTTATCCCTTGCCCTATAATGCAAAAAGGTGTACCTTTGACGTCAGAATCAATTATCTACTTAAAATCTAACTGACTATGGCTATCGAGAAAACCCTCGTACTTTTGAAGCCCTGCACCGTGCAGCGCGGATTGATTGGTGAAATTACTTCTATCTTTGAAAAGAAAGGTTTGAAGATTTGCGCAATGAAGATGATGTGGCTCACAGACGAGTTGCTCTCTGAACACTATGCGCACCTCAGCGAAAAGCCCTTCTTCCAGCGCGTGAAGGATGCAATGATGACAGCTCCCGTTGTAGCTCTTGCTCTTGAAGGTGTAGATGCTATTGCTGCTGTTCGCGCTCTCGCAGGTCCTACAAACGGACGTAATGCTGCGCCTGGTACAATCCGCGGTTCATATTGCGTTAGTTTCCAGGAAAATATCGTACATGCAAGTGACGGTCCTGAAACTGCTGAAATTGAACTCAAACGCTTCTTCAAGCCTGAGGAAATCTTGGAATGGGATAATGTAATCTTCCCCTTCCTTTATGCTAATGATGAATTCTAAACCGGTAAAAATCGGATTCGCTTCCCGCAGATAAACGTCTGCGGGATTTTTATTATTCTAAAATGCGCACATGTATCAACCTTTTTTGCTACCTTTGCCACATAACTATCAATGACTAACGAATTATGGCTTACAACAGCAATAAGGAACTTAAACTTTATTATTCTATTGGTGAAGTTGCGGCAGAATTTGGCGTAGCTGAAACGCTCTTGCGCTTTTGGGAAAAGGAATTCCCCCAGCAGATAGCACCTAAGAAATCAGGTCGTAATGTGCGTCAGTATACGAAGGAGGATATTGAGCAAATTCGCATTATCTACAACCTCGTAAAGGTGCGTGGCCTTAAAATTTCTGCGGCGCGCGAACTTCTCAAGAAGAATAAAGAAGGGGTAGGGAATGCCTCGGAAGTAATCGACCGCCTTCAAGCTATTAAGGCTGAACTGCAAGCAATCCGTGCAGAACTTGGAAACCTATAATTGGTTGGGCTAAGTACGCAAATGTTTTTTTGGAATGTATTGGCCACACGCCCTTTTGTCATTCCTTTTTTTACTTCATACTTGAAAAAATGATTGGTAGAATTCACTCTCTAGAAAGTTTTGGCACCGTTGACGGTCCTGGCATTCGATTTATAGCCTTTATGCAAGGTTGTCCCATGCGTTGTCAATATTGTCACAACCCAGATACTTGGGATCCTCAGCGTAAGTGCCAATATGAACTTACGCCTGAAGAACTTTTGGAAGAAGTGAAGCGCTATAAAAACTTTATCAAGTCGGGCGGGGTTACTTGTACGGGCGGTGAACCTCTCATGCAAGCCCCCTTTGTTGAGGCTTTCTTCCGCCTCTGTCGTGAAGCTGGTTTTCATACAGCGCTTGATACATCTGGAGTCGTCATTACCGATGCCGCAAAGTGTGCCGTGCAGGAAGCAGACCTCGTAATGCTTGATGTCAAAACAACGGATGATGACCTGCATCCCATTCTTACTGGTGTGGCGCGTAAGAACAACGCTGCCTTTATGGACTATCTCCAAGAAATCGGCAAAGCAACTTGGGTGCGCCATGTTATAGTTCCCGGGGTAAATGACGATGATGTTCATCTGCAACAAGTGGCAGATTATGTGAAACAATATAGTGTCGTAGAGCGTGTTGAACTCCTCCCATACCACATTATGGGGACTTATAAGTACAAAGAGCTTGGTCTTCAATACCCCCTTGAAGGAGTAGAACCTCTATCGCAAGAACACCTCCAACGTGCTCGCGAAATATTCCGCAATACTCTTGCGTGTGAGGTGGTGTAGATTTAATTTAATATAATATATATATAAATGAGGGAGCATTATTGCGTCCCTCATTTGAGTCTGTAGGAGAAGTAACTCCCTGGCCAATTATAGTTTATTTTTTAGAATATGAAAATTGCGGTTCCCACAAAAGACGGTAGCGTCGATAATCACTTTGGTCATTGTGATCATTACACAATATATAATATAAAGGACAAGCAGATTCTTGATTCCACAACGCTTCCCTCACCTCAAGGCTGTGGGTGCAAATCAAATATTGCTTCAGAACTACGTGCGATGGGAGTAGAAGTAATGCTCGCTGGAAGTATGGGTGAAGGTGCATTCCAAAAGTTGTCGGCAGAAGGAATAAAAGTCATTCGCGGATGTAGTGGTGATATAAATGCAGTGGTTAAGGGTTATTTGACAGGCTTTATCTTGGATAGTGGAGTAGGGTGTAGCGCTCACGAAGATAATCACGAGTGTGCCCACCACTCGCATTAATATTTCAGAGCATCCTTACTATAAAAATGGTTTGCTTGATTGCAATATTGTCGCAACCTCAAAATATCTTCATAAAATAAAAATAACACTAGATTTTGTAATCTTATAGCGACAAAATCGGGGTGTTGATATTGAAAACAAAGAAATTTTCAACTTTTTTGTGAAAAAATATTGAAGAATTCTTGTTCAACTCGAAATCCCGCCGTAATTTTGCACTCGCTGACTCACTCAAAAAAAACGAGTCGCACATTAATCGTTCTTTGAAAGATTTTCATAAACTTTTTGTAGAGAAGTACAAGAAACAAACATTGCAACTTAGGTAGCAAATTAGTTTGGGTAACATTAATGTTATTTGTACCGTTTAATTCTTTATGATAAGGAAGGATGTCTTGAGCTTAAACAGATATTAAACAAATTATTTATATTACAATGAAGAGTTTGATCCTGGCTCAGGATGAACGCTAGCTACAGGCTTAACACATGCAAGTCGAGGGGCAGCACGGGAATAGCTTGCTATTCTGGGTGGCGACCGGCGCACGGGTGAGTAACGCGTATCCAACCTGCCCATTACTCAGGGATAGCCTTGCGAAAGTAAGATTAATACCTGATGTTGTTTGATTGCCGCATGACGATCAAACCAAAGATTTATTGGTAATGGATGGGGATGCGTGACATTAGGTAGTTGGTGAGGTAACGGCTCACCAAGCCCACGATGTCTAGGGGTTCTGAGAGGAAGGTCCCCCACACTGGAACTGAGACACGGTCCAGACTCCTACGGGAGGCAGCAGTGAGGAATATTGGTCAATGGACGAGAGTCTGAACCAGCCAAGTAGCGTGCAGGATGACGGCCCTCTGGGTTGTAAACTGCTTTTAGTTGGGAATAAAAAGAGGGACGTGTCCCTAATTGTATGTACCATCAGAAAAAGGACCGGCTAATTCCGTGCCAGCAGCCGCGGTAATACGGAAGGTCCAGGCGTTATCCGGATTTATTGGGTTTAAAGGGAGCGTAGGCGGGATGATAAGTCAGCTGTGAAAGTTTGCGGCTCAACCGTAAAATTGCAGTTGAAACTGTCGTTCTTGAGTGTGCACAGGGATGTTGGAATTCGTGGTGTAGCGGTGAAATGCTTAGATATCACGAAGAACTCCGATCGCGAAGGCAGATGTCCGGAGCACAACTGACGCTGAGGCTCGAAAGTGTGGGTATCAAACAGGATTAGATACCCTGGTAGTCCACACAGTAAACGATGAATACTCGCGGTTGGCGATATATTGTCAGCCGCCACGCGAAAGCATTAAGTATTCCACCTGGGGAGTACGCCGGCAACGGTGAAACTCAAAGGAATTGACGGGGGCCCGCACAAGCGGAGGAACATGTGGTTTAATTCGATGATACGCGAGGAACCTTACCCGGGCTTGAATTGCAGCTGCATAGATCAGAGATGGTCTTTTCCTTCGGGACTGCTGTGAAGGTGCTGCATGGTTGTCGTCAGCTCGTGCCGTGAGGTGTCGGCTTAAGTGCCATAACGAGCGCAACCCTTTTCCAAGTTTACCATCAGGTAATGCTGGGGACTCCTTGGATACTGCCATCGCAAGATGTGAGGAAGGTGGGGATGACGTCAAATCAGCACGGCCCTTACGTCCGGGGCTACACACGTGTTACAATGGCCGGTACAGAAGGCAGCCACCTGGCGACAGGGCGCGAATCCTTTAAAACCGGTCTCAGTTCGGATTGGAGTCTGCAACCCGACTCCATGAAGCTGGATTCGCTAGTAATCGCGCATCAGCCATGGCGCGGTGAATACGTTCCCGGGCCTTGTACACACCGCCCGTCAAGCCATGAAAGCCGAGGGTACCTGAAAG
>JAZOUA010000022.1:0-10214 GCA_045657925.1 Alloprevotella sp. | reverse complement strand
GCGTCGTGTCCTGCTTGTAAAACTAGAGTACAGATTACAGAGTACAGATTACAAGTACCATCCGGAACTTATGTGCGCACGATTCCGCATGGAGCTGTACTCCGTACTCTGTCAGTTGTACTCTAGAAAAAACAACTCACTTTTAATTTCAACTAACTCCCAAAGTGTCGCTCCTAAGTCGCTTGCCGTTGGGCTATGAGCGCAATGCCCCGTTGGGGCGCACCAGTCCGGATGGCATCTTTCATCTTTTATCTTTACTCTTTTATCTTTACTCTTTTATCTTTACTCTTTCATCTTTTATCTTTAATTATTAACCTTTAATCTCTTTTAAACAACCATGATCAAGTATTATCTTATTTCACGCAAGAATCCTATTACGAAGGAGTATGCTTATCACGCGAATGCTACGAGCGTGACGCCCATTATGTTGGATGAATTGGCGGAGGACATTAGTGGCTCCTGTACGGTGACGAAGCACGACGTGAAGGCCGTTATCTCCGTCCTTGAGGAGAAGATTATCAAGGCCCTCCGCAACGGGCAGAGTGTGCGCCTCGGCGACCTCGGAAGCTTCCACGCCCGTATTTCATCGAAGGCGGCGGCTACGACGGATGCCTTTGAGCAGAGCGAGAATATTCGTGGCATCTTGGTGCGCTTCACCCCTTCGAGCAAGATGCGCTACGCCTTGAGCTTGAAGAACCCCGCCGTTCAGTTGCAGCAACAGGATTAGGGGGCGTTAGAGAGAGGTTCTGAGGTTCTGAGGTTCTGAAAGTTCTGAGGTTCTGAGGTTCTGAAAGTTCTGAGGTTCTGAGGTTCTGAAAGTTCTGAGGTTCTGAAAGTTCTGAGGTTCTGAAAGTTCTGAGGTTCTGAAAGTTCTGAGGTTCTGAAAGTTCTGAGGTTCTGAAAGTTCTGATGTTCTGAAGTTCTGAGGTTCTGAAAGTTCTGAAGTTCTGAAAGTTCTGAGGTTCTGAGGACTCTGAAGCCTCGGTGAATCCTCTCTCGCCAAGAACAAAAAAAGAGCAAAGGGTAATCGGCCGCATGGCTCTTTACTCTTTACTCTTTAATCCGGCTTGGCGGTCTTTTTTTCTCTTATTTCTTCACGGGATCACATGTGAGTCCGATGCCGAGTTTCTTGAAAATCTTGCGGTCAACTTCGCTGAGCATTACCGTTGAGTGTACCTGGCATCCGTCGAACTTGGGGAGTTGCTCGAGGGCACGTCGGCAGTTTTCATCCGTTGTGCTGAGCAATGAGAGTGCTACGAGGACTTCGTCGGTGTGGAGGCGTGGGTTGCGACCGTGGAGGAAGGACACCTTTGTGCGCTGAATGGGCTCTATCATAGATTGGGGGATGAGCTTGATTTCGTGAGGTATGCCTGCAAGGTGTTTCGTAGCGTTGAGTATGAGGGCTGCGCTGGGGCCTAGGAGCTCGCTGGAGCCTGCCTTGATGATTGTGCCGTCGTGTAGTTCGATTGCTGCTGCTGGGCAGTTCCATTGTTCCTTGCGTTCGCGTGCGGCAATGGTGGGTCGGCGGTAGTCGGTGGTCAACTTTGCTTGCTTCATGATGAGGGCAATCTTGTTGACTTCATGCTCATTGTCGGCTCCGAGTGCATAGCGGTTGAGGGCTTCGTAGTGGCGACGAATGATTTCGGCGCGTGCGGCCTCGGAGCATACTTCTTCATCGTTCATGCAGAAGCCTATCATGTTGACTCCCATGTCGGTGGGCGACTTATAGGGGTTGTCGCCATAGATGCCTTCGAAGATGGCGTTGAGCACGGGGAAGATTTCGATGTCGCGATTGTAATTGACGGCGATTTCGCCATAGGCCTCGAGGTGGAGGGGGTCAATCATGTTGACGTCGTTGAGGTCGGCCGTTGCTGCTTCGTAGGCTACGTTGATGGGGTGCTTGAGCGGTAGGTTCCAAACGGGGAAGGTTTCGAACTTGGCATATCCAGCCTTGATGCCACGCTTGTGTTCGTTGTAGAGCTGACTGAGACACACGGCCATCTTTCCGCTACCAGGGCCGGGGGCTGTAACGATGACAAGGGGGCGTGTGGTCTCGATGTAGTCGTTCTTACCGAAGCCTTCGTCAGAGTCAATGAGCTCCACGTTGTGGGGGTAGCCGTCGATGGTATAATGGCAATATACTTTTATGCCGATGCGCTCAAGGCGGTTGCGATAGGCGTCGGCGCTGGATTGCCCGTTGTAGTGGGTGATGACAACACCGCTGACATAGAGTCCGATATTCTCAAACTCGCCACGCAAGCGGAGCACGTCCTCATCATAGGTGATGCCGAGGTCGCCACGAATCTTATTCTTCTCAATGTCGAACGCACTGATAACCATGATGATTTCTGCCTCATCCTTGAGCTGGAGAAGCATCTGAAGTTTGCTATCGGGTTGGAACCCTGGAAGCACACGGCTGGCATGGTTGTCGTCAAAGAGCTTGCCTCCGAATTCGAGGTAGAGTTTGTCGCCAAATTGCGCTATGCGTTCCTTGATGTGCTCAGATTGGATTCTGAGGTATTTTTCGTGGTCAAATCCTGTTTTCATAAGTGCAAAGTTACTGCTCACGATTTTCGTAGCAAAGCATTTTGTCAAAAAAATGTGTGGTACCTTTTCTGCCTTAAGCTTACGCTTATTGTTCCAAAAACTTTTCGGCCTCAACGAGTGTGTCACACTTGCCCACATCAAGGAGTTTGAGCCCAGGTTGAGTGACGCCGTAGATGGCTATCTCGTGGCAATGCGTGAGGTAGAAGTCCATGATGGGGAATTTCTCGGGATGGTCCTGCATCATGGGGAAGAGGCGGGGCGAGAAGACGTGGATGCCCGAGAAGGCCATTTGAATGCATTTCGCAGGGTCAAGGTCGGGGTAGGGGCTTCTGACTTCACCCGTCTGAATGTTTGTCCACCCAACGAGGCGCATGTTATCGTCGAAGAGCAGGTAGCGCTGAGTCTTTCGCTCAGAAACGAGGAGGGTTACGTCGTGAGCTTCGTGAGCTTGAACGAGGCGTGGCAGGTCGGCATTGCTCAGGATGTCAACGTTGTGAATCACGATGGGCGCATCGGCCGAGAAGAGCTGTTGCGCATGCTTCAATCCGCCCCCCGTGTCAAGCAGGGCTTCGCTCTCGTCGGAGATGAGGAGATCGGCGCTCCAGTCGTGGCGCTTGATGTAGTTGACAACTTGGTCGGCAAAGTGATGCGTATTCACCACGATGCGTTGCGCACCGGAGCGGATAAGCTTCTGAGCAATATGTTGAAGCAAGGGCTCACCAGCAACGGGGACGAGCGCCTTGGGCATCGTGTCGGTCAGGGGCTTGAGGCGTGTGCCTAATCCGGCGGCAAGAAGAAAGGCTTGCATAGATTTATCTGAGAAAAGAGAGTGAGGGTTGGGGAAAAATAAGAAAGAGCAAAGTAAGGCCTCGTTATGATTGATTAGTTCCTTCTCTGCTCTTTATTATATAAAATGTTAATGTTGAAAGCGACTATAGATGACTGAAAGTTCAACCGCCTTAGGTCCGCCCAGCAATTTGGCGCTATACATTCCGAATTCGTTGTGCAGGCGCATGAGCGTTTGGCTTGATGTGCCGTAGCTGGAATTAGATGTTGAATATTCGGGCTTGACGGGGAGCAGGATCACCTTGTTCCAATCGGGGTTAGCGGCTTCCCATTGCTTGTATTTCTCCAATCTCTGTGCTTCCGTGTCGGTGGGGAGTACGTTGCAGGCGATGTCTCGGTCGTCCTTCATCTTCTTAATCATCTGGCTGATGTTGCTAAAGGTGTAAGCATTCGTGAGCGCATCGTGGTTGGAGATGTAGGCCTGTGTGCTTGTGAGTTTTGACTCCTCGAAGAAGGTGTATTGCTCAGCCTTGCGAATCATAAGGATGGTGGGCGGTGCCGACAGGTCGTAGATGTTGTGAGTCTTGTCGTTGTAGCAACGCAGGGAGAATGATGCTGAATTGATTGTGTCTGTGTAGTGCTCGCCAGCGATGACATCGTTGATGGGAAGTGTGACTTCCGTGAGCAGGCCTGCGGGCGACTTGATGTAGGTGTAACCCTTTGAGGAATCCATCATTTCGTCGGGCAACTTATTTTCAATTCGTGTATTCTGCAACACTTCCTCAGTAGCCGCCATGCGTTGTAATCCGTCAATAATCGTGTCGGTTCCGGAAGCTGTAGTTGTGCGATATCTGAAGTAGACGTTGAGCGTTGTGATGACCGTCTCTACCATGCTTCCCACACCACCTGTCACTTCAAAGAAGAATCCGGGACACACATGGTGGATGAACATGTAGGAGTTCTTATAATAGTTGGGCTGTTCGTAGTACTTGTCAAGCAAGAACTTACCGTAATTATCAGGCAAGGGAACGCGGATGCTACGATAGTAAGACGAGCCGTCAGTTTCAGTAGTGGGGCGCATCAAGTCCTTCACCGCATAGGTCATTGAAACCTTCTGAGTGGAATTCTCGTTAAGGTAGTCCTTAGGGTCGATGTCGGTGTAATAGAATTGCCCTTCTTCCATGACCTTGGTTGTGTCCAATTCATGAACCTTGAGCTTCATCGTAGTCAGGGAGTCGCCGTAGTACTTATCAAAGTAAATGCGAATGTCGCAAGAGTCAACGATGATTTCGCCATTGGAATCCAACATGAGGTTTGCGCGCTCGGGTAGGGTGTAATTCTCTGAAATGTGGAATTGTGCTAAGAAGTTGCATGTCGTCTTAGCGTGCGTTTCAGGGTCAACAACCGAACCCAGGTAGCATGTGCTCGTACTCCCCAGGATAGAATCCATTCGGAGCGTTTGGGAGTCCATTTTATAGGTTTGAGTGGTAGTAACCAAAGCATCGTGTTCGGGCATCACCGAAGTGCCGAAGTTGCCAGTTGTGTCATCGCAAGATGCATTCACCAGCAAGGTGGTTACGAATAAGAGAGATGCGAAAAGTTTTTTCACGATAAGGGAAATGAGTGGTAGATGTATAAAGTGCCAATGTGCAGGGGCACATCGGCACATACGATTCTTTTATACTATTCGCCTACAATGGCAGAGTATGTCGCTTCATAAGCATCGGCTACGGGAGCCTCTTTATCACGGACATTCACTACAATGCCGCGCTCCTTAGCATAAGCCGCAAGTTCGGGTTGCGCATCTGCATGCTCAAGCACAAGGGCATCAGAGAAATGCACTGCCAACTTGCCAAGCGCATCGGGCTGAGTGAAGTCAATGCCTGTGCTATCAAGAAGAGCCGCGTCAATGTTGCGGAAAGCCAAGCACTCCTTAATATTTGCAGGAGGAGTCATCTGAGGCATTTCTTCGTAAGCATCAAACACGATTTTAGTGTCAACAAAGGGAGTGTCATCAGCAAAGGCAGTCTTAATAAGAAGAGGAGCAATTGCCGAAATCCAACCTTGACAATGAATGACCTCAGGCACCCAACGCAACTTCTTCACCGTTTCCAACACACCACGAGCGTAGAAAATAGCGCGCTCAATATTATCAGCATACTCCACACCATTCTCATCAGCAATCATGCAACGCTTGTGGAAGTAGTCATCATTGTCGATGAAGTAAACCTGCATGCGGGCAGCCTGGATGCTAGCCACCTTGATGATGAGGGGGTGATCAGTGTCGTCAATAACGATGTTCATTCCTGAAAGACGAATCACTTCGTGCAACTGATTGCGTCTCTCGTTAATGATTCCCCAACGAGGCATGAAAGTACGAATCTCTCTGCCATTTTCTTGAATGAGTTGAGGTAAGGAACGACCCACGGTCGACATACTGCTTTCTGGAACGTAGGGTGTAATTTCTTGGGTAATGAATAATACCTTCTTCGCCTTTGTCATCTTAATGTTAAGTCTAAAAAAGTAAATTGCGGTATGAAAATGCGTCAATCGCGTGGGAAGCATCAACGAATAAATAGCATGCCACTTGAAAAAACGAAAAATTTACCGGCGCAAAATTACGAAAAAAACTTGAGTTACACGTCGCCTACGGGCGTTAAATCATTCATGCGGAGGTGATTTTAGCATTTTTTATAGCTTCAGACCTATATATTTCATAATATTTAGCGAACTTTGCACTAATAAAGATGAGCGCGAGAGACAGGGAAGACTCGAAAGCAGTCCTCTTCAGAAGACATTTTCGCTTATCCTCATCTGTTGACGAATATGAAAATTATTACTTCTGTAAAAGAACTTGAAGCGTACGTAGAGAGCGCACGTAAGGATGGCAAAGTCATAGGTCTTGTGCCCACTATGGGAGCCCTTCATGCAGGTCATGCCTCTCTCGTGGAGCGTTCTGTAAAGGAAAATGATATAACAATTGTGAGCGTTTTTGTCAATCCAACCCAGTTTAATGATAAGAACGACCTCAAAAATTATCCCCGCACCCTTGAGGCGGATTGTGACTTACTCGTGAAAATCGGCGCTGATTGCGTTTTCGCCCCCAGCGTAGAGGAAGTTTACCCCGAGCCCGATACGCGCCAGTTCTCATATCCCCCCATTGATAGCGTGATGGAAGGAGAACGACGCCCAGGTCACTTTAATGGCGTGTGTCAAATCGTATCCAAGCTCTTCTATATGACACAACCTGACGTAGCTTATTTCGGCGAGAAGGACTTCCAGCAAGTGGCCGTAATACGTGCGATGGTAGCCGACCTCAAACTCCCCGTACGCCTTGTGCCATGCCCCATAGTTCGTGAGCCATCAGGATTGGCGATGTCAAGTCGCAACGTCTTGCTTTCGGATGAAGAGCGCGAAACGGCACTTAATATTTCGCGAACCTTGTTTGAAAGTGTTGCATACGCTAAAACGCATTCCGTGAGTGAAACGCAAAGCCAAGTCGTAACGACACTTAACGCTATCCCTGGCTTAGACGTGGAATATTATCAGATTGTCAACGGCATTACGCTTCAAGAAGTAACATCTTGGGATGAAGCCGATGAAATAGTGGGGTGTATAACAGTGTTCTGCGGAGCGCGCCCCGTACGATTGATTGACAATATTAGATATAAGTAAAACTATAACATACCACAGAAATATTATGGTACTCAGTATATTAAAATCAAAAATACATTGCGCTACCGTTACAGAGGCAAACCTCCATTACATGGGTAGTATCACCATTGATGAAGACTTGATGGATGCAGCAGGTCTCATTCCCAACGAACATGTTCATGTAGTCAACAATATGAATGGAGCTCGCATTGAAACTTACGTCATCCGTGGTCCTCGCAACTCAGGATGCATCTGTTTGAATGGCGCAGCAGCACGCCTCTTCCACGTTGGTGATGAAGTCATCATTATGGCCTATGCCGGCATGACCCCAGAAGAAGCCCAAACCTTCACCCCCAAGGTGATTTTCCCCGTTGGTGATAAGAATGAATTGTAGTTGTTGATATCCTTTAACTTATTGAAAATAAGAAATAAGTGGTCTGGGAGCTAAATAAAAAATAGAATAGAAAATATTAGTTACCCCTCATTCCTAAATTCCAAATAAAGAGACTCTCAAGATGTATTAATAACACCTGAGAGTCCTTTTTTTATGCTCTTTATTGTAATGGATTGTTAGAAAATACTACATTTGCAAGTAGGAATATATGAATTCATTGGAGGAAGTCAAAAATCCATCAAAGAGTAGACAAACCTAAAAACTTAAGATTATGCCAGTTTTTGAGTGTAGATTGAAAGAAGATCGCGCAGGAATGCGTAAAGGAACAACTATTCATGTTTCAACTTCCTTAAGTAGTTGTGATTCGAACAAAATAGCAGACGTACTCGAATCTCAGTTTGGCAAGAAGGCAAGAAGGCAAGAGATGCCTCTTTCCCTGGCTATTGGGATATTAAGAAACTATAATGACAATAGGGAAGGTTTAGTCGTATGCCTAACTGACATGTTCCCCGATCAAATAGATTAGTCATACTAACTATTTCGAATGGTATAAAAAAGAACAACTCGTGAGCGTTCTCACGAGTTGTTGTCGTATTAATAATGGTTGTTCCTAAATTTAGTATTTGACCACTCACTTGTCGTTTCGCTTGCCTTTTTCTCTTTTTGAGGAGTCTGCGCTCGACTAGTATTGTCTATATAAAGTAGAATTAGAAATGAAGATTTCCCCTTAAGATTCTACCCCCACCTTAATCGCGCCATCCAGTTTATTCCCGAACATGTGGTACACCTCGGCAATATTGGCGAAAATCATAGTAAAATTACTGCATAATTTTATCGGAGATTAGTTGTGCTAATAAAGAGTAATCATCATAACTATATATTGCAACATTTGCTAATTTCATTGTAGCGTGTATTGGGAACCAACACGGTGTGTGTAACTCACTCTCTGTCTCATCGTGGTGTGGATACTCCTTATAAAAGATGTATATCTGCTTTCTCTTTATTGCTGCATATAAAAGTTCTGTAATGGTTCCCGGACAATCTGCCTCGTCAAGAACAAAGACTGCATCGGTACAACGATCAATCATATCCAATTCTATCGCAACAATATCGTCGGCTACCATATCTTCAGTTTCGAAATAGTATGGCCCGATATAAGACATATCATCATTGATAACCAATTCGCCCCTACCATGCAGCATTTTATCTACACTACCAAGCAACTTACTCCGATAATCTTCCGCTGCTTGTATTTCGTATTGGTCTTTTCGACAATCAAAATAAAATCTGCCACCACAATACAACCTCTTCATACACATATACCCACGGCTGCTTCAGCATCACGCACAACAGCATTTAAAAACATATTATTACATTGCATATCAATCTATTACCTACTTACCGATGCAACATGTAGAACTATTTAATTATGAGAGCTTTACGCTTAAAACGGTAGAAAACCTTTTTTTACATTCTAGGCGGTAGAAAAATCCGCCATTTTTGCCGTTCCAACGTTACTTCTCTAGAGTCATGGAAAAACTGAGTTTTCCATCCAGAAGTTCACCTCTTTTTCTAAGTGCAAAGGTACAATTTTTATTGCGTATTATCGCCAACTGTTGTCAACTAAATGCATTGAGATAGTATATTCTTTCCTCGAAAAGAGAAAAAGTCGTCTAACCACTAGTTAATATTGCTGGTAAAAAGAAAAAAATCATGGCGCAAGCCATTTCTTCTTTTCACTTCTTTTGACTTTACTTTATTATCCGTATATATGAGTACGACATTAAAGTAAAGTTGATTTTTTCTTTTCACGGCAAGTGCATATAGGTATGAAATATACGTGAGAATATCGCCGATTATGTCAACTAATTGCAGGACGTTCTCACTTGTAGACCTTCAATCGTGAATCACGATGGCAGTTTGTCTGTCGTATACTTTATCTATATCTATGACTCCTCGTTTTACGGGGTCATCCTATTCTACATGTTCCAATGTTGAATCCATGATTAACGACGAGGCGGTGTTTTACCGAGTCTTTAGATTTCTGTCACCCTTTTGCACAACCAAGTTCACCTTTCTCATCGATAAACATCTTATTATGCTTGGGAAAAGAAAATCTAATGATTCATAGTATGGGGCCCGGTTTTAGGGCGTCGTGTTTCACTACATCATCCTTTTTCTATTTGTTTTCGTAGTGTTACTTAACTATTGTAATACACCGAGGGGTACTGCGTTTTACCGTATCCCTTGGTATTCTCGGAATATTAAAGAGCATCATTAGTAAAAAAATCTCCACTCTTACGAATTGTAGGAAGAACATCTGATGTCACCCTGTGCTTAAATCGCTTTGCACTCTCAAGCTTAGAGGATAGAATAAGTGAATAGAGTCCTGACTCGTTGATGTAAGTCATCAGTTGGTCACCGCTAGAGGTAGGGGTGTAACGTTTGGTTACATCCCCCTCATCTACTAATTGAGCAATCGCTCTTTGGCTATTTGTATGTTTCAACGCATCGAAAACATCCTTTGCACAAAACCAAGGTTCACCATTCTCGTCAACAACCATCTCATTTTGCTGGTAAAAAGAAAAATTATGGCGTAAGCCATTTCTTCTTTTCCCTTCTTTTGACTTTATTTTATTATTCGTATATATGAGTACGAGATTAAAGTAAAGTTGATTTTCTTTTCACGGCAAGTGCATAATGATTGCAAATACAAGCATTATAGCCGTATTTGAGTCGTAATGCTTTAAAATGTAATCATTAGGGGAAATGTGAAATTCCACTCACATTTAGGTGCGGATTATGTGAAATACATGCTTAAAAGGTCTAAAAA
>JAZOUA010000021.1:0-28912 GCA_045657925.1 Alloprevotella sp. | reverse complement strand
ACACCCTTCGCTGAGAGGCGTGCATGGAACGAACCGAGGTCGCCGAGGCGGACGCTCTGACCGTTGCGGAGGCAACGCACGATTTCTTCCTGGAGGGCGTAGAGCACAGCCTTGATGTCAGCCATACCTACGGTACATGAGTTACTGATTGATTCTGCGATTTCGTCGAGCTTGACGGGAGTTACGGCTTGCGCCTGTGCGCAGTAGAGATACTCCTTAGTGATGGGGTTCTTGCGAGAGATAAGTTGATACTTAATCATGGTAAAAAGGGGGTTTAGTTAATAGTTAGTAATTGTGAGTTAGTAAACGTGAGTTAGTAATCGTGAGTTAGTAATCGTTTGTTACTGATTAGCAAATAACATTCGGTTTTTACTAAGCCTTACTTTGTTTGAACTAATTCCCGTTTGATTTTGAATTCCGTTGCGCGCCTGGGGGATTCGTTGGCAAAGGTAAAGAGAGGTTTTGAATTAAGCAAACATTTATTCAAACAAAATATAGCCTATTTGCAATTTGTTGGTTTTTCACGCTCCAAAAAGTTAAAAGTTACAAGTTACTTTAAAGCCAAAGTCCATATTTTATACTCAATATATATAATATATAATAATTATTATTTATTACATTATGTTTTTGGGCTTAAAATGACTTTTAACTTTTAACTTTTAACCTCAAAAATGAAGAAAGTCTAAAAATTCATTGAAAAAAATATGAATTTTCTCTTGTTTAATAAGAAATAAGGCTATACCTTTGCACGCAAGTTCATGAACAGATTCCCAAACACTTACGTTAACCCTAAAATTTATTTCTAAGTATGTCTAACACAGATTCAACCCCCAAACGTGTGAAAGGCTCTGCCATTGTCAGTGACTCAGGCGACTTTATTTTTACCCCTTACGGAACCCATTCGGAAGAGGAAAAAACCCTAAAATGTATCGCTATTGAGGGCGATTGCACCCTTTGGAAAGCCAAAAACCACTATTCGTTACGCGTAAAAATACCCTTTGCCCGCCTTCCGACGCTTGCTAAAGTGGCCCAAATGATGATGTGCTGCTTCATTGCGATGAAAAAAGACGCTTTGCATGACCAAGAAAAAGCCATAGCAAGAGCGAAAAAGCGCGAGGCAAAGACAAAAAATAGCGGGGCAAAGACAAAAAATGGCGAGGCAGAAGGTGAAAATTCGTCAAATTAATCAAAGATCAATTTAAAAAAACATGATAACTGTTCAACCTTCCCTCGACCTTCCACCTTATAATGAAGTAGTGGTCATCAAGGTGCGCCTCACCAACGGACATATCCTATACCGCACGGATGCGCGCGACCGACCCGCCTTTCAGCGTGAATTCCGCACCTTTCGCTATGATGAAAACGGATTCCTGCTGAACAAGCGCAACGAAGCGCGTGTGGAGGCCTGGGCATACATACCTCCGCTCTCCGATGCTTGTTGGAGGGGTGTGGTGCTCACTCCGCCCGAATATTGGACTCCCGTGCTTGTGCAGATGCAACACATTATGGATGCGCCTTACTTCAAGGTGACGCAACGACAATTTACACATGTTGACCCCAACGGATTTAAAATTCATCGCAACGACCGATTCGCCCTCCGTTGGTGCTCGCTGGATTCCCTAACTTTTAAAACTATAAAATCATGATTTTTGACTACGTTCACAATGTCGGCGACAATCAACCGCAAGTTTGTTTGTACGACATTTTTAAACAACTCATTGCCTCGCCCCACGTCAAGGAGCAAACAGAGCGCTACCGAGCGGGCGACAGCGAGGCTAAAAAGCGACTGCCCGCATTCCTCTTTCACGCCACGTTTAACGGCAAGAAGCGCCTGGCTAAGAATGCCACTGCCTCGGGGCTTGTCATGGTGGACTTTGACCATGTGGACCCTGCCGACCTTGCCGACTATGCCCTTATAGCGCAAAGCGACCAGGCGCGCGCATGGGGTGTGATGTTGGCGCACGTCACCCCGAGCGGAAAGGGCTTGCGCATCGTTATTCGTGCGGACTGCTCCAAAGCCTATGCCGGCTGTGAGAGCATCAGCGACTATCAACACCGCATCGCTCAGCTCTTCGGCGCTGAAAAATACCTGGATGAGGTGACAACCGACCTTTCGCGCCTCTCCTTTTGCCCCACGGCGGACGACATTATATATATGACTCCCGAACTCTTCACGGCTGAAAAGGTCATTGACTTCAAGGGCGACGAAGCCACGAAGCGCCCCGCCGAGGCACAGCAAAAGGCGGTTATCTTCACCTCGGGAGCAAGTCAGGAGACGTTTGACGGCGTACCGCTCACCGACATTTTCCGCACCTACTTCGAGCTTCAAGGCGGAGCGCCCACCGAGGGCAACCGCAACGCCGCTTTCTATGCAGCCGCCCGAGAGCTACGCTACATCTGCGACTTCAACCCCAAAGTTATTGCGCGCTTCATGCCCCAGGTGGGCTTGACGGAAAAGGAAGTGCTCGACGTTTGCTCCTCAGCTTGCACGAGTTCCCGAGCTAAGGACATTCCGCAGATTGTACGCTCTATCGTGCAGTCGCTGAAAATCACGGAAGAAGAGGAAGAAGGAACGGCAGAGACGGAGCAAGCGCCCATAAAGCTACCGCCCATCTTTGAACACTTCACCAAGTGTTACCCGCCCCATTTTCGTGATGCCGTAGTCTTGGCAATGCTCCCCTGCCTCGGAACGCTGGGCACCTCCGTCCGTGCGCGCTACCTTGACGGCGAACTTCACTCGCCCTCATTCTTCACCGTAGTCAGCGCCGAGCAAGCGAGCGGAAAATCCTTTGCACGAAAGATTGTGAATGTGCTCATGGAAGACCTCCGCTTTGAGGACGAAAGCGCCCGAGTGGTGGAGCAAGCCTACCGCAACGCACTGCGCCAATCCAAGAACAAGAAGGACCAACCCGAAGACCCCCGTGTGGTGATTCGCATCGTCCCCGCCAACGTCAGTGTGGCAAAGTTGCTACAGCGCCTTGACTATGCCGAAGGGAAACACCTCTTCTCCTTTGCCGAAGAAATGGACACCGTGATCAAGGCCAATTCGGGCGGGTCGTGGAGTCAGAAATCGGACATCTACCGCAATGCTTTTGACAATGCGGAATATGGGCAAGACTACATGAGCGACAACAGCTACTCGGCAAACTTGAAGATTTACTACAACATGCTCGTGCTCGGCACTCCCCGACAGACGAACAAGTTTTTCTCGGACGTTGAAAATGGGCTTGTCTCTCGCTGTATGTTTGCCTCACTGCCCGACGGCTTCGGTCAGAAGATGCCCGTCTTTAAGGAAATCAGTCCCGAAGGACTTGTTTATGTAAAGAAGTTCGTTGACCGTCTGCGTGAATGTAAGGACACGCTCGACCTTCCCGAAGTGAACCAAGCGCTTGACGGGTGGCTTGATGAACAACGCATCTCAGCTTTGCAAAGCGCCGACCGCGCCCGTGACATCTTCCGCAAGCGCTCCGCCGTAATCGGGTTCCGAGCAGCCATGATTCTTGCAGCAGGTCTGCCTAAAAATCATCAGCGTAAAAAGATGCTTTCCGACTTTGCCGTTTACATTGCCTCGCTCGTGCTTGAAGAGCAATTGAAGTATGCCGGTGCCCGCCTTGAAGAAGCGCTCGAGGGTGGAGACAAAGCCGAAAAGCAGGTGAGACTGGGCAAACGCAAGGCACTATTTACCGAGCTACCCGCCGAATTTACAACGGCGGACATCAACCAAGCTATGGCAAAATACGGAATCCTCTCACCCGTAAGGTCTCTTGTCTGTGCTTGGCGCTCAAACAAGCTCATTGAGAAAATTGAAAAGAATAAGTATAGAAAGTTCTGAGAAACCTGCGGTTTGTTCTGAGGTTAAGAAGTTCTGAGGTTCTGAGGTGCCTTGCGGACTGGATAGCCACTTCTGAACCTCAGTTGGTGTACACCCCGAATGGTGCGCCTCGAAGAGGCAAAAGCATATAGCCCAGGGTAAAGCGACAAAGGAGCGACACCCTGGGTTGGTGTACACCCCGAATGGTGCGCCCTGACGGGGCAAAAGCCACATTGGGAATATAACAAATTGGTTTTCAATCGTATTTTTACTTTTGCTCTTACAGAGCGAAAGGCCATGCGGTCTATTTACCCAGGGTGCCGCTCCTTCGTCGCTCTGCCCTGGGCTATATGCTTTTGCCTCTTCGAGGCGTTTAAAAAAAATGTCAATTGTCAATTGTCAATTGTCACTTTTAGAGCGTTTTCATTTTGCAGAAAAAAGGGAGACTTCGCAAACGTGACCTCACAAGCTCACAAGCTACATTCATTCGCATGAAAAAAGCAGGCGCGCGGGGGCGTATGTCAGCGATTTTGCGTAACTTTGCAACCTGATAAGGCATCTGTTCTTACTTTTTTCTCTCTTTCTCAAAAACGACTATGGCGAAGGACTCCGTTCAGGACATAAAGCAGCGGTATAACATCGTGGGGAACTGCGATGAGTTGAATCGCGCGCTGGACACGGCGCTGAAGATTGCTCCCGTTGACCTCTCCGTCTTGATCATCGGGGAGAACGGTGTGGGTAAGGAAATTTTTCCACGCATCATTCACGACCATAGCAGCCGAAAGAAGAAGGCCTATATCGCCATCAACTGTGGCGCCATCCCCGAGGGCACGATTGACTCGGAATTGTTTGGCCACGTTGAAGGAGCCTACACGGGAGCCGTTGGTGAGCGCAAGGGTTACTTTGAGGCAGCCGACGGAGGCACGCTCTTCATGGACGAAGTGGGCGAACTGCCCCTTGCAACGCAAGCAAGGCTGTTGCGAGTGCTCGAAACGGGGGAATACATCCCCGTGGGTGCCAGCCAACCCCGCAAGACCAACGTGCGCATCGTTGCGGCAACGAACGTAAACTTGGAAAAGGCCACCAGCGACGGGCGCTTCCGTCAGGACCTCTACTATCGCCTGAACTGCGTGACGATAGACGTACCTCCCCTGCGCCATCGTGGCGAGGACATCCTCATGCTGTTCCGCATGTTTGCACTCAGCATGTTTGAAGCCCACAAGATTCCGCCCGTGCGCCTCACGCCCGAGAGCGAACAAGCATTGTTGGCCTACTCATGGCCAGGAAACGTGCGCGAACTGCGCAACATCGTGACAAACATGAGCATTACGTCCGAGGAGCGCACCATCACGCCCGACATCCTTGCCCGCTACCTGCGCCCTGAAGCCCACCGCGGAGAGCTTGAACTCGTGAAGGGCGAGGAGCCACAAGCCGGAGGACAATATGAGAAGGACCGCGCGTTTATCCTCAACATGCTCTTACAGCTGCGCCGTGAGGTGGACGAGCTGAAGCGCTTGCATAACGCCCAGACAGTGACCTCAGGACTCTTGCCCGCAGCAGCAGAGGCACGCACTGCGCAGACAGCCCTAACGCTGAAGGGCGAAATCATTGATGCCGACGGAGTGGAGCTGTGTGATGCTGAAGAGTGGGCCGACGACCCCGAGGAGAAAGCATCGGGAGCCACAAACCCCATCAACCGCATGGAGCGCGAACTCATCCGCAAAACGCTTGAAGAGTGTCATTACCACCGAAAGAAGGCGGCGGAACAGTTAAACATCTCAGAGCGTACACTTTACAGAAAAATCAAAGACTATGGCTTGGAATAAATACGGCATTTTGGTGGGGATCTTCTCCCTCTGCCTGTTGCTCCTCACGGCTTGTAAGATAAGTTACAAGTTCACGGGAACCTCAATCGACTATAACGTCATCAAGACCCTTCAGATTGACAATATTGCCAATCGTGCACCCTACGGATGGGCACCCATGGAGGCCATTTTCAACAACAAACTGCAGGACCTCTATGCCAACCAAACGCGACTGGAATTCGTAAAGCGCAATGGCGACCTCCGCATTGCCGGCGAAATAACGGGTTACGAACAATACAACAAGGCCGTGTCGGCAGACGGCTACTCTTCACAAGTACAGCTGAAGATGACCGTCAACATCCGATTTGAAAACAAAAAGGCTAACGTGGCATGGGAAAAGCAATTCTCAGCAACCACACAATACGACGCCAACCAGCAATTGGCAGCAGTTCAGGAAGAACTCGTAACGGAAATGGCGCGCGACATCGCAGAGCAAATCTTCAATGCAACGGTGGCCGATTGGTAACCCCTCAGAACCCCTTAACCTCAGAACCCCTTAACCTCAGAACCTTAAAACTTTGGATTTAAAAAATCTCATAGAACACCCCGAGCAACTGAATAAAGAGACCCTGCATAAGTTGCGAGAATATGTAGCCGTAGCCCCTTACCATCAAGTGGCGCGCCTGCTTTATCTGCAAAATCTCTTTCTGCTCCACGATGCAACCTTCGGTGACGAGTTGCGTCGTGCCGCCCTTTTTATTCCCAACCGCAAAGTCCTCTTCGACATGGTTGAGGGCAACAACTACGAAGTGCGCGCCCAAGCCCACCCCTTGAAGCAGGAAGCAACAGAAGCCCCCGAATCGGCCGACCGCACACAGAGCCTCATTGAATCCTTCCTTGCCACCACAGTGGAAGCAGGCGTTGAACGCACTCGCAAACTCACTACAGCCGATGCCACATCAGACTATGCCGCCTTCCTTCTTGCGATGGACGACATAGAACCCGAAGCACAACAAGCCGACAACGACCGAATTGACTCATATCTCAATCAAACCACGGAACGCATCGTGCTTCAAGACGAACCTGAGTATACACCCGACCTTTCTGAAAATGAGGTAACAGGAGCCGAAGAAGAGTATTTTACCGAGACTTTGGCAAAAATATATATCAAACAAGGTAATTATGACAAGGCAATTGAAATAATTACGAAGTTAAATTTGAATTATCCGAAAAAAAGTAGTTACTTTGCAGACCAATTGCGTTTCTTACGCAAATTACAACTAATAAATAACAAAACTAAATAACTAAAACAATGTATTCAGTACTCGTAATTTTGGCTGTAGTAGCAGCCATCTTGCTCATTCTCATTGTGCTCGTTCAAGAGTCTAAGGGTGGCGGTCTTACTTCAAACATGGCTGGTGGTAACTCAATCATGGGTGTACACAAGACTACAAACTTTGTTGAAAATACAACTTGGACACTCGCAATCGTACTCGTTGTGTTGAGCATCGCAACTCATTTCTGCACTCCCGAAGCAAAGAACGCTGACGCTATCGTTACCGACATCAAGACAGCTGTGCCCGCAGCTCCTGCACCAACAGTGCCCGCTCTTGACGTTAACGCTCCCGCAGCACCTGCAGAAGCTCCCGCAGCACCTGTAGCACCCGCTACTGAAGCACAGAACTAATCACAAAAGTCAACACACAAAGAATAAGGCGCATTCAAACCGAAGTTTGAGTGCGCCTTTCTTGTATCAATGGCATTACTCCCACGCTACCCTTTATCCCCCACTCGCTCTAAAATTAGCGTTACGAGGCGAGGCAAGGCATAGTCATTAAGTGCGGAAAGGGGAACTACGATTGTGGCATCAGGAAGGGGGAACGAGAATGGAGCCTCCGAACGGAGGGCATAGGCCGAAGCGTGGAGATGCTGATGGCTCAACTTATGAACGAGATTAGAAACAATGGGCAAAAGCATAGTTTGAGAAGTTAAAAGTGGAGCCACCACAGCATGAGCCATAAGCTCCCCCTCAGACAGAGGCGCTTCCGTCTCAATGAGCAAGGGTTCGTAAAGCCCCTGCCATATATCCCCCTTGGGACGGCGGCGGAGCAACATGCTGTGTCCATCCGTCACAATCAAATAAGTGAAATAGCGGTGGCGAACCTGCACTCGTTTCTCTTTCACCGGGAAAGCCTCAGCCCTGCCTTCAGCATGCGCCAAACAAGCTCCTACCAAAGGGCAAACGGAACATTGCGGAGCACGAGGCGTACAAACCATTGCACCCAAGTCCATCATCGCCTGATTGTGAAGGGCAGCATGGCGGGGAGGGAGTATCTCTTGAGCCAAAGTAGCAAACTGACGTTTCCCCGCCGTAGAGTCAATGGGGGTATTGATTGCGAAAAAGCGCGAGAGCACTCTGTAGACATTACCATCGACCACGGCATGAGGCAGTCCGTAAGCAAATGAAGCTATTGCAGCAGCCGTATAATCTCCAATGCCCTTAAGGCTACGTATCTCCGAATAAGTGGCGGGAAAGCCTCCCATACTTACGATTTGCCGAGCCGCATAGTGAAGATTACGAGCTCGGCTGTAATATCCAAGCCCCTGCCAAAGGCGCAACACCTCATCCTCGCTTGCCGAAGCAAGAAGGTCTACGGTGGGGAAGGCTTCCGTAAAGCGCAGATAATAAGCCAATCCCTGCTCTACACGAGTCTGCTGAAGGATAATCTCGGAGAGCCATATTTTATAGGGATCCTTCGTTGCACGCCAAGGAAGGTCTCGCCCATTTTCTTGATACCACGTAAGGAGGGGGGAGAACATTATAAATATAGAGTAAAGAAAAAAAAAGATAAAAGAGTAAAGATAAAAGATGCCATGCGAAAGATACCGCCGGTGGTTATCTTTACTCTTTTATCTTTACTCTTTACTCTAAGTTTTTAGTGGAAAAGCTTAATGCGCTGTTCCTCTGAGAGTTTGCAAATCATGAGTACACCGTCCTTCTCTACGACGATATAACCGTCAAGTCCCTGTACGACAACTTTCTTTTCACCAGTAGTGTGGATAATGCAGTTATGCGTTTCATAGGTGTCAATGTTCTCACCAATGCAAGCATTGCCATACTTATCCTGCGCCACTTGCTCACGCAAAGAGCCCCATGAGCCAAGGTCACTCCAACCGAAGTCTCCGGGATAAACGAAAATCTCCTCTGCGCGTTCCATAATGGCATAGTCAACAGAGATATTCTCACATGTTGGGAACAATTCGTTAATCTGCTGTTGTTCTTCGGGAGTATCGTAGACGGGAAGCAACTTCTCAAAAGTGCGAGAAATTTCGGGGTGATACACACGGAAGGCATTTACAATCGTGCTCACGCTCCAAATGAAGATTCCTGCATTCCAAAGATAGCCACTCTGCTTGATGTATTCCTGTGCCACTTCAAGCGTAGGCTTTTCCTTGAATCCGTCAACACGATAGATATTCTTACGACGCGAAGAGGCAAAGCTAAGGTCGCCCTTGATGTATCCATATCCCGTTTCAGGACGTGTTGGTTTGATTCCAAGCGTAATGATGGCGTCCGTTTCGGCTGCAAATTCAAGACAATCGTTAATCGCTTGGCGGAAGGTTGCTACGTCAGCAATAGTGTGGTCTGAAGGTGCCACGACAACATTTGCACGAGGGTCACGCTTCTTGATGCGCCAACTTGCATAGCAAATACAAGGCGCTGTGTTACGACGGCAAGGCTCTAACAAGATATTGCTACTGGGAACCTGTGGAAGTTGTTCCGCCACCAAAGCCTGGTAATCCGCCGATGTAACAATCCATACGTTTTCAGCAGGGATAATCCCTTCAAAGCGCTCAACAGTAAGCTGAAGCAATGTCTTGCCACAACCTAAAACGTCCAAAAATTGCTTGGGCTTTTCAGGACTACTCATCGGCCAAAAACGGCTTCCGATTCCTCCTGCCATAATAACGAGGTGGTTATGTTTCATCATAAAAATAATGTGCTAGAAAGGTGAAAGGTGAACCAACGACAAACCGAATGCGAAGCTAAGTTCGCTTAATCTTTGCCGAGGTGCTACTTGCGAAGCTTGATGAGCGTCAGCGAATAAGGAGGGAAAAGCGACTAAGTCGATTTAATGGTGAAAGGTGAACGAAGAATGAGCGGGGCTGTTAACCGTTGTCCGTTAACCTTTTACGTCTTATTTCTTCGGCTCGTCTTCGTTCATTGTGCCCTCAATAGAGATACGCACAATGGGTGTCTTTGCGTTAGAGCGCACGGTGATTGACTTGCGGAAGTGGCCAAAGAGTTTACCCTTACCATTGTAAATGATTTCAAGCTCGCCAGCCTTTCCTGGTTCAATGGGAGTCGTCGTAAACTTGGCAACGGTGCAACCACAAGACGTAATCGCTTGGTGAATTACCAAAGGCTCGTTACCCGTATTCGTAAACTTGAACACCGTCTTCTGAGTTTCGCTTTCAAAGAAAGTGCCAAAATTATGAGATGCCTTGTCAAATTTAATTTCAGCCTGAGCAAAGACGCTAAAACAGCCAAAACAGAATAAGGCTATGAATGCAGAGAAAAATCTTTTCATTGTCGTATAGTTCGTTATAAGTGTAGTCACTTGCAAATGTAAGATTTAATCTGTGAATAAGCGCAATCAAGGCGAAAAATATTCTCTGCTGAGGCAAGAGTGACTATTCTTTTTGTAAATTTGCGGTATCTAATGATGAAAACCGCAACTCAACCTTCCGTTTCTTCACCCAAAGAAAAAATCATTTTGGGAATTGACCCTGGCACAAACTTGCTGGGGTACGGCTTGGTGCGTGTCTGTGGCAAAAAGGTTGAAATGATGGCCATGGGAGTCATTGACATGCGCAAATGTGCTGATGGTTATCTAAAATTAGGACGTATCTATGAGCGAGTGATGGGAATCATTGACGCTTTCCATCCCGACGAATTGGCCATAGAGGCTCCCTTCTTTGGCAAGAACGTACAGAGTATGCTCAAGCTCGGCCGTGCCCAGGGTGTTGCCATAGCGGCAGCTATCAGCAGGCAAATCCCTATTCAGGAATATGCTCCGATGAAGATTAAAATGTCAATTACGGGCAACGGACAAGCCAGCAAGGAACAGGTGGCTGCAATGATTAAGCGCATGCTTAATATTAAGGATGACCCCGTTGGATTCCTTGATGCTACTGATGCGCTCGCCGTGGCCTATTGCCACCACTTGCAATGTCAACGCCCACAATCTACTGCAAAAGGGGCACATTCGTGGGCTGATTTTGTTAAGCAAAATGAGAGTCGCATACACAAATAAAAAGGGCGCTCAAATAATTTAAACTGAAAGTAATACATTTAACATTAACGCACTAATATTTTTTTCAGCAACAAACTTATCATTAAACACTTGATTATTAATAATATGAAAACATTCCTTCTCTCCCTACTCTTTGCAACATTCACCCTCGGAGGTAGCGCACAAGAAATTTACAAGCTCGTTTATCAAAGTGCGAAGTCCACACTTGAAAATCCCGCCACCCCACTCACAAAGGCTAAGATAGCTCAGTTTAAGCTCAGCCAGCTTACTTACTTGTATCAAAAGGCATTTGACACCATGCCCGAAGTGACCGATCGCTTTCTTGACGTACAAGCTTACTACCTTTCGGAGTTCCTCACCCTTTATCAAGCGGACTTAGTGAAGAGTAGCAAGATGAGCGGCGAAGAGCGTGCCAAGCGCGTCATGATTTTCTTGGACGCCACCGTCTCCAATCCCCTTTTTAACGACAAGGACGAAGAAACGATTTACGCATATATCAAGGAAGGTACAGAAATTACCCCCTTCTCTCTCGACACTGATTGGGAAAAGGCTCTGGCTGCCGTTAAGGCGCAATTGAAGTAGGGTTGAAAGTTTAAAGTTTAGGGTTGAAAGTTTAAAGTTTAAAGTGGAAAACGTAGAACTCAATAAAGCGTGGCAAGCCATCGCAAACACACATGTGAGTCTGTTCCTCACGGGGAAGGCAGGTACGGGGAAAACAACTTTTCTCCGTAGTCTTCGTGAGCAATTGCCCAAACGCGTCGTAGTATGCGCCTCTACGGGCATTGCCGCCATCAATGCGCAGGGTGTCACGCTCCATTCTATGTTCCAACTACCCTTTGCGCCTTATATCCCCGAAACGACGTTCAACAACAATCAGCGCCGCTTTGCCTTCCCCAAGCAGAAAGTGCGCCTTTTGCGTAGCATAGACGTGCTCGTCATTGACGAGGTGAGTATGGTGCGCGCTGACGTTTTAGATGCAGTCGACAGCGTATTGCGCCGATATCGCGACCGTTACAAGCCCTTTGGCGGAGTGCAACTCCTCCTCATTGGCGACCTCCAACAGTTGGCTCCCGTTGTGCGCACCGAGGACTGGGAGCTACTACAGAAGCACTACGCTACGCCCTACTTCTTCAGCAGCAGAGCCCTCCAGCAGTTGGAGTATTACACGATTGAACTCAAGACTGTTTACCGCCAAAGCGACCCCACCTTCCTTGAATTGCTCAACAAGGTGCGCGAGAATCGCATTGACACCCAAATGCTCGCACAGCTCAACACGCGCTACATCCCCAACTTCACACCCAAAAAAGAAGAGGGCTACATCCGCCTCACCTCCCACAACCGTCAGGCAGATGCCATCAACCAGCGCGAACTCGAAGCCCTCTCAACTAAGGAGCATTATTTTGAAGCCCGCATTGAGGGCGACTTCCCCGAAATCTCCTACCCCACGGACAAGGTGCTCACCCTCAAGCGGGGCGCACAGGTCATGTTCGTCAAGAACGACCGCGAAAGGCGCTTCTACAACGGCATGATTGGAACCATAACGAGCATCGACGAGGCGAGCATCAGCATCCTCCCCACGGGGCACCTGGAGGAAATAAAGATTACCTCCGACGTGTGGCAAAACTGCAAGTATGTGCTCAATGAGGAGACAAAGGAAATCTCCGAACAAGTCATCGGCACCTTCAGCCAAATACCCCTGCGCCTGGCCTGGGCTATCACGATTCACAAGAGCCAAGGGCTCACCTTTGAGCGCGCCATCATCAACGCCCGCCAAGCCTTTGCTGCGGGACAAACTTATGTTGCCCTCAGCCGCTGTAAGACGTTTGAGGGGCTTGTACTCTCCGACCCCATCCCCGCTCACGCCATCATTACCGACTATCAAGTCAGCGCCTTCACCCGACAAATGGCAGAGCGTGAACCCTCAGAGCGCCAACTTCAAGAACAGGAGCGCCATTACCTCTACACCACCCTCGAGGAACTCTTCACCTTCACCCCCGTCCTCTATGCCTATGCCGACCTACTTCGCGTCATGGAGGAACACTTCGCCAAGCTCTACCCCGAACTCACCGCCCGATGGAAAAACCTCGAACCCCAGCTTAGGGAAAACCTTGAGGATGTAGCGCGCAAGTTCTGCGCCCAACTCTCCCGCCTCATCACATCAGAACATCAGAACATCAGAACATCAGAACACCAGAACCTCACCACCTCACCCCAGCTCCAAGAACGCACCACGGCGGCCGCAAACTACTTTCTCCCCCTACTTCAGGAACTCACCGCACAAAGCGCGCAGCTCGAGCTCCCAACGGACAATAAGCGCACTGCAGAGCGCACACAGATCGCCATTGAAACCCTGCGCGAAGCCCTGCGCATCAAGACGCAATTGCTCCGCCATGTGCAGGACAGCCCCTTCAACCTCTCCGCCTACCTCCGTCGCAGGGCCGACATCATGCTCGACCTCCCCGAAGCTGGGGCTACATCCCCCCGTCAAGCCAAGTCCACGGCTAAGGCAGACTCACGAGGGGCAGCGCGCGAAGCCCCCCACGCCCCCACGGACGTACGCAATCCGCGCCTCTATGCACAGCTCCGCGCCTGGCGACAGACTACGGCTCAGGAACGCTCCGTCCCCGCCTACGTAGTCCTCTCCCAACGCGCACTGTTAGCCATCGCCAACTGCCCGCCACGCACGGATGCAGAATTGCGAAGCCTCCCCGGAGTGGGCAAGGCGCTGATGGAACGCTACGGCACCACTCTGCTGGGACTTATTGATACATACTTTGGGGAAGGGGAATGAGAATACAAACAAAAAAAGGCTTAAACTGAGTTTAAGCCTTTTTTATATCTCATCCCCTCACTTTAAATTTTCATCCACCCTTCAGGAATGATATAGGGAAGCTCTACGTCTGCCATCCAGCGTGCAGGAGCGATAACGCGCTTCTCGGGGTTGGCATTAAGCCATGCGCCCCACCATGAGAAGGTGCTGTTGCAAATAATATTGTGCTTGCAGAGACTCATGAGCATCATGTCCTGCCAGGAGTCTGCTCCGCGGTTGCAATCAACTACCGTAGCAAGGGGCAAGCGAATATTTTGGCGCACCCACTCTACATCATCCGAGAACAAGTAAAAGTGAGCTTGAGGCACATGATTAAGTATCTCCTCTACGGCCGTTTGGAAATACGAAATGGGGCACACCGTGCCATATCTCTTATAAAATTTAGGGTCCATATAGTCACCACGACGCACATGGAGCGCCACGGCATTCGGATTTTCGGCAATGCGCTTTGCAAGGGCCCCACTCTCAGCATTGGCTTTGCTCATGTCAAAAGCGAAAGCCTGACGCACCTCTGCCTCCACCTCCTTAAAGAAGCGTTCGGATTGATAGAAGCCCTTGAAATAAAGCAAGGGGTAAGCATAATCCTTAGTGAAAGCCTCCATTGTCTCAAGGTTTTGCTTACGCTCAAGGATGACTTTGAAGAAAAGGAATTCAAGCACTTTCTTCAACGGCTTGGCGATGCAAAACTCATTGTCAGAAATGCCAAAGACACGGTCCAATTCATACCCATTATGCGCATGATAGTGGCGCATGTCGGAAAGGTCAATGCGTGTGCCTGGGAAGCGCTTGCGCATCTGGAGGTAAAAGGCGTAAATGAACATTTGATTGCCCAATCCGCCAATCATTTTTATTAGTCGCATGGAGTAAAGTCTTTTAATAATTCACTCAAGGGTTGGCATTCCTTAATATATCCGTCACGACAGAGTTTGTCGTAAGAATTTAGCCCTATAACGCGCTCGTATTCGGCTTCGAGTCGGCCCTGTTTGTAAAGGTCGTAGAAGTAGCGCCAGTGGCGTCCGCCATGTTTGCCTTCGTGCTTTTCGAGTTCACGACCTCCCTGCACCATTTTGTCAATGAATTGCTGGCGTCCGCGAATGGTGAAGTGGTAAATCACAATGTCCTGGCTCCAAATGGTTCGGCGGGGGAACATAGCCACTTTATGGTTGCCCATAGAGATTTGTATGTAGCCGTCAGCGCGATGTGCCACCTTCTTATTGCGACGCTCGTAGATGGCATAGGGAGAAAGGTCGTAAGGAGCGTAATCGGGCACAGGGCATACGTGATGTGTCCACTGCCAGAAAGGCTTGCCGTCTTCTGGGAACATGTTTTGCCACGGACAGCGTACGACATTGGCGCGTGTCTGCATGAGTTCATTTTTCAAACTCCCCGAACGGGCATACCAAAATTCGTCGGCGTCGGCATTAATAATCCAATCTGCTCCGTAGTCACACTTAGCCTTCTCCACCATTCGGTCGACCCAGCGCTTCTGTTCGTAACCCGTAGCCCGCTCCTCGATGATTTCAAGAATCCATCCCTTCTGCTTGTACGTCTCAAGGATGCGCATCGTGCCGTCCGACGAATTGTTGTCCGTCACGATGAATGCGTCAACGCCCATCTGCTTATGAAATTGCAGGTTACGCTCAATCATCGCCTCCTCATTTTTAACGAGGAGCGTCATGATAAGGCGAGGCTGGCGCGGACGGCAAAAGAAGCGGGGCACTTCGAGAAGGGCGCGCAGGGTTTTGAAGATATAGTTCATGAGGGGAAAGATGAATTAGAACGCGATTTCTTTAAAGGGAGTGTTAAAGATTCGTGCGGCACGCTTTCCGAAACCACTTCGATACATTTTGCCCGTTCGCATTTGGTAAATCGTTTCCGACTTACCAATGGTCAGCATGTCAACAAATGTTTTTGCGTAGTCAGCATAGGCGGCATTGTCTGTATAGTCAATATGCACGATATTTCCAGATATGGTTCGAACAAACTCAGGATAACGCTCCTTAGCGATTCTCACGAATGTTTCACTATCTGAAGTTACGAGTACATTCTTATTGGGGTGAAACTCATCTCTGACTTGCTTCATCTTCAAACAACATTTATCAATGATGGCTTCTTGATCGGCTTTGTCAAGAGTATCGTAACCATCGTCTCTGAAATCCCCCAACAACTGCTGAAATCGAAAGGCCATAGAGATGTAATTATCTCCCACTTCCTCGGCCGCACTATCCAAGAGACTTTGAAGGGGCGGTGCAATCTTGTACAATTCGGAGAAACTTGTGCTGAATTGGTCGTCATGGAAGTAGGTGTTCGTATAAATATGAACCTGCTTCTTCGTCTTTGCCAATTCCTTGATGCGTCGATTGAGATAGAGCTTATGGAACTTGTGATTCAACAAGTGGCAGAAGAGGAGGATGGGCTCAGCTTCGGCCTTGTTGTAGGAAATGTCTTCTTTATGAATTGTCCAATCTACCTGGTTAGGAGTCAAATAGTCCTGAAGTAAGAAGGGTTGGATAAAATGCAACTTAAAGTTATAACCATGTTGCTTACAGTACGTATAGATAGTACCCACACCCCGCAAACGGTCGGACAGGCCACCCTGTTGATAGCCACCATCTACGCAAACAATGATCGTAAAGGGGGCTCCTTCACATTTCTTTTCAGTAGCCGTATAGCGCTCTAAGAGTCGTGCTTCCTCCTTACGGAACGCATGATTCTTGTTGAATACACTATAGAAATCAGATACAAACTTCGGTATCTTTTGGATAAAATTCATTTTAGGGGAAGTAAATTAAGTTATAACTTGTAAGGGGTGTTCTTTTCTATAAGTTCGTAGCAGATGCGTTTATCAAAGCCCCTTTCTGTAGCATAAGCCTCAGCAAGGACTTCAACGGTGCCTTCCGTAACAGGGAGACGCTCAAAATTTTTGCACCCTTCATCAAGACTGATTTTGCGGAAACGAATGCGGTTGAGGTCTATAATTTCAACGCTAATTGTACCATCCTCGAGCTCGCGGAGGAGAATGTTGCCCGCGGAATAGTCTTTATGGAGGAAGCCACACTCATGAAGTCGGGCGGTGGTCTTAGCTACGGCAATGAGATACTTGTCGCGATTCGCCACTCCGGGTTGTACGATGTCGTAGAAATTATGTGTGTAGTCCGACTTCACCGAAGCATAATAACTACGTCCGAAGAGCAGCCCCTTACGTTCGGTTACATAACCAATAGGAGCAGGGGTAGCAATGCCCTTACTCAATAAGAGTTGAGCGTATTCACAAGAGCGCTGCGCCTTTGAGGAACGCAGAAGACCATAAGCGATGCGATTGATACACTTCGGGAGGCAAAAGGATTTTACCACCATAGTCACCCCATTATTTGTAAATTCGCGCAACTGATTACGGCCGTTGTAAATAATCTTACCCTCACCGCGCTCAAAGCGTTCGGGTAGCGAAGCAATGAAGTCGTGTTGGTCGGCAAACGCTGGGGTTGTATATATTTTTCTCATAATGCACACCTCTTAATGTGGCTAAATCTTGTCAAATCCCTTGGTCCACTTTATCCAGTAATACTTCAAGGGGTTGGTATATTTCAATTGTTTCCAGGGGCGACTCTGATGGGGGCGATGGATTACGGGAAGGTTGGTGAAGAGAAAGTTTTTCATACCTATCTCCAAGGCCTTGTGAGAAATCGTTACGTCAAACCAATTCTTCTCTGGGTTCAACTCATGAAAATCAAAGCGACGCAAGAATTCAGGAGTGAGTAGCGAACAACAGAAACTCAAATGCTTCTTCTCCTCTATCACTTGATTTTCCTTACCTTTCGCATATTCATAAGGATAATTGATTTCGCCCTCATCGTTAACCGTCACGCTGGCAGCGATAGCACAACTTTCATGACTCAAAGCCCCATCGTAGAGGCCTTGAAGTGTATGGGGAGCCACAACGACGTCGCTCTCCACAATAAGCATTGCGGCATCACGCTCAATACACTCTTTCTGAACGCGCTGAAGTACCAACAGATAGTTGGGTGAGGGATGCGTAGTCAGGTCGCTGAGATTGACAAGTTCAAATCCGAGTTCCTTGCTCGCCTTCTCAAGTCGCGCCGTATTCTCAGGGGTAGAGAAGTCGTTGTAAATCGTATAGGTGAAAGGCACAGTTATATTTGACGCCTTAATAGCGCGCACCGTCTCAAGCGTTGAGTCAATGCTGTCCTTGACTGGGGTTATAATATGAAGTGAAGTCATTTTCTGATAAACAGGTTAATGAGTTAACTTGGGGAGAAGCGAATTATTCCAATTCAAAGTGAAGCTGTCCGATGAGTTCATCACGAACGTCGTTGGGATTTTCATCCTCTTCCAACTCTTCGGGCAAATCCGTCGCTACGGGTTCCACTTCTTCTTTGGGAGCGGGGAAACGAGTGGGTTCCAATTCCTGAATGCTTGCCACTTCAAGCGTTGTAATGCGCTTGCCCTTTGCCTTAAAGCTCTTTGCTCCGATGAATTGTTCGGCGTCAATTTCTACGGGTTCACGGAAAGCGTCTGCCCCTCCGTGCGTAACGAGAATGCGGGGATAAACAGTGTCGGTTACGAGCAAGAGTTCCGACTTGGGATTCTCACCGATAAAGGATTGATGGCGACTGCTTGAGGTACGCTCCATCGTAAAGCGCTTGATGTAGGGGAAACCTTGCTGATCGGCATCAAAGAGTACGGCTGTCCACACCTTTTGTTCGTCAAACTTCTCAATGCGCAAGATATTCTGCTCATAGTGATTATTGACGTCAAAGTTGGTAGTATAAAATTCGCCATTCTTCAGCACTACGAGAATCGAATCATCGCTATGGAATTCTCCGAGATAATCCCCACGGTTGTCGTAATTCAAACGCTGTACATCATGGTCAAACCACACTTGACGGCCTCCCAATGTGCTACCGCCTTGCGACTTCAGGGTTATCTTATGAATCTCATTCTTCGTGAGCAAATTGCCTCGCGACTGCTTACCCTTCACCATAATTTCAGAGAAATCGCGATCGAAAAGAATCTTCTTGAGTTTGCCATTGGGCTTCAACGTAATCTTGATAACCTCTGCTTCACCATTAGGATTGGCTGTGAAATAATGCACCTTACTTCCGGGAGCGCCTGTGGTTACGTCGTACTCACGGTCGTGTGTAACGCTTGTAACGTTAAATCGCTTAATGAAATATTGTCCGTCCTTACCGTCGCGATACACCACATTATAGATGGTACGCGTATCGTTACGCTTAAACACGGCGATGTGAATAATTTCAGCCTTTTTCTTTTCTGCTTTTGAGCGAGATGTTTCGCCAACGAAGACTTTTTCTTGAACGCGTGTCACCTTGTAAGTTCCGTCGCGGTAGAAGATAATCACATCGTCGATGTTTGAACAGTTGCTCACAAATTCATCCTTCTTAAGGCTCGTGCCAATAAAGCCATCCACACGGTTGATATAGAGTTTCTCGTTAGCTTCAATCACCTTTGACGCTTCAATAGTGTCAAACGAACGAATCTCTGTTTGGCGTGGATGTTGAGCAGCATATTTTTCGTGAATAAGTCGGAACCAGTTGCAAGTTACTTCCGTCATGTTCTGAAGGTCGCGGTTGATGCCCTCAATCTCGGCCTTCATCTTGGCAATGAGTTCGTCAGCCTTATCCTTGTTAAACTTCAGGATGCGCGCCATTTTGATTTCGAGCAAACGAAGTATGTCGTCCTTCGTTACCTCACGAATCATCTTGGGATAGAAAGGCGTAAGGCGTTCATCAATATGCTCACAAGCTGCGTCAACCGACTTGGCATTTTCAAAGGCTTTATCCTTATAGATGCGCTCTTCGATAAAGATGCGTTCGAGTGATGCAAAGTGAAGACTTTCTAAAAGTTCGCCACGGCGGATTTCAAGTTCGCGCTGGAGGAGGTACTTGGTGTTATCTACCGACGTCTTGAGCACATCGCTTACACCTACAAATCGGGGTGTCTTATCGTCAACGACACAGCAGTTGGGCGAAATGCTGATTTCACAATCTGTAAATGCATAAAGGGCATCGATAGTCTTGTCAGAGCTGGTTCCAGGAACGAGGTGTACTAATATTTCAACGTTGGCAGCTGTCATATCTTCCACCTTGCGCACCTTAATTTTCCCCTTTTCGGCCGCTTTCAGGATGCTGTCGATAAAGGCGCTCTGCTTCTGTGCTGTGCCCGTAGTTTTTCCATAAGGGATTTCCGTTATGGCAAGCGTCTTGTTATCTCTCTTTTCGATTTTTGCACGCACCCGAACCGTTCCGCCTCGTTGGCCGTCATTATATTTGCTTACGTCAATAAGGCCGCCCGTTTGGAAGTCGGGATAGAGCTTAAAGTCTTCCCCCTTGAGATAACTTATAGCCGCCTGGCAAAGTTCGCCAAAGTTATGAGGCAAAATTTTTGATGAAAGCCCTACGGCAATGCCCTCCGCACCCTGCGCAAGCAAGAGGGGGAACTTCACGGGAAGGCTTATAGGCTCCTTGTTACGTCCGTCGTATGAGAGCTTCCACTCCGTAGTCTTGGGGTTGAACATTACGTCGAGCGCAAATCTTGAAAGGCGCGCTTCAATATAACGAGGCGCAGCTGCTTCATCGCCCGTGAGGATATTTCCCCAGTTACCCTGGCAATCAATCAACAAATCTTTCTGCCCAAGACCTACAAGGGCGTCAGCAATAGAGGCATCACCATGGGGGTGGAACTTCATCGTTTCACCCACAATATTGGCCACCTTATTGTAACGCCCATCGTCCATACGCTTCATCGTATGGAGGATTCGGCGTTGTACGGGTTTAAGGCCGTCGCCCAAGTGGGGTACGGCACGCTCAAGAATTACGTAAGAGGCATAATCCAGAAACCAATTCTGATACATGCCCGTCAATTGATGGCGCACATCTTCGCCGTTGCCTGAAGTGGGAACGTAACTCGAATGTGCTTCCGTTTGTGTATCTTCTATAATCTCAATTTCTTCTTGTAGGTCTTTAGTTTCGTCGCTCATAACAAGACTTATTCTAATTTACCACAAAATTAATTAAAAATCTCCGACCTACCCCTCCTTCACACCGAAAAAATACCTCCCAAGCCTTTATTTTGCCTCCCTATCACCTTCTATTTAAGCCCACCAAGTTCCCCGTCTTCTCCCCATGCAAAAAAAATAAAACGATTATAGCATTTCGTATTAGTGAGTTATTTCTCCCTAAGTCTCTAATAAAACGAATTAACTCACTCTTAATTTTCCACCAACACCTTTGCCTATAGAGCTAAATATATCTTACTCAAAAACAATACTATAGTCTCACCGCTCTACCCCCCATTCCCTCCCCTTCTCTCAAACTAATTTCATCGCAACCTCATCAAAATCACACCATGAAATTTGGAGATTCAAAAAAAGAATGTAACTTTGCACTCCGTAAGCGCCTGTGGCGAAATTGGTAGACGCGCCAGACTTAGGATCTGGTATCGCGAGATGTGTAGGTTCGAGTCCTATCAGGCGCACAATGGGACAAAAGAGGAATTTTCGAGAGAATTTTCCTCTTTTTTATTATTGTAATTTTCTGATAATCGTACGATTATAGACAGTGCTTCATTCTCATCATAGGTTCGATAATTGTCTTTTTCCTTATCCCACAAAATTCCATTCGGGAAAAGCAGATTTTGCAGTTTTTGGCAAGTTTCAAGTGATGCGCAACGCCACAAACTATCTAAATTACAACACATTGCAAGTATATCATCCACCTCACTATCAAGGTTCGATAAATTCTTTCTGCATTCTGCCAAACCTCGCTCTATGTTATCGAGTTTCTCTTGCAAATCCTTGTTTGTCATTTCGTAAATCTCCTCATCAATTTCGCCCATTCCAAACCTTACCTTACATTTCTTCAACTTGCCAAGATATTCGCTCTTTTGCTTCTTGAGCAATGTTTCCATATTGCGTGCCTCATCATCATTGGCAACAATCATCTTTGAAATAATATCCCTCAAAAGCGGTTTAAGACTCTCTGTGACATTAAAGAAACGCAATAGACATTCATACCTCTCGTGCATCTTTTTCGCTGACACATTGGTTTTACACCCATTTTGATTGCATTTATAATAGTCGAGAATGAAACTTCTGGAAATTTCTTTCCACACCAAATGCAGGTACCTGTGTTTGTGTATGTTTTTGTCGCCATTATTTAATATTACTCTTTGTTAATGATAATGTCAGAATTATCAACATCATTTTTACGTTTAATTTTTACATACCTACGAAATTCATTCATGGCTTTCTCAAAGTTTTCTGCTGCATATTCCTTTGATGTCATAATATAAAGCAACTGCTCATTCTTAACATCAATAGACAACTCGCCATAAAGACAAATTGGAATTTCTTTATTGTTGTTAAATCTCCTATCTGGTCCACCATTTACATTTGCATATCTCCATGTATGGTCTACAATGTTAGCGTCACTTGGTGGATAATCTTCTATAAATTGTGTCGTTGAGACTCTTGTTTTAATATCAAGATAATCAACATACACCACTCCTCGTGAGTCATAAACCAAAATGCCATCAGGCATAAAATACAAACTTCTACCACAAGCTTTCAACAATGGTATTGAACTTATATTGGTTCTTACCCAAGGTAGTTTACCTGAGCCAATAGAGGCATGTGTCCTATTCGTTATATGTCCAGCACCCGCATTAATCTTACGTTGATATGTATCGGGCAAATATTCAGAACTGACTACACCCCAAATATTTCGGCATTCTGCTAATTTATTAAATGCTGTTATGATTTTTTCATAGTACTCGCTATTGTTACCATCAAATTCATAGATTAAATCAATACTCCGTCTTTTAGTTTCCCACTTCGCTGTATATATAAAAGAGATAATACCTAATATAGATAATAAAGAAAGTAAAATATAAAAGATTGTATTATTTAATATTTCAAAACAATTGAAGTAAAATAGCAAGATTGATATTATTGAAATGCTACCTACTAAATAATCAAATCTGAAAGCATTATATGAATTACTCAAGGCTTCAACAACATCTTGTTTGTAATCTGATTTTATACTATGAGTTGTGGCTGTGTTATAATACGTTGTATTATTATTTGATATTTGAGTTTGGTAATCATTTACATAGTCAGTTCTTTGATTTTGCTTATCACCAAATTCTTCCCTATAATAAAATCCACCCCGTCCCGCATGGATATAACTTTTTCCATTAGGTTTAATTCCAATTCTAAACCCTGTTACTCCAACTGACGCTCCAATTCCACTTTGTGAGAAATTAAAACGAATTAATCCAACTTTGACAGATTTACGAAAATACCAACCCATATTCTGATAATTACATTAAATAGAAAGCGCAGACTCTCATCATACGCAGTCTTGGTTCACCACAAACCATAGTTCTATATGTGAAAGCCTGCACTAATAGTGCTAACTCTCGATAGAACTATTGTTTTGCTCATCGTTTTCGAGGTGGTGATTACAGACTGCTTTGAGCAATTTCAAATGTCACGTAAAAAGGACATAATCCTAATACATTGCAAATATATCAATAAATCTGGTCTATTAGTCAAAATAACAAATTAGATTAGACTGATACAAAAAAATGTATCAATACAACCAAATTTTAGGTTATATTGATACATTTTTATTTTGAAACAAAATTCTGTTTATGCTAATTCTATATACTATACAATATTATACTTTCCATTTATCAGGGATTGAGTATGATTTACCATTAGCAGAAACAATATCGGGCATAATACTATTTTGTATTTTATTAAAATTCTTCTCTATCTGTACAGTTTTGCTTTTATTATACCTCATAAGATTTGAGAGGTTGCTACTATTTATGGCAGGTGGAAAATAAACCTTTATCTCTTTTTCTTTATATTGTTTTAAAATAAATTCAATTGGAGGGACCAAATCACTATCACCACTTACTAAAACTAACTTATCTGTTTTGTCATTTATGCAATCCGCAATCATTCGGACAGAAATGTTTACATCCGTTTTCTTTTCCTCAGGTTTAGTTATTGCATACTTACAAATGGGGCAATTAAATGTTTTTGAGAGATATTTGCCTCTCACAACTTCAAATCTATCCCCATTTATTAATTTGTTTGCATTTAGGAATGCGCTTTGTCGACTGCTCTTATCTTTACTTAATGGGGAGGCTGTAAAATATATCACTTGTTCTAGAACCTGACCTTTGCCCAAAAATTGCTCAAAGAATTTAACTAAATCAATCCAATATGCTTTCTTCCAAATAGGACTGATTCTTTTTTTGTTTTTAATCCATAATAGAAATTAAAACCATCTACATAAAATGTTACTCGTTCCATAGTGTTTAATAAAAAAAAGCCACTAAAGAGTGGCTTGGACTATTCAAGAAAGAATAGTGTTTCTAAGAGAGATAGTGCAAAGTTAGTGTTTTTTGATGTGATAAACAAGTTTTCTGTATGTTTTTCATAGAAATTAAGATTATTTTAACATTTACTATAAATAATTAAATATATCTATACATAGGTTTTATATAGATTATCCTCTATTATATCAATCACTTAGAGTAAAATATTATGTGTTTATATATAAATATTAGGTTAAGTAGAAAAAGAGTAAATAGTAAGCAACTTTTTTTGAAAAATATTTTTGTACCAAAATGAGAAACAGTTTTTACCTATACTACTAAAATGTTTTTTTGATAAGCGAAAGAAGATACATAGACCAAAGCGCCCCACGAGGGGGCGTAGAGAGTGTTTTGCTATTTGACACCATTACCAACCTTGTCAAAAGTTACCATATCGTAACCCTCTGCTCTCAAGTAATGAACAAAATCTACCACCTTTAGAAAGTCTTTCATAAAGGTTCGATAATCTGTCACAAATTTGCACAATGGGACAAAAGAGGAATTTTCGAGAGAATTTTCCTCTTTTTCTTTTCTTACAAAGGGAACAACAAAAGAGGCGGTTATAGTCCGCATAACAAACAAAAAAAAGAAGCAATGACTCTTGAGATACATTGCTTCTTTTTTGTCTACTTTCGTCTTTACAATGGTTGTTGCCCCGAAAGACGAAGATATTTTTCAGCCACGAGGAATTGGATGAGTTGTTCGCGGTCGTCGTCAAGGAATTGGCGTACAAATTCGTGAGCGTTATCTATGATACGTTGTGCCTCTTCGGGGTGTGCAATATAGTAGTTCATGCGTTCCTCAAGGTCGGAGAGGTCGGACTTAATTTCTACATAATGCACGTTGGGCTGAAGGCGGCCTTCCATAAACCAGGTTTCACACGTTGGGCGAGGCATGACGGCAAGGCTGTTTGAGGACATCACCCACTTTAAGTTGGTGGCCACGTCGTTGCCCTCGAGCGCCATGATGAACTTGTAATCCAAGTGCTCACGAATTGTTTTCTTCGGTGTCTTCCATTCGGGATTGACGTCCTCATTTCCTACGACTCCACAATCACACATGGGATGATTGAAGTACATTTCAAGGAATTGCGTGCGCTGACGGCTCCAACGAATTTTACCGCGGAAGATGGCCTTATCCGCCTTCTCTGTCCAGGGTGTGGAATCTTTCACCCACATAAAGTGGCGCCACTTGTCGAGCTTGAGCAGCACGGAGTTTTGATTATCATCGCTCAACAAGCGACTCTTAACGAATGCGGGCGCCTTGGGTGTGAAGTAAACGTCGCCAGGAACGTAGGCCGCGCGACACGACTGGCGGAACCAGCGAATGGCATCGCGGAAGTCGAAATAGTAGGCGGAATGGAAGGTAGAGAGTTTGAACCTATCCACACGGTCGAGGAAGTGGAAGATGCCGCCGTTGCGTTCGTGCCACGTTTCAGCCGGTAGTTCAAAGGGCGCACTGAGGGAGTTGTAATAATTCACACGGTCAAGGATGTACGCCTTATCCGGATGCTCCTCTAACGTCTTCAACATGCGCTTCGCCTTCATGCGATAGATGCACGAGGGCACTAATTTCTTCAACACGTTACGAACGTAGTAACTACCCTTTGAGGGCTTACCGCTTGTCAGTCGGTATTTTAAGGTGTCTGCCATAATGTTCAAAATTTCGCTTACAAAGGTAGATTTTTCTTTCATACCAAGCAAACGGAGAGAGAAGAAAACGGCAGAAAGGGATTTTCTGCAAAATGAAAACGCTCTAAAAGTGACAATTGACAATTGACAATTGACATTTTTAGGGGCATTTTTTTAGGGCTATTTTTTTAGGGCTATTTTTTAGGCAATGATATAGGAGTTGACCCAAATTTAGGATTTTGTACTTTTATTTCGTTGTCTTCAGACAATCGTCTTAGAATATTTTGTTTAGCGACTTCAGGGTTAAAGATAAATTCTTTATGTGAATAATTACAGTGCCATCCTTTTGGAGCAAATTCCGTTATATTATCTAGCAACCAAGCTTGAATAATACCATCCTCCGTGAATGGGACTCATCACGTACCTCTGTGGCACGGGTCAAAATGTCTGTAAGGTCTTTTGCCATAAACTCTTTTGTGTTGGTTTATAGCAAAAGTAGAAGTTATAAAGGAGACAAGAAAAGACAAAAGAAAAGCGAACTTTTTCCAATCCCAGGCGGAAAAAGTTCGCTAAAATATTGTCCATATTAAAAAGTGTTTTCAATCTAGTCAATATTCCAAATAGCATCGGGTTCACCATCAAAGGCATCTTCAGCGTATCCAGCAATATCTCTTTGATACTCTCTCCATTCCTGGTCAGCCAACTCTTCATCAATTCCATTTTCTCTATCTTTAGGGAATATAGGTGGAATAACAAATTGACCTTCATTATTTATAAACCCTATCTTATCATCTTTTTCAACTTTAGCGAACCCACAATTGTCACTATTAAGCTCATCAAACTTTATATTCTCAGGCAAATTAAATAACCTACCATCGGAGCGTAATATATACTCTTGGTTTATAACAATTCTATTGTGAAAAGTCCTTGGATATATATCAAATCCATCTTTAGAGTAAAAAATAACATCAAAGGAATCATTAAGAACGGCAAGACATTTACCTTCATTGTATTTGGGCTGACGGTCATATACTGTATATGAAGGATTTTCTTCCATTTTGATTAGTAAAAGGAATTTATCCCAAGCAAGTCTGAGACTAACATTATGAAAATTATATTTTTCAAATAAATTAATATCATAAATGTTATAATTATTGTCATTTTTTTTAGTTATTAGTTCAGTTACACGCTCCCATTTTTTATCTTCAGTACTTCCAAAAACATCTATATAAACACGATTAGATAAATCATATTTTGGGAATCCGAATAGCGCCCGCTCAACAGAACTATATGGATTAACCTCTGCTTCTTTCAGTACTTCCCCTCTTGTATCAATATATTTATAACAACGAGTATTACGCCACCGTTCTTTACTAGGTTCACCTGCTATTATTGCATTCTGTTGTCCATAAGAGTAGAAAGGAAATTCACTCAAATAATGTCCAGATTCATTCTCCCATATATATTTATCTAAATAAGTGAGTTTATTTATAGGTAACTTTCCATTTTTACAAAAAATAAAATAATCATTGGGATAAACGAAATCAAACGTCTTTTCTGAAATTGGTCTTCCTGTGACATCAACTAATGAATAGACGTATGTTAAGTAGTAGTAACAACCTGAACGATATGATGTTTTTCTTCCAACAATTGCAATTTTGTCTTGGACGATTTCCAAAATTATATCATATGCTTTTTCAGAAGATATTTTCTTTTCTTCTTTATCCCAAATAAAATATTTATCTATTATTGGACTTTTTATAATTGAATACCTCATTATTGTTTTATTGTAATGAAAGTTTGTGTGAACCTATTAAATCTAGACAGAAGAAACGTATTCGTGTCTATTTCAAAAGATGGTATTTATTCTTTTATCCTTAACTATGGAATTTACCTTTTATTCAGAACAAAGAGAAGAATTACACCGCACCATTTGGCCAATGGCAGATGAATTACGTGGAGCAGTTGGTGGTTGGGAGTTTAAGGCAAAAGTTGCCATAATATTTTGCGATTTAATAAAATAGTAATGCCCGAATCCAAGGAGTGCAGTCCTCGGAAACGGGCATCGTTTTACACATTTCTGTGCTTATCTATTTCGCAGTGCGGCCTGCACACCGCCTACCATTGTTTCTTCTTTGCAAATATATATTATATTTTTTTAATATTGTGCTTTTATCGAATAAAATTGCGATGTAAAGTTTACAATCAATTCCGTTGCGGTGGTTTCAGCCGTACTTGGTAACAAGGCGCACACCCCGGTTACTGAGCGGTGACGCCTTCAGCGTCTGTAGCACGCTTGGGTAAACTCCTATATTATTACCATTTTTTTAGGGCATTTTTTTAGGGCAATAAACAAAGAGAAGCAGGAGGGCGCGAGCCTTCCTGCTTTTCATGAACAACCTTTTGTAACCTTAAAATAAAACGTATGACGGATTACGTGTGAACTGACCTTTTAGGCAGTTGGCGGGTCTTGCTTCTTCCCTGCGAAGAAAGCAAGGCTCTTATTTTTTGCCGTTGCCAGGAGGTCAAAGACGTATTTGAGCACCTTGCTGACAAGGCTTAGGATGTTGAAGAGTTTTTGTTTATCCATTGGTCGTATGCGCTTTTAGCGTTGAAGAGTGGGCACCCTTTCAACGGGTTGAGTTCGTAATGGCTCACAAGTTGTGCTTCGGGGTAGCGCTCCAGTAGCTCCTTGCAGAGCGTGAAGAGGGCTTCTCTTTGCGCTATGGTGAGCGTACATTCGTTGCGGTTCTGCGCGTTTCGCCCGCCGATGTAGCAGACGTGAACGGAGGTTTGATTGTAGCCCTTTGCGCCGTTGGCAATTTGCGACTCGGAGAGCAAGGGGGTGCGGGTTCCGTCGGCTCCTACAAGGTAGTGGTAGCCAGGGTTGCGCCACCCCCTTGACTTAAAGATTTGCATGATGTGAGCTACCGACGCCGTGGGGAGTGTGTCAGTGCAGTGCACTACTATCCTTTTTATCTTTCTCACGGATGGCATAGTCAATGTAGGATTTCAGACCGAAGACACTCCCCGCATAAATCAAGCATTGGGCGAAGTACCACAATACCGAGTCGTTGATTTCCCCC
>JAZOUA010000020.1:0-111282 GCA_045657925.1 Alloprevotella sp. | reverse complement strand
GTTATAGCGTCGGGGTTCCACCTCTTCCCATTCCGAACAGAGAAGTTAAGCCCGTCCGCGCCGATGGTACTGCGTCTAGCGGGAGAGTAGGTCGCCGCCACTTTTCAGAGAGGTCCTTCAGATTTGAAGGACCTCTTTTTTTTGTTGAAGATTCTCTTTTTTTTGTTATTGGGTTTATGATGAGAAGAGTTGAGTGGGATAGAAACTATAGAGGTAATAGATACAATAGAAGTGGGGGTATTCTGTGTATGAACATTTTTTTCTGTTCCTTTTTAAACTATTTTTGTTGTTTAATCTACAACTTTTTTCAAGGATATCTTGGAACTTCATTTTGTGTTGTGCGTATGCAGTTATGAATGGCCATCTTAATTTCAATTAATTCTAACTGTAAACTGAAAACACGATTTGGATATGAATACAAAGAGATTTACAATTCTCCTTGCCGCATTGCTGATGTCGGCTGTTTCACTCGTGGCGCAACAGGCGGAACCTGTGCATGCTGTAATCGTTTCCGGAAAAGATTCTCTTTGGTATGCCCGTCAGGCAGTGGCTTGGGAGACGGAGGTAAAGAAGCACCCGAAGTCGGAGGAAGCTTGGCGCAACCTGTTTTATGCGAAGTATTATTTGACGTATTGGTATAATGGTGTGCAGGAGCAGGTTACGCCTGGCAACTCCGTACTTGAGCGCATGGAGCAGGCAATTCCCGAAAGCTTTACCTACAACTTATGTCGCTACAAGATTTCTATGGCGAGCAACTCGGAATTTGCGGAGCGCGCCCTAATGATGATTCCCGATAATGTGGACCTTGAAGCGGTGGCCGACCTTTTGGGGTACCTTTGGCGCACAAGTGCTGACCTTGACAAGGGGGCACGGAGCGCGCAATTCAACGAAATGCTGAAGTGGCAGTATGAGGGGGGCTACTATCCCGACTTTGCCCTACGCTACAACTACAATCAGTTGGAGGGCATGCCCGAAAATGCCATCTATGTGGGGCATGGCGACCTCGACCTCTTCCCAAAAATCATGATGCAAAGGGCTATGAATTTGCATACGGATAAGTTCTTCGTGGTAAGCTCGTTCCTTTTTATCAAGGACTATCGTGATTGCATCTGCGCCCACTTGGGCATCGCGCCTTACGAATCAGAGGAGGCGCAACTCGAACTTCCAAAATTCATTCACTATTTGAGTGAGCAGACGGGCAGACCTGTTTATTTGAATGTCTCTGTGCCCTATGACTTGGGTGCGCTTTCGAGTGAGAAAATCAAGGAGTTTTGCAATTGTCTTTATCAGGAGGGACTTTTGCTCAAGTATAGTTCCACTCCTTATGATAATGCGGAAGCCGCGCTGCGTGCCTTTGAAAAGTACCACTTGGAGTATCTCACCGAACCTCGTTTCCGCACAGAGATTTACTGGAAGGGTAGCGAAAAGTTGCAGGTGAATTACGTGACGCTCCTACCCAATTTTATTCAGCGGTTTAAGGCGGATGGCGATGAGAAGCGTGCGCAACAGTTGTACCGCATCTTGCGTGCCTCCATCACGAATACGCAGTTGGACGAGGCAACAAAGCAACGCTATCTTCAACATCTTGAAAACTTCCGCCCATGATACGCCTCTTCCGTAAGACTTCGCTCACCGCATTGACCGATGAGAAGTTGATGAGTCGGGTGGGAGCAGGGCAGGATGAGAAGGCGTTTAACGAACTCTACTCGCGCCATGCTCGAAGGCTGATGGGATTTTTTCTGCGTGCCTTTCGCTACAACGAGGACGAGGCTGCCGATGCTTGTCAAGAGACTTTTCTTAAAGTGTGGCAGGCAGCGGAACAATTCAACCCCACGTCAGCCTTTCGCCCTTGGCTTTACACGATTGCCTATAACCTTTGTCGCTCTCGCTTTCGGCATTCCGAGCAAGCAGAGCGCTATCGCTCCGAGCAACTTGCCATAACGACAGACGAATACTCCGATGCCTCCGAATTACAATTAGATAAGGCCACACAGTTAAAGGCTTTGGCGAATGTCTTAGAAACCTTGCCGCAAGAGAGTCGCACCCTTTTTGCCCTACGTTTTGAAGAAGAACTCGGCATTGCGCAAATCTCTGATATTCTTGGCATCCCCGAGGGCACCGTCAAGTCGCGCCTTCACCGACTCCTCAACCATTTGAAACAACAACTCCACGACTATGCATAAATTTGAACATCAACTATCCCAAGCGGCGAAAGCATTGCGCGACAAGCACGATGCTGCGTTGAAAGTTCCCTTACCGCCACGCGTGAGTGTCGCAAAAACGGGGCGCCCCTTCATTTGGTGGACAGGCATTGCCGCCGCCCTCTGCTTGGGGTACTTCTTAGGAGCAACTTCCCCCTTCCATGTTCCCGAAAGTCCCGCCTCTCTCGCGCGGCTTCCTAAGACAGAAATCCTACGCGACACTATTTTTACTACCATTCGCGATACGCTCTTTCTTGAGCGTGAAGTGCCCATTTATCTTCCTGCACCAGCGGAGATGAACCTTGCAGTAGTCCTCCCCCAAACAGACTCTCTGCAAAACAGCTCGCTTCAGAATTCCACCACATCTGATAAAGAAAAGGGCAAAAGCATTCTTGACGACACTATTCATTATGCGCTACTCGTCTCCATGTGATTATTTTGTCATACGTCGCATATAAGAGACATTATACCTATTAAAATAACGACCGAGAGAGGTGCGTGTTTGTGACACGTCCTCTCTCGGTCATTTTATTGGGATTGTCTGAATAGGCTTTTTATTTGAGTATAGCGTCAGCCAATTCTTCCATAGCAGGAAGGTCTTCTGCTTTCATGCGTGCACGGATGGTGACCATGGGGGATACGATGTCAAGGTTCTTCATTTCAAGGAGCATGTTGCGCATGACTTTTCCTGCGGTGGGTGCCCACGAACCGTTTTCAAGAATGCCGACTCGGCGGTTCTGGTAGTTCTTGATGATGAGCTTGTGGAGGAATTCATGCATGGGTGGGAAGAGTCCTGCATCGTAAGAGGAAGCGCAGACGATGAGTTTGCTCATGCGGAAGGCATCTTCAACGGCTTCTGCCATATCGTCTCGACTGAGATCGGCTATGGATACTTTGGGGGCACCCTTCTCGCGGAGGATTTCTGCTAACTTGTGTGCCGCCTTTGCGGTACCGCCATGGATGGAGGCATAGGCGATGAATACACCCTCGGTCTCGGGTTCGTATTTACTCCAAGTGTCGTAGAGACCGATGTAGTAGCCGAGATTGTCGGTGAGAATGGGACCGTGGAGGGGGCAGATGGTTTGAACGTTTGCTCCCGCAAGTTTCTTGAGCAATGCCTGCACTTGCACACCGTATTTACCGCAAATGTTGAAGTAGTAACGGCGGGCTTCGCATGCCCAATCCTCTTCGTGGCTGAGCGCTCCGAATTTTCCGAAGGCGTCTGCGGCGAAAAGGATGCCTTCCGTCTCTTCAAGACTCACCATCACCTCAGGCCAGTGCACCATAGGTGCGAGGAAGAAGCGCAGGGTGTGTGCGCCGAGTGAAAGTGTGTCACCTTCGCCCACGGCAATGCTACGATTGGAAAAATCTGCGCCTTCAAAGAAGAGGGGCATCATTTGTAATGCGCGCTGAGTGGCTACCACTTGAAGATTAGGGTAGCGCTCCATAACTTCAGCAACGAGTGAGGCGTGGTCGGGTTCCATGTGTTGCACAACAAGATAGTCGGGGGTGCGACCATCAAGGGCAGCTTCAAGATTTTTCCACCATTCTTTTGTCATGCGTGCGTCAACGGTGTCCATGATTGTTACCTTCTCGTCGAGAATAAGGTAGGAGTTGTAAGAGATGCCGTTGGGGATGATATACTGACCTTCAAAGAGGTCAAGCGTAGTGTCATCTACGCCGATGTATCGGATGTTGTTGGTGATAGTCATGATAGAATTTTAAAGTTAAGTTAGTTAGTATAAAGACTTCAGCATTTAGTTAAAATTAATCGGCACTTAATTTGAAATAACTCCGAGTTAATTTTTAGAAAGTCCGACTTGATTTTTCTAAAAGCAGAGCGAATTTACGAAAAATCTTTGAAAGGGCAGTCTTCCATGTAAAGATATTTCCACAAGGGGGCAACCATGAGCGCTTGCTTTATTTCGTCGTTGAGCAGGATGCGCATGAGTTCCTCTTTTGTGAGTAGGTGGACGGTGATGTCCTCTGTGGCTTCAAGGTGTTGGGTGTCTATTTTTTCGACGCCCTCGGCCACGAAGCAGTAGGTGAGGTTATTTGTCGTAGAAGGGTTACCACAGATGACGGTGAGGAGTTTCCATGTGCCGCCACCGTACCCCGTTTCTTCTAGAAGTTCACGCTGTGCAGCCACTTCGGGAGAAGCGTCCTCTGGGTCAATACATCCAGCACACACTTCGTATGCCGTTTGGCGCAAACCATGACGATATTGGCGGATAAACACAAACATGCCGTCCTTCGTGCGGGCTATGACGTTCACCCAGTCGGGATATTCCAACACATAGTGTTCGGGATTTTCGGAACCATTAGGTAGGCGTACATGGTCGCGACGTGCGGTGAGCCAAGGGCGACGGATGAGGTATTCTGAGTGGAGGATGGTCCAAGGTTGGGGATCGTTTTTCATAGATGCAAGGTAAGAAGTTAACGGTTAAAGGTTAACAATGATGGGAGTGGGGAGAGGTTACACCTTCCAGAATATCTTGTAGCGGTACATCCAACGGAGGATGAATAGGAGCGCAAGGCAATTTCCTAAGGTGAGGAAGAGGTTGTAGTAGTCGCCAAGGAAGGGTTGTAGACCGTAACTTACGGAGTGGACAACGCTACGGAAGTTGATGCATTCGCCAATCATGTAGGCGGCGATAGCATTCATGCCGTACCACTTCAGCCACTCCAAGCCGCGACTCCATTCTAAGACGTCGATGACGTAATAGAAGAGGGCTAAGAGTAGGTAGCAGTAGCCGCCCGTAACGAGGGTCATTGAAGACGTCCAAAGGCGTTTGTTGACGGGGAGAAAGTTTCCCCAAAGGTACCCTAATGCGAGTAACAAAAGTCCCAAACCCACTAAGATAAGGGTGATTTGTTGTTTCGAAAGCTCCTTGTAGCGAATGACTTGTCCCGAAAGCGCCCCTAACATTGTGGTGGCGGCAAAAGTAAGTGTGCTCCACACCCATGTGTAAGATGGATCGCCACGGAAGCGTCCCAAAACTATGGCATCAACAAGGTTGGCGAAGTTGCCCTCTTGCGTGTAGTCGCCCACAAGCATCATGGGGATGGCATAGACAATGAGGAGCGCAAGGGTAGTAAGGACTTGCATACGCACAGGAAGCGTGAGGAGGAAAATGGCTGCGATGCCGTAGCCAAAACCGATGGCTTGGAGCGTATTAGTATAGAAAGTAAAATGCTCCCAATTGAAAGTGAGCAAACCGCCTTGCACTACCATCCCCAGGATGAAGAGCAAGATGACGCGCTTCAAGATTCGACGCCAAATTCCCGCACCTTTCACCTCCTTGCGCAAGGCAAAGGGCATCGACACTCCCGCCATGAACATAAAGAGTGGCATAACGAGGTCCCACATGCGTAGTCCGTCCCATGCCGCATGGTCAAAGTGGTAAGCCAATGTGCTTGTCCATTCGGCGTCAGATATAGAAGCGAGCGAACTAACTACGGGGCCCACGAAGAGTAGGAGGAATAGGTCGAAACCACGGAGTATGTCGAGCGAGGCGAGGCGTTTCATTGAGTGGGGGGGGGAGCTTTTGAATTTATGAGAGGAGGAGAATCTTTAGGTGCTTAAAGATATTTAAGGACATTTCCCTTAAAACTTTATAAGTTTAAGACCTTTCAATTTTGGTTTTTGACTTACATGATATATTTCAGCATGAAGACAATAGCTAGGAGTATTGTTGCCATGGATACATTTTTTCGCTTGCCACAGATAAGGTTGATGAGCACATAACTTATTACGCTCAACACGATACCTTCCGAGATGCTATATGTTGCAGGCATAAAGAGCACGCAGATGAAGGCTGGTATTGCTTCGGCATAGTCGTCAAAATTAATATCTTTTATCGCGCTGAGCATCATTAACCCTACAAGTATGAGTACTGGGGCTGTTGCTGCTCCAGGAACAGCAAGGAAGAAGGGAGCAAGGAATAAGGAGAGCAGGAAGCATATGGATGCGGTGAAGGCAGTAAGTCCTGTACGTCCGCCTACGCCTACGCCTGATGAACTTTCTACAAACGTGGTGATCGTACAGCTACCGAGTATTGCGCCAGCAGTAGTTCCAGGAATGGCGTGCACAATTTTTTCGCGCAGATTGCTGATTGTTAGAAGTATGAAGATGATCCCCTCAATAAACACGGCGGTCAAGGCAAACTGCCACGTGTATCCAAGGGTGATGCATACGGTATAGGCAAAGAAGGACGACAACCCAATGCCTGGACCCAACACGAGGGGTTACTTCGCGTAAAATGCCATGACCATTGTTGCGAACACGGAACTGACAATGACCGTAGTGAAGAGTGCTCCTTTGTCCATGCCAGTTACGCCGAGTATGTTGGGCACGAGCTCCAACATATATGCCATCGTGAGGAAGGTTGTTAGCCCTGCAAGAATTTCGGTGCGTACATTGTGTCGTTTAGGGTCAAAACCAAAAAGGTTGTGAGGAGGTTTTTCTTTATTATAATAAATGTGTGTGCTTAGGAATCATTGAAACTGTTCGGGGATTTAGAATTCCCACTTCACAGCAAGGGTGGGGATGACGTAGCTCCCATTAAAGAGGGCAAAGTTGTTTGACACTTCAACTTCAGTACCGACACTAAGGTTAAAGTCTTTGTCAGCCCACTTAAAGCGATTGAAATTCAACCATAACTGAGGCTCAGCAAGGAACACGAAATCGTGAGATTTTCCTGCACTATCCATATGCTTCTCGCGCCAAAAGTCGGCGAAACCCGTAAATGAGAGTTTGCCGTCAAGCATGTGGAGATACCACGTTGCGGTCAACTGAAAGTTGTGAGGATCTTCATTATCGCTGATGTACTTATATGAGGGCGTGAACGTCCACCCCTTACTGAAATCCTTGGCATTCCAACCATATGTAGCACCTACGAGATAAGCATCCTTAATATAGTTAAGGCCGCCATTATATTCCAAGTGGAGCGAAACGGGTGCTTCCCAAAATTTTAATTCACGGGCAATTTCCCAATAAGCCGACTTAACTTCGTTATCGGCATAGTCCATGTCCACAAAGAAGAACGTGCTCCCCCATTTGTCTGTGCGGAACATTTCAACAGTACTTGTTAATTCAGGGCGCGTAGCATTTTCATCGTAAAGTGAACGTCCAAAGTCGTAATGGAGTTGTACGTTCTGTGCCACGGAGGTAAGATGAACTAATACTACAGAGAGGAGCAGAAGGATTCGTTTTAAATTTTTGGTCATATGATAAGTTTTTTTATTTCCTTCTCCGTTGATTTTGTGGAGAAGAAAGTGTTTATTTAATTTGTTAGAATGAGGCGCTTCCTTTGCATTCTAATCGTTAGTTACTAATTGAGAGTTAGTTTAAATTAAGTCTCAATTAGTTGAAATTAAGTGAGACTTAGTTTTCCTTAAGTCTTACTTAGTTTTAACGATGTTGGGAATGAATTTTTTCAACCATTGAGGCGAAACGTCTTTGCGACGAGCGTAATCTAAAAATTGTTCTTCAGAAATGGCTCCAAGGTTGAAATATTGCGCTTTCGGATGGGCAAAAATGAGTCCTGAAACGGTAGCGTGAGGTATCATCATTCCATTTTCCGTCAAGCGAATGCCAAGATGGCTGAAGTCAAGAATTTTGTCGAGTAAGAAGTTTGTGCTCAAGTCGGGTAGGGAAGGATAGCCTACCGCAGGACGAATGCCGTAGAGAGGTTCGGCAAGGGGCTTTCTCCATTCGTTAAATAACGCTTCATGATGCGCCCTTTCGGCCGCAGCTTCAGCAAGACGGTCGGCTAGGGTTTGGAAGAGCATTCGTTGGTAGTCTGTCTGCGCCTTTTCTAAAGTAGGAGATTGAACCGTTGTAGCAAAGAGCCCCAAGCGATTCCCAATGGGGTGGTTCCGACCAACGGGAGCTAAATAATCAGCTAAACATCGGTAGGTCTCGCTTCCTTTGTCGCACCTTTGTTGTCGCAAGCAGGGAAGGCGAAAAGTTTTGTCGTTGTCGAAAATAAGGATATCATCTCCCTCGCAACCAGCATCCAGAATGCGCACTCGGCTATTGATGGTCGTACTTCCGTCCTGCATCTGATTCAGTGCCATCAAAGCTTCAGCTTTCAGCTTGTTCGCTTCTTCAGCAAACTGACTTTTGCCTTTAAATCCCCATGCGAAGAGGAAGTGCGCCCAATCAATGAACGAAAGTAAGTCGGACGGTGCGTAGTGTCGGTCAATCATCACTATCGGTCAAAGGTGACGCGTTGGCCCTTGGGGGCATTATCTAAAATGCCTCCATCAGCATACACTAAAACTCCGTTGCAGAAGGTCTTTTCAACCTTCCAATTGAACGTCTGTCCTTCAAGTGGACTCCATCCGCATTTGCTTTGGATGCAATCGGACGTAAGTGTCCAGGGGGTATTAGGTCGCACGAGGGCAAGGTCGGCTTTGTAGCCTTTGCGTAAGTAGCCACGTTCCTTAAGTGAGAAGCGCGTGGCGGGGTTGTGACTCATGAGTTCGACAAGGCGCTCAATGGGGAGAATCCCTTGATTTACCAATTCCAACATTGACACGAGTGAAAATTGCACCATGGGCATGCCCGATACAGCAGAAAGCGCACCGCCCTTCTTTTCGTCAAGTAAGTGGGGAGCATGGTCGGTGGCTATGGTGTGAATGCGTCCGTCGGTTAAAGCTGAACGAAGAGCCGTGCGGTGGGACTCATCCTTTACCGCAGGGTTACATTTGATGCGGGTGCCAAGTGTAGCGTAGTCCTTGTCGGTGAAAACGAGGTGGGGGATACATACTTCAGCCGTGATGTTACGCTCTGAGGCATCTATAAGTGAGAGTTCCTCCTTCGTCGTTAAGTGAGCTACGTGTAGTTGAGCCTTATATTCCTTTGCAAGATGAATTGCAAGTTGCGTTGACTTATAACATGCTTCGGCCGAACGGATTGTGGGATGATACTCTACGCCAGGCTCACCGCCAAGTTGCTCCTTGAGTCGTGTGGTATTTTCGGCAATAATTGTTGAATCTTCGCAATGCGTCATGATGGGGAGTGAGCAGTTTGCAAAAAGTTCGCGCAAAGCCGCTTCTTTATCTACAAGCATGTTGCCCGTAGAAGAACCCATAAAGAGTTTTACGCCACAGGTCGTTTGAGAATCAAGAGTTTTTATATCCTCAAGATTGTTGTTTGTGGCGCCAAAGAAGATGGCAAAGTTAGCAAGACATTTTTCTGAGAAGAGTTTGTTCTTCTCTTCATAAGCTTCGATGGTCGTTGTTTGAGGAACGGTGTTAGGCATGTCAAACACCGTGGTCACTCCCCCTGCGACAGCCGCACGACTTTCACTTTCAACGTCGGCCTTATGAGTCAAGCCTGGGTCGCGGAAGTGAACGTGGCAGTCAATAACGCCGGGAAGAAGATAACAATTCTCAGCATCGATGATGTGGTCGGCTTCGGGTAGTGAGGCGTTTGCCTCAAATATTTCAGCAATGTGGTCGCCCTCAATCAATATAGCTCCGTTGAAGGTGCGTCCTTCGTTGACGAGGGTGGCATTTATAATTAAGGTAGTCATAGGTAAGAAAATGAAAAAAGGAGAAACGAGAAAGGAAAAACAGCAGGTGCACAGCACCCTCTGCATGGTAATTTATCCTTTCTCCTTTCCCCTTTTCTCCTTTAGTTGTTATGCTTTAGGTTTAATCTTTCCAAACATAGAAGCGATGCGAAGCTTGATTACACCAAAGAGAGCCTCGCCAAAAATACCGCCACTCATCTTGCTGGTGCCTAATTCGCGGTTGACGAAGATTACGGGAACTTCCTTAATCTTGAAACCTAACTTGTAAGCCGTAAACTTCATTTCAATTTGGAACGCATAGCCCTTGAAACGGATGGCATCAAGGTCAATCGTTTCAAGCACTTTACGGCGGTAACACTTAAATCCAGCTGTTGTGTCATTTACGGGAATGCCCGTCACGAATTGCACATACTTTGATGCGTAATAACTCATGAGCACACGTCCCATGGGCCAGTTTACAACGTTTACGCCAGTGATGTAGCGTGAACCGATTGCTACGTCGTAACCATTGTCACGTACTTCTTTCAAAAGGCGGGGTACGTCTTTAGGATCGTGGCTGAAGTCGGCGTCCATTTCGAAAACGAAGTCGTACTTTTGTTCGATAGCCCACTTAAAGCCAGTGATGTAAGCCGTGCCGAGGCCTAACTTACCAGTGCGCTCAATGATGTGGAGGCGTCCCTTGAAGTCGCCCGCCATAAGTCCCTTGACTATGTCTGCAGTGCCGTCGGGCGAACCGTCTTCAATAACGAGGATGTCGAAGTTATCCTCAAGCGCCATCACCGCACGGATGATTGCCTCAATATTTTCCTTTTCGTTGTACGTAGGGATGATTACAACGCTTTTTCCTGATTCCATAACTATAAATTTATTCTATTTAACTTGGCAAATTTACAAAATAAGTGTGAGAGAAAGCCTTAGATAGGCTATAAAAATGAAAAAGAGAAGGATGCTTTCTGTGTCAAAATGGTCTTTCTCTTCTAAAGTGTCCTTCTTTTGTTCAAAATGTACTACCTTTGCCAAAGAAAAATATTTAATAAACTTATCATATGAAGAAGCTTCTTTTTACATTGCTTGCAGCTGTAGGTTTTACCACAGCTTCAGCTCAACAGTATGAAATCAGTGGCACAGCTCCCCGTGGTGTGCTCAAAGTATTTTTGCGCAATTTCGAGTCGCAACAGGTTGATTCAACTTTTGTGTCAGATGGCAAGTTTAGTTTTAAAGGTAATGCCGAAGGAAAAATCTTTGGTCAAGTGAGTGCTGAAAGTGCACGTAGCCTTTACGTCATTCTTGACGGAAACGTAAATGTGGATTTGGCTCAGAGTACTGCCACAGGAACTCCCGAAAATGACGGTCTTACTGCCTGGTCGGCTAAATTTGAAACTCCAGTGAACACTTTGAGAGCCCTTCAGCAGCAGGCACAGAGCATGCGTCGCGAGGGTACTGCGACGGAGGAGGCAATGCGTGAACTTTCTGTGAAATATGACTCTGCGATGGCTCAAGTGGTTGGAGGAATGAAGCAGATGTGTGTTGAAAATATGCAGATGAAATACCCCGCACTTTATCTCGGACTTTTTGGTACATACCTTGGAAATGATTTTCTCGTTGACCTTTCTGAAAAGCAGCCAGCTTATTTTCAGGTGTCGTTGCTCCATCGTTTGACAATGGCCATCAAGGGTTGGACACTCCAAAAGGAGGGTGCAGAGGTCGTTGATTTCGTTATGGCTGACACAACGGGCGTAGAGCGTCACTTGACCGAATTTGTGGGCAAGGGCAAGTATGTGCTCGTTGACTTTTGGGCAAGTTGGTGCGGTCCCTGCCGTAAGGAAATGCCCGAGGTGAAAAAGATATATGAGCAGTACAAGGATAAGGGCTTTGACATCGTAGGCGTTTCACTTGATGATAATAAGAAGGCGTGGACGGGTGCAATTAAGAAGATGGAACTCCCCTGGCATCACATCTCTGACCTCAAGGGATGGAACTGCGAGGGCGCTGCGATTTACGGCATCAACTCTATTCCTGCTACCATCCTTTATGGTCCCGACGGAAAGGTCGTTGCTGCAGGCTTGCGAGCTCATCAGTTGGCAGAGAAATTGGCGGAACTGATTAAGTAAAGAGATGGGCTTGACAATATAGTCCTTATAGTTGTTATAGAGTTGATTGTGTAATAGATTAACGCTGAATTTATGTTTAAAAATTCATTTCTTCGTGCCCTTGTTGTACTGGGCATGGGTATAGCTCTTGTGATGTACTCTCAGGATGTGGCGCGTTATGTTGTTCAGGGTATAGGAGTGTTGTTTATCCTTCCTGGCTTGATTACAGCATTTGGCGCAATCTCTAAAGATAATAATGAGCGCTCTGTTTCCGTTATGCCCATTATTGTGGGAGGTGGAAGTGTGTTAATGGGAGTCGTTCTATTGCTCTTCCCCGAATATTTCATAAGCATCTTGCTTTACATACTCGCAGTGTTGCTCTTGGTGGGTAGTACGATGCAAATCTACCAATTGGTCAAAATGAGTCGTGAAGGGATGAAAAGCGGAATGATTTATTACGTGTTCCCTGTAACGATTTTCCTCGTAGGCCTTTACATCTTGCTTAACCCCATGGAGACGGCTTCTCTGCCTTTCCTTTTTGTTGGTTATGCAGCGATTCTTTTCGGGGTGATAGAGTTGCTGATGCTTATGCGTGTTTCTTCTTTCCGTCGTGAGTCACAACGAAAGTCCGAAAGCGAAGTCAAGCAATCTACTCCAGTACAAGTAGAGGTTGTAGAGGTGACTGATGAAGAGAAAAAGAGTCCATCTTCAGAAGCGCAGGAAATTGCCACTGATGATAAGGCTTAATAACTTTTCTAATGTGTAAAATGTAATGAGAGGGTGTGCAAGTTGGCACACCCTCCTTTTTATCTATATTGCCCAAAGAAATAGTGTTGTAAGTAGAGGTGAATATTTTAGGAAAGACTATATAGATACCATTATAATAAATGAGGGTTTGCTTTGCAGGCAAACCCTCATTCAGTGTGATGAACTTGAATGATTTAGTGCTATGCGAATAGACGATTCATCACTTGTCCGCTGATTTGGAGGAGCGAAATTTCGCAAATCTTTGTGCTGTATTGCGCATCAAGTAGGCGTTCACGGGCGCTGAGCAAGTTTTGTTCGGCTTGGCGCATTTCTATACCCGAAAGGTCACCGAGCATGAAGCGCTCTTGCGCTGCTTCATATTGCTCTTCGGCAGCGCGAAGGTTTTCTTGTGCAAGCCCGAGGAGTTGGTGGTTGTTGATATACGACTTCCAAAGTCGCTCAAGTTGTGCACGGAGGGTGAGTTCGAGGTCTGCAGTAGCTAACTGTGCTTGTTCAATAGCAACCAGGGCATTCTGTCGCTCGCGCTTACGTTGTCCGTCAAAGATTTTCATGCCTACGGTTACTCCAATTTGACCTCCCCATTGGTGTCGTTGCAAAGAGGGCGTTTGAGGTTGGTTGTTGTAAGTGTATCCGTAGTTTGCCGCTAGCTTCACATAGGGAAAGTCACGACTCTGCACGGCTTTGTAATCCAACTCAGAGAGGCGTTCCGTAGAGGATGCTGCAATGAGGCGTGCATTAGAGCGGAGCATGGCTTGCTCAAGCGTGTCGATGCTGATGGTCGAGAGAAGTGCAATCGCCGTGTCTGTAGGGTTGATGATGTAAAAGCCGTAGCCGTCGGAGAACTGTGCTGCCGAACCCATAAGCTCCTGAAGGTCGACATAAGAGGTGATGAGCGACTCATGCTGTGAGAGCACCTGTGCACTGTCGGCATTGAAGTCAACTTCTGCACTGCGAAGGTCAAGACGCGAAGCACTACCTAACTTATAGCGCTCACTCACAATGCGCAGACGTTCACGCGAAAGGGCAAGCGACTCACGGAGATTTTTCATACGCAGACGTTGGCGCACCACGTTGAAATACGCCGTGGCACCTTCAGCCACGAAATCTTCAATAGCAATACGCGTTTGCACTTCACTTTTGCGTTGGAGTTCCTTAAGGCGCTTATAGTTTGTTTGAATCTTAAATCCGTCGAAGAGCGTCCAATCCGCCATGACTTGAGCGCGCATCGTGTGAGCTAGTTGATTGGAGTTCGTGCTGGTCACACCTCCTTGCTTCGTTTTTGTTGAAGAGAGGTCTCCTGTGTATCCAGCTGTAGCGTTGACGGTGGGTAATGCTCCCGCATTGGCAAGGGTGGCATTGTTTTCCGCCACTTGTTGGTCAAGGCGCACAATCTGAAGTTCATAATTGTTCTTCAATCCACGGTCAAGACATTGGCGCAAGGAAAGCGTCAGACTGTCCGTCTGTGGTTGCGCTGTGGCGGTGAGTGCCACAAGGGCGAGGGGGATTATGTTGATGAGACGAGACATATTTATTTTAGGCTATGAGGTTTTAGGTGAAAGGTGAGGGGTGAACGGCGCCGTTAATCTTTATCCGTTACCCCATCCCTTTTTTAACTTTATGACCTTTTCTTAATAAATAAGTAGATGGCTGGCACTACATACATCGTAAGGAAGGTTGAGATGAGCATACCACCCACCACTGCCGTACCCATGGCTACACGTCCTGCAGAGCCTTCCCCGTTGGCATAAACGAGGGGGAGTAGCCCGAGAATTGTGGATGCTGCAGTCATCAAGATTGGGCGAAGACGCTGTACGCAGGCACTACGGATGGCTTCGTGGAGAGGTTCGCCAGCCTCAAGTTTTTGGTTGGAGAACTCTACGATAAGAATACCATTTTTCGCCACAAGACCAATCAACATGATGATACCGATTTGCGAGAAGATATTCATTGTCTGGTCTCCGAAATACATGAATACGAGAGCGCCGAATACCGCCAAGGGCACGGTGAGCATGATGATGAGGGGGTCGCGGAAACTTTCGAACTGTGCTGCCAAAATCAAGTAGATGAGCAAGATGGCAAGGCCAAAAGCAAAGAGCAATGAAGAACTACTTTCGCGATATTCCTTAGAGTCGCCCGAGAGCGCTGTACGGAAGGTGTCGTCAAGTACTTCGGCGGCAATTTTGTCCATTTCGTCAAGCCCTTGACCGATAGTGTATCCCTCTGCCAACGCTGCTGAAACCGTTGCTGAGGCAAAGCGGTTGTAGCGGTAGAGTTTCGGAGGAGCAATGCTTTCCTTGAGATCCACGAGGTTTTCCATCTGAATCATCTGCCCAGCTCCATTACGCATGTAAATGGCACGTAGAGCTTCGGGGGTGTTGCGCTGTTGGCGGTTGATTTCACCGACGATGTCGTACTGTTTACCATTCATATAGAGGTAGCCCATACGCTGACCGCTCAACCCGTACTGGAGTGTCTGTGCCACGTCCTTGGTGTTCACGCCGAGCATATTAGCCTTTTCGCGATTAACACTGAGCTGAAGTTCTGGCTTTGAGAACTTAAGGTCTACATCCGACATTTGGAAGGCTGGATTTTCGGTAACCTTCGCCATAAACTTGGGTAACACTTCTTCCAATTTCTCAATGCTCTGCGCTTGAAGCACATACTGAATCGGCATGCGGCTTCGGCGTCCGCCAAAGGTACTCTGTTGTTGCACGAAAGCACGAGCATCTGTCTTGCTACGCACGGCACGCGAAAGTTTATCTGCCACTTGCATCTGCGTATAATCGCGATCAGCAAGATCCTTAAGCGTAATCTGAAGGTTTCCACCACCGCTGGAAACACGCGCTGTAACAAACTTAGCATCGGGCACAATGCTATCAACAAGGGCACGCACATCTTCCGTATAGTCGCGCATAAATTCGTAAGTCACGCCTTCAGGTCCGCTGGTACGCACAGTAATTGAAGAGCGGTCTTCAAGCGGAGCCATTTCTGAGGGTGTTGTGTTCCACAAGTAAATGGCACTACCGAATGCTACCACCATAATAGCGATGGCAAGATAACGGCGGTAGAGGAAAGAGTTGAGTGTGCGCAAATAGATGTTGTTGAGGCCTTCAAAGAAGGGTTCCGTTTTGCGGTACAACCAGTTGTGTTGTTCGCGGCGCTTTAGGAGTTTTGTGGCAAGCATCGGTGTGAGCGTCAATGCCACGAAAGTACTGATGATAACGGCGCCAGCAATTACGAAGCTAAATTCGCGGAACAATCTACCCGTAGTTCCCTCCATAAACACGATGGGGAAGAACACGGCAAGCAAAGTGATAGAGGTAGAGATGATGGCAAAGAAGATTTCCTTTGCGCCCTCAATACCCGCATCAAAGGGGCGCATCCCCTTCTCAATGCGGTTATAGACATTCTCGGTCATTACGATAGCATCATCTACCACAAGACCTACGGCAAGCACTACCGCCAACATTGAGAGCACATTGATAGAGAAGTCGCAGAGGTACATGATGAAGAAGGTACCGATGAGCGACACGGGAATCACAATGCAGGGAATCAAGGTTACGCGCCAGTCACGCAAGAAGAGGAAAATGATGAGAATCACGAGGATGAAAGCCTCATAAATCGTTGTTTCCACTTCTGCAATAGAGGCACGGATGAAGCGTGTGTTGTCAAAACCGTAGTCAAACTTGACATCCTCGGGAAGGTCCTTCTTCATCAGCTCCATGCGCTCATACACATTGTTAGCAATGTTGATGTGGTTTGCACCAGGCTGGGGAATGACTACCACGCTGACCATGGGCACACCATTCATCTTCATATAGCTCTTCAAGTCGCGCGGACCGATTTCGGCAATGCCTACATCCGAGAAGCGTACAAGGCGACCAGCATCTTCCTTAATCACGAGGTTGTTAAACTCCTCCGTTGTGTGGAGCTGTCCGAGCGTACGGATTTCAAGCTCCATCTTGTCGCCTTCAATCGAACCTGAGGGAAGTTCTACATTCTCACGGTCTAGTGCACTTTTGATGTCCATCGGAGTGATGGAGTACCCCGCCATTTTCACAGGGTCAAGCCATAGGCGCATGCAATAGCGCTTCTCCCCCCAAATTTCCACGCTACTAACTTCGTGGATGGTTTGGAGTTGTTCCTTCACGGTGAGGTCGGCAATTTCAGAGAGTTCGAGCAACGAACGCTTGTCGCTCTGAAGCGCCACCATGAGAATGGGCGAAGCATCGGCATCAGCCTTTGAGATGGTGGGAGGGTCGCAGTCGTTGGGCAACTTGCGCTGTGCACGCGATACCTTGTCGCGTACGTCATTTGCTGCCGTTTCAAGGTCTACTGTGAGTTCAAATTCCACTGTGATACGGCTCATACCTTGCTGACTCACACTCGTAAGTGAGCGGATGCCGGGGATACCGTTGATATTTTGCTCAAGGGGCTCCGTAATTTGATTTTCAATAACTTCGGCATTAGCACCAGGGTAGGAGCAGGTGACGGAAATTATCGGATTGTCTACGGAGGGGAATTCGCGCACCCCAAGCGACACATAACCCACAGCACCAAAAAGCAAGATGATGAGTGTGAGTACTGTGGCAAGCACTGGGCGGCGTATGCTTAATTCGGAAATGTTCATGTCTGAAAAATGAAAAATGGGGGAAGGAGTCTTTTTAGTCCTTTCTCCTCTTATTCTACAATGTCCACTTTCATACCCATGCGGAGTTGCATAGTTCCGCTGGTGATTACCGTGTCGCCCACTTCAAGGCCGGAGATAATCTGTACTTCTTTATCCGTACGGAGTCCCTTCTTGATTTCTACGGGTTGTGCCGTTCCGCTTCGATAGAGGAACACCTTATCGATACCCATTTCAGAGATGATAGCTTCCGAGGGCACGGCGAGAGTCTTGTCGAAATGTTGTGTGGTGAGTGTGACTTGCACGTAGCGCCCTGAGAGCAATGTGTGGCTCGTGTTGTTGTAGAGAGCACGAACAGTATATGTGCGTGTATCGGTATTCACGCGTGAGTCTGTAGCATAAATTGTGGCAATGCGCTTTTCAAGGTCTCCTTCGACGATGAAGCTCAACTTGTCGCCTGCTTTAAGGTGTCCAGCATAACGTTCGGGTACGGCAAATTCAATCTTCAGCACGTCGGTTGCTGTAAGTGTGGCAATGGCTTCAGAGGGGTTCACGTATTTACCCACACTGACCTTGCGCAAACCGATTGTGCCTTCAAATGGAGCACGCAATTCCGTCTGCGCAATCTGTGCTTCAACGTGTTCGATTTCTGCGCGGAGTGAAAGGAGCGCAGCTTCGGCTTCCTGAAAAGCTTCTTTACTTACGGCTTCCTTCTCGAGCAGGATGCGCTGGCGGCGAAGGCGGTCTTCAGTTAATTGCTGTTGCGCTTGAAGGCGGCGCAAGTTGGCTTGAAGCGTGGCATCGTTGAGCTTGGCTAAGAGTTGTCCCTTGCGAGCGCGCTGACCTTCCTTGAAGTATATGTGTGTAATCTTACCCGAAGTTTCAAACGAGAGGTTCACTTCTTCATTGGGCAGAAGCGACCCCGAAATAGTCATGGCATCCGTCAATTCGCGTGGTTCCATCACTTGGGTGCGCACTTGTAGCGCCTGCTTCTGAGCTCCCTTGTTGGGGGCTGACTTCAAATCTTCATTTTCCTTTGGCACAAAAGTGTTGTAAGCCATAAGGCTTAGGCCAATGACAATGACTGCCACGATGCTCCAACGTAGCAACAATTTAATTTTAGCTTTCTCCATAATAAGTGGTAGATGTTTTTAGGCTTATCCCCCTAGGGAGATTTTTGTATATATTACCTTGCAAAGATAGGGAAAATTAACCTTTTAATCCTCTATTTTGGAGTGTTTTTAATGACAAAATCGACGAAAAGGGCTTCTGTTATCGACGTATTTTCGCTTTAAAGCGCAAAAAAAGCTCCTAAGTCGGTTGTGGACTTAAGAGCAATGTTTGAATTTATATGATTTTGCAGGGCTGAGGCCTGCACGATTACCTAGCTTATTCCAAGCGAATTACCCCTACGACAATCGCTACTCCGTGGATTTCAGAAACGGGGAGTTCAAATGGAGGATATTCTTCGTTGTCCGACACGATAAGGACACAATCGGGTGTGTTTGCGGGTTTGATGCGCTTGATGAGTGGACCTTGCACGGTGCTGATTACGTACACCTTGTTCCATTGGAAGAAGAGTCCGTCAAGGGGAACTTTCTTGCAGGCTACATAATCACCTGAATTATATGTGGGTACCATGCTGTTCCCGCTTACTTGAATGAGGAAGTCGGCACCCTTGAAAGCGGGCACAACATAGCGTTCGCATTCGTTTTCAAGAGCCGTTTGTTCAGATGTGAAGGCTCCCGCCATAGCGCTAAACGGAATGAGAGGAATGCCCTGTCCCATTTTAGTAGCCAATGTTGCTGTAGGAAGGGGATCCTTAGCTAAAATCATGTTGCCGCGACCCGTTAAGAGCCATTCGGGCGAAAGGTCAGTGTAGCACTTTAGAACCTTTTCTAAACTTGTAGAACTCATGCCCCCTCCGCTCTTTCTTAATTTTCCAATAAGGCCTACTGAGAGGTCGCACGAAACGGTCAATTGATTGTCATTGATACCTTTGTGGCGCATATAGCGCTGTAATCTTTCAATAAATGTTCCCATAGAGTCAAAGTCTTTTGTTAAAGGTTTATTTAAAGTCCAAAGGTAGGGAAAAATAAATTAACAAACGGACTTTTTTCTGATTTTGTGATAAAAATATATGAAAAAACTCTTATGTGGTTGATTTTTTGCAAGTAAATGGTTGAAATGTTGACGTGAGGGTAGGAGCGATGGGCAATTGATTGATGGGTGAGGGGCAGTTTCGGCTTGATGGTTGGGGTTCTTTTTGTCCCGTTTTTCGTAGCTCAAGGTGGGGTATAATTCGTGCTCTCAGTAATTTATATAAATAATTTACAGCCTTTTCACCTTTACGATAGAAAATGAATTTGTAACTTTGCCCCTCTGTGATGTTCTGTTGTTCTTGACGTAGCTGTGCTACTTGCATGGTTCTTTGAAGCTCAGAACCTCCTAACCTCTAAACCTTATCCACGTTATATACAATATGAAGAAATTTACATTCTCGCTTCTCGCCTTGCTCTTTATTGCGCAAGCGGCAATAGCGACTCCCCCCATGCGCCGTTCGTATGTTCGTAAGCAGAGTAATGGCGAATGCCTTGTTGTCAACAAGCACGGCAACGGCCATTTTGTGATGTATACACTTGAGAACGGCATGCCCCTTTTGGCAAACGAGAAGGGCGATCTTTGTTATGTCGTTCTGCAGGATGGACGCGCAGTTGCGTCAACTACGTTGGCTTCAGCTAAAAAGTTTGATGCGAATGCTAGATTTATGACCTCATCGGCTGAGGTGGCCGAACTACTGAGTGCTGAGGCTACTCCCGCAGTGGAGAAGAAGTCAAGGGGCGCGGCGCTGAATGCCGACGGACTCGGAACGTATGGTTCTTCTGCCAATGGCAGTGTGGCTTCGATTGGTGCGCCCAAGATTCCCGTGATTATGGTGCAATTCCCCGACAGAAAGTTTGATGCGGGCACTACTCCGGAAAAGCTCACACGCCTATTTAACGAGAAGGGTTATGCTGACGAGCCTATGGTAAAGGGTAGCGTGAAGGATTTTTTCGAATCTCAGTCCTTTGGGCTCTTTACCCCCACGTTCGACATTGTAGCAACGGTTGAGGTGGACAGCGGTTATGCTTATTACGGCAAGAATCCTTCTAACGGCATTGATACGAACCGTCGTAAGTTTGTTGAGGAAGCAATCCAAAAGGCTACAGCAGCGGGAGTTGATTTCAGCAAGTATGCCACGAACGGCGGTGTGCCTCTCGTGAGTCTTTACTACGCAGGCCCAGGTGAGCATTCCTCTTTTGAAGCGGGGTGTGAGGACTACCTATGGGCTCACTATGCCAATTGGAGTACAACGATTGGGGGCGTAAAGTTTAATTCGTACTTCGTGGGTAATGAGATTTTTCAGAACTATAAACGCGATGAGGAGACGGGCGAATTTGTTGTAATTTCTTCAGCTATTGATGGAATTGGTGTCTTCTGTCACGAGTTCAGCCATGCCCTTGGCCTTCCCGACTTTTACTATACGGGGAGCAACAGCGCTATAGCCGAACGCCTGCTCTCCATGGACTTTTGGTCAATTATGGACTATGGTCAGTATGCCTATGATGGCTACGCTCCTGTGGCTTACACGGCCTATGAGCGCAACTTCCTCGGATGGATGAAGCTTACGGAACTCACGGATGACATGAAGGGTGAGGTGACGCTCTATCCTGCCGATGCGGGAGTGGATGCTCCTAAGGCCTACATTTTGCGCTCTCCTTATAATACCAAGGAATATTACATTTTTGAAAATCGCCAACCTTCGACGTGGCACCCTGGCTTCTTGGGGTCGGGCATGCTCGTGCTCCACGTTGATTACAATGCCGATGCGTGGCGTGGCAACACACCTAACAACGATGAGAACCACCAGCGCATGGAGTATGTTCCTGCTGACAATCTGAAGCAAAGCAGTGCCTCAAAAACAGGATGGAACGACTACAAGGGCGACCTCTATCCTGGTATTGCGCAAAACTTCAACCTCACTTCCTCCTCCCTTCCTGCTACAACGCTCTACACGGGAGGTCTGTTGGAAAAGCCCATTTATGACATTTCTGAAGTAGAGGGTGTTATAACTTTCTATTACCTTGAGGATAAGGCTACTACGGCTATTACGGCTCCCTGGGTTGATGGATGGACTCAGCAGTCAATTTACGACCTTAGCGGACGTCGCGTGAACACTTCGCTTCAAAAGGGTGGTGTTTATATCAAGGGTGGCACGAAGGTCATTGCGCCCTAAATAAAACGGTGGAAGAATATTTCCGAACGAACAATAAGTGGAGTCTCCTGTTTCATGGGACTCCGCTTTTTTTGTGTGGATGCCAGCAAAACGCAAACGCTCTTAAAGGGACAAGGGATGTTTTAGTTCATAACTTAAACGTTAGTTGGTAAGTGTGAGTTAGTTTTTCGTAAGTCTCACTTAGTTTTTCGCAAGTCTCACTTAGTTTGAATTAAGTCTTATTTAGTTTTTTATGCGTGCATGTAGACGTGTGCATGTAGCCTCCTCTCTTGGAATGTGTGCGGTTATGCAGGAATTTAAATAATGTATCCCTTGCCGAAGCCTTAAAAATCATTACCTTTGCAAGGTTTATAAAATCTCTAAACAACTTTTGCTGTGGCTAACTTTCAACTCCATTCGAAATATCAACCCATGGGTGACCAACCTGAGGCAATTCGTCAATTGACAGAGGGATTGCGGGGTGGGGTGGCGGCTCAGACGCTACTTGGCGTGACGGGGTCGGGCAAGACGTTTACGATAGCTAACGTAATTGCGCAAATGAATAAGCCCGTGCTTGTGTTGAGTCATAACAAGACGCTGGCGGCGCAACTTTATTCGGAGTTTAAGGGCTTCTTCCCCAACAATGCCGTGGAGTATTACGTGAGCTATTATGATTATTACCAGCCTGAGGCGTATATTGCGGCCACGGACACGTATATTGAAAAGGATTTGGCCATCAATGAGGACATCGACAAATTGCGATTGGCAGCCACTTCGGCCTTGCTCTCGGGGAGAAACGATGTGGTGGTAGTGTCGTCCGTTTCGTGCATTTACGGCATGGGCAACCCTGCGGCCTTTTATGAGAATGTCGTTGAGCTGCAGGTGGGCAAGGTGCTTGCTCCCGAAGTGTTGCTACGCCGCCTCGTTGATGCCCTTTATACGCGTAACGACGTGGCGCCACAGGCGGGAAATTTCCGCGTCAAGGGCGACACGGTGGACATCTATTTGGCCTATGCCGACGAGATGATTCGCGTGAGCTTTTGGGACAATGAGATTGACAGCATTGAGCAGGTGTGTACCACGTCGGGTGTGCGCATGGCCGTGTTTAACGAGTATAAGATTTATCCTGCCAACCTGTTTCTAACCTCAAAGGAGACGCAGGAGCAGGCCATCCGCAAGATTCAAGACGACCTCATGGTGCGCCTTGACGAACTGCGCGAGGTGGGGAAGGAGCTCGAGGCCAAGCGATTGGAGGAGCGTGTGACCTATGACATTGAGATGATTCGCGAACTGGGCCACTGTAGCGGCATTGAAAATTATTCGCGCTACTTTGACGGTCGTGAACCCGGAACGCGCCCTTACTGCTTGTTGGACTTTTTCCCCGATGACTTCTTGATCGTGATTGACGAGAGCCATGTGAGTGTGCCTCAGATTTCAGCCATGTATGGCGGCGACCGTTCGCGCAAGACGGCGCTCGTTGAGTATGGCTTCCGACTCCCTGCGGCTTTGGACAATCGCCCCCTGCGTTTCGATGAATTTCAGGAGTTGGCAAAGCAAGTGATTTACATCAGCGCCACGCCTGCCAAGTATGAGTTGGAGCAGAGCCAGGGCGTTGTGGTAGATCAAGTAATTCGCCCAACGGGGCTACTTGACCCCCCGATTGAAATTCGCCCCAACGATTGTCCCGTTGATAATCTGATGGAGGAAATACGAGTGTGCATGGAGCGCGATGAGCGCGTGTTGGTCACTACGCTGACAAAGCGCATGGCCGAGGAGCTCTCGGAACACCTCCTTGACCACGGGGTACGCACGGCTTACATTCACAGCGATGTGGAAACGTTGGAGCGCGTGCAGATTATGGAGGACTTGCGCCGTGGCATCTATCAGGTGTTGGTCGGTGTAAACCTGCTTCGTGAGGGGCTGGACCTTCCGGAAGTGGCGCTCGTGGCAATACTTGATGCCGACAAGGAAGGCTTCCTCAGAGACACCCGTAGCTTGACACAAACGGCAGGGCGTGCGGCGCGCAATGTGAATGGGCGCGTCATCATGTATGCCGACAAAATTACCCCCTCAATGCAACAGACGATTGATGAAACGGAGCGCCGACGCATGAAGCAGATTCGCTATAACACGGAACATGGCATCACACCACAACCGATCGTCAAGGACTTTAACATGACGGAACTCTCAGCACTCAACAAGAAGGCCGACGAACGCAAGGCGGAAAAGGGCACTTATGCTCAAAAGACAGTCATAGAGCAAGCGGCAGAATCTGCTGAGGTATATGGCAATAGGAAGGAGGAAACGCGCGAACAGCGCATCGATCGCCTGCGCAAACAGATGAAGGAAGCGGCGGCGAAGTTTGACTTTATCCTAGCAGCACAGCTGCGTGATGAACTCCTTAGGCTTGAGAATGAATAATATACAACAAAAAGTGTGATGCTACAATTTCTAAAAAACTGGACCTTGCCCGTAGCGATGGTGGTAGGGGCTTTGTCCTACTTCATATTAGCGAACGTGCCCCTTTTTACCCCAATAAAGCCGTTCGTTTTAAGTGTCGTTGAGCAATTGCAACCCATCTTGATTTTTACGTTGCTCTTCGTGTCGTTCTGCAAAATAGATCCGCGACAGATGCGCTTTTGTAAGTGGCATCTTTGGGCATTGCTCATTCAGGCGACCTTATTCTTAGCGTGTGTAGGTTGCTGCATGCTGTTCCCCACGTCGCCCTGGCGCGTTGTGGTAGAGGGAGCCATGCTCTGCTTTATAGCTCCTACGGCAATTGCGGCAGTGGTTGTCACCTCAAAACTCGGTGCGCGCCCCGAGAGCCTGGCGGCCTACATTGTCCTTGCCAACTTGCAGACAGCGCTCCTCGTTCCCGCCGCTGTGCCCTTGATTGTTCCTGAACACGGAGGCACCTTTTTCTGCTCCTTCCTGCTCATTATGAGTCGCGTATTCCCATTGTTGCTTTGCCCGTTTATCTGCGCCATGTTGGCACGAAAGTTTTTCCGTAAGTGGGTGGATTTGTTGAATGCGCAAAAGGACCTTTCCTTCTACCTTTGGGCAATAGCCCTGGCGCTTGCCATCGGAATCTCAACGCGAAGCCTTGTGAACAGCACCGTGCCGCTGACCTTCCAAATAGCTATTGCTGTGGCTTCACTCGCCTGTTGTGTGTTGCAATTTACTGTGGGCAGAGCGGTCGGCCGACATTATGATGACGAAATTTGCTGTGGGCAAGGTCTCGGACAGAAAAACACTATTTTCGCCATTTGGCTCGGATACACCTTCCTAACTCCCGTAAGCTCAATCGCTGGAGGCTTCTACAGCGTGTGGCACAATGTATATAACTCGTGGCAATTGTATAGGAAGTGTAAGCAGAAGGTGTGATGAATCAGGAAGCATAGTAACGCCCCTCTAACTCTGCAATGTTATTTGAAATAAAAAGCAACGGCTGAAATCCGAATTGTGGGACTTCAGCCGTTGTTGTTTGTGTGTGATTCAAGTATCGTTTGAAAGTCTGCTATGAATTAGTCCAATTCTCCGCTTTCATTCTCCTTCTTAATCTCAGCGGGAATGCGGAATGCAGTGTAAAGTTCGAGGAATGCAGCGATGCAGAGAGCCACTTGCCATTCATCGCCTCGGAAGGGAGCGATAGCGTTGACTTTCATGATGAACATGATGCCTGCTGCGATGAGAAGGAATGAGGCAATGATTTGTTGGCGGCGCAAGCGGATGAGTGCAACATTCTTACCTTCATAGCGTTGTTGCAACTGCATACATCCGAAAGCCAATGCGCCACAAGTGTACACGTAAGCCGCGTAACCGATGAGCGAGGGCTCCATAGGCATAAGTGCACCGATGAGCATCAAGATGCCTCCGAGGTTATAAAGGATAGCCTGAAATTTCGTTAGTTCTTTCATACAGATGGAGTTATTCAATGATATAAACGTCTTCGTCGGGAGTCTTCATGAAGAAACGCATTCGTGCAACTTCCTCTACAACTTCAGGATCATTCTGAAGCGCTCGGAGTTCTCGTTTATCAGCCTCAAATTTCTCTTGAAGCGATTGGATTTCCTCTCGCAAGGCTTGATTCTCCTTTCTGATATTATAGCGTCGCCACAAGCTATTCGTGTCGAGCACTCCCATAATTAAGGCAAAGAGTACTAGCGTCCAAAGATACTTGTACTTCCAAATCCATTTTCTAGCTATAGTAAATTTTTCTTTAATCGGCATGGTGAAGAGGGGATAGATGAGGGTGATTTGTTTCTTCTTAGAGGGGAACTTCTTATTCAATAGTATAATAGAGTGGGGGATTAAGAATACCATTCTCCTCTAATTTTGCAAAATTACAATTAAATATCGAAAACTTCTGCGTTAAAGATGCTCTAAAAGCAAAAAAAGCTACCGCTTCATGAAGCAGTAGCTTTAGTGTGCATTTTTTTGCTGGTGTTTTAAATGTTTTTTTGCAGGACTGAAAGGATTCTCTTACCTTTGCATTCAGAGAAGTCACCTATCTTCTGACGATTCACTTGATATTGGATTTGAAGAAGTTTGAGGTGATTTCTTGTTTTTGAGGTCTTGCGGCACTTGAAACCACAGAAGAAATAGAGAATAGTGTTAGACTTAACACTACAAAACTTTCTGCTACGCTGGAGGAAACGTTTGTATTCCCAAAACGACCTGTAGCTTTCTTAGTGTCTTCTGTAAACGGAAGTCGCTTCCTCATCGGAACAGCGCTACGGCTGTTCCCGTTGGTCAATCAAAACTCTGTTTTGCCTTCAAACTCGACTGAAAATAGCATTACGGAATTAGTTGTAAACTATACTTTGCAAATTCCATTGATAAAGACACAATATTAAAAAAATAAAATATAAATTTGCAATAAAGAAACATAGGTGGCGGTGTGCAGGCCGCACCGCTACGAACAGAAAAACACTTTAAAGTGTAATAGATGCCCGTTTCCAAAGGACTGCACACCTAGGATACGGGCATTGTTATAATCTTGATAAATTCGTCATGAACAGAATTCCCTGTAAGATATCATACAAACTAAGAGATTGTGTTTTAATGACCTCATTACGTTATCGTATTTTTGGGATGTTAATGCTTTATATCCTTATTCCTATAACAGGTTTATCACAATCTATGTCTGTTGAGTCATTTAAATTGGATGAAAAGGACCTTACTGCTAACACTAAGGGAACGTTAAAATATGATTTAAATGGTGACAAGTGCGCCCTTATCAAAATAGAAACCACTCAACACAATTTCACATTTGATGTTGGTAGTACCGGAATTACTGAGGTTATAAACCAAAATTCAGAGCATCCAGGTGAAATTTGGTTATACGTACCATATGGGGTAAAAAAGATTACTATACAACATCCCATGTTGGGAGTAATACGTGATTATGATTTAGGACTAAGTGTTAAGAAGGGAAAAACGTATGTTTTAAAACTAACAACAGATCAAGTAAACACATTAGTTGTTGATTACGATAATAGTCAATACCTTGTGTTAGAAGTGTATCCAAAAAATGCTGAGGTGTATATTAATGGTATTCCTTTTAAATTAGATGAATTCGGTAAACTTGAGATGCCATTAGCCTTTGGAACCCATAGTTATAGAGTTACAGCTCCTGACTATCATTCTACAGAAGGTCAAATTACTATAAAGGATAAAAAGAACAAACAAAACCTTTCTATTCGTCTTAAACAGGCTTTTGGATACGTATCATTTAAATCACCATCAAGTGAATTTGATGGTGCAGATATTTATATCGATGACGTTTCAGTCGGGAAACTTCCTCTTAATACTTTCCCAATCAGAAGCGGTTTGCACAAGGTGGTTATATCAAAAGAGTTATATCGAGAATACATAGATAATTTTGCTATCACAGATAGTTCATATGTGTCACTAACTCCTACTTTTGAACCAAATTTTGCCAATGTAACTATTACAACTGGAAATGATGCCCAAATATTTGACAATGGCAATTTATTAGGAACTAGTAAATGGCAAGGAAAACTTGAGGCTGGAGACCATAAGATAGAGGTAAAGAAAATCAGCCATAGGACTGTTGCTAAGAATATATCATTAGAAAATGGAGAGAAACGTATGATTAGCATAGAGTCACCAACACCCATTTATGGTGCTCTAGAGATAACGTCTTCTCCATCAGATGCAGATGTGTATATAGATGGGGATAAAATAGGGAAGACTCCATTTATAAATTCTACAATCTTAGTTGGTGAACATAATGTTGAATTAAAAAGAAATGGTTACAAAACAGAATTTGAAACTGTAATAATAAAGGAAAATGAGACTCACAGAATTTCTAAAGAATTAGCAGATTTTTGTGATGCGACAATCTCTACTAATGTAAGGGCTGACGTATATATTGATGGAATGAAGAAAGGTGAAACACCATATAAACTGAATTTAGTAGCAGGAATTTATCCAATAGAACTTAGAACTAGAGGTTATTCTACATTTTCTAAGAAATTCAAATTGAACGGTTCGACTGAAGATATTTATGTCAAATTGGCTAGAAATTTCGTACGTGATTATGAATTTTACTTGCAGGGTGGATATAATCCGATTGGGTTCCAATCTTGGGGAGTTGGTCTTGGTTTTTACATTAATCGTGTTAATTGTGAGATTAACTATATTAGTGGCACCTCAAAAAGTGAGGATATCTATATAAGTAATGGAGCTTCTATGCCAGAACCAGCAACATATACGCCTCGAGGTCTGAATTTCAAATTAGGTTATGGTTTCAGATGTACTTCTCGTTTACGTATGACCCCACAGTGTGGATTATCATATATAGGTCTGAAAGAGAGTTTTGATGGCATTTCTTATTTCGGAGAGAATTATTCTGATTATTCCTCTTGTTATATATTTGCAGATGGAGCCAACTCTTTATCTGCATCATTGGGTGCGAGATTTAGTTTGGCTGTTTCATCTTGTTTAGGTATTTCTGTTACTCCTGAATATATTTTGCCAATTAGTAAATCTAAAGGTTATAAAGTCCTATCTGAAATATCTTCAGATATAGATAATTATAATGCAGGATTTAATTGTACAGTAAATGTAAATCTGTTTTTTTAATTTATGAAAAAAAACATTCTCTATATAGTCATCATTCTTGCAAGTTTTCTTTTGAATGCCTGTAAAGATGAATATGACCCAACCACAAACTTCAAACCATCTTTAACAGCTCATTATCTACGTCCTTCCAAAACGAGTTTCGGATGGGAATATTGGTATCGCGGTTTTAATGAAACATTTGAGGTCGAAAGTTCTGCTACGTCTTGGACGTTTACAAATACTCCGAATTGGGTTAGTTTAACTCCCCATAGCAGCAATAAATCTGAAACCGTAAATATATCTGCCAATGATAATCCATTCGCAGAAAATCGTACGGCAATTTTTTATTTGAGTTCTGCTGAAAATGATTGGGAGTATAGTAGAGCTATGTCTGTCTCTCAGGGAAAGGCAAATCCGTATATATCTGTAGAAAAAGATTACTTAAGTTTTGGGGGCGGTTCAGGAACGCAAACTATTTTAGTTTCTTCAAACTGTAAGTGGAGCGTTTCAAATAATTATCAATGGATATCATCTGAATGTGACAACGAAAATGGCATCTTATCTATAAGCGTAACTCCCAACCCTAGTGCGTCTTATAGAACTGGATACATTTATGTTAAATATGAAAATTATAGTGTAGGAGTTACAATAACTCAAGGTCCATCAGGAATTACAAGTTCACAAAGCACTTTAAATTATGAGAATGTAGCATCTGCATATAAACTTTCTATTGATGCAGAAGCTGATTGGTCAACATCTACATCTGATAGTTGGATAAAGGTTTCACCTTCTAGTGGTGACGCTGGTGTGTCTGAAGTAACAATAGAAGTTACTCCTAACACAAACATTGGTGAACGTAAAGGATTTGTTACTTTTTACACAAATGGCAATAGTAAACTACAAATTGAAATTATCCAAAGGGGATTATATATAGAAGCAGACGAAGAATTAAACTTCTCACATACTGGCGAAACCTTAAATTTAAATGTGTTTAGTAATACTGATTGGCAAATAATTAGCGCTCCCAATTGGATTAGTCTTTCTAAAACAGAGGGAACAGGTAATTCTAACATATCTGTTGTTGCACAAGAGAATAAAAGTAGCATAGAAAGAAGCGGTCAGATTATATTGGGTCAATCTGGTTTGGATTTAAACTTTACTGTTTCTGTCAAGCAAGGAAGAAAATATCTAGTATCTAATATGAACGTATTAGATTTCTCAGATAAACCCGGTACATCTTCGTTTAGGATTATATCAAATTCTAACTGGTCATCTTCTTTTGAAGAATCATGGTTTGCAGTCACACCAATGTCTGGAACTGGGAACTGTGATATTGAAGTTACTGTTGAAGAAAATAATTCTTCAGAAGAAAGAATTGGAACTATAAAATATCTGTATGCTGATGATTTTGAAAATGTGAATATTCATCAATTAGCAAAATATCTGACAATAGATAATCAGACATTTGACTTTTCATCAAACGGAGGGACTCATACTATAGATATTTGCACGAATGATAAATGGACCGCAGATTTTGAACATCAAGTTTCTTGGTTACATCTCTCATCAAAATCAGGTAATGGTGATACTAAATTAGTTCTTACTGCAGATGATAACCCAACAATTAATGTGCGTTCTACTGCAGTTATAATAAAGTCTGAAAATGCCCAAGATGTACGTATTTTGGTTTCACAGCAACCTAAGACTTTAAAACTTAGTACAAGCAAAATTTTGTTCTTCTCAGAAGGTGGAAGGTCTGAAGTTATAACAATCAACACAGAAGGCAAGTATAAGATTCAATATGATTCGAGTTGGTTTACAGTAAACGAATCTAATGACAATTCTTTTACTGTTTATGCAGCAGAGAATAAGAACAATGATTATAGGCAAGGTAAAATAACTATTACTTTAACAGACCTTGTTGGTTGTAGTTTATCAATCGAATTATCTGTAGTACAAGCAGGTGTTGGTGGGTCATTCATAATCAACGGATTTGAAGAGGATAAAAATTGGGACCCAGTAACTATGGGGAACTTAACAATAAGCATCTTTGGATATAAATCTGATACAAATTGGAATAATATCCCAGGAGGAAGTTTAAAAGTAAATATCACGGGATATACAACAGATAATGATTGGAATATAAAAGATTTAGCGAATGGTAGAGCTACTATAATTCGATATGGAAACGATAATGATTGGAACAACACCAATAATGGTTCTGGTCAAATAAATAAGGATGATTATCAAAACGATACTAATTGGAATAACGAATATAATGAATAACAATTAACAATATGAAAGCAACAACTTTTTACATCTCAATTGCGCTATCTGTGCTTTTGACTAGTTCCTTTTTATCTTGCAGTTCTGAAGATATGTTCGAGGTAATGGAACAACAAAACAACACTAAACCTAAGACTTGTCCGTTGATACTGAATGCAAACAAAGTTTCATTTGATTCAGGCAATGCAACTCGTTCAACAGATAATGCTAGTTCAGATTGGAAAGAAGGAGACAAAATTTATCTCACATTCTCTAATGGGACTGGAAATACTTATGGTGATGCCGTTTATGAAAGTGGTGAATGGATAGTCAATTATTATGGGACTTTGATTGAAGGTGAAGCTACAGAATGTATTGCAGTCTATTTCGATAATATCAAAAATGAAGGTAATACATCAATTATGATTGATGAAAGCACCGGAATTTATGAAGACCGCAATGGACAATACGTTTACAACAACGGTGTATTATCTGTAACAGCAACCTTGTCTCCAAAAGTTGGCAGAATCAAATTTGCGGGTGAAGAAAAAGATTCTATAACAGTTTATGGAATAACACACTATACAGGTTATGATTATTCAACAGGTAAGTTTTCTTCAACTTCTGTCGCTTTGAAGACAAAAGCAAAATCTGGATACACACCTTATATTTATGGAGAATTTTCAGATACACTACAACCTCGTTTGAATATAATAACATCTACATCTGGATACACAAGATTTATCCCTACCACAATATTCAAGAAAGGGGAAAGTGGTTATATGGACATTCCAACAGTTTCTTCTCATAAAGGATGGCAACAAACGTTGATGATGAAGGTTAGGGGTGTTGAGTTTACTATGATTCCTGTTGAATATTCAGAAGGATTCTTTCTTTTAGCTGAGACCGAGACTACAGAACTGTTATACGCAGCCATTACGGGACAGACTGCGACTACTTCTAGAATACCAGCATCACATGGGTATGACATATGGAAAACTTTTGTTTCTGAAATACAAAATATCACTAATTTAAATTTTTATATTCCTACAAGAGAAGAGTGGACATACGCATCTAATGGAGGAAATTGTTCTCAAAACTATATATATTCCGGTAGTAATATCCTTTCTGATGTAGCATGGTATGCTGAAAATTCAAATAACAAACTTCATGAAGTAAAGCAATTACAACCCAATGAACTAGGTTTCTATGATATGAACGGTAATGAGTCAGAATACGTTCAATATGTGGGTGGTTATTATTACTATTATGGGGGAAGTTTTAACTCTCCAAAATCCAATATTTCATATAAATGTTATCAAGGAACTTCTTATAGTACCTCACAAGGACTAAGAGTCGCTCTAAAACCGTAAATATATTATTAACAACAAAAAGACTTATTATGAAAAAAATTATCTTTTTAATCATTTCAGTATTGTTGGTTGTTCCAACAATGAATGCTCAAAACACTAGTAAAGCTCTTGAGAAAGCATTAAAGAAAGAGTATAAAATTAAGAAGAAGGAACTAAAGAAAGGTAATTGGGAATTGTTTGCAAGCAGTCGCACTCTCGATGTGGCGTTATTATCACATTACGAAAAATTAAATGCTTTAGGTGAAAATGGTTACGAAGTTGTTGGAGTTGCATCTCGTTTCAAATCAAAGAATCTTGGACATCAGCAGGCAATAAACAATGCGTGCTTAACTTATGCACAGCAAGCTGGTAGTCATCTTAAAGGCCGTATCGTTAGTGATATGTCAGGCAATGCAGATGACACCTCCGCTGAATTTGACCATTTCTATGCAGCTTACGAAAGACTAGTTGAAAAAGAAATTAAAGGTGAAATGGTTGAATCATTCAGTATAATTCGTTGCTTGGATAAAGAAAAAGGTGAATATGAAATGCAGACTTACTTTATAATTGATGAAGCTGCTGCAACTCGTGCCCGTATCCGTGCATTAGAAAATGCAGCGAAAGAATCTGAAGTTGCTCAAAAGTATGCAAACAAAGTAAGTCAATTTGTTAGAGAAGGATTTGAATAATGAATAAATCATTATATTTATTAATCTTATGTTTACTCTTTACCGTTCTCCCAGCTTTTTCTCAAAGTTGGGAGTCGGTAAAGAGTAATTCTTTGTATCTATACGGAGAAGGTTGGGGGGTAACTGTTGCTGAAGCTGATGAACAAGCGTTGAATGACTTGCTTAGCAAGATTTCAGTTCATGTAATAGGCAAGACTTCACATGAAGAGACAGAATCGGTTACAAATAATGGAGTTGATGGAAGTAGCATTTTCCGCAGTTCGGTTAAAACATATTCACAAGCGACTCTTAATAATACAAATAAAGTCATCATCAAAAATGAACCAGATGCCCATGTAGGTCGTTGGATAAAACGTTTTGAAGTTGACAAAATCTTTGAAGGAAGAAAATTCAAAATCATTGACTACGTTTCTTCTGCAATAGATGCCGAAATAGCTGGTAAAATCGATGTAGCTTTAAAGGATTATTATTGGGCTTTATGTTTAGTTAAATCTCTAAGATACCCCAATGAAATGAAGTTTACCACAGATGAAGGTGATGAGGTTCTTCTGATAAATTGGATACCTAGACAAATAAATGAAATTTTCTCTCATCTAGATTTAAATCTGTCAAAAAGGAATGGGGATGAATTAGAAGTGTTTATAACTTATAAGAACAAACCTGTTAGTTCTGTTGATTATGCTTTCTTTGATGGTAGAGATTGGAGCAATCTTTATTCTGCAAAAGATGGTATCGGTGTTATTGAATTAGCACCTGGGTATGATGCAAACAATATTCAAGTTAAATTTGAATATGAATATAGAGGGGAATCAAGAATTGATAGCGAAGTTGAAAGTGTAATGAAACTGTTACCTGCTTCTGCTATGAGAGATGCATATAAGAATCTAAATGTTAAAAAAGTTTCGACGCCTAAAAAAACAACAATATCCAACGAACTTTCAACCTCATTTAGCGAGATCTCTCCAGATATTTATGAAAGACCAACTCAATTGGAAGGAGTAACAGGACTTGCTTCAAATATTAATGATATTATCTCTGCTCTTACCAATAAAAAATACGAAACCGTAAGACCTTATTTTACAGAAGAGGGGTTTGATGTATATACCCAACTTCTTAAATATGGGAATGCAAAAATTGTTGGTAACCCAGGATTTAGTTTTTATAAAGCAAATGATAATATCGTTGCTAGAGGATTAAAAATGTCTTTCTCATTTAAGGCAGGGGCACGTAAATCATTTGTTGAAGATGTTATATTTTACTTTAATAAAGAAGGTTTAATTGATAATATTACATTTGGTTTAGGTCAAACTGCAGAAACTGATATACTTTGTAAAGGAGTTTGGGACGAAAACGCACGATTCGCAATTATGAGTTTCCTAGAGAATTATAAAACTGCTTATGCATTGAAACGTCTTGATTATATCAGTACAATTTTTGATGATGATGCAGTAATAATAACAGGAAGAGTAGTTCATGTTCCGACACACAGGACTGGTATTGAAAATCAACAACTTGTCATTGGGCATGATATCATCAAGTATAACAGATTTACAAAAGATTCTTATCTTAAACAACTAAAAGTAAGTTTTGATAGTAAGGAGTATATTAACCTGCGATTTGCAGACAATGAAGTTAGGAAATTAGGTAAAGGTGGTGAAATATATGCTATTCAAATATCACAGGAGTATTTTTCTTCTAACTATGGTGATAAAGGGTATTTATTCTTAATGGTAGATATTAATAATCCACAAGTGCCTATAATTAAAGTTAGAACTTGGCAACCAGAGAAAGATCCTAATTTTGGAATCTATGGTCCTGAAGATTTTAAGTAATATAATTCTGAAACGAAAAAGAGTATTTTCATAAAAACAAGCGAATTTTTTTCCGTCCCAGCCCAACCAAACCAGATGATCATCATTCGTTGAACATCTTGCCCAGGCGGAAAAAGTTCGCTTTTCTTTGTCTTTTCTTATCCCCCTTAGAACTTCTACTTTTGCTATTAACCAACACAAAAGAGTTTATGGCAAAAGACCTTACAGATATTTTGACACGTGCCGCAGAGGTGCGTGATGAGTCTTTTATTATTTATCTCTGGTTTTAAGTTTTGTTTGAATATTATATTGTTATTTTATAATACTCTGTTAAATTTGTTATATATTTGCATAAATTGTTAGTACACTTGAAGGTTAATTTATGCAACTCTCTTTCAAAAGATTTCCCTTTATCCCTAATGCTGGGCAGGTTATATATGTAGAATCTTTTTACAACAAGAAATTGAACCTATTCATTCGTGAAAACTATGAATGGGTGAAAGCTGAATTTAAGCGTAAGGGATTGACTTTTTGTTACTTCCCCATGCTTGCTGAGGAGGTGATTCGCTATAATGCGCCCTATGTGTCGGAGGATAAAATCAAATCGCGCGCTGAAGGGACTCCCTCTTTGGCTGATTTTGCTATTACCACTGAACCTATTGAACCTTCGCTCTTCTTCGCTATTGATGTCCCCCTGGTGGATAAGAATGGGAACACCGTTTTACACTATGTGAAGATTAAGACGCATTGGTATAGGTCTACAAAGTCGACCTTTACAGAAGTTGTTAAAAAGGTTAAAGCACTTCAAAACTCTGCGTCGCTTTACTATAAAAGACTTCGAGAAGAACGGGAAAGACAAGAGCAACTCGCTAAAGAATTGGAGTTGAGAAGGTTGCGTGAAGAGGAGGAACGCAAGAAGCGCGAGTTGATGGGGCTTCAAGCAGAGGAACGTGAAGAGAAGCCTACAATACGATTCAGTTGCGCTCCGGGACCATCCGCCAATGATGAAGACGAATGTTGTGAAGAGAGTACAATTCGGTTTAGTTCAGTTCCGAAGAAAAAGCGAAAGGAAAGTGAAACTCGATTTAGTTGTATTCCTAAAAGTGATAAACTTGAGCTACAAGAGGAAGATGGCGGGCATGTAATGTTTAGTTCCTGCAATCTAGATGATGTAGCCGTAGAAAATTTAAGCAAATTCATACATGATGTAGATCCGAATTGGTTAAATAGGAGAGAATCTCAACCAGACAAGGAAAAAGCGGACAATGATTTTGAGCAAGAATCTCAAAAGATAAAAGACGAAATTAGAGACAGAGTGAAGACTCTAAAGCGTATGGGAGTCAATTTATTATTCTTACAAGAATTGATAAATGAGCAACCTCTGTTAAGTCGCTTGCATATTACAAAGGATTTCAGAATTTTTCTTGTAGATTACAACGAATTAGAGATCAAAATGTCTATGCTTCCAAAGGCTGTTTTCATCCTCTTCTTGCGTCATCCTAAGGGCATTCGCTTCAAGGAACTCTCTGATTACGCACAGGAGTTGTTGGATATTTATACGGCATTACGCCCCAATGGTACTCGCGAGATGCATCTCAAGAGCATTAGTGACGTCACAGATTCTACAAAGAATAGCATCAACGAAAAGTGCGCGCGCATCCGTGAAGCCTTTGTAAACCACTTTGATGAGAGATTAGCTCAATATTACTTCGTTACAGGTAATCGTGGCGAACCCAAGAGTATCACGCTGAGACGCGATTTGGTGATTTGGGACTAAGATTATAGAAAAAGACCTTCTCCATTGATAACAAGCACAATGGGGGAGGTCTTTTTTTTCTCTTGTTTGCGTTAGTATAACATATAAAATGGTACTAACAAGGATTGTTCATTATTTCTTCCAGTTGCAAGTCTTGCAACTCCATTTTTAAGAGTGTATGTTTTTTAACTAAAGTACTTTTGCTTTAGAATTAATTACTAACTCTAAACAGAATAATTTATGAAGACAAGAATTTTCAATTTGGTTATCATTGACGAAAGTGGTTCAATGCACAGCGTCAAGAGAGAAACTATTAACAACGTGAATGAAACGATTCAAACGATTCGTGCGGCGCAAAATAAACATGAGGATCAGGAACACTATGTAACAATTGTAACCTTCCATAATGACGTCAACACCGTATGCGATTGCGTAAAAGTTGATGAGGTTAAAGAATTCAACGAAGATACCTATAATCCTAACTGTTGCACCGCTCTTTACGATGCCATGGGGATGTCTATACATGCGCTTAAAAAGAATGTGGCTGAAAACGACAAGGTGCTTGTGACAATCATCACTGATGGATATGAGAATGCATCTCAAGAATACAATGGGGCAGCGATAAAGGCTCTTGTGGAAGAATTGAAGGGCAGGGGGTGGGTATTCGCCTATATTGGTGCCGACCACGATGTAGAAGCCGTAGCATCCTCATTATCCATCAAGAATTACATGGTATTGGAAAAAAACACTAAAGGTTTTAGCAAGATGACCGCAAAGCTAAACAAGTCAAGAGGAGACTTGTATGCAAGTATGTGTTGCGAAAGTTATTCTTCCAAGGTTGCCAATGAAAAATTCTTTGTGGATGAGGAGGAATAACGAAGATAAATAAGAAGTTGATAAATCTATTTTATAATGAATAATCTTATATGAAATGCCTATACGTTATACTTTATACTTTGATAACGGTAAAAACATGTAGGGGATTGAGCCAGAGTACGTTCCGGACGTAGGGAGTAGGAATAGATATTCATAACTCGCTGTGTTTCGTCCCCTTTATAGTTAAATTTAATACATTATGGGATTCAAAGAAAGATTACGAAAGGCATTGATATATAATGATTTTGAAAGAGTAAAAAACTTGATAGAATCGGATGATTTCTCTTCAGATTTATTAAACGATTGCCAAGATTTTCAAGAACTAGGGGTTACAATGCCATTTTACTATATATCGCAATTGTGGTATGTAATACTTCCTGGTGAATGGAAATTATGCCAAGAAGCAGTTGATAAACAATTAGCAAACTTGGAAAAAATTGCTTCTTACTTAAAGAAAAAGTTTCAAGTGGACGTGAAAGAACCATTTGATGATAACATATACAAATTAATTCTAAAAGATGATTTGTGTGAAGATCCCAAGGATCATTTATGGTGGATAGAAGAAGACCGATTAAAAGAATGTCGTCAAATAGACATCGATTTATATTGTGCTGGTATGAATTTTGATTTTCCTGAAACAGAACGTTTGCTTCAACTTGGTGCTGATGACTCTTTCTGTTTTACCCCTTCTGATCCAGTGACTTCTTTATACGAGGAAATGAGTGATGATTTTTCTGAAAGAGATAGGTGGCAAACTAAAACACTTTATCCTCGACCAGATTACGATTCAAGGGAATGCAATATGTTAATGATAAGATGTATGTTTAGTTCTGCAGCAAAATATAGAATGATTAAACTCTTAAACAAATATTACAAAGAACCAACAAAATAGAGTCAAGTGTCTGTCTTTACAATATAATTACCTCATAGCTCTAACTTAACACACAAAAAACGCCAGTGCCTTTGAAAGAGGATTTTATCTTCCAGTAGCGCGGTTTTATGTGTTGGGGATTAGAATATTGTTGGTTATTTCCTGCTGATAATTGGATGACGCTGAGGAGAATCTCTTGTTCTAATCCTTTTTTACATCCTGATGATTGAGTTGGTGTGAAACGAACCTTTTGTCTTTGTCCTCAGAAACAAGGGCTGTTTCTTGATTAACCCTGAGAGTTGTTCTTCCAGAAGGTGAGTCTAGAAAGCATCCCTTTTTGTATCCTAAAAAACTCCCCATAAGCGTGTGAATTTTGCTTAAAAGCACAAAAAAGGAGAGGTGAAAACCTCTCCAATGGGGTGCCCGATGGGACTCGAACCCACGACATTCAGAACCACAATCTGACGCTCTAACCAACTGAACTACGGGCACCATAGTTAGTGTCTTTCTTTCCGAAAGCGATGCAAAGGTATGAACTATTTCTGAATTAGCAAAGGGTTAATCGCCTTATTTTTGTAGAATTTTGCGAAAAAGATTTATAGTAGGGATTTTTGAAAACTGACCTTGTCAAAACTATATCTGAGATGCTAAGGATAATAGCTGCATTGTAGTTAACCCAAACGAATTTTAAATTCCATCAGCGTCATATTCCCCAATATGGGGCAACTACTATATAATTCTCCTTATTTTTCACCTTTTAAATATTCTTAACTAAATGAAACTTGGAGTTACCAATCTAAGTGTTAATTTTGTTACTGAAAAAGTAAAAACAGCATACAGAATAAGTAAGGAATATTTGCCCATGTCGAATAAAATGTTAGCAAGCAAGCAAGCAAGCAAGCAAGCAAGCAAGTAGTACACTATATACTATAATATAATGAAGGCCTCGCTGGTGGAGATGCATCTCCGTCGGCGGGGCTTTTGCGTTTTACGAAATTTAATAATCAAATAAACTATACACTATGAAAAGAATTTTACAAACTTTATTTTTTGCTTTAATGGCAATGATGATGCCAATAGGAGCGTTGGCGCAAGATGAGGTAGAAGTATCTACTGAAGCTGAACTGATTGCAGCCCTCGCAAACGGTGGCAACATTATGCTGACGGGCGATATCACCGTGAGCGATGGCCATGAAATTTCTAAAAATACAGCCATTGACCTCAACGGTCATACCATTACCGGTGAAGGTGTATTCTCGCTGTCTGGATATGAAGAAAATATAGTTTTGACCATATCCGGCAACGGTACCGTTAGAAACACAAGACCGAATTTTACTTCTGCAATCAATGGTTTTGGAACGCTTAACCTACTGGGTGGTACTATTGAAGGCAACTCAGATATTTTTGGACCAACCATCATGTCCGATGGTTGGGTAGATCAACTGAACACAGATAAACACTATTCAGATGAGGACACCAGCTCCATCACCGGCGGTTATGTGGGAAGTCTGAATTGTTGGGGTGGCATCTTAACGATTTCCGGCGGTCATGTAGAAGAGTTGGGAATAAAATACGGCACAATCATTATTTCCGGCGGCACCTTCGGCTTTGATCCTACCGCATATCTTGCCGGTGGTTACACCGCAACCGAAGCGGACGGCAAGTGGGTTGTAACCTGTGCCAACGGCTGTGAGTATACTTACAGCGACAACGGCGACGGCACCCATACCGTTACCTGTTCCGTTTGTGGTGCTACCGTAACAGAAGCCCACAGCGGTGAGGCCACCTGCACACACCGTGCAGAGTGTGAACACTGTTTGGCCGAATTCGGCGATATTGACCCCGACAATCACAATTACCACGGCAGTATCTGCATCGACTGCGGACACTATGATGCCGATGCCACCGAGGTAGAAATCTACGACGGCTATTACAGCAGGGTCATTATAGTTGATGATTACGACGTGGAAAAACTTACCTACTACCGCGAGCTCCCCAACCAGGAGTGGAACTCGCTGTATGTGCCCTTCGAGATTGAGGTGAACGATGAGCTGTTGGAGAACTATGAGGTGGCCTACATGAACAATATGCACACCTATGACGCCGACGCCGACGGCAGCATCGATCAGATGGAGATGGAAATCATCAAGATAAAGAACGGTACACTAAAGGCGAATTACCCCTACTTCATCCGTGCAAAGAATACTGAAGCAATGGATATGAACCTGGTAGTCGAGAATGCGTTAGTAGAATCAACAGTAGGAAGAACTGTTTCCTGTCAATCGGTAAGATCAATATTTGAACTTAGAGGTATATACGAACGAATGGGGCAATTAGACTTTGAGGAGATGTATGGCACTCACTATGCAATATCTACCGAAGGTGGCTAGTGGCGAACCGAAGGCCTTAACCCATTCCGCGCATACCTCACCATCATACCACGTTCAGGAACGCCAGTAAATGCCCGTGCAATGACCCACATTAGCATCCGTGTGAACGGTGATGGAACGACTTCTATTGACGATGCTGTTTTGACAACAGACAAAGAGGCGGTTGTGTACGACCTTAGCGGACGCCGTGTGTCTGTGCCTCAGAAGGGTGGGGTTTATATTATGAATGGTAAAAAGGTAGTGATAAAGTAAGTCGTGAAGACTTATCCGCATGGTGCTCTCAATAGAGCGCTGTGCGGAATGTACAAACCATTTGTTGACTTTAACCTTATCAACTTAAAAAGCTAAAACTATGAAACAAAACTATATCCACCCCCAGCTTCGGGTAATGGAACTTCACTTAGAGTCCATGCTCGCCGCGAGTACCGACCGCATTCCTGTCGGTGGAAATGAAATTAAACCTTCGGCAACAAACAAATACAATAGTCCTTGGAATTGTTCAAATTGGATGTATGAAGAGTAGGAGTAACGAGGGGCATAAATGCAACTATGTTCTGCGTGGGCTTATTCACTGTTCCTGCATTTCGTAAAACTGTCTCCGACTTGCAAAAAATTATTCGGCACTTAGTTTGATTTATCTCTCAGATAATTTCAACTAAGTGCCGAATAGTGTTTGCGGTGTCTGTGCAATATTATTTCATCAGTCCTTTGGCTGCTTCAAGCGTGTTGAGCATAAGCATGCAAATAGTCATAGGGCCTACGCCACCGGGAACGGGAGTGATGGCTTCGCAAAGCGGTGCGACTTCAGAGAAACATACATCGCCACAAAGGCGGAATCCGCTGGGGCGTGAAGCGTCGGGTATGCGCGTTGTGCCTACGTCAATTACCGTAGCGCCTGGTTTTACCATGTCTGCGGTAACAAATTCGGGGCGACCGAGGGCGGCGATGAGAATATCCGCACGGCGACATTCCTCCTTGAGGTTTTGCGTGTGACTATGTACGACTGTTACTGTCGCATCTCCGAGTTCCTTTTGAAGCATTAAGGATGCCATGGGCTTACCCACGATATTGCTGCGCCCGATAATGACACAGTGCTTGCCGCTTGTGGGGATGTTGTAACGGCGGAGGAGTTCAAGAATGCCCTTAGGAGTCGCCGAAATATAACATGGGAGACCGATAGAAAGTCTGCCCACATTGATGGGGTGGAATCCGTCGACGTCCTTGCGGAAATCAATGGCTTCTGTAATACGTTGCTCAGAGATGTGCTTGGGCAAGGGGAGTTGCACGATAAATCCGTCAACGTCATCATCGTTATTGAGTCGCTCAACTTCAGCAAGGAGTGCTTCTTCAGTAACATTGGTGTCGAAGCGAATGAGTGAGGATTTAAACCCACAGGCTTCGCAAGCGAGCATTTTATTTTTTACATAAGTCTCGCTACCTCCGTCATGGCCCACAAGGATTGCTACAAGGTGGGGGCGCTTATGGCCTTTCGCGATAAGGCTTTCAACTTCAGCGGCAATTTCCTGCTTGATGAGTGCGGCTGTAGCTTTTCCGTCTATAATTGTCATGGGGGATGATTTTTGAAAAAACACAAGTGCGGAATCACCATTGCGATACCGCACTTGTTAGCTTATTAAATTATTATCGTCTCAAACCTTGCATTTGTTGCAACTGTTGCATCTGTTTCATCTGAGACATCATATTTTTCATATTTCCGCCAGTCATCATCTTCATCATCTTACGCATTTGGTCGAATTGCTTAATGAGGCGGTTAACGTCTTGAATGGTCGTTCCTGAACCCTTTGCGATGCGTGTCTTACGGGTAGCCTGGCGCATCAAGAGGTCTGGGTTGCGACGTTCTTTGGGAGTCATTGACTGGATGATAGCTTCAATTGACTTGAAAGCGTTGTCGTCGATATCTATATCCTTAATCGCTTTGCCCACACCAGGAATCATTGAAGCGAGGTCCTTGATGTTACCCATCTTCTTGATTTGCTGGATTTGATTGTAGAAGTCCTCGAAGTCAAATTTGTTCTTCTGAATCTTCTCCTGGAGCTTGCGGGCTTCCTTTTCGTCGAATTGCTGTTGCGCACGTTCAACAAGCGAGATGATATCACCCATGCCGAGGATACGGTCGGCCATACGGCTGGGATGGAATTGGTCAAGCGCTTCCATCTTTTCGCCTGTACCAACAAACTTAATGGGCTTGTTGACAACGGTGCGGATAGAAATTGCAGCACCACCGCGTGTGTCACCATCAAGTTTCGTAAGCACAACGCCATCATAATCAAGGCGGTCGTTAAATTCCTTAGCCGTGTTTACAGCGTCCTGACCGGTCATGGCATCTACTACGAAGAGCGTTTCATCGGGTTGACAAGCGTCCTTAATAGCTGCAATTTCTTGCATCAATTCTTCATCGATGGCAAGGCGACCTGCTGTGTCGACAATGATTGTGTCATAGCCCTTTGACTTTGCTTCAAGAATACCTTCTCGAGCAATCTGAACGGGATCCTTAGACACTAAGTTCATATAGATGGGCACTTCAATCTGCTCAGCAAGCACACGAAGCTGCTCAACTGCCGCAGGGCGGTAAACGTCACACGCTACGAGAAGGGGATTGCGGTGCTTCTTTGTCTTTAAGTGGAGGGCGAGCTTACCCGAAAGGGTTGTTTTACCCGCACCATTAAGACCTGCCATAAGGATTACTGAAGGACGGCTCTGGAGGTTAAGTTCTGCCGTTTCGCCACCCATCAATTGTGCCAATTCATCGTGCACAATTTTGATGATCATTTCCTTAGGCTTAACGGAGATGAGCACGTTCTGTCCTAATGCCTTTTCTTTTACCGTGTCAATGAAGTTTTTTGCAACCTTATAGTTGACGTCGGCTTCAATAAGTGCACGGCGCACGTCCTTGAGGGCTTCGGCAATATTGATTTCGGTGATTTTTCCTTCACCCTTAAGTATCTTGAATGATCTTTCTAATCTTTCGCTAAGGCTATCAAACATAGTATGTTGTGTTATTTTTAGTTATGTGTAGAATAGTGTGTTTCAAAATGATTATCTGCTTGAGAGTTCTTCCCAGAAGCTATCCAAGTCTTCGCTCAACCCCTCCATGAGCTCGCCATCAAGCACAATGGTGTCGTCATCAACGAGGTAGAGGTCGCAAATAGTTTCGTGGTCTTCATCCACAAGCACAAAAGAGTAGGGCTTCAAGATGCAGAGGTTTTCAAGTTCCTCCTTGTGTTCCTGAATCGCCTTGAGCAACTGTTGCTTTACGATGTCGTAGAAGTTTTCAGCGTGATTGTTAATCCATTCTTCAACTACACAACGCGTAATTTCAACATCTTCGTCATTAAACACGAGCAATTCGCCGCTCTCAGGGTTTACCTGTAAGTGGAGGTCGGTTAAGGGTTGATTTTCAAGTTCAATTTTGAACTTCTGTGCCACCTTTTTGAGGGCACGTCCTATTTGTTGGAGCGTATGTTCGTTGTTGCTCATAATAACGCGAATTTAATTAGTCATGCAAAGTTACTATATATTTTTGAAACTTTAACTCATGAAGCTAATAAGTTGTGCCTTAAAATCAAGTTTATAACGCTTAAATTCGTTTGAGAGTTAGTTTTTTCTAAAAGTAAGATTCTTTCTGGCATCTCTGATTTAGAATTCAAGCGTAGAATTTTGATTGTGATGAGGCTGATTAAAAAAGACTCCAACCCGCATGTACGGGTGGAGTCTTTATGTGAGTTTTGTTGTGAGGAGTTACTTCTTAACCTCTACAGCTTCAACTTCTTGAACTGGTTCTTGCTTTTTCTTTGCAAGGTATTCAGGAAGGTTGAGGCCTGCCATATCAAAGAGTTCGTTAAGAGGAGGAACGCTCTGCATAAGTCCAGAAACGAAGTTTGCAGTAGACCCCTTGCCTCCGTTAGCACCCTGACCGCTGTCCCAAACAGTAACGTGGTCGATGTTAATACCCTTAACGGCTTCAACTTGAGTCTTAACGAGTTCGGGAAGCTTTTCAAGCAAGAGGAGCATGTAAGCCTTGTTCGCATCACCGCCAGCCGCTTGCACCATCTTGTCATAACCAGCAGCCTGCTTGGTAAGGATTTCGTAGAGACCCTTAGCTTCAGCTTCCATCTTTGCATAGATAGCGTCGGCTTCACCCTTTGCATTTACGCGCTTCTGTTCAGCTTCTGCTTCAGCTGCGATGATGAGACGCTGCTTTTCAATCTGTTGAGGTACGATAACGTTTGCCGTTTCCGTACTGCGTTCGCGTTCTGCACGTGCCAATTCTGCATCGCGTTCAGCAGCATATGCTTCTTCAAGAGCCTTAGCTTGTTGCACCTTTTCAGCAGCGTTAGCCTTGCGTTGTGCTTCAGCTTCGCGCTCACGGCGGTATGCTTCAGAGTTCGCGATTTCTACCTTCGCTTCATTTTCACCCTTTACGGCTTGAGCGTTAGCTTCTGCTGTACGAACGCGAGTTTCTCTTACGGCTTCAGCCTTACCGATTTCACCCACCTTTTCTTGTTCAGCAACGCGTACCTTAGCTTCGTTGATAGCTCTTGCTGCTGCTTCACGACCAAGGGCTTCGATGTAACCAGATTCGTCCTTGATGTCGGTAACGTTTACGTTGATGAGGCGAAGACCAATCTTCTTCAATTCAACTTCTACGTTTGCAGAAATCTGTTCCAAGAACTTGTCACGGTCGTTGTTCAATTCTTCAATACTCATCGTTGCGATAACCAAACGCAACTGACCGAAGAGGATATCACGCGCCAATTCCTGAATCTGTGAGGGAGAGAGACCCAAGAGGCGCTCTGCCGCAGCAATCATATACTCAGGATCTGTAGAGATACCAACAGTAAAGCGGCTGGGAACGTCTACGCGAATGTTCTGACGGCTCAATGCGTTCGTAAGGTTCGCATCGATTGAAATAGGAATAAGGCTGAGGTAAGCATAGTCCTCAATAACGGGCCAAACAAAGGCACCGCCACCATGGATACAGCGAGCCGAGCTCTTACCTTTATTACCGTAGATGACAAGAATCTTGTCGGAAGGACAACGACGGTAACGATTTAACAGCGCTACGATTGTGAAGACGCCGATTAAGACACCAATAATGATAATTTCCATAAATAAGTAGTATTTAGTGATTTAAAGTTTCATAGTTCTATTTTATGAAAGGCGAGCAGTAACAAGCAACGCACCACCTCCCGTGCTTCCGATGATGTCTACGGTTTGACCCGAAGGAATCATTTCATCGTCGTTGGTAACAGCGTCATACTCGCGTGCCACTCCGTTGAGGCTTACCTGAACTTTACCCTTTCCGTTGCGCTTTGCAGGTATGCGGAGATACACTTCGGCTTTCTTGCCTACAGCTTCTTCCATATGCACAGCGCTATTGCCTTCAAACTTCATCAATTGTTTGAAAATAAGAATAAAGGAAGCTACGAAGAAACATCCGCAAACAAGAGCGGCAAGGATAAGAAGCCCATCTTGAGGGATGATTTCTCTGAAACTAATTCCTGCCCATCCGAATCCAACAAAGAAGATGATAACGTTCTTTATAGAAAAGAGGTCCATCCCTGTAGCGGCGTCAAGACCATCTGCACCTCCCATGTCAACGTCCACATCAACATCGCCCATTCCGCAGAGAGAAAGAATGAACTGTATCACCATGATAATCGTGCTGATAAGGGCACAACCCCAAAATATCTGCATCAGTGTAGGTAGTTCCGTATACAAATTCCAATATTGTTCCATACTATTTTTTTGAATTTGAGTTATTGAGAATTCTCGTTACTGCAAATATACAATTTTTTTTGTAAAAATACCACGTTTCTCCTAAAAAAATATTTGTGAAATCTTATTTACGTCCTCCTGCATAGATTGCAAATATCGCTGGAATCTTTCCAAGATCGGGCAATCCCTTCTGTTTCCACTCTTTGAGCGACATGGAGCGGATGTATTCTTGCTCCGTCGTAATTCCTGCTGCTACGCAAAGTCGCGTTTGGGGAGCGCAAGCTGAGAGGATGTCTGCAAAGAGCTTCGCATTGCGATAGGGCGTTTCGATAAAGAGCTGGGTTTGATTCTCATGCATCGAACGTTGCTCCAATTGTCTGAGTCGCTTGCTACGATCAGAAGCATCAATGGGCAAGTATCCGTGGAAGGCAAAACTCTGCCCGTTAAAACCGCTCGCCATTACCGCCAAAAGGATAGAAGATGGGCCTACGAGAGGCACAACTTGGTGTCCCTCGCGCTGCGCTATGGCTACGATGTCCGCGCCTGGGTCGGCTACGGCAGGGCATCCGGCTTCGGAAATCACACCTACCGATTCGCCACGGCGGAGGGGCTCTAAGTATTTAGAGAATAGGGCAACATCGGCATGCTTTCCCATAGGGTAGAATTCAAGGCTGTCTATGTCAATCGACTTCTCTACTTGCTTCAAGAAGCGTCGCGCAGTGCGCAATTCCTCTACTATAAAGTGGCGAATGCCTAAAATTATTTCTTTGTTATATGCTGGAAGCACACGCTCATGAGGCGTATCGCCAAGGGTGACGGGGATAAGGTATAGGGGCATAGTTTGAGGTGAACGAATAGGAGGGTGTTAAGGAGGATTAGTGCCCCTTAAAATGAGGGCAAGTTGGGCACGAGGAAAACGATAACTGACTTATTAAAAACTAAGTCTCTGTTAGTTGAAATTAAGAGTGAGTTAATTTAAATTAACTGTGAGTTAGTTTTAATTATAAGTGAGTTAATTTTGTGTGTTTTAAACCTGTTGAATTATAGTAGGTTAAGACGATTAAAAGTTTTCTTTCCCTTAGCGTAAAATTGCCAGAGAATGCTGAACTTCATGCGTTCGGGAATGGTTGAAAGTGTCGCTTTTGAGAGGTTATCCGAGCGTTGCGCAATGAAGTCGGGTTGCATCTTCTTATATTCCTTTCTGGCTTTAAGCACGGCGCGGAAATTAGCAGTGTCAAGAGTCGCAAGGAACTTAAAAGCAGCTACATAATCCAACAACGTGCGCATGCGCATCACCGAGTGGAGTTCCGATTCGGGCAGGTTCTTGTATAGCATTAAGAGGTTGTTGCGGAAGTTGAGGAATGTCTTACGCGGATTGCCTTGATCCAAAGTGCCTCCCCCGACATGGTAAGCCACGCTTTCTGGGATGCAAACAATGCGACGGCCTCTGCTTCTTAAGCGCCAACAGAGGTCAATCTCTTCCATGTGAGCGAAAAAGCGTCCGTCAAGTCCGCCCGATTGTTCCCAATCTTCCTTACGAATCATCAGCGCTGCGCCAGTTGCCCAAAGCACATCCTTGATGGTGTCGTATTGTCCGCCATCTTTTTCTACTACATGGAAAATGCGTCCGCGGCAGAAGGGATATCCGTAATGGTCAAGGTAACCGCCTGCGGCTCCTGCGTATTCAAAATATTCCTTTTCGCTTTGGCTGAGCAATTTAGGCTGACATGCTGCAACGTCCGTATGCGCTTCCATGTAAGAGAGTAGGGGACGCAACCAACCTTCGCTCACTTCCACGTCGGAGTTGAGCAGAAGCAAGTAAGGATAATCCACCTGAGCGAGCGCACGATTGTATCCCTCGGCAAAGCCATAGTTTTGATCGAGCACGATTTGCTCTACCGTGGGAAACTCTGCCTTTAGCATCTCCAGGGAACCATCAGTCGAGGCATTGTCTGCCACAATGACCGTAGCAAGTTCCTCTGAATAGCGCACGACAGAGGGTAAGAAGCGACGCATCATCTCCTTGCCGTTCCAGTTAAGGATAACTACGGCGATTTTCTTTTCCTTATTTATGCTTGTTGAGCCCATAATGTTTCTTGATCTTCAGTGAATGTTCCAAGGGTTACTTGTGAGAGCGTGTTGTCCTCTGCAAGGCATCCCTCGGTTGCGGTTACGCGGATGTAATTGTCTGTAAATCCGCTGAGTGGCGCACCCTTCTTGGAGTGTTCCCAAAGCACGGGGCGCTGTGTGCCAATGTGTTTCGCATAATGCGCTTTGCGCTTTTCTTCTGAGAGTTCAAGCAAGCGCTGACTGCGTTTGTGTTGTGTCTGAGAGTCCACCTTGTGGGGAATTTCTAAAGCACGTGTGCCTGGACGTTCGGAATAAGTGAACACGTGTAACTGAGAAATATCCAAGCTCTTGATGAAGTTGTAAGCCTGTTCAAAAAGCTCGTCCGTCTCTCCGCGCATGCCGACAATAACATCCACTCCGATGAAAGCGTCGGGCATCACTTGCTTGATATAAGCAATGCGGTTGGCAAAGAGTGCCGTGTCGTAGCGACGGCGCATGAGTTTCAAAACCTCGTCACTACCACTCTGAAGCGGGATGTGGAAATGGGGCATAAACTTTTTGGAACTCGCGCAGAAATCAATGATTTCGGGAGTCAGCAAATTGGGCTCGATGGATGAAATACGGTAACGCTCAATGCCTTCTACCTTATCAAGCGCCTTGATTAAGTCAAAGAAAGTCTCACCCGTTGAACGTCCGAAATCACCAATATTTACGCCCGTGATAACAATCTCCTTGCCGCCCTCAGTAGCTACATCTTGTGCCTGCTTTACGAGACTTTCAATCGTCCCATTACGACTCTTTCCACGAGCCATGGGTATCGTGCAATAGGTGCAGTAATAGTTGCAACCATCTTGAACCTTAAGGAAATAGCGTGTGCGATCGCCGTGTGAGCATGAGGGAACGAAGGTGTGAATATCCTTAGTGGGCACGGCAATTGCTTCATGGCATGCTTCGCCTTTGGGAAGTCCCTCTTTCTTACTCCAGCGTTCTTCAATAAGTCGGATGACCTCGCCCTTATGTTCCATTCCGACAACAAGGTCAATGCCTTCGAAAGCAGCAATTGTGTCAGGCTGTAACTGCGCATAGCATCCCATCACCACAACAAAAGCTCCAGGGTGCTGGCGAGTGAATTTATGAATCGTCTGACGGCACTTAGAATCAGCTACGTCGGTAACGCTACACGTATTGATAATGCACAAATCAGCTGTTTCGCCTTTTTGCGCTATCTTCATGCCACGTTTGCGTAACTCATCCTGAAGCGATGAGGTCTCAGCGAAGTTTAGTTTGCAACCTAAAGTGTGGAAGGCAGCTTTTTTGTGTTCCAAGGGGGATATCATGGCGTTTGCTATATATTATATATAATGAGTGGGGGAGGATTTGGGCAAGATCATAGTAGGGAAAAAGGTTCGTTGCAACGTTCAAGTCATGTTGGCGTCACTTCTTCTGTTTGAAATGCCTCTTTTTTGCTTCCTCATCTGCAAATTTACTATAAAAGATAGATTCCACTATTTTTCCCCCGTAAAATGTGAATATCATTTGCGTAAAATATGGACGCAAATTCCGTAAATGTTTTAGTGACTGTAGTTTAAATGTAATCTCAAAATGCCAAAATGTATAATTAAATACACTAAAAAACACTTTTTTACATAAAAATGTGATTTTTTTTTGTGGAAGTTTTTGTGGTATTGAAAAAGTACGTAATTTTGCACCGTTTTAATAGGACAATTAATTGTATCACTTTTAAAAATTAACAAGAAAATGAAGAAGTTGGTTTTCATGTTCGCTGCTTTCGCTGCAGTATCTTTCGCATCTTGCGGTGGTAACGCTACTCCCGCTGAAGCTACTAACGACACAGTTACTACTGATTCTGTAGTTGCTGATTCTGCTGCTACTGATTCTGTAGTTGCTGATTCTGCTGCTGCTGATTCAGTTAAGGCTTAATTATTAGCTAAGCGAAAGACGTGTATTGCTAAGCGATAGCGAGCATAGACACGTAAACAACCCGCAGGTAATCCTGTGGGTTTTTTGTTGCTTAAAAATGAGGCAATCTCCTGCGGGGGATTGCCTCGTTTGCCATACTATCATTAGTTTTGGCTTCTGCTTAATGCTTTTAATCCTTCTTCTTTGGGATGAAAATGTGTTCGTTGCGTTTTTCGCCTTGAATGACATATTGCTTCAGAAAGCGTATAATCTCAGGAATATGTGTGTGCATGGGAGTGACACAAACCTCATGGCCGAGCCCTTCAAAGTCGTAGAAGCATGCGGGTGACTTTTCGGAAGCTAACTGTGCGTAAATGGCTACAGGACCATAACCAGAGAGGCCACGATTTGTGCGATCGTAGGTTACGAGAGGGTCCTTTGAGCCGTGGAAGAAGAGAATGGGGCAGGGGAGTTGTGCCCAATCAAGTGATGTATTCTCTCCGGCAAACCAAAGTGCACCAGCTTGTGAGATGGCTCCTGCATAATGGAATTGGGGAGAGAGGTATTTGCGGAAGAGTTCTGTTAGGTTACATTGCTGATAGACAGCAGAAAGCGAGTTAAAGGCTCCCGCACTACTTCCTGCTAATACGATTTTTGTGGAGTCAATATTAAGCGCATCGGCGTGGTCAATAAGATAGCGCGTAGCGGCATAAATATCCTCTGCTCCCATGTTGATGGCGCCTAAATACGTGTCTAACCACGTTTCGCGTGTCATCGTTCCCGCCTCCTTTGCCATTTTAACTCCCAGGCGGTAATCTATGCAACATACCACCCAACCTTCTGCCGTAAGAGCGGCAATTAGTTTTTCCATATTGCCATCCTCGCGTGAGCCAAATTCCCATGCGCCCCCAAATGAGTAGATGTAGACGGGGCGGGGCACTGATGAAGCTGAAGCACTCGCTTGATAACAATCCATGAGCAGTTGCTGGTCGCCGTGAGTGGCGTAATGGATTGTGGTCAGTGTGCAATTGTCGGGGATATTTAGGGGAGCAGAACTTGCGTAAGCCAATTGTGACGATGTCAGGCTTATGAACGCGGCTAATGCTGTTACAACAAGGGATTTCAATTTTTTCATGGTGTGAATAATTAAGGTGGAATGCCAATTGCCCCTCAAGCTCTCGCAAAGCTGATGAGCAGACGAGTGACTTTGCAAATGTACTTAATTATTTTCTTTCAACAAAAGGTGTGCAGGGGAGAATGATTTTTAGGGGAGCCCGAGCCGATAGGGATAGATTGGGGAGGAGGTGTCGGCAGGAGAATGTTCCGTTATGATACAAAAAAAGAGGGGCTTTCGCCTCTCAAGTTTGAAGCAAGCCTCACGGCGTACTTCAACGTTTTACGTTATTGATGTGGCAAGCTAACGTAAAACAGGTTCATTCACTAATCTAATAATCTTTACTTAATCATTCTTTAATAGTGCGGAGCCCCTCTTTAATAGTGCGGAGCCCCTCTTTAATAAATTGGTCCTCCGTAGTATTGTGCTTGAGTGACGTTAAGCCACGTTTAATTGTCTCTTGCAATGCAAAGTTACGTTCTTTCTTCTCGATATAAAATTATTTGTGCTGAAAAATTAAGAAAGGATGAAAGTTTTTTTGTCTTCTATTTTACTTTGAAATATGAGTTTGTCAAATGCTTAGGTGAGTCGTAAAAGATGGGTTACTTCCTGTTCAAACTATAAGAGACTTATTTCGTCTTAACTCACTTATAGTTTCTCCTATTTGTGCTTTAGTTTTTAGTGAGATGGATTTAGGCTTCAGATGCTTGCTTTTATTGAAGAAAGTGCCCCCATGCGAGAAGGTTAAAAAATCAGCCACGACAATAATTGATTATTGTTGTGGCTGATTTTCAAGTGCATTTATTCTATAACATCGTCTTAGCCTTTGTCTTTGTAATAAGGTCGGCAAGGTTAGCATAGTGGAGTCGTGTGGCCTTATCTACCGAGCGCGCATTGAGGAGACGGCGATGAAGGCGTTCGTAATAGTCCATAAAGTAGGGGCGTTGTGGACTATCGGTTGCGTATTCCGAGAAGCGACGATAGGCATCGTTCAGCTGGACTACCGCCGTGGTTTGCATGAGTCGGCGATGGGCGTCTATCTTAGTGCCCTTGTCCAAACCGCGGAAGAGTCGCTTGTCGACTTCTTCAAGGTAGTCCTCAAAGGGAAGTTCTTCGTTGAAGGCATCTCCCACAATCCATCCACTGATGTCGAAAATGTAGTTATTCAAAACATTTTCGCAATACGTATCTGTGAGGTCGGCAGGACGGGGATAGAGGCGCGCAACGAAGGGTTCGTCAATGAGCCATGAGGGACACGTAAAGACGTGTTCGTCAATAAAGTCGAGGGCGCGGAGTTGTTTTTCGCGCGATGTGGGAGTGTAGACCTTACCTGGTTCATCCACCGTGCGGTAATTGTATTGCACTCCGCCAATGTTGCGTGCTACGTGTCCCATATAGCGACGGTATTGGCTCAAGATATTTCCCAATCCGCGCTTCAAATTAGTGTGGTTGATATCATTACTTTCGTAGGTCCACTCGGGAAGTTGCTTGATGATACGCTTGAGGTTGAGAATGCCGTAATGGCTTGCCTTCATAGCGTCGTCGCCAAGGTCTTCCGTTTGGCAACGTGGGTCGTTAGTCTTGTTTGTTTCGCCATCGCCAAACCAGAGTCTAGGATTGTGGGGAAGGTTAGCCTGAACAAGTTTTTCAAGTTCCCAATGGTCGCTCTCGGCATCGTAAGCGTCGAACATGGGAGTGTAACCCCATTGGATGGCCCAGATATCGTAGTCGTTAATACGGGGGAAGAGTCCCTTGCGTGAGATGCTATCTTCGGGCTGAGCAACGTAGTTGAAGCGTGCATAGTCCATGATAGAAGCGGTATGCCCATGCTTTTCAACCCATTCCTTATTGCGAAGGCTATCTACGGGCGATAGGCTTGAGGCTCCGAAATTGTGGCGTAAGCCCATGGAGTGGCCGACTTCGTGACTGGACACGAAACGGATGAGTTCGCCCATGAGTTCGGTGTCAAACTTCATCTTGCGTGCCGCTTCGTCAAGTGTGCCCGCTTGAATCATATACCAATCGTGGAGCAAAGTCATCACGTTGTGGTACCAGCATACGTGGCTCTCGATAATCTCTCCCGAACGTGGGTCGTGGACATTAGGTCCGTAGGCATTCTCAATGTTTGACGCAAGGTAGCGGATGACGCTAAAGCGTGCGTCCTCCAGCGACATGGTTGGGTCGTTGGGCCATTCCTTACCGATAATGGCATTCTTAAACCCTGCTTTTTCAAATGCCACTTGCCAATCGTTTACACCCTTAATGAGGTAGGGCACCCATTGCTTGGGAGTTGCTGGGTCGATGTAGTAAACGATGGGCTTCTTGGGCTCAACAAGGAATCCGCGACGCATGGAGTCGGCCGCAAGCGAGTCCTTAGGTTCAAGGCGATAGCGTGTGATGAACGTTTGTGTGCTAACCGTTTGCTGGTCGTCCGTAAAGGGCACGCAACGATTGGCAAAGTAGCCCACACGAGGGTCAAAAAGGCGTTGGCGCATGGGTTCCTTGGGAAGGAGAACAAAAGAGATGTTCAATCCAACCGTAGCATTTCCAGTGCGTTGCGCACCAAGGCTTCCGCTTGAGGCATAGTAAGTTTTGACAAGGCGTACCTCCGTATTGTTTGGGAAAGTCTTGATGCTTTCAATGTAAGATAAGTCGCGTTGAAGGCTAGAGAGTCCTAAGGTTGACTTGAGGCTACGTGTCAATCCGAGAGCTACATCGTCGTCTTCAAAAAAAGAGTTGACTTTAATTCTATATCCATTTGGAGAAATGCCTTCCACTCCAAACGAACCGATAATAGGATCAGAGGAAGCTACCATTACCGAGCGGTTAATGTTATCGGTTGAGTCGGTTGCCGCAAAAAACATGTTCGCACGGAGTAAGAGTCGGTTTCCGGGAGCTTTTTCCCAATAAACAGATTGTTGATTGGCTTGCTCTCCTCCATATTTGGAGGCGTTAGCAGGAGTTTCTGTAAAACGAACCGTTGCGAGGAAGAGTCGACCTATCAATGAGTCGGGAATTTCAAAGAAATAGTTGTTCCCCTGTTGAATAACGGTGAACATTCCCGATTGCGTATAGACTTTGTCCTTTGTCGCAGCTTGCATGGGCAACGCTAAGACCATTGTAACAAGCGTGAGTAGGGATAATAAGTATTTCATTGCTTGGAATTGTTGGTTTCTAAAGTGGATTTACGAACTTCGTTTTTTATTTAAAACAGCTCTTGAAGGCTTCATAACTCTGATCGAGTCGTGAAAGTTCGTAGGGTTGAAGTGTGAGAGAAAAAGTTCCTGGAATGTCTTCCAATCCGAAGTATGAAGCGCAAATGCTTGCCAATCGGAATGCGCGTGAGTCGCCTCGCTTCATGAGTGCTAAGCACGTCTGACGGAGCAAATCAAGTTCCTCCTCTTGTGTCTTCATTTCGTGAAAGAGAGCGTAGGCCGCAGGAAGCGTATTGATGCGCAGTAAGAGAGAGAGGCGTTGTTGAATGTCTGAAGTAAAAAGCCTTAGCAGATATGCAATCTCCTCATGGCTTTTAGCGATAGGAAGTAGGGCTTCGAGTACCTTTCTGCAATCAATGGCGGAGATCCCAGAGAGGGAGTAATCTTGCAGAGCTTCGGTTGTAAGACAGAGTTCTCCTTTATTATATAATGTCACCGCACCTTTAAGAAAGGTTCCAAGATAAGCCTTCGGATTAGTCGGGATAATACTTAGGAAACATTGCCAAAAGAGCGACTCTTCAAGACTTGGGAGCAAGTCCTCAGCAAGTAAAAACCCCGCCGTCTTAAAGTCTGTACTCTTAAGGTTCGCAAGGCATTCTTGCAAACCTTTTACGTCGCCCGCTTGCAACGATTGCATTAGGCGCTGACGGAGTATGGGATTGTGACGGCGAAGCATTTTTGAGGAGAGATGGAGTTGTCTGAGTATCAAAATGGATAGGAATGTTTGAAGGATTCAGATGACTCTGAAAGCTCCGTTATTCCTTGATTTCCAAGAGTACGACGTTTTCAACATGGTGCGTTTGTGGGAACATGTCAACGGGTTGCACCTTCACTACGCGATATTGAGCGTCAAGTAATTGTAAGTCGCGTGCTTGAGTAGCGGGGTTACAACTTACATAGACAATGCGACGGGGATGCGCAAAGAGAATCGTGTCAATTACGTCTTGATGCATACCTGCGCGGGGAGGATCGGTGATGATGACGTCAGGACGGCCGTAAGTTTCAATAAACTCGCGGTTGAGGATGTCCTTCATGTCGCCTGCGAAGAAGAGCGTGTTGTCCAACTGATTGATTTGTGCGTTTACCTTAGCATCTTCAATCGCTTCGGGAACGTACTCAATACCAATGACTTTCTTAGCCTTCTTAGCAACAAAGTTAGCAATGGTTCCCGTACCCGTATAAAGGTCGTACACAAGTTCTTCGCCCGTCAATCCGGCAAATTCGCGCGTCACTTTATAGAGTTCGTATGCCTGCTCGGTGTTTGTTTGATAGAAACTCTTGGGACCTACTTTAAACTTCAAGTCTTCCATCACTTCGTAGATGAAATCCGTGCCGTGATAGGTCTTGATGTCAAGGTCGCCAATCGTATCGTTGCACTTCAAATTGTTGACGTAGAGCAAGGAAGTCACTTCGGGGAAGTTCTGTTTGATGTGCTCCAGGAGTTGCATGGCTTGTGCTTCCTCCTCGCGCGTGGTGTAGTGGAACTGAATCACCACCATGAGTTCGCTTGTGGCTGAGTTGCGCAACATGATGTTACGAAGGAGTCCGCCCTGGTTGCGGAGGTCGAAGAAGGTGAGACCGTGCTCGAAGGCATAGTCACGAATGCCATTGCGAAGGCGGTTGTTGATGTCGTCCATGAGATGACATTTCTCGATGTCGAGAATCTTGTCAAAGGCTCCCGTAATATGGAAACCTACGGCGTTCATGTTGTCAAACTTAACGTCAGATTTTACTTGCTCGAGGGTTAACCACTTCTTGTTTGAGAAACCAAATTCTAACTTGTTGCGGTAGCCGTAAACTTCCTTGCTGCCGAGGATGGGCGAAATCTCGGGCAAATCAATCTTACCGATTCGTGTGAGGTTGTCAACCACTTGCTTTTGTTTGTAGGCCAACTGATGCTCATACGCCAAGCATTGCCATTTGCAACCGCCACACACTCCGAAGTGCTGACACACGGGTGCAACGCGCTTATCTGAGAGTTGGTGGAATTTCACAGCCTCTGCTTCGGCATAGCTATGCTTCTTGCGCTTGATTTGGAGGTCAACGACGTCGCCAGGAACGACATAGGGCACAAAAATAACGAGGTTGTCCACCTTTGCAATCGCTTTGCCTTCAGCTGCTACATCGGTGATGAGAATATTCTCGAGAAGGGGAAGTTCTTTCTTTTTACGAGCCATTTTATATATGGATATGAGGGTAAACTATTTGGGGTTAGGGGATAAAAATATCAAGGTTGTCGTAGGCAAATGCCACATTCAAGGGTAAAAGTTGCGCACTTTCAGCGTGCAAACCTGCCGAATGCGAGAAATGTGTGAGCCATGTTTGGCGTGCTCCCACACGTTGTGCGAAGGCTACGGCTTCCGAGATGGATTGGTGTGTGTTATGCGGTTGCACGCGAAGTCCGTTGACAATAAGCGTGTCTATGCCTTTGAGCTGCGCCTCATCTTCTTCGGGGATTGACTTCATGTCGGTGATGTATGCCAAGCGGTTGTTGAAGATAAACCCGAGAATGGGCAACTGACCGTGCATCACTCGAAGGGGAAGGATGCTGACGCTACCAATGGTGAGCGTTTCGTGCGGACGGATGTGACGGAGTTCGATGCTCGGAACGCCCGGATATTTGTGTGTTCGGAAACAATAAGGCAAGCGTTGGCGCAAATTGTTTGCCACCATCTCTTCGGCATAAATACACACGTCTCCAAACACTTGGAAGGGGCGCAAGTCGTCAATTCCCGCCGTATGGTCGGCATGCTCATGCGTAATCAGCAGGGCATCGATAGGGAAAAGACGCAGGTTATGAGGATTATCTGGGTCGCCACTCCCCACTTCGCGGAGCGTTGCAGGGTGAAGAGCCTGAAAGTTCAATACTTGTTGGCGGAAGTCCGCACTACAATCAATCAAGATGCACTCGCCATTGTCGCCTTCCAAGAGGGCAGAACAGCGTAAGCGCTTGTCGTGAGGGTCGGAAGAGGTGCACACGGGGCATGTGCAACCGACTTGAGGTACACCCGTACTGGTGCCGGTGCCGAGGATGGTAAGGCGCATGGGGGAAGGGAGGGGAAAGTTCTTGAGGAGTCGGTATATTACCGCCTACTTAGTGTGTTAAAAGGGAATCTCTCGCTTGAAAAACTAAAAGTAACTTAGTTGAAAATCTTTGAGACTTAATTAAAAATCTTCGAGACTTACGAAAGCGCAATTCTAAATGAGATTAGCTTCGGGCGTAATCGTGATGCCAAACTTTTGGCGAACGTCAGCTACGATGGTGTTTGCAAGTGTCGCTACTTCAACGCCCGTTGCACCACCGCGATTGACGAGCACGAGGGCTTGCTTTTCATACACGCCTGCTCTGCCGAGTGATTTGCCCTTCCAACCGCATTGCTCAATGAGCCATCCTGCGGGGATTTTTACGCCTTCAGCTTGAGGATAGTTGGGCATGTCGGGGTAGGAGGCCTTGAGGCGTTCAAACTCCTCTTGGCTCACTACGGGATTCATAAAGAAGGAGCCTGCACTTCCCACTTCTTTGGGGTCGGGGAGCTTCGCGTTGCGGATGTCAATGATGACTTGGCGGAGCTGAGAGGCCGTAGGGGTAGTGATGCCACGCTTGGTGAGTTCTTGCTCAATGGTTCCGTAGGCGCACTTCGGTGTGAACGTGCGATTCAGGCGCAAGTGCACGCGAGTAATGGCGTATGCTCCCTTGCCTTCGTTCTTAAACACGCTTTCACGATAACCATATTTGCAAGCGCTGTCGCTAAAGAATTCGTGAGCGCCCGTTTCGAGGTTGATAGCCTCTACATTCGCTACGAAATTTGCTATTTCAACGCCGTACGCACCGATGTTCTGCACCGCCGCAGCACCCACTTCACCGGGGATGAGCGAGAGGTTTTCAAGGCCGTGATAGCCCTGCTCTACACACCATGCCACGAGCTCGTCCCAGTTTTCACCTGCGCCTACAATGAGCATCACCATGTCTGGGCCTGCAAATGCCTGCTTGCCCTTGATGGCGGAGTGAAGAATGGTGCCGTCGAAGTCCTTTGTAAAAACGAGATTACTCCCCTCACCGATGTGAAGAAGGGGCTCTTCGGCATCACGTGAGCGGAGAAATTCTTGCAATTCTGCCTCGCTGGAGTATTCCACGAAGCGTTTACACTTGGCATCAATGCCAAAGGTGTTATGGGGTAGGAGAGAGTAATTTTCTTTGAAAAGCATGGGGATGTAGGGAGTGAAAAATGAGAAAGTAGCAGGCGCATTGAAGCTCCGCATGGTTTTTCTCCGTTGGTTTTAGCCCCTTTGGGCTCCAATCTTCGGTTCTCCTTTTTTATTCAATTTTCTAAAGCCACCAACTTCCATTGACGCTTGGCACGACGGAATTTGAGTGTGGACGACATACCTGCCGAGAGGCCTGTGATGACCAAGTAGCGCTCCTTTGACTTATGGAGACATTGGCCGTAGTTGATGTTCGTCAAAATCTCTTTGGGGAGTTCCGGAGAACATTCCCACCATGTGTCAACGTCAACTTCGCCTGTGATTTCCTCGTTGCTATATTCCTCGAAGGTCTTAAACTCAAAGGGATTGCTGATGCTCTTGCGTTGGAACAAGGAGTCGTTGGCAAATTGCTTGTAGAAAGCATAGAAATTGCCGTCTGCATGTTGCTTAAACGGAAGCCAGTTCAATTGTGTGAGTTTCCAACGTCCTTCAAGGCGGTTGAACACGTATTGTTGCACGCTATCGCAATTGAAGTAAATAAAGTCAATCGTAACGTTGTTCACACTCGTGTCCTGCGAGCATGACAAGTCGGCTTCGTGGTCAAAAATCATGGTGTTGACCTCCTGAAGACTTTCTAAGCGGTCGAAAGTCCATTCGTTAGATTCGATTTTGCTCGTCACTTTGCCGTTATGAACGGGCAGGGGAAAGACAATACGTTCCTCCTGGAAGCGGCTGTTGCGCACGAAGTTGAAGAAAAAGTCGTCAAACAAGCCGTCGGCACCAGCAGGAATGTCAAGTTCTTCCCACTCCAACGTGTCGGGGGGAAGCGCAAGAATCGAGTCAATGTTAATCGCGGCGTCGTTATCCTTGCCTGATTGAGGGGTACAAGCCGAAAAAGCTACTAAAAGAATAGCGCAAAACCCAAAAAACTGTCTCATTATGATGTGGCAAATTATGAGAAGTGTGCGATGCGGACGCTCTGTTTTTACGATGTGTTAGCCCTTGCGCAAACCTTCTCTTCTATTTATCGCATTAAGCAGAAGCAAATTTAACCTTTTTCTCTGAAACTTACCGACCTTTCTCAAATAAAATACCTAACTTTGCACGAAATTCTTAAACAAGGTTTGAGGTTGTCAGGTCAAAAGCTAATAAGACCTTACAGACAGAACGTAATACTGACCTCTAAACCTCACGACTTATTACCTCCACGAAACTATGTTAGAACGTATCTCGAACTTGCTCAATGAAATTCAAACATTGAGCGCAGCAGACGAAAAGGAGCTTGAAGCGCTCCGTATCAAATATCTTTCAAAGAAGGGTCTTTTGAACGACCTCATGGCCGACTTCCGCAACGTTCCTGGCGAACAGAAGCGCGAAGTAGGTATGCGCATCAACGAACTCAAGACAGCGCTTCAGGAGAAGCTCGCAGAACTCCGCTTGAACATCGCGACTTCAGAAGACGACCTCTCTGACCTCGACCTTACGCGCACGGCTTACCCCGTGAAGCTCGGCACACGCCACCCTCTCTCGCTCACAAAGCGTGAGATTATTGATATCTTTGCACGCCTCGGCTTCGCAATGGCTGAGGGTCCTGAAGTGGAAGACGACTGGCACGTGTTCGGTTCAATGAACTTTGCCGATGATCACCCCGCTCGTGACATGCAAGACACCTTCTTTATCGAAGCACGCCCCGATATAATCCTTCGTACACACACCAGTTCTGTGCAGAGCCGAGTAATGGAGCAGTCACAGCCCCCCATCCGCGTGATTTGTCCCGGTCGTGTATATCGTAACGAAGCTATCTCTGCGCGTGCACACTGCTTCTTCCACCAGGTAGAAGGACTTTACATCGACGAAAACGTATCGTTCACCGATCTCAAGCAGGTGCTCCTCACCTTCGCTCGCGAAATGTTTGGTGCTGAAACCAAGATTCGCCTCCGTCCCTCATACTTCCCCTTCACCGAACCCTCAGCCGAAATGGACATCTCATGTAACATCTGCGGCGGCACAGGTTGTGGTTTCTGTAAGCACACAGGTTGGGTAGAAATCCTCGGTTGCGGTATGGTTGACCCCAATGTGCTCGAAGCAAACGGCATCGATAGCAAGAAGTACAAGGGCTATGCCTTCGGTATGGGCGTAGAGCGCATCACAAACTTGAAGTACCAGGTGAAGGACCTCCGCCTCTTCTCTGAAAATGACACTCGTTTCCTCGAAAACTTCATGTCGGCTAATTAAGAGATGGTTATTCCGATAATAGGCTGATAAATAGAAAATGATAACATAACAAAACGGCGATTACTCGAAATGTGGTAATCGCCGTTATTTTTAGTATTGTCTTAAATACTCTACTTTTTTGTTTACTTTTTCAAAAACTCCGAAATCATAGCTTCGGTTTCTTTGCGCGCAGGAACCAAGGGGAGGCGGAGCTCGTTCTTGATTACTCCCTGAAGGGCAAGGGTGCATTTTACGCCAGAGGGGTTGCCATCAACAAAGAGGAGCTTGTAGAAGTCGTTGAAGCTGTGGTGAATGGTTTGTGCCTTCTGCATGTCGCCTGCTTGAATGGCGTGAATCATGTCGGCAAACTCGCGGGGGTGAGAGTTACCGATGACGGTGATGGCACCTGTGGCACCGGCGCTCATGAGTTCGTAGGCAATGCCGTCGTCGCCACTGAGGACTTCGAAGCCTTCGGGCGCGCCAACGATGATTTCTTCAATCTGACCGATGTTGCCCGATGCTTCCTTCGTAGCAATGACGTTGGGGCAATCGCGAGCGATGCGCAGGGTGGTTTCAGCGGTGATGTTTACGCCCGTTCTTCCTGGCACGTTATACACCACGATGGGGAGCTCGGTTGCTGCTGCTACGGCCTTGTAGTGCTGATAAAGTCCTTCCTGCGAGGGCTTGTTGTAATAGGGTGCCACGATGAGCAGGCCGTCAATGCCTTCGGGAATGTCTTTCAAGCCTGCGATGACCTTGCGTGTGTCGTTGCCACCAGCACCAAGAAGGAGGGGCACTCTGCCGGCTACGCGGTTGATGAAGAACTCAGCCACCGCACGGCGCTCCTCGGTGTCAAGCGTGGGCGTTTCAGCCGTTGTGCCGAGCACGCAGAAGAAGTCAACGCCTCCAGCCAACTGGTTGTCAATAAGGCGCGCGAGGGCATCAAAATCGATGCTTCCGTCCTCCATGAATGGAGTGACTACTGCTACTCCGAGGCCCTTGAAGATATTTTGTCTCATTATGTAGTTAGACTTGTGTTAGAAATTTCAGTTTGCAAATTTAAGGATTTTCTGATAAACGGATGAGCTAAAGTCAAAAAGTTTGAGAAATTTTCTTTCATTCTGCATTCATTCTTTAGGCTTACGCTTTCTCAATGACAAATTGCCCTTCTTTTCTCCTTACTCTTGCGTTTTGATTCTCTCTAGGAAGCTTTCCTCATCCACAATCTCAACGCCGAGTTTTTGCGCCTTCTCGAGCTTTGAGGGACCCATGCTTTCGCCGGCAAGGATAAAGGTGGTCTTCTTTGAAATACTCGACACGTTTTTGCCTCCGTTGGCCTCGATGATAGCCTTGTATTCCTCGCGTGAGTGGTGGGTGAAGGTGCCACTGATGACGATGCTCATGCCCTGTAGCAGGGTAGAGGAGAGTTGCGTTTCGGGTAGTTCCATTTGGAGTCCCGCTTCACGCAAGCGGCGGACGAGGTCGAGGTTGTCTTGCTTGCTGAAGTATTCCTGCACGCTTTGTGCAATGATGGCACCTACGCCCTCCGTTTCAAGGAGTTGGTCGAGGGTTGCGGCTTGCAGGGCGTCGATGGTCTTGAATTGGCGCGCCAGGAGCTTTGCCACCACCTTGCCCACGAAGCGGATGCCGAGAGCGAAGAGAACGCGGTCGAAGCTCACCTCACGGCTCTGCGCAATGCCATCAATAAGGCGACGGGCTGACTTCTCACGCGTGCCGTCCATGCCCATGAGTTGGTCGATGGTGAGTGCGTAAAGGTCGGCCGCATCGCGAAGGATGCCTCGCTCAAAGAGGGTTGCCACCGTTTCGGGCCCAAGGTTGTCAATGTTCATTGCCTCGCGCGAGATGAAGTGCTCAATGCGCCCCTTGAGTTGAGGCGGACACTGGGTGTCGTTGGGGCAATAATGCGCCGCTTCGCCTTCGTAGCGCACGAGGGGGGTGCCACACTCGGGGCAGGTGGTTCGGAACACGACCTTTGGCCCAGGCATGAACGAGCGCGCTTCGGTATCTACGCCCACGATTTGCGGAATGATTTCGCCCGCCTTCTCTACATACACATAGTCGCCCAAGTGGAGGTCGAGTTGCGCAATTATGTCGGCATTATGCAGGGAGGCACGCTTCACGATGGTGCCCGCAAGTTGCACGGGTTCCATATTCGCCACGGGAGTTACGGCACCCGTTCTGCCCACCTGGAAGGTGACTTCGTTGAGCAGGGTGCGACCGCGCTCGGCTTGGAACTTATAAGCAATGGCCCAACGCGGACTCTTGGCGGTGAAGCCCAAGCGCTCACGCTGGTTAAAGTTGTCGACCTTCAGAACGATTCCGTCCGTTGCCACGGGGAGCTCCTTGCGCATCGTGTCCCAATAGTCAATGAATTGGAATACCTCGTCAAGCGTATGCGCCACGCGGGTGGCTTCGGAAATTTTGAAGCCCCAACTGCGCGCCTTCTGAAGACTCGCATAGTGGCCCGCAGAGGTGTCGTCGGAGGCGTGGAGCTCGTAGAGGTAAGCGTCCAACTTGCGCTGTGCCACGACGGCCGAATTCTTGCTCTTGAGCGTTCCTGAAGCGGCATTGCGGGGGTTGGCAAAGAGTGTTTCTTCGCGCGCTTCGCGTTGCTGATTGAGCGCTTCAAAACTCTGCCAGGGCATGAGGATTTCTCCGCGAATCTCAAATGACTCGGGATAGTCGGCACTCTCGGGCAAGAGGAGCGGAATGGAGCGAATGGTGCGCACATTGCGCGTCACGTCGTCGCCAACCACACCATCACCGCGCGTCACGGCACGCACGAGTTTGCCCTCCTCATAGTGAAGGGAAATGCTCAAACCGTCAAACTTAAGTTCGCAACAAATGTCAAACGCCTCGCCCTCTAAACCCTGGCGGATGCGCTCGTAGAAGGCAGCCACCTCCTCACGATTGTAAGTGTTGCCCAGGGAGAGCATGGGGCGCAAGTGAGTCACCTGCTCAAAGTCGCCCGAGAGGTCGGAACCCACGCGCTGAGAGGGCGAATTGGGGTCGAAGAGCAACGGATTCTGCGCCTCCAAAAGGATGAGCTCGTCCATTAAATGGTCGAACTCCTGGTCAGAAATCGTGGGCGAATTCTTGACGTAGTAATTATAGTTGTGGTCGTGCAAAAGCTTGCGCAACTCAAGGATTCTTTGTTCTTGCATGCTTAATCGTTCGTCGTTTACCTTTCGTCTCACAAAATTACGGAAATCCCAAAGATAATGCGTATTTTTGCAAGTGAAATTTTAGAATCCATCTTTTTTACAGAATAAACTATGCGTATTGATATCATCACCGTTGTGCCCGAGATGTTGCACGACTTTATGAACCTCTCCATCCTTGGTCGCGCACAGAAGAAGGGGCTTGTGGAAATCCATGTTCACAACCTTCGCGACTATACTAAGGACAAGCACCGCCGTGTGGACGACTATCCTTTTGGCGGATTTGCGGGCATGGTGATGCAATGCCAACCCATTGACGATTGCATTGCGGCATTGAAGGCAGAGCGTGATTACGATGAGATTATCTTCACCTCTCCCGATGGCGAACAGTTCAACCAACCCATGGCGAACACGCTCTCAATGAAGAAGAATATCATCATTCTTTGTGGTCACTACAAGGGCATTGACTATCGCATTCGTGAGCATTTGATTACGAAGGAAGTGTCCATCGGCGACTATGTCCTCACGGGTGGCGAATTGGCGGCGGCGGTGATGACGGATAGCATCGTGCGCCTCATTCCCGGAGTGATTGGCGACGAACAGAGCGCCCTCTCTGACTCTTTCCAGGACAACCTCCTTGCCGCACCCGTTTACACCCGTCCCGCGGAATATAAAGGCTGGCGTGTGCCTGACGTGCTCCTCTCTGGTCATGAAGCAAAGATCAAGGAGTGGGAATTGCAACAATCGTTGGAACGCACTAAGCGCTTGCGCCCCGACCTCTTGAAGTAAATTCCTCCCGCTAAGTTGCTATAGCCACCATAGATTCTATAGCTCCAATAGCCACTATGCCCCTTCAACCTTCAACCTCATAACCTCAACCAAATGAAAATTCTCTTTGTCTGCCTCGGCAACATCTGTCGCTCCGTAACCGCTGAAGAAGTCTTCCGCACGCTTGCTCGTAAGGCAGGGGTGGAAGCACAATTTGAGGTTGATTCGGCGGGTATGATTGACTATCACGAAGGCGAATTGGCCGATAGCCGTATGCGTGCGTGTGCCTTGCGCCGTGGTTACAATCTCACACACCGTTCGCGCCCCGTCAAGACGGCAGATTTCTCCCGCTTCGACCTTATCGTGGCGATGGACGACAACAATGTGCGCCAGCTTCATAACGTCGCACCTTCGGAAGAGGCAAAGCAGAAGGTCGTGCGCATGGCGGATTACCTCACGGAGCACCCTCATACCTTCATCCCCGACCCCTATTACGACGGCCCCGAAGCGTTCGACCTCGTCGTCACCCTGCTTGAAGATGCTTGTGCGGAGTTGTTGAGGAGGGAGAGAGCGTAATAGATAGATGTTAATGTGTGAACCCCACAAGAAGACTTCTTAAAGGTAATTTCCCTAAAAGGGGGTAAGCTCATAACTTAACGGCAAACTATCCAAATGTTCTACGTTTAGGTATCCCTGCAAGCTTTTTCCCTGAAAGGGATAAAGTTCATAGCCCAACGGCAAGCGACTTTAGGAGCGACGCCTTGGGTTGGGGACATTACCGGACGGTGCGCCCTGTTAAGGGCAAAAGTAAAATAACCTATGCCTCAATCACTAACTAAAATATATCTGCATATTGTTTTTCACATTAAAAACGATAGCACACGCATCGCTTCTGAAGATTTAGAGCGTGTGCATGCCTACATTGGCTAGTTAGTCAACACAACGGGGTGTGTCAATATTTGGGTTGGTGGAATTGAGGACCATGTGCATATTCTTTGCTTGTTGTCACGCGATGAAACCGTCTCACATTTGGTAGAAGAAGTTAAGCGTAATAGTAGTCGATGGATAAAAACGATTGACAATAAGTACCAACATTTTGCATGGCAAGGAGGATATGCTTGTTTTTCAGTGAGTCAATCGGTTAAGGATAGAACATTAGAGTATATTAAGAATCAGGCCGTACACCATCAACATAAATCTTTTGAGGAGGAGTATAAGAGTTTCCTAAATTTATATGGCATTGAGTATGATGAACGGTATGTGCTCCGTGATTGATAGATGCATGGCGGCATTCGTAAAATTGAATAGGACTTTTGTCCTTTCAGGACGTATCCCCCTCTCTAAGGCTACCCAAGGCGTCGCTCCTTCCGTCGCTTGCCGTTGGGCTATGTACTTAATCCCTTTCTGGGAATCTTATCCATAATGCGAAGAATATATTTCCCGTTGAGGGGAAACTCTTTCACATACTAAGGGCTACGCCAATCATTGTGGTGTAGCCCTTAATGTGTTATTAGATTAGTGGTATTTTCGTGTTAAGCAACGGTCCACTTGCAACGTACGGGAGAAACGATGGCGCCTTCTTCCTTGAGTTGCTTCATAGCCTTGTCTACTTCCTTGCGGTCAAGACCAGAGAGTTCGGCAATCTTGCCTGCGTTGAGGGGTTCGCCTGCTTCTTTCAATGTAGTGATAACGATATTCTTTGTTTCCATAGTTAAAAAAATGTTTTTGAGGGTTTGTGGTATTAGGATTAGAATGAAAAAAAGTTGGTATTCTTAGTTTAACTCAATGCCTTGAGGAGTTGCTGGGCATGTGTCTTTGTGTTGATTTGCTTGGGGGTGAAGATGTGGGTGATGGTGCCCGTTTCGTCGGCAACGTAGGTCGTGCGAAGTGTGCCCATGTATTTTCTTCCGCACATTGACTTTTCGCCCCATGTGCCAAAGAGCTGGTGCAAGTTGAGATCGGTGTCGGCAATCAGCGTGAAGGGAAGGTTGTTCTTCTCAATAAACTTCTGATGCGATGCTGCCGAGTTGCTACTCACGCCGATGACGTTGTAACCGAGCTTTGCCAATTCGTGATAGTCATCTCTCAAACTGCATGCTTGCGCCGTGCAACCCGATGTGTTGTCCTTGGGGTAGAAATAAATGACTAATTTCTGACCGTTGAATTGTGAGCGTGTCACTTCAACTCCCGCTTCATTCGTACCGAATACTTCGGGTATCTTATCTCCAATGTTTAGCATAATTGTATTCTGTTTTTTCTGTTTGATGATGCAAAGGTAAGCAGGTATTTTGAATTATGCAAACAGATGGAGACTATGGACATATAGATGGAAACTATAAAGAAGTGGTGATATAAGAGGTGGGGGCGGGAGGCAGTGTGCCTTAAACGATTTTTGTAGTCGTAATTGGGGGTTAGTTTGAAGCATTAGTGAGTTAGTTTGATTTATATGGAGATAGTAATTGGGAGCTAGTTAGATAGGTGGCAGGGCTGTAGGGGGGGGAGATTTACTTATGCAAAGATACAACACGCGGGAGGTGGGTTGTCATTTATTGTCATTTAGCATCGCAAAAATCGGCAAAAATATGCGCCTAACGAATAGATATTCAACACCTTACAAGCACCGAAAAAAATTTAAAAATTTCCCAGCAACTGCTCAAAAAGAGCCCTCTCCAGTCAAGCGTAAAGCAACTCGAAAATCAGGCGGGAATACCATTGACCGGTAGGGACGCACGCGCGTGCGTCCTCATCAATCGGCATATTCCATTGGCAAGCGTGTGAATGAAGGACTCCATTGACCGTGCGTCCGTACCTGTCAAGTGGAATGCCAGTCGGAAAATCATGCGACTCCAATCCCCGCCTCGCATTACAGATTACAGATTACAGTTATTTTGAAACTCACATGCTCCCCTCAGCGTAAGACATAAAAAAAATTTTATTATATATTATATATAATAACTTATTTCTTGTACTATTTTTCAAGTCTCTGATGTATCAAAATAAAAAAACTGTAATCTGTAATCTGTAATGCCTGAACTCAATTTGACTGTCTTTTCCTGAAAAAGGTTGACTCTTTTTGTATTGTTTTTACTTTACTAGAATCTGGGATTTTTATCCGTACTAGATAAGTAGACTTTCTCTACTAAGATTGTTGTCGCTTTTCCTAGTTTAGTTGCCTCTTTTTCTACAAAAGTTGACTTTAGACGGATGTCTTTTCCTAAAAAAGGTTGACTCTATTTTTACTCTAAAAATTAACAATTCCATTTCCGTACGGAATCAGTTGACTTTGCTTCTTGCAAAAGCGTATATTCTTTCCTTTTCTGTGCGTCCGTACTTGTTGAGTGAAGTTCAGCACGATCAGTTGCTGTCAAATTTTGAAATAAAAATCAGAGCTTGTAAAATGCTGAATGTCTAATCGTTAGGTGTGGTTTTTCGCTCTTTTTCTAGATGCTGAATGACAATAAATGACAACTCGCCTCCCGCGTGTTGTATCTTTGCATAAGGAAATGGTAAGGAAAATGGGGAGCGGTCGGATGTGAGGGATCTTGTGAAAGTAGGGAGAGGTAGTATTCAGGCGCGTCGAACTAGATAAACCACGAAAAGAGGGAAACTAAGTGAAACAAAAAAAAGGACGCACAAACGGTGCGCCCATAATGTTCAAGCAAGAAATGAGTTGTAATCTGTCCAGGGCGTTACCCTTCGCTATGTAGTTCTCATTCCGCAGGTCGTTGTACTCTGTATCATTCCACCCTCATTTCGCCATCAGCCTTAAATCCGCGAAGGAAGTCGGCAATGTCCATACGCTTCTTGCCAGCAAGTTGGATTTGGCGCAGGTGGAGATAGCCGTCGGCGAGGGCCACTTTGAGGTAGGTCTTGCCATCGGTGTGGAGGGTGCCGAGGGCGTGTGCATGTGTGGTGAATTCTTTTTCGGTTTCATACACTTTGAGCACCAAAGTCTTGCCTCCAGCGGTGAGTTCCGTCCATGCGGCGGGGTAGGGAGAAAGGCCGCGTACGAAGTCGTAACAGCGTTTCACACCCTTTGTCCAATCAATGCGACAAGTCTCTTTGAAAATCTTGGGAGCAGGGCGGAGTTCTTCGCAAGTCGCCATCTCTTCTTGAGGAATGGGCTTCACGGTGCCCGCAATGATATTGTCAACGGTTTCCGTCACGAGCGCTCCACCGAGGTGCATGAGCTTGTCGTAAACAATCTCCACATTGTCGGTGTCGGCAATGGGCACGCGCACTTGTTGGATGACATTACCCGTGTCAATTTCGTGCTGGAGGAAGAAGGTCGTAATACCCGTTTCGGTGTCACCATTAATAACCGCCCAGTTGATGGGCGCCGCACCGCGGTATTGGGGCAGGAGTGAGGCGTGGAGGTTGAAGGTGCCGAGGGGAGGCATGTTCCACACCACTTCGGGAAGCATGCGGAAGGCCACCACGATTTGCAGGTCGGCACGGAGTTCGCGGAGTTCGTTGATGAATGCTTCATCCTTCAAGCGCTCGGGTTGGAGCACACGAAGTCCCTGCGACACGGCATATTGCTTGACGGGCGATGCCTGGAGTTCCGTTTGGTGGCGCCCAATGGGTTTGTCGGGCATAGTGACCACCGCCACGACATTATATCCCCCTTCAACGAGGGCACGAAGGCTCTCCACGGCAAATTCGGGAGTGCCCATATAGATGATGCGTAAGTCTTGTTTGGTCATAAGTAGACGATGTTTATTTTACTCTTGCGAGAAGTCCTTCATCACTTGTCGGTAATGTGCATAGAACTTCGTACGTGACACGAAGCCGGCGAAGGTGCCGTCGGTGTTAAGTACGGGGAGGGTGGAGTAAGGCGTTTGTTCGAGTTTGTCCATCACCACTTGCATGGGGTCGGCCGTAGAAAGGAGGATGGTGGGCGTGTGCATGAGTTGGTCAACCGTGTAGAGGCGGTAGAGTTCGCTACGGAAGATAATCTTGCGGATGCTTCGCAAACCGATGACTCCCACGAGCAAGTTCTTCTTATCCACCACGGCGAATACGTCGGAGCGTTCGTTAGAGATAATGCGCACCAACTGACCGAGGTTCATGTCAGCTGAAAGGGTGGGCGTATCCTTGATAATCACTTCGTCGAGCGACATGAGGGTGAGCACGGAGCTATCCTTGTCGTGCGTGAGGAGTTGCCCACGGCGTGCAAGACGCATGGCGTAGATGCTGTGAGGTTCGAACGAGCGAATCACTAAGTAAGAGCACCCCGATACAATCATCAAGGGAAGGAAAAGGTCGTAGCCACCCGTAAGTTCAGCAATGAGGAAGACACCCGTGAGCGGAGCGTGGAATACTCCCGCCATGACTCCCGCCATACCCAGTAGGGCATAGTTTTCTTCGGGCGTTGTAACGTTCCATAAGCCGTAGCTGTTCCACAATTGTGCGAAGATGAATCCACCAATGCAACCTAAGAAAAGGCTGGGAGCGAACGTACCCCCGCAACCGCCACCACCGTTGGTCGCAGAAGTGGCAAACACTTTGGTGAGAAGAATCAAACCGAGGTAGAGCAAGAGGAATTCCGAATGCCCGTAGAAGAACGAGTTATTCAGTACGTCCGTTGCATGTTCATGTCCCGAACTATTCAAGAGCATCGTAATGGTGGAGTAACCTTCACCATAAAGCGGTGGGAAGAGATAGATGAGCAAAGCCAACACCGTGCCACCGAGAGCTAAGCGCGAGTACATCCCTTTGCAGATGCGTCCGAACAACTTCTCGAAAGCATTCATCGCCTTAGTGAAGTAGAGGGAAATCAATCCGCAGAAGATGCCGAGAAGGATAACCGTGGGCACGTCCTCAACGGTGAAGGGAGTCTTCAACGAGAAGGGGAAAAGCGCCTGCATATCTCCCGAAAGGAAGTAGGTGAGGCATGTGGCGGTAATGCAACTTGTGAGCAACGGAAGGAGTGAAGCCATCGTGAGGTCAATCATCAGCACTTCAAGCGTAAAGACAAGACCTGCAATTGGTGCTTTGAAGATACCTGCCACGGCTCCTGACGCTCCACAACCGATGAGCAACATCAGCGTCTTGTGGTCAAGGCGAAAGGCCTTACCAAGTGAAGAACCGATGGCGGAGCCCGTCAGCACGATAGGCGACTCTGCCCCTACCGAACCCCCGAACCCGATGGTGATGGCTGAGGCAACAACGCTCGTGTAGCAATTGTGATTGCGAATGCGCCCTTGCTTGCGTGAGAGGGCATAGAGAATCTTTGTAACCCCGTGACCAATGTCATCGCGCACCACATACTTAATAAAGAGTGCGGTGAGGAAGATACCTACGACGGGATAAACGAGGTAAAGCCAGTTGGATTGCGTCGTGTCAAAACTATGGGTGAGCAATCCTTCTATTTCGTGAATAAGCCACTTCAATGCCTGTGCCGCAAGAGCCGCACCGATACCCACGAGAAGGCTGAGAACAAGAATGAACTGCCTCTGCGTGAGGTGCTTATTACACCATATTCTTAGAAACTGAAACATAGTGTGTTTAGCGTATGATTGTAACTTCTCCACCCGCACCAAGTTTGATGATGCTTGAAGCCGTTTGTGTGGGTGGTTCGTCTTGTCGCGAGGTGCAGATGTAGTCAACTGCCTTTTTAATTTCTTCCGAAATCTCGGAGAAGCAACGCGGAGCGGGTTGTCCGCTGATATTAGCCGAGGTTGAAACGACGGCGCGCTTCATGCGCATGCAGAGTTCCTTGCTAAAGGCTTCCTTGGTGATGCGAATAGCCACGGAGCCATCCTCCGCCAAGAGGTTGGGCGCAAGGTTTCTGCCTCCGTCAAACACGACGGTCATGGGCTTCTCGGAGAGCTCCATCACGTCCCAAGCCACATCGGGCACTTCCTTGACATAGAACTGCACCTTCGTTTCGGAGTCAACGAGTGAGATGAGAGCCTTAGCATCCGTGCGTTGCTTGATTTCGTAAATGCGCTTTACGGCTTCGGGATTCGTGGCATCACATCCGAGTCCCCAAATGGTGTCGGTGGGGTAGAGGATGATGCCACCTTGATTCATTACTTCAATAGCGCGGCGAATGTCTTCCTTGCTCTCTTGTGAGAGACGCTGAAGGGGAGAAGTTTCTTTCTTTGCCATAACTAAATGGAAATGGGAGGGTTAATCTTCACCCTTTAAGTTGGGAAGGTGAAGTTTATAGCGCACGGCAAGCAAGCGCATGATGATAACGGCGCCCGCACAAACGATACCCGACCATACATGGTTGAAGTCTAAAAACTCGTGGCATAACCAATAGAAGATACCGCCGATGACGCACGCAAGGGCATAGATTTCCTTGCGGAAAATGAGGGGCTCTACGTTGATAAAGATGTCGCGAAGCACACCGCCCCCAGCACCCGTCAAGGTTCCCATAAGAATGGCCGTCCAATAGGGGAATCCGTTGTCAAGTGTCTTTTCTATACCCGTAATGGCGAACACGGCAAGACCAATGGTGTCGAATATGAACCATGTGTTGTCCTGCTTCACCAAGTGTTTGCGGAACATGATTACCCAAAATACGGCAAAGGCGCAGATGAGCAAATAAGTGGGGTCTTTCAACCAAAAGATGGGTACATTGAGCATGATGTCACGCGTCGTACCGCCACCAATTGCCGTTGCGATGCCTACAATGTATGCACCAAAGAGGTCAAAGCGCTTGGCCGAAGCGAGGCGTACACCTGAGATTGCGAATGCAAGCGTACCGATGTAGTCGCAAGCAGAGTAGAAACTGATGTCGAATAACATATGTTGGGATGTGAGGTTTATTGTTTGAAGGTTTTGGAATTCTCGGAGCCCCTGGAGCTTCTTGGTACCTATGATTTAATTTACTACGTTCGTTGGCGCTCCGTTCAAGAAAGCCTGAAGGTTGCCCACGAGGATGTCAATGATGCGTCCGCGTGCTTCGCGTGTTGCCCAAGCAATGTGGGGCGTGATGAAGGCGCGAGGAGCTGAGAGCAGGGGATTGTCGAGCGCGGGAGGTTCGCTTGAGAGCACGTCTGCGCAGAAGGCCTTAATGCGATTCTCCTTTAGGGCATCCGCCATGGCGGGTTCGTCAATGAGCTTACCGCGCGCTGTGTTGACGATGATGAGGTTGGGGTTGGCCTTGCTCAACAGAGCGGCATTGATCATGCGCTCATTGTCCTTCGTAAGGGGACAGCAGAGGCTGATGACGTCACATGTCGCTACGGCATCCTCAAGGCTGATTTTCGTAACGCTCTCGGGGAGTTGGCTTTGGGGCTTTGAACTGACGGCATAGACTTCCATATAGAAGGCCTGAGCTAGGCGTTCTACTTCTCGCCCAATGTTTCCGTAGCCTACGATGGCCATGCGCTTACCGCAAAGTTCGGTCAAGGGGTTGTGCCAACAACAGAAGTCGCGACTCTTTGCCCACATCTTCTCTTCTGCATTGAGGCGTGCGTAATGTCCCACGGAGGAGCACACTTCAAGCAGGTGGGCAAATACCATCTGAGCTACGGCGCGCGAGCTGTAACCTGCACAATTGCATACGCATACGCCGTGATTGCGAGCCGCCACCGTGTCAATCACGTCATAGCCCGTGGCGGCAACGAGCACTAACTTCAACTTGGGAAGATTGGCAAATTCGGCCTCTCCCATGCGCACTTTGTTCGTGATGATTACTTCGGCATCCTTGGCGCGCTCAATCACTTCTGAGGGCAGGGTGCGGTCATAAGTGACGAAGGTTCCGAAGGGTTGAAACACGTCCCAGCTTAAGTCGCCAGGGTTGAGCGTATAGCTATCGAGAAAAACTATGTTCATTGTTCTAAGGTTGAGGTCTTAAGGTTTAGAGGAGCTTTGTGCTCGTTAGGGCTGAGCACCCAATAGGGATACGCACTCCTAACTCTTCACGATTTTCCACCCCACGAGGCTGTCATAACGCTCGCCAAAGGGGCGAGCATAGACCAGGATGAGGTATTCGTTTTGCGTTTGATAATAGTTGCCCTCAATGCGGTCGTCTTCGCAATCGTAGTAATAATTGTAATAGCCTTGTTTGAGCTTAACGGTGGCCTCATAGAGGTTGTGCTCCTCGTTATAGTGCAAACGATAATTTTCGCGATTGGCATCTGTGGCCCAGGCTCCGTAAACATAAATCGGAGCGTCAAGGCGCAAGGGGGCGTTCAGGCGGAACACAACGTCGACGTAGTCGCTCTCCGTGTCATTGTCATAATTGTCCGTGTTGCGAATGATGAAGCCTCCCGTCATGTCTTCGTCGTAGAGGTAATTCTTGCGCACCTCGTCGGTGTAAAGCGTAGCCACATAGCTATTGCTTTCGGCATTCCATCCCATGTGGTCAACGTGCATTGCGGGATACTCTGTGGAGAGCGTTTCAAACTTGCGGAATTCATTGCCGGCATTGAAGATAAGGTCGCGACAATGTTGCCACTTCATTCTGCTTCCCGTCAAGAAGGTCGGAGCGGGACATTTGCGGATGTCTCCCCAACGTCGATTTTTCACCACATAGACGCTCAACTCCTCTTCAGGACGGCTCAGGCGCAAGGCGCTGAAGTCCACTTCAAGCGTGAGTTGCTGATGGCGGTTGTTATAGTCGGCATCCGTCATTGTTGTCATCTCAGCCTGGATGCCCACGCGCTGTTCGCCCACCATGAAGAAGCTCTCTACCACCGTCTCAAGCTCTTCGCTATCCTCACTTTCACGCATCACGCTCAAGCGGTAATTGCCCGGAAGAAGCATGCGCATGTCGCCGTTGGGGAGGCGCAGGGAGTAGTGGTTGTAGTTCGTCGTCGTGTTTCGCGAGGGCACGTAGTTGTCAATGGGCAGGGTGTTCTCCGTAGCTTGCAGATAACTGCTCTCAAGGAGCCCTTGCGTGGGGGTGAAGCGCTGGTCGCAATGCTCTATGCGATAGACGTAGCGTTCGTAATTCGTGTCAAGGTCATCGAAGCTGAATTCCAACTGTTCCCCTCCGCGGAGTCGCAAAATAGGCAGTCCGTCCACCTCGTCGGCAGGGAGCAGGCGAGGTGTCATGATATGAGGCACGAAGGTCCGTATTTGCTGGGCTTCAGCGCTCATGCAACCTAATATCACGGCTATTTTGAGGAAAAGACACTTCATCCTGCAAAAGTAATGATATTTTTTTATAACTTCGCACCGAATATTTAGAAATATAGGGTGAGGCAAATAGACAACTCCTTAATGACTACGGGGTGTTGAAGAAATATTTAATCTATGAAAATAAAAATATGTCTGTTCACCGCAATCGAGATATTTATAAAACAAAAAAATAACTAAAGATGAAATACACAGATCAAGAGATTCGCAATTCAGTTTTAGATTGTTTGGGTTATTGGGGAGAAAGATATTTTAAGGCTGTTAAACGTGAACATGGTTCATGTTGGTATAGATATGAAGAGGACGGTTGGGACAAAATTAATTGGACTACCGAAGGAGTATATATATGTGATTATTTGAAGAAGGTATACCCAGACATCATTGATGAATTTGGTGGCGATGAAGAAGAGTTTACAGATTACGTCAATTCAACAGTAGAAGAAATGTTTAAATGATTCGATATTTGAACTTATGGAGGGTTGTATACCGCTTCGCTTAAAGGTTATGAAGATTTTGCAAACGGGATGAACCTTAAAATTTCAAATTCAAATCTCTTAAACGCTAAAGAATAAGAACAGAGGGGCAGCTTATCGCGTGTATCCAGTTGCCCTGTGTGCAATGTAAGTGGTGCAGGAGGAAAGTCCGGGCAGCACAGAGCGCTCCGCTTCTTAATGGGAAGTAGTCCGTGAGGGTTAAGTCGTGCAGAAGAAAATAACCGCCCCGTCATCTCTCTCTCGTGACGGTGGTAAGGGTGAGAAGGTGGGGTAAGAGCCCACCGGTCGTGTGGTGACATACGAGCCGTGCACATCGGAGGCTGAAAGTTCATGTATACCGGCGAATGAGGGTAGCTCGTCCGAGATCTTGTCCCGCAAGGGATAGGGCGCGCCGGAGGGTAGAACGATAGAGCGCATCAGTGATGGTGCGTGCGGATAAATGATAAGCAACCTCGCCTGGGAAGTTACACCCCCCTTGTAACGCCCTGAGGTTACAGAACCCGGCTTATCGCCCCTCTGTTCTTTTTAAATAATATTACTGAAGCGAGTGGTCAGTCTTCCAATGGGCTGATGACTCGCTCTTTTCTTTCCCCTCTACAATGTGTTGTTCTAATTTCCCTTGCCTGTTTGAGCGAGAGGTTCCATTCATAGATTATTTTCTTTTTTTACGACTTTAATTAGGCTGAATGGTTTTATGTTGTATTTTTGCAAGCAATTGATGTTAATTTAGAATGAAAGGAAGATTTATGAAAATCGCAATTATAGGAGCTGGTAATATGGGTGGCGCTATTGCGCTCGGATTAGTGAAATCAAAGTTTTGTGCGCCTCAGGAAATTTGGTGCACAGCAAAGCATTCGTTGACTTTAGAACGTCTGCAAGAGCTTTGTCCTGAATTCCATACATCAATGTCTAATCTTGAAGCTTGTGAATTGTCCGACGTTATTATTTTGGCTGTAAAGCCGTGGATTCTGGAGTCTGTGATTGACGAACTGCGCCCGTGTGTGGACTTTCAGCGCCAACTGCTTGTTTCGGTGGCTGCGGGTGTAGCACTGAGCGACTTGAAACATTACTTCATGCCTTATGAGGCTTCTGATGGGGCTCCTGAGCCTGTAATCTTCCGCGTAGTGCCGAATACAGCTGTAGCCATCCTTGAGGGTGTAACGCTCATGGCTCATGCCGGAGCCAGTACAGAGCAGGTGGCAAGCATTCAGCAACTCTTCTCTGCGTTAGGTTATTGCGCAGTCATGGATGAGTCCTTGATTCCAGCTGGTACTTCTTTGACATCTTGTGGCATCGCCTTTGCCTTGCGTTATTTGCGTGCAGCGATGGAGGGTGGAGTGGAATTAGGTTTCCGCCCAGAGGTTTCCGCTCGTATGGTTGCTCATACGATGCGCGGTGCGGCATCCCTATTGTTGGAGAACGGAGTGCATCCCGAAGTGGAGATTGATAAAGTAACCACTGCGGGTGGTATTACGATTAAGGGATTGAATGCTATGGAGAAGGCGGGATTTACTGCCGCTGTGATTGAAGGATTAAAAGTAAGCAAGTCGTAAACGATGAAAATAAATAGAATAGCAGTAAAAATAGGAAGTAATGTCCTGACTCGTAAGGATGGTACACTTGACATCACGCGCATGTCTGCGATTGCCGACCAGGTTGCAGAGTTACATAAGCGTGGCATTCAAATCGTGCTCATCTCCTCAGGTGCTGTCGCTTCGGGACGCAATGAATTCCGTCCGAGCCGTGAGCTTGATGAGGTTTCTTCGCGTCAGTTATATTCAGCCATCGGACAGGCCAAATTGATGGGCAAGTACTACACGCTTTTTAGCGAACACGGCATTGTTTGTGGTCAAGTGCTTACAACCAAGGAGGGACTTGACAAGTCCGACCACTACTTCAACCAACAACGTTGTATGGAGGTCATGCTGACCGAGGGAGTTATCCCCATCGTAAATGAAAACGACACGCTCTCTATTACTGAGCTTATGTTTACCGACAATGATGAACTTTCGGGATTGATGGCAGAGATGATGCAGGTTGACATGCTGATTATTTTGAGTAATATTGATGGGATTTATAATGGCAATCCCTCTGATCCTTCGAGTACAGTCGTGCGCGTAGTTCCTCCACAAGGGCATGACGTTGAACAATTCGTTCAGTCGGGTACGTCCTCTTTAGGCAGAGGCGGTATGCTCACGAAGTGTCATATTGCGCGTAAAGTAGCTGCAATGGGAATTCCAGTAGTCATTGCCAATGGAAAAACAGAGGACATCTTATTGCACATTGTGGATCATAAGGAAGATACGCTTTGCACACTCTTTGAACCTTCAAAGATTTAATGATTGATGAAAATGATGATGAATACTGAAGAACTTATCCATAAGGCTTCCAAAGCCACCCGGGCTTTATCTGCGCTCACTGATACGACCGTGAACAACTTGCTCTCAGACGTTGCCGATGCGCTCATAGCCGAAACGGAAAGCATACTCCAGGCCAACAAGGCCGACCTGGAACGTTTAGACCCCACAAATCCGAAGTACGACCGCCTGCAACTCACGCCTGAGCGCATTCAGGGCATTGCCAACGATATGCGCGCCGTTACGCAACTTCCTTCACCTTTGGGAAGGGAATTGGAACGCATAGTGCGCCCTAATGGCATGAGCATTCAAAAGGTGAGCGTTCCCTTCGGCGTCATTGGTGTTATTTACGAAGCGCGCCCTAATGTCACAGCCGATGTCTTTGCGCTCTGCATGAAGAGTGGAAATGTGTGTGTGCTCAAAGGGGGCTCAGATGCTGAGCAAACGAATCTGCGCATTGTTGAAGTCATTCATGCCGTCCTCCTTCAGCATCAGGTGGAACCCGCTGTCTGCACACTCCTTCCTGCTCATCGTGAGGCAACTACGGCCTTGTTAAATGCCGTCGGTGCAGTAGACCTCATTATCCCTCGCGGAAGTAGTTCGCTCATCAATTACGTGCGTGATAATGCCCGAGTGCCTGTGATTGAAACGGGAGCTGGCATTTGCCACACTTACTTCGACCGCTCAGGCGATGTCGTTAAGGGAACTGCAATCGTTGACAATGCTAAGACGCGAAGGGTGAGTGTTTGTAACGCCCTTGATTGTCTCATTATTCATAGCGAACGCTTGAACGACCTTCCTCAACTCTGTGTGGCGTTAGCTCAGAAGGACGTCCGGATTTATGCAGATAGTCGTGCCTATGAAGCGCTCTGCGACAGATATCCCCCGTCCCTTTTGGATTACGCTTCAACCGAGCATTTCGGAACGGAGTTTCTTGATTATAAAATGAGTATCCGCACCGTAGATTCCCTTGATGAAGCCTTAGCGCATATCGCCACTTACAGTTCGCGCCATAGCGAATGCATTGTGAGTGAGGATGCCGAGTGTGTGCAACGCTTCCTCAAGTTTGTCGATGCTGCTTGCGTGTATGCAAACGTCTCTACGGCCTTTACGGACGGCGCTCAATTCGGCTTCGGAGCTGAGATAGGTATATCTACTCAAAAGATGCACGCTCGCGGTCCAATGGCCCTCCACGAACTTACTACTTATAAGTACGTTATCACGGGCGATGGACAAGTAAGGTGGTCGTAGGGCTCCGTCGTTATATGGCGGGAACCCTGCATTTTCCCCATCGCTTACTTGATTTATATGATAGTTGTTTTATTCTCTGAATAGACCTGAGGTCGTGTTGCGACCTCAGGTCTGTTTATTTATCATCATGCGGTTTTTTTCGAGTTTTTTGTATTTAAAGATTTGATTTTCAGTCGTTGTTGTTAAGAGAAGATTATCTTTGACATTTCGTGTTTCGTTTGTTACCACGGTAAAATTGAGATACAAAAAAGCCGATGGAAGTAAAAAACCATCGGCATGAAGTTTTGTAAAATTTTTGTATGTCTTTTAAACCTGGCATTGCATGTAGTCGTTTCTGTAAATAGCTTTTCGTAACTGACTCTTAATTCCGACTAATTCTCTCTTAATTCAAATTAACTCACTTTTACTTTTCGAAGGTTCTGTATGAATGATAAACTTCTGTTTGAAAGTTCGTGTTGTATCACTTCTTTCTGCTCGCTTTGACCGATTGGCGAATTAAGTTGTCTGTGATTGCGCGCGCTTCAGGAGTTCCTGCGTAGTCGATGAGCAGGATTCCACAGGGGTGGGTGAGGTTGGTGGTGAGACGTGCGAGTTGTTGATTGACGGGTGTGGCAAAGGCGAGAGGGCCCTCCCCAGGCAGTGCGGTGGCACTAGCGAAGGTGAGGTGCCAGGTGTGTTCAGAGGAGAGATGCGATTGTTGTGCACGTTGGAGGTGTTGCCACGCTGTTTGAGCCTTATAGTCGGCGCTTTCGGAGGAGGCAAACTGGTATTCGTCCTCAACGCTGAGGGTGGTTATTTGTCCGTTGTTGCTGAGGAGTTGAGCCGTGAAAGTGGCATTGTCCTTCCATCCGTGGCATTGTGCTCCGGGAAAGTCGCTGAGGAGTCTGTCGCGATGGATGAGAAGGATGCGTCCGCGGGCGATGGCAAGGGTGATGTCGGGCGTGAGTTGTGGCACGAAGAGCGAATCGGCAAGAGTGGGTGCGAGGAGTTGGGCAAAGGCTTGAGGGTCGCCACCTTCCCTTTTGATGAGGACAATGAGGGCTTCGGAGGGGTGATGTTTGAGGAAGTTGCGAAAGGCCGGGAGGACGTCGGTTTCCCAATAGGCATCTTGAAAGACGATGCTATGGTAGACGCCGAGCTGTTGGTTATCGCATGCCTTCAGGCGGATGTCGAAGCAACGGATGCCTGCCTCAAGTTGCTCTTCTATGGTGAGGTCCTGTGTCTGAAAGGCTTCACCGCCGTCGAGCGCACCGCTATCATGAGTGCCGGGAATTGCAAGATGGCAGAGGGGCGTGGTGTCGGGGAGGAACTTCATCCACTCGCTGAGGTTAAGATTTTGAGAGAAGGATGGGAAGGTGGTGAAGATAAGGAGAGTTAGGAGGATGCGCATAAAAACTGATTTTTAGGTATTTGTGAAAAAAATAGAAATGAGTAGTTAATCATGAGTAATGCTTCTTTTTGAACCGAATGGCATTGCTCAGTACTAACTACTCATTACTTATAATATTATCGCTTCATCGCACGATCCATTTCTCGGCGGTCTTCCTTTTCCTTGATGGATACACGCTTGTCGTACTCCTTCTTACCGCGACAAAGGCCGATGATAAGCTTAGCGCGTCCGTTCTCGTCGATGTAGAGCTTGAGAGGCACGAGGGTGAAGCCAGGCGACTTGGTTTCGTTCATGAGGTTGTAGATTTCCTTCTTGTTGAGGAGGAGCTTGCGGTCGCGACGGGTGAGGTGGTTGTTGTAGCTTCCGAATTCGTATTCGGCAATGTACATGTTCTTCACCCAAACTTCTGCGTTATGGATGTAGCAGAATGTATCAACAAGCCCAGCCTTACCGATGCGGATGCTCTTGATTTCTGTGCCCGTAAGAACGATTCCAGCCGTGTAGCGGTCAACGATGTGATAGTCGTATTCAGCTCGGCGATTCTTGATGTTTATATTGCTTTTAGGCTTGAGTTTCTTGGCCATAGTTGTTTAGGTTCTGTGGTTATTGGAGTGAGCAGAGTCCTCAGGTTATAACCTTACTTGATTTCAACGAAGTCGTTGAGATGGTCGTCTACATAGCAAGCAATGCGTGCGGTGATATTCTCCTCATCCTCAATGAAGGCATCGTCGAGATTGTCGAAGGCGGGATATTGCTCGAAGAGGGCCATGAATTCCTCGTCAGTGCAATCACGTGTGAGTTCCTCTTTATGCTCGTCGTAGAGTTCCTTAGCCTTGTAGATGAGCTTTGAGAAGTCCTTGAGCCCCCAAAGGCGCATGGCTTTGGCGAAGGGATTGTCGAAGAAGAAGGGACCATAGCCGTTGTGAATGAGCTGGATGAAGCCACCATCCATGAGTTCTTCGTGGAGGATGGTGTAGCCCCAAAGGGTGATTTGGTCGCCGTTAAGCTGTTGGAAGGCTTCGGACGTGAGCTGTCCGCCTACACTATCTTTAATTGCATCGGCAATGCACTTTACGAAGGTATCCATGCCCCCTTGTGCTGCTATGCGGAGTTGTTCGTCTTTGATTGTAACCATGGGGAGAAATGAGTTTTTCAGGGAGTGGAGGTAGTCGATCCTTTTTTTCGGAGTTCTCGGAACCCGCAGAGCATTCAGAGCTCTCTGAACCTTATGACTTCACGCCCTTACTTCATATTTTTCATTACGCCACTCCGTAAAGGGGATTTCTTCGGTGAGGGGGTAGTGGCGGAGGTAGTGACCTTCGAAAAATTCTACCACTTGCCTTTTCAGCAGAGTGCCGTCGGGGAGTTGTAGTTGGGCGTAGGCAATGCGCTTCATGGGGTAGGTGGTGAGTTGGGGGTAAATAGCTTTTAATGATTGCCTAGATGGAACTGTCGTGGTTCCTTTTTTAGTTCAGGCTTGCGCACGCGAGGAGAGATGCCACGGATACTATCCGTGAGGTTCTGTCGGCGCTGGATTTCGGGAATTTCCGACTTGATGGGGAGTGACTTTGCGCGCTGTGGCAAAGTGCTATGATAGCGAATGAGGGAGAGGTCGGAAACGAAGAGGAGCTTAGGCTCTGAAGTCCATGGGGTGTGTTGATAAATGAGTCCGCGGATGCTCTCGATTTTCTTTGTCTTCTCCGTAATGCGTAGTACAACTTGTTGAGGTCCGCTCGCAGTGAAGTGTTGCGTTGAGGTGACGACGCTATCGCCTTCATAATGAACGGAAAGAACGGCTGTTCCTTGGCGCTGTCCCTCTTTATAAAGCCACCCAGTTGAGAAGCTTAGCTCGAGTTTGTCGCCTTCGGTGAGGAGTGTGTCAGCGGGTTGCACGAAGCTGGCGCAGTTGCCGAGTGCCGCCGAGAGAAGGTAACATTTAGGACCTTGCCAGATGTCGGCTGTGTCGCCCTCGGCTGTGTACTTCGTTTCAGAGATGTCGCCGGCAAGGAAGTTCAAGCGCTTCTCAATGTTCTTATAGATGTCGTGTAGTTCATCTGTGTGGCGGTTGTAGTAGCGCAGGGAGTTGTTGAACTGTTCCTCCGTGATTTCGTGCTTTTTGAACACGGATTGGGCATAGACGCGTATGCGGAAGTCGGCACTATCTCCGCTCTGATTGACCAAAGATTGTGCCAAGTGATAGTCGAAAAGTACGTCCTCCATGTCGTCAGTGCTTAGGATAGCATTGGCGTCGCCTTTGTTGGAACAGGCCGAGAAGGCGAGAAGGAGAAACAGGGAAAAGATGGGAAATAACTTACGCATAAGGAGAGAGGAGAAGGGAAAAAGGAGGAAAGAGAACCGAAGGTAGGCACCCGATGAAGCTAAAGCCCAAGGAGACTAAAATCAGAGGAGAAAGCCCCCTACGGGATGCTACTTCATCTGAAGTTGAAAAGATAATTAGGCATCAGTACCTTTTTCAGTTGTTTCTTTATTTTCACCTTTTGAATTGAAGCTCAGATATTTACTATAGAAGCAGAGTGCAACCACAAAGGCCACGGAAATGGCAGCGTCAGCAAAGTTGAAGACTGCTCCGAAGAAAACGTCGCCACCAACGAGGGGCACCCAATCGGGCCATTCGAAGAGGGGAAAGTAGAACATATCAACCACCTTGCCTGAGAGGAATTCGCCGTAGCCCTCGCCAAAGGCCACCAACTGAGCGGGACCCTGACCTACATATTCTGGAAGGCTCTCGGTGAAGATGAGTCCATAGAAGAAGTTGTCGACCAAGTTGCCCAACGCCCCTGCAATGAGCATGGAAACGACGACGATGAGTCCGACGGGATACTTGCGGTCCTTCACTATCTTGTAGAGCAAGTAGATGAAGAGGACTGTAGCTACGATTCTAAATAATGCTAAAAACATGGTGCCAACAAAGCTCATACCGAAGGCCATGCCTTTGTTCTCGGTAAATAAGAGTTGGAACCATGAGGTAACCTCAATACGTTCATAAAGGCACATGGAGGTCTTTACAACGTATTTTATGACTTGGTCAATGAGGATAATGAGAGGAATAATGATTGCCGGAATGAGGGCGCGCATAGGGATGAGTGAGGCTGAGCTTAAGGCAAAAAGCCTTGAGCCTTGAGCAATTAACAATTAAGGATGAACGGCCAACGGATAACGACAATTTGCTGATTAAAATCTTGTTAGACGTTGACCGTTGACCATTGACCATTGTTTGTTCCTAAAGGTTAGGGGCTTTTACTTGCCCTGTTGTTGCTTCGCTTCGATTGAGAGCGTTGCGTGAGGCACAGCGCGGAGGCGTTCCTTGGGGATGAGTTGACCCGTTACACGACATACACCGTAAGTCTTGTTTTCGATGCGCACAAGCGCTTGTTGAAGCCCTTGAATAAACTTCAATTGGCGAGCTGCCATTTGTTGGAGTTCTTCGGTTGATTGCGTCTGACTACCTTCCTCAAGCGCCTTGTAGGTAGGCATGGTGTCTACAATGTCGTTGCCGTGAGGATTCTTGATGCTGTCCATGATGTCCTCATAATCGCGTTGAGCGAGCGCAATTTTCTTTTCAATAATTTCGCGAAACTCCTGAAGTTCTTCGTCAGAGTATCTGGGGCGGTTGTTATCCATGGTGATAGTTGTTTTTAAAAGGATTAGCAATCGAGGTGGGGGAGTTGAATCACTCCCCTCCTCGTGCTAACGTTGGGATTATTTCTTTGTGATAGTTACATTTACTTTGAAATCTTCAAAGTCGAACTCAGTACCATTGTTCTCCGCAATTTCGAGCGAATCAGCGAGTACTTGAGCGCAGATGTATTTGCTATAAGCTTCAATTGCAGGGGAGATCTGTTCGTTGGGTTGAACGGTGATGCAGATGCGGTCGGTAATCTCAAAACCGCTTTCCTTACGGAAATTCTGAATGCGCTTTACAACTTCGCGAGCTAAACCTTCCTTGCGAAGGTCGTCGGTGATGGTGAGGTCGAGGGCTACGGTGAGTGCACCTTCGTTAGTCACGGTCCAACCGGGCATGTCTTCAGAAATGATTTCTACATCTTCGCGTTCGATAACGATGGGCGTTGCTTCCACCTCAAGTGAGAGTTGACCTTGTTCGAGTTGTGCAATCTGTTCCTTAGTGAGGGCTTCACAAGCAGCTGCTACTGCCTTCATCATCTTTCCAAACTTCTTACCCATGATGCGGAAGTTACACTTTACCTTCTTTTCAAGCATGTCGCCTTCTACAAATTCTAGGTGCTTCACGTTTACTTCGTCAAGGATGAGTTGCTTCACCGCTTCAAGGTTGGCCTTCATGGTGGCGTCGTTGACGGGAATAGAAATGCGTTGGAGGGGTTGACGCACGATGATGCGCTCCTTCTTGCGCAATGAGAGAACCATTGACGTTACCTTCTGTGCGAGTTGCATTTGTTGCTCAAGGTTTTTGTCAACCATGGTCTCGTCTGCCTTTGGGAAGAGTGCGAGGTGTACGCTTTCAGCCTTTTCGTTCATCACTGCCGTAAGGTCGCGATAGAGACGATCGGCATAGTAAGGAGCGATGGGTGCCATGAGGTGACTCACGGTGAGGAGGCATTCGTAGAGCGTTTGATATGCCGAAATCTTATCCTCGGTCATTTCGCCTGCCCAGAAGCGTTTGCGGTTCAAGCGCACATACCAGTTTGAGAGGTTGTCGGCCACGAATGTTTCAATCAAGCGACCCGCACGTGTGGGTTCGTATTCTTCATACGCCACCGTAACACCCTGGATGAGCGTTTGGAGTTCAGAGAGGATCCAACGGTCAATTTCGGGACGTTGAGCGTAGGGCACTTGTGCCGCACTATTATCAAAGCCATCCACGTTGGCATACATCGCAAAGAAACTATAACTTTGGAAGAGCTTTGCGAAGAAGCTACGTGCCACTTCCTTCACGCCGTCCTTATCAAACTTGAGGTTGTCCCAAGGTGCTGAATTGGTAATCATGTACCAACGTACGGGGTCAGAACCAAATTCCTTAATGCATTCAAAGGGGTCGATACCATTGCCGAGGCGCTTTGACATCTTTTGGCCGAACTTGTCGAGCACAAGGCCGTTAGAGATTACGGCCTTAAAGGCAACATTGTCGAACACCATCGTTGCGATAGCGTGGAGCGTATAGAACCAACCGCGTGTTTGGTCAACACCTTCCGCAATGAAGTCGGCGGGATAGCAAGTGCGATTGTCGAGTGCTTCCTTGTTTTCAAAGGGGTAATGAATCTGTGCGTAAGGCATTGCACCTGAGTCAAACCAAACGTCGATGAGGTCGAGTTCGCGAGTGAGCACCTTGCCCGATTCGCTGACAAGCTTGATGTTGTCCACATAGGGGCGGTGAAGGTCGATGAGGTCGTAGTTTGCCTTGTCGTAATTGCCTGGAACGAAGCCTTTTGCCTTCAAGGGGTTTTCCGTCATCACGCCTGCTGCTACAGCCTTTTCAATTTCGTTGTAGAGTTCTTCTACTGAACCGATGCAAATTTCTTCGCGGCTTTCGGCATTACGCCAAATGGGAAGGGGTGTACCCCAATAGCGTGAGCGGCTGAGGTTCCAATCATTGAGGTTTTCGAGCCACTTACCGAAGCGTCCGGTACCCGTAGATTCGGGCTTCCAAAGGATGGTCTTATTGAGTTCCATCATGCGCTCCTTGACGGCGCTTGAACGGATAAACCAAGAGTCGAGGGGGTAGTAAAGCACGGGCTTGTCCGTACGCCAGCAGTGGGGGTAGTTGTGGACGTGCTTTTCAATCTTGAATGCCGAACCCTCCTGCTTCATTTCCATACAGATGACGATGTTGAGGTCTTCCGCCTTTTCGGCAGCTACCGCGTCATACTTTCCGCCTACGTTGAATTCGGGAGCATACGCATTCTTTACATAATCACCAGCATGATGGGCATACGAAGCGTCGAGGCATGCTGCTTTAAATTCGGGGGCGAGTTCCGCTTCTACATAATACTTACCCGTGAGGTCCACCATGGGGCGCGTTTCGCCCTTTGTGTTGATCATGAAGAGCGAGGGTATTTGTGCGTCGCGTGCCACCTTGGCGTCATCCGCACCGAACGTGGGAGCGATGTGTACGATACCCGTACCATCATCCGTCGTCACATAGTCGCCTGCAATCACTCGGAAGGCTAACTCTGAGAGTTCAACGAACTGATCTGCGCCTACGGCAAATACCTTTTCGGGGTGTGCCGCAGCATATTCGTTTACGAAGTCGGCCGCTAAGTGTCCCATCTTTTCTAAGGGCTTCACCCAAGGCATAAGTTGCTTGTAGTGCATGCCTACGAGGTCCGTACCCTTTACTTCTGCAATGATTTCGTAAGGAATTACCTTGTCGCCCGCCTTATAATCGGCAAGTGCGAGTTCGGCACCTTCCGCCTTCAAGTAAGCGTTCAAACGGCTCTTTGCCAAAACAGCCGTCACGGGGCTTGCCGTGTAGGGGTTATACGTCTTTACGACCACATAGTCGATAGCGGGACCTACGCAGAGCGCTGTGTTTGAGGGGAGAGTCCAAGGCGTTGTTGTCCATGCCAAGAATACGGGTGTGCCCCATGCGCTCCATGCTTCGGGAGCGTCGGTGATTTCGAATTGCGCAGTCACCGTAGTGTCCTTCACGTCGCGGTAGCAACCGGGTTGGTTCAATTCGTGACTTGAAAGCCCCGTACCAGCACCGGGAGAGTAGGGCTGAATGGTGTAACCCTTATAGAGGAGGTCCTTGTTGTAGAGTTGCTTCAAGAGCCACCAAAGCGTTTCGATGTAGGAATTTTCGTACGTGATGTAGGGGTGTTCCATGTCTACCCAGTAGCCCATCAAGTGGCTGAGGTCTGCCCACTCCTGTGTGAACATCATGACGTTACGACGGCATTGAGCATTGTAATCTTCAATGCTGATAGTCTTGCCGATGTCTTCCTTTGTGATGCCGAGTTCCTTTTCAACTCCGAGCTCTACGGGGAGCCCGTGTGTGTCCCAACCTGCTTTACGCTTTACGAGGAAGCCCTGCATCGTCTTATAGCGGCAGAATACGTCCTTAATCGTACGTGCCATGACGTGGTGGATACCGGGGTGTCCGTTTGCCGAGGGAGGGCCTTCGAAGAATACGTATTCTTTCTGTCCTTCGCGCTCCGACATAGACTTATGGAAGAGGTCCTGCTTGTCCCATTCGGCAAGCACCTCGCGATTTACCTCAAAGAGGTTGAGTCCTTGGCGTTCTTGAAATTTCATAGTCAATGTTAACCTTCTTAATTGCCTTGCTGAGAGATGGAGGCGTTTGCACTCCCCTAATGAATTCTCGGCAAGTTGAAGTTAATAATTTTAGTTTTTGTTTCTTTTTTTCTTTTAAGGCGCAAATATACAAATTATTATTGAAGCACCAAGCGACTCCAACGTAATTTTAATATAAGCTGAGTGGAAGGAGTAGCGAGATAGGGAAAAATTAGTGAAAGTTAAGAAAAAATAAGTGAGAATTAGGACGGATTAAGTGAGAGTTCGTGGAGGGGGAGTTTGAGCATGGTTGATATGGGGAATGTGGTCGGAAATGCGATGTTTTATAACCTCTTGTGAGGAGGATGCCTTTGTGCAATGGTGTAAGGATTTCATTGCGGTGTGCTTCTTGTGTGCCACGAACTTTCAACGACTCATAGCGCTCAATCCAAGCGATGTGTGGCGCTCGTGTTGGAGTGTGTCTTCCCATCGTTTCTGCTCTCATGGTTTCCCAATAATTACTTAAGCTTTAGCATTTTAAGATTTCCTCCTGATGTAAATATGTTTAGGTCGACGGGAGTCGGTATGCCTGGAATTTGAGCCTTTTCAGTGAATTGCCAAATGATGTAAGGCGCTGCCACAGTAGGGGGCGTTTTACTGTAGCGAGCAATCCAGAGTGGATGCTCATTAAGGCGCTTCGCAAGGCGCTGGTTAAAGAAGTGCTGACCTGAGTAGATGATAGGCTTCTGCTTATATACTTTCTCAATGAGTTGCGAGAGGAGGTTGACGCTGTCGGCCAATTGCTCTGACGTCCAATTCTTACATTCTTCCACGTCAATCATAGGGATAAGGTCTTGCTTCTTTGGGTCAACGTGGGCCATGAAGTTGATGAACTGATGCCACACACTGCTCGTTGTTCGCATGAAATGGTAACTTCCCACCTTCATCCCACGACGTCGTGCTTGCTTGAGATATTCGTTATATTTCGGGTCTTGATACGTGCCTCCCTCGGTGGCTTTAATGTAGACGAATTTTAGATTCTTATGGCGTGAGAGTAGCTTCCAGTCGATGTTGCCCTGATGGTGAGAAATGTCAATTCCGTCACCGTATCCCATGGTCGTTTTACTGCTGCATGAGGGCATAAGAAAGAGGAGGAAAATGGAAAGAATGTAGAAGAGGGGGAGTGCTCTATTCTTATTCATGAAATTCTTTAGTAAAAATTTGTAATATGCTTAAAATAAGTTTTATAATGAGTTAGCTAATGCTAATTAATTCTACTTCAAAAATCAAAGTAGATCCGCCCGGAATGGGGCCTGAAGAGCGCTTCCCATATCCTTTCTCTGAGGGGATGTAAATATCCCATTTGTCGCCCGCATGCATGTGGCTGAGTGCTATTTGCCACCCTTCAATAACTTCATTCAAGCGGAATGCTTCGGGGTAGCCACGATCGTAACTATTGTCAAATTCACGGCCGTTGATGAGCGTGCCGCGGTAGTGCACACAAACGATGCTACGAAGGGTGGGGCAGGTGGTTCCCGTCCCTTCGGCAATAACTTTATAGAGGATTCCGCCAGGGAGTGACTTTACGCCCTCCTCTTGTGCTTTTGCGGTGAGAAACTCTTGATTGTTGCGAAGGTAATCTTGCTTCTTTGACATGTTTTATAGCGTTTTTTTCAACGTATGGACAAACAGGTGCGAAATGGATTTCGCAATAAATTCTTTACGTTGTTAAATTTAGTGCAAACTTACTTAAATTTCTACAGATTCTTTCCCTCAACAAGCAACTATTTTGTACATTTGCACACAATATTTATAATAAATCACGAAGCGTCCGCCTCTATGTGGACCTCTAAAAATTATTTCATAGCTATGACTAAGCAACAACTTATCGACAACATCCGTGCGAAGAAGTCTTTCCTTTGCGTAGGTCTCGACACTGACTTGAAGAAGATGCCCAAGCATCTCTTAGACGCTGAAGACCCCATCTTCGAATTTAATAAGGCTATTATTGACGCTACTGCTCCTTACACGGTGGCGTATAAGCCCAACTTGGCGTTCTACGAATGCTTCGGCCTTCAGGGTTGGATTGCGTTTGAAAAGACTGTAAACTACATCAAGCAGAACTATCCCGATCAGTTCATCATTGCCGACGCTAAGCGTGGTGACATCGGTAACACTTCAGCGATGTATGCGCGTTGCTTCTTCGAGGAAATGGATATCGATTCGCTCACCGTGGCTCCCTACATGGGCGAAGACTCTGTGACTCCCTTCCTCCAGTATGAAGGCAAGTGGGTAATCCTCTTGGCGCTCACAAGCAACAAGGGTTCTCATGACTTCCAGCTCATGCAGGATGCTGAAGGCGAACGCTTGTTTGAAAAGGTGTTGCGCACCTCTCAGCAATGGGCTAACGACGAGCAGATGATGTATGTCGTAGGTGCTACTCAGGGCAAACTCTTTGAAGACATCCGTAAGATTGCCCCCAACCACTTCCTCCTCGTGCCTGGTGTAGGTGCACAGGGCGGTTCGCTTGAGGATGTGTGCAAGTACGGCATGACTAAGGATTGCGGTTTGCTCGTTAATTCAAGCCGTGGCATCATCTATGCCGACACAACAGAGCGCTTTGCTGAAGTAGCGGGAGAAAAGGCACGCGAACTCCAGCAGGAGATGGCAGAAATGTTAGAAAAATACAATGGTTAAATAGGGGATAGGCTACTCACGGCCTTGAACCTCAAAAACTTCTATGCAAGAAAAAGAGATTTATAAAGGGCTCTCTGAAGCCGAAGTGGCAGAGAGTCGCGCCAAGCACGGCGCAAATATTTTGACGCCTCCCGCAAAGGAGTCGCTCTGGGTGAAGTTCCTCGGCAAGTTTGCCGACCCCCTCATTCGCATTCTGATTGTGGCGGCGGTAGTGTCGGTAGGTATTTCCTTCTACGAATTCTTCGGTCATGAAGGGACGGGTATGGAAGTATTCCTCGAACCCATCGGTATCATCGTAGCCATTCTCCTTGCCACAGGACTTTCTTTCTACTTCGAAATGAAGGCCGACAAGGAATTTGAATTGCTCAATCAGGTGAACGATGACGAACCCGTGCAAGTCATTCGTGGTGGTAACACAACGGAGGTGGCAAAGAAGGACATCGTAGTGGGCGACATCATAGTTCTCTCAACGGGTAACGAAGTGCCCGCAGATGCCGAATTGCTTGAAGCATCGGCCATGGCGCTCAACGAATCAACGCTTACGGGCGAACCCCTTTGCCGAAAGACCATCCTCAAGGAGGAATTTGATGAAGAAGCTACTTTCCCCTCTAACCACGTAATGCGTGGCACAACGGTGATGGAAGGTCACGGCGTAGCGCGTGTGTTTGCCGTGGGCGACCAAACTGAGAATGGTAAGGTGTTTGTAGCTGCACAGATTGACAATAGCGTGAAGACGCCCCTCAATGAGCAGCTTGACGGACTCGCAAATAAGATTTCAAAAATCAGTTACACCTTTGCGGGTATCATTCTTATCGCACGCCTTATAGCCTTCCCTTGGGGTGGCGAATTTGACACGATGCTCTTCCTCAGCCACATGCTCGAAACACTCATGGTGGCGGTGACGCTCGTTGTAGCAGCTGTGCCCGAAGGTCTCCCTATGGCCGTAACGTTGAGTCTTGCTTACAGCATGCGTCGCATGTTGAAGACGAATAACTTGGTGCGTAAGATGCATGCGTGTGAAACGATGGGTGCAACGACCGTGATTTGTACCGACAAAACGGGTACGCTCACGCAAAACCTCATGCAGATTCACGAAACACGCTTCTTCGGTCTTCCCGAAGCCCAGCAATTAGGCACCGATGAAATGTCGGAAATCATTGCCGAAGGTATTGCCGTTAACTCTACCGCAACGCTTGACCTCACGGGCGAAAAGCCCCGTGCACTCGGTAATCCTACGGAAGGTGCACTCATCCTTTGGCTCCGCGCTCAGGGTGTTGATTTTATGAAGATGCGTTCCGATGCCGAGTACATTGCCGAATTGCCCTTCTCTACGGAGCGCAAGTATATGGCTACCGTGGTGCATTCTTCAAAGTTGAACAAGAAGGTGCTTTACGTCAAGGGTGCTCCCGAATACGTCTTTGCTTTGTGTAAGCAGAGTCTTGGCAATGTGACGAAGGAAACGCTCGACGCCATGCTTCTCAATTATCAGAACCTCGCCATGCGTACGCTTGGTTTCGCTTACCAAGTGTTGGAAGAGGGCGATGCTACCTTTAATGATAAGGTGGTGGAAGCTAAGAACCTCACCTTCCTCGGTGTTGTAGCAATTGCCGACCCCGTTCGTAGCGATGTTCCCGCCGCCGTAGGCGATTGCTTGAGCGCAGGTATTAACGTGACTATCGTAACGGGCGACACTCCCGGTACGGCGCGCGAAATTGGTCGCCAAATCGGTATTTGGACGGAAAAGTCTACCGAACGCAACCTCATCACAGGTCCTGAATTTGCCGAACTCACCGATGCCGAACTCGAAGAGCGCATCCTTGACCTTCGCATTATTGCACGTGCACGTCCCATGGATAAGAAGCGCCTCGTAGAAACGCTTCAGCGCCTCGGTCAAGTGGTTGCCGTGACGGGTGATGGTACGAACGATGCTCCCGCGCTTAAGGCGGCTCACGTAGGTCTCTCTATGGGTGACGGCACAAGCGTAGCTAAGGAAGCCAGTGATATTACGATTGTCGATAATTCATTTGCCAGCATTACGCGTGCCGTGATGTGGGGACGCTCGCTCTATCGCAACATCCAGCGCTTCATCCTCTTCCAAATGACGGTCACTATGGCGGCATGTTTCATCGTGCTCATCAGTGCCCTTCTCGGTATGGAAACGCCCCTCACCGTAACGCAGATGCTTTGGGTGAACCTCATCATGGACACCTTTGCGGCTATGGCGCTTGCTTCACTTCCTCCCTCTATGACGGTGATGAAGGACGCTCCCCGTAAGCGTGAAGACTTCATTATTGACAAGGCGATGTGGGCAAATATCCTCTCCGTAGGACTCATCTTTACGGTGCTCATTTTGGGATTAGCTTATGTGACAAACACATACGATATTAAGTCGTTCGCCGATTTGTTGAACCTTTCAGCACTTGCTCCCCAATCAGGCGTTTCGCCCTACGAACGTAGTTTGATGTTCACCCTCTTCGTGATGTTCCAATTCTGGAATATGTTCAACGCTCGCGCTTACCTCACGGGTGCTTCAGCGCTCCACTTCAAGGGTTGCAACTCCTTCGTAAGCATTGCCGTAGTCATCGTGCTCGGTCAGATTGCAATCGTTACGCTTGGTGGCACCATGTTTAACGTAGCGCCGCTCTCAATGAACGATTGGCTCATCTGCATCTTCGGCACATCCGTTGTGCTTTGGATTGGCGAAATCTTCCGTTTGTTCAAGAAGTAAAATTTATCGGAGCATTCAGCAACAACTGATTGCTCCGATTTTTTTTGAGAATCTTTGAATGCTCTGATAACTCCGACTCCTCCGATAATTCTGAACCCTACGATCTCTCCGACTTTCCTCCACTAACAATAAAGGCGCACCCACTAAGGATGCGCCTTTAATTATAAGTAATGACGGATTAGTCCCATTCAAGGATAACCTTACCACACTGACCAGATTCCATGATGTCGAAGCCCTTTTGGAAGTCGGCAATGGGGAACTTGTGTGTGATAACGGGAGTGAGGTCGAGGCCTGAGATGAGCATCTGCTCCATCTTGTACCAAGTTTCCCACATTTCGCGGCCGTAAATACCCTTAATTGTGAGAGCCTTGAAGATGATTTCGCTCCAGTCAACTGTAGTTGTGGGAGGAAGGATACCGAGCTGTGCAATCTTTGAACCGTTGTACATGTTGCTCACCATGTCGCGGAAAGCGATGGGAGAACCTGACATTTCAAGACCAACGTCGAAACCACGGATGCCGAGCTGTTCCATTGCTCCTGCTACAGTTTCACCCTTTGAAGCGTTTACGGTGTGAGTAGCACCCATCTTCTTCGCAATTTCAAGGCGATAGTCGCTGAGGTCAGTCACCACGATGTTCTTCGCACCTGCAAACTTAGCGATTGCCGTAGCCATTGTACCGATAAGACCAGCACCTGTAATCAATACGTCTTCGCCGAGGAGGGGGAAAGAAAGGGCAGTGTGAGTAGCATTACCGAAGGGGTCCATGATAGCCGCCATATCGTCAGAGATACGATCGTCGAGCTTTACCACGTTGCATTCGGGGATGCAGAGGTATTCCGCAAATGCACCATCACGGTTTACGCCTACGCCGATGCTGTTTTCACAAATGTGTTGCAAACCACGGCGGCAGTTACGGCAATGACCACAAGCGATGTGACCTTCACCCGTTACGCGGTCGCCCACCTTAATATTACGCACTCCGGGACCTACTTCGGCTACAACGCCTACGTATTCGTGACCAATGGTCATGGGAGTCTTAATAGTCTTTTGGCTCCATTCGTCCCACTTGTAGATGTGCAAGTCAGTACCGCAAATAGCAGTCTTCTTAATCTTGATGAGAACGTCGTTCACGCCAACTTCGGGCATGGGAACTTCTTCCAACCAAATACCCTTCTGGGCTTCTTTCTTGACTAAAGCTTTCATTGTCTTATTTTAGTTAAAAAGGTAAATCATACTTTCAAAAGCAAAATTACAGATTTTCTTTTTTTGAAGGTATAAATCCTTCAATTTTTTTACAGACTTTTTATTTCATGTAAAGAAAAAGGAGACGGCACGGGGTGTGTCGCCTCCTCTCTTGCTACCGCAATGAAGAAGTAGAGGATTATTAATTCACTTTAATTTAAGGATTCGTACGCAAATTGCGGCAGCTTTTCCTTATTTCTTACCCCCAAGATTGAGGCGATAAATCGCATGGAGCATGACGTAGCTGAGGAAGCATTCGGTGCGGCTGAAGGTGCGCGAGGTGGCGCTGAGGTGGCTGAATTCCGAGGTGCGTTCTTTCAGCAGATCGGTGACTTCGAGTTGGAGGGTGAGTGACTTATCCTTCAGGAAGGTTTGCGAGACGGAGCCGTTGATAATCCATTGGTCGTGATTGAGCATGGGGTCGGAGAAACCCGTGCGGGTGTAGAAGATGCACTGAGAGTTAATCTTCATGCCGAAGGGGAGGTCCACTTGTGGCGAGAGGATGACTTCGTAGGTATGGCCGTCCTGGTTGTACTGAGGTGTTTCCTTATAGCGAGTGTAGCGCCCTTCGTACATCCCGTTGAGCGACACGCTCCAAATGTCCTTGCGATAGCGAAGTCCGAGGCGCGCGGTGGTGTTAACATTGTTGATGCTGGAAAGTCCGAGGTCGTTGCCCATGGCGCCTACAAATCCCGTAGAGTGGTCGTAACTCATGTAGAGGTTTGAGGTGAGCGTCCAATGGCGCGCCGTGTCGAGCGGTTGCTCTGTGCCTACCGAACCCCACGTGTGGTAACCGCCATTCACGTTCTTCTTGTTGTAACGTGTGAAGCCCGTTGCGGGGTCAATCTGCATGGTGGTCACTACGTCATTAGACGATTGGCTGAATCCGCCCCACACATTGTAGGAGTCACCACGCTTCGTGTTGAAGAAGCGACTGGAGAAGTTAATGTTGTTATACCATCCCGTCTTCAAGTCAGGATTGTTCACCTCTTCCGACATCGGGTCGCCCGTGTAGCTAATGGGGAGCAGTTCTTGGAGGTAGGGGCGGAAGGTAGAACCTTGATAATTGAGTTGAATGTAGTTTTGAGCGTCAAACTTATACTTCAATGTCCCGAAGAGGTTCCAATGCGCCGATGTGCGGGTGGGGGCAAAGAAGTCCTTACCCTTCTGATAATACAGATTCTCATTATTGAGCGTTACCAACGGAGAAATCGCCATATCCACCTTATCCCATTGCCCCTGAAGGCGCAAAACTACGCGGTGGGCATTGTTGTAAAGGTCGGAGAACGTGGAGTTTTCCACATTGCGCACGAACTCTAACGAGTCGCCCGGAGTGGGGCGGAAACCTACGGGCACGTTGGGGTTGGCATAGTAATCATAGCGGTCAAGCTGGTAAAGGTCGTGGCGGTTGTTCTTCTTCTCGTGCGTGTAGTTATAAGTTGCCTTGAGTTTCAGGTGCTTGCTCAAGGGTTCGATGTAACTCACTTCGCCCGTCAAGTAATAATTATCGCTGGGACCATACGTGAATTGGCGGTTGGTCAATTCGGGGCGCGGAGCGTCGGGGCGGAAGTAGCGGTAATGTTGCAAGGCGTCGCTTTCGTTGTCCGTAGTGTTGTAATTCCCCGTAACGTAAAAGTCGATGGTGCGTCCTGCCTTTTGGAACACGTGCGTATAGTTGCCGTAGAAGCCCATACGGTGGTTGTTATACGTGCTTAATCCCGCACTACGTTGTGCATTTACCGCTTGCTGGCGGAGCGCTTCGGGAACGTCGTTCGCCATGAGGCTACCCGCCAAGTTGCCATTGTCGGTGGGCGCTTCGTGATAGGTGGATGAGAAGGATTGGCTCTTACTATCGTTGGCGTTATACGAATAGTTGGCACGCAAGTAGATGCGGTTGAGCGAGTCGATGTTGTACGTGAGCGTGGCATTCGCATCTCCACCTACGCGATGCGCCTTTTGCTCGGCGTGGGCAAAGCCGTATTGCGACTTTCCGCCTCCGAGGAAGGTTTCATTGTTGTTGTCGGTGATGGTCGTTTGGTCGTTGTGCCAAAGGTTGACGTTACCATTCACGCGCAAGTTGCCCGCTTCCTTGTTGCCCTTGCCGTTGTCCCACTGGAGCATGGCGCCCGCCTTGCGATAGGTGTAGATGCCGTTGAGTCCGCCCCAATAGGTCCAATTGCCGTTTTCGTCCACACTCTGATTCTGGCTGACATTGTTCACTTGCCCAAAGATGGCGGTGCGACGGCGGTCGGTGAAGTTCGTGGTAAACACCTTGCCGATGTAGCGGTCGTGAGTGCCTGCGCCGAGGTCGATGTTGGCCATCCACGACGACTTATATTCGTCCTTAATCGTGAGGTCAACCACGGTAGCCTTGTCCGTGTCGAGTTCGCCACGAAACTCCTTCTCCTCGTCCGTCTTCTCATACATCTTCACATCCTTCACGGCGTCGGTAGGCATGTTGGCGAGTGCCGTACTCACATCGCCGAAGAAGGGTTTGCCGTCCACGAGAATCTGACTCACCGTCTTGCCCTGAAAGGTGAGGTTGCCGTCTTTGTCAATGGAAATGCCAGGCAACTCCTTCATCATTGCGGCGAGCGAAGCGTTGGGCGGAAGGCGCAGAGCTTTGGTGTTAAACAGAAGGGTGTCGGCCTTCACGGTCATCATGCGCGAGAGGGCGGTGACTTGCGCTTCGTCCAACTGGTAAGATTCAGCCGTGAGCGTGAGTGTGCCAAGGTCGATAGCGGTTTTCTTGGAGGTAAACTCCACATTGTGATAGAGGGGTTCGAAACCCACCATTTCGGCGCAGACAATGTACTTGCCCGCCTTTTTGGCTTTGAGCAGAAAGGCGCCTTCTTCGTTGGTCGTGGCGTGCGATTCACGTACGGAGTCGGTGGTGAGGAGTTGCACTTTCACCATGGGAAGTGCGTCCTTCGTACCTTCTTCAACGATGGTGCCCTTCACGCTGAACTTGAAGGTTTGCGCCTGTGCCGAGAGGGCGAAGAGCGCAATGAGGAGGGGGAGTAGGTGTTTCATGAAAATTATGCGTTAAGTGTTTCTAATTATAAAACGAGGGAGAGGCTTTTTTGTGACAGATTTTTTAGGGAAATTTTATATTTTTTGGGGTAGGGTAATAAATCGGTGTTTTCAAAGTGTCCGTTAGACGCTGAAAGCGTCTCCGCTCAGTAACCCTGGGTTTGAGCATAGCGAATACCCAGGGATGTGGGTACTCCCCATCGATGCACCCCGAAGGGTGTGCCCCATTAGTAGGAGCATGCGCTGGGGCACCCCGTCAGGGTGCATCTCATCAATGTCTCGCAACCAGGGGTATTCGCTTCGCTCAAACACCCTGGTTATTGAGCGGTGACGCCTTCAGCGTCATGAAAGAATGCTTATCCCTAAATGGTGGGCATCTGCAAGTTCCTTTCTCATTTGTTTCTGAAAATCAGGTTTATAAAATACCATTCCCAAGCAAGTCAAAATAAACTTTGAACTCCCTAAAACTAGTAGGCACTTCATTCAAATTAAGTCTGACTTAGTTTTAATTATGTCCGACTTAATTTTTGGTAAGTGGAATATCGTTTTGTGTCATACTATTTTTATAGTACATCGGTGGGAGAAAAAGGGAACGGAGGTGTTAGGGACTTCCGCTCCCCAGATTTGTTGATGCGTATGCGTTTATTCTACGACCACGGTTTCCTTAAACGTGGCGATGTGTTGTTGTGCTTGAAGTGTGCTGACGGGAATTTTGTAAAGAGATTTGCGAATGCCCCAACCTGTAGTGCCTTTTACGTGCTTGGGTTTAGGACCGTCGAAGATGATGTCAATGGTTGTGCATTGCTTGGGGAGAGGTGGGAAGACAAGGACGCGACAACGCCATTCGCCCGGCACACCTTCTATCCAAAAGACCTGATCCAAGGGGTAACCCAAGAGTTTGATGATGGGGTAGGTTTTGCCTGTTCGACTATCGCGTAGGTGAACATCTTTGGATGTTTGATGGTATCTGCTTGTCCACATTTGTTCGTCCACGATAGCGAGGTAGGTGGCATCCTTGGTGCACCATATCGCTAAATTGTCCGTGCCTTGTGGACTCTGTAAGGGTGCCACGGTGTGTGGATGGGTATAGACGGCAAAGGTGTTGTAATCCTCGGGGTCGTAATTCTCGGCAGGCTTTTTGAGTGTGGCAAGGCGGAAGTTGGGGACGGTGTCGTAAGTCAGTGCGTTCTTTTGCAGACGCATTGTCTCCGCTTTTTCAGCCTCCGTCATTTCTCTTACGGAGAGGATTTTGCCTTGTTCATCGCGCTCGGCCACAATGTAATACTTAGGACCGCATGACGTGATGAGAAGAAGGGTTATAAGGGGGAACAGAAATCTCTTCATGGTTTTTTATTTTTTATTTCTGCAAATATTGCTTTACGTTGATTCGCTCGCCACTCTGCAAATGTGAGGTAACTTGGTAGAGTGAAATCCATTGGGCAGTGTCGTGGATGCGAGGAAAGACCACGGTGATGTCCACGGTTTTTCCCTTCATGCCTTTGACGTGGAAGTAATGCCAGGCGTAGGCGGGAATGCTACGGCGGGCTTTGTAATGGTAACCTGTGGTAGGGTCAACAATGTAACTATCGGGGCCTCCGAAGCGCACGATTTCGTCGTCGCTACTGATGTACTTCGCAAAGGTGATGTGGGTTTCGTTTCCCTCGTGGCGAATCCACATGCGACGTTGGTCATTGGGGGCGTGCAAGGGAAGGTCCATGACATAGCGCCAACCGTTGTGGTCGTGGGTGGGAAATTCGTATTCGGTGGAGGTGCTTTGTGGTATTTCCTTATTCGCCTCTTGTTGAGGCGCGGGAGAGGGAGTGGTTGGTGCTTGCGCAACATCTTGGAGCAACTTATCCACCTCTGCCAATCTGAGCGCGGTTTGCACCTGATTTTGTATGTGACTCGAAATCTCAGTCGCTTCTTTTTTTGAGCGAGCTGGGATTTTGATGATAAAGCGTTGTGAATACGTGCTGTTCTGCTCTTCGAAGACGATGTGTGTAATCTCCGTAGAGTCCCTATTCATGTGTACGACGTATGAGGGTTGCGTTATGGTTACTTGCGGTGGGATTGCGCTTTCTTCCACATAGCAGGTGTCCACGCCCATAACGTGAGTCTCTCTCATGACTTGCACAATCGTAGCAGGCTTTTGGGGTAGGGCAAAGGCAACCGTAGCGCCCGTAAGTATAATTACCCAAAAGGCGGTAAGGAGTTTGCCGAAGCGACTAATGCCTACGCGCTTGGTGCGCTTCATTTCCTTAATGCGACGGCGGATGAAGGAATTGTTGAAGCCGTTCGCAATGATGGTACAATCCTCCGAGGCTTCGCTCACGAGGAGGCCTTGGTAGGCGTATGCGTCCGTGCCTTGTTCAAGCACGAGACGGTCGGCTTCAAATTCGTGAAGGTCGCGCAGCATTTTGCGCACCATCCAAAGCACGGGGTTGAACCACATGAGGCGCGTGAGTAACTCTATCGCCCAAACGTCAATGTAATGTCGGCAAGCGATGTGGGCTTGTTCGTGAAGGATAAAGAGGCGCTCTTCATCGGGAGTGCGCCCCATGGGCAAGAAGATGGTGCGCCCGAAGGAGAAGGGCGTTTGTATCCACGCCGCACGCAGGATATTGCCGTTGGAACTATCACCCTCGAACGAGAGTTTGCGCATCTTGAAGCGCAATTGCACGAGGGGCACTATGATCATGAGGAGCAAGACGGCAGACACCGCAGGGAGGGAGATACAGAGGGCTGTGCGCAAGGACGCTTCGGTAAATGAAATGACGGTTGGCGCTTTCGTTGGAGCAACTTCCTCGCTGGGTATTTCTGTTGCCCCTTGCGGTTCGGGGAGTGTCGGGATTACCTCTTGTTGCATCACTGCCTCGGGATGCGCCACGAGGTAAGCATCCGCTTCCGATTGCGTCATTGTTAAGACTTCGGGCGCTTGTTGTGCCTCAAAATAAGACTTCGCGAAGTAAGCGCCCACCTGCAACAAGCACACCACGGGAATGGCGAGCAAGTAATTGCGTTGGAAGCGAAATGAGTGCTTCCTGGAGAGGAATATGAGGTAGAAAGCCACCAGCAAAACGGACACGAGCAACATGCTGGCATAGCCGTAGAGCAGGGGATAGAATGAACTTATCATGGAGCGGGAGAAATTCGTTGAATGGGTTTAATATCTCTTGTGTAATTCCGTTTACTTCTCTCCATTGATTTCTTCAAGAATCTCCTGAAGTTCTTCCTTGCTCAACTTCTCGCTCTTTACGAAATAAGAGAGGAAGTTGCGGAGCGAACCGTGGAAGAGCGTGTCGCGCGTTTCGTGCATGAAGCCGTTGATGTATTCTTCGCGCGAGAGTAGGGGGCGGAACACGTGTGCCTTGCCTCGGCGCTCGGGAAAAACAACTTCCTTGCGCGTCAATACCTGCATCACGGTGAGCACCGTGGTGTAAGCTGGCTTCGGTTCGCCCATTTCCTCAATAATTTCGCTAACGGTGGCTTCACCTTTTGCCCAAAGTATGTTCATCAATTGCAATTCTGCCTTCGTCAAATTCTTCTGTTTCATACGTCTTATGATTGTGTTATTTTGTTTTCTACGGCAAATATAGTAGTAAATAATCAATCCCAAAACTTTTCTACGATAAAAATAGTATTTGACTGCTATATTTATAGTTTTTTAAGAGTTTCAAGATGAAAGGTAAGGCATATCCCCGAATAAAAAACATCCACATCACCATGTTTTTCGGCAATGTGGATGTCTAAATTGTGTTATTTAATTAATGAGAAAATCTCTCTGTTCTCTGTCCAGGGCGTTGCCCTTCGCTATGTAGATTATGCCCTTACAGGGCGTTTTCACTCCGCATGGTAGTTGTACTCTGTCCAGGGCGTTGCCCTTCGCTATGTAGATTATGCCCTTACAGGGCGTTTTCATCCCGCATGGTAGTTGTACTCTGTACTCTGTTCTCTGTACTCTAAAAGTTCCTCCCTTTACTTCACCATCACCTTCTTTTGGTCAATAATGTTGATGCCTCTTTGTGGAGTGGTGAGGCGTTGGCCTGCGGTGTTGAAGATGGTGGAAGGTGTGGAGTTGGGTTGTGCGGTAATGCCTTCGATGTGGGTAGGGTCGGGGAAGGCAATGGCGAGTGCGGAGGCTTGCGCGAGGTCACACTCTAACCAGCATTGGTTGGCGGGGAGGTTTGTGGTGCCGTCGAAGGTTTGGAATGCCTTTTCCGCAAGGATGAATTTCTTCGATTCGCCGCTTTGCGAGAGGGTGCTCGCCACGTAGTTGCCCTTCAGTAAGGAGGCGGGGAGTGCACTCACTACTTCGCTATCCGACATGGTGATGACGAACTGATACGTACCCGCACTCCCATTAACGATGGCGGGAGTGCCGCTCTTGAGTGTTTCGCCAGGGTGGGCAAGGGCTTGCATGGTGCATGTGTAATTGCCCGCTTCTTCCGCCTTGATGTCGCTCAACGTGGCGTCGTAGGCAATGACACCCTCGGGAATCACTACGTTGAAAGGCAAGCACAATGCCGCCATACCCCCTTCGGAGAGGGTTAGGGGAAAGGTGGCAACCTCCTCAATGGTGTAGGTGGCAAGTCCCGCCTTGGTGGCCTTGTCGTTGCCCGCCACACCGTGTTCGCGATACACGTTCATGTAATTGATACCCTCGCTACTGCTTCTGATTTTATACACGTCGGCGGTAGAAGTTTCTTCAAAAAGGTAGATACCCGCCTCCGTCTCATTGTCTGAGAACATAATGTGCCCCCACTTGGTGAGTTTGGGCTCCTGAAGCACCTTGCCCTGCATTGAGAGCGTAAACCCCGCTCCCGAGGGCTCAACGATGCAGATTTCATCGCCCGCGGCGGTGGTGGAATAGTGGTCGGGCGAGATGAGTTTAAACCCCTCACTCCCGCTATTGTCGTGCGTCGTGTTGTAACCGATAAACAGGGGATTGCCGTTGTAATTGATGTGGTACGCTCCGTGAAAATCGGGGTTGATGATGACGGAGAAGAGGCGTATTGTGCCGTCAGCAAGCGCCACAACGCCCATATGCGAACCCTCGCTCACGTCCGCCTTAACGCTCACATTTCGGAGGTCTGTAGCATCCTGCTCCATAAAGTCGCCACTCACTACCGCACCTTCCAAAGCGCCGAAATAGGGTGTCAAGTCAATCGTTTCGCCCGCTTCGGCAATGATGGTGATAGCATCGTATTTGCGGTTGCGAATCATCTCCAACTGACTCGTAAGGTTGTTCACCACCTCGGGATGCGCCGTAGCCTGATTCACGGTTTCGTCAAACTCACCATTCACGGAAGCAAAAATCTGCGGATTCGTAGAATAGCCTGTCTCAATCTTCGGACCCCACGGAATCATTGCCGCTCCGCCCTTGGGTTCGATAAATTTCCAACTCTCCGTGCGAAGCGTGAGGGTGTGATTCTGCGCCATGCCCATGGCAAACGCACGTCCCTTTTCGTCATTGCCAAACCAAGTCGCCACTTCTCCAGGCATACCGTCCGCGGAGCGTGCTTCACCATCGCTCGCGCCCGCAATGCGTGCCATCACGTCGAGGAAGTCAATTTGCGAAACGAGCGCACTCTTCACCGCCTGCTCCTTAATCACGGCGGGCCAATGAATGATGAACGGCACGCGTGTGCCACCCTCATAGGCGCTATACTTACCGCCTCGCAAACCGCCCGTAGGACTATGCTCGCCCACGAGTTCCTCTGCCTGATCAACGTATCCATCGTCAAGCACGGGACCATTATCGCTCGTGAGGATAATCACCGTATTTTCAAGCAAACCCTGCTCTTCGAGCGCACGTACAATCTCGCCCACGCTCCAGTCAAACTGAACGATGGCATCGCCACGCAAACCCATTTCGCTCTGTCCGCGGAAACGAGGGTGGGGGAAGCGAGGCACGTGAACGTCGTTCGTAGCGAAGTACATGAAGAAGGGCGCCTCTCCCTGCTCCTTGATGAAGTCCACGGCGTGCACCGTGATGCTGTCCGCAATGTTCTCATCCTTCCAAAGCGCCTTACCGCCACCCTTCATGTAACCAATGCGCCCAATGCCGTTCACGATGGATTGGTCGTGGCCGTGGCTCGACTTCAAGTTATAGCACAATTCGGGGTTAGCAGCTCCCGTAGGTTCGCCCTCAAAGTTCTTATTATAATTCACATAAATGGGCGCCGAAGGGTCATAATTCGCTACCGCCCCGTTTTCAATAAACACACAAGGCACACGGTCCGCCGTAGCCGCCATGATGTAAGAATAGTCAAAACCAATGTCCGCCAAGGCAGGCGTGATGGGTGCATTCCAATTCTGCTTGCCCGTTTCCGCCCCGAGTCCGAGGTGCCACTTACCGAAGGCCGCCGTCCTGTAGCCCGCCTCCTTAAATACATCGGCCACCGTCGTCTGCTCGGGCGCAATAATCATGCCCGCATCTCCCGCCGCAACGTCCGTACCCGCCTTGCGCCAAGGATACTGACCCGTGAGCAAGGAGTAGCGCGAAGGCGTACTCGTAGCCGCCACGGCATGCGCATTCGTAAAGCGCACCCCATTCTCCGAGAGGCGGTTGACATTCGGTGTTTGCACGCCCTTAGCGCCATAGCACTCCAAGTCGCCAAACCCGAGGTCGTCGGCATAAATCATCACCACATTCGGGCGCATCTTCAAATACGGTTCCACATCCGCACGCTCCTCAGCCACCATCGGTTCCGCAAGCGTCGCCAGTGTTAATATTCCAATATTCCAATTTTTCATATCAGAGAATTTGTTAATGACTTGACAAAGGTACGATTTAATTCGGCATTAAATAGAAGACAAACTTTCATTTATTTGAACTTGTGCAATTTTTGCACAGGTTGATTCGCGCATGAATTAGCACCATGCCGAGTGGTATGTGCAAATTTTGCACACACCACTTCGGGGGGGCAACTAGTCCGTCCTCAGATTGATAGATTATTATCTCGTTGTTTTTGTCCGTCATACGTTTAACACCCAATATTCAAATCTTCACATCATAAAGATGTGGTTGTATTGTTTGATTGGGACAAAGGTACGAAAATTAAAGGAGAAAGGAGAGAGGAGAAAGGAGAAATACCTTGCGGAGTGGTAATTCACTTGTCGTGCGATGCGAAATTTATTTGGCAGGTACGTATGCGATTGGTGTAATCCAACTGTAATTTGTTTCCTATCAGTTTTTCTTGTCAATTTGTAGATGTTAAATTGAAAAATTGTAAATTTGCAACATCTCATGCCCAATGCTTTTCGTAAGAGAGAAGAGTGGGATTGTGGTATGATACATAAATAATGGCGTTTACTACGCTTAGGTTTTGACATTCTGAAATCCTGAGAAAATTTCATAGACCTTGTTAAAAACTAAGCAACGTGAATGCCCCATGGTGTGTTTCTACATGCTTGATTAACCGTATGGTAGTTGGTGTATATTTATGCCAACAAGATATAGGTATTGAGTATTTGTGATACATATCTGCGTGGGGTTTTTGGCGTTGCTCGTTTCCGACAAGGTGGGCAATTCTCAGGAGCCTCAGAATGTGGAGCGAGCAAATGTGCTGAGCTTCACGCTTTTTTTGTGTCTTTATGCGAAAGAGGTGTTGTCAAAATCTCTCAATAGTTCATTCATTCTGTTACAATTTTATAGAATAAACTATGGCGATTATTGATGTCGTAAAGTATGAACAACAAGAAGGTGTTATTGTTCATAAATTCCCATCGTGTGATTTGCGTTGGGGATCTCAATTAGTGGTCTATCCTGGACAGGTCGCATATTTTGCAAAGGGGGGGCAAATCTGTGACAAGTTTACAGAAGGTACATTCACCCTTAAGACCAATAATATCCCATTATTAAATAAGCTTGTCAACCTACCATTCGGAGGGGATTCGCCCTTTCAAGCAGATGTTTGGTTCGTTTCAACAATAACCCGACTAAATCTAAAATGGGGTACAGAAACGCCCATTCAACTTGAAGACCCTAAATACGGAATCATTGTTCCGGTTAGAGCGTACGGACAATATGGTTTCCGCGTGAGCGATTCCGACAAATTTCTTAAGCAATTGGTGGGCAATATGCCCTTCTTTGATGAGATAACCTTACAATCTTATTTCAGAGGTATGTTGCTTACTAAACTCACGGATATCATTGCGAAGAAGATTATCAACGACAAGATTTCAATCTTAGATATATCAACTCACCTTCAAGAAATATCCTCTTATAGTCAAAAGGAATTGGCACCTGTCTTTGCGGACTATGGTTTAGAAATCCTACTCTTTAATATCATTTCTATTAATGTTCCTGAAAATGACGCTAGCATCAACGAATTAAAGAAAGCTAAGAATCTTTCAGCGAGACTTCAAATTGTTGGACGTGATAATTACTCCTTGGAGCGTTCATTTGATGTTATGGATAAAGCAGCTGAGAATGAAAGCGGTGCAGGTGCTGCCTTTATCAATGCCGGATTAGGATTGGGGGCATCATTAAATATGGGTAAGCAAATTGGTGACCAAGTGTTATCCAACAATAACATACCTCCCATCCCGCAATGCGAACTCTACTATTTGGTGATTAACGGACAACAAAATGGTCCTTACACAAAGGAGCAAATCACGGCTTTTATCACTAACGACGCAAGCAAATTATCCTTATTAGCATGGAAGGCAGGCATGAGCAATTGGATGCCCCTAAATACATTCCCTGAATTTAATTTGCGCACAAATTGCCCTCCTCCGATTCCTAACATTTAATCAAATAACCCTTACAAAATATATTATTCATCATGAGTGTAGTAAATGCAAAGTGCCCCAATTGTGGTGCATCAATTCAATTAGACAATGAAAGAACTGAAGGTTTCTGTTCTTATTGCGGTAGCAAAGTAAAGGTTGAAGATGCGCAAAAGTTGTTGATCCAAGGAACCGTTAAGGTTGACACATCTGACGAACTTGCAAATCTTTATCAAATCGCGAGACGAGCAAAAGAAACTAATAATAGTGAAAGTGCTTACAAGTATTATGATATGATACTTGTGAAAGACCCTAATAGTTGGGAGGCAACATTTTATGTGACATATTTTCAAGCAATGCAGTGTAAAATTGGAGAGATACATTCTGCTGCATACTCAATTGTTAATTGTGAAGAAGCTGTGCTTGAATTAATAAAAAGTAATGTTGATAAAGATAACCAAAATAACACTCTTATAGGGATTTATGTTGATTTAATGACTATATCAACAATGCTTTTTAACGCAGCAAAACAACACTACTATGACATAGACTTACAAATACGAGCTGATTATTTACAAGAATATATATATAATGCTGCTGCGGCTGCTGAAATTATGTATTCTTTTGGTAATTTGGTTATTGTTAAGTTTGGGGAAGAATGTGGTAGCACAGCAGCGCTTTCTTGGCAAACAGCAATCGATATACACAAGGAGTATGTAAAATTCTTACAAGATAAAGAAGGAAACATTAAAGACATTGAAACTTATGTTCAAAAAATTCAGAAGTATGATCCAACATACCGAGAACCAGAAATTCAAACTAATGTCGGAGACGGGGGGTGTTATATTGCCACGTCTATCTATGGTTCATACGATTGCCCCGAAGTGTGGATTCTCCGCCGTTTCCGAGATAACACATTGAACAACTACTTATTAGGAAAATGTTTTATAAAAACATATTATACAATAAGTCCCTCTTTGGTAAAATGGTTTGGTAGTTCTTTGATATTTAAGAGAACTTTCACCCCAATGTTAAATAAATTAGTTTCTAAATTACGAAACAAAGGTTTTAGCGATTCACCTTATCAAGACAAGAAGTAATCAGTTAATGTATGCCATGTGTTATGAATATCATTTCACATGGCATATTTTTTACTCCCGCCCTGCTCACCCCGCCTCCCCAATAAACTTCTCAATAATCCTCACTTGTGTGCGTGTGAGTAGGAGTATAATGCAAAAATTGCATATTACTTTTTATCTAAATAAAACATTATCTATGTAGCTCTTTTATACCTACGTTCCCCCTCAATGGCACCGTGTCAAGTGGTATGTGCAAAATTTGCACATATGCCTTCTTCTTCCAATTCATCCTCTTTATAAACATTAGCGATGTGTCGCCCAATAGCAGTTGTGTCTTTCTGAAACAACAATGCCATCAGTTTTGTGTATTTCCTCTCCGCAAGGCTACGCCCCAGCGGGGCAATGAGCCACCAGCCCAGGGCAGAGCGAGCCAAAGGGAGCGTCACCCTGGGTAGGGGATTCCATCCCGAATGGTCGCCCCTGGAGGGGGCAAAAGCAAGATGACAAAGGTGCTCATCAGTCGGTTAAAATATATTGCTCGTTGAACTCAATGCCATACAATTTTAACCATTGCAAATACTCCTCTCTGAATGAAATTTTCGTGTGATGGGTTTTCTGATTTTCCACATAAGCAATGGTTTTGTCAATAACCGATTGACTTACAGAGAACACAGCGTAACCATTCTGCCATGCAAAATGTTTGTAGCTGTCATCAATGGTTTTAATCCATCGACTACTATTTCGTTTTAATTCCTCCACTAAATGCGCAATTGTGACTTCTCTTGACAATGTACAAATCACATGAACATGGTTGGAAATGCCACCAATGCGCACCACTTGGCACCCCGTGGTGTTGACCAATTGCCCAATGTAACTGTGCACTCGTTCAAGGTGTTCTTCCTTGATTTCAGGACTTGTAGTCTTTATGTGAAATATGAGGTGCAAATATATTTTACATAATGATTGTGCCATGGTGAAAAGTTTCGTTAGTAAAGGCTTTTGCCCCCTTTAGGGGCGCACCTTGCGGGGTGGCATTCTCCCCAGGGTGTCGGTTCGCTTTGCTCACCTTGCCCTGGGCTGGCGGCTTGTTGCCCCGTTGGGGCGCACCATGCGGGGTAAATGTTGTTTTGATATTTGGCAAAGATAGGAATCTTTTCTTACACACATTGTGTTACAATTAATTTAATTAATGTTGAGTGTATTTATATGCCGGGTGGTAGTTAATCCGACTTTGTCGTCTTTTCTTCCTCCTTGCAAGGCCTTAACTCATTAGTGATGTGGAGTAATCTTTAACTTAACGAGATATAAAGGTTGAAGAAGTGTGGTTTGTCTTCGATTATAAAATATAAATCACATTATTCCGTATGTTTTATCGTCTATAATCGATAAATAGTTATATTTCCCATTTTTATCAAATACAAACGATAATTACCCCAAATATGTCGTATCAATGACACCTGGAGTTACGCGCAATGATGATAACGGTATCACTCATCTACACTTACGGAATTTCTTGATGCTTGAAAATTTGGATTGATTAAATCATGCCATGTGTTATGAATATCATTTCACATGGCATATTTTTTACTCCCGCCCAGCTCACCCCGCCTCCCCAATAAACTTCTCAATAATCCTCACTTGTGTGCGCGTAAGTAAGCGACTCGTGGGGGTATATCCCGCCTTCTTGAGGGCAGGGAAGAGGCCCTTGGTCTCTTCCAATTCACGGCGGAAGAGGCGCGTGGCGGTGCGGTAGGTCTTGTCGGGGTAGTAACGCTGGGCGAGGGTGCCGAAGTTTATGAGGGGCATGGAGTGAGTTGAGGTTAGTGAGAAGTGAGGAGTGAGGAGTGAGGAGTGCGTGATGGGGCGCTATTTAAATGCGAGATGGCGGGCCTTGCGGATGTCTTCCGTGCTGACGGCTTCCATCTTCACGCCGTTTTCCACGCAGGTCATGGCGGCAATGAGGCTGACGAGTTTCTCGCGGTCTTCGCTCGTTTGTATTCGGCTCGGGCGGGAGAGGGGAGCATTGCCCGCAAGGGTTGTGAGGTGGCAGATGCGTTTTAAATAGGCCTCGGAGTCGTTCTCGTTAGGTGGTGCCCATCGGTAGATGATGTTGCGTGGGGTGAAGGGTCGGTGTAGCGCCTCAAAGTGCTTGAAGTAGGTTTCGAGGGTGCGCCAAGCGGCGCGATAGCCCATCGTCATGGAAGTAAATTGCACGAAGGCCTTGTCTGTCTGCTCCACTCGCGCACCCTGCCAACGCGAGGCAGAGTGGCGGATGTTGAGCGGGTTGTTGTTGCGGAGACCGCGGGGAAGTTTAGTTTTTGTCATGGTTTAGTTTTTGTCATGGTTATTGGTTGTTAAAATTTTCGGAGTCCTCGGAGTCCTCAGAACCTCAGAGCCCTCGGAGCCCTCGGAGTTCTCAGAGTCCTCGGAGTTCTCAGAACCTCAGAACCTCAGAGCCTCAAATCCTCTTAACTTCCCAAAAAATAAACAGAGCATCCTTCACGTGCTTGTGAAGGGTGCTCTGCTCTTTATGCCCTCTGCTAGTATCAAAAGATTTCCAATGTTTCTAATAGTATCTTGGCTCCTTGATGGCCTTGCTCCTTCGCCTTTAATAGCCACTTCAGGGCTTCTTCGTGGTTCTTCTCCACCCCTTCGCCATCAAGATAGCATCCTCCCAAATAGAATTGGCCTTCGGCATTGCCCTGTTCGGCCGCTTTGCGGAACCACTTCACGGCTTCGGTTGGGTTTTCCTCTACGCCAACGCCATCATAATAGCATTTTCCCAAAGAAGCTTGGGCATCGGCATCGCCCTGTTCTGCCGCCTTGCGGAGCCACTCCACGGCTTCGGTGATGTCTTTTTCCACGCCATACCCCATAAGATAGCATTCTCCCAAAATAGATTGTGCGGCTGCATCGCCTTTTTCTGCCACCTTGCGTGCCATCTTCACGGCTTCGGTTGGGTTTTTCTCCACGCCAACCCCATTAAAATAGAAGTGCATCATCATGCGTTGGGCTTTGGTATAGCCCTGCTTGGCAGCCCTGAGGTACCATTCAACGGCGATGTCGATGTCGGGATTCGTCCCCCAATAAAAAATTTCCCCCATCTCATATTGGGCACGAGCAAATCCAAGCTCGGCAGCCTGTGCGTAGAGGTTTAAGGCTTCTTCGTAGTTCTCCTCCACGCCCAAACCTTCTTCATAGCAAACGCCTAAAAGGTAATACCCTTCAGCATCGCACAATCTAGCGGCTTTCTTGAACCAAAATACGGCTGCTTTAGGTTGGGTATAGAGTATTTCTTCCCCAATACGGGTATGTGCGTTTCCATGCCCCTGTTCTGCCGCTTTTATGTACCATCTATAGGCTTGTTCAGGGTCTTTCTCCACGCCCAAGCCCTGTTGATAGCAACGCCCTAAATAGTATTTGCTCTCCATGTGATTTTGTTCAGCCGCCTTGCGGAACCACTTTACGGCTTCTGTAATGTTTTGGGGCACTCCAGTACCGTCGTTATAGCATAATCCCAAAAGGAATTGTGCGGTAGCATTGCCTTGTTCAGCCGCCTTGCGGAACCATTTTGTAGCTTCGGCATAGTCTTCTTGCCCGATTGTTCCGTAATAATAGCATGTACCCAAGTCTAATTGAGCCTGGGCATCTCCGTTCTTGGCATTTCTGCGCAAGGCCGCAAAATTATCGGATTCGCTTTGAGCCACCATGGGCATTAAGGTCAACACAAAGGCGAGGAGTAGGAATATGCGTTTCATGAGTCTTGGAGGGTTAAGTGATATTCTGAATTCATGAGTGCAAATATAGGAGTTTAAAATAAGAAAGTGGGAGAGTGCTCCCATTTTTTTGAAGAAATGATAGGCTCAGCCTCTCACGAACGAAAAAGGAAGTACCCGAAGCCGAGCCGACGATTCACCTTAAGCCAAAAAAGAACTCC
>JAZOUA010000019.1:0-288727 GCA_045657925.1 Alloprevotella sp. | reverse complement strand
TCAAGACATCCTTCCTTATCATAAAGAATTAAACGGTACAAATAACATTAATGTTACCCAAACTAATTTGCTACCTAAGTTGCAATGTTTGTTTCTTGTACTTCTCTACAAAAAGTTTATGAAAATCTTTCAAAGATCGTGACGCTAACGCATTTCGTTTCGTTAGCGAGTGCAAAAGTACAACAGAGATTTATTCTGACAAAGAGTTTGCAAGAAAAATTTTAAAGAAAAATTAGTTTTTGCAGAATTCAGAGGAATTAGTATGGCTTTTTGCGGGATCTAGATAACAAAACGAGCATTTATTACATTTATATTCTTCCTTTTTCCCTTATAAGTTAGGTGGTGAAGCCATATCCAATTTCAGCAAGTCACTTTTACTAAGCCTCAATTAGGAAAAACTAAACGTTACTTAATTTAAAATAAGTGAGACTTAATTTTAACTAAATCGCACTTAGGGTTAGGTAATAACATCTTCCACTATTTAAGATGTCATATTTCCTTAAAATAGAAACTTTATAATCGAGGAAAGATTCTGTGGGTAGTACGCTCTTTTTAAGAACACACATTTCATTTACATTCATCTTTAACTTAACGCAATTGTATTTTTCGTCCAATAGAGCCTTAAACACATTTATCTCTAGAACAGCAAAGGCGCTCTCCATCTGATGAAAGAGAACGCCATTTGCTTTTTATACAATATAATTATTATTACTCATAAAAGCTACTACCTGCTCTACAATATGCCACCAACTGTATCTCAAAAATAAGAGTAGAACCGCCACGGAGAACTGCATTCACATCGCTTGCGCCATATCCCATTTCTGCAGGCATATACACTAACCAACGGTCACCTATATGCATTTGCTGAAGTGCTGTGGTAAAACCATCAACAGTATTGCTCACAAGAAGCCCAGTTGGACGTGAGAAATCCTGATGGAACACTTCTTCAGGCGCACTATAAAGACCGCTATGGTCGAACACACGACCTTCAGGATAATTTACAGTTGGCATTGTACGACCTATATAATTTACACGTACAGAATCGGTATACAAAGGGCATCCCAATCCTGTTCCGTGCTCCACTATCTTCACACAAATAGAGTCTGTAGAAGCTATATTGGAGTTGTCGCTCTTTAAATATGAGCGAAAGACACGCCAATCGCAATGATTCTCCCAATCAGCACCATATGTGGCCTTAGCCGCTGACACAGCCGCTTTTGCTTCACTAAGTTTTTCTGCGAAGAATGACGTATTACGCTGCGCCCAATTGTAATAATCAAGGTCGGGCGTTTCTTCCTCCGAGCAGGCAGTGAGCATGGGCAAAGTGAGAAAGATGGCGAGGAGGTGGAAATATAGTTTTCGCATTGTGGAGGGGTGAAGAACAATCTGGACGGCGCTCTCAAGAGCGCCATCCGGTTAGATGTTACTACGGGTTCTATTATTTCTTACTTTATCTTCTTCAAAAGTGAAGTGATGCTCACCTTATCTTCGATGAGACCACGGAGGTCGCTAATCTTCACGCGAGTTTGCTCCATTGTGTCGCGGTCGCGGAGAGTTACGCATCCGTCGGTGAGGGTGTCGTGGTCAACAGTTACGCAGAAGGGAGTTCCTACGGCATCCTGACGGCGGTAGCGCTTACCGATAGAGTCCTTTTCGTCATACTTACAGTTGAAGTGGAACTTGAGATCATCGATAATTTCGCGTGCCTTTTCGGGAAGACCGTCCTTCTTAACGAGAGGCATTACAGCGAGTTTTGTGGGGGCAAGCGCTGCGGGGAGTTTGAGCACAACGCGTGTTTCACCATTCTCGAGCACTTCTTCCTGGTAGCTGTGACACATCACAGAGAGGAACATACGGTCAACACCGATAGAAGTTTCGATTACGTAGGGAGTGTAGCGTTCGTTGAGTTCGGGATCGAAGTATTCAATCTTCTTGCCAGAGTACTTCGCGTGTTGTGAAAGGTCGAAGTTTGTACGGCTGTGAATACCTTCAACTTCCTTGAATCCGAAGGGCATGCGGAATTCAACGTCGCTGGCAGCGTTAGCGTAGTGCGCGAGCTTTTCGTGGTCGTGGAAGCGGTAGTTTTCAGCACCGAAACCAAGAGCCTGGTGCCAAGCCATACGAGTATTCTTCCACTGTTCAAACCATTCGAGTTCGGTGCCGGGCTTTACGAAGAATTGCATTTCCATCTGTTCAAATTCGCGCATACGGAAAATAAACTGGCGTGCTACGATTTCATTACGGAAAGCCTTACCAATCTGTGCAATACCAAAAGGAATCTTCATACGACCGGTCTTCTGCACATTGAGGTAGTTTACAAAAATACCCTGTGCAGTTTCGGGACGGAGGTAGATTGTTGAAGAACCTTCTGCAGTCGAACCCACTTCTGTCTTAAACATGAGGTTGAACTGACGTACGTCTGTCCAGTTGCGCGTGCCACTAATAGGGCAAACGATTTCTTCGTCAAGAATAATCTGCTTAAGTTCGTCAAGGTCACTAGCATTCATTGCTGCTGCAAAGCGTTCGTGAAGGGCATCACGCTTTTGCTGGTTTTCAAGCACACGAGCATTAGTAGCACGGAACTGCGCTTCGTCAAAACTTTCACCGAAACGCTTCTGAGCCTTCGTTACTTCCTTCGCAATCTTATCTTCGTACTTTGCAATAGCATCTTCAATGAGAACATCTGCACGGTAACGCTTTTTAGAGTCGCGATTATCAATGAGAGGGTCATTGAATGCATCTACGTGACCTGAAGCTTTCCACACTGTGGGATGCATAAAGATAGCGCTGTCAATACCCACAATATTATCGTGAAGAAGCACCATGCTCTGCCACCAATATTGCTTGATGTTATTCTTGAGTTCTACACCATTCTGCGCATAGTCATACACTGCGCCGAGACCATCATAAATTTCACTTGAGGGAAATACGAAACCATACTCTTTACAGTGTGAAACAATCTTCTTAAAAACGTCTTCTTGTGCCATATATAATTTAAGTTTTAGAAATTCATAACAAGATGCACAGACGTCCTGAGCACCATATTCTGTGCAAAAATAGTAAAAAACTTTCGTATGTGACTACAGAAAACACTTTTTAGCAGAAATAGTTCCTGCGGGAGGGCTGATTTTCTGAAAATTCCGTATATTTGCAGAACATAGCGTGCTTTTACACAAGCCGCAGTTTAACTTGCAAAACAGAAATAGATAATGACAATTGTAGAACGATTTTTGAAGTATGTTAGTTTCGACACGCAGTCGGACGATGCTTCGGGGGTAACACCTAGTACCGCAAAGCAGTTTACCTTTGCTGAATATCTTAAGGAAGAACTCATTTCAATAGGCCTAGAAGATGTAGAATTAGACGACCTAGGCTATCTTTACGCAACCCTTCCCGCTAATACAAATAAGTCTGTGCCCACTATTGGTTTCATTGCTCATATAGACACTAGCCCCGACTGTTCGGGGAAGGACGTAAAACCTCGCATTGTTGAGAATTACGACGGTACAGACATTGTGCTTGATGCGGAAGCAGGCATCGTAACAACGATAGAGAAGTTCCCCGAGCTGCTTCAGCACAAGGGCGAAGACATCATTGTTACCGACGGGCACACCTTACTTGGTGCTGATGACAAGGCAGGCATTGCTGAAATTGTTCAGGCCATGATTTACCTCATGGAGCATCCCGAAATCAAGCATGGGAAGATTCGAGTTGGCTTCAACCCTGATGAGGAAATCGGACTTGGTGCACACAAGTTTAATGTGGAGAAATTCGGTTGTGAGTGGGCTTATACTATGGACGGAAGTGAACTCGGAGAAATTGAGTTTGAGAACTTCAACGCAGCAGCGGCAAGACTCGATTTCACGGGTGTAAGCGTGCATCCTGGTTATGCTAAGGACAAAATGATTAATGCAGGACGCGTGGCTGCAGAGTTTATCAGTACTCTTCCTGCAAACGAAACTCCCGAAACAACTACAGAATATGAAGGTTTCTTCCATCTCCTCGCCATGGAAGGTGGTGTTGAAAAGGCAAGTGCAACCTTTATCATTCGCGACCATGACCGTCAGAAGTTTGAAGCACGTAAGCAGAAGATGACAGACCTCGTCGCGCAGTTTAATGACAAGTATGGTAAAGGCGTGGTGAAGCTTGCGCTCAATGACCAATATTATAATATGCGTGAAAAGGTAGAACCGCAAATGCACATTATAGATACAGTGAAGCAAGCCATGACTGAACTCGGAATCACTCCCCAAGTTCGTGCTATCCGTGGTGGCACCGACGGCGCACAACTCTCATTCATGGGACTCCCCTGCCCCAATATTTTTGCGGGAGGATTAAACTTCCATGGGCCTCACGAGTTCTTGCCCATTCCTAATTTGGAGAAGGCTTCACAGGTAGTGGTAAAGATTGCAGAACTAACAGCGTTATAGAATATATAGACACTATAGGCGCTATAGATACTATAAAAATTTCAAACGACTCTCTATTTTAGCTATTGAATAACAATTTTCAAATTTCACATATTTCTTATGGCAAACATTCCTGAATTCAAGTACGCTCCTATGTTCCAACTTGGAAAGGACACTACGGAGTATTACCTCCTTACTAAGGACCATGTTAGTGTTGGCGAATTTGAAGGCCACCCCATCCTTAAGGTAGAGGAAGAAGGTATCACAAAGATGATCAATCAGGCTTTCCGCGATGTGTCATTCCTTCTTCGTCGTGCGCATAATGAGCAGGTGGCAAAGATTCTCTCTGACCCCGAAGCTTCTGACAACGACAAGTATGTAGCCCTCACTTTTCTCCGCAATGCTGAAGTGGCTGCAAAGGGACTGCTCCCTCTCTGTCAGGATACAGGTACTGCAATTATCCACGCTGAAAAGGGGCAACAGGTATGGACTGGCTTCTGTGATGAAGAGGCTATTGCAAAGGGGGTGTACAAGACATATACTGAAGAAAACCTTCGCTATTCGCAGAACGCACCCCTCAACATGTACGACGAAGTTAATACACGTTGTAACCTTCCTGCGCAGATTGATATTGAAGCAACTCATGGTATGGAATACGAATTCCTTTGCGTAACAAAGGGAGGAGGTTCGGCAAACAAGACTTACCTCTATCAGGAAACAAAGGCTATTCTTAACCCCGCAACACTCGTACCTTTCCTCGTGGGTAAGATGAAGACACTCGGCACAGCTGCCTGTCCTCCCTACCACATCGCTATTGTTATCGGCGGTACTTCTGCAGAAAAGAACCTCCTCACTGTGAAGCTCGCTTCTACAAAGTTCTACGACAACCTCCCTACTACTGGCGACGAAACTGGTCGTGCATTCCGCGACATTGAACTCGAAGAACAGCTCCTTAAGGAAGCACAAAATATCGGCCTTGGCGCACAGTTTGGAGGAAAGTACTTCGCTCATGACATCCGCGTAGTTCGCCTCCCCCGCCACGGCGCAAGTTGCCCCGTAGGTCTCGGCGTAAGTTGTTCAGCAGACCGCAATATCAAGTGTAAAATTAATAAGGATGGTATTTGGATTGAGAAGATGGACGACAATCCCGGCAACCTCATTCCCGAAGCACTCCGTCAGGCTGGCGAAGGCGACGTAGTTCGCATCGACCTTAATCAACCCATGAGCGAAATTCTTAAGCAGCTTGATAAGTACCCCGTAAGCACACGCCTCTCTCTTAATGGTACCATCATCGTGGGGCGCGACATCGCACACGCTAAGATTAAGGAACGCCTTGATGCAGGTCTTCCCATGCCCGAGTATTTGAAGAACCACCCCGTTTACTACGCTGGTCCTGCAAAGACTCCCGCTGGCATGGCATGCGGATCTATGGGTCCCACTACGGCAGGTCGTATGGACTCTTATGTAGATCTCTTCCAGAGTCACGCAGGCTCTATGGTGATGTTGGCTAAGGGTAATCGTTCACAGCAAGTAACTGATGCTTGTAAGAAGCATGGTGGTTTCTACCTCGGTTCTATCGGTGGCCCTGCAGCAATCCTTGCGCAAAACAACATCAAGAGCATCGAGTGTGTAGAATATCCCGAACTCGGCATGGAAGCAATCTGGAAGATTGAGGTAGAAGACTTCCCCGCATTCATCCTCGTAGACAACAAGGGTAACGACTTCTTCCAACAGATCAAACCTACTTGCAGTTGTAAGTAAGACCTTTGGAAAGGAGAAAGGAAAAAGGAGAAAGAAGAGAGGGTTCGCGCACCATTCTTCATATAGGAACACTCCTTTTTCCTTTCATCAAACTATCATTTTGAGAAGAAAGAAGGAGGACTGAAAGACGGGACATTCCACTCCGCAAGACTTTCCTCCTTTTTCGTTTCTCCTTTCTCATTTAATACTTTATGCTTCAATCCATTTGTAAATTCATCTTCCACAAAGTGCTTGGTTGGAAGAGCATTGTTGAAGTCCCCGACTTTGATAAGTGCATTTACTGCGTAGCTCCCCACACCAGCAACCTTGATCTCTTCATTGGCAAGCTCTTCATTACGGCCGCTGGTCGCAAGTCAGGTTTCGTAATGAAGAAGGAGTGGTTTGTGGGTCCGCTTGACTATATCTTCCGCAACTGGATGGGTGGCATTCCTGTCAATCGCGGTAAGGGAACAGCCCTTATCACAGAACTTGTGGAGATAGCTAAATCAAGCGACACCTTCCGCCTCGCTTTGACCCCAGAAGGCACACGCAAAGCCAACCCAAAGTGGCATCTCGGATTCTATGTAATTGCATCTCAAGCCAACCTTCCTATCGTGCTTATGGGCATTGATTATAAGAAGAAGGAAATTCGCATGACAAAATACATCATTCCCTCTAAGGATCGCAAAGCCGACCTTAGAGAAATCTATTCCTATTACGAAGGTTACCAGGGCCGTCACCCTGAAAACTTTATCGTGGGTTCAGTATAACGTAAGGCGCTCTCGAGAGCGCCTTACGTTTTTGTTTCCACCCGAGGGTTAATCTAATTGGCACAAAGTCCCAAATGCTCTAAATCTCTGTGTCGTTTCTCATACTAAAGCACTCTTCACAACTAATGAGCGACAGGAACTCCAAATTATTCATAATATATTTGAAAATAAGTAACTAACCATTTAAATTATATTACTAATAAATTTCACTGCAATAGTCTTAGTTATTTTCGGCAACAGGAGTTACTTTCTCGTTTAGTCATGCAAGAGAGAATTCCTCCCAAGAGCTACACATCACAAATAGCTGTTATTTAGGGGGAATTGCTTAACTGCCGCTTTTTTGTTTAAGGTATTCCCTATTGTACAAACCAAATATTTTTCATAAATTTGCAATCGTGGAGGATTATCTTTGCGATAGTATTTTTATCCTCCAATCACCCGCAATTTACCAAACCCTTAACAATAAATTAACTATGAAAAGATTTTCGACATTCATCGCCCTGCTGCTTTGTACGGTAACGGCGGTCCTTGCCGATGGGCCTTTCCGTAATCATCGTTACGATTCGTTTAAGGCCTTGTCTGTAACAAACGAAAACATCCTGTTCATCGGAAACAGTATTACTGACATGCATTGTTGGCACGAAGTTTTCGTTACCTCAAACGGTGACTACTTGCCGATTGTGAATCGTGGTAACTCTGGCACTTATTCAACGGAGCAGAGCGACAACCTTGAGTCGTACATCAATGGTAAGCCCAAGAAAGTGTTTATGATGATTGGTACAAATGACATCGCTACTTCGGGAGGTCTTAACTTTAGCCCCGAACAAGTGCTTGCGTATGTAAAGAGCATCGTGACACGCATCCATGCCCGCTCTCCGCAGACAAAAGTGTACCTCTATAGCATCTTGAAGAACAAGACAGGCAACCGTGTGGAGGCGACTTGGCTGAAAGCGAATGAATTAACAAAGGCATATGCAGCAGCCACAGACAAGGTTACTTACATTGACCTCTACGACCAGCTCGCTGGCGTAGCTGACGGAGGAGCATGGAGTTACGACAACCTCCACCTCACAGCTGGCGCTTATCAAGTTTGGACGAAAAACATCTGCCAATACCTTGCTGAAGGAGAAGATTTCACCGTCTCTACCGTTTATCCCGACAATACAGCTACACTTCAAAACAATGGCGGACTCGGTGGTTCTCATGGTATGCGAGCAACTTACTTCAGCATGCTTCCTATTAAGAGCAACGACGTTCTCGTATTCGGCGACTCATTCGTGAAGAACGGTGAGTGGCAGGAACTCCTTGGTAATCCTAACGTGAAGAACCGCGGTACAGGCTGGGGGAATAGTGGTGACATAGCAACAACAAGTAAACTCGTTGATGCCACATTTGCAACTATCGAGGGTGTTGAAAAAGTCGCTCCCAAGGCCATTTTCCTTTACACCGCTACTGGCGACTGCACAGGTTCTACCGACATTGCTACTGTCAAGGCGAACTACAAGGCGCTTGTTGATAAGATTGCAGAGAAGGCTCCCACTTCAAAGATTTATTTGATGGCTGTCTGCCCCCGCAACAATGCAAGCCACAATGCGCGCATTGCTGACTTAAACGCTTATATGGAATCGTTGAAGGATGACAAGATTGGCTTTGTTGATACCTACACCCCCATGTTCAATGGCGATGCAGTAAACTCAAAGTTCGTCTTCTCAAATGATTATATCGGCGGCTTAGCTTATGCAAAGATAGCCAACTTGATGAAGGCTGCGCTTAACGCAGACTTCCCCGAAGAAACCTACAAAGTGACTTCAGAAGCCGAAGCTGAAATACGCTACAACCAGGCAACACTTCGCAATCAGTTGACACAAGTTATCGCTCGCGGATTAGTTGCTCAGCGCGGTAATGAAGCGGGGCAGTATAGCGCAGAAGCTATGGCTGCCTTTGACACAAAGGTGGTTGAAGCCAATACGCTTTTGGAAAAGAGCAACATTACAGCCGATGAAGTTACTGCCTTTGCAAACGTCCTCAATGAAGTGCTTAACAATGCGCTTTCTATGCCTACTTATAGCACTGGAGGGAACGAAGTGTGGTATCAGTTGAGCACACCCAACCGTAATAGCAAGTATCTCACAAGTACGGGTGCTGGTGCTGGCGTAGTTGGTGCAGACAAACATAATTATGCTACAGGTATGTGGAAGTTTGTAGCACGCCAGGATGGTAAAGTTGATATCATCAACCGCTACGACAATTCTTATCTTGCACCCACGGCTGCTTACAACACACAGATTTCTACTTCTGCAACTCAACCCGCTGCGGGATGGACATTGAGTTATGCCAACACACCCGGTCTTTTCATTATTAACAGTGGCACGGTGCAGTTGAACCAAACAACATTGACGGATACACCCGTTTACAACTGGAGTAATGGTCAAACAGGAACAGATCGTAGTGATTCGGGGTGCCAATACTTGATTGAACTCGTAGAGGGTGAACCTGAAGCGATGCCAGACCCCAGTGAGTTATCATTAACATTAGGTCTTGATCAATTTGCTAATGGCGCTGCTACTTGGACGAAGAATGTATCTACTTCAGACGGTTGGTATGGTAAGTTTGTAACAAACACTACTCCTGCCGTAACTGTTGAAAGCATTGAAAAGACTGTTAACCCCATGGGTTGGTCGCAGAAGCGTCCTTGGTTGCAAACAGGTTATTCTTACACGATTTCATTGCCTACAGGTTTCTTAATTACGGGTTATGAATTGACAACTTTGGAAGCAGGAGGTTTCAACGGAACCTTCACTTACACTACTGCTGATGGTACTGCTACAAGTCCCGCACAAACGGGCACGGCTCAAACTGTAAAAGCGTCTGAACTTTCTACTCGCACTATCACACTTAAGGTAGGTGAAGGCACTGACGGCACAAAGGGTATCATGATTACTAAATTGGTGCTTAAGTACAAGGTTGACGAAGCTGCGGAGGAAGAACCCGCAGAAATTACCTATATTGTTGACAAAGCAAACGGTAATCTCTACCATGCCAATGGTTCGGCAAATCAGACTTGGAACAACTCTTGGAAGAGTGAACTCACACCACAGTTGGTATTTGGTTGCGGACCTAACAATATGAATTGGTCAGGCAATAATGTGCAGTTGATGACAGGTTCTACTAGTAATGCTACTTACACTTTAACTGCTCCTTCGGGATATGTAATTACGGAATATAGTTTTACATTCACCAACAACAATCACACCACTGCCCTTGAATTAACAATGGACAATGGTGCGGGATATGCGACCTCACAGACCTCTAAAACTATCAACGAGAAGAATATCAAAACAAGTTCTGTTTCTTTCGTATTGAAAGGCAATAATGGGCAGGGCGTAGTGCTCACCGATTTCACCATAAAGGTAAAGAAGGACGTTATTGAAGCCCCCAAGGTGAGCACAGAAGATAATGTTTATTGGTATTACATCTCCAATGCTTCTACAAAAAGTTACTGTGGTGGCAAGGTAATTTACTACGATAGCGAATATGGCAAGTTGCGCTTTGGCGACAAGTCTTTCAATGGAGCTTATATTTGGAGCTTCTGGGAAAAGGATGGTAAACTCGCAATCAAGAATTACAATGGTGAGTACTTCGGCACCGCAGGCGCTGGTACAGGAAATTCTACTTCGTTCGGCGTAGTCAGTGAAGCCAACTACATTTACAATATCAACGAAGCTCATGGTTTCTTTGTAATTAAGGATAGCGATGTAGAACTTCATGCTCAAGAAAACAACAAGGTTCTTGTACGTTGGGGCGCAGAAGCCAATGGTGCTTCGCTTTGGCGATTTGATGAAGTAGATGTAACCAATGCAGAAGCCGCTTTAGGTCACACACGAGTGGTTCAAGGTAAGATTAGTACAGGTATTGGCAACACTAATCAGCCCATTATCCGCTCTACAATTAACATCAACGGCCTTAATGGTGATGTAACTTTCCAAGGTGTCAAGGGCGCATTCGTTGGAACAAACAAGAGCGACATCAAGAACGTGAAGGCTTACTTTGCGACTAACGAACGTGAACTTTTCATTGACCCCGAGCAGAAAATGACTTGGCGCGAACAGAATGGTGAACAATTTGGTGAAACGGTCACACTTGCTGAAGACGGTACATTTACGATTACCGGCAGTAAGGATATGACACCTGGGGCTTACTACCTCTGGATTACCTATGACATTTCAGAAAATGCTACTGAAGGTAACCTTGTAGATGCGACCATCACTTCTTACACCATAGATAATGAAGAGACTGCAGAAAGCAATGGCAACCCTGAATACAGCGCAACTATCTTCCTCTCAGAAGGAGCCGTGCTAATGCCTATGGATAAGGGTTCGCTCTACTACCGCATTCCCTCTATCACCGTTACGAAGGATGGTAAGCGCCTCGTCACACTTACAGACGACCGTAAGCAGCACAACTCCGACCTTCCCTCACACTGCTACCTTGTAGCGCAGTATTCTGAGGACAATGGTAAGACATGGAGTAACCCCGTTACAGTAGCGGGTACTGCTGAAACTGGCGGCAACTACGGACACGGTGATGCCTCTATCGTCACAAACCGCGACAACGGCGATATCATTGGTATCATGACCAGCGCTGGTACATACGGCCACGGATTCTTTGCTGGAACTGCACAAGAACCTCCCCGTTGGAAGACAATCACTAGCCACGACGGCGGTTTGACATGGGAAACTCCCGTTGACCACACAGATGATCTCTTTGGTGCAAACTGCGATAACCCCAAGACACAGACTTGGAAGAGTGGTTTCTCTGGCTCAGGTGCAGCGCTTCAGAAGCGCGACGGCACGCTCGTTTCAAGCTTCGTAAACCGTGAGGCTGACAACAGTCAGAACTTCTACTTCTTCATGAGTAAAGACGGTGGTCAGAGCTGGTACGTAAGCGGTACGAGCGGTACGAAGGCAGCCGACGAGCCTAAGACTCTCGAACGCAACAACGGCGACCTTGCCATCAGCGTGCGCGCAAGCGGTTACAACTACTACAACTACACCTCTGACGATGGTGAAACATGGTACAACCCCTCACAAACACGCTTCACAACGGGTATCTCGGGCAACGCCTGCGATGGTGAATACATGGTATGGTGTTCTACACTCGAAGGAAATCCCTGGAACATTGCCTTCCAGACACTTCCCAACCACAGTAGCCGTCGCAATGTGAGCATAGCCCTCTCTACGGACGAAGGTGCAACATTCGGCACTCCTAAAACCATCTGTCCCCGTGGTTCTGCTTATAGTGCAGCAGTAGTACTTCCCGATGGCACACTCGGTGTATATTATGAAGAAGAAGGTGTATATGGCGGTTTCGTAATGCGCTTCGTTCGCTTCTCACTCGATTGGGCAAGTAACGGCACCTACAAGTTCACAGAAGAAGCGCCCTTCCACCCAATTGCTTCAACCGTACCAACCGCTATTGAATCTGTTCCCGCTATCGAAACTTCTGATTCCGCCATCTACGATCTCTCAGGTCGCAAGGTGCAGAAGGCTGGTAAGGGAGTTTACATTGTGAATGGTAAGAAGGTTGTCTTCTAATCTATTTCCGGCATAATTACTAACGCCACACAGTTAGCTGTGTGGCGTTTTTTATATCCATACCTCATACTCCCCCCGTCAAAAACTAAATGACTATTATGCGTTCGTAAGTCTCACTTAATTTAAATTATCTGTGCTTTAATTTAAATTAAGTGAGACTTAGTAAAAAGCATTCCCATCCCCACATTATCAAGATCTCCATAAGGGGATAAAAAAGATGGAGTGCTCCGCTTAATTATAAGGGAGCACTCCACCATGCTTTCTCTGGGGGGGTATAAAACACCTATTGAATGATTATCTTATTCCCCCTATGAATGTAGACACCACTCTGCTTGGGCTTTTCGGAGTAACGGCGACCGTAGAGGTCATAATATGCCTCAGCAGATGAGGACGTAGCTGAAATCTGCGAAATATCAGTAGTTCCAAAGGCTTGGATGTCGGCAAACTTCTTGACATCGGCATTTTCTATTTCGCCCGTAGTCTGATTTATCAGCAATACGATAAGTTCTATATTCTCCTTGTTATCAATATTGTCGGGAAGGGACAAGGTATAAGTAAATTCATAATCCACACTTCCCTGAGGATTGACTGGAACACTATTGAGTTCGCCATCAACAGCTGAAATACTTCTCGCAACATGGTCATGGAGCATGTTTACATAACTACCTTCCTGCTCAAACCCTCCCATATCATAACCTACACCTGAATAATAGTTGCTTTGCAGGTATGGTCCAACGTTATTCTCTGTAACAGCATAAGCTATACGAAACTCACCATCCATATCTTGTGCAAAACGAGTAGTCGTACGTATGACGGCTTTCGTTTGTTGCTCATCTTCCCATGTTGCCTCCATAAGAATGCGTGCGCGAGCCTTATCTATTTCATATTGGTAATAATTCTCTAAAGCCGTTTCGTTAGGGTCTATTTCATGTTTACGATTCATCGTCGCCTTAGGAAGTCCACCACTGATGCGCCATAGCATTGAGATGTACGAGGGGGAGTACATGTCGTCATCATGCATCGCTATGCCAATAAAGTTATCGGGATACTTTTCATACATGGTGCGAAAGCCTACAATGGAGCGCACACAGTACTGACACCAAGTTGCAGTACCCTTTTCAACTACCACTTTACGCTCATACGTCTCTACTTCATCTGTAGCAGATGAAGGTACAGTGTAAACCAATCCCAAAGTGCTTATTATAAAAAACAGAAGTCGTTTTTTCTTCATATCTCAATTATCCATTTATTCATTGCAAAATTACAGAAGCTTATTGATAACAACAAACAGACGCCATCTATTCAATGATAAATGACGTCTATTATTCCTTATTTCCACTTCTTCAGCGAGAAGGCGCTTTCAATGCGTTCCTCCAAACGATCATCGATGTTCACAAAGAAATCCATGCCCGTTAGTTCCTCTATTGCATCAACCGTAGTGGCTGTTTCTTCCATCTTTTGTTTGGCATTGGAGTTGGCATAATAGAAGCCTATAGCCTTTTCCTCACCCTTGCGCATGGAGAGCACCACTTTGAAGAAGCCTTCGGGCACTGTAATCTTCAAGTCTTTGCCAATCGTCTTATGCTTTGTGCCTTTATAGACAGGGCCACACACAACGTAAACACTGCCTTCACGTTTTGCCCAACGGCGACACGCACTTTCTAAAGTTTCCCAACCTCCTGCATTCAAGGTGTGGGTTTGGGGACATATATTACTCATGTAGAAGCAATCGTTCATAGCCTTTGAACTCCACTTCATATCTGCCGCGGGCACCATATGGCCTCTGTCATAACCAGAACGGGTGTAATCTGAGTGTTGTACTTGATGGCTTTCAGGGAGTAAGGGATCGGGCTGAAAGTTATCATCACGAGGCATTGTACCTTGGGCTTCCTCAGATGTAAGTTCCCATGCCACCCAGTTGGGATTGTTATGTTCACGATTGAATGAAAGTGTGAAACCCGTATGCTCCACAATGCGCTCGGGAGTACGCTTCAAGCGACCGGGGAGTTCGAGTTTGCGCGAGTTATTTCCTAATGATTCAGGCGTTTCCGTCACTTGCGCTTTACTCTGCTTCTTAGACTTCTTCTTGGGTTGATTGCCCTCAATTCCCGTTGTACTTACGGAAGCTGTAGCCGCTTTATCGGTATTCTCCCAAGCGGGTTCAATCTCATCTTGAAGCGCAGGATTCTGATTATTGCAACTGAAAAGCGAAATTGCAAGGAGAAGCGAAAGGAACTTCTTTTTATGTTTCATATCTAAGTAATTATCTAATGAATGTCTTTAAGATTTGTTATTGCATTCAGCGCAAACTCCCTTAAGTACAAAGTTTGCTGACGTCAGCATGAACCCTTTGGGGAGTTCCACATCAGGGATAGCCACGTCATGCAGGCAGAGAGTGCGTTGGCATTGCTCACAATAAAAATGGACATGAAAGTCTGACAACATTTTTTCGTGATGCGCACCACACCGGCAGTGTTCCTCGCAAAGTGCAAACTTGGTCTGTCCGCTCCCATCCTCAACTTGATGCACCAAATGCTGTTCCAAGAAGAGGTTTAAGGTGCGGAAGATTGAGGAACGGTCTACCGTTTTGAGCTCAGACTCTAAGGCCATGAGCGAAACGGCAAACTCTTGCTCCTGCAAGGCACGTAGCACCAATATTCTTACTGGTGTAGGGCGGATTCCGCGAGAATGTAACAACTGAGTTTGAGGTGTCATAAGGAGTGAGGGAGAAAAAAGATTAAGAGTAGCACTGAAATCACTTTCGGCGCTACTCTCATACGTTTATATGAGGTCGTGCGGCCTCAAAAAGGAGTTATTGTTCTACGACTTCTACGCAGTCAGCAAGGCGCTTGGCCTTGTCGCGCACGTCATCAAGATTTGCGTCAAGCGGTGCGTTAACCACTACGACACCCATGCGACGTCCAACACGCGTAGTGGGTTTGCCGAAGATACGCAAGTCAGCATCTTCCTCGCAAGTAAGTTCAAGTCCCTTATAAGCGGGGGCATTTTCGCTGGCAAAAGTAGAGAGGATTACGGCACTCGCACCTATGCGCATCTGCTTGATACAAGGAATGGGCAAACCGAGAGCGGCACGAAGGTGGAGCTCAAACTCGTTGAAGTTTTGCGTACCTGCGAGTGTCACCATGCCTGTGTCGTGGGGGCGAGGCGAAAGTTCTGAGAAGTACACACCATTTTCGTGAGAGAGGAAGAATTCTACGCCCCAAAGTCCGGCACCTGTGAGTGCTTCAGTGACCTTTGCTGCCATTTCTTCGGCTTCCTTCAAGTGTTCAGGGGCAATGGCTGCTGGCTGGAAGCTTTCACGATAGTCACCACCCTTTTGTACGTGTCCGATAGGCGGACAGAAGAGCGTGGGACCGTTTTTCTGAGTCACCGTAAGGAGGGTGATTTCGCTATCAAACTTGATAAATTCTTCGATAATGAGTTCCTTGAGGTCGCCACGGCTACCTGAGATGCCGTATTCCCAAGCGTGTTCTAAATCAGCCGCACTCTTCACGACACTCTGGCCTTTACCTGATGACGACATGAGAGGTTTCACCACACAAGGGAAACCTATTTGTGCGGCAGCCTCTTTGAGTTCCTCAAAAGTGGTCGCATAAAAATACTTTGCTGTCTTCAAGCCCAACTCCTTAGCCGCAAGGTCGCGAATGGCCTTACGATTCATCGTAAAGTTTACGGCACGCGCAGAAGGTGTTACCTGAATGCCTTCAGCCTCAAAGTCATAAAGGCGCTCCGTACGGATAGCCTCAATTTCAGGTACGATAATATCGGGACGATGCTTGCGTACGGCAGCTTCAAGTGCTTCGCCATCGAGCATAGAAAAGACTTCAAACGCATCAGCCACCTGCATCGCAGGAGCACCTGGGTAAGAATCACACGCAATGACGTGTTGGCCCAATCGCTGAGCCGCAATGGTGAATTCCTTACCGAGTTCACCGCTACCAAGAAGGAGTATTTTTTTCATAAATGCTTATTGAGAGCCGTTGCGACTCACTTTTTTATAAGAGATGTTCTTAGTATAAAATAAAAGCAACGCAGAATTCCTGCGTTGCAAATTTAAACATAAAAAATGAGTTGAGCGCCAATTACCCGACTTAACTTTAAGCTTTCAAGATGACTACTGACGTTTCTCCCTGCTCAGTTGCAAAATTGGCCACCTCTAATTCGGGATTTTTGGGGCGATATGCACGTGCGAAGGAGCGTAAGTTTTGAAGCACACGGGGAGTTGGGCTTGAAGGGATAGGAGTAGAATCAGTCATAGGCAGATGATTTTTTGAGTGTTTATTATCTAAACGCACACGATTGTGTTTTAGTATATTCACTATAAAAAATTATTTTCTCGGGAAGTTAATTCTCTATCAATTGGAGGTATTCAAAAATCAGTTCATCCGTAAGAGTATCCCCTATAATGCAAGCGCTTCAAACTCAATCTCAATTTCGGATTCTTATTAGTCACTTAATTTAAACTAACTCACTTATATTTTAAATTATTAGTAACTCTTTTTTATCCCATAATGATTCTGTTAAAATTTAAAATCGGTATATTTGCATCATGACGGTTTGTGATTCACTCGCACCGCTTATTCAACACTATGAAACGTACACTTCTCTCCCTACTCGGCGCTATGGCATTGACCTTAGGCGCTCAAACGCTACTACCTCAGCCTCAGCAGATACAAACGACCTCGAAACAGCATTTTAAGCTGCATCAAGGTCTTCTTCCTAAAGTCATTGACGGAGCTCCAACTCCGACACTGATGTTACAAGAAGCATTAAGCTGTAATGCGACAAACAAGGCAAAAGGGATTTGCCTCATCCTCCCCTATCCTTCGGCCCCAAGCGCCGAAGCTTATCAGTTGCGCATCACTCCCGACTCCTTGCTAATTTATGCCAGTACGGAAGGGGGCGTAACGTGTGCTGCAACTACACTGATGCAACTAAAGTCGGCCAAGGGCGAATTCCCATGCGTCACCATTTCTGATGCACCTGCTTACGAATGGCGTGGCATTATGTTGGACGTCTCGCGCCATTTCTTCCCCATCTCTTATTTGAAAAAACAGATTGATATCCTTGCGCGTCATAAGATGAACACACTTCATCTTCACTTAACCGATGCGGCGGGATGGCGAATGGAAATCAAGCGTTACCCACGTCTGACCCAGCAAGCGGCTTGGCGCACCGATGCCAGCTGGAAGACGTGGTGGAACGGCACTCGTGCCTATGCTCATGAGGGAGACTCTACGGCTTATGGTGGTTACTATACACAGGATGAGTTGCGCGAACTTGTGGCTTACGCAAAGGCACGCAACATAAATATAGTGCCCGAAATTGAAATGCCTGGTCATTCGGAGGAAGTGCTCGCTGCTTATCCCGAATTCTCATGTACACACGACCCTAAGGGAGCTGCTGATTTCTGTCCTGGGAATGCAGGCACTTATGACTTCTTGGAGCATATCCTTTTGGAGGTGATGGACGTGTTTCCCTCAAAATATATCCACGTAGGCGGAGATGAAGCAGGCAAGGCGGCTTGGAAGAATTGTCCTTTGTGTCAGCGCAAAGCGAAGGAGTTAGGTTTGCAGCATGTAAACGCACTTCAAGGCCACCTTATCCGACACATGAACACTTTCCTAGCTCAGCACGGTCGCACACTCGTAGGCTGGGACGAGGTTATGGCAGACACACTTGAACCAGGCACACACATCATGAACTGGCGCTCTACGGATTTAGCGCGTGAGGCAGCCCAGCGAAATCTGAAAGTGATTCTCACTCCTGGAGCTTACTGTTACCTCGATTATTATCAGGATGCGCCACCCTTCCAGCCCGAAGCCATTGGTGGTTATTTGCCCTTGGAGCAAGTATATCGTTTTGTGTCAATGGAGGAACTAGATAACGAAGCGCGCAAAGCCGTTTGCGGTGTACAGGGAAACCTTTGGGCAGAATACATCCCCACCATTGAGCACGCCGAATACATGCTATACCCCCGCGCTCTTGCTTTGGCCGAAATCGGATGGAATGGCGAGGCACGCCAACCCTTTGCGGAATTCAAGAAGCGTGCAATAGTTGTAAACGATGCTCTTCGAGCTGAAGGCATAAATGCATTTAATCTTCATACAGAGATAGGATTGCGCAAGGAATATCAAGTACCCATTACGCATAATGCTTTGGGCAAAAAGGTTACGTACAACCATCCTTTCTCACCTTATTACCCAGCAGCCGGAGATACGAATCTTACCGACGGACTCCGAGGCGGATGGACACACACGGATAAAAGATGGCAAGGATTCATTGGCGGCAAGCGCTTTGACGTAACAATTGACCTTGAAGATAGACAGACAATTCACTCTATCTCAACAGGATTCATGCATGCCCCAGGCGCTGAAATCTATGCCCCAAGTGCTTATATAATTTCAACTTCTGAAGATGGCAAAAACTTTACTGAAGTAGCACGATTGGCTTTTGACAGAACGGATGAAACAACCTGTCAAACCTATATATGGAAGGGGAAACTTCGTGCGAGATACGTACGCATCCAAGCGCCTGGTAGTGCTAAGGGCGGATGGGTTTTCGCTGACGAAGTGGTTATTAAATAAGGATAACATTAATTCAAAAACAGAGCGAGCAGGTTGTCGTTAGCCTACTCGCTCTGTTTTATGGTTTATTATGTTAAGCCCTTTCTTGTTGTTCTTTCAATTCCACTCCTTCCCATTCTTGCATGAGGATTTGTTCCAAAGCCTGTCCATCAAGACGAAGACGGAATTCACCACCTGAGACGACGGAGATATTACCTGTTTCCTCGGAAACGACAATTGCCAAACAGTCGCTCTTTTCCGTAATACCCTTTGCCGCACGATGGCGTAGGCCAAGATGCTTAGGAATTTTAGGATCGTGACTAACGGGAAGAATACATCCTGCAGCAGTAATACGATGGTTGGAGATAATCATAGCACCATCATGGAGAGGACTATTCTTAAAAAAGATATTCTCAATCAAGCGCTGGCTAATATAAGCATTAATTAAGTCTCCCGAATTAATTTCTTCCCTTAATGAATCGCTACGTTGGATAACGATAAGCGCTCCTTCCTTTTGCTTAGCCATATTGATACAAGCCATAACGATGGGCAAAAGATGTTTGCGATTGACATCAAGTGCATCAGTTTTGCGATTGCCAAAAAGTTTCCTCAGCACGGCACTTCGACGATTTCGAGCGCCTATCGTTGAGAAAAATTGACGAATTTCTTTCTGAAACAACACTATCAAACCGAGCGAACCAATGCTTACCATTTGGTTCATAATGCTCCCCATCAAGCGCATGTTAAAAACTTGTGACACCAACAGCCAAACGAAGATAAACACAAGAATACCCGAAAACACATTAGCCGCACTGGATTGCTTCATCTCCTTATAGATGTAGCAAAGCAAGAGTGTCACGAGAAGAATATCAATAAAGTCTTTAATTCCAAATTCAACCATAGAGATTAAAATTATAAGAGTAAAGTTTTACTACCTGAACAGCCTCCTTCACATCATGGACACGCAAGATGTTTGCTCCTTTCATAAGTGAAAAAGCATGAAGAGCAGTCGTGCCATTAAGGGCTTCGTCTGCCGTAATGCCAAGAAGGCGCGTAATCATTGACTTTCGCGAAATGCCAACAAGCAAAGGAAGATTGAAAATCCGAAAATCCTCAAGCTGGCGAAGCAACGTGTAATTATGCTCTAACGTTTTTCCAAAGCCAAAACCTGGATCTATAATAATATCAGTTACTCCGCGCTCACGAAGTTGGCGCACTTTTCTTGACAGGTCGGTTATAACCTCAGCCGTCACATTATTGTAATGAGGTGCTTGTTGCATAGTTTGAGGAGTGCCTTGACAATGCATCAACACATAAGGAACGCGCAACTGAGCTACCGTATCAAACATCTGCGCATCAGCATCTCCGCCCGATATATCATTTATAATGCTTACACCAAATTCCTCTACACATCTTTTAGCAATATCTGCGCGAAAAGTGTCAATTGAAAGTAGAGCCGAATCCGTTTCTCTACGCACAATGTTTAGAGCCATTACAAGGCGTTCCCACTCTTCCTCTGCCGTTACTTCTGTAGCCCCAGGTCTTGTTGAGTAAGCTCCGACATCAATGATATCTCCGCCCTCTTCAAGTATTTGCTGAACGCGCAAAGCAATCTCCGTTTCCGTTTGCTTTCTACTTCCTGCGAAAAAGGAATCGGGGGTGGCATTTAAAATTCCCATGACTTTGGGAACGTCCAACGAGAGTAATTGACCACGACAATTAAGCGAATATGTAGGTGCTTTGAGCATCATTCTATGACTTCTACTGAGATAATTTGCACAAATATACACAGAAATTCGGCAATGTGAGGGTGCATAATAGTTTTTTATCTAAATTTGTAGGTGGTAAGAGAGGAAAGAGTAAAGATAAAAGAGTAAAGATACCCTGCGGGATGTCCTCCAATAGGCATGAAATCCAAAAGTTATGTCATCTTTTAACTTTCTTCTGTAACCTTTACTCTTTTACCTTTACTCTTTTATCTTTGCTCTTTAACCTTTACTCTTGCTTCTATGTCACTCAACGACCTCTACGAACTTTTTCTCTCTCATCCCGTAATTACTACAGATACACGCAATTGCCCCGAAGGCTCCATGTTTTTTGCCTTAAAGGGAGATAATTTCGACGGCAATCTTTTTGCACACGAAGCATTAGCAAAGGGATGTGCTCATGCTGTTGTTGACAATCCGCAGGTGGCGGGTTCTGACGGGCGAATGGTATATGTGAGTGACGTTCTACTGATGTTGCAGGAACTTGCCCACCACCACCGCAAGCAGCTCACGCTTCCCGTCATCCAAATTACAGGTACGAATGGTAAGACTACAACAAAGGAACTCACTTCTGCAGTTCTTGCCAAACGTTACAACGTTCTCTTTACCGAGGGAAATTTCAACAATCATATTGGAGTGCCTAAAACTTTGCTTCGTCTCACTGAAGACCATCAAATTGCGGTTATCGAAACAGGTGCAAACCATCCTGGAGAAATTGCCGACTTAAGCAAAATCGTAGATGCCGACTGCGGACTCATCACCAACGTTGGCAAGGCTCATCTTGAGGGATTCGGTTCGTTAGAAGGCGTCGTGCAAACTAAGGGTGAGCTCTACAAATACCTTGCAGGCAAACCTGAGGGCTTTATTTTCCTCAACGCGGACAACTCTTTACTTACCCCGCTTGCGAAAGGCCTTCGTACAATCACTTATGGTAAGCCCGACCAAGGATATGACGTAGAGGGCGAAGTCATTGCATGCACCCCTCAACTGCGTCTGCGTCTGCGTATCGCAGGAGGTAATTGGCAGGAAGTACAAACCCAACTTGTCGGGGCCTACAACCTTGATAACATGTTGGCGGCGGCGGCGGTAGGATTACGTTACGGTGTGAGCGAAGCGGACATCTGTTCTGCATTAGAAGAGTACACTCCGAAAAACAAACGTTCGGAATTGCAAAAAACGGAACGTAATACCCTTATCGTTGATGCCTACAATGCCAACCCCACAAGCATGAAAGCAGCATTGGAGAACTTCCAACTTATCCCCCACCCCAACAAGCTATTGATTCTTGGGGAAATGCGTGAACTCGGACAATCCTCTGCTGAAGAACATAAGGCAGTAGTAGCGCTCTTACAGCAATTGGGCTTCACGGATGTTTGGTTGGTGGGCAATGAATTTGCAAGCGTAGCCACAGAGACCAAATTCCGTTGCTTTGAGAACGTTGAGAACGTTAAGGAGGAACTCACACAACACCCTCTTTCAGATAAACTCATCCTAGTTAAGGGGAGCAATGGAACTAAGTTATTTCAACTCCCTGAATACTTATAATTAGAACTATAAATTCATAAACTTATATCCTCAACTTATGGCTAAATTTAAGAGAATTCTCCTCAAGCTTTCAGGAGAAAGCCTTATGGGCGAACAGGGTTACGGTATTGACGTTACACGCCTCAATCAGTATGCAGAACAAATCAAAGCCGCACTCGCCGCTGGCGTACAAATCGGTATTGTTATCGGTGGCGGCAACATCTTCCGCGGACTTAGCGGTGCTGGTAAAGGTTTCGACCGCGTGAAAGGCGACCAAATGGGTATGTGTGCCACAGTTATCAACTCACTTGCCCTCAGTTCGGCCCTTGGTGCTATTGGCGTAAAGAGCCGTGTGCTTACAGCCATCCGAATGGAGCCTATCGGTGAATTCTATTCGAAGTGGAAAGCCATCGAAGCTATGGAAAATGGCGAAGTTGCCATTATGAGTGGTGGCACAGGCAATCCTTACTTCACCACAGACACAGGAAGTGCGCTCCGTGGCATTGAAATTGAAGCTGAAGTTATGATGAAGGGTACACGTGTGGATGGTGTTTACACTGCAGACCCCGAAAAGGATCCTACTGCAACAAAGTTCGACGAAATCACCTATGATGAAGTACTCCAACGCGGTCTCAAGGTAATGGACATCACTGCCACTGCTATGTGTAAGGAAAACAAACTCCCCATCTATGTCTTCAATATGGACGTTTATGGCAACCTCGCAAAGGTGCTTGAGGGAGAACCTATCGGAACACTCGTTTATTAAACATAAAGGTTAAAAGAGTAAAGATAGTCATCCTACACACCGCATGGCATCTTTACTCTTTTATCTTTCATCTTTAAACTTTACTCACATGACTAATTTCTCACAAGAACTTGAAAGCCTTTGGCAGTCAATTGTCAGCGGTAGCATCAGCCTTGGCGGACGCATTGTCGGCGCCATGATTATCTTCATCATCGGTAAGCTCATTGTCAATTGGCTCAACCGCATCTTTGCTGCTCTTTTAACGAAGCAGAAAGTGGAGCCCAGCGTACAGTCATTCCTTAAGAGCACCGTGAACATCCTCTTGCTCGTTATGCTTGGTCTTGCAGTTATCAGCAAATTAGGCATTGAAATCACAGGGTTTGCAGCATTGCTCGCCTCTGCCGGTGTCGCCATCGGTATGGCTCTTTCAGGCAACCTTCAGAACTTTGCTGGCGGACTCATCATCCTCTTATTCCGTCCCTACAAAGTGGGCGATTATATTGAATCAAACACAGGAGCTGCTGGTACCGTTCAGGAAATTCAAATCTTCCACACTGTGCTTCAAACTCCTGACAACAAAATCATCTATGCCCCTAACGGCAACATGAGTAACTCTGTCGTTACCAACTACAGCCAGCAGGAAACACGCCGCGTTGACTTCACTTTCTGCATGGAGTATGGTGAGGACTTTGAACGCGTAGAGCAAGTGCTTAAGGATATTATTGCTGCTGACTCACGCATCCTTACCGACCCTGCGCCCTTCATTCGCCTTGGCGATATGGCCGATAGCAGTGTGAACATCACAGTTCGCCTTTGGGTCAAGTCTGCAGACTATTGGGATGTTCATTTTGACATTAAGAAGGCCGTATACACTACCTTCACAAAGCTCAACATCAGCATTCCATTCCCCCAAATGGTGGTACATCAAGCAAAATAATCCACCCATCTCTCATTACAGAGGCGCCCACTTTCCGTGTGGCGCCTCTTTTTTATGTAATAATATAGGAGTTGCCTTTCACAATCAAACAGTAGGGACGCACGGCTCGCTCATGCATCCTCATCCCATCAGGATTATCAATCAAACGAACATTGAAAAACAAGGACGCACGCACCGTACGTCCCTACCGGCCAATTGATATGCCTCATGCATACAAACTAAAAGACGAGTCTGCCGTGGCAGACTCGTCTTTTAGTTATAGGGGAATGTTTAGTTTTCCCAGTTTGTAGAGCTCCAAGGACTTGTGTACTTGTTGCTGAGCTGATTGCCATCAACTGAAGTGTCAACTTGTGTATCTTTCATCTGGAGTGATGCTGCGATAAGGCCTTCAAGCTGAATTTCGTTTACGCTCACTTGGGGCGCGATATATGTTTTCTTCATAATCGTGTCGTTTATAGTTTAGTAATTTGTGTGTGGTTTACTTAACGATGAACTTCTTACCGTTCTGGATGTAGATGCCACCCTTCACAGCGTTCATTACGCGACGACCGCTGAGGTCGTAGATAGGAGCGTTAGCGTCAACACCGTTGTTCAATACAGATTCGATTGCAGTTGTGCCACCGAAGTTGAAGCGGAGCGCACCAGCAGTTGTTTCAACCAAAGAAGCGGGGAGATAAGCCTTACCTGCATTGTTGAGGAAGTGAGTATTACCACCATCACCATTAGCATCCTTGTTCAACTCAGCCTTGTACAAACCGATATTTTTCACATCAACAGGAGCAGATAATACGTATGCATCTTCTTTTACATATGTATTGACTGAAGTACCCTTAAGGAAGTTCGCATTCCATTTTTCTTCATTTTCAGCATTATAAAAATAGTCTTCATAATACTCCTGCGAGAGCTTCGTGAACACATAAGTTCCATTTCCTTTTAAGATAGCTGCACCATTTTGGGGGATATAGCTTGTCATCTTTGTCAAATGAACCATGTTCTGTTCTGTAGCCTCATTATATGTAGCCTTATCTGAAATAGTGTAAATCTCTACTTCATTTTTGTCCAAATAGTTCTGAGGGTTGTTTTGCATGTCGTTGGTGAGAGCCATGAATGGAGCATACACAGTTGTATAACCAGCGCTACCGATAACAACCTTAAATTGATTAAATTCGGGGAAACGAAGACCACTACCTTGGTGAGAACCACTGGCTTCAAAAACACCTAAAAGTGCGTTGTTATCATTCACACCATTACGCGTCAAATACATGGTCACACCATTGTTGTTGGTATATGCAAAGCCCTCGTCGGTACCGCATGTAGTGCCGATAAAACTAAATTCTGTACCTTCTGGAGTTAATGTTACGGGAGTGTCATTTGCTTGTGCATCATTTCCGCTTGCAGGATTTGCTGTTACAAACTTGCCAGTAGATGCGCTCTTAATCTTGAATCCAAACTTAGTGCCATTCAAAGTAGGATAAACCATCCACTGAGCTGTGCCCAAAGTGGGGATGCCGTTTACAACTTTTACATTTCCACCTACAACGGTCCATAATTTAGCATCTGCTCCACCTTCAGCACTTCCCCATGTACCTTGACCAATAGTAATGAGGTTGGTAGTTGTTTCAGAAGATACAGCGAAGGGGAGGTTAAAGTCGATGGTTGCGTTAAATGTTGTATATCCAACCCAAGAGTTATTAGAAAGCGTATATTCTTCAACGCCAGTAAATTCAGGAAGGAACGCCTCATTCTTCAATCCGTATCCGTTGAATTCGCCTTCGTGCACATTGCCTGCTGCATCTGTAATTGCAAAATTATTAACCTTGTGAATAAGGTGTTTTGCACCATCGTGCTGGCTATTCCACATACCCATGCACTGCTCACCACTATTACGTGTGGTTGTAGAGAGCCAAAGATTGCCATACTTGAAACCATTGTTGGCTACATAAACAAATTGTGTGCCCTCATCTTCCAATGTTACAGTTGCGTCATCGTGTGCAGGTGATGTTGCTGTGGTGTGTATGAACTTGTTTGTTGCAACGTGCTTAATAGAGAATGTAAGAGTTGCATTTGCAAATGACGGACAGATATCCCAAAGATAATCATTGATAGTTTCAACAGTAGGAACTGTCTTCGTTGCAATTTCCTTGCCTTCTTTAGCAGATAGTCTTATAATATTGTCAGTGTTGAATGTGCTGATAACAACACCTGAAGTGTGGAAAGGAATTGCGATGTTTGCCTTGTAAGTGTTACCATTCCATGTTACATCTGTAATGGGGCAAAGGGTGTTCTGATGAGTAAAAAGTCTTGTTCTGCCGGCTACACCAGTATATGTACCAGTATATACATTTCCATTACCGTCAGTAAGTTCGTAGTTGAGGGTTGTAGGAGCAGTCTTATCATCTACAACCTCAAACGTCCATGCACTACCATTATCACTTGCAGCCCCGGTACTATACAAACCAAGAGTATTTCTATAGTCATCGTTACTGTAATGGGTCGAATTTATATTACCGAAGAAATTCCAATATTTACCAGCAACGCCCGTGTTGTTGTATGGAGCTACCTGATAATAGTCACCGACTTTTGCAACATACCACTCGTTAGCACTTTCTTGTGTCTGTTCAAAACTTACAAAGTTCATGCCGTTGTTGTATCCGTCTGCCTTTGTGTATGAAAGCCACAAGTCTGCGTCATAACTATAGACTTTATAAGTGTTTTCCTTACCATCAACAGCATAGAAAGCAAAACGACCATAATTCTCTTGTGTTTGTGTTGGATTTGCGTGTGCGGCCATGTAGAGATTAGTCTTGCTCTTGATTTTGTACAAGTTTTCAGGAGCATCAGTGTTTGTTGATGGCTGAACCTGCGCCCACGCTCCCAAGCAGGGAAGCATCAAGGCGAGCATAAGTAAAATTTTCTTCATAGATAATTTGTAAATTATTAATTGTTGTGTTTTAAATTTCAATGGTCATACACCTCTGCGAGGTATGTGAAGCTAAAAATTTTGGCAAAAATAAGGTTAATATTAGAACTTACAAAAGAGCTAGTTATTTTTTTTGAGAATCAACGAGTTAAAGATTGTAAACGCAATGGAAATGGAATATTAAGTTTTCAAAAACGACGTATAGGGGAATAGATAATAGAAGTACGAAAAACTAAGTCTCACTTAATTTTTCGTAAGTAACGATTAGTAAGTGGCACTTACGAATGAGCGGAGCAACGGATTTTACTTTTTATTAGGCAATAATATAGAGACAAAAAAAAGCAGTTGACACGAACGTCCGAAAGCTTACAGACGGTGTCAACTGCTTAAGTGTATATGTTATTTAAGGTATAGTGCTTGCTTAAAGCAATCCGTAGCTGAGTGCATCAATATAATTGTACACGATGCTGGCGATACCAAGGAAGATAACACCTGCTGTGCAAAGGGCGAGGGCCAAGCGGGTGTAGTTGTCTGAACGGAAAGGAGCTATGGGCGACTCATTGGGCTGAATGTACATTGCTTTCACGATGAGGAGGTAGTAGTAAAGTGATACTACCGTGTTCACTAGAGCAATGAAGACAAGCAAGACGTGACCACCCTTGAACGCTGCCATGAAGATGAAGAACTTCGAGAAGAAGCCAGCGAAGGGAGGAATACCTGCCAAAGAGAAGAGGCAGAGCGTCATGAGGAACGCTAACTTGGGGTTGGTCTTGTAAAGGCCGTTGTAGTCGCTGATGTTCATCTTACCGCTGTTCTCCTCAATGCTGCTCATCACGGCGAAAGCTCCGAGATTGGCTGCCATATAAACGAAGAGGTAGAACACGAGCGAGGTCATGCCCTGTGCAGAACCGTCCATCACGCCCAACACGAGATAACCCGCCTGAGAAATGGCAGAGAAGGCCATGAAGCGCTTAAGATTGTTCTGACGGATGGCAAAGAGGTTTGCCAAAGTGATAGAGAGCACAATGAGCCAGAAGAACGTTTCGTTCCACATCTCAACATACTGCGCACTACCAAATACCTTCACAAGAATGGCGAAGAGGGCAAAGGCCGCAGCTCCCTTTGAAATAACGCTCAAGTATCCCGTAACCACAGTCGGCGCACCTTGATAGGTGTCAGCCGTCCAAAGGTGGAAGGGAACCAATGAAATCTTAAAGCCCAAGCCTGAGATGATAAGCACGAGGCCTGCTACGGTGAGCGGTGTCCATGAAGTTGCTGTCAACACTTGTCCCATGGGTTCGAGGTAGAGCGTACCTGTAGCGCCATAGAGCAATGACATGCCGTAAAGCATAAGGGCTGCAGAGAAAAGGGCGAGGAGAATGAACTTCGCACTGGCCTCAGCACTTTCGTAACGCTTCTTGTCAAAAGCCACGACCGCCGCCATAGGCACAGATGCCAACTCAAGGCCGATGAAGAACATGAGGAAATGGCCCGCAGAAATCATGAAGAACATACCAAGGAGGGTGAAGAGCGTGAGCAAGTAGAATTCACCCTGCTTCACTAAGTTTTCCTCACGGCTGAGCCACTTATGCGCCATCAAGAATACGATGAGTGTACCAACGGAGAGGATGCTCTTGACCACCGTCATCATGGGCGTATGTACATACATGCCCCCAAAGGCTGTGTAAGTTTCAGACGTGCCACACCCAGCACAAGGCAAAAGATTGAGCACCGCATGCACCAACAAAAGGATGACGGGCAAGCAGGTGTTGTAAACACCCTTCCCGCTCTTCTTGTCGGGACACATGAAGAGGTCCGCAATAAAGAGTATGAGAATCACTGCAAGGAGCGAAAGCTCAGCATGCATTGATAAGAACTGTGAATAATCCATAGTTTACAAGAAGGGGTTTAAATCAATGAATTTGTCCAACTGATTGATAATAGGCGCTACGCCATCGCCAATCAAGTTGCTCACCCACAGCGGTGCGATACCAAGAGCTGCAACGCAAGCAATGAGGCAGATAACTGAGAAGCGTTCGTCCCAAGTAGCATCCGTAAGGTGAAGGTGGTGTTCGTTCGTGCAGGTGCCGTAAAGAATCTTACCGACAAGGCGAAGGATGTACACCGCAGTTACCACGATACTCGTACATGCAATGACGGTGAGCGTAGTATAGAAGACGCCTGTGTTCTCAAACGAACCCACGAAGATGGTCATTTCAGCCACGAATCCACTCAAACCGGGAAGACCGAGGTTTGCCAAACCGGCTATCACATAACAGATAGAGAGGAAAGGCATGATGCGCATCAAACCCGAGAGTTCGCGAATGTCGCGAGTGTGCGTTCTGCCATAAATAAAACCGATGAGGGCGAAGAAGAGCGCTGTCATAAGACCATGACTCAACATCTGAAGCACTGCACCTGTGCAAGCAGTTTCGTTCATCATCAAGATTGCGAAGAGCACGAGACCACAGTGAGACACGGATGAGTAGGCATTGATGTACTTCAAGTCGGTCTGAACGCACGCCGAGAAGGCACCGTAAACCACGGAGATACCTGTAAGGATGAGGAAAATCCAACCGAGCTCGTGAGCAGCCTGAGGCATAAGATACATTGCAATGCGGAAGCAACCATAACCACCAAGCTTCATCAACACACCAGCGTGGAGCATAGACACTGCCGTAGGAGCAGAAGCGTGACCGTCAGGACTCCATGTGTGGAAGGGGAAGAGGGCTCCGAGCACACCGAAACCTACGAAGGTCATGGGGAACCACAAGTACTGATTGTCGAGAGCAACACCGTTCTTGGCAATGTCGAGGATGTTCATTGTAGAAGCACCCGAGTCAAAATAGATACCAAAGATACCACACATCAAGAAGGCTGAGCCACCCATCAACATGAGGGTAAGCTTCATAGCTGAATACTCCTTCTTACCACTTCCCCAAACACCAATCAAGAGGTACATGGGGATGAGAGCGATTTCGTAGAACATAAACATCGCAAACATGTCGATGCTGATGAAGAAACCAAACACACCCATAGAGAGGAGGGTGAACCAAAGGAAGTATTCCTTCGTGAGCGGCTTAAGTTGCCAAGAAGCAAACGTGCCTGTAAACACAATGATTGCTGAAAGCAAAATCATCGCTACTGAAATACCATCAACACCAACAGAGTAGCAAATGTTTAACGGTTCAAACCACGAGATGGAGCCAGTGTAAAGCATTTCTGCAGTATCACCAGCAGCACGGTCGCCCAAGAAACGAATTGTAAGGTGAACGGAGAGGGCAAGGAGCGCTGTACTACCTGCTACCATCACACCACGCACTTGATTGACGTTTTTCGCCAACCACAAACCAAGGAGCATCACCAAGGGGATGAACACAAAGGTAGAGAGATAAAGAATATTTTCCATAGTTGGCTACTAGATCAAAATGAGAATAATAGCGAGGATTCCGAGAAGGATTACCTGTGCGTAAAGTTGTACCGAACCACTCTGCAAACCGCGGATAGCATGGCTCAACTTGTGTGTACCCCAAGCGAGGAAGTTGAAGAATCCATCAACTACGTTGCGGTCGAACCACGCAATGGGGCGTGAGATATAGGCAAAGATAATGCGGTGAGTCACGAACTGATATACCTCGTCAAGATAGAAGCGCTTAAATGCCCAACGATGCAAGCGGGGGAAGGCGCCGTGAAGCTTTTCAGCCACGGGTTGGCGCTGACCAGCGTAGATGTAGGTAGCCAATGCGATAGAAACAACAGCTACGATGATGCTCGTTGTGGCAACCGTCCAATCCAAGTGGATGTCATATGCTTCACCTGATGCACTCACGAAGTGGCCGAAGGGGATGAAACCCGCAACGAGTGTAATACAAGTGAGAACAATCAAGGGGAGCGTCATAGCAAGAGGCGCTTCGTGGGGCGTGTGATGCGCATGGAGTTCCTTATTTTCCGTACCCCAGAAGATTCCGAAGTAGAGGCGGAACATATAGAACGCAGTCATAGCAGCCACACCCGTCATAATCCAACCCACTACGGGACTATAATGCATGCATGCCGTAAGGATTTCGTCCTTTGAGAAGAAACCTGAGAAGGGAGGAATACCCGCAATGGCAAGACACGCAATAAGGAAGGTAACGTGCGTAATGGGCATATACTTACGGAGTCCACCCATAGCTGACATCTCATTGCTGTGAACTGCGTGGATGATACAGCCTGCGCCAAGGAACAAGAGAGCCTTGAACATGGCGTGCGTGAAGAGGTGGAACATAGAAGCCATATAACCAAGGCTAGCATGGTTATCAATCACGGCTCCGTGTTCGCCAGGAAGGCAGACACCAAGTGCTACCATCATAAAGGCAATCTGCGAAATCGTAGAAAATGCCAGCACACGCTTAATGTCACTCTGTACACAAGCCACAGCAGCTGCGTAAAAGGCAGTAATCACACCTACCCAAACCACAATAGTCATCGCCTCGGGAGCATACTGAATCCAAAGGGGGAAAAGGCGTGCAATTTGGAACACACCGGCAACCACCATCGTCGCAGCGTGAATCAATGCACTGACAGGAGTGGGACCTTCCATCGCATCGGGAAGCCAAATGTGAAGGGGGAACATCGCACTCTTACCCGCACCACCAATAAACATCAATACAAGAGCTGTAGGAAGCATAAATGCACCAGCAGCAAAACCTTCTGCATTGAAATCAAAGCCGAATGACTTGCAGTAGTAACCATAGATAAGGATACCCACAAGGAAGAACATGTCGGCAAAACGTGTTACGATAAACGCCTTTTTAGACGCAGCAATAGCTGCGGGCGTGGTGTAGTAGAAACCGATGAGGAGGTAAGAAGACACACCTACAAGTTCCCAAAAGAGGTACATCTGGAAAATGTTGGTGGCTACGACCAAACCGAGCATTGACATGGTGAAGAGGCTTAGGAAAGCGTAGTAACGCTGAAAACCACGTTCGCCCTTCATATAGCCAAACGAGTAGATGTGTACCATGAGCGACACCGTAGAGATGACAATAAGCATCATCACCGAGATGGGGTCGAGCAGGATACCCATGTCAAAGTGTAAGTCGCCGAGGGGCAACCAAGTAATATTGTAGGGCACTACTTTTTCGAACACTCCGTTCACGCGTTCTGCGGTGAAGTATTCGAAGGCGGTGAAGTAAGAGAGGAGGGTTACTGCTCCCAAACTCATCGTACCGATAATGCCGGCCACCGTCTTGCTAATCTTACTGTCGAGAAGGCCGAGCAGCAAGAAGGAGCAGAGGGGCAAAAGGAGTATGAACAATGTATATTCCATAGTGGCTTACCATTTCATTTTCTTCAACTCATCCACAGAGATGTTTTTGAGCATACGATAAATATTAATCATAATGGCGATGGCAATAGCGCTTTCCGCAGCAGCAATGGCAATGCCGAAGATGGCAAAGAAGTAACCTTCATGGCCTTCAGGGAAAAGCATGCGATTAAACACCGCAAAATTGATGTCGGCAGCGTTGAGCATTAGTTCAAGAGAAAGCAACATCGCAAGGGTGCTCTTTCTTGTGAAGAAACCGTAAATGCCAGCAAACAGCATTACTGCCGAGATGATGAGGATGTATTCTAACTGAATCATAATCGTGGTTTTAGCGTTTACGAGCAATTATCAATCCGCCAACAATACAAGCAAGCAACAAGATACTCACTGCCTCAAAGGGAAGCAAGTAACCATTTTCACCAGTTGAAAGCATGTGATGACCAATCTTCTCAATGCTGATGAAGGAAGCATCTGATTCGCTGGGAGCTGAAAGTGCTGCCGCAAGGAACTGCTGCTTGAAGAACATCGCAATAAATACGGCAAGCCCTGCAATGCAGGACATACCTACAGCAACTTTCTTCATCAAGTATACGCGATTAAGCTTTTCCTGCTGACCACTTGTTAAGAGGATAGAAAATACATAAAGCACAATGATACCACCTGCATAAACCATGATTTGGACAGAGCCAAGGAAGGTATACCCCATAAGGAAATACAATCCAGCAGTGCCCAACAACACGAAGAGCAGGTAAGTGGCCGCACGAATAATACTCTTACTCACAACCGTTGCTATGGAGGAGAGCAAGATAATCACCGCTAAGGCAACAAACATAATATTTTGTGAATCCATAATGATTGTAATTCAATTAAGGGTTATTTTTCAGCCACCTTACTACCTTCTTTATTTAACACTTGAATCAGTTTTGAACGATCGAACACAGCATTTTCAAAACTTTGGTCAAACTCGATAGCGTTATGGGGGCAAGCACGGGTGCAGAGCATGCAGAACATACAGCAACCGAGATCGTATTCGTACTTCACAAGGCGCTTTTTCTTCTTGCCGTCTTCAGTTTCGTAAAATTCGCTGCTCACCTTAATAGAACCGTTGGGGCACGCCATTTGGCAGAGTCCGCAACCGATACAATGGTGTTCGTTTGCCTCGTTGTGGGGCATCACAAGCGCACCACGGAAGCGGTCGAACATTTTCAGTTCCTTGCGATTTTCGGGATATTGCTGGGTGATTTTCTTAGTGAAGAACTCGCGCATCGTAATCTTCAACCCCGTGCAGAGTGACTTGATGCCGCAAAAGAGTCCTTCGATATAATTCTTTTCTTCCATATCTTATTTAGAAATGAAGTCCGAACGCTACGAGAAGCGCCATCAAGACAAGGTTCAACATACTTAACGGCACGAGATACTTCCACTCTAACGCAAGGATTTGGTCAATACGCAAGCGGGGGAAAGTCCAACGCATCCACATCAAGAGGAATACGACGAAGAAGGTTTTTCCAATAAACCATACCGCACCAGGGATAAAGTCCATCACATTGTTAAAACCATCAAGACCAGCAATGTGAAGGGGAGCCCAACCACCGAGGAACACCAAGGTTGCAATACCAGCACAAATGAAGAGGTTGAGGTATTCGGCAAGGTAGTAGTACCCAAAGTGCATACCGGAATACTCCGTATGATAACCCGCAGTCAATTCGCTTTCACATTCGGGAAGGTCAAAGGGACCACGGTTACATTCCGCATTACCTGCTATCAAATAAATGATGAAGGCAATTACAGCTGGGACATGTCCGCGGAAAATGTTCCAACCTTCGACATATTGCTGCTCAACAATTCCCTGAATGGACATAGTGCCCGTCAAGCAAATCATGGTGAGCATGGTCATACCGATAGAGAGTTCATAAGAAATAATCTGCGCACCACTACGCATCGCACCGATGAGCGAATACTTATTATTACTACTCCATCCAGCAAGGAGAATACCCACCACACCTATTGATGAGGCTGCAAGAATGAAGAACAGACCGACATTGAAGTCAATCATCTGTGCACCGCGGTTCCAAGGTAAACAAGCAAAGGTCACCATAGAAGCGGTCACAACAAGGAAGGGAGCAAGATTGTGAAGGAGCATGTCGGTGTTGCGGAGATTGATAATTTCCTTCGTCAACATCTTGAACACGTCACAGAACACTTGCAAGAGTCCCCACTTGCCCACACGGTTCGGACCGAGACGGCACTGGAAGAAGGCACAAACCTTACGCTCCATATAAATGAGGACGATGGCGAACACAGCATAAAGCGTAATGATGACAAGTGCAACGAGTACACTCTCCGTCAGAATCGCAGCCCACTCGGGCATTACCCCCGTAAGGGCGCCGTGCAACCATTCGGTAACTATTTTGAAGTCAAACATAATATTTTTAGGAAAGGAGAAAGAAGAAAAGAGAACGGAGAAAGAGACCATACGGGAAATAATGTCCCTGTCTTTTTCTCATTAGGCATTTGCCCCCTCGGGAGCCGACCTTCTGTCCTTATTTTTCATTTCTCATTTTAACATCTATCTATCCACATCAGGTACAATATAGTCCACCGTACCACCGATTGTTATCAAGTCGGCAAGCATCGAACCGCTACAGAGAGTGTCCATCGCAGCAACGAGGGGGAGACCTGTAGAGCGATAATGCAAACGATACGGACTCTTGTCGCCCTTACTGATAAGCATCACGCCAAAGATACCACGGCTACCTTCTACAGCACTATAATAAGTACCTTCGGGCACCTTGATGATAGGCTTCATCTTCTCCTGAATGCTACCTTCGGGAATATTGTCTACGAGTTGTTCAAGAATACTGAGGCTCTCAACAATTTCGTCCATACGAATCATGTAACGATCAAAACTATCACCACCCTTGCGAACTACTTCGTTAAACTTCACACGGTCATAAGCCGCATAGGGGCGCATTTTGCGTAAATCGTTGTGCCAACCTGCCGCACGACCAGTACCTCCCGTACAACCGTAAGAAATCGCTTGTTCCTTCGTCAGAATTCCTACTCCCTTAGCACGGTTTTGGAAAATTACGTTACCTGTAAAGAGCGCATGAAGCTCTTTAAGGTTTTTCTGTATATAAGGAATTAATTCCTTCACACGGGACACAAAGTTGGGGTGGAGGTCGTACATCACACCACCAATAGTATTATAGTTTAAGATGAGACGTCCGCCACAAGTTTCTTCGAAGATATCAAGAATCTTTTCGCGATCGCGGAACCCGTAAAGGAAGGCTGTTGTGGCCCCAAGGTCCTGCGCCAAGCAAGAGAAGAAGAGCAGGTGAGAGTCAATACGCTGCAACTCGTCCATCATCGTACGAATCACCTTCACTCGATCACTTACCTCCACACCAAGCGCCTTTTCAATACACATACAGAGCGCATGGCGGTTTTGCATTGCCCCGAGGTAATCCATACGATCGGTAAGAGCAAGCGTCTGGGGATATGTGAGTGACTCGTCAATCTTTTCAATACCGCGATGGATATATCCAAGTATGGGGTCAATCTTCTTGATTGTTTCGCCTTCAAGCGCAACGCGGAAGTGAAGCACACCGTGGGTAGAGGGGTGTTGCGGACCAATGTTTACTACATAATCTCCGTCAGCAAAGATTGTGTTACGTTTGCTCGTCACGGTGCCATCAGCATTGAGCGTCAGCTCTTCCGTATCATCGGCAAGGGGTTCGTTGGTCATGCGGAGCGGGTTGTTTTTCTCTGTCTCATCATCCTTACGGAAGGGATAACCAACCCAGTCTTCGCGCAAAAATACGCGACGCATATCGGGGTGACCTGTAAAGCGAATTCCATAAAAGTCGAACACTTCACGCTCATAGATATTTGCTACTGCCCAAAGGTCGCTCACACTAGGAAGAAGGGGATTTCCGCGGTCGAGTGTAGCGGTTTGTACATGCACCATCTTTCCCGTTTCAGTAGAAGTCAAGGTGTAGATACATCCAAGGCCTTCTTCCATCCAGTCAACGCCTGTAAGGCACTCAAGGAAGTCCATGCCCTCAGCCTTCAAACGCTCCATTTCCTGGCGCAACTCGGTTGGTTCAACAACGATGGGCTTCACTTCATTTTCAGCGGGCTTTGCTGGCTCAACAGGTTTGGGGGCGGGCTTTGCAACCGCAGGTTTTGGCGCCGCAACTGATTCTGCAGGCGCTTGTATCTTAGTGTCAACTGTTTCCATTACGCTTCCTCCTGCTGATTTAAGAGTTCTTCATTTTTATTTTCCATCTCCGCCTTATACGGGTCCTTTTCCTTTCGGTTGGTTGTGCCAAAGAAGTTTTCAGCCTTCACCTTACGTTGCAATTGCATCATACCGTAAAGGAAAGATTCTGGACGTGGGGGACAGCCTGGCACATAAACGTCTACAGGAATTACCTTATCAACACCCATAACGACATGGTACGACTTCGTAAAAGGTCCGCCCGAAATAGCACAACCACCAACGGCAACAACATACTTTGGATCGGCCATCTGATCGTATAAGCGCTTCAATACGGGTGCCATCTTCGTTGTAATCGTTCCGCTCACAAGAATAACGTCAGCCTGACGCGGAGAGTTACGCGTTACTTCAAAACCGAAACGGGCGATATCATGACGTGCCGCACAAACGGCCATAAATTCAATACCGCAACAACTCGTTGCGAAAGTCAATGGCCAAAGTGAATTACTACGTCCCCAGTTGATGAGGTCATCAAGCGTACTAACAACAACGTTTGTTCCGTTCTGATTCAACTCAGCAACAAGTTTTTCAAACGTTTCGTTATCTTTAAATTCCTCGTAGGGAATATTCTTGATTACGGGTTTCTTCGTTACTGCCATTTGAGCGCTCCTTTCCGCCAAGCATATGCCAAGCCCAGCACTAAGATAAACAAGAAGAAAAGCACGCTAAAGAGTCCTGCAGGGCCCAACGTGTTCATCACTACCGCCCATGGGAACAAGAACATTGTTTCCACATCGAACATCAAGAAAAGGATGGCTAAAAGGTAATAACCAATGCGGAACTGCATCCAAGAGCGTCCACGCGTTGGCACACCACATTCGTAAGCCTCTTCCTTCTGCGCATTGTAACTACGTGGAGCAATCAGTTTGGCTAAAACCGTCACCACCGCTACAAAGGCAATACCAGTCACAATTGCGGTGACAAGTAAGGTAAAGTTCATAGTTATAGAGTTTTAAGTAATTTGTTGCTTGGGATGATAGATGAAAAACGAATCACGTGCCTATAAACACATAATAAGGATAACACCTCCTATTAGCTCCGGCTCACAGCCAGCTTGGTGGTATTACCCTTACAAATCTTCATTGCGACGTAACTATACAGGATGCTACGCCACTAATAGCAACACAAATATCTAGCGCCAAACTTATGTCCGACGCCATGCAATCGTCAATAGCGTTAACAGCCAACGCTTTAAGTTTTGAAACTCCGACAATCACGGTATTGCTCATATTTACGTTACTCGTATTTCAGCGCAAAAGTACTATTTTAAATCCTATATGCAAAGCAGAGTTTGCATTTTTGTTGAAAAATTAACATTTCAAAGAACCTAAAAAGCAGCGTAAAGAAAAAGAATGCGTCCCCATCTTACGACAATTTGAAACAATAAAGCCTAATATCCTTCAGTGCTACGGATTGTTTATGGCTCTCGTAAAAGTAACTTAATTCAAACTATCTGTGCTTTATTTTCTCTTAATTCTCAAATAAAAATTACTAATTGAGATAACGCTTTTAGACACTCAAATAGCCGACTAAGAACACAAGTTCTAAGGCATTATTTATACTGACACGAAACACCAAGCAGAAATATCCCTTCATTCTACGCTCTCAATTCCATAAAAATATAGTATCTTTGCCACGAAATAGGGGGATGAGTGCGATACATCCCCACTACCGTATAGAAAAAAATGACTCTGATAAAGAAATTAGACCTTTTTATCCTTAAGAAGTTCCTGCTCGTATTCGCAGCAGCTTTCTGCATCACGCTCTTCGTGTTCATGATGCAGTTTACTTGGCGCTACGTTGACGAGCTTATCGGTAAGGGGCTTACATTGGATATCTTGGCACAATTTTATTGGTATATGGGCATCACGCTGATGCCTCAATCATTACCTTTGGCCGTACTCCTGGCCTCGCTCATCACCTTTGGGAACATGGCTGAGCAATTGGAATTGCTAGCTATGAAGGCTGCAGGCGTTCCGTTGTTGCGCATTATGCAACCCATCTTACTGGTGGTGCTCCTACTGACAGGCATATCCTTCTATTTCCAAAATAAAGCAGCCCCCGAGGCTCAAGTAAGCATGCGTCAGTTGCTCTTTAGCATGAAGCAAACGTCGCCCGTGTTGGAAATCCCCGAGGGGCAATTCTACAACGGAGTCCCCAAGGTCAGCATCTACGTACAGCAAAAAACGCCCGAAACAGGCATGCTCTACGATGTGATTATCTACAAGACAGACCGCGGGTTCGACCGTTCGCAAATCGTTTTGGCCGATTCAGGAAAGCTAGAAATGTCGGCCGACAAGATGCACTTGCTCCTTGAGCTATGGCAGGGAGAACAATTTGAAAGTTTGGAAGGACAAAGTGGCTTAGGCATGCAACAATCTGCCGAAGCACCATTTGACCGCGAAAGTTTTAAATACAAGAAATTCATCATTGACTTCGACGCAAACTTCAGCATGATGGACGCAGAAGCACTCCGTAACATGCCCGAGGCTAAGAACATGCGCGAAATTGAAGCCAGCGTTGACTCCATGAATGTCGTGATGGATAGTTTGGGAACGTCGTATTACGACAACATGCGCCGTGCGTACTTACGCAATCCTGAAATTTTGAGTCGAGATTCTGCAAGATTTGTTGCGGCAGTTGAACATATTGCTCACTTTGACTCTATTCTCGCAAAGGAAACCCGTCGTAAGGTTTCGAATGCCGTTCAAGGCGCTCGCAATGCGGTGCAGTCGTACATCTTTGATTTGGATTGGAAATCAAAAACCATTGAACAAAACGAAGCACAAGTGCGCCGCCATTGGTTAGAATGGCACAAGAAAATGGCGTTAGCACTCTCTTGTCTCCTATTCTTCTTCATCGGTGCGCCTTTGGGAGCAATTATCAGTAAGGGTGGTTTAGGCATGCCCGCAATTGTAAGCGTGCTTATCTTTATTGCTTACTTTATTATTGACACGGCAGCCTTTAAGATGGCTCGCGACGGAAGCATTGCCGTTTGGTTGGGCACGTGGGTGAGTCCGTTGATACTTTTACCCTGTGGTACCTATCTAACAGTCATGGCCAATCGTGACTCCGTGGTATTCAACAAGGATGCTTACGTACTCTTCTTCCGTCGTCTCTTTGGCATTCGCACCAAGCGCAATCTATGGAAAAAGGAAGTCATTATTTATGACCCCGATTACAAAACGCTTTACGAAGAGGTGGTACGACTCAGCGAGGAATTCCAGTTCTACAGAGATCGTAAGAAACTCTATCGTGCGCCAAATTATAAGCACATTTTCTTCCGCCGTCGTGTGGATCACACAATGGAAGAGTTAAACGAGCGTTTGGAAGCCGTAGTAGAACAACTCTCTAATTCACGCAACCAACAAATTCTCCGCGAAATCAATAAGTTGCCTCAAATCTATGTCTACGCGCATACACATCCCTTTGCCCGTAAACGTTACAACATACTCGTAGGCATCTGTCTGCCTATCGGATTCTTGATGTGGCTACGCATTTGGAATTTCCGCTTGCGTTTGATGAAGGACATCAAGCAGATTGTGAAACGCATGAATCGCCTACATGGATTGATTGAACAAGAAATTAAGCGAGCTGAAGAAGGATAAAAATGAATAGTCTTCATTTATCCATACTCCAATTCCTTTTTCCTTTCACAGATAAACACTTAACCTCAAATGGAAGAAAAATATACAGTTGCTTCAATTGAAGAAGCTCTTGAAGATTACAAACAAGGAAAATTCCTTGTGGTAGTCGATGACGAAGATCGCGAAAACGAGGGCGACCTCATTATGGCGGCAGAACTCTGTACACCTGAAGCGGTAAACTACATGTTACGCCACGGTCGTGGTGTGCTTTGCGCTCCTATTTCTTTGGAACGTTGCAAGCAGTTAGACTTGGAGTTTCAGGTGCAACGCAATACGAGTATGCTTGGAACGCCTTTTACCGTTACCGTAGACAAACTCGAAGGTTGCACAACAGGGGTGAGTTGTCATGACCGTTGTGAGACAATCAAGGCATTGGCAAACCCCAATAGCAAACCAGAAGACTTTGGTCGTCCTGGTCATATCAATCCGCTTTATGCGCAGGACCGTGGCGTCTTGGCTCGTGCAGGACACACCGAAGCGGCTGTTGACCTTTCACGACTTTGCGGTCTTCAACCAGCAGCGTGTCTTATTGAGATCTTAAACGAAGATGGCACGATGGCACGTATGCCCCAGCTTCAGGAATTTGCGAAGCGTGAAGACTTAAAGATTATTACCATCAAGGACCTTATTGCTTATCGATTGAAACAGGAATGTTTGGTTGAAAAGGGTGAAGAAGTTGACATGCCCACTGCATATGGACACTTCCGCCTTATCCCCTTCCGCCAAAAGAACAATGGTCTTGAACACGTAGCGCTCATTAAGGGCACATGGGAACCCGGCGAACCGCTCCTTGTACGCGTCCATTCATCATGCGCTACGGGCGACATCTTCAGTAGTGAGCGTTGCGATTGCGGAGAACAACTTCACCGCGCCATGCGTATGGTTGAAGAAGAGGGCAAGGGCGTAGTGCTCTACCTCAATCAGGAAGGACGTGGCATCGGTCTTATGGCAAAAATCGCAGCTTACAAATTGCAGGAACAAGGTCTTGATACCGTTGATGCTAATATCCATTTGGGTTACGACCCTGACTTGCGCGACTATGGCGTAGGGGCTCAGATTCTCAACCTTCTCGGTGTAAGCAAAATGCGCCTCATGTCCAACAACCCCGTAAAGCGTGTCGGGCTTGAAGCTTACGGACTTGAAATCGTAGAAAACGTACCTATTGAAGTGGCCCCCAATCAATATAACGAGCGTTACTTGAAGACCAAAAAGGAACGCATGGGCCACAACTTGCATTTGAAGTAGCAACATCTAAAAACCACAAGATGACACGTTAAGTGCCATTTAGGTTTTCAATCTTTGAAGAAAGCTCAAAACATTAACCTCTAAACTTAATTATTATGGAATCATCTTACATGAAGTCATACACTAGCGATGCACGCACTCTTGATCGTCCCGCCGCATTTGCATTGTTGATGCGTAAGGTTTACACTTGGATGGCACTTGCTCTTGCTGTGACAGGCCTTACTGCCTATTACTGCTCTACCAACTACGACGTGATTAATGCCATTGCTTCTAATTCACTCGTATTTTGGGGATTAATCATTGCGCAATTAGGAGCAGTAATGTACCTCTCTGTTAGAATTGGGAGCATGTCTCTTACAACTGCAGGCATCGTTTTCCTACTTTACGCAATCCTTACGGGAGTAACCTTCTCGTTTATCTTCTTGGTTTACACGATGGAGTCTATTGCATCTACGTTCTTTATTACAGCAGGAACCTTTGGTGCAATGTCACTCGTAGGTTACTTTATCAAGAAGGACTTAAGCGGAATCGGTCGTTTCTTGATTATGGCTGTAATAGGTTTAATTATCGCAACAATTGTAAACATTTTCCTTCAAAGTAGCGGACTCACATTGATTTGCACCTATGCAGGTGTGTTGATTTTCTCTGGACTTACTGCTTACGATACTCAGAAGATTAAGAACATGTTCCTCATGCATGGTGCTGAGATGAACGAATCAACTATGAAGTTGGCTTTGATGGGTAGTCTTACGCTTTACCTTGACTTCATCAACCTCTTCCTCTACTTGCTTCGTATTTTCGGCGACCGCAAGTAAGCACACGCTAATATCACTATTACAGACACTCATAAATTAAAACATATTATGCAGACGCTTTCAGCTACTCTTAACCGCCTTGCCCCCTCGGCAACGCTTGCTATGTCTCAAAAGAGCGCCGAACTCAAGGCGCAAGGGCTTGATATCATTAACCTTTCTGTAGGTGAGCCCGACTTTAACACGCCCGACCATATTAAGGAAGCGGCAAAAAAGGCAGTTGATGACAACTTCTCACGCTATTCACCCGTTCCTGGTTATCCCGCACTTCGTGAAGCAATCTGTGCTAAGTTGAAGAATGAAAACGGTCTTGATTACACTCCCGCTCAGATTTCTTGTTCAAATGGTGCAAAGCAGTGCGTTTGTAATGCTGTAATGGCGCTCGCTGGTAAGGGTGATGAAGTGATTATTCCTGCACCTTACTGGGTGAGCTATCCCCAGATGGTACTCCTTGCTGATGCGACCCCTATATATATTGAGGCAGGTATTGAGCAGGACTTCAAGATTACTCCTGCACAACTTGAAGCGGCTATTACTCCCGCCACTCGTGCTATTATCCTCTGCTCACCCAGCAACCCCACAGGTTCTGTCTATACTCAGGAAGAGCTCGAAGGCCTTGCTGAAGTGCTCCGTCGCCACGAACGTGTCATTGTCATCTCTGACGAAATCTACGAACACATTAATTATATAGGTGCACACGCTTCTATCGCATCATGCGAAGGCATGAAGGAACGCACCGTGATAATCAATGGTGTATCTAAGGCATACGCAATGACAGGTTGGCGTATCGGTTTCCTCGCAGGTCCCGATTGGATTGTAAAGGCTTGCAACAAGCTCCAAGGTCAATACACATCAGGTCCTTGCTCCGTTAGCCAGGTTGCTGCTACTGAAGCATTCGCTGGTCCTCAGGATTGTGTAGAAGAAATGCGTCAGGCTTTTGAACGCCGTAAGAAATTGATTGTAGAACTCACTAAGGAAATCCCTGGCCTTGAAGTTAACAATCCCACAGGTGCATTCTACCTTTTCCCAAAGTGCAGTAGTTACTTCGGCAAGACTGATGGTACACACGTTATCAATAACTCTATGGATTTCGCAATGTACCTTCTTGAAGTTGGTCAAGTAGCAACAGTTGGCGGTGATGCTTTCGGTTCTCCCGAATGCTTCCGTATGAGCTACGCTACTAGTGACGAAAACATCGTTGAAGCCATCCGTCGCATTAAGGAAGCACTTGCGAAGTTGAAGTAAAGACAGAGCTAAAAACGCATCATTCAGAGTTTATCGTATGAATCTCTGACAAAATGCAAAATCTCACAACAAAATAGGAATCTCCCGCAAAATTTGCAGGAGATTCTTTTGTCTTATTATAGAATATGCTTAATTTTGATGCGCAAATCCTCAAAGGCATTTTGCACAGCTGTTTTGCCTTATTGTTTCAAGGAGCCTTTCATCAAAGCCTCCATTTCGTGGGAGGATAAAAGCGACTCTGGCGAATCAGTTGTATTCAAGTGTCCCCTACCCTGGTGACACAAAGGACAAGGTTTCCATTTTAAAGGAACGAATTTGTCTTCAAAAAATCTTTAAGTTAGGCAATTTCCCTTTAACTCGTTTAAAGGACATTGTGATTAGTGGATTGGTGTAGGCAGTTCCTGCGACGAGAGTCATGGGACTGCCTTTTTTATGTGTGTAGCATACTACAAGTACTCTATCTCTTCATTCTATTCCTCAATAAATTTGAAGGCGCAAAAGACAAGTCCTTTATCAAAGAAACTAAGTCTGACTTACGAAAAATTAACTGAGACTTAGAAAAAAATAATCGTTAGTTAATTTAAACTAAGTGAAACTTAGTAAGTGCTTTTCTTTGAATGTCATGTATGATTAGCTTTGTTTATTGATTAACCTTTTTAACGTAAACTGTAAGTCGTGTGAGTGGAGATTAAAATAACTCATATCCTAAAAAATCATCTTCAGAGCAGACCTATTCATGAAGTAGGGGCGTTCTGAAGATGACTTTTTAGGATATATATTACTGAATTATCTCACAAACATCGCCACCAACATTCCAACAATGACTGCACCATAAACTAACTTAAGGGCGGTGGTCATAAGGAATGCGAGGAAAGACATAAACGCAACTTTGATGGCGGCTTCAAATGGTGTTTTCACAAGCAATTCACCAATTAAAGCTCCAACAAATGGGCCCACAATGAGGCCAAGGGGAAGAAAAAATAGGCCGATAATCATGCCAATTGTAGCGCCTCGGATTCCGGCTTTCGTTCCTTTTCCTTTTTTTGTAAACCAAATGGGGGCTACATAATCTAAAACGGTTATTACAATCATGAATACACCTGCAAGAACGAGGGTCGTAAGTGATACTACCGAACGATCGTATAACCACATCAGCCATAGTGCAACGTAAGAAAGTGGAGGACCTGGAAGAACAGGCAGGACTGCACCAGCTAAGCCAACAAGAGCAAAAAGTATTGCTAGAATTAAAAACAACGTTTCCATAAGTTCTAATAGTGGATGGGGAAAAGCGCAGGAGCGGACAGATAAACAACATGGCGCCCCTTGCTATTCAAATGCAAAGATGTGAATTTAAATGAAATAAGGAGGCATTAAGTGAGATATTTTTTCCGAAAGGAGCAAACTGATATTGAAACATAAGAACGGGGGTACCACATATCATCTCCTGCTATATATTCCAATAAAAAAAAAGATGTATCTTTGCAATCTATGAAGTATTCCGTTATCATCCCCGTATACAATCGCCCTGATGAGGCACAAGAACTTTTGGAAAGTCTTGCGCAACAGGAGCTGAAGGATTTTGAGGTCATCGTTGTTGAAGATGGTTCTACTATTCCCTGCAAGGATGTAGTAGAACAATTCAACGACCGCTTGGAAGTAAAATATTTCACAAAGCCCAATAGCGGGCCTGGGCAGACACGCAACTATGGTGTAGAGCGTGCGCAAGGCGAGTATGTACTTATCTTGGATTCCGATGCGGTTTGTCCTCCTGGATATCTTGCAGCCATAGAGGCGGAGCTTCAAGAAAATCCATGCGATGCATTTGGCGGCCCCGACCGTGCTCACGAGAGTTTCACGCCCATGCAAAAGGCTATTAACTATGCGATGACTTCATTCTTCACCACTGGGGGGATTCGTGGTGGGAAGAAGAAAATGGATAAATTCTACCCCCGCTCGTTTAACATGGGAGTGCGCAGAAAAGTTTATAACGCACTTGGTGGATTCAGCGAAATGCGCTTTGGCGAGGATATTGATTTCTCTACTCGTATTTTCAAAGGTAATTACCAATGTCGCCTTTTCCCCGAGGCGTGGGTTTGGCACAAGCGCCGTACAGACTTAAAGAAGTTCTTTAAGCAAGTACACAACTCAGGCATTGCTCGCATCAACTTGACGAAGCGCCATCCCGGTACGTTGAAACTCGTACACTTACTCCCCGCTGTATTTACCATTGGTGAGGTGTTGTGTATCATTACAGCCTTATTTGGTCCGATTATTCCACTGCTATCTGTCTTCGGGCTCTCCCCCCTGTTACTCTTCTCACTCATCATCTTTGTAGATGCCTCCATGGCGGAGCACAACGTAGGAGTTGGAATAAGAGCAGTAGCTGCATCATTCGTACAACTCACAGGTTATGGAACTGGATTTCTCCGTGCATGGTGGGAACGTTGCGTATTAGGACGTGGGGAGTTTGAGGCATTTAAGAAGAATTTTTATAAGTGAGGTAGCCACACTTACTGATTTCAGACTGCTACTTTTTTTAGAGGTTGAGAGAATATGTTGACTATAAAGTCCTAATACTTCATCACCTATTAACCTCACAACATCTTGAACACATGGATACCAAACTTACCATTTCCCAATGGGCGGAAGAAGACAAACCGCGTGAAAAGCTTGAGGCATTGGGTGCCGATGCTTTGAGTAAAGCTGAGTTATTGGCCATTCTGATTGGGTCGGGTTCGGCTGACGAAGATGCTGTAGCACTGACAAAACGCATTCTTTCTGATGTAGGTGACAACCTTTACGAACTCGGTAAGCTCTCCATCGCCGACTTGCAACGCTACAAGGGCATTGGCCCAGCGAAGGCGATTACCATCAAGGCAGCTTGCGAACTCGGTAAACGCAGGTCGGAAGAGAAAGCGCGCGAACGGAAAAAGATTGATTCAGCACAAGCCGCAGTAAACCTCATCAAAGAATACATGCGCGACTTGACGCACGAAGAGTGTCACGCCATCCTTCTAGATATTTCGTTGAAACTAATAGACATCGTGCTCGTTGGCAAAGGAACTACGGATGCTTCACTTGTTGACATCCGTTGCGTGCTCCGCGAAGCACTACTCCGAAAAGCCTCACGCATCATCCTCTGCCACAACCATCCTTCTGGGAATCTCACTCCCAGCAGACAAGATGACCAACTCACACAACGCTTAAAACTTGCTGCGGAACATATGCAAATTCCGCTTATTGACCATATTATTATTTCATCCGAAGGGTATTATAGTTATTCAGAGGATAAGAAAATGTAGATGAGATGAAAGGTTAAAGTCCGTTTCACTTTATGGAGGTATGCTTTGCCATCTGTACGGCAACCTTATAACCTAAGACCTCACAACCTAAAATAACCAACACAATGACTTCAGAAGAAAGACTTCAAATAGAAGAGCGCATCATTGAAGTGCTCAAAACGGTTTACGACCCAGAAATCCCCGTGGACATCTACGCATTGGGATTGATTTATAAGATTGACCTCAACGACGACTACTCAGTTGACATTGACATGACCCTTACCGCCCCCAACTGTCCTGCTGCAGACTTCATCGTAGAAGATGTGCGCATGAAAGTGGCGGGTATTCCTCAAATAACCGACGCTCGTGTGAACCTCGTGTTCGAACCCGAGTGGGATAAGGATATGATGTCGGAAGAGGCGAAGTTGGACCTTGGATTTATGTAGAGTTTAGAGAAGTAAACAAGTAGACGAGATCTCGTTAGCAAGGAAACACGCTTGTTTATATTCAAACGATCTCGTCTACTTGTCAATTTAATATTTGTCTGCTAAAAAACATGAAACCCATATATTTCCTTTCAGACGCCCACTTAGGCAGCCGTGCCATTTCTCATGCTCGCACTCAGGAACGTAGGCTCGTAAATTTTCTTGACAGCATCAAGCATAAGGCGGGGGCAGTCTATATGCTCGGCGACATGTTTGACTTTTGGCACGAGTATAAACTCGTTGTGCCGAAAGGTTATACACGCTTTTTGGGAAAAATTTCCGAACTTACAGACATGGGGGTGGAAGTCCACTTCTTTATCGGCAACCACGACCTTTGGATGGGAGATTATTTAGAAAAGGAATGTGGGGTTATATTGCATCGTGAAGGTATTGTTACGGAACTATATGGCAAGACTTTCTACCTGGCGCATGGCGACGGGTTGGGTGATAACGATTGGAAGTTTAAATGGTTACGTCGTACCTTTCACAACAAACTTTGCCAGCGTCTCTTTGCTGCCGTTCACCCTCGTTGGGGTATGGATTTCGGGTTGGCATGGGCAAAGCATAGCCGTTTGAAACGTAAGAACGGAGTTGAGCCCCCCTACATGGGTGAGGATAAGGAGCATCTTATTATTTATGCCAAGGAATACCTAAAGACACATCCCGACATCAATTACTTCGTCTTCGGACATCGCCATATTGAACTTGACCTAATGCTCAGCCGTACGGCACGCGTGGCCATCCTCGGCGACTGGATTTCGCTTTTCTCCTACGCAGTGTTTGACGGAGAACACTTCTTTATGGAGCAATATATCGAAGGGGAAACGGAACCCTAATAGAGAGTAAAAATAAAAGAGGAAATTTACCTATCAGTGCACACTCCACACAAGAACTTGACTCTTTTATCCCAACTCTAAAGACTTTCGTATGGCAATTTAACTCTTTTAACTATACTCTAAAGTTCATGTTTTTAGAAGCAAAAAATATACACAAGTCCTTTGCTAAGCATACTGCACTGAATGATGTCAGTATTCAAGTTCCGCGAGGCAAGGTTTTCGGTTTACTCGGCCCCAACGGGGCTGGTAAAACTACGCTTATTCGCATTATCAATCGCATTACGATGCCTGATGCGGGTGAGGTCATCTTTGATGGTGAATCTCTGAAGCCAGAGGATGTAGCACGCATTGGTTATCTTCCTGAGGAGCGCGGACTCTACAAGAAAATGAAGGTGGGCGAACAAGCTATTTACTTAGCTCAACTCAAGGGACTTTCTGCATCTGAGGCACGAAAGCGTCTGACAATGTGGTTTGAAAAATTTGGAATTATGCCCTGGTGGAACAAGAAGTTGGAAGAACTCTCCAAGGGTATGCAACAGAAAGTACAATTTATCATCACTGTGCTCCACGAACCACCTTTGCTCATCCTTGATGAACCTTTCTCAGGGTTTGACCCTGTAAATGCAGAACTCCTCAAGCGAGAAATTTTGGAACTCCGCGACAAAGGACACACTATTATCTTCTCTACCCACAATATGGCGTCGGTGGAAGAAATCTGCGACAACATTGCCCTTATCAACCACTCTAAAGTGGTGCTTCAAGGTAATGTGGAGGAAATCCGAAGCCAATATCGTTCTGGGATTTATGAAATAGCAGGAGTATGCACAGAAACACTTAACACTTGTGACGACTTTGAAGTAGTCGACCACCACTGTGTGGGCACTATTGACCACTATCAGTTGAAAAAATCGGACACACTCACAAATACAGATCTTATCCGCTTGCTTAGTGAGAAAATGGATGTGCGAACATTCAACGAAAAGTTGCCTACGATGCACGAAATATTCTTGAAGGTTGTTAAGGAATAGAGAACTCTGTTATCTGTACTCTAAATCATGTCTAAAATATTTATTATCATACAGCGCGAATTCTTAACGCGCATTCAAAAGAAGTCTTTTATCATTCTCACCATCCTCATGCCCTTCATTATTGCGGCAGTTGTAGCGACTCCTTTATTATTAGCTTCAATAAAGGACGATACGCAACACACGGTGATGCTTGTGGACAAGACTCTCAAATATGCCCCACTCTTTACCGACAATGAAAGTTACCATTTCGTAACTGCTCCAGAGGTGCTTCCAGAATTTCGTAAAGAAGATTCGGACGTGAAAGCAGTAATCCTTATTGCAGATGACTTAGGGGAAAATCCTAATGCTCTAAAAATGTATTCGTCGGAAGAAGTTCCTGCCGACCTTCAGCGCTTGACTGAACAAATTTTGTCGGAGAAGGTGCGAGCAGACAAACTGGCGAGTTACAATGTTGAGGGGTTGGAAGAAATTATTGCCAGTGCCGAAGTAAATATCAGTGCACAAACCGTAAAATGGACAGACGACGGAGGTGAAACATCCTCTGACTCCACGATTGCCCTACTTGTAGGTTTCCTCTTTACTTTCATGATCTACATGTTTGTAATGTCTTACGGTGGCATGGTTATGCAAGGAGTGATGGAGGAGAAGACCAACCGCATTATGGAGATTATCGTGTCAAGCGTAAAGCCCTTCCAACTCATGATGGGTAAGATTATCGGAATTGCCTTGGTGGGATTTGTGCAAATCGCCATTTGGGGTGTGATGCTCACACTCATTCTTACAGCAGTGTCTTTCTTTATAGGTACTCCCGAAGTTGCAACACCCTCCACAATGATGGGTGGCGATGCAGCCATGCAAACAGTCATGGCTGAAGTACAGGCGGGCAATCCTGTAACAGAAACACTCAGTGCACTCCCTATCGTTGAACTGCTCATCATGTTTGTGCTCTATTTTATCGGAGGCTACCTGCTCTACGCATCTTTCTTCGCTGCTATTGGAGCGAGTATCAATGCGCAAGAAGATAGTTCACAATTCATGATGCCAGTCGTACTCATTATGCTCTTCGGTCTGTATGCTGCAATGTATGGCGCAGAAAATCCCGACGGTCCTTTGGCATTCTACGCATCCCTATTCCCCCTCACGTCTCCCATCGTTATGATGGTACGCATACCTTTTGGTGTCCCCCTTTGGCAAGAACTTTTGTCGCTTGCCTTACTCTTCACCACCGCAATATTCATTGTTTGGATGAGCGGGCGCATCTATCGCGTAGGCATCTTGATGTATGGCAAAAAGCCTACGGTGAAGGAAATCATTAAGTGGATTCGCTATAGCTAAACTCTCCCATTTATGATTGCAATCATACACCCCAACACCCTTGCGGCACTTGGTCTTGCCAGCATCATTGAGAAGATTATGCCGAAGGCTGAAGTAACGTGCTTCTCTAGCTATGCAGAGCTGGAAGAACAGGGCGGACGTTTCTTCCATTACTTCATATCCCCCGAGGTGCTGATTGAGAACGCACAATTCTTCCTTTCACACATTCGTCAAACCATCGTGTTAGTTGAGGGAGGAGAACGTGGACGTCTTCCCCGCGACTTCCGAACACTTGACTGCACACAGAGCGAAGAGCAACTCACACATGCTTTCATTCGTTTAGCAGAGATGGCTCACGGAAAGCATACAGAACATCCTTCAGTCTCTCACATCTCTACACCTCAGCAGGAACATCAAGCCAATCCCCTTTCTCAACGAGAAATTGAAGTGCTTCAACTCCTCACTAAGGGCCTTATCAATAAAGAAATTGCAGACCGTCTTTGCGTTAGTCTTCCGACTATTGTTACCCATCGCAAAAACATCACCGACAAACTCGGAATCAAGAGCGTTTCCGCCTTAACTGTTTACGCTCTGACACATGGACTGATAAAAGTGGAGGACATTTAGACGGTATAAAAGACTAAAGACCAAAGATTCTTTGACATTTCAAGAGATTTTCATAACTTTGCGCCCGAAATTCAATAACAACAAATATTTAGATTATGATTAAATCACAAGACATTAAGAAGGGCACTTGCATCCGCCTCGACGGTAAGCTCTACTTCTGCATTGACTTCCTTCACGTTAAGCCTGGTAAGGGTAACACTATCATGCGTACCACTTTGAAGGATGTTGTTTCTGGTCGTGTACTCGAAAAGCGCTTTAACATTGGTGAAGCTCTCGAAGATGTTCGTGTAGAACGTCGTCCCTACCAGTACCTCTATATGGAAGGCGCAGACTACATCTTCATGAACAACGAAACTTTTGAACAAATTCCTATCGCTAAGGACCTCATCACTGGCGTAGAATACATGAAGGAAGGTGACGTAGTTGAAGTAGTAAGCGACGCTTCTACAGAAACTGTCCTCTACGCAGAAATGCCTGTTAAGACACGTCTCCAGATTACTTACACAGAACCCGGTCTCCGTGGCGACACTGCAACTAACACTCTCAAGGACGCTACAGTTGAAACAGGCGCTAAGGTTCGCGTTCCCCTCTTCATCGAAGAAGGTGAAATCATCGAAATCGATACTCGCGATGGTTCATATCAAAACCGCGTAAAGGCTTAATTGTCTTACTTGGTAGAAAAGAATAGTGGTGCACTTTGAAGTGCACCTTTTTTTGTACAAAGACTCCTGTGGTATCAAAAGAATTTGGCAAACAATAAAAACAAAGAATGTGGAGACAACCCCAAATGTTGGTTGTCTCCACATTCTTTTAAATTTACTTGTCTTGAGTACTTAAAATGGCTTCACGACAAGCCTCCATCAACCATTTGGGAGTGCTGGTGGCTCCACAGATTCCGACACTTTTGGCGTTATCAAACCAACTAGGATTGATGTTCTTAGGTTCGTCTACGATGTAACTTTGTGGGTTTACCTTCTTACACTCTTCAAAGAGCACCCTTCCGTTGGAACTCTTTAAGCCACACACGAAAAGGATTACATCATGACGCGCCGCGAAATTGCGAATATTGGGCAAGCGATTGGCGACTTGACGGCAGATGGTGTCAAAGTATTCAAACTCCGCAGGAGCTTGAATATGTTCCGTGATATACGCAACAATGCGTTGGAAACCCTCTAATGATTTTGTCGTTTGGGAGAATAGACAAATATTACGGGTAAAATCGAGGCCTTCAGCCTCTTCAAGGTTCTCGATAACGATAGCCTCGCCGTTGGTTTGCCCAACAAGCCCTAAAACCTCCGCATGGCCTCGTTTGCCATAGATAACGATTTGCGGACGATTGGGAACGTCATACTTCCGCTTGATTCTACGTTGCAACTGAAGCACCACTGGGCAAGTTGCATCAATGATTTCTATGCCATTTTCCGAGGCTTGAGCATAAGTAGACGGCGGTTCGCCATGCGCACGCAGCAACACCTTGGCATCGTGCAACTTTGAGAAGGTGGCATGGTCAATTGTTTGCAAACCAAGTTCACGCAAGCGTTCACACTCACGCTCATTGTGCACAATATCCCCAAGGCAATAGAGCGAATCACTATGTGAAAGTTCCTCCTCTGCCTTTCCGATTGCCGTAGTTACTCCAAAGCAAAATCCTGAAGCCGTATCAATTTCGATTTGTAACATAGATACTAATCAGTAGTGGGTAATGAGTTGCAAGCGAGTGAGCTGTCGTTACTCGTTAACTGCCTTAAGATAGGCGTTCATCAACCATTCGTTTTGCTCCTCACGGGTCATGTTGCTGTTATCAAGCACAAGGGCATCATCGGCCTGCTTCAATGGCGCCACTTCTCGGTGAGAATCTATATAATCACGCTCCTGGACATTCTTCAAAATCTCTTCGAATGTCACATTTTCTCCTTTCGCCGTAAGCTCATCGTAACGGCGTTGCGCACGCACCTCTGCCGAAGCCGTAACAAAAATTTTGAGTTCTGCATTTGGGAAAACAGCTGTACCGATGTCACGTCCGTCCATCACAATACCCTTCGCTTCTCCCATTTGTTGTTGCATCTTTGTGAGCAATGTACGCACAAAGGGAAGCGCTGCAATAGGACTCACGCGAGAAGAAACCTCCATCGTGCGGATTTCCTTTTCTACAACCTCTCCATTAAGGCAAGCCAAGGGCATATTTGTTTCAGGGTCAAGCACAAAGCTAACATTTACCTCAGGAAGCAACGCTTCAAGGCGTGCTGCATCAAGTTCAGAGCCGTTAAAGACATTATTGCGAAGTGCAAAGAGCGTTACCGTGCGGTACATCGCACCTGTATCCACATAAATATATCCGATTTTCTTGGCCAAAGCTTTTGCCATGGTGCTCTTGCCACAAGAAGAATGGCCGTCAAGAGCGATGATAATTTTCTTCATTTGGAATTGTATTGTTAAGTATCTTGCGCTGATTACAATGCGTAACTCACATTGAACATCAGCGAAGATGTTGATTTATGATACTTTGCATAAGCTCCAGAAAGCATAAAGCGCTTGAGGTGTAAGGATGCCCCCGCAGTAAATCCGGCTCCGCTCGTACTACCTGCCGTTTTAAGTTCATAGGAACGGCGGAAGTTGTAACCCGCTGAAAGACTGATGTTGTCCGTAAGGAAATAATCCGCACCAATAATCACATGGTTGAGCAACTTTTTGGAGAACGAGAGTTTCTTTTCCTCAGCATCTTCAACGAAGTAGTAACGCGAACTCCAACGTGTGAGGTCGGTCAACGTAACAGAGATGCGCAAGGGCAAGTGAGCCAATCCTTTTGAAGCACCAATCTGAGCCACAAAGGGGAGGTGCTGTTGCTGATCGTGGAATGAAGAAAGTTCGGCACCAATATTTTTCAACGTGGCCGACACCGAGAGGTCGGTTTCTTCATCATAGTAATTCAAGCCCAAATCTACGCCTACCGCCATCGCAGAATAGTCAGCGTAGCTGGAGAAAGCCATTTTCAACGTCGCTCCCCCACTCCATTTGTCACTCAACAAGTAGCTGTAGGAAGGCGCAACGTAAATATCTTTCGCCGAATACGTTCCAAGCACATTACCTTGGGCATCAGTTTCGTCCGCCGAACCATAGCTCATCATTTGTGCCGTAATGCTCCCCGTATGTCTATCTCCAAAAGCACGCACATACTGTGCCCCCATCCACTTACTATCGGCAAAATAGGTCATAAAGTTTAACCCAAGAACATTGCCTGAGACGTTGGAAAGGAGTGCCGGATTGTGCCACGCGATAGCTGCATCATCCTCAATGATCGAGATATTCTCTCCCCCCAAAGCCGCGACACGCGCCGAGGTTGGGAGTTTCAGCGTATTATATCCCGATGAACTTTCCTGCCCCCAAAGTGAGGTAACAGAAAGTAGGCAAAGGATATAGAATAATGTTTTTTTCATTTTACGATTAAAATAGTGGGTCAAAGTTACTAAGATTTTTACTTTTGGAAGTAACTTTGTAGCAAAATAGATATAGAATTATTCCCGCACATCATTTTCTCTAACGACAATAAACGTGCGTTCCGTCGATTTAGTATCCCGAGAATGGTGTGACCTTATCTTTGAAGGCCGCAATCGTTCTTATGGCGCCTATCGACTTCGCCAAGAAGCCGGAAGGCGATATTGGCGTGCACTTATGGGAATCCTTTTATGCCTACTGCTCTCCGTCGGAAGCATCGTGGGATTTAATCTATACATTTCCCTCAACGACAAGCGCGACATGGACCTACTCATGGAGGAGCTCAAGCGAATGAAGGCGCTTCAGGATCAAGATTCTCATCTGCTGAAGTTCGTTGACCTACGCCCTAAAGTGGAGACACCCGTGAAAAAGGTTGTAGTCAGCACACCCGAAATCGTTGAAACGCCCCAAGAAGAAGAAGAGATTCCGGAACCCATCCCTGAAGAGGCACTCCTTACTGAAGAGATTGCCGACACTCTTTCTGCATTAGTGGCACTCCCCGATTCAATCACGCCACCTAAGGCCGTAGACCCTCCGCCCTTGGTTGCGATGACACCCACTGAAATCGTACAAGAAATGCCCGAATTCCCCGGGGGTATCACCGCACTCATGTTGTGGTTGGACAGAAATATAATTTATCCCCCGCTAGTCATTCAACAGAAGGTTAAAGGTACTACATATCTCACGTTTTTGGTAGACAAAGAAGGGAGTGTGATAGAGCCGGAGATTGAAGAGGCGCTTCATCCCATGATTTCGGCGGCTATTATGCGCGCAGCCCGACAGATGCCGAAGTGGGAGCCAGGGAAAATGAACGGACAGGTTTCCATTGTGCGCGTAACGATTCCGATTGAATACCATCTGTAAGATTCGGGGACTTCAGATACGCTCCATCTTCACTTCTTTTGAGGACACAAAAAGCAATACTCTGTTAGCGATTCCTAAGTCTCACTTAGTTTCAATTAACTCACTAATAATTTGAATTAACTAACGAATAGTTTTCGCTATCTTAGAGACAGGCTTTACTACCTCATTTCAAACTCATTTCAAAACTCATACGCAAGGACCTCCATCCCTTGCTCAACCCTATATTTCCTCTATGCTAAGTAAAATAGAACAATTCCTTGACTCCATCACTTTTCCACAAAAGCCCGAAGGACTTTACGAACCCATTACATATTCGTTAGAGATGGGCGGTAAGCGCATTCGCCCCGTGCTCACACTTTTGGCACACAGCCTTTACCGTCCCTGCGATGAGAATACGCTTCGTGCGGCGGCGGCTATCGAAATGTATCACAACCATACGTTACTTCATGATGACTTAATGGATGGTGCGGAGATGCGTCGCGGTAAGCTTGCGGTGCATCGCCGATGGAATGCAAATACAGCTATTCTCTCGGGTGACACGATGCTGATTGAGTCATTCAAACTCATAAATGCATGCAATTGTCAGCGTGCGGATGAAGCGCGTAAGCTTTTTATAGACACGACTATAGAAGTGTGCGAAGGCCAACAGTATGACATGAACTTCGAACAGCGTACGGATGTTACCGAAGCGGAATACTTGGAGATGATTCGCTTGAAGACTTCTGTGCTCTTAGCTTGTGCGGCTAAAATGGGCGGAGTTGTGGCTGGCGCTCCCGAATCTGATTGCAACGCTCTTTACAACTTTGCGGAAAAGGTGGGACTTGCCTTCCAACTTCAGGATGACTATTTAGACGTTTACGGAGACCCTATTATTTTTGGCAAAAAGATTGGTGGCGACATCCTTTGTGGTAAGAAGACGTTCTTACTCATCAACGCCCTTGAGCGTGCTTCTGAAGAGCAACACGAAGAGTTGCTCTCGCTCTTGGGTAATGCGGTGATTTCGCCCGAAGATAAGGTCAGCCGTGTGACGGAAATCTACAACGCTTTGGACATTCCCACCATCACACAAGAACGTATTGCCACTATGTATGACGAAGCGCGCCAACATTTTGACGCTATCGCCCTCCCCCTTGAGGTGAAGCTCCCCTTATGGCAGTTTGCCGAAACGTTATTGGGCAGAAAGAGTTAATTATGATTGACACGCACACCCACATCTACGGCGAAGAATTTGAAGAAGACCGCACGGGCGTAGTTCATCGTGCTTTAGAGGCAGGAGTGACAACCCTACTCCTCCCCAATATTGACGAAAGTTCGTGGGAACCAATGTTGCAGCTTTGCCAAGCACATCCTGGTGTATGTTTCCCAATGATAGGACTTCATCCAACGGACTTACCCGCCGACCCAACTCCCCAGCTTGACCGCATGGAGCAAACACTGGAAAATCCTGCTCATCCTTACGTGGCTATCGGAGAAGTAGGCATCGACCTTTATTGGGACGACACGCGTGCCTCGGAACAAGTTCTCGCACTTCAACGCCAAGCCGAATGGGCAATACGCTTTAACTTGCCACTTATTATTCATTCGCGTGCTGCCCACCGCTTGCTTGTTGATACCCTACTTCCTTATGCGGACAAGTTACCGAGCGGCATTTTCCACTGCTTTGGTGGCACGGCGGAAGAGGCGGAAGAGTTGCTCACAGCCTTTCCCCATTTCGTTTTAGGTATAGGCGGGGTGGTTACTTTCAAGAAATCTACCCTCCCTGAGGTACTTAAAGCGAAAGTTCCCTTATCTCGCATCGTTTTGGAAACGGATGCTCCTTACTTAGCCCCAACCCCTCATCGCGGGAAGCGTAATGAGCCTGCGTATCTGCCACTCGTAGCGCAGAAATTAGCAGAGATTTATGACGTAAGCCCTGCTGAAGTAGAGCGCATGACTACCGAAACGACACTAAGGATTTTTCCAAAACTTAAAGACTCAATAATATTTAATTTATAACTTTCAAAGCTAATCTATGAAGCTAAAGCAAACACTCGCATTAGCCCTTCTTTCTGGGCTTAGCCTGACTGCTACGGCACAACAGGTAACGATTTCTCCGCTTCCTCAATCTATCACTTGGGGAGAAAAGGCTTTTGACCACCAAACGGCATTTAACGTTGTAGGTGCGGAAACTGCTGACGCGGATGCGCTAAATGCGCTCTCAGCAAAGTATGCTACGACCAACGGAAGCATAGAACTTATCATCGGTGAGCGTGGCGACGAAGCCGTAGCGGCTTACGAAGCGTCAATTCCCTCAAAGGCGGAAGGTTATTTCCTTCAAGTGACTCCCGAACGCGTGGTAATTGCGGGCAATGATGCTCATGGTACATTCTATGGCGTACAATCATTCCTTCAAGTGGCTGCGCAACCTGAGGTTATGACCGTTACCATTTCGGACTACCCAGACGTACTTGAACGTGGCGTAGTTGAAGGGTTCTATGGCAATAACTGGAGTCAAACAGACCGTATTCGTCAGTTCCAATTCTATGGTGCGAACAAGATGAATACATACATCTATGGTCCGAAGGATGACCCCTACCACCTTGCGAGATGGCGTGAAGCCTATCCTACAGAAACGGCAGAGAAGATGAAAGCCCTTGTTGCTGAAGCGAAACGCAATAAGGTGAAATTCGTTTGGGCGATTCACCCTGGTAATGATATTCAGTGGAATAAGACTGACTCAGCCAACGTTGTGAAGAAGTTGGAGCTGATGTACGAACTTGGGGTGCGCGCTTTCGCCGTATTCTTTGACGACGTTTGGGGTGGCGAAGGCACACGAGGCATTAAGCAAGCACAATTGCTCAATTACGTGACCGACAATTTCGTTCGCAAATACGATGACGTAGAACCCTTGATTCTCTGTCCCACTCAGTACAACCGCGGTTGGGTAAGCGGAAGTTATCTTTCGGAATTGCGCGACAATCTTTATAAGGAAGTGCGCATTATGTGGACAGGTAATTCCGTAGTTGACTTTATCAACAAGGGGGATATGGAATGGATTAACAATCAGATTGGACGTAAGGCCTTCATTTGGTTGAACTATCCTGTGAATGACTATTGTATCAGCCGCATGCTTATGGGCCCGACATGGGGTGACGACCTTAATATTGCGGATGACTTGGGCGGTTACACTTCTAACCCTATGGAGTATGCCGAAGCCTCTATGCTTTCACTCTATAGCGTAGCGGATTACACGTGGAATATGGCGGATTACGACAGCAATGCTTCCTGGGAACGCGCAATCAAATATTTGATGCCCCAAAACGCAGAGGCGTTCAAGGTATTCTGTGAAAATAACGTGGACCTCGGAGTAAATACTCACGGACTCCGTCGTACGAACGAATCTCCCCGCTTTGTGGAAGCCTCAAAGGACTTTGATGCAAAAATGGCTGGCGGTTACAACGCAGAGGCTTTAGAAAAGGTGCGCACAGAATTTGACTTGCTCGTTTCTTCAGCCGACCAACTTCTTGCTACATCTGAAAGCCCCGAACTTATGGCGGAAATCACACCATGGGTTAAAGTAATGCGCTACGTTGGAGAACGCGGACAACTGCTTTGCAACCTCTTTGATCACATCAACAATGAGAAGCCAGAAGCGTTCATTGAGGATTATCTCAAAATCTTGGATTTGACGGAAGAACAGCGTTCTATTCTTTCACGCGACTTCCCTGGATCAATCAAAAGTCCTAACCCTGTGGTGGCAGACGTTTACGTAGGTCCGTTTATCAAGAAGCAATTGGAAAATGCAATTCAATTGTACAAGCAGAAGTATAACTACCGCTTGGACGTATTCCCTGCAGAAGTTATTGAATACGGCACATATTACATTATGTATAATGGCAAGTACTTGGGTAATCCTAAGGCGGGAACCGTAGGCGGTAACCCTGTGTTCCAGGACGAACTTGACCTCATCAATCCCACACGCCAGGAATGGCTTATTGCTAAGGATACAGAAACTGGCCGTTACAAGATTATCAATGTGAAGGACGACCGCTACATCAACGAATACGGTAACTTCAGTGTGGGTGATACGAACCCCTATGAGGCTGTTTGGCACACTTATGACATCTACTTCATGAACGGTAAGTATGCTATTCAGAACGGTGGTAAATCCGGCACAGACTTCTGGGCGACTGATGGCGAACGCATCAGCAAGAGTGGTAGCAGTGCCTTTACGTACGACCACTTTGTCTTTGACATTGTGCCCCTTGACGGACCTAAGGAATTCGTAGAAATTCAGGCGGGCAAGAAGTACGCAATCCTTAACGAGGCTGGCGAATTCTTGACCAACACGAATCCGAATGGTACGGGTGGTGCGCCTAAATTCCAGGAAAGAAAGGGCACTACTAACAAGGCTCAGTATTGGACATTCACTTATGATAAGTCGCAGGGACGCTATAAGCTCACCAGTGCGCGCGACAACCGTTATGTCAACGAATTGGGTGAGTTTGGTACGAACCAATACTACGCTGATTGGAACACATACTTCTTGCTCAACCGCAGCGGTTTCTTCTCCTTCCAAAATGGTGGTTCTGCGAAGCCCTACTTCTGGTATATCGATGGCGACAGAATCTATTCAAAGGAAATGGATCGCAACGATAGCTACCAGTTCCGCATTATGGAATACGACGTTGCCACAGGCATCGACAGTCCTCTTGAATCAACATCAAGCATTCAGGTAGTGGTTTCATCGGGTGTTATCCACGTGAACGCACCTATGCCTATTGCGTCGATGACTCTCTATGATGCTAACGGTAAATGCGTTGCAAAGGCAGTGGGAGGCACAGCCTTGAAGCTCCCCACCCTTATTTCGCAAACATACCTCTTGCACGTAGCGACAGAAGGCGGTCAGCAGACCTTCAAACTTCAGTTGCAATAACCGTTTATAACATTTGAACACGCAGAAAGGAGAAAGTTCCCCGCATGGTCTTTCTCCTTTCTCGTTTTCCCGTCAACCTTTCACCCTTAACCTTTCACCTATCATTAAACATGTCATACACAGCTTCCCCTAACCGTTACGACGGTTTTCCCGCCCATTTTAGACGTTGCGGAAAGAGCGGTATTCTGCTCCCAAAGGTATCCCTCGGGTTGTGGAAGAACTTTGGCGAGCGCCGTCCTTTTGATGAAGCTAAGGAACTGTTGCACCATGCCTTTGACAATGGTATTACGCACTTCGACTTGGCGAACAACTACGGTCCTCCTTATGGTAGTGCGGAAACCAACTTTGGTCGCGTGATGCAAGCCTCTTTCCGCCCCTATCGTGACGAACTCTTTATCGCCACCAAGGCGGGTTATGACATGTGGGAGGGACCTTATGGCAATTGGGGTTCGCGCAAGTATCTCTTCTCTAGCCTTGACCAAAGCTTGAAGCGCATGCAGTTGGATTACGTTGACCTCTTCTACAGCCATCGTTACGACCCTATGACGCCACTTGAGGAAACGCTCCAAGCGCTTGTTGATATTGTGCGTAGTGGAAGGGCACTTTACGTGGGTATCTCTCGTTGGCCGCTTGAAGCAACTCGCTTTGGCTTTGAATACTTACGCCAGCGCGACGTTCCCTGCCTCTGTTATCAAGGCAGATTAAACTTGCTCGACCGTGCAGTAGTAGATGAAGGAATTCTTGAAGCTGTGCGCCAGGAAGGGTGTGGTTTCGTATCCTTCTCTCCACTTGCGCAAGGACTTTTGACCGACCGTTATCTCAACGGAATACCTGCCGACAGCCGTATGCGAACGGACGTCACGCTTAAAGAAGAAGTGCTGACTCCGGAATTACTCCAGCGTCTGCAAGAGTTCCGCAAGCAAGCTACTGCGTGTGGCGAATCGCTTGCCAACTATGCCCTACGTAGCGTGCTTCAAGAAGAAGGTGTTACTTCAGTTATCATCGGAGCAAGCAACAAGGCACAACTGGACGAGAACCTTAAGGTGATGAGCAGCGTTAATTAGTGCCTACAGACGCAGAAGGTGAAGGCAAAGAGTAAACTTTTGTGAAGAATCGTTTCTACGTATCAACGGATTGCCGTAACTTTGCAAGTGCAACCCCAGATACAGCGTAAATGCCTCCTTTGAGAGCGACGCAAACGAATGTCGTAAGTAGCAATTACTAAGTCTCAATTAGGAAAAACTAAGTCTCACTTAATTTAAACTATCTGAGACTTAATTTCAACTAACTCTCAATTAGTTTTACGCAGTAGGGAATCGCTTAAAATCAACTTACTATTAACATATAAAAAAGGCCTTTGTGGAGTGATTATCCCAAAGGAAATGAATGTTATGAAACTTATTGAACAACTTGTAGCACGTGCGAAGGCAGATAAGCAGCGCATCGTGTTGCCTGAAGGTACGGAAGAACGCACCCTCAAGGCTGCCAACCAGCTCCTTACTGACGGAGTGGCTGACCTTATCCTTATTGGTAACCCCACAGAAATTGCAGAAAAGGCTACAGAATGGGGACTTGGAAATATCAATAAGGCAACAATCATCGACCCTCTTAACCACCCCAAGCAGGAAGAGTATGCTCAGCTTCTCGCTAAGCTCCGCGAAAAGAAGGGTATGACTATCGAACAGGCTCGTGAATTGGTGAAGAATCCTCTTTACCTCGGTTGCCTCATCATTAAGGCAGGCGATGCTGATGGTCAGTTGGCAGGTGCGCAGAATACGACTGGCGACGTGCTTCGTCCCGCACTTCAGATTATCAAGACTACTCCTGGCATCACTTGCGTTTCAGGTGCTATGCTCTTGCTCACAATTGCTCCTGAATGTGGCGACAACGGCGTTCTTGTAATGGGTGACGTAGCGGTTACTCCTGTACCCGATGCCAACCAACTTGCACAAATCGCTGTCTGCACAGCTCAAACTGCTAAGGCAGTAGCAGGCATTACTCCTCGTGTAGCAATGCTCAGCTTCTCTTCTAAGGGCTCTGCTAAGCACGAAGACGTTGACAAGGTAGTTGAAGCGCTTAAGATTGCTCGTGAAATGGATCCCTTCCTCATGATTGATGGTGAACTTCAAGCGGATGCTGCGCTCGTTCCTTCTGTAGGTCAGAGCAAGGCTCCTGGAAGCCCTGTTGCTGGTGCGGCTAACGTGCTTATCGCTCCCCGTCTTGAAGTAGGCAACATCGGTTATAAGCTCGTTGAACGCTTAGGCCACGCTACGGCTATCGGTCCTATCCTCCAGGGTATCGCACGTCCCGTTAATGACCTCTCACGAGGTTGCTCAATTGACGACATCTACAAGATGGTAGCGATTACTGCAAACCAGGCAATTGCGGCTAAGGCTCAGGGATAATCTCTCTGTCACATCTTATTATTACTCACAACCCGAGGCGCACTGAATGGTGCGCCTCGGGTTTATTTTAAGATACATTGTAGTTTGGTGGAATCAGAAATCAAAAAGTAAACCTAAAATTTGATTTCAGTTGGTGATTACACAAAGAATAGCTCCCAACTACCTTTGATAGGCAGTTGGGAGTAATCTATCGTATACGAAAATCTTAATCCGTAACTCTTGTATCGCGAACTTGCACTTGTGAATAAGGCAACAATTGTGAACCATTACAGATAAGGAGTTGACCACGATTGCCCTTCATATAGTGGTAAAAATTCTTAATAAGCGACTGACGGCGAGGATCAGAAGTTATCACATATACTGAACGCACGAGGGGATAATCACCTGTCGCAATATAATATTGGTAAGGACGGAAATAATCTGCTTCAGCCCCACCCTTCTTACTCACCATCATGACATTTACATCAAGATCGTAGAAACTCTTAATAACACTGTCTTTACGCAACCAGTCAACACCTACTACGGCAATTACATCTTTATTTTCGCGAGCGGCTTGGATGGCATCAAGGTTACTTCCCTGTGCAAAGAGATTACCTTCGAGTTTCTTTGTTCTACATAATGAGTCAGTCATATAACGAACGGTGCTTGAACGTGAGTCATCAAACACGACCTTAATTTCACCTTTCTTCTGGCCACGCTCTAATTGCTCCCAACGGGTGATTTTACCTGAAACTATATCACGAATTTCGTCAACAGTTATCAGAGTATCGGGGTTATTTTTACTTACAACAAGCGCAATGGCGTCGGTCGCAATGGGGGTTTGCATTACATGTCCTACCTTCTGCTTGATGATTTGTTTTTCAACGTCAGTCAACTTACGCGTAGCTATACAACAACGCACACTATCGTCAAGAAGCATATGGATGGCTGAATCCTCACTCACATAATAAGGTTTCATATCAGCCTCTACGTAACGCATGTTAAACTGCTGAACAGCCTCAGAAAGAATAGGCTTGAAAGTTTCATCAATAGCAACTTCAACTTCATATTCCTGAAGCCAATTACTTTTCTTCTCATCACCACATGACACTAAAGCAATAGAAAAGAGTCCGAAAAGGAAATACTTTAAATTCTTCATATCAAAAAGAGCTTTTAATTTATTCGTTTCTACCGTGGCAAAGGTAGCACTTTTGCGTGAGGCCCAAGCGAAAAGCTCTGCATTTTTCAGAACGGAAGAGGATTTTTCATTGGGAGATACGTTAAAAAGAAGGCGTCAAAGATTTTGATGCCTTTATATCAAGAAAATGCTACTAATAAAGAAGTGCAGGTATTTCATATTGAAAATTTCTACCGTCGCAAACTACATTAATCTCTAAATCTTCTGTCTCCCCATCTGAAGAAAGAGTTATAATACCTTTATAATCATTGCCACCCTTATGTACAAGTGTAACATCGTCTACATAAACTCCAGTACCTAAAAATTTTTCACGTGCAAGTTTCTTTACCTCTTCTTCGAGCTGCTCTGTTGTAGGTTGGCATGATACAAGAGAGAAAACTGCAAACATACACAACAAAAGAAGTTTAAGATATTTATTCATAATATTAACATTAAGAAGCATTGCATTAGTGCTATACAAATTACTCCTATAACTATAATTAATACCATATTTTACTAAAACAATCTGGCACTAAATCTGTTTTGATTCAAACAAACAGACTGTCAAATTAACACTAAAGTTCTTAATAAACGTAATAAACGCAAAAGTAATAATTTCAAGTAAACCACCAAAGGAATAAGGGAAATGATTAAAAACGGATTCTAATACAAGTATATAAAAAACGAGTCTCCATCAACTAGAGACTCGTTTTATAAATTCTAAAGTGCTAAGCACTTAATTGTTTTTACTGAATCATGAAGCGTACAGGAACTGTAAACCACTTACGTACGGGGCGACCACTCTGCTTAGCAGGAATGAAGCGGGGAAGAGTTTTAATAACTCGGATAGCTTCACGGTCACATTCTGCAGAAAGCGACTTCTTAACCTGAACTTCACCTACACTACCATCACGTTCAACAACGAAGCGAAGGATTACAACACCCTGCAAGTCTTGTTCAAGAGCAATTGCAGGATACTTCACGTTGTCGCGGATGTACTTAAGGAGGGCAGCCTGACCACCAGGATATTCAGCATCCTGTTCTACCACGTCGAAGATTTCTTCTTCTGCGGGAGGCACTTCTTGTCCACCAGCCATTTGGTTATCCTTCAAGTCGTCGATATTGATACCATCTTCAGAGTCACCGATGTAGTCCTGAGACGCAATCGCAATGTTTTGTCTTGTAACTTCATCCTGTGTCTTCAAGGCCTTAGTTTCATCAACTTGGTCCACGATATCAGGTACCGTAAAGGCGATTGAAGCCTTAACGGCAACCTTCTGGATTTCCTTAGGCTTATACTCCTGTTTAATTTCTACCTTCTTCTCTTCCTTCTTAGGTTCTTCCTTCTTAAGTTCTGAAAGTGATGTTTCCATTTCAACTGTAACGTCACGATTTGCTTCAATAGCATTCGCAACTGCAGTCTTTACAAATACACCCACTACGAGAACAACGAGGCCGATTAATACCCACATGATAGAGTAGAAGCGGCGCGCTGATGCCTTAGCACGTAATGCATAAGCGCCGTAATCTTTGTATCGTCCTTCAAAGACGAGGTCGCACCATTCTTTTGATGCTAAGTCGATATTAGACATACTTATTTACTTTGCTTATGTTTACTTCTTAAGGGGAACTGCATTCTTGATCATTTCAAGATCTTGTTCCTGAATCTTATCAATCACATACTTACCGATGAAGCAGATTTGCATTTCATCGAGCGCATTAATCAAGTTAAGGTAAGTAGCTTCGTCAGTTGCCTTGATGATGGCAGAAGGAGTAATATCAGAATTCTTGATATCATTCAAGCGCTTCTTATGTTCCTCACGGTTCTTTTCATCCTGCTTAACGTTAGACGTATGCTTATTAGCAAACTCACGCTTAAGTTCAGCAACCTTCTTCATAGCTTCAGTATTCTTAGCAGTCAAAACCTTGCGAATACCATCCTTACCATACTCGGTTTCATATACGGTAGCACCATCGGGCTTACCTTCAAAATAATAGATCTTGTCGTCCTTATCGAGGATAATCGTGATCGCTTTATCTGCTGCTACTTGGCTCTTATTTTCCTGCTTGATGTCATCCTTGTCCGAGGGCATAGAGATTTGCATCGTTTGAGGCTTAAGAAGTGTAGTACAGAGCATAAAGAATGTCACGAGCAACATGATCATGTCTACCATCGGCGTAAAGTCAACGCGAGCATTCATTTTCTTTTGCTTGCTCTTTCCGTCGCCACCGCCGCCCATATCTAAACTTGCCATAACATTCTAAGATTTATTCCTCTGCTTTAAGTGAAGTGATGAGGTTGTAACGATTCTCATCAACATCACGCAAGGAGTCCATAACTTTTTTAATTGCCGCATAGGGAGTCTTTTGGTCTGCCTTAATTGCGAGACCCATGTCCTTCCCATTTGCTTTACGAGCTGCTGCTACCCACAACTTGAGTTCGTTGATACCAATAGAAGAACCATCTTCTTGAACATCAGGAACAGGAATACCTGCTTGGGGGTCCTTCAAGAGGATTTCAGTACGCTTTGCGGGCTCCATTGCCAACCAACTAGATAGAAGATTACAGGGAGTACCGAAAGTTGGTAATTTAGAGAACTCATCGAGTTGTGCAGGGGTAAGCTTGAGATTTTCTTCACGAATCATCTGTTCAGCCATTGCACGTTGTGTTTCAGGAGAGTCCATACATAGGAACACTTTTCCTGCCTTGTCAACAAAAATAGTGAGCAAATTATATTCGGGAATCTTAATTTCAGAAACTGAACCCGGAGTATTCACTTTTACTGGTTCGTCCTTAACGAACGTAGCAGTAAGCATAAAGAAGGTAAGCAGCAGGACCATAACGTCACTCATCGGCGTCATGTCGATGAATGTGTCTTGTTTTTTAATTTTAAAACGTCCCATTGATTAAGTTTACCTAATTTATGGATTAGTGAGTTGCGTTAAATGTCTGAACTACAGTGAAACCTACTTCGTCGATGCAGAAAGTAAGGCGGTCAATCTTGTTAGTGTAGAAGTTGTAAGCGATAACTGCGAGCGCACCAGTTGCGATACCAGAAGCTGTATTTACAAGCGCTTCAGAGATACCTACAGAAAGAGCAGCTGAGTCAGCACCACCTTCACCGCTAGCCATAGCAGAGAACGACTTGATCATACCCATTACGGTACCGAGAAGACCAGTAAGAGTACCGAGAGTTACGATTGTACCGATGATGGGGAGGTTTTCCTGCATCATAGGCATTTCAAGAGCTGTAGCTTCTTCAAGTTCCTTCTGGATAGCGAGAACCTTCTGTTCCTTAGAAAGAGTTTCATCATTTTCAACCTGACGGTAAGTAACGAGAGTAGAACGTACTACGTTAGCTACAGAACCCTGCTGCTTGTCGCAAAGAGCTTCAGCCTTAGCGATATCACCAGCCATGAGAGCTGCCTTAATTTCCTTAACGAAACGACCTACATTACCCTTACCATTAGCTGTACGGATAGCGAAGAAACGTTCAATAGCAAGTGCGAGTACAGTAATCAACTGACCCCAGATAAGAGGTACGATGAAACCACCCTTATACACAGTACCAACGATACCATCGGGTTCGTAGCTACCATCCTGGAAGAAGTGGAAGGGGAGACCCTGGAACGCTTCGTGACCAACGAAGTTTGTCTTGTAACCAGCACCGAACACGTAAAGTGCTTCAGCAATGATAAAACAGATGAGGATAACAATCCAACCGGACTTAATACCCTTGAAGCCCTGAGACTTCTTTGCAGCACCCTTAGGTGCACTTGCATTTGTTGTTCCCATTTTGATAAAATTAATTAAAAGGATTTAAAAATGTTTGTTGAAAATCAATTCTTTAAGTGCGGAACATACTCTAAAAAGCATTATTACGCAACTTATCTGAGAGCAAAGTTACACAAAATTCTTATATCAAAACTAATTTCTGTTGGATTTTTGAAAAATTAATTTTGTTAAGTAGTGTATGCAATCCCACCCCACTCTCACTTTTTAACAGTGTATAAGAACAAGAGAAGACTACCCCGTCCCATGGTTTTATTTAAGCTGATTTCTTCATTTTATGAGGTGTATCACTAAATTTTCGCTTCGAAGCGTCTTCCTTTATATTTAAATGTGTACTTTTGCCCTACGAATAGAAACTTAAATAAAAATTAAACTATGCACAACGAATTTGACTGGGCTAACCTCACCTTTGGTTATATGCCTACTGACTACAACGTACGTTGTTATTACCGCAACGGCAAATGGGGTGAAATTGAAGTAAGCAGTTCTGACACTATCAATATCCACATGGCGGCTACCGCGCTTCACTATGGCCAGGAAGCCTTTGAGGGTTTGAAGGCTTTCAATTGCCCCGACGGTAAGGTTCGCGTATTCCGCTTGCAAGAAAATGCGGCTCGCCTTCAGAGCACTTGCCGTGGCATTATGATGCCAGAGCTTCCCACTGAACTTTTTGAAGCTATGGTAAAGAAGGTTGTTCGTCTTAACGAACGCTTCCTTCCTCCCTACGAAAGCGGTGCAGCTCTTTACATCCGTCCTCTTCTTATTGGTACAGGTGCTCAGGTTGGCGTTCGCCCTGCCGACGAATATTTGTTCATGATTTTCGTAACCCCTGTAGGTCCTTACTTCAAGGGTGGTTTTAATACTACAAACTACGTCATCGTTCGCGAATTTGACCGCGCAGCTCCTCACGGCACTGGTACATTCAAGGTCGGTGGTAACTACGCAGCGAGTCTTCGTGCGAACAAGCGTGCTCACGACCTCGGTTATTCTTGTGAATTCTACCTTGATGCGAAGGAGAAGAAGTACATTGACGAATGTGGTGCAGCAAACTTCTTTGGAATTAAGAATAATACTTACATCACTCCCAAGTCAAGCTCAATCCTTCCTTCTATTACGAACAAGAGCCTTCAACAATTGGCACTCGACCTCGGCTTAAACGTAGAATGCCGTCAGATTCCCGTAGAAGAACTTGCAGAAATGGAAGAAGCTGGCGCATGTGGTACTGCGGCCGTAATCAGTCCGATTGGTAGAATCGACGATTTGGAAGAGAACAAGAGCTATGTGATTGCTAAGGACGGTAAGCCTGGTCCTATCAGCCAACAACTCTACACAAAGTTACGTAATATCCAATATGGTATCGAACCAGATACTCATGGTTGGGTGACTATCGTAGATTAATCTACTTTCTTGATTGATAACTAAACACAAATGGCGAACAGAGGGCCGTAAAGCCCTTTAGTTCGTCATTCCCCCTTAATCGTTAATTACCATTACAACCTTATGCGAAAACTTACGCACATCCTCATGGGCGGTTTTGCCCTTCTCTTCGTTTTTAGTGCAGCTTTTAGCAGTTGTGGCGACTCAGAGAAACTCAAGGAAAAGGAACGCGAAATTGAAGAACTTCGCCAATTGGCTGAGTTGGACAAACGCGAGATGGAGAATCAATATGCGGAATTTGCCGTTCAATATGCCGAACTCAAGAAGTCCGTGCGCAACGACTCACTTGCTGCTTTGCTTGACAAGGAACAAAAGCGAGCTGAGCAATTACTCAAGGAACTTAAAAACGTAAAGGCAAGCAGCTCAGCTGAAATTTTACGATTGAAAAAGGAACTCGCTACTGTGCGTGCCGTCCTTAAGGACTACATTCGCCAAGTCGATTCTTTGCAACGCATCAACATTGCTCTCGTTAGCGAACGCGACAAGGCGCTAGCCGAAGCCGAACGTACACGAAAGGAGAACACAGAGATTACGGAGCAACGCGAACAGCTTAAGGAGAAAGTGCAAATAGCGGCGCAACTTAACGCAACAGGCATCACCATTTCACCGTTGAAGAAGAATGGTAAGAAAGCTAAGAAGTCGAAAGACATTAAGACGTTCTCAGTTGACTTTACCGTAACACGCAATGTCACGGCCACAGCAGGTAATCGCATGGTTTATGTGCGATTAATGGCTCCGAGCAATCAGATTGTGAATCCTACGGGACAGTTCAACTATGAAAATCGTAGCATTGAGTATTCTGCAGCCAAGTCCATTGAATACGATGGCGAGGAGCTCAAGCTTCAGCTCTACGTACCCATTCAAGAATACCTTTCACCCGGTACTTACCACGCCTACATCTTTATTGATGGACAGATGATTGGTTCGGGTGCTGTAGAACTCAAGAAATAGTCGATGCTTCCCAAAGATCCTATGATTCTTTTCAGTTACATTAACATGAAACTGAGAGACCAATATCCTTCGCTCGATGAACTCTGTCGAGCGGAGGATATTGACCATAATTGGTTAATCGCTCAATTGAATGCCGTTGGGTTTGAATACTCTGCCGAGCACAATAAATTTTGGTAACAAGCCTTTCAAGAAGCCTAACACCCACTTCCCTCACGGCTTTCTATGGTTCATTCATGAGTTACTTCCACTTGTTGACAAACCCAATCATGCTACGTTACCCTTTCACCTTAGTGTGTCTCGCGCTCATTCTTATATTGTGCTTTTGCCATCCGTCTGCTATCCCAGTTGAACTACCTTCCATTCTTGGACTTGACAAAATAGCCCATTTCATCATGTATTTAGGCACGTGCAGTGTTATGTGGACAGAATACCTACTCCGCCATTCACGCATTAACTACCTACGAACTTTCCTTTTGGCTATTGTAGCACCGATTGCTCTAAGTGGTGCCATTGAAATCATACAAGGAGTAAAAACAGATTATCGTGGCGCTGACATTTATGACTTTTATGCCAACTCCGTAGGAGTACTTACAGCCTTACTCGTACCTTATGGATGGTGGATTGGACATAAAAAGCCCGCCAAGGCAAAGGATAAAAACTAAGTCTCAAACATTTTAAACTATCTGTGCTTTAGTTTAAACTATAAGTAACTTAGTTTTTCTTAAATAGGACTTAAAAATCACAACAAGAGCAATAGCCTCACTCACCTCAATATCCCCATCAATGCTTACGCTTCGCATTTCCCCGACAACGCTTTCCGTAGCTTGCCTTGAACCAGGCAAGCCGTTTGCATTTGCCCCTATCCCCCTTCAGTCTCACCGCTCACTCATTGCGAACCTTCAGGAAGCTGTTTCAACTATTCCCATTCTTAAAGAAAGGAATCAGAAGGAAGCTACACAGGTGCTTATCGTGGGCAATGTCACTCCCATCCCCTTTGCAGACTTTCAAGAGGAAGACTGCGATAGTTTCTACAACTATTGCTTCAAGCCTACGGTTCCCCATCGTGTATTCTACGATGTCATACCTTCAGCCAACCTCATGCTTGTCTTTGGGCTACCAGAAAGTACTTGTAAGGCTATTGAAGAAGCCTTAGGCGAGGTGCACTATGTAGCAGCGCTGACTCCTGTTCTCAAACAATTCGTACAGAAATCTACTCAGGCATCAGGCACACAATTATATATATATCCCCATGAGAAGTCGGTAGACATGACTCTCATTGACAATGGTCGCCTGCTCATTATGAATTCCTACGAAGTGGCTGATGTGGCTGACGTGGCTTATTATGCGTGCAACATCATCAACCACCATGGCTTGAAACAGCAAGATACTCCTATCCATATCGCTGGTGCTCCGGAATTACGCAATCCCCTAATTGCCGAACTTGGGAAATATGCGCCTCATACCTTGCCTATTCTTCCCTCAATAGACTTTAGACACCACGAAATAGCGTCTACCGAAGGCATCACCTATGACATTATAACCTTCTTATTAGGTAGAAAGAAATAACCTTTGTCTCATTTTAAGCATTTCCCATGCGCATCATTACTGGTATCTATAAAGGGAAACACTTTGAGGTTCCCCGCTCCTTCAAAGCACGCCCAACTACTGACTTTGCCAAGGAGAATCTCTTCAACGTTCTTCGTGCTTATGTAGATTTCGAAGAACTGAAAGCACTTGACCTCTTTGGCGGAACGGGAAGTATTACGCTTGAACTTCTTTCCAGAGGGTGTCCTCACGTTACGACTGTTGAAAAGGATCGTAAGCATTTCTCGTTTATCCTTGAGTGTATTAAGTCACTCAAGACGCCAGCGGCACACCCCCTTTGCGGAGACGCTCTTCGATTTATTGAACGTAGTAAGGAGCCCTTCGACTTCATCTTTGCCGATCCCCCTTATGCATTGCCCGAACTCGGCGAACTTCCCGATCGTGTCATGAATAGTGGCTTGGTTACAGAAGATACGCTCTTCGTACTTGAACATGGAAAGAACTATGACTTCTCCAATCGACCAGATTTCTTAGAGCATCGCGCTTACGGAAGTGTAAATTTTTCATTCTTCCGAAAAAGGATAGACGAAAATAGCGAAGAAGCTGATAACTAAAGAAGTGGAGACGACTATAACGATAATAGTCGTCTCCACTTCTTTTATCCACCCTAATGTGTAGGAATGGGGGCTAATTCAAACTATCAACACCTTCTATAAGTGTGTCAGTTGCAATCGTATCTTGCACTTCCTCCACCACAGGCCAGCCTGATGTCAATGCGTCTAACACTTTATCTTGATACGCACGTCCATGTGAGGCACGAACCAAGCCCTGATTAAATATCGCAAAGCAAAGGAGATGACCATTAACCGTTGTGCAATAACCAGCAAGCGTACTAACACCCGTAACCGAGCCCGTCTTTGCACGCACATTGCCTTCTGCCATTGTCAATTGCATGCGCTTTTTTAGAGTACCATCAACCCCGGCAATAGGTAACACTTCCCTAAACATCTTATAAAGCTTCGGAGAAGCATAAGCATGACGCAAAAGGTGCACAAAGAGTTCAGGAGTGCCGTAGTTATATAAGGACAAACCACTACCATCAACAATACGATAATGACGCGAATTCAAGCCCAAATTATCAATAAAGCCATTGATAAGTTCTACCGCATCTTTAGCTGAAGCCCTTGGTTTTTGTGTCATAGCCGCGATTTGGTAAAACACTGACTCGGCACAAAGATTATCGCTCTCCTTCATCATCGGGATCAAAACGGATTTAATAGGGCGACGGTGTTCTGACACAAGAACTGCTGTTGTAGGCACTGGGCGTGACAACGTGCGCCCTTTTAATTGAATTCCTGCCTTACGCAATAAATTTTGAAAAGGTTTTGAAAACGATAATTTCCCATCCAAATACAACGGACGAATCAACTTATCCTTATCGTCCCAGCACCATCCTTCCCCACGCGAGAGAGTATCCTTTATCGTCATATCCAGCAAGAGGTTACCTTGAACAGAAGTTATACCGCGCTTCCGCAAAGCCTCAATCATCTGCGCGACATCAGTACTGCTCAACAAGGGATCAAATCCAGCACGAACAATAACGTCCCCTTTAAAAGTACAACCTTCTTGAGTACCGTCAAGATATAATTTAGTGGAAAAATGATAATTTGTTCCAAGCAATGAAAGTGCCGTTACGGAAGTTACAACCTTTTGACACGAAGCTGGACGCATCAAATGAAGTTCGTTATGGACATAAAGTGTCGTATCATCCGTTAAGTCATACACATAAAGTCCCAACTGAGAATGGCGAAGCAGGGAATCCGCCATTAAGTTATCCAAACGGCGCACAATCTCAAGACTGAGACTGTCAGAAGCCTGAAGAGGCAACGTTAAAAGGAGAAAAAGGTAAAGAAAAACGCGCTTAAGCATAATCATTAAGTTTAGTTTTTGCAGAATTGTCTAGAGAGTCAACCCTCTGTTTTGTCGTTTGGACGATAGTCATTAATCATATCCAAGGGGCACGATACAAAATTAGTAATTCTTTTGATGTAAGATGATTCATTTTGTTCTTTTTTCATCTCATCACGCACCAAGATATCCCAAACTATCACGAAAGGGAAAAGAATACTCCCGAAGCACTCAAAAGAGGACTTCGAGAGTATTCTTTCATTTTAGGGTGTTATGTCAGTAAGAATTACTGAGCTGCAACAGGGCGTGAGGGAGCAGCTGAAGTAAGCGTGATGCCCAACTTAGCAGCAACCTTGCTCGTTACATCCTCATTGAGTGTTTCGTTAAGGAAAATATAAGAACCCTGAGCCGCCTGCTTGTCGATAATGTAAACATAACCTTCAGCCTTTGCAAGAGCCTTCACTGCTTCAGCAACAGCCAAATAGACGGGTTGGAGTTTGTCCTGCTGCGCTTGCTGGAAAGCACGAGTGTTATCTTCCTGCGCCTGCTGGTAACGTTCGTAGAGGCTATTAACTTCCTGTTCACGACGCTGGCGAATGTTCTCGGGAGTTTGCTCTGTAGTCTCAGCACGATACTTCTGCAGCTTAGTTTCAATCTCCTTCTGCAAGTCGGCAAGTTCTGCTTCATACTTCTTACCCAAAGTTTCAAGTTCTGTCTGAGCAGTCTTGAAAGAGGGCATTGCTTGTACGAGAACTTGAAAATCTACTTGTCCGTACTTCTGCGCAAAGAGCGCCATAGGAGCTACAAAGAGTAGCATCAACAAAATTTTCTTCATGTCTTACTTTTGTTTTAGTTTATGTTGTTAATATTTTATCGAGAATAACCTAATTTCGCCAATACGTCGGCACTGATGTCGATTGAGGGTGATGCGAAAATAATGCCGTTGTTTGAAGCTCGGTCTATTACCATTTGGAAACCCTTTAACTGAGCAATCGCTTTCACTGCATTGTAAATTTCTTCCTGAATAGGTTCAATAAGCGAGATGCGCTTTTTGTAGAGTTCGCCTTCAGGACCAAAATACTTCTTACGTAATTCGCTAGCTTCACGCTCCTTGGCTATAATAGCCTCTTCGCGTTCCTTCTTCTGCTGTTCTGAGAGGAAGACCAACTCATTTTGATAATTCTTATAGAGTGTCTTGGCTGCATTGTCGACAGCCTCAACTTCAGCTTGCCATTTCTTGGAAACCTGATTGAGTTGTTCGCTGGCACGTTCGTAAGCAGGAATATTTCCTAAGATATACTCCATATCCACAAGAGCATACTTCTGAGCCATTGCACTAATAGCAAGAGCGAAACTGAAAAGGAGGGTTGTTAATCGTTTCATAGGAATTATGTTAGAAAATTATGAGGTTATAGCACAGTGAGTGAAGAACTATAATCTTTCTTCCTCACTACAAACTTATAACTTCATTGCTCATAACTCAATTAAAATTCTTGACCAATTATAAAGTGGAACTGCGAGCCACCGATTTTCATGCCACTAGCATTGTACTTCTGGAAACCATAAGCCCAATCGATACCCATAAGTCCGACCATGGGGAGCAAGATACGCACGCCAACACCAGCTGAGCGCTTCATATCAAATGGATTGAACTTATTGACATCCGCCCAAGCATTACCGCCTTCAATAAAAGCGAGAGCAAAGAGCGATGTACTTGCTTCAAGCATCAAAGGATAGCGCAATTCAAGCGACATACGGCTATAAGCATATGCGTTATTACCATCTGCTCCACCAAGCGAGCCATTATCGTAACCACGCAAGCCGATAGTCTCCGTAGCATAGCCCGTTGAATAACCAGACATTCCATCACCACCTACGTAATAGGTTTCAAAGGGAGACTTCAGGTTTCGATTGTACGAGCCTAAAATACCGAATTCAAAGCGTGTCATCAAGACGGGACACTTCAACTTAGAGTTCAAAGCTGTGAACGAACGGAACTTCATCTTCCATTTGTGATACTCAATCCAACGGTACTTGTCTTGTGCCTCTTGCTGATACGTACTACTCTGATAATTTGTTGCAAGATTAGCATAATCCTTCTTTTCCCAAAGCGAATAAGGAGGTGTAAACGTTCCACTCAAAAGGAACTCTGACCCCATACGGGGGAAGAAACCATTATCTGTAGATGCACGACTCAGGGTAAGCGAGAGGTTAATATTGTTACAATTACCATCGCTAATGAGGAAGTACTGCCAGTTCTTCAACATGTAACGTGTGTACGCCAACTCTGCCATAAAGCTAAAGCTATCATCGGGCCAACGTAAGCGTTTACCATAACCAATTGAAGCCCCAAACATCTTTACGTATTTATCGGGGTCGTAATAGTTCGCATAGTTGTAATAACTATTGTTAGAACCATAACCGTAAAGGTAGTTGTAGTAATTATTATAGTAGTTTGAGCTATAGTAATTTGAATTTACGTCACTCTGCTTTGAATAATAGAGCGAGAATGAGAATTGATTGGGACGTTTTCCGCCAAACCACGGATCAAGGAACGAAAGTGAATAGCTTTGGTAGTAAGTACCATTCGTCTGTCCACTGATTTGGAGTGTTTGTCCGTCTCCCTGAGGGAAGAATCCTCCTCGCTTATTCCCCTTTTGGAAAAGGTTTTGTACAGAAAAGTTTGTGAACTTCAAGCCAATGCGACCAACGATACCCGTTTGTCCCCAACCACCGGAAAGTTCAATTTGGTCACCTCCCTTAGTCACCAAGGGCCATGTAATATCTACGGTACCGTTCTCATAATCTGTATCAATATTCTTAAACAACTCTGTTTGAAGAATTTCAGAATCAAACTGATTCATTGCTGAGAGATCACGCAACGAACGCTTGATTGCTTCCATTGAGAATAAGTCACCAGGTTTCGTACGAAGTTCACGGCGAATCACATTTTCGAACACACGATCATTCCCCGTAATCTTAATGCGATTAAGTGTTGCTTGCGGACCTTCTACGATACGCATTTCCAAGTCAACAGAGTCATTTACAATATTAATTTCAACAGGGTCGATATTGTTGAATACATAACCATTGTTGTAATACAAGTTGCCAATTGCATCTTCATCTACTTGGAGTCGATTTTGGAGTTGTTCTTGGTCGTAAACATCCCCCTTTTGCATCTTGAGAGTGTAGCTCAAACGATCTGAATCATAAACAGTATTACCTACCCAAGAAATATTGCGCAAATAGTACTTCTGGCCTTGATAAAGATTCAAATAAACGTCAACATGAGATTCATCCACTTGCACTACACTATCCGAGAGTAATAATGCATCACGATATCCCCAAGCATTCAATTTTTGAATCATTAAGTCCTTATCTTCCTCATACTTTTCAGGCAAGAATCTCTTGGAGCGTAGGAGGTTGAGAAAGGAGTTTTCATGTGTCTTTTTCATCGCACGCTTTACCTTACCCACTTGCTTTTCATCCACACCAGTAAGATAAATCTTGTTGACCTTTATACGGCTTTGCTTGTTGATATTGATATCTACGAGCACCTTATTATTGCCTGTTACGTCTTCACGTTGCTTAATGTCAACTTCAGCGTTCTTAAAACCTTTATCCTCAAAGTAACGCTTAATAATAATCTTTGCACGATTAACCATATCTGGCGTAATCTGCGACCCTACTTGAAGACCGAGACGCTCTTCAATATCTTCGCGTTCTGTCTTCTTCACTCCAGAATATGAAAGACTTGAGATACGAGGTTGGGGAGTAAGAGCAATGTGCAAATAAATTCTATCACCAACGATACTATCGGCAAGAACTTTTACATTAGAAAAGAATCCCTGCTTCCAATAACGATTGATTACTTCCGAAATTTCGACACCTGGGATTTCAACTTTCTGACCTATTGTGAGTTCAGAAATACTGCGTAGGAGGTCGTTGTCGTAAGGTGCAACATCATCTACGGTTAATCCACCAAGGATATACGTTGCATGCTCACTTGAATAGTTAATTTCGGGTTTTACAATCACTCGCTCTTGCGCCATAGCATCTAGTGCCACAGCGGAAAGTAAGAGGATAAGTATGTTTCTTAATAAATTCATCTTTAAGTAATGTCAACAACTTTTACAGCTTTAGGCATTATCCTGTGCTATGACTTGCTCACTTGTTTTGCCAAATCGTCGTTCTTTGCGGTTGAAATAGTCAATGGCAAGTTGCAAATCGTCTGCCGAGAAGTCTGGCCAATAAGTATCACAGAAATAGAACTCTGTGTAAGCGCATTGCCAAAGCAAATAATTGCTCAAACGACACTCACCTCCTGTGCGAATCAACAAGTCTGGATCGGGCATAAAGTTAGTAGCCAAGTGGTTGCTAATACATTCTTCAGTAATATCTTCTGGCGCCAATTCACCGACTTTCACCTTCTCAGCCAAACGCTTAACAGTGTCTGTGATTTCCCAACGTGAGGAATAACTCAAGGCTATAACCATAGTCATACCTGTATTCACCTGAGTACGTTCTTGAAGATTAAGAATAGCCTCACGCACATTCTCAGGTACTCTACTCAAATCTCCTATCAAGCGTAACTTCACGTTGTTCTTCATGAAGAGTTCTTCCTCCATTGCCGACAAAACGAGCGACATAAGTGCAGCTACTTCATCCGCAGGTCGGTTCCAATTTTCTGTTGAGAAGGTATAGAGTGTTACATAGTTTACCCCTAGCTTTACACAAGCCTCAGTGATGCGCTTAACAGTTTCTACGCCTTCTTGGTGGCCCATAGAACGATGCAAGCCTCTTGCTTTCGCCCATCTGCCATTTCCATCCATGATGATGGCTATATGTTGAGGAATAACCATAGTTATATATTTATTATAATGTAGACGTGTTAAGGAGAGATGCGGTATTCTATACCTCGTTCATCGCTTCTTTAATTTTAATATCTATTACACGTTGGACACTTCGGACTTAAGTCGTACGTCACCGAAAACAAGAACATGGAGTGATGATCCTTATTCTTAAATCCTGATGACTCAACTCCCAGCGGAGCTTCTAAACCATCAAAGCCGTCATTCGTAGTGAAATTCATACGCCAATCCAATCCCAAATTCCAACGGCGAGCCACCTTATACTTCACGCCGACTCCCATCGGAATCGTGAATCCCACACTTTTGTCAATGTCGCCATAAGCCAACCCTACTCCCATTTGAAGATAAGGCACCAACTTATGATAGCCCATGTAAGTTGGTAGATAGCCATAAGGTAGAAAATGGAGTTCATAAAGCACGGAAAGGTCATATATCGCTCCCGAGAAAGCATATTCTAAACGCTGATCTGTAGCAATCCCCAAGGTTCCCGGATAGAATTGTTTCACTCTGCTGACATCGCCTTCCAACTTCTGATAATGCAGATTTGTCTTTATCGCCATGCGCGGAGACAGCGGAAAGCGCGCAATCACCCCAGCTCCCACTTTCCCTCCTCCGAACAGTGATCTATTCCCGTCATTGAGCGAATATCCCACACCCATTCCAGCACCAAGTTCTAATCGGTACCACGTATCGTCATCTTCCTGAGCAAACAGGCCGAGCGAAGCGAATGTAAATAAGAGGAAAAGATAGTAACGCACTTTTATTTAGAAGAGTCAAAAATGTTTCTGAAATACTAAGGAGCAGAAGTGTAAAGTTCCATTAACCTACAACCTTACCTCACACAAACACACGATCCTGTTGCACCCACCCCAATCGATTGAAGCGTCCCTTCAGAATCTTGCCGTCGGCCCCGATTATCCACACAAAATGCTGGGAGTCAACCGTAGCCACAAATGCCCCAATGATGCTCTCAAGTTGGGGAATTTCCTTTTGAGTCCAAGTTCTTCCGTTATCACGACTGAGACGTACGACACTCGCCCCATCCTTCTCTGCTCCGAGCAAAAGGGTGCCACTATCATACGCAAAGACCTTGCGCAAGGGTAACTCTGGACAAGGATATTTATTCAAACTGCTTTCGGGATAATAATTCCATTCGTAACTATACATGCCCGACTTATCAACGTTTAATTTCCAAACCACAGGAGCTCCACTTCGACTACCCACAACAACGATGTCTTCATACCCTCCGTCCGTAGGCGAAGACAAGCAAGCACCACTGCAATTTTCTGTAGGAAGATACTCTAGTTCATCAGCCGCCTGAGGAGTCCACGCCGTACCATTAACACTGCTGACAAATCCCATTCCTGTCACACCATAAAGCGCCGTACTGCCCGCCACTAGTGTCAACAGGGGGGAAGAAAGATTCGTAGCAACCTCCGTCCATATCACACCATCAGCTGACTCTACTAAAACGCCATTGCTCAAAGCGTAAAAGCGATCCTCATAGGCCGTAGGAGCCTCAATTGTCCGCCCCATCGTCTCCTTATGCCACTCTGTAGGAGCAGAAACCATTGCCGTTAATACAATCGGCACACCATTCTCTAAGCCGTAAGCATACAATATGCCTTCATGCGCCATCAGCGCTGTGAGGCGTATGCCATCAGTGGCTACTTCTGAGCACTCACCCACAGGAAGCCACTCAAAGGCATCACCTTCCTGCTGATGCACGCGCACTTCAAGCATGTACGAGCGCACCGCAATACCATCAGGAGCATAAACTGTCACTCGTCGCGGAGTGCGGAAGTCTGTACTATCGGTAGCCACAAAGAACGTATCAACGTCTTGACTCAACGAGTTAATCGCCAACGTCCCCGAACTAGCAAGCGTTGCAAACGTAACCTTCGCCGCATCACAGCCATAGGGCAAAGAGTCTACATTGAAAATGCGACCACCGTAATGGTCTATACTCATAGGGTAATTAGACCCCGTAATCGATGCAACATACGTGCTATCCTCACCCTCCGCCGTAGTCAAATTTACGACGCAGGGAATCTTACCCAACTCCACATTTGTAACAACGCATGTCGAGGGTGATACCGTAATAACTGTATAATCATCTCCGCTACCACACGACGCCACCGCTGAACACAACGCACACATCACCAATATAGCGAGACTAGAAAACTGCTTCATGAATTTCAAATTCCTTATTTTCTTTTTGGGGAGTCATCGGCATGCCAGAACTTTAGAACGCCAGAACGCCGAAATTCCTACTTTTTGCTTATATACACTATTTCAGTTTGCAAAAATAATCACAATTTTTGGAATAATGCAGACTAGATGCGTTTTTTAGGATAATTTAAGTATTACTTTGAGTTTTCTATAGAGCCTACAGCTCCTCATTTTGAAATCGCAACGCATGCGTAATTGCAGGGGTAGGTTGTGCGGTGAATGGGTGATAAAAATAATAATTTTGCGACAAACCGCTATCAAGTATACCACACCAACAACTCCCATAACCTCCTCTTTCATAGATACATGCATTTTAGAAAGCACAACTAATAGAGACACTATGAAAAAACTCTGGCACCAACACACATTAAAATAAAAGATTTTTAACTAACTTTGCCCCGATAATAGTCTCGCTTTACGCTCAAAAAAATGGACGCAAAGAGGGTCCGACCTTTAAAAACTTGATACAGATGATTAAATTCTTAAAAAATATTGCTCCTGACGCTATTGCCGTCGTGGCATTCTTAATAATCAGCTTTTTTTATTTCGCTACACCTCTGAGCGAAGGTCTCGTTCTAGGAGGTCATGACTCAGTTGCCTCAATTGGGTGCGGACAGGAAGGATTAGAACACCTAGCAGCGACGGGCGAGCGCTCACGATGGACGGGTGCTGTGTTCTCAGGTATGCCTACGTATCAGATTGCTCCGGCCTATGACTCGGGGAAGTTGCTGAATGCACTGTATGGCGTATATGGGCTAGGAACATCTGGCGTGTTGAACTATGTATTCCTCTACCTATTGGGATTCTATATCCTCCTGCGTGTGCTAAGCTTGCGCCCGTGGGTGGCAGCGGTGGGAGCCATAGCTTGGGCTTTCTCATCGTACTTCTTCATTATCATTGCAGCGGGGCACATTTGGAAAGTCATGACCTTGGCGCTCATTCCGCCAACAATAGCTGGGATGATTCTTTGCTACCGTGGAAAATTGCTTTGGGGCGGTGCTATAACGGCGCTCTTTACCGCTCTGCAAATCATGAGCAATCACGTACAAATGTCGTATTACTTCTTATTCCTTATGGCGCTTCTGACTATTTGTTATGGAGTAGCTGCGCTATTGGGGAAGAAGAATGCAGATGCTACACCATTAACCGTTAACACTTCAACCTTAACCGTAAAAAAATGGCTGAAAGCAACAACTGTTATTGCCTTTGCTGGAATCTTAGGTGTGTTGGCAAATCTTCCGAACCTTTACCACACATACACTTACTCCAAAGAGTCCATGCGTGGAAAATCGGAACTAACTCCGCCGCCCTCTTCTGGACAAAAAGCAACAGAAGGTCTTGACCGCGACTACATCACTCAGTGGAGTTACGGAATAGATGAGACTCTGACGCTCCTTATTCCCGAATATAAGGGGGGAGGTTCGAGAAGCATTCTCGACCGTAAGGATTTTGACAAGTTAGAAGGCAGTAATGAACTACGCAGTCATGCTTATCAACTCCAACTAGAACCTTACATACAGGAATATTGGGGAGACCAACCCTTTACTGTAGGTCCGGTGTATGTAGGTGCGGTAATCTGCTTCCTTTTCGTATTGGGCATTTTCTACGTAGGCGGTCCTGTGAAATGGGCTTTGGTTTTGGCAACAGTCCTTTCCTTCCTCTTCGCATGGGGTAAGAATTGGATGACTGTGACCGACTTCTTCATCGACTACTTACCGATGTACAACAAATTCCGTACGGTAAGTTCGGCACTCGTAGTGGCAGAATTCACCTTCCCCCTCTTAGCAATCCTCGCCTTTGCAAAGGCGTTGCGCGCTCCTGAAACCTTGTTCGGAACAAAAGCAGGACGCATCGGAATGGGAGTAGCATCGGTATTCACAACTGGACTTTGCTTGCTTCTTGCTTTCTTCCCCAGCATTGCAGGTGATTGTCTGTCACCTAAAGACACCCAGTTGCTCAGTTTCTTGAACGAACAAGGGATTCCTGCATACTTTATAAGTGGTTTGAAAGAGGCTATTATCACCGTGCACCACGACATACTTTCATCTTCTGCCCTTAATTCTGGATTGCTCTGCCTTGCGGTGAGCATCATACTTTGGTTATGGGCAAAGAAACGTGTGCCAGCTTGGGCGCTTGTCGGTTTTGTAGGCATCGTTACGCTTGCCGACATGTGGACTATCAATAAGAAGTACCTCAACGACGGTTCCTTCTCAGACCCCGTAGCACAGATGAATGGATTTGCTAAAACTCCTGCTGACGAACAGATTCTGTCCGACACCGCTTTGAGCTATCGTGTGGCAAATCTTGGAGTTGGTAATCCCTTTAACGAAACTACGAACGAGACAAGCTATTATCATAAGAGCATTGGCGGATATCATGCGGCGAAACTCCATCGCTATCAAGACTTGATTGACCATCATCTCAACGATGAACTTGCTGATTTCACGAAAGCCTTTAACGCTTCCTCTGGTGATATAAAGAGCATCAACATGGACTCAATTGCTCCCGTTCTAAACATGCTCAACACGAAGTATTTCATCATTGGCCAAAAGCAACAAGCATCTGCGATTGAGAATAGCTCCCACAATGGCAACGGTTGGTTTGTTGACTCACTCAACTTCGTACCCAATGCGGATAAAGAAATAGCTGCGCTCCACGGAATGGACACCAAGCATAAGGCGGTGGCAGACGAGCGTTTCCGTGGCGCACTTGAAACCACTAATCTCGGACAAGGCACCGTTAAACTCACTAATTATGCACCGAATGAGATGCATTATAAGGTGAAGAGTGCCGAAGGGGGCGTCGTAGTCTTCTCTGAAATCTATTATCCAGGTTGGACGGTGACCATAGATGGCACAGAGGCCGAACTCGGACGTGCCAATTATGTGTTGCGTGCGCTACGCGTGCCAGCAGGTGAGCATGAAATCAAAATGGAATTCCGTCCGGCATCTGTAGATGCGACAGACTATATTGCATTCTTCGCAATCGGTTGTATAAAAGGCCTCTTACTCGGAGCTATTATTGCAGCAATCAAGAGACGTAGACAGAAAAAAGTGGCATAATTAAGCTTCGTTGGAACTCTATCTGTAACGCATGAAACTATAAGTGAGTTAGTTCAAACTATGAGTGAGTCAGTTTTAACTATTAGTAATATAGTTTTCAGCATTTAAGTTAGACGAAACACCACTAATACATTTCAACAAAAAACTAACTGATAATAAAACAACTAAGATATGGAATACAATTTTATTGACATTGAAAAGAAATGGCGCGAGACATGGGCGAAGAACGGCACCTATAACGTGAGTGAAGATAGTTCACGCCCTAAGTACTACGTGTTGAACATGTTTCCCTACCCCTCTGGTGCGGGGCTTCACGTGGGACACCCCCTCGGCTATATAGCTTCGGATATTTATGCACGCTACAAGCGTTTGAACGGTTTTAACGTATTGAATCCCATGGGTTACGATGCCTATGGTCTTCCTGCTGAACAGTATGCCATCCAAACGGGTCAGCACCCTGCAATTACGACATCTGAAAATATCAACCGCTATCGTGAGCAATTGGATAAAATTGGCTTCTGCTTTGACTGGAGTCGTGAAGTGCGTACTTGCGAACCCAATTACTACCATTGGACTCAATGGGCTTTCCAGCAGATGTTCAGTTCCTTCTATTGCAACACTTGCCAGAAGGCTCAGCCTATCGAAAAACTCGTAGCCTTGTTTGAAGAAAAGGGTACGGCTCACGGACTTGACGTTGCTTGTTCGGAAGAACTCCAATTCACAGCCGATGAATGGAAAGCCATGAGCAGCGTACAGCAACAAGAAGTGTTGATGAACTACCGCATTGCGTACCTCGGAGAAACCATGGTAAACTGGTGCCCAGCCTTAGGAACCGTACTCGCTAACGATGAAGTGGTTGACGGAGTAAGTGAACGTGGAGGTTATCCCGTAGTTCAGAAAAAGATGAAGCAATGGTGCTTGCGCGTTTCCGCTTATGCTCAACGTTTGCTTGATGGACTCAACACCATCGATTGGACAGATTCTATCAAGGAAACACAACGCAATTGGATCGGACGTTCAGAGGGTACTGAGATGCAGTTCCGTGTGAAGGATTCTGACGTAGAATTCACCATCTTCACCACACGTGCCGATACTATTTTTGGAGTTACCTTTATGGTACTTGCTCCCGAAAGTGAACTCGTAGCTCAACTCACTACTGCCGAACAAAAGGCAGACGTTGAAGCCTACCTTGAAGCTACAAAAAAGAGAACAGAGCGCGAACGTATTGCCGACCGCCGAGTGACAGGTGTTTTCTCAGGTAGCTATGCCATCAATCCCTTTACTGGCGAAAGCATCCCCGTTTGGATTTCTGACTATGTGCTTGCTGGTTATGGTACGGGCGCTATCATGGCTGTTCCTGCTCACGACTCTCGTGACTATGCTTTTGCAAAGCACTTTAATCTCCCCATCATCCCCCTCATTGAGGGAGCTGATGTTAGCGAAGAGAGTTTCGATGCGAAGGAAGGTATCGTGATGAACTCCCCCATGGCAGGTAAGGAAACGCTCAAGGGATTCTCCCTCAATGGTCTTTCTGTAGTTGAAGCCATTGCAGCGACAAAGAAGTTTGTAACTGAGAACCAACTCGGTCGCGTCAAGGTGAATTTCCGTCTTCGTGATGCAATCTTCAGCCGTCAACGCTATTGGGGCGAGCCCTTCCCCGTATACTACAAGGACGGAATGCCTCAAATGATTCCCGCATCTTGCCTCCCCATTGAGTTACCCGAAGTCGACAAATTCCTGCCTACAGAATCTGGAGAGCCTCCTCTCGGAAACGCCAAGAAATGGGCCTGGGACACGGCGAACAACTGCATTGTGGAGAACGCTAAGATTGACAACTCAACAGTATTCCCCTTAGAGCTCTCTACCATGCCAGGCTTTGCAGGTTCTTCGGCTTACTACCTCCGTTATATGGACCCCCACAACAATGAAGGATTGCTCAGCCAAACCGTTGGCGACTATTGGCAGAATGTCGACCTTTACATTGGTGGTTCTGAACATGCGACAGGGCACTTGATTTATTCACGTTTCTGGAACAAGTTCCTCTTTGACCTCGGTATCAGCAAACAAGAAGAGCCCTTCAAGAAGTTGGTGAATCAAGGTATGATTCAGGGACGTTCCAACTTTGTTTATCGTATTAAGGATACGAATACATTCGTGAGCCTCGGCCTTAAGGAACAATACGACGTAACTCCTTTACACGTTGATGTAAATTTCGTTGACAACGACGTTCTCGACATTGATGCTTTCAAGGCTTGGCGTCCTGAATTTGCAACGGCCGAATTTATCCTTGAGGATGACAAGTACATTTGCGGTTGGGCAGTTGAGAAGATGTCAAAGTCAATGTTCAACGTTGTGAATCCCGATAAGATTGTAGAGCGTTATGGTGCCGACACCCTCCGTCTCTATGAAATGTTCCTCGGCCCCATCAACCAAAGCAAGCCTTGGGACAGCAACGGTATCGATGGGTGCTTCCGCTTCTTGCGTCGCTTCTGGAACCTCTTCTTCGACAAGCAGGACAACTTCAATGTCGTTGCAGGTGAGCCTACAAAGGAATCCTTGAAGACTCTCCATAAATTGATTAAGAAGGTTACTGAGGACATCAATGAATTCTCATACAACACTTCTGTAGCGGCCTTCATGGTAGCTGTAAACGAACTCACACAGCAGAAGTGCTACAATAAGGAAGTGCTTGAAACGATGGTAATCCTCCTCGCTCCCTTTGCTCCCCACATGGCTGAGGAACTGTGGAACCGCATGGGCAATGAAGGAAGCGTTTGCGACGCTACATGGCCTACTTACGACGAAAGTAAGATGAAAGAAGATAGCGTGACACTCTCAGTTTCATTTAATGGCAAAACGCGCTTCACTCTTGATTTCCCCGTTGATGCCACTAAGGATGACATTGAAAAGGCTACGCTTGATAGCGAACTAACAAAGAAGTACCTTGACGGGAAGACTATCGTTAAAATAATTGTCGTTCCTGGACGCATTATTAATATTGTGGTGAAGTAAACTTCACAATATAAAAGAGTAAAAAAGAGAAAGATTGCCGTCTGCAATGTGCTACACGGCATCTATACTCTTTCATCTTTATATTTCCTCATCTACATGAAACCGCTTAAAATTAACATATTCCAAGAGATAAAGGACTATCTCATCATTACATTTGGCTTGCTCTGCTATGCCATTGGTTTCAACTGTTTCCAAATACCCTACGGACTCACTGGTGGAGGTGTAGCGGGTTTGGGGTCAATCATTTTTTACGGCACAGGTTTCCCCGTAGAATATTCATTCTTCATCATCAACGGTCTTTTGCTTATCGCTGCTATTAAGGTGTTAGGATGGAAGTTTTGTCTTAAAACAATCTATGGTGTATTTATGTTGACCTTTCTCTTGGGAATAGTAAAACAAGCCATGGAATACTATGGCACGATGCACCCTGAATTGTTGGAAAATTGCATTGTCAAAGGGCTCCCTCTTCTTGTTGGCGACAATGCTTTCATGGCAGCAATTTATGCAGCTGGTATTGAAGGTATAGGTCTTGGGATGGTATTTCTCCATAACGGTTCCACGGGAGGTACGGACATTATAGCAGCAATGATTAACAAGTATAAGGATGTCACATTGGGGCAAATGATGATGCTTTGTGATATCATTATTGTTTCATCTTGCCTCATCCTTCCTGACCGCAACTTGAGTAGTCTGCTCTATGGCTTCACCATTCTTTTCCTACTCAACATTACGGTGGACTACATCATTGACCGTGGGCGCCAATCTGTGCAATTTCTCATCATCTCTCGCGAGTACGAAGAAATTGCAGCCACCATCAACTCAATGGGACGTGGCGTCACTGTCCTCAACGGCACAGGATGGTATACAAAGAACGATACAAAAGTGCTCCTCGTACTTGCTAGGAAACGTGAAAGCGCCAATCTCTTGAGCGTCATTCAAGCAATCGACCCTAAGGCTTTCGTCAGCCAGAGCAAGGTGCTCGGTGTATTCGGCGAAGGTTTTGACCGCATCAAAGTGAAGGCAAAGAAGAACAAGGAAGGACAACAACTCCCTAAAAATGCATAACGCACTCTCCTATTTATAAGGCAGAGTTATGCAAGGCGGATTGTGCCAACGTTTTAGAGTTGGGCAATCCGCCTTGTTGCAATATGCAGGTTCTCCAAAGCCTCTACAGCATTTTCATACACAATAAAGCCACTTAATCGGCGTTTATTCAGTATCTTTGGAGGCGGAAACTAAAAAACACCAACAACTCAATGGGAATTACGAAAAACTATTCGTGAGTTAGTTTAAAATAAAAGAGACTTAATTTGAAATAAGTCTCAAATAGTTTTCAGCATCATGTAAACTTTAATTTCCATTTTAGCACTCCCCCCCCTTGATATCGCACATTCACAATTCAACAAAGATAATCGCATCAACACATCGTTATGAAAAGATTAGTTATAGCAACAAATAACGCCCACAAACTGAGAGAAATCAGCGCCATCATCGGCGATGAAATAGAGTTACTCACCCTTGCCGACATCAATTGCTTTGACGAAATACCCGAAACGGCAGATACATTAGAGGAGAACGCTCTGCAAAAGGCGCGTTACATTCACGAAAAATATGGAGTCGACTGCTTTGCAGATGATACGGGACTTGAAGTCACGGCACTCGGTGGCGCCCCAGGCGTACACACGGCGCGTTATGCCTATGCAGATCGCCACGACCCGAAAGCAAACACGGAGAAATTGCTTCGCGAGCTGGAAGGGGTGAGCGACCGTAGCGCGCAATTTCGCACGGTCATTGCGCTCATCCAAGGCGGTAAAGAGCACCTCTTTGAGGGCATCGTTCGTGGCACTATCCCCACTGAGGAGCGCGGAACGGAGGGCTTTGGTTACGACCCCGTGTTTGCTCCTGAAGAATTGGGAAAGACGTTTGCAGAAGTCGGTCCCGATGTAAAAAATGAAGTCAGCCATCGTGCACGTGCAGTGAAGAAATTGGCAGACTTCTTGAAAAATTGATAACCACCCAGCGCTTACCTCACACATTCGCTTTATGAGAATGCTTCTATCATATGTTAAACAGTTAACGTTCCTTCTCCTCCTATCGCTACCCTCATACTTGAAAGCGGCGGCCGTAGGTGAGTGGACCTATTACCTTGCCTATCATGACGCGACCCACTGCATCCCTGTGGGTGAGACTATCTATGCACTATACGCCGGCAACCTTCTCATCTACGACACGGAGGACCAATCGGTAACAATACCCACAAAGCTAGACGGGCTGAGCGAGAAGGAGATTGTGCTGATGAGTTATTGCAAGGAGGCTCAGAAGGTCATCCTAGTTTACAGCAATGGGAATATCGACTTGTTGCATCGCGACGGCACGATAGACCATATGCCACAATTTAAGAATAAGTATGGAGGAGCCACACTTAACGACCTCTCTGTCGTGGGGAGTGAAGCCTTTCTGGCTACCAGCGAGGGCATTGTTCACCTCAACGTGAAGGCTGCTGAAATTACGGGATTCTATTCGCTAAAAGCGTCCGTTCTTAGCGCTACGAAGCGTGGAGGAGTGCTTTATGCTGCAACGGAGGGGGGAGTGTATCAGTGTGACATCACCGAGAATCCCCTAGACCTCGCCACGTGGAGCATTTCAACGACACTCTCGGCGCGCCACCTTGTGGCCATGGGCGATTATCTCTATTTGAACACGGCGAAGAAGGGGGTGTATTTTATGGATGCCCAGGATACATCGCCTCGCCAACTCATAAAGACGAATCAAACCTCCTATTTCATCGATGAAATGGGGATTTTATTCTTCAACAACACTTCCTACACCGCCATTTCGGCACAAGCTCCCACCAAGGTTAGTGCCACTATGACGCTACCAACGACTACGTACGACCTTTGCCGTAGCTCAGACGGGGCGCTTTGGATGGCGCAAGGAATGGAGGGGCTTAATGCTTACAAAGAATCTGAAGCGGGACTTCAAGCAGTTACCAGTCGCATCGGAGGCTTTGGTCCCAAGCGCGACCTTTGCTACTTTTTGCGCTATGCAGGAGAACGTCTGCTCGTTGCAGGAGGTAGGCTTGATCCATTCGACTTGATTCATTATCCTGGCACAGCCATGTATTTTGAAAGCGGAGAGTGGACCATCTTCCAAGAAGAGGGAATTGCCGAACATAGTGGGGGTAAGTACCAGGACTTGACCTGTATCATCCAACACCCAACAGACCCCACACGCCATACGACTACGGCAGCACGTGTCGGACTTTTTGACTACAAAGACGGACTATACACGGGGTATGCATCACTAGATAATTCTGCTCTCGTATCAGCTGCGGCCAATAGTAAAAACTATGTGCGTACCGACGGACTTCAGTATGACAACGAGGGAAACCTTTGGATGATAAACAATCAGGTGGACTCTGTCATCGTTATCCGAATGAAAGATGGAAGTTGGCGCAAGCTCTTTTACGACCCTATCAAGCAGGCCCCAACACTTGCGACGACTCTTTTTGACCGTAAGGGCCGCTTGTGGGTTTGTTCGCGTCGCACTGTTTATTATCACGATGGTGGACTTATAGGCATTGACTACAAAGGCACTATTGAGGACAACGATGACGACGTATATCAATATCGTTCACATGTGACAAATCAAGACGGCACTTCCTATAAATTGGAGGGTGTACAAAGTTTGGCTGAAGACCATGATGGACGCCTTTGGATGGGCACTGACTATGGACTCTTCGTTATTGACGACCCTGATGAATGGTTTAACGACGACTTCCGCATTACCCAAGTAAAGGTGCCACGCAATGACGGCACTAACCTTGCCGACTATTTGCTCTACGGTATGCCCATCATCTCTATCACTGTAGACGGGGCGAATCGCAAATGGATTGGAACGTCTGGCAATGGTGTTTACCTCGTTAGTGCAAGCGGTCAAGAGATACTGCACCACTTTACAACTGAAAATTCACCTCTCATATCCAATAACGTAACCAGCATCGCCATCCATCCTCGCACGGGAGAAGTCATGATGGGTACGGATGCAGGGCTTGTGTCTTACCAAAGTGATGCTACAACTCCTGCAGAATCACTTTCTGAAGGGGCTATCAAGATTTTCCCCAATCCCATTCGCCCAGAATATCATGGTAACGTCACCATTACGGGATTGACCACGGATGCCGACATTAAAATCGTTACGGCAGGAGGGCAACTTGTAGCTACAGGAACATCTGTTGGAGGAACCTGGCAATGGGACGGCCGCAACTTCAGCGGAGGATATGCTGGTTCAGGAGTTTATTATGTTCTTATTGCCACAGCTGATGGCAACACTACGGTAGCTGGAATGCTCACGCTCATACGATAAAAGCCCGTAGCATATAGAGTCGACTATCCGATGAAGTTAAGTATCATAGTGCCGGTTTACAAAGTCAGAGACTACTTAAGGAGATGCATGGAGAGCATCCTTGAGCAAATGTCCTCTGACTTTGAGGTCATACTCATTGATGATGGATGCCCCGAAGGATGCGGAACGATGTGTGATACCTACGCTCAAGAGAATCCTCAAGTACGTGTGATACATCAGGAGAATAGAGGCCTTTCTTCCGCAAGAAACGCAGGAATTGAAGTAGCAAAAGGGGATTATATCACATTTGTTGATAGCGATGACACAGTTATGCCTAATACATATGCTCAAAACATAAGCATACTTTTGGCTAATGGTGAAATTGATATTCTTGAATTCCCCGTTCACGAACATTATGGAAGTTCTCGCAGTCGGCACCTTACTTTTATCCCGGAAATGGTGAGTGGCACGGAAGTTTTCCAAGACTGGGTCAAACGCAAGGGGTACGAACATGCGTATGCGTGGAACAAAATTTACAAGCGTCACCTGTTCCATACCCTAAGATATCCCGAAGGCGAAAACTTTGAGGACATATTCTTAACTCCTAAGCTTTATGAGTTATGCACATGTGCCTATTATTCCAACCTTGGTGGGTATTGTTACTACGACCACGAAAGAAGTATCTCTAACACCCCATCACCAGAAGCAATAACCCTACTCCTCCGCAATAGAATTCGTTTATATCAAATGGTGAAGGAACAATATAGGATGCTCAATGAGTCATACTACATTCTCACTCGAGCAATTGACTCACTCACCGATTTAGCGAAATTTCATCCAGAAGGCGAAACGGCCTTTTTACAAGCCTATGAGTTACTGAAAAAAGAAAAGTTACCCCTCAGTGCCATAGTAACAATGGAGTTTTCCCTTCAACGGAAACTCAAATTCTTAATTGCTGCAACCTTGGGTATCAGAACCCATTGTCACCTTATGTCCTTGCTTCAGAAATAAAACTTTCTCCTCCTATGCTACTCACCATCATTATACCGCATTATAACCTTCCACGTCCTCTGTTGGAGCGTTGTCTGGAGAGTGTTAAAAAGCAACAGTTTGATGCCTCTGAGCTTGAAGTTCTCATTGTTGACGATGGGTCAGAGAATCCTCCACTTTGGGTAACAGAGAAGTATCCTAAAATGCAGCTCATATGTGCCCAACATGTTGGTTTAGGGAGTGTTAGAAATCTCGGAATGAGCAAGGCGACTGGGAAATATCTCTTATTTTTAGATTCCGATGACTTTCTTGAACCTGACAGCATAAGAAAATGTTTTGACATTATCCATCACTCACATCCTGATATCTTGCGCTTTAATTGGAAACTAACAGATGGAACGACAGGACAAAGAGATTCACAACCAATTACCTATCCAAGCGGCGCTCACTACATGGCACAAAACAACTTATCCGCCATGGCATGTGTTTACCTTTTTCGAAGCGACTTAATCAAGAAACATGGTATTGAATTCCAAAGTGATGTCTACCACGAAGATGAGGAATTCACCACACGGCTTCATTACTATGCTGGAACTCTCATTGATTCCAATATCTTTGTATATCATTACTACGTCCGCCCAGACTCTATTACTCAAAACATTGATGAGCATAAACAAGAAAAGAGATTGAGGGACATTCAAAGCATACTCCTTAGAATCAAAAGTTTTCGAGACGAAACTTATGCAACAGCAACCCACATACAGCGCCAAGCGATTGATCGTAAACTGACCTTCCTTGCTGTTGACACGATTCTTAATACCATTTATCTTGGAAAAAGTTGGAAGGAACTTCATCATCAATGCCTTACTACTCTGAAAGGCTTAGGACTCTACCCATTGCCTCACCACTATTATTCACTTAAATACTTACTTTTTAGAGTTGTAAGCAACAATAACCTGGGGCTCCGACTACTTTACTTACTTCTAAGGAAGAAGAGAAGCTCCTAGGTTTCACATTCCCCTTATTCTCCCTCTTACAAGAAGATTAACGGAATATAAATTACATGCAAAAGCGACTACTCCTGATTAGGAATAGTCGCTTTTGTATAATTACAACTTTACATCGTTATTTGCGAAATTGAAGTCAAATCACCACGAACAATTTCAAAATCGGGGTGAACTGAGTAAAATGCCTTTTCATCGATTTCCGTATCATCAGGAACATATGCTCGGCGTAATTTCGGACAATTTTCAACTGCATATGCCTCCAACTTCTTTGTTCCTGGGGCAATAATGAGTTCCTCCATTCCTGAAATATTTACCACATAGTTCTTACCCATTGTTTCAACAGGAAGCAACTCTACAACAGACATTGCATTCGGAATGTAAACAAGTTCTGAATTTGCCTTTTTATAAACAACCCCACAATGCGTCTTGAGTCGAGTATTACTTTCGTCTATATAGACACGTTCCACATTGGGAGCATAATGTGCCAATCCCATAAACTCTTCACCAAGCGACAGAACGTTTGTACCGATACAAATTTCGCGTACGTTAGCGGGGAGTAAGCTATCAGGGCTAAAGCTAGTAATGCGCACCCCACCCTGGCTGTAAGGCACAACAAACATATCGTCAGCCTTGCGTACACGTGCCAAATTCATGCGTTGCTCAGAGAAACGACACACCGTTTCTTCGGTAGGGAAGAGATCAATATCAATTGAAATGGGGATAAGATGCTGATATGTTTCTGTGCTCGTGGCATTGAAACGACCATTGTTTGTGGGGTCGCTCACCCACCATTTATTGCTGTAATAAACGTAGTTCCACGCATGACCACCTCCAGGATTCAGATTGCCATTGATATTAATGACGGGGATACCTTGCGTATGAAGCATCACATTCAACAAATTGGCATAACCTTGACAAACAGCCTTTTTATTCTTAAAAACAGCGTAAGGATCATTATCCAACCAGTCGTACTTTACATTGGCTACAATCCAATCAAAAATCTTAATGTACTTCTTAGCATCAGTCGTTTCCTCTGCTACCAATTCATCTGTAAATGTCTTTATTTCTTGGTACTGAGCTTCTGTAATCTTGAATGTTGCAAATCCGTTATCAATTTCAGGTCCCGTCTTTTTCAACAAATTGTTAACGGCGGTAATTGAGGAAGTTTGGCTTAAGTTTGTAGAACTATCCTTTTCTGGGTAGAATGGAGTCGAACCAAAGGGAACATTTTCTCCCGGAGCATCCATTTCTAGAGTCATTAAGATTTCGTCGTCGTCACTGCTACAAGCAGAAAACAATCCACAACTCAAAAAAAGAGGCAAAACGTAGTAATAAAGTTTCATAGGCAAAATAAAGTTACTTATAGTTTAAATTCTTTGAGACTCTCTTTTGAATATGTCTCACTTAATTTTTACCGAAAGCGTTTCTGTTCAAAATAACCAAGATGTATGGTATGTCATCAACTTTCCAATTTGCAATATTCGGAAAAAAATACGACATAAACAAATGCTTACTTCAAAAAGCATTACTGAAGTTTATTTTACACAAATTTCTTAGTGAAGTTGTCAAACTTCGTTAAAAAAAGCTACGAAGATTAGCTGACTTCATAATTTAATACGTAACTTTGCAACGAATAATGTTCACATACTTTAAACCTTTTAATTAAATCACTATGTTGAAAAAGATTTATTCAATTGCCCTTGCGGCATTAGTTTCTCTTTCTGCAATCACTGCTTCGGCTCAGTCACTTTCTCCTTCTACTAAGTGGCACTGGGAAAAGGGAACAATCGTAGTTGAATCACCCGAACGCCCTGCTGGTCAGCAGCACGCTCTCGGTTTGAAGGTTGACCCCATCAAGACTGTACGCGTTGCTTTCGTTGGTCTCGGTATGCGTGGTGAATGGGCTGTAATGCGTTTCGCTCACATCCCCGGTGTAGAAATCGTTGCGCTTTGTGACTACGAAGAACCCCGTGCAGAACGCTTCCAGAAGTACCTCCGCGAAGCTGGTCTCGCTCCCGCTGACATCTACTACGGCGAAAAGGGCTACGAAGAAGTTTGTAAGCGCCCCGATGTAGACCTCGTTTATGTAGCAACTGACTGGAATCACCACTTCCCCGTAGCTAAGTTTGCGATGGAAAATGGTAAGCACGCTGCTATCGAAGTTCCTTCTGCAATGAACCTCGAACAGTGCTGGGAACTCATCAACCTTTCTGAAAAGTTGCGTCTCCACTGCTTCATCCTTGAAAACTGCTGTTACGACGAGTATGAAATGACTGCACTTGCTATGAAGCAGGACGGCTTGTTCGGTGAAGTTATTCGTGCTGAAGGTGCTTATATCCACGGTCTCGAATGGTTCTGGGATTCTTATTGGAAGGACCCCAACGATAACGACAAGGACAACCTCCGTTGGCGTATGAAGTACAACATGGAAAACCGTGGCGACGTTTACGCTACTCACGGCCTTGGTCCTGTTGCACAGTGTCTCGACATCCACCGTGGTGACCGTTTCACTACTCTTATCGCTATGGATACAGAAAGCTTCGTGGGTAAGGAATGGGTGGAAAAGAAGACTGGTAAGGAATGTAAGGAATTCCGTAACGGTGACCACACTACAACTCTTATGCGTACTGCTCAGGGTAAGGTTATTGAAATCCAGCACAACGTAATGACTCCTCAGCCTTACAACCGTTTGTTCAAGTTGACAGGTACTAAGGGTTACGCTACTAAGTATCCCCAGCCCGAATTGGCACTCTCTGGTGAAGCACTCAAGGGCACTGACGCTCCTCAGATGGACAATCTCAACGCTCACGGCTTTATGCCCGCTGCTCAGCGTGACGCTCTCTTGAAGAAGTACTACCACCCCATCCTTGCGAAGTACATTGAAAAGGGTCGTAAGATGGGTCACGGCGGTATGGACTATGTAATGGACGCTCGTCTCGTTTACTGTCTCCAAAATGGTCTTCCCCTCGACATGGACGTTTATGACTTGGCTGAATGGTGCTCACTCGCAGAACTCGGTACTATCTCTATGGATAACAACTGCGCTGCTGTAGCATTCCCCGACTTTACTCGTGGTCACTGGAACGACGTTAAGGGTTACAAGCATGCTATGGCTGAACCCGCTGCTGAAGCTGCTGCTGAAGCTGCTGCTGAAGCTTACACTGCTAAGAACATTGAAGCAACTAAGGCTACTAACCTTTGGGCACTTTACGATGCTTTGAAGGCAGCTAAGGAAGCTGCTAAGAAGGCAGAAGGCAAGGACGCTCAGAAGGCACAGAAGGCTGTAGAAAAGGCTAAGAAGGCTTACGATAAGGCTGTGAAGAAGTTCGACAAGCTCATGGCTAAGTAATTATTACTACACATATATAAATTAGGACGCCCCGAATTCGGAGCGTCCTAATTCTTTTTCGTGATTTATTATCCTAATTTTATAGCATTTATACTGATTGATTATGGTTTAGTTCAAAATACTTTGATTGTCGCCAAAATTTCTATAATTTTTATATAAGATGTGCTCTTAAATCTGTCTTCCACTCCAATTTCCCCAACGGAGGTAACACCAAGCATAAAGGAGAATGCCCACGGAGTAAAGCACTTCGCTCGCCCAACAAATCGTCAAGTTACAACGAAATTTGAACACAACGATTGCAAGATAAATAGCATAAGCCACAAGCGTAACTAGCTCTGCACAAAGAGCCGTTCGTGTGTTACCCGTTCCTGAAACAACGTGCAATAAGATTTGAGCAGGGATTCCAAAGAGATAGGAAAATAAAAGCATGCGCAAAGGAGCAATGCTCATTTCAATCAAAGCTGGATCCGTGGTAAATACCCATATCACAGGTTCTGGGAAAATAGCGACCAAGATACAGAAGGGCAACATCACAAGATAACAAAGGCGAACTATGCGCCACATGAGCGGGATTACACTATCTTTTTCTTTTTGTCCCAGTAGGTTGCTCGACAGCGTGCTAGCCGTAGCTCCCAATGCAGCCATGCTCATGAAGAAGAAGCCTGAGATGTTGCGCAGTACGTTAGACGAAGCGAGTTCGGATTCTCCAAGATGTTCTACTCCAAGGAAGAAAATAAACCATGTCGCTAAGGCCAGAAAATTTTGAATCATAGTCCAAATGCCTATGCCTAACACACTTTGCAACGTATTCAACCTGAGGCGAGGCAAGCGATTCAGGGCATACTTTCTGTAGTCTGTTTGGAGAAGTGTGTAACCAATAAAAAAGACTACCGATATGACACTCGCGAGTGAAGAAGCTAGTGCGGCGCCTGCTATTCCCATTCGTGGCATTCCGAGTTCTCCAAATATCAATGCGTAGTTCAGAATCACGTTTCCCCCTACCATAATGATAGAGTTGTAAGTAAGTGTGCGCGTATTGGTAGTAGCAACATAAAACGCACGAAACATCGCACACACTACAGCTGCCCCATATCCAATTATGCGCCAATTAAGATAGGTTGTTGCCGATTCAGCCACTGCTTCCGAACGAATCATCAGCCGCATGAGTTGTTCTCCCCAAATCAACGTACACCCAGTTATGAGCATAGCAAGCAGGAGTAGAAAAACAACTCCATGATAGAAGACGCTTCCTATTGCGGCATAATTTCCCTCGCCATTTCGGCGTCCCATGAGTATTTGCGCACCTGTAGCAAAGCCTACGGCAAGCATAAATAGGGCGATGTAAAGAATACCACCTAAGGCAGATGCCCCTAATTCAACCTCTCCGACACGCCCAAGAAATGCGGCATCGGTCATCCCTATCAATTGCTCCATCAAGACACTAATGAGTATGGGTAAGGCTATTTGAAATATTTGTTTGGTGGTGTATGTTTTCATTGAGTGGCTATTACTTCTACTTTAGTGGTGCAAAATTACCTTAAAAGGAGGAATCTACTATACTCAGTCAAGAATAATTGCTAATTTTGCCCAATAATACACATTATACTAAAATGACACTATATCCAAAACTCATTACTGATGCACTCCAAAATGTGCGCTACCCTGGAACTGGGAAGAATATTGTAGAAGCAGAGATGTTGGAAGACGACCTCCGCATTGACGGCATGAACGTCTCCTTCTCCATCATATTTGAAAAGAGCACCGACCCCTTTATTAAGTCTGTCGTAAAAGCAACCGAGGCTGCCATCCACGCATATGTTAGCAAGGATGTAAACGTAGCCGTAAGCGTAAAGACCACTCAGGCAGCGCGCCCCGAACCTGGGAAAATGTTGCCACAGGTGAAGAATGTCATTGCCGTAAGTTCGGGCAAGGGTGGCGTAGGTAAGAGTACGGTGGCCGCCAACCTTGCCGTATCCCTCGCCGCTATGGGTTACAAGGTGGGCCTTCTTGATGCCGACATCTTTGGTCCCTCTGTGCCCAAAATGTTCCAATTGGAGCAGGTGGACATTTTCGCCGAAATGGTTGAAGGTCGCCAACTCGTCATCCCCGCATATAAATATGGGGTAGAACTCCTCTCTATCGGCTTCTTTGTCAACCCCACGACCGCCACACTTTGGAGAGGCGGCATGGCAAGTAACGCCCTCAAGCAACTCATTGCCGATGCCAAATGGGGAGAACTCGATTACATGATTCTCGACACCCCTCCCGGCACCAGCGATATACATCTTACGCTCCTACAAAACTTGGCGATTACCGGAGCTGTGATTGTTTCGACACCACAACAGGTTGCATTGGCCGATGCTCGCAAGGGCATTGATATGTATCAGAATGAGAAGGTCAACGTACCCATTCTCGGCCTCGTAGAAAACATGGCGTGGTTCACACCTGCCGAACTTCCCGAAAACAAATACTACCTCTTCGGCAAGGAAGGCGTGAAGCGTTTGGCTGAAGAGATGCAGGTGCCCCTTCTTGGACAAATCCCCATCGTACAAAGCATTTGCGAGAGTGGCGATGAGGGCGCGCCCATTTCAATCAACACCGAAACGATGACGGCTCAGGCTTTCCGCACCCTTGCAGAGAATGTGGTGCGCGAAACAGAACGACGCAATGCCGAACTTCCCGCTACGACTATCGTAGAAATGAAGAAATAAAGCGCACGTCCGACTCTGTAAAAGGCGGTTCAATATGCCTCAAAACTAATCGTTAGTTAATTGAAATTAAAAGTGAGTTAATTAAAACTAACTAACGAATAGTTTTCACTAAAACAGTATCTCTAAAATACCACTTGAATCTATATCACCCCATGCTAAAGAAACTTACCCTTAGTTTGCTTTGCGTTGCTCCCCTTATAGGTATGGCGCAAGACCAAAAGGAACGTTGGTTGAATCCCCTGATAAACCGCGTAAATTGCGAAGCTCCCCGGTCTCCCTTCTTCGCTTTTGAATCTGAGCAGTTGGCTGAAGCGGGTTGCAAAGCGAAATCTGAACGCTACCTTTCCTTGGAAGGTATGTGGAAATTCAAATTTGTGACGCACCATAACGAACGCCCCCAAAACTTCCACATAATTGGTTTTGACGATTCGCTTTGGGAGGACTTCCCTGTGCCAGGGCTTTTTGAGCTTAACGGATATGGCGACGCCATATACAAAAATATTGGCTACGCCTGGGCTACGCAGTTTGCCAACAACCCTCCCTATGTTGAGGAAAAGAATAACTACACGGGCTCTTACCGTAAGGAGGTGGAGGTTCCCGCAGATTGGAAGGGCGAACAGATTTTCTTGCATGTCGGTTCGGCAACTTCTAATCTCACCGTGTGGGTGAATGGCAAGGAAGTGGGTTACTCTGAAGACAGCAAGGTAGCTGCTGAGTTCGACCTTACGAAGTATCTCAAGCCTGGCGAAAAGAATCTCATCGCACTCCAAGTGATGCGTTGGTGCGACGGTTCTTATTTTGAGGATCAGGACTTCTGGCGCCTCACAGGTATAGCTCGTGAGGTGTATCTCTATTCTCGCCCCAAGAGTCACATTGATGACATTCGCATTGAGGCTGACTTGACCGACAATTTCACAAACGGTGCGCTCAGCGTGGCACTCAATTTGGCGAATACCAAGGGCAAGAACGTGAGTCTTTCACTCACCGATGCTAATGGCAAAGTGGTAGCTTCGGCTAACGAACCCGCCACGGCGAAAGGTACACAACAGTTTAACCTTACCATAAATAAAGCAAACGCTTGGACCGCCGAAACGCCCTATCTCTATACGCTGACCGTAAACCTCTCAGACAAGGACGGTAGCACTTTAGAGTGCATCAAGCAAAAGGTAGGTTTCCGCAACGTAGAGATTAAGGGTGGTCAGTTCCTAGTAAACGGTCAACCCATACTTATTAAGGGTGCGAACCGTCACGAAATTGATCCCGACGGAGGCTATCTTGTGAGCGTTGAACGCATGATTGAGGATATCCGAATCATGAAGGAGCACAACATTAACGCTGTGCGTACGTGCCATTACCCTGATGATCCCCGCTGGTACGACCTTTGCGACAAGTATGGCCTTTATGTCGTAGCCGAAGCTAACCTTGAAAGCCACGGCATGGGTTATGGCGAAAAGACTTTAGCACGCGTGCCCCTCTATGAGCAGACGCACATGGAGCGCAATAAGAATAATGTGTTCACCTTCAAAAACCATCCCTCGATTGTTACTTGGAGTATGGGTAATGAGGCTGGCCATGGCGTGAATTTTGATAAGGTTTACGACTGGATTAAAGCCTATGACACCAAACGCCCTGTGCAGTACGAGCGTGCGGGAACGGAGCGTGCCACAGATATTTACTGCCCGATGTATGCCCATCTTGGTTGGGTACATGGCTATTGTCAGAAAAACAATGACCGCCCCTTGATTCAGTGTGAGTATGCCCATGCCATGGGTAACTCAATGGGTGGTTTCGCCGACTATTGGGAACTCATCCGCCACTATCCTAATTATCAGGGAGGCTTTATCTGGGACTTCGTTGACCAAGCTTTGCGCGTCAAAAACTCAGAAGGTAATTACATCTTCGCTTACGGTGGCGACTTCGGCCGTTACCCTGCCACCGACCACAACTTTAATTGCAACGGACTCATTCGCCCCGACCGCCAACCCAATCCCCATGCGGCAGAAGTGCGTTACTATCACCAAAACATTTGGACTTCGCTCGTTGATACGACTGCTGGTAAGGTGGAAGTGTATAACGAGAACTTCTTTACCGACCTTAGCAACGTCTATATGGTTTGGGAACTCTTCCATGAGGGAGAACGCATTGCCAGTGGCATGAACGATGTGAACGTAGCGCCTCAGCAGCGCACGGTTGTTACGCTCAAGGGCTACCAACTCCCTGCGGTAAAGGGCGAAGTGACGCTGAATGTGAGTTATAAAGAAAAGGTGGCATCGCCTCTCTTACCTACAGGTTACGACATTGCTCGCCAGCAGTTTGTTATCAAACCTTACGTCTTCCCCACGGCTGATGCACTCCGCTCTTCGGCAGAGGTAAAGGGTGAAGTGAGTAAGGAGGAACAATTGGCGTGTCTTACGCTCTCGGCAGCGGGAGTGGATGTCACTTTCAACAAGCATACGGGTTGGATTGACTACCTTGATTACCACGGCAAGCCCATGTTTGAAGAGGGTTATTCTTTGAAGCCCGACTTCTGGCGTGCGCCAACTGACAATGACTATGGTGCAAACATCCAACAGAAACTTGGTGCGTGGAAACACCCACACATGCAACTCAAGGACTTTGCTGCCGCGCCCGAAGGTAAGGATTACAGCGTCAAAGCGGTTTATGATATGCGCTCAGTGGATGCTACGCTCACTATGAACTATGTCTTTACCGCCGAAGGCCGACTCATCGTGACGCAAAAGTTACAGGTGAATCCCGATGCCAAACATAAGCCCCAACTTCCCCGTTTCGGCATGCAGTTAGTGATGCCTAAGGATTACGGTTGCCTCAGTTACTACGGTCGCGGTCCGATTGAAAACTACGTTGACCGCAAGGATTCCCAGTTTCTAGGCACTTACAAGCAACTGGTTGCCAACCAATATTGGGGATATGTGCGTCCGCAGGAAAGCGGAAACAAAACCGACATCCGCTCTTGGAATGTGACCGACGTAGCAGGCAAGGGCTTGCATTTCTACGGCACTGCCCCACTTGAATGTAGCACTCTCAACTACCTCACAGAGGACCTCGACGGTGGCATGCGCAAGGAAGCCAAACACATGCACTCCGGCGACCTCAAGCCTCGCAACTTCACCGTCGTACATATCTCCGACCGCCAAATGGGTCTCGGTTGTATCGACTCATGGGGCGCATGGCCTCTCGGAAAATACTTAATCCCATACGCCGACCGCGAATTTACGTTCGTGATTGAGGTGAAATAACAACTTGGAGTGCTCAGAAAAATCTGAAATCTCAGAAAATTCCGAGCACTCCGCCCACTCTGATAACTACAACAAACACCCTAACCTAAAAACTAAACAATTATGAAAAAAGATTCCATTGGCCACAACGCTGGCCTCGTATGGAGCTTGCTAAATTGCCATTGCTCCCACACACGTGCCGAACTCCTCGCCCTCTCCCACCTCTCAGAAAGCGAACTTGCCGAAGCCATCGGTTGGTTAGCCCGTGAGGACAAACTCATCTTCATCAATGATGATGGCGAAGAAAAAGTCATGCTCAACAATGCGCCTTACTTCTAAACACAAGGTGCTTCAAGAAACCTCATAGACAGGAAGGACGCGCAGTTTGCACGTCCTTCTCTTTTTTGACAAAAGGACATAAGGGCATAAGGTGCATACTACGGATTACCAAGGTTGTTCGACGCAGGATTCCGCACTCCGAGCCCCCTACTTCTCTATACCTCTCCACGAAGCCTGTTTTAGGAAAAACAAAGCGTAATATACGACGCCGAATAAGTATTATTGTGCGCCGTATATTACGCTTTGTTTTGCGGGTTTCAAATTCGCATTGAAATTACTCTCTACGAATACTTTCTACAGGATTTCTGCGCGCCACTTTCAGCGTTTGCCAAGCGATGGAGACAAGGGCGAGGAGGAGCGTAAGGACTACGGCGATGACGATTGCCCACCAAGTGGAACTGATGCGATTTGGGAAAAGTTCCAAGTAAATTTCCGTGCCCTTCAAGATAAGCGGAAGTGAGAGAATTGCAGCTAAGAAGGAGAGGATAAGGAAGGGACGGGCGAGGTGCCAAGAAGCATTCATCACCGTTGCTCCCATCACTTTGCGCAGGGCGATTTGTTTGCTCTGCTGTTCGGTGTAAGAAATGGACATGGCAAACATTCCCAGGACAGAAATTAGCGTAGAGATGCACATAAAGCAGAGCACCATTGCCAACATATTCTCCAAGTCCTTCATGGGTTCGTCAAGGATTTCATCAATAGTGCGCATCACAAAATCCTTTTCCATGCCCACCATTTCCTTCGTCACAGCGCGACACGTAGTCAGCATCTTCTGCTTCGTGGCAGGGATGTCTTTCATCCCATCTTCCGAAAGTTCCACCAACATGCTGAATGCACGATTCCGATTCATCATCACGGCGATCATATTGTGCCCGTCAGTCATCGGGTTACCACTCACGGGGTCCCAAGAGCGGTAATCTTTAATCACTCCGCATACAGGATAACACGCTGTTCCCTCAATCTGTCCACCCACATTAGGATTTTCAGCACTGATTTTATAACGGTCGCGCGTGTCTTCCGTAATCCAGTGCTTGTCATTGTCGGGTTCGCAATATTGTTCCACCACTTCAAACCCAAGCATGCTCATGCAGGTGGTATCCATTTGGGAATAGAACACCCACGAAGTGACAGCTTCGCCCGTTTCACTCTTCTCCTGAATACCATTCGTTTGACAAGCCCACGGACCTTGGTGTATCCACCCCACGCGTTTCACTTCGGGCATCGCCAATAGGCGGTCGTAAATCGGGCGGAGTTGTTCGGTGTAGGTAGAATAGGTATTAGTAAAAATTTGCACCAATCCTTCCGTGCGGTAGCCCATAGGAAGTGTGGCTAAGTGGTGCATCTGTGCCACCATGACTATACCGATGGCTATCAACGCTGTGCTAATCAAGTTTTGAAGCACAATAAACACACGACTAAGGCGCATTTTGCTTTGGAAGCGGAACGAACCTTTCACCACGTCAATAGGTTTGAAGCGCGAAACAATAATCGCTGGAATCAACCCTGCCATGAGCGACACCAAGAGCAACAATGCCACGGCGGTGAGGATAGAAACGAGGTCGGAGAAGATGCCTATTTCCGCTTCTAAGAGTTCTTCAAACCAGGGACGGGCAATTACCGCCACCATACACCCAAGCACGAAGCACCCTGCCGTAAAGACGAACGACTCCATGAGATTGCGCCCCACTATTTGAGACACGGTATCGCCCAAGAGGCGACGCGTGGCGAGTTCCTTGGCACGTTTTCCGATTAATGCCGTTGTGAGGTTGACATAGTTGAACACGGCAGACACCAAGAGCACGATGGCAACGCCCAAGAGTATCCACACCATCTCTTCGCTACCGTTGCGGAAACCTGAGTTACGTCCGAGGTTGGCAAAGTAGCATTCGCTCAGTGGCGTTAGAGACACACCACTAATATAGTTGTCATCAATCGGTTCGCGTTTCCAGAATTGCCAGGTTTCCAGGTATTTTTCCAACAAGGCATTCTTGGTTTCTTCCACCGAAGCGCCTTTGTGTAGCGTGACAAAGGTGACGATGCTGCCGAAGTTATCTAACCAGGCACGGCTTTGCTCTTCCACTTTCATGGAGAAGAGAATTTCCACGGGCGAGAAGAAATCGTCGGTGTCGAAATTCTCTACCACGCCTACAATCGTCAAAGGTTCATCTTGCCCTAACAGACGCAGGGTTTTGCCAATGGGATCAGCATCGGGGAAAGCGCGTTTTGCGAACTCCTCACTCACGAGGATTTCCGTGGGCGACTCCAACACTTTTTCGCGAGCCACACCGCGCAATTCGTAATTGAAATATTGGAAGAAGGTGGAGTCAATCGCCATGGCCTTGGTCGTGAAAGTGTTTTCACCCGCCAAGACATCCCAAGGACGGGTTGCCCCAACACGCGTAAAACCTTTAATCTGCGGAATCTTTGGGCAAATCTCCGGACCCGTTCCTACGGTCATGCCTATCGTTTTGCTGGACCCTATGACGTAAAGTTCATCGTTTAGCGCTTGCGACTTACCCACCATAAATTCTGTTCGGGCATACGAAGCAAACAGAATCACAAAGCCCAGCGCCATGCTCAGACCAAAGGCTTGGATAGCCGTATAAAGTTTGTTACGGCTGAGGAATATGAAGTAGGATTTCATTGCTATTCTTGTTTTAGAAAGTTTCTTAAATATGCTATAGTTGCTATAGATTCAATAGTTTCTATAAACTATATAGAGCATCTATTTCTTCTATATCGCCAACTCATTCACTACTTCGCCATCCAGCAAATTGATGGTGCGATGTGCGAAAGCCGCATCGCGTTGTGAGTGTGTCACCATCACAATAGTTGTGCCCTCAGCGTTAAGTTCGGAAAGGAGTGCCATAATTTCCTTGCCGTGCTTAGAGTCCAAGTTACCCGTAGGTTCATCGGCGAGAACGAGTTTCGGTTTTCCCACTACGGCACGCGCAATCGCCACACGCTGTTGCTGACCTCCCGAAAGTTGCTGGGGATAATGCTTTGCGCGATGACTCATATTGACAATGCGCAGAATCTCCAACACACGCTGCTTACGCTCTGCCTTGGGAAGGTCAAGGTATTTAAGTTGCAAGTCAATGTTTTCCTCCACGGTGAGTTCATCTATCAAATTAAAACTTTGGAAGATAAAACCAATGCGTCCTCTGCGAAGACGTGTGCGCTCACTTTCTTTCTTCAGGGCAACTTCTTCTCCGTTTAACGTGTAGGTTCCACTATCGGGATTATCCAGCAAACCTAAAATATTGAGCAAGGTTGACTTTCCGCACCCTGAAGGTCCCATAATGGCAACAAATTCTCCTTCCTTTACTTCCATGTTTACACCATTCAGTGCCACGGTAACAACTTCTTCCGTACTGAAGGACTTTACAAGATCTTTTACTTTAATCATAAGTATTGAGTGTTTAGAGGTTATAAGGTTGTGAGGTTTTAAGGCTATCCAGGTCGAATGAAGAAAATAACCTTAAGTCCTTAAAGCGAGGCGACCTCATAACCTTTATTTACACTGCAAATTTAAAGCACAAAAATCTTACCCTCCAAGCATTTTTTGCCTCCAAAAGTGGATTGTATGATTATCACACACCACATTGTATGAATATCATACACTTTACCCATTCACACCGCGGTTCTATAGTAAGAATCTTTGCGCACTCCCTTAAATTTCCCTACTTTTGTAGCACCAAAAAAACAAGTTTTTCCCTATGACTGCTTACGACACCTTGCTCGTCGTTGACGATAACCCTGCCGTGCTCACCGCTATCAAGATTGCGCTGGGCGCTTACTTTGCCAAAATCGTGACACTCTCAAATCCCGAGCAGATTCTCTTGACGATGAACCAAGAACCCATTGATGCGGTGTTGCTGGATATGAACTTTGCGCCCGGACTTAATTCTGGGCAGGACGGACTCACTTGGTTGAAGAACATTCACCGCACTCACCCCGACATTCCCGTAATTTTGATTACCGCATACGCCGATATAAATTTAGCAGTTCGCGGATTGAAAAACGGGGCTGCCGATTTCGTGACCAAGCCTTGGGATAACGAAGAACTCCTACGCACCCTGAAAAGCGCCATCAGCAAAAGCAAGGAAATTGTCCCCCTTGAACAAATCGAGACTGAGCACATCCAACGCGTGGTTGAGAAATGCCACGGAAATATCAGTCGTGCCGCCGAACTCTTAGGCATTACGCGCCAAACCCTTTACGCCAAAATCCGAAAATGACACATCTCGACATGCTCCTTACCCTCGGTGCCGTGATTATCCTTGGGTTGGGCTACACCATATATAAATATGTGCGCCACCAGTTCCTCTTGCGCGACCGTGCCCACCTCATGCGCGAGGCCATTCGCAACAAGGACTTTTCGTTCCGACTTCCCACAAAGGGACTTTCCTTTGGCGAGCGCGCCCTGCAAGAAGTGCTCAACGATTTTAGTGGGTATATCAACACGCTATCGGCGCAAAAGGAAGTGGAGTCTTGGCAACGCCTGACGCGCGTACTCACCCACGAAATTATGAATGCCGCCACGCCCATCAGCAGTATCACGCAGGCCTACCTGTCCGACCCTGCGCTGAAAAACACTCCCTACGAAGAGGGCATACGTGCCATTCACACCACCAGCACGGGCATGACGGAGTTTGTAAAAAACTTCCGCAAGATGAGCGCCCTGCAAGAACCCACGCTGACCGACATTCCCCTACTCGACTTACTCCTTTCGCTGAAAAGCATGCACACGGACCTCACTTGGACCCTTCAAGTGGCAGCCAACGCACGCATCAAGGCGGACGAGAATATGCTTCGCCAGGTGCTTGTCAATCTCATTCAAAACGCTAAGGAGGCGGGCGCAACGGAAATTGCTTTCCGCTTCACACAACAGCAGGCGTCCGTTGTTTATGCCCATGACCCGGAGCGCAAATTCTCACTCTCTGTCAGCAACAACGGAAGCCCCATTCCCGCCGAGGTGAGAAGCGAAATCTTCATCCCTTTCTTCACCACCAAACCTACGGGCACGGGCATCGGGCTGCCCCTCTCGCGCCAAATGATGATGAAGCAGGACATCAACCTCTTGCTCAGCGACCGCCCCTTGCCGGGTTTTCACGCCACTTTCGTACTTTGCAATTAGCAGATTTTAGAGTGCTTACACAAATTCACTAATTGTGCGAATAATTTGAGACTTTGTGCGCACAAAGAGTAATTTCGTGCGCGCAAAGTCTATTATTGTTTTCCCCACAACTATTCTCCCCCTTCTTGCATGCTGAAAATTCCTTTTTGGCATGCACTTTTTTAGCATCAACTAAAAATTTTTTAGCGTCAACTAAAAAAAAGTTTCATTTTCTTGTTACAAATTTGCAATTCGTACGTTTACCCTATTGAAGAACGCACAAAAACGACATGAGCAAAGACATCTTAACCACCGTTTTCACCTCCCTGCGGAAGAACTTTCTGAAGCAGGCACAGCGCATCCTCGCATCGGAAGAGGATGCTGAGGATGTCGTACAAGATGCCTTCTGCAAATTATGGCGCAGTGACTATTCGCTAAAAACAACTGACGAAGCGGAGGCTCTGGCACGCACAACTATCCGCAATCTTAGTCTTGACGAACGACGCAAACAAGAGTTACGACCGCAATTCACCCTTGACCCTGAGCGCGATACTACCCTGCAACGCTCCGCCTTAGAGGAAATTGAAATTCAAGAACACTTCCAACAAGTGGAGAGCATTATTGAAGCTGAACTTTCAGACTCAGAGCAGCGCGTGATGCACTTAAAAGAATATGAAGGTCACAGCATCGAGGATATTGCTCAAATCATGAATCTTAGCGAAGCCGCCGTGCGCATGAAGTTATCCAGAGCACGCAAAAGGATTCGCACCGTATACATTCAACAAAACAAAAAGGAAGGAGGTACTCATGACTACCGATAAGACATACTGGAAAGCCCTCGAAAAACGCTATTTCGAAGGAGTGACTACTGAAAGCGAAGAGCGCCTTCTGCGTCAATTTCTAACAACTAAGGAGGCACAATCCGAAGACTTTGAAGAGTTACGCGCCGTAATGGGTTATCTCGCCATGGGTAAGGTGGAACACAAGAAGAAAGTTATTCCCCTTTGGCGACGTCCCGCATTAGTGAAATGGAGTGCGGCTGCTTGTTTCGTGCTTCTTGCTGGCATCGGAGTATATCACCTAATGCCTCGCACCACTTACGTTGCTTACATTGATGGGCGCCGAACGACGGATAAGGCTGAAGTCCTCGCGCAAATGCACGGAGTTATGGCAGACATCAATGCCGACTCCCCCACAAGCGAAATGGAGGCGAGCATGAGTAACTTACTGAATACGCTTAACACTGAAGAATAAATTACAACCATGAAACGTATACTTACACTCATCGTGCTATCCCTCTGCCTTGCCTCAGCAACTGCGCAGAAGGATTTAAGGATAGCCATTTATTTCTCAGAGCCATATCTGGAAATCGAAGGCTTATCTGCAGTTCACATAGAAGGAGACGACCTTGTTCCCTATAACCTTTCACTTTTCCGAAGTATTACGCTAACGCCAGAGAGCACGCCTGACAATTCAAGGAAACTTATGGAGCAGCGTGTCATTGAAGACGGGAAACATGCCACGAAGAAGGAGGTGGCAATGATAGGCGGAAGGCTCTATTACGGCTTCTATGTGCTCCCACCGAAAAACAAGAAGACCAATCGCTACATCTTTTACCGCAATAACATACTAAAGCCCGAGGCAAAGCCCCAAGAAATCATGCTCGTTTACATCGAGGGCGCAGCCTCTCCCGCTGAACTTAAAAAGATATTCAAATAACTTCTCATAAAACTCATTGTATGAAACGCACATTCCTCATTGTGGCATCAGTATTGCTCACTACTACCGCTACATTTGCCACACAACAAAGCGATACTCTCATCGTTCAGAATCCCACTCAAGTTGCCGTAATCAACAACGATAGCAGCTGCATCGTTACGATTCAAGGGAAGGAGGGGAACCCTGATTTTACCTATCGTCAAGTAATCCCGCTCTCTCGAACTACGCCTACTATTATAAATGAGTCGGAGACGGAGTGGAACTTCAAAATGCCGTTCTTCAGCACGAGTAAGTCAAAAAGTTCCACTAAGGTAGAGGTTCAATATATCAAGAAGCAGCCTTGGGAAAACAAAACCCCACAATTGAATTTGAACCTTGGATTGTTCGGTATCGGTTATGTTGGCAGCCTTAATACGCCTCAGGGCATGCACACGGAAATGTTCGACTCGTATGAGTTCTTAGGCCCTCGCTTGATGTTCATGCTTCAACCGCGCATGAGCCGTTTCTCTTATGGCATTGGGGTGGGTACGAACTGGAAGAATTTCCGTATGACGGATGAAGTACGCTTTGACCGCGAACCGAATGGTAATACCATTTTAACCGATTATCCTCAAGGCGCACACATTGGTTTTTCACGCGCCAAGGTATTTAGTTGGACAGTGCCCATAGAGGTTAAATACTATTTGACAAATAAAGTGAGTCTCAGCGCTTCTAGCATTGTGAATTTCAACACTTATGCCTCGCTGAAGACACGCTACACCACTCCAGAGGGACAGGGGGTGAAGGAACTTGACACGCATTTGCATCAGAACCCAGTTACCATAGACTTCATGGGACATGTGAAGTACGGAGCCTTTGGATTGTACGTAAAGTATAGCCCTTGCAACGTATTTGAAAGCGGAAAGGGTCCGAAGTTCCAGTCATGGTCAACAGGTATTACCTTCGGATGGTAAACGTCCGACACTTAGGCTTCATATAAGCATTAACTTTTTCAAACTTCTCCATTACTATTGGTCAAGTATCTCTTCGGCTTCGGAGGGATACTTGCTTTTTATGCACCAAAAACCTCTTACTGTGGTTAAATACAGATGGTTACACAACTATCACACAGCCATTATATTCGTAATCTTAATTAGCAATTACTAACTCACGATTAGTTCAAACTAACTCACTTATAATTTAAATTAACTCACTTATAATTTCTCGTATATCTTAGTGAGTTTTTTCTATCATAGATTTACGCTTTGCAATGTGATTAGAAATTCGTAATTTTGCACACTCATAGGCGCCTATCTTGAATAGGCAACGAAGCAACATAAGTAAAATACCCCACAAGAATATGGCAAACGAAAAGATTATCCTTACTGGCGACCGCCCTACGGGCCGCCTTCATATTGGTCACTATGTAGGCTCACTCCGTCGCCGAGTTGAGCTTCAGAATGAGGGTGACTTCAAGAAGATGTTCGTATTTATAGCCGACGCTCAGGCACTAACTGACAACATTGAGAACCCCGAGAAGGTGCGTCAAAATGTTATTGAAGTGGCACTCGACTATTTGGCATGCGGACTTGACCCTGAAAAGGTTACAATCTTCATCCAGAGCCAGATTCCCGAATTGTGCGAACTCTCATTCTACTTCATGGACCTCGTCAGCGTAAGTCGCTTGCAACGCAATCCGACCGTGAAGACAGAAATCGCCATGCGCGGATTTGAAAGTTCAATCCCCGTAGGCTTCTTCACCTACCCCGTGTCACAAGCTGCCGACATCGCAGCCTTCCGTGCCACTACGGTTCCCGCAGGTGAGGACCAGCGCCCCATGATTGAGCAAGCCACAGAAATCGTACGCCGTTTCAACTACATCTATGGCGAAACGCTCGTAGAGCCTCAGATTATGCTCCCCAACAATGCCGCTTGCTTGCGCCTCCCCGGCACTGACGGCAAGGCAAAGATGTCAAAGTCGTTGGGCAACTGCATTTACCTTTCTGAAACTGCCGATGAAATGCGCAAGAAGGTCATGTCGATGTATACCGACCCCTTACACGTTAACGTAAGTGACCCTGGCCACGTAGAAGGTAACGCAGTGTTTACCTACCTTGATGCATTCTGCACCGACGAACACTTTGACCGCTACTGGAAGGACTATGCCAACCTTGACGAACTCAAGGAACACTACACACGTGGCGGACTCGGCGACGTAAAGTGCAAGCGCTTCCTCGAAAGCATCCTTAATGAAACGCTCGAACCCATTCGCCAGCGTCGCTTAGAGTTCCAAAAGGACATCCCTGCTATTTATGATATGCTTAAGCGCGGATGCGACGATGCGCGTGAAGTAGCTGCTGCTACACTTGACGATGTGCGTCGCGCAATGAAAATTAACTACTTCGACGATGCTGAACTCATCGCAGAACAGGTAAAACGCTTCTCAGCACAATAATTAAGGCCAAAGTTAGGAGTCAGTTAACCATTGTCCTTAGACTTTAGGACATAATCAACTAAAAAACACAGAGAATATTTTGCAGGGTAAAAAATTATTTCTAACTTTGCACCCCGAAAAGCCACTACCCTTGATTAACAAGAAAATAATATAAGACAATGAAAAGAACATTCCAACCTCACAACCGCAAGAGAAACAACAAGCATGGTTTCCGTCAGCGCATGCTGACAGCAAATGGTCGTCGCGTATTGGCTGCTCGCCGCGCAAAGGGCCGCAAAAAGTTGACCGTATCTGACGAAGTTCACGGCAAGAAGTAAATCTCTGCGTAGTCGAGAGACTATAACGATGAGGTTTAAAGCATAATGAGAGAAGTAGGTTTTTCTTAGAATTCTTACTTCTCTCATTTTTTTATTTTAACTTTGCCACAAGACAAATACCATTAGATATGGACTTCAAAAATTTACTCAAGAAATTTAAGGCTCCCATAGTGTGGGGAAATATCCTCGCCATGATTGGGGTGGTAGTATTACTCATTGTCAGCACAATGATTTTCCTCAACTGCTATACGCGACACGGCGAAAAGATTGAGGTGCCTGATGTACGCGGCCAGAAAGTTGAGGCCGCGCTAATGCGTTTGGAAGCTCTCGGCTTGGAGGGAATCGTTACCGATACGGGATACGTCACCACAAAACCACCTTACATCATGCTTGAGCAGTCAATCGCTCCTGGCCGATACGTAAAGTCTGGACGCATCATCACATTGACCATCAACGGCAATGGAGCGCGCCCCATTGCAATCCCCGACTTGGCAAACAACACCTCAGTTCGTGAAGCAGAAGCCCGTCTTAAAACACTCGGATTCATGCACATCAAACACGAATATATTGATGGTGACCCCGATTGGCTTTATGCGATTAAAGTCAAGGGGAAAGAGGTGTACAAGAACCAACGTGTCCCCATCGATCTCCCAATCACATTGGTGGTTGGCCGAAATAGCAGCATTGAAGAGGAATCTAATGATGAAGAAATCATAGAAGACTTCTTCACTGAATCTGTTGATTCTATTTAAAAATCTATGACGACCCTTAAAGACGAAGAAATATTGCCCGAAGCGCCACTCTTCAACGACGAAGAGGGAGATGATGAGGGCGAAAGCGGAGGCCTTTACGAACATTTCCGTGCTGTGGCTGACAAAGGGCAAGAGTTGTTGCGCATTGACAAATTCTTGATGAACCTTATGCCCGACACTTCGCGCAATCGCATTCAGGCGGCAGCAAAATCGGGATTTGTGCATGTCAATGGGACTCCAGTGAAGAGCAATTACCGAGTGAAGCCAGGCGATGTGGTCACACTCTTGCTCGACCGTCCACGTTATGAAAATCTCATTCTGCCCGAGGATATTCCCTTAGAGGTGGTGTATGAAGACGACGACTTATTGGTTATCAACAAACCCGCTGGACTTGTCGTGCATCCCGGATGTGGAAATTACACCGGCACTTTGGTCAACGCTATAGCTTGGCACTTGCGAGACAATCCGAATTACGATCCTAACGACCCCGGAGTCGGACTCATTCATCGCATTGATAAAGACACGTCTGGCCTGCTCGTAGTTGCAAAGACCCCCGATGCGAAGACACACCTCGGTTGGCAGTTCTTCAATAAGACGACGCGCCGACAATATAACGCTCTCGTGTGGAGCAACTTCCAAGAAAACGAAGGACGTATCGAAGGGAACATCGCACGTCACCCTAAGGACAGAATGCAAATGGCAGTTTTTCCACCTGATTCCGGCATCGGGAAACATGCTGTAACTCACTACCGCGTCATGGAGCGTTTCGGTTACGTAACTCTCGTTGAATGCATACTCGAAACGGGACGTACACATCAGATTCGCGCTCACATGAAGCACATTGGGCATCCTTTGTTCTGCGATGAGCGTTACGGAGGCGACCAAATCCTTCGTGGCACACAGAGTTCTACTTACAACAGCTTCATCCGCAATTGTTTTGCCCTTTGTCCGCGTCAAGCGCTCCATGCTAAGACTCTTGGATTCAAACATCCCCGTACGGGCGAAGAAATGGACTTTACCGCGCCCCTACCTCCCGATATGACAGCGCTCATTGAGAAATGGCGCACCTATACCGCGGGAGCATTAGGACGCACAGACTTATAGACACTTTTTATGAAGAAAAACATAGCAATTGTAGCCGGTGGCGACTCCTCAGAATACGGAGTTTCGCTTCGCAGTGCCGAAGGGATTCTTTCCTTTATGGATAAGGAGAAGTTCAATCCCATTGTCGTAGAACTTAGAGGCGCTCAGTGGCACGCACTTTACGAAGGCGAACGCCTACCTATTGACCGCGCTGATTTCTCTTTCACAACGGCAAACGGCAAATTCACTTTCGACTTCGCCTATATCACTATCCACGGCACACCCGGGGAAAACGGCATCCTTCAAGGCTATTTTGACCTCATCGGAATGCCCTACTCTACCAGCGGAGTGTTTGTAGAAGCGCTCACTTTCAATAAGTTTGCCCTCAATAATTATCTCCGCGCCTTTCCTCAAATCAACGTAAGCGACAGCTACGTAGTGCGCAAAGGTCTTGAACGTCCCGCTGATGCTGAAATCATTGCACGACTCGGACTCCCCTGCTTCGTTAAGCCCAATGCTGGAGGCAGTAGCTTCGGAGTTACAAAGGTAAAGACAGAAGCCGACCTTGCTCCCGCCATTGCGAAAGCCATGGAAGAGAGCGACGAGGTGATGATTGAGAAGCTCATGGTGGGCACAGAAATCACCTGCGGATGCTACAAACGTAAGGATGGCGAAGTCGTAACCTTCCCTATCACAGAAGTAGTTACCACTCAGGAGTTCTTTGACTACGATGCGAAGTATAATGGTAAGGTTGAAGAAATCACACCTGCCCGCATTGCCCCCACTACAGCCAAGCGTGTGAGCAACATGACTCAATTCATCTACCGTGCTCTTGACTGCTTCGGCATCATTCGCATTGACTACATCCTTTCAGGCACACCTGGTGAAGAAGAAATCAATCTTCTTGAAGTGAATACGACTCCCGGTATGACGGCAACAAGTTTCATCCCCCAGCAAGTGCGCGCAGCTGGTTTGGACATTAAGGATGTTCTTGCCGACATTATTGAAAGCAAAATTTAAGAATCACCCGAGCCTCTCAGCTCGCCAACTTATATTCCATGAAAATTCCCGCAGAATTTGACAACATTCGTCCGTACGTTCCCGAGGAACTTCCTGAAGTGTTTGAACGCCTTTTAGAAGACAAGTATCTTAAGAAGCTTATCAAAAAGACGCTCCCCTTCATCCCTTATTGCCTCATCAAGAAGTACATTAAGTCAAGCAAATCAAATCTTGATTTCCAAATCAAGGTTATGAAGCCCATCGTACTTCTCAGTTGGTTCACAGCAACGAAGGGATGCTCCTTTGATGCTGCGGCAATTCCTAACCGCAAGGAGCGTTATACCTTTGTATCTAACCACCGTGATATTGTTCTCGACTCTGCTTACTTAAGTTGTCTGTTGGTTAAAAATGGTTACGAAACAACCGTTGAGATTGCCATTGGCGACAACTTGCTCATCAAGCCATGGATTAAAGACATTGTTAGGGTGAACAAATCGTTCATCGTTCAACGCTCGCTCTCTATGCGTGAAATGTTGGAAGCCAGCAAGACAATGAGTCGCTACATGCACTTTGCCGTAACCCAAAAGCGCGAGCACCTATGGATTGCACAGCGAGAAGGACGCGCAAAGGACTCTAACGACCGCACGCAAGAATCCGTTCTCAAGATGCTTGCTTTAGGCAAGGATGGCAACGTGATTGACAGCCTTAAGGAACTTAATATCGTGCCGCTCACCATTTCATATGAGTTCGACCCCTGCGACTATCTTAAGGCGAAGGAGTTTCAACAGAAGCGCGATGATAAGACCTTCAAGAAGTCAAAAGCCGATGATATGAAAAACATGGCTACGGGCATCAAGGGGCAGAAGGGACGCGTACATTACGCTTGCTCTCCCTGCATCAACACATGGATTGATGAACTTGCTGACATGCCCAAGAATGAACTCTTCCCCGAAATTGCACGTCGCATGGACAGAGAGATTCACAGCCGTTACCGCATCTATCCCGGCAATTACGTAGCCGCCGACCTTCTTGAAGGAAACGATAAGTACGCAGCCAATTACACGGCTAAAGAGAAGGCTAAGTTTGAGCGCTATCTCCAAAGCCGTATTGACCTTATTGACCTTCCAAATAAAGACGTGCCCTTCCTTCGCGAATGCATTTTGAAGATGTATGCGAATCCGCTTTATAATCTTGAAGCAGCTCAGAATCAGGGATAAACAAATCCTTATCAGACGGTTTCAATTCGTTCTCTTCCACTCCTATACTCTTCATACGGCGTTGGATACACGAGTCATTCGCCTCCGATCTTGTGGAAACGAGGTCGGAGTTTTTAATAAGCCTCCCCACCTTGATGACTGATGGAAGCCACTCAAAGCGGAGTGCACAACTGACACACCTCATTCATTCAAACATGAACAGAATCCTCCCTCTTCTCCTTCTTATCCTCTCCTCTGTCGGTATTTTCGCTCAGAAACATACGCTCCACACCCTCCGCCTTGAAGCGCGCGGAGACTATCAGCGCTTCTCGGACGACGGCTCAAAAGTTGATGCCGAATCGGGCTTTAAGGGCAAGTTTCTGAACATTCGCCTTGACGGTCAGATTGGTGAGCATTTCAACTATTCTTACCGCCAGCGCCTCAACAAGCCGCATAAGGATATGAGTTATTTTGATGCCACCGACTGGCTCTACCTCACCTATACGAAGGACCGTTGGAGCTTCTCGGGAGGGAAGCAGGTGATAGGCATCGGTGGATTTGAATATGACTTAGCGCCCATCGACGTTTACTTCTTCTCGGGCTTCTGTTCTAATGTGACGTCCTACGCCTTTGGGGGAAGTGTCGCTTATGCGCTTTCTAAGAACGACCGCCTCACGGCACAAGTGTGTGAAAGTCCCTTTAGCACAGCGACTGACGATATTTATGCCTACAATCTCCTTTGGCAAGGCAAGCACGGCTGTTGGTCTACGCTTTATTCGCTGAATATGGTGGAATACAAGCCCGGCAAGTTTGTCAATTACATAGCTCTCGGCAATCGCTTCGACTTTGATAACGTTTCTATCACGCTTGACCTTATGAATCGCACAACTGAGGGCCATTGCTTCCTAGGGCGTGACTTCTCAGTGATGGGCGAGGTGGACTGGAAGCCTTGCAAGAAGGTGAATCTCTTTGGTAAGTGCACCTATGACGTCAACAAGAGCAAGACGTTGAATGATGCTTGCGTTCCTCCAGGCACAGAGTTGACCCGCATTGGCGCCGGCGTTGAATTCTTCCCCCTCAAGGACAATTTGAACGACGTACGCCTTCACCTTGCTGGACACTACACACTCGGAGACGTGCCTTCGGATTACAGCGTTCAGCCCAAGCAACTCATGCTTACTGCCGGGGTTACGTGGAGAATGGACTTAGCCAGCCTTCTTAAATAGACTTTCCCCTCACCCCGAACTTGGGTTATAAAAATTTTAGAATTTAACTACCGCTATGCGTAACGTTTTACTCCCTTTTCTACTCCTACTTCCGTCGTTGCTCCACTCACAACCATTGCCCCAACGCAGCATGGCATGGTGGGGCGTTAAGCCCGCTCACTATAGTGGGATAACTCCGCTTGGAAATAACCTTTACGCTATCGTAGGCGACAAAGAGCCCATCGATGGTTTCCACGTCATGCGCATTACGCAAGACCCCACCACAGGGAAGGTGACAAACATCACTCCCGAAGGCTACAGAAGTCGCTTCTCCCCCTCTGAGAGTGCCCAAAGCCCTCAACGCGACTGGGAAGGGATTACTTATTCCCCCACCAGCCAAACGGTGTTTATCAGTGGTGAGGCAGACCAGCGCATTGTGGAATACGACCTCAACGGTGTGCCTACGGGTAGAGAGTTGAACGTGCCTGCGGAATTCGCCATCGATAAGATTTACAGCAACCTCGGTTTCGAAGCCTTGGCTTATTCCTCGGCTACACATCATTTTTGGACCATTACGGAGGGGCCCTTGTGTGCAGATGGCACTCCCAACAGCCCGACTCAGACCACTACACCGAATTACTTGCGCCTCCAAAGCTTTGACGACAACCTCCAGCCCGTGGCTCAATATGCCTATCGCATGGACCTCGCAAAGGCTACAAAGCCCGGTCGTTCGCATGCCTTTGGTGTGCCTGAAGTCTGTGCGCTCCCTGATGGCAAACTCTTGGTGTTAGAGCGCGAAATCCGTGTGTCGCCCTCCTATTTATCATCACACGTTGAGTGTAAGATTTTCAAGATTAACCCCTTAGAGAGTCATCAGATTGACAGCACGACAGACTTAAAGAATCTTGACCCCAATCAATTCATGATTAAGGAGCTTGTTGCTACTTTCAAGACTCAGCTCACTCCCGTGCAATACAACTTTGCCAATTACGAAGGCATGTGTCTTGGCATCCGTCTTAACGATGGCACTCAAACCCTCCTGCTCATCAACGATTCGCAAGCTGGACAAGGTAACGAATTGGTGACACTCAAGGATTACATCAAGGTTATCAAGCTTTAGCAAAGCCCTCTCCCCCTTCTTTCAAACGTTTACCTCCCTCTCTCTATGCGCCTTCTTCGCACCTTTCCCTTACTCCTCTGCCTGCTACTCGCACCCATCGTTGCGAGTTCACAAACGCATCCCGACGTAGCGAAACTCTTTGAGCGCTTTAAATCAGCAGCAGCATTCGACCACGAATTTCCTCGCGAGAAGGTGTATCTCCATTTGGACAACAACGCCTACTATGAGGGCGACTCCTTATTCTACAAGGCCTACGTCGTACGTGCTTCAAGCTTGAAGCCTACGGACATTAGCGGTGTGCTCTACGTTGAGTTGCTCAATGCCGCAGGGCAAATGATGGAGCGCCAATTGGTGAAGATTGACAGCCTTGGAGGAGGTAGCGGATGCATCAAGTTTGACAGCTATATGCATTCGGGATATTACGAAGTGCGTGCCTACACGCGCGCCATGCTCAACTGGGGCGAGGATGCTTACTTCTCACGTGTCATTCCGCTGTTTGAGCGCACCAAAGAGTCCTTCTCTATCAACCCCATTGATGAAGCCTGGAAGATTCCCGAAAAGGCAAAGCGCCCTTATGCCTTCGATGGCGACAACAAGCGACGGGTGAGCTTCTATCCCGAAGGCGGACAACGCATTGCGGGACTTTCACAGCGCATGGCTTTTCTCATTACCGACGGAAATGGTGCGCCTCTTGATGAAGAGATGCACATCTACGATGCATATGGCACTCCCTTGCTTCAAGTCCGTCCGCTTCATGAGGGGCGCGGTCTGTTCCTCCTGCCTCAAGGCTTTGAGGGCGGCTATGCCCTTGTTGGCAACCAGCGCACGGAACTCCCCAAGGCACAAGCCGAAGGCTATACGTTGAAAGCCGATTTGGCCGATGGCTATCTTGACCTTTGCGTAGAGCGCACCTCGGGCATGCCTCAGGAGGTGATTGGCATGGGAATCTTCAACCGTGAACGTGCTTGTTATTTTGACACTTTGAATGTCAACGAGCCCGCCGAATTTTCACTCCCCGCAACCGTACTGCGTGGTGGGGTCAACCGCATTCAGCTCTTCAATAAGCAGGGAGAGGCCCTTGCGGAGCGCTTGATTTATTACCCCACGACTCCTACGGACGTGCAGTTCAGTGTGCGCCAAAGTGCCACCTCCTATGAGTCATATGCCCCGATTGCACTTGAATTTTATGTGACCGATGCACAGGGTTCGCCCGTCCAGGCCAACCTCTCACTCTCCGTGCGTGATGATGCCCAGGAGGTTGTGAGCAACAAGGGGCACTCCATTGATGCCGAGATGTTGCTTGCCAGCGAGTTGCGTGGCTACATCCATGAGCCTGACTTTTACTTCGCTCCCTCCGACTCCGTAGCCTCTCGCAGAAAGCGACTCATGGCACTCGACCATTTGTTGCTCGTTCAGGGATGGACGGCAACGAGTTTCGAACAAATGTGCCACCATAACCGATTCCACGCCAAGCAACCTATTGAGGAAAACCTCGTTCTCAATGGCACGGTGTTTAAAGACAACAATAAGCGTGAGCCATGGCCGAACTTAGGATTGAAACTCTTGATGTATTCTCCCGATGGCACTTCTGTTGAGGGCGAATGCCTAACTAACGAGGAGGGTAAGTTTGCCTTTCGCTCTACAGTGGATTACGTTGGAGAAATGTCAGCAATGGTTTTCACCGAAGATGCCGAGGGGAAGCGCAAATGGGCCCGTGTGGCTTTCGACCGTTGGTTCGAACCTCAGCCCCGCTCTTTCCACCCCACGGAGCAGACTTACGCACCCGCCACTCCCCTTGACACGTCTGCCTTGATTCTCAACAAGCCCGACGTCTTCGAATGGAAGGACACCTTAGATGATTGGCGCGACACGTATCTCGACGAGGCCGTCATCAAGGCCAAGCGCAAGTATCGCCCCCTCCAAGGGAACCGCTACAAATGGGGAGGCGGGGAAGATAAAGGCAAACGCAATGCTGAAAACTTCTATAACGTAGAGTTGGAATTGGAACGTTGGCGCGACTTAGGTAATGACGGTACGATGCATGCTATGAGCTTTATTGCCCTTCTTATTGATAGTACGGATTATTGGAGTGCGGGTGTCGACCAAGCCGAAATGATGTTCCAGCAAGAGACGACTCAGGAAGTCGTAAACCCCAACGAGGCTTCAAATTCGGAATCTACGGGAACGGAAGAGGAAGGTTCATTGAAATGGGACGAACTTCAACTCATCAATGGTAAGACTACGGTGTGGGTACTGAATAACGCAACGTTGAAAGAGGATAAGGCTCTCGAATTAATGGCTGACGAGGTGCAATCCGTGGCTGTTGTGACCGACGTTTCAAAGCAGAAGAAATTTATTGGCGAAGCCGCTATCGAAAATCAGATTGACCAGGTCATCGTTGTGTATGAACGCCCCAACGCTTATCTTTATAAGTCGAAGAAGGGCTTGACCAAGCGTAAGGTGTGGGGATATACGAAGCGCAAAGCCTTCTTCTCGCCCAACTATTACGAAATCAAGCTCCCAAAAGAGCCAGACACGCGTCGCACCCTCTTTTGGAATCCTCAACTCACCTTTGACGATCGTGGCAAAGGCACTGCCGTATTCTTCAATAACTCTTTCGACGGCACCCGTCTGCGTATCTCTGTGCAGGGGATTACAGGGGATGGTCGCTTCGTGAGTTTTGAGCGATAGTGTACCTAAAAACCTCTTAACCTAAAAATATTTATGGAACTCGATATCCTCCCCCTCAACCTTCCTGGCATTGAAACCAAGCGCCCCCTCATCATCTCGGGGCCCTGCTCTGCCGAAACTGAAGAACAAGTCATGGCCACCGCCACGCAACTCGCCTCTCAGGGCATCCGCATTTTCCGTGCCGGCATCTGGAAGCCTCGCACCAAGCCCGGAGGCTTTGAAGGTGTGGGCGAACCGGGCTTAAAATGGCTCCAGCGCGTGCAGAGGGAACTCGGCATGCTGGTCACTACGGAGGTGGCTACGGAGGCGCACGTCAAGGCTGCACTCGCTCACGGCATCGACATCCTTTGGATTGGCGCACGCACGGTGGCGAATCCCTTTGCGATGCAGGAGATAGCGGATGCCTTGAAGGGGCATGACATTCCTGTGATTGTGAAAAACCCTGTAAACCCCGATCTCGAACTTTGGATTGGCGGACTTCAGAGAATCAACGGTGCAGGAATTAAACGTATGGCTGTGATTCACAGAGGCTTTTCATCCTACGACAAGAAGATTTACCGCAATCACCCCATGTGGCACATCCCCATCGAACTCCGCCGTCGCATTCCCAACATCCCCATTCTCTGCGACCCCTCCCACATCGGGGGCAGTCGTGACCTCATTGCCCCTCTCTGTCAGCAGGCCATGGACCTCGGATTTGACGGTCTCATCGTTGAAACCCACTGTTGCCCCGACTGCGCCTGGAGCGATGCAAGCCAGCAAATCACGCCCGACGTCTTCCACTTCATCCTCAACAAGCTCGTAGTGCGTAAACAGGGGGAAACCACCGAAATCTTGATGGAACTGCGCCGTCAGATTGACGAATGCGACCACGCGCTTATCGAACTCCTCGCCAAGCGCATGCGCGTCAGTCGTGAAATTGGACAATATAAGAAGGAGCATGGCATGACGGTTATGCAGACTACAAGATACGCCGAAATCCTCGACAAGCGCGGGGCGCAAGGAAGCCTCTGCGGGATGGACAGCACCTTCATGAAACACATCTTCGAAGCTATCCATGAAGAAAGTGTGCGCCAACAGGTGGAGGAGATCAATAAATAAAAGAGTAAAGAGTAAAGATAAAAGAGGAAAGAGGAAAGATAAAAGCCAAAAGCTAAAAGCTAAAAATCCTCCTTGCCTCCTGCAAAATGAAAACGCTCTAAAAGTGACAATTGACAATTGACAATTGACATTTTTAGGGCATTTTTTTTGTAATGCTATAGGAGTTGTCGCCAAATTTAGAATCTTGTACTTTAAATGACGCTGAAGGCGTCATTTAAAGTACAAGATTCTAAATTTGGGGGTCAACTGCTATATCATACCCAAATTTATTTCACTTAATTATTAACCCCTTAAAGTTTACAAGAAAGTTTTAATTTACACATCTTTTCCTCTTTAAAAGTTTATAATGTGAAGGCGCTCCGAAAGGGGCGCCATTATTATTGCACTAAAAAAGAGATAGACACCCCCACCGAGTGAGCGTGTCTAATTTCACTTGACTGGTAGGGACGCACGGCGCGTGCGTCCTTTGATACAAGCGATTATTTTCACGCTGCTCACTCAAAATGGGAAAAAGGACGCACGCGCCGTCCGTCCTTCCTCAGGGGGCTTATCTGCGTCATGAGTTCCCTTGCAGGTTGCGTCCTTCCTCCCGCATGCGCCACAATAAAATAAGGACGCACGAGCCGTGCGTCCCTACCGTTCAAATGAAAATTCCTCGTTATTACGTTCCCAATGATTTCACATTATCAAGGTGTACATCCCGAATGGTGCGCCCTTCGAGGCGTTAAAATGAATGCGGGGAGGAGGCCTATTGAAAACGATTGGGGTCAACTCCTATATCATTGCCCTAAAAAAAATGTCAATTGTCAATTGTCAATTGTCACTTTTAGAGCGTTTTCATTTTGCAGGAGGCAAGGAGGAAAATTGCTTTTATCTTTTCTCTTTTCTCTTTTTTTTGTTATCCCCTGCACGCAGGGGGAATATTCCCTCGTTTCTGCACAGTCTTCTCGCTAAGCTTTACTTCTTCATATTCATTGCGATACGAAAGCCTGAATATTCATTCTTGCCCGTATGAGTGCCATACAAACGATACCATACCGCGGAATATTCGGCCGAAGTAAACCAGCATCCACCTCTTTGCACACGGTGTTTGGTTTGTTCTGCCGCTGTTGGTTCGTACGACTTGGTCCAATAGCTATCCACCCATTCCCATACGTTTCCACTCATATCATACAGACCGAGTTCGTTGGGTTCCTTGCACGCTACGGGCATAGTAAAGGGGTTCTCAAACCATGCTACATCCTCTGGCACATTGCTGCCTGAATATTCATAGCCCTTTCCTTCCTTACCACCACGAGCAGCATATTCCCACTCTTCTTCTGTAGGTAGACGGAATGTTTCACCGGTCAATTCGTTCAGTTTTTTGATAAATTTCTGACTGTCATTCCAACTTACTGTTTCTACTGGACGATCTACACTTTGTTGGAATTCTGAAGGATTGCTGCCCATCACGGCTTCCCACAATTCTTGAGTCACCTCGGTCTCTCCCATATAGAAATCATCCTGGATTGTAACTTTATGAATGGGGCGAGCGAATGCATAGGTGTAATCACCCATATGAAAACTACCCGCTTCCACTAGGTTCATATTGAATTTCACACCATGGACTTCAAATGTCAACACGGGGTCTGGACCCTTGGGGGCAACTACTTTCTTTTCTCCACAAGAAAAAAGCATAAAGCACAAGGATACTAGCGAAAGGAACCAACCCATACGCTTTGTTTGAGAGATTTTTTTAAACTGCATTTTCAACATGATTTAAAAGGTTAATATATTTATCAAGGAAATATCATTGCCTAACCACAAACTTCTACTTTTAAGTTGCTCTGCAAAAGATACAAGTTTAGATTTAAGCTAGATGAAACTTATTATTTATTTGCCAAATTTAAGAATAATCTTGAACACACATACTACTCCTCCCCCGAAACGAGGCAAAATAAACCAAAATGAACTAAAATAGGCAGGAATGGAGCGGAATGATTGAAAGAAAAACTAGGAAAACTAGAGATACCTATAGGCAGAATTAAGTACGCACTAAATTAATTCCGCCAACAGGTATTGCTCTAAAAAATGTCAAATGTCAATTGTCAATTGTCACTTTTAGAGCGTTTTCATTTTGCAAGAAGCAAGGAGGATAACTGCTTCATCTTTACTCTTTTATCTTTCATCTTTACTCTTTACTCTTTACTCTTTACTCTTTTATCTTTTATCTTTACTCTTTCCTCTTTCCTCTTTTCTCTTTTTTTTCTTATCTTTGCAAGCGGGGGAGAATATCCCCTCGTTTAAGAAAAAAAGAATCACTAACTTTAACAATAACCTTATGAGACTTAAATCATTCCTTGTCGGTTTAGCAATTCCGACACTTGGGTTTGCACAGAACTATGACTTGCCCAACCCCGACAATGCGCCCGCGCCTTGTCATCCCGTTCCCAGTGAACGCCAATTGTTGTGGAACGAAACGGAGTTTTATGCGTTCTTCCACTATGGTATGAACACCTTCACAGGTTTGGAATGGGGCTTTGGTAACGAGCCTGAATCAAAGTATGCGCCTTTGGCGAAGCCCAACCCCGAGCAGTGGGTGACTTCCGTAAAGGCTGCAGGGATGAATGGCGGTATCGCCGTGGTGAAGCACCATGACGGCTTCTGCCTTTGGCCAACGGCTACAACGACACACAGCATTGCAAATGCGGGTAATGAAAACGGACGCTCGGCTAACATCCCCCAACTCTTTGCTGAAGCAAGTAAGAAGCACGAGATGAAGTATGGCTTCTACATCTCGCCCTGGGACCGCAACTCGGCGCATTATGGTAAGGACACTTACGTGACTGAAGTATTCCTCAAGCAGTGTGAAGAATTGGCGCAATACGGCTCTGACCAATTTGAGATGTGGTTTGACGGCGCACGCGGAGGTGACGGCTACTACGGTGGCGAAGGTGGCAACCGCGATATTGACCCCGAAATCTATTATGACGTGCCCAACCTCCGTGCACGCGTACACCGCATTGCTCCTAACTGCGTAATGTGGGGCGTGGGCGGTGAAGCACGCTGGATTGGTAACGAATCAGGTTATGCCGGCGAAACTAACTGGGCGATGACCGACTACTTGTCAGAAACCGTTGTGCGCGAAGAGGGCGACATCAACGGATGGTTCTGGAACCCCGGTGAAAGCGACGCGAAGGCTACGAGCGCAGGTTGGTTCTGGCACGAGGGCGAATCCATGAAGAGCGCAGAACGCCTTTTCCAAATGTATCTTGAAACCGTAGGTCGCAATGCGACACTCATCCTTAACTGTCCTCCCAACAAATCCGGTGTGCTCCCCTCAAACACCGTTCTCGAGTTGGCAAAATTGGGCAAGCTGCTCCACGAGCGCCTTGCAGTGCCCGTCTACGGCAGAGATGAAACAACAGCGGCTACTGACCTTGCAAAGTCGGCTACGATTGAAGTGAGCGAAACACGCAATGGCGGTAAGTATGAAGTGGCGAACCTCACCGACGGCGATAAGGAAACTTATTGGGGCGTGAACGACGGCAACCTCAATGCAACCATCACCCTCACATGGGACACTCCACAGGTGATTCGCTATCTCGTAATGCAAGAGCCCGTGAAGTTGGGTCAGCGCATTAAGGACTTCAAGATTGAGTATACAACCGACGGCTCAACATGGACGGAACTCTGCCCCAACATGCAGACAACGACTGTGGGCTACAAGCGCATCATCCCCCTCAACGGTAAGACAAATGAAAGCTTTGGCAATGGTTACAACGCAAAGCAATTGCGCATCACCATCCTTGACAGCCGTGCTTGTCCCTTACTCTCAAATTTGAATGTGTATTAATCAACGGAACATCAACACTCTCTTAAAAATCAGAAATTTATGAAAAAGAATATCATCCTTTCTGCTGCGTTGATGTTGTTCGGACTCACCGCACAGGCACAGACTCAAATATCCTTCGACAACGAAGACTATAAGGCAATCAGCGTCTACGACTCATGGGCAGAAAGCCCCTTCCGCGCTGCGACTCCCACGATTGATTTTGACGCAGCAGTCGTTGAAAACCCCGACACAAAGGTGGATGCCGTCATGGGCGTGGCTCCCAATAGCACGGAAAAGGTGGTGAAGTTGCGCCGCAGCCGCTATGGTAGTAACACCTTCGGTGTGCGCATCGACCTCAAGGAGCCTATCCGCATGACAAAGCAGTTGCAGTATATCCACATTATGACCTACCTCAAGGACAAACCCACAGACAGCCGCATGATGGTTATCGGATTGGGTAAGCGCCTTGAAGAAAGCTGGAGCTGGCAGACAGGCGAAGACGAACAATTCTGGGCAGTGACAACCTCAAACGTGAAGCCTAAGGAAGGTTGGCAGGACGTCGTTGTAAGCTTCAAGGGCTTCTCATATCCTAAGGAGGAGAAGGAAAATAGCGGTATCGACATCTATTCATTGGTCATCGTCCCCGACGTACGCTCACCTCATGCTGATGCCAGCGACTGGTATGCATACTTCGATGAAATCGTGATTGACAACAACCCCGATAAGCGCTTTACAACGGACAAGTATGCCCTCACTTATGACAAGGACGCAACAACCACTCGCTCAGACCGCAAGCTGAACAACGTTGGACTCACAACAACAGACGGCACGTTCACATCAGCCAGCACAAATGGAAAGGTTTATACAGACAACACAACGTTGAGCGTATTCTCAGCAAAGGCAGGCGAAGAAGTGCAACCCACATTCAGCTATTCTGGCGCTTGGATGAGCGGCTACGTTTATGTAGACTGGAACAACGACGGCAAGTTTGAATTTGCAGTAAATGACGACGGCACACCCGCTGAAGGCAGTGAAATCGTAAGTTACAGCGCTGCACAAGTGAACGGCACTTGGCGCAAGAGCGACGGCACAACAAGCTCAAATGGCAACACCATTGGCAGCCCGATGCCCAAGTTCACAGTTCCCGCTGGCACGCCCGCTGGTTTCTACCGCATGCGTTATAAGGTAGACTGGGACAATACCAACCCCGCTGGTGGCAACACGATTATCTCTGACGGCGGTGGTTATATCGACGTGATGCTCGACGTTCATGGCGACCAGGTGACTGTAAACGCTTCACAGCTCAATGGCGACATCGTTCTCGCTACAGACGAAAGCCCCTTGCAAGGTTACGTTATGAACTACGCAAACACCTTGAAGGTGAAGGACATCCCCGCTCCTGGCTTCGTACAATACGGCTTCTTGCTGAAGTATGGTTACAACGTGAACGCTGTTGAGCAACTCGATGAAAACGGCAACCCCAACTGGATTGAAGTAAACGTACCCTACACAGCCATTGCTGCCGACGGCACTTACACCATCCCCGCTGAATACATGCGCGGTGCTCAAGTAAGCATCAAGGGCGACATGCAGCAGGAGCAACTCTACACCGTAAAGGTAGTAGGCACTGACGGCAAGGGCGGCGTGATCTACGCAAACATCGAAACATTGGACGGCGGCACAGTTCGTGCTACACAGTTCTTCTCAGTAGACCAAGTGACTCCCATTGCAGTAGAAGGTTGCAGCGCAGCTGTCAGCCTCGAAGACAGAGTTATCGTAGTGACTTACAGCACAGGCCCTCAGCCCTGCACTCAGATTGCTTCGCTCGATGAAGTGAAAAATTACAAGCTCTATCAGATTGCAGCAAAGACAGGCGAAGGTTACTGGGCTTTTAACAGCAGCATTACGGATACGTATGTGAGTCTGCGTGGTGTAACCAACGCTTCTTACAACAACTTACCCAGCAACGAAAGCGTAAAGGCAAAGTATCAGGAAGAAGTAGACCCTTTTGATGCAACCGTGGTGTGGCAAATTCTTAAGGAAGGCAGTAAATATTACCTCTACCAACCCGAAAGAAAGGCTTATGTAACCCGTAGCGGTCGCGACTATAAGTTCACCGAAACAAAGACGGCCTTAGACGGCATTCGCTCAAACACAGGTGAACATGCAGGTACATTTGGTATCCATGCCGGTGGTGGTTATAGCGACAATTCAACAAACTTTGCCTGCGTCGTAACCAACGACGCCACTTACGCAGTGCGCAACTGGACTTGGGACGACCACGGTTCTATATTCTGGATTATTGAAAACCCCAACGTTTACACTCTTGAATATGCCGTTGAAGTGTTGGGCAACGCTGAAGGTGCGCTCACTTTCGAAGGTGTTGACTATGCAAATGGTGATACATTCATCTCTACATCATTCCTCACGGCTGCTGACGTAACAGCAAAAGCCGTTGAAAACTACACCACTGAAGTGGTTGTGGATGCACAGAATGGTAAGGTGGTTGTAACCTACACAGGCGATGAAGCTACAGGCATTGAAGACATTTCAGCCACAAACAAAGCCAAAGCCATTTACGACCTCTCAGGGCGCCAGGTGAAGAAGGCAAGCAAGGGAGTGTATATTGTGAACGGTCAGAAGGTGGTTTACTAATTTAAGAACAAAGCTCAGAGCCGTCTCTTTTAACCTCCCCGATGAGAGGGAATAAGACACGACCATAGATAAAGAAAGCAGGAGGACAAGAGTCTTCCTGCTTCTTTCGTTTTTAGCTTTTATATTGACTCCTTTTGATTCATTCCCCGATTCGTCTTGAAAAAAGGGGGATTCGTCGAGTAGTCAGCGCTTTGTTAGGCTATCACATTATAAATGTGTAATTTTGCATCGCAATTAAAATTCCCTCTCTCTTAATTATGAAGAAATTTCTCCTCTCTTTAATGCTCTCGCTCCTGGCGACGGCGATGATGGCACAGAAGTGTGTCGTGATGGGCACAATCAAGAATGAGGCAGAAGGGACAGCGCTCCCCTATGCTACGGCCTCTGTCTTGGAAAACGACAAGGTCATTGCTGCAATGACCAGCAAGACGGATGGTACGTTTAAGCTCGACGTGAAGAAGACGGGCAAGTTCACACTCAAGGTGAGCTACATCGGCTTTGACACCAAGTCGCAATCCATCACAATCACGGACAAGACGGACACACTCCGCGTGGGCGCTATTGCCCTTGCCCCTCGTGAAGACATGCTCGGCACGGCTGTCGTAACGGCTACAGCAGCAAAGGTAGAGCAGAAGGAGGATACAACCGTATTTAATGCCTCGGCCTATCGTGTGCCCGAAGGCTCTACACTCGAAGCCTTAATCAAGCAACTTCCCGGTGCCGAAATTGACGACAATGGTAAGGTGAAAATCAACGGTCAGGAAGTAACGGAGTTTCTCATCAACGGTAAGGACTTCTTCAAGGGCGACACAGACATCGCAATGAAGAACCTGCCCACGAACTTGGTGAGCAAGATTAAGTCGTATAAGAAAAAGAGCGACTACACAGAAATGACGGGCATTGACGATGGCGAAGAAACCAACGTGCTTGATATCTCAACGAAACGCGAGCTCAATCAAACATTAGTTTCTAACATTGACTTGGCATATGGTACGAAGGACCGCTATTCGGCAAAGGCTTTCGTAAACTATTTTACCGACCACTCACGCATCACGGTCTATGGCTCTGCCAACAACATCAATGACCGCGGTTACGGAGGCTGGGGTCGCGGTGGCGGTGGTGTCACTGCATCAAAGGAAGGTGGACTTGACTTCACCTGGGAAAACGGCAAGGAGAAGAAAGAAGCTGGACGTGTGGAATTGGGCGGTAATGCACGCTACAACCACCGCACGAGCCACTCGCTCTCAACAAACAGCACGGAAACGTTCTTGACAAGCAGTAGCAGTACGCGTTCATTCTCTAACGGATTCAGCCGCAGCCGCAACAGCTCAACAAACTTCAACACGAGCTTCCGAGTGCGTTGGAATCCCGACACAATGACAATGATCATGTTCCGTCCTTCATATTCATTCAGCAAGGGCAAGGGCAATTCATCAAACCTCTCGGCTACGTTCAACGACGATCCCTACGAAGTTGACGGTGGCATCATTGAAAATCCCCTCGACAGCATCTTCAAGGAGCCAATCGGCACTGTTAATCCCGAGCTCCTGGCTATTGCCGTGAACCGTCAGCACCGCGAAAGCATGAACGACAACAAGAGTCATAACTTGAGCGGAACGATGAACATTACACGTCGCATTGGCAACGAAGGACGCAACGTATCTTTGCGCTTGAATGCAGGCTACTCAAAGAGCGAAAGCAACAACTACTCGCTTAACGAAATTATGTACTTCAAGGGGAATAATGCGAATTCAACATCAACATTCCTCAACCAATACACTACAAGCCCCAGTAAGAACTACAACTATAGCGCTCGCTTGAGTTACTCAGAGCCCCTCGGCAACAATTGGTTTGCGGAAGCGCGTTATGAATATTCACACCGCTATACGGACTCAGACCGTTCACTCTTCAACCTTGAAGAATATGACGGCGGAAACTCTCCTTGGGGTAACTATACTTCGGCTATCAACATCTTCGGAACTGTGCCCTCAGAAGGCGACCTCTTAATGGCGGTGCGCGATGACTACAACAGTCAGTATGCAACATACAAGTATGACGACCACAGCGCTAACATCGGTGTGCGTTACAATACGAAGGAAATCCGCTTCAACGCAGGTGTAGACTTTAAGCCTCAGCACACAACGATGGAATACACGCGCCCCGGACAGATTGACACAGTCGTAACACGCGACGTATTCAACTGGGCTCCCAATGTGCGCCTCCGCTATCGCTTCAACAACACGACAAACCTTGACGTTAACTACCGCAGCTCGTCATCGCAACCTTCAATGACCAACCTCCTTGAAGTAATTGACGACAGCAACCCGCTCAGCATCTCAATGGGTAACGCGGGCTTGAAGCCTTCGTGGAACCACAACATGAACGTGGACTTCCGCACCTATGACACGGAAGCACAGCGCGGTATCTTTGCCGGTGTGCGCGGTAGCATGACGCAAAATTCAATTACCAACAAGTCTATCTACGACACGGAAACAGGTCGCAACTTCTCACGCCCTGAAAACATCAATGGTAATTGGAATGCGAACGGTTACTTTGGCTTTAACACCGCCCTTGGCGAAGCAAAGTTGTGGAACATCAATACGAGTACGAACGTTTCATACAGCAATTCAGTAGGTTACATCGGTAACCGCACGACAGGCATTGGCGAACCTCCTACAGATGGAGCAGCTGCGTTGAATTTCTATCATAATGTATTCAACAATATTGAAAGCATTAAGGCCACAACTAACACACTTAACTTGGGCGAACGCCTCCGCTTCGGTTATCGTGCTACGTATTGGGACTTCAACATCTTTGGTAACGTAAACTATCAGAAGTCTAAGTCTGACGTACAGGATCGTGCGAACCTCGAAACGTGGAACTTCGACTACGGAGCTAACCTCAACATTAACACAGACCTCGGTCTTCGCTTCTCAACGGACATCCGCATCAACTCACGTCGCGGTTACTCTTCTGCAGAGATGAACACCAACGAAGTGCTTTGGAACGCTCAAATCTCTCACTCATTCCTTAAGGGCAAGGCGGCAACTCTCTCGCTCCAATTCTACGATATCCTTCGCGAACAGAGCAGCATCAGCCGCAATATCAGCGCTTACCAACGTACTGACTCTTGGACGTATGGCATTCACTCATACTGCATGGTGCACTTCATCTACAAGCTCAACATCTTTGGAGGCAAGAAGACGGAGAGCTCAGACTCTAAGGGCCGAAACGGTGCTCCCGCAGTTCATGTAATGGGTCGCGGAATGGGAGGTTATGGCGGCGGAATGGGACGCTTCTAAAACTAAATGAATTCCCCCTATCACCATAACAAAATAATATAAAAACAACTGGGTACACTTCAAACGAGTGTACCCAGTTATTTTTATGCCATCAAGGAAGCGTTATACAAAATCAGTTTCTCTGCATTCTGAGCCTAAGGTTAATTACACGGATAACCGTCAGCCTGTGCCTTACGCTTCATTCGCTTAATACGACTATCAAAATCGGGGTGAGAAGAGAACGCATAAAGCAACTTTTCATACACAGCATGACCCGAACCGGAGAGCGCCTTTAGCTTTTTAAAGGCTAAGCCCATTGCCCAGGGATTCTTACCACATTGCTTTAAGAATTTGTAACCATAATCATCTGCCTGCTCTTCATGATAGCGAGAGTGCTTTGCTGAAAGCGCTACACTGGTAATACTTCCTAAAGTTGAGCTTGACAACTCTGCCCAAGTATCACTCAGTGCTCCCAAGGCATCCGACGCAGCACTTCTGAGCATGGCATCTCTCCATGATTTATGAGAGTGCTTCAATGCGACGTGACCAATTTCATGACCTATAACTCCCAAAAGTTCATTGTCGTTAAGCGCATCCATCAGAGCAGTATAAACTCGGATGCTACCATCGGGACAGGCAAAAGCATTTACTTCACTTGTTTTATAGACTTTAAAATTAAGAGGAATACCATTTGCAGATTTCATTCCTTGAGTAAGACGTCGCAAGCGCTTCGTGTAAGCATTACTTTCTGAACAAACGTTATTTGCTCTGTCCATGCTTTCTACACTTTGCTTGACCATCTCCGCAAAATCTTTATCCGATATGGATACAGCTTGTCCCGCCTTTACCAATCCTGAGATGGCACGCAACCACGACTGACCGGATGCTGGGAGAACTAAAGTCAAAGAGAAGAGCAAGAGAAAGATTTTATTTCGCATCAGATGGAGAATAATTAGGAGTTAAATAATTATTATTGAGTGCAAATGTAATACATTTATTCATAAAGGCAAGGGCATGCACTATTTATATTAAAAAGATTTTCAGAAGAGAAGCAACGTGAGATTTAGCTCTACACACAAAAAAAGCGCCGTAAATTACGCTTTGATTCGTTATTTTTGTACTTTTGCAAGAGCGATAGAACAAATCTCATTTATCATAAAACAAAATCCATAATTATGAAGAAATTTATTTTGCCAATCTTTGCTTTACTTGCTCTTACTGCTTGTGGAGGTTCAGACAAAAAGGCATCTGAAGCCGATATCAACGTAGAAATTGAAGAAACTTCTGATTCTCTATATGATGAAGGCCCCATTGAAATCACTCCTGATGCGAGCCAAGAAGAAATTGAAGCTGCAACTGCTGAAATTGAAGCTAACATTGAAGAGTTAGAGGAACTTGGTGACGAAATCTTAGAGGAGGAAGGTATTGAACTTGATGAATCTGAAAGAAGAAAGCTCAAAGATGCAGCTATTGATGCATACAAGAGAGGAAAGGACAAATTCCAGGAAAAAATGCAGGACATCAAGGATAGTGATGAGTATCAAGATGCTGCAGAAAGAGCTTCTGAACTCAAGGAAGAAGTTACTGATAAAGCCATAGAAGCGTTGGACAAGATGTTTTAAACATCACAATCTATAAATACGTTGCCATGAGGAGTAAGTCTGAGCTTGCTTCTCATGGCTGTTTTTTATACATTAGCCCGCTGCACCAAGCCATAGTTTTATAAAAACGGATGAGGAAATTGATTTATTTTTTCTCTCGTTTTTTCAGCGCCACCCTTTTATTTTCAAAAATAATCTGTACCTTTGCACCAACTTTTACTAAGGGGTGCTCAACGATTTGTTGGGCTGAGATCATACCCAAGAACCTGAACCGGGTAATGCCGGCGTAGGAATTATGGTAGAAGGTTTTGTGCAGTTTATTGTAGCACTCTGCCGGCAACGTGCCACTGAAATTCACATTTCCATCTGATCCCCCTTTTCATTATTCACTTAAACTCTTTGATAATGAAAAGACATTTATCAAGTGCGGTCCTTCTTTCAGGACTGCTTCCTGTCGTTGCACAAACCAACAACGATAGTATTCAAGACATTGTTTTGGATGAAGCGAGTGTCATTGCCACACGCGCTACGCAGACAACCCCAATTGCATTTACTAACATCTCACGCGAGCAACTTTCGCGCGCCAATCATGGGCAGGATATTCCCTATCTTGTCAGCATGACTCCCTCCGTTGTTTCTACAAGTGATGCCGGAGCGGGAATTGGTTACACTTCCCTGCGCATTCGTGGGGTTGACGCCACACGCATTAATGTTACGGCCAACGGAATCCCAGTGAACGATGCCGAGAGTCACACCGTCTTTTGGGTGAATATGCCCGACCTTGCTTCAAGTGTGAAAGACATCCAATTGCAACGCGGTGTGGGCACCTCAACTAACGGAGCGGGCGCATTCGGAGCCAGTATGAACCTGCAAACTGCCGATTTTGCCCGTCAGCCATATGCAGAAATAAGCGCATCAGGCGGTTCTTTCCGCACACATAAAGAAACGCTACGCCTCGGGACGGGGCTCTTAAACAATCATTGGACTTTCGACCTCCGCCTTTCAAACATAGGTACATCGGGTTACATTGATCGTGCCTCGGCCGACTTAAATTCGTTCTACACTCAGCTGGCTTATGTAAGCAATGCCACTACAGCACGTTTCATTGCCTTTGGCGGTACGGAAGAAACCTATCATGCGTGGAATTACGCCAGTCGTGAGGAGATGGATGCTTATGGCAGACGCTACAATTCGTGTGGCTATATGTTTACAGACGCAGATGGGGTGCAACATTTTTATGATGACCAAACGGATAACTACACTCAAACCAATTATCAGTTGCTCGTTGACCATCACTTCAGTAATCAATGGAAGGCTAACTTTGGATTGCACTACACCAAGGGCGACGGCTATTATCAAGAGTATAAGACCGACCGCAAACTTATAGAATACGGCATGCAACCCTATGAGCATCTTGGCGAACTCGTTAAGCGCTCTGACCTTGTGCGTAAGAAGGCGATGGACAACCATTTTGCGGGAGCCGTATTCTCATTGAATTACAACAATGAGCGATTGCGTGCAACGCTTGGCGGAGCGGCAAATCGCTATATGGGAGACCATTTTGGGAAAGTGCTTTGGGTGAAGAACTATATTGGCAATCTCAACCCCAATGCTGATTATTACCGCAACGATGCCCGTAAGGATGATGCCAACATCTATGCCCGTGGGGAATATCTACTACTCCCCAGCTTAACGGCCTATGCTGATTTGCAGTATCGCCATATCCATTACACCATTGAGGGCACGAATGATAAATATAATTCATGGACGAGCGACGGAATGCAAGGTCTTGATATTAATGAGCGTTTTAACTTCTTCAATCCCAAAGTAGGGCTTCATTGGAAGGCTAGCAAGCATCTACAAATCTTCGCCTCTGTAGCTCAAGCCCATAAGGAGCCAACACGCAACAATTACACCGATGGCTATTTCACTGAGCCTCCACGCGCAGAGAAACTGACGGATTACGAAATGGGAGTGACTTACAAACGTCCCCATTGGCACCTCGGGGCTAACCTATATTGGATGGATTATAAGAATCAACTCGTACTCACGGGCGAGCTTAATGAAATCGGCGAAGCGGTTTCGGCCAACGTACCGAAGAGTTATCGTGCGGGAGTGGAACTTCAAGGGGGCGTTTCCTTACCCTGTGGTTTTGAATGGACGGGCAATCTCACATTATCAAAGAATCGCATCAAGAATTTCCAAGAAACCATTTACGGCTACGACGATGCGTGGAACGACCTCCCTGCGGAAGTCATCCATCACGGAGATACGCACATCGCCTTCTCACCCGAAATCATCGCAAACAATAAGTTGAGTTACACTTATAAAGGTTGGCGCACGGAACTCCAAACGCAATACGTCGGAGAGCAATATATGAGCAATGCCGACGTAGATGCTCACAAATTAGATGCCTACTGCGTGAGCAATCTCGACCTCAGTTACACATTTACCCCTAAGCGCTATGCCAAAAGCATTAGTGTAGGCGTGACTATCTATAACATCTTCAACGAGGAGTATGAGAACAATGGTTGGGCGTCATCATCGTACCTCAACACGCCTGATAATCGCGTGAATTATACGGGGTATGCGGCGCAAGCTGGAACTAACTTTTTAGCACACTTAGCAGTAAAATTCTAAGCAACAAAATAGCAGTTGGGACGCTTTAGGACGCAATCAGCCTAAAAACTCCCAACTGCTTTACATTCTAATAGATATAGACCCTTCTAATAAACCCAAAACTAATTCTCAAATAAGGAAAACTAAGTTACTTTTAATTTCCACTAACTCACTCTTAGGAAATCTTCGAAGTATTACATTTTTGAGGGCCTACCCTTCTTGTGCATTTTAATCACTCAAAAAGAGCAGCCCAAGCCAAGAATTTCTTCACCCCTTCCGCTCCAAATTTTTCAAGACTTTTGGCGGTTTGCTCCACCGTACGTTCGCGCTCGGGATGACTCTTTGAATAGAACTTGTCAGCGTAACATACCACCTGCTCTTCCAATGTCTCGGGGAGCATGTCACACTCAGGAAGTGGCAAGCCTTGTTCACGAATATTCGCAGCCGTAAGCCCCGTTCCCGTGTGGCGTTCACAAATGCGCGCAAGGTCCTCACGCCCCTCTTTTCGCATCAAAATTGCCCCCTGCACGCCATGAGTCAAATAGGGAAGTTGACCATGACAATGAATGCCAGGAGCATCTGTCATAAAGATTCCGATGTCGTGAACTAAAGCCGCCTCACGCAGGAATTCACGATGAAGCCCGAGCTCGGGATGGCGGTCGCAAATCAGCAGAGCACGATGGGCAACCTGCTCACTGTGATGAATGAGCAAACGGCGCAAGGGCGTATCTTCGGGATAATATTTTAGGATGAATGGATGCATTGGGAAAGTTTAAAGTTTAAAGATGAAAGTTTAAAGAGTGAAGAGAGAAAGAAACTATCACGCCTAAGCGCCTCGTTTCATCAAGTAATACGAATTATTTTCCCTGCAATATTCGGCAAAAGATTTGAATTGGCAAGGTTTGAGAGTCGAAAACGAGGCTTATTAAGAGGCATAACCTCTGGAAACGAGAAGAACGCTTTGTCAATTAAGTTTTTTTGCCTAACTTTGCCCCTTGAAATGTGGATGTATCAAATCCGCTTAATACTTTAACTATGGGAAAAAGAATTCGTAAAATTAAAAACATCCGTTTGCATCACGAAGGTAACGAAACATTACTCGTAATGGGAGCTTCATTGGCCATATTCAATGCCGCCCTTTATTGGTTGTGTCACGACTGTTGCATGTGGTTGTTTTATTCCGTAGCAGCGATAAGCGTTTTGCTCTACTCTATCATTGTAAACTTCTTCCGTTGCCCCTTGCGTCATTACGAGGGTGACACGGAGCGCACGGTTGTAGCCTCAGCAGATGGTAAGATTGTCGTGATTGAAGAAGTTGACGAAAATGAATACTTCCACGATCGTCGCTTAATGATTTCAATCTTCATGAGCGTAACGAACGTCCATGCCAATTGGTTCCCCGTAGAAGGGGTAGTTAAGATGGTGCGCCATCACAACGGTAATTTCTACAAGGCATGGCTTCCCAAAGCGAGCACTGAGAACGAACGCTCAACGGTAGTCATCGAAACTCCCGAAGGTGACGAAGTACTTGTACGCCAAATCGCTGGCGCCGTAGCACGTCGCATCGTAACATACGCAAAGGAAGGCGAAGATTGCGTGATTGACGAACACATGGGCTTCATCAAGTTCGGTTCACGCGTAGACGTATACTTGCCTCTTGGCACTGAAGTCCTTTGCGAAATTGGGCAGCGCACAACGGGTAACCAAACCGTAATTGCAAAACTCCCCGAGCTTTAAAATAACATAACATAAGGAGGGTGTGTCAAAGTCTATTTGAACACACCTTTTTTAATAAGGTTATTAAGGAATGAACTTCATTCAGTCATCCCTAAGCATCACCCTTCCAACCCTTACTACTAAAATCCTATAACTTAAATATGAAAAAGCACATTCCAAACACCATCACCTGTTGCAATCTCATTTGCGGTTGCATCGCTACGGGATTTGCCCTCAAGAGCGACTTCACTATGGCCATGACATTCATTGTTATGGGCGCCGTATTTGACTTCTTCGACGGCTTTGTTGCTCGCTTGTTGCATGTATCTTCTGCTATAGGTAAAGAACTCGACTCTTTGGCCGACTGCATTACGTTTGGTTTTGCTCCAGCGGCAATTGTGAGCGGACTTTTGCGCCTTGCGCCGCTCCCTGTGGAGAATGAATTTATTGCGATGGTACTTCCCTACGTAGCTTTCATCATTGCAGCATTCTCAGCATTGCGCTTGGCAAAGTTCAATCTTGACGAACGCCAATCCACCACATTCTACGGACTCCCCACTCCTGCAAACGCCCTCTTCTGGAGCGCTCTCGCGGTAGGAACTCACGAATGGGTTGCCGCTACATCATGGAGCGTATATGCTTTGTTGGTAGGAATCGTATGGTCATCATGGATCCTTGTGGCCGACATTCCTATGTTTGCCCTTAAGTTCAAGGATTATTCACTTGCTCATAACAAGTTGCGTTATGGCTTTATCCTTGCCAGTGCCGCTCTTCTTCTATTAGCTGGTTGGACAGGTTTCTCCTTCGTCATACTGCTATACATTGCGACTTCATTAGTAGCAAATGCCATCGAAGGTAAAAACTAAGACACCCCGAGGAAACACATTCACAAATCCTCTTACAAAAACACAAAAACACGACACTTATGCATATTATTGGATGCGCAGCTCTTGGCCTCATTTTAGTCTTTATCCTCATATTGCTTGCTCCAATGATTCTGCTCAATCTAATACGCAGTTTATTTGGATTTAAGACCAAGAATCAGTGGGGGACCTCCTCTAATAAATCCCACGAAAAACAGGGAAATGAATACACATCTTCAACCCAACAAAAGCGCAAGGACAACAAGAAAATCTTTGAACGCAACGAGGGGGAATATGTAGACTTTGAAGAGATTAAAGATTAAATCCCCTATAATATCAACCCAACACATATAAAATAAGGACTTACAACCGTGGTTTCAGTAGATGGACTTACCGTCGAATTTGGCGGTAGCACGCTGTTTAGCGATATTAGTTTTGTAATTAACGAAAAAGACCGTATTGCACTCATGGGCAAGAACGGTGCAGGCAAGAGTACCCTGCTGAAAATTCTTGCAGGTGTTCGCACGGCAACCCGCGGACAAGTTTCAGCTCCTAAAGACACCGTTATCGCCTACCTCCCTCAGCACTTAATGACAGAGGATGGGCGCACCGTTTTCGAAGAAACTGCCCAAGCCTTTGCTCACCTTCATGAAATGGAGGCCCAGATAGATGCGCTCAACAAAGAATTGGCAGAGCGTACCGACTATGAGAGCGACTCTTATATGGAGCTCATTGAGAAAGTGGCGACTATGAGCGAAAAGTTCTACGCAATTGACATGACCCACTTTGAGGAGGATGTTGAAAAAACACTCCTCGGGCTTGGCTTTGAACGTAGCGACTTTAATCGCCAAACGAGTGAATTCTCAGGTGGCTGGCGCATGCGTATCGAACTGGCTAAGCTCTTGCTCAAGAATCCCGACGTACTCCTTCTCGACGAGCCTACGAACCACTTGGACATTGAGTCTATCGGATGGCTTGAAGATTTCTTAATCAGCAACGGCAAGGCTGTTGTCGTTATCAGCCACGACCGTAAGTTTGTGGATAATATCACTACCCGCACTATTGAAGTGACTATGGGTAGAATCTACGACTATAAGGTGCCTTACACGCAGTACCTCCAACTTCGTGCTGAACGCCACGAACAGCAGATGAAGCAATGGGAAGAACAGCAGAAGATGATTCAAGAAACTAAGGACTTCATCGAACGCTTTAAGGGTACCTATTCAAAGACTTTCCAGGTGCAGAGTCGCGTTAAAATGTTGGAGAAATTGGAACTCGTTGAAGTGGACGAAGAAGATACATCTCACCTCCGCCTCAAGTTTCCGCCCTCTCCCCGTTCGGGCAATTACCCCGTCACTATGGACGGTGTGGGCAAAGCTTTCGATGAAAAGCGCATCTTCTCTAACGTCAACCTCATGATTGAACGTGGCGACAAAGTAGCCTTCGTTGGTCGTAATGGTGAAGGTAAGTCTACACTCGTTAAGTGTATCATGGGCGAATTGCAACACGAAGGCACGCTCACACTCGGACACAACGTGCAGATTGGCTACTTCGCACAAAACCAAGCTTCACTCTTGGACGAAAACCTCACCGTATTCCAAACTATTGACGATGTCGCAAAGGGAGAAATCCGCAACAAGATTCGCGACCTCCTCGGCGCATTTATGTTTGGCGGAGAAGCCAGCACGAAGAAGGTAAAAGTGCTTTCAGGGGGCGAACGCACACGCTTGGCATTACTTAAATTATTGCTCGAGCCTGTAAACCTCTTGATTCTTGACGAACCTACGAACCACCTTGACTTGAAGACCAAGGACGTACTCAAGCAGGCACTTCAAGACTTTGACGGCACGCTCATCTGCGTATCTCACGACCGTGACTTCCTTGACGGACTCGCCACAAAGGTTTACGAATTCGGCCACGGTAAGGTGCGCGAACACCTCTGCGGAGTTTACGAATTCCTCCAAACAAAGAAGATGGCCGAACTCCAGGAGTTGGAACGAAAAAAGTAAAAGTTTAACCCTCTATAAAGTCTATAGCCACTATAATATCTATAGCGTCCATAGAAGATTCCCAACAATCAATGAAAGCAAAATGGATTGGTAGTATTATTGGATTTGCTCTTGGTGGTGGCATTCTCGGTGCCATTGCGGGCTATGTTCTCGGCTCTCTATTTGACGATAGCGAGAAAGGACCTAACCCCATTTCCGATAGCCCCGAAGTTACCCAGGAACGCTCACGCAATAACTTTCTCTTCTCACTCATGGTGCTCTCAGCGCACATGATTCAAGCGGATGGAAAAATCATGCATTCTGAAATGGAATACATGCGTCGCTTCCTGCGACGTACGTTTGGTGATGATGCAAAAGAACAAGGCAATGACATTCTCCTCCGCCTCTTTGAATACCGCAAGCAACAGGGAGAGACGGAATGGAAGAGGCAAATTATTACAGCCTGTCACGAATTGGCTTCAGTTATGCCTGAAGCCGACCGTATGCAACTCGCAACCTTCCTCGCAGAAATTGCCAAAGCCGATGGTGTCATCGCACGCACAGAAGTGGAAGCCCTCCGCGAACTCATCACGCACCTCGGACTTAATCCCGCGCTTACCGAGCAGTTACTCTCACTCGGAGGTACTACTCTTGAAGAAGCCTACCAAGTACTCGGACTTACGCCAGAAGCTACGGATGACGAAGTGCGCCGAGCTTATCGTAAACTCGTTATCGAAAACCATCCCGATAAGGTTGCTCACTTGGGCGAAGACGTGAAACAAGCCGCAACAAAGAAGTTACAACAAATTACGGAAGCCAAAGAACTTATCGACAAGATGCGTAAAGGCTAATAGAAAAAGGGGCACATACCCAACAAGGTATGCGTCCCTTTATTGCTTAAAGAATTGTATAAGGGCCAATAGGCTATAACAAGAAAGGACAAGCCTTAAAAGGCCATGACTGACCATAACAAACGTTTTTATAACACTCGCAACACGGTCAAACCATTCTTCTGCCCTACGACATAGTTGCGGTGTTCTAAAGAACCTTGAGTGCGAAAATTCGTCATTACAAGTTCTTTACCAAGAATGAATTGCTGAACGCAGAAAGTGTCGCCCGGTTGCATCTTGGAGTGTTCACATTCTAACGCCGTGAATGCGTAGTTTCCATCATAACGGATGCGACACACACGATTGGGCAACCAACCAATGAGCAGTTCTTGCCCCTCACTCAGTTCGGAAACATTTATAACTTCTGCGTCAAAGAGTTCCGACTCCGTGCCAGCCTCTTGGCGGAGATGCTCACAGAATTCCACCCAGAAGCCATCTGTGGCATATAGTGAAAGTACATCAAGTGTTCGCAACGACACTGTATCATATCCACGCGTCGAATATCCCCACACACGTTCAAGTGTGGATTCCGAGATATGCTCACGGAGCTTCTTTTCGATTTGATCCGCTAATGCGATAAAGTCTGCATGAACTGCCAGTGGCTTGCCGAAACGCTCTTCAACCTTTTGGCGAAGCGCCACAATCTGTGGAAGATTACTTTGTATACTCATAACACTGCAAAGATACGTCTTTATTTTGAATAACCCTCTACCCCACTCTATGGAAGAAAGCCGAATTTTCGACACCTCACGTCCTGCTGAAGTCTCCGTTGCTTCATTTCACGACTTCACCCTGCTGAGTTCAACGGGTACTTCTACCCTTTATCGTGCCAGCAAAGCGGGGAAATACTTCTTCGTGAAGACAGCAAAAGAGCACACAGAGCGTCAATGCGCCATGCTTCGCCGTGAGTACGAACTCTGCATGGCATGCGACCATCCGCATATCGTGCACGTCTTCACGATTGAGGAAAACCTTCCCGTAGGGCTCAGCCTTATCATGGAGTATATCGAGGGGCGCACATTGAAAGAATTTCTTGCGGAAAAGCCTTCGCGCTCGGAGCGCAACCGCGTGTTTGAGGAACTCCTCTCTGCTGTTGACTACCTTCACAAACGTGGCATCATACACAACGACCTCAAGCCCGAAAATATCCTTATCACACGCGCCAACAACAGCGTAAAGCTCATTGACTTCGGACTTGCCGACAGCGACCCGGAATTTGCGCGCAAGCAACTGGGATGCACTCCCCGCTATGCTGCACCCGAACTTTCGGCGCAGCTATCCCCCTCCGACGCACGCAGTGACATCTACTCCATAGGCGTCATCATGCGGGAAATATTCCCCTACAGTCACAAGTTGATAGCTTGGCGCTGTACGCGAAACCGGCCTGCCTTGCGCTATCCTCATTGCGGAGCATTGCTTCAGGCTTGGCGACGCCGAAACATGCCTTTCAAACTCTTGGGAGCATTGCTTATCCTCATTGCCATCACACTTCCAATCTCTCATATCATCATAAAGGAGCAGGAGCATCGCAAGTTCAAGGATTATAGCACACTGCAAATCCACAGCATGGAGCACACCATCGACAGCATCAAGCAAGAGCGCAGCGAATCCGAGAAGAGCTATACTCAGCAGATTCATAACATGGAGCAAACTATTGATAGCTTCAAGCAAGAGCGGAGTAATTACGAGGAGTTTTGCACGCAGCAACTGACACTCCTAGAGCATACCGTTGATAGTATCTGCCTCGCCACCATCGATTCCGTGCGCAATTCCCACTTTGCCGATTTTGCCAACATCTACATGGTACGCATGTCGGAACAATGCCATGCTTTTGGCAACAAATTGATGGCCGCAACAACCGATCCCAACCTTCAAGCAATACTCTCCACTCGCTTAGGAAATACCATGCAAAAGCATTGGCCCGAACTCATAAAACTCTGCGACAAGCTCCCGCTTATCAGCGCCACCAACCTTTCCCCCGAAGAGAAAGCCTTCTACAAATCTCTTGTAGATAAAAAACAGGGATGGAGGGAGTATAAAAGCGAAGAATAAGCCATAGCAAGCTGAAACAGAAAGCAGCGAGCTTTCCCAAACCTATTCCCCATGCTCGAATTCATCGGAGTCATCCTCGGACTCATATATATATACATGGAATATCGCGCCAGCATCCACCTATGGGTAATTGGTGCGATAATGCCAGCTGTATATGCAATTGTATACTTCCAAGCAGGAATTTACGCCCAATGTGGCATACAGATTTATTATATCATCGCCGCCATATATGGCTGGTGGATGTGGAAGCAAGCAAGAAGAAAGGGAGCCACAAGCAGCGACGACGCACAGGGCATCATGCGCATCTCCATGCTTCGCCTCACACGCCTGCTCCTCTTGGCAACCCTTCCCTCCATCCCCACCTACTTTCTGCTTAGACCCTTCAACGCAGATGCCATAGTCACTCTCCTCGATGCTTATATCGCAGGCCTCAGCATGATAGCCATGTGGATGCTCTCGCGTAAGTTTGCCGAGCAGTGGCTCGCCTGGCTCGTTGTTGACATCGTCTGCGTAGCACTCTACCTCTACCTTTCCCTAACCTCCGAAGTCAATCTCTTCGCCACTGCAGGCCTCTACACACTTTATAGTGCCCTCGCAGTTGTGGGATATCTGAAGTGGAGAAAGATGGCTGAGGGCTGCAGGAGTTAACAAACCGAATCTTTCAATTTTCCGAATGGCGGAGAGTCAAAATAATCATTCCCCATGCAAAAAGTCATCATCCTTGCCGACGGCAATTATCCATACCATAGTATTCCGCTTGCTCAGTTGCACAGCGGACTTCCCGTTGTGTGTTGCGACGGGGCCGCCAATCGTTTTGTTGCCGAAGGAGGCGTCCCCACTGCTATTATTGGCGATGGCGATTCCTTGTCGGAGGAAGTGCATGAACGCTTTGCCGACATCATTCATTGCGTGGCAGAGCAGGAAACGAACGACTTGACTAAGGCCGTACAATACGTACGCGCCAAGGGAGCAACGGACATCTGCATCCTCGGCGCAACGGGGCTGCGCGAGTGTCACACACTAGGCAACATCAGCCTGCTCATGTCCTACTACCGTCTTGGGCTCAACGTACGCATGCTTACCGACCATTGTGAAATCATCCCCTGCTCGGGAGTTACTACCCTCCCCTCCTTCATCGGTCAGCAAGTGTCCATCATCAACCTCAATGCCCGCCACTTCACCTCCGAAGGCCTCAAATACCCCATCTACGACTTCCAAGAGTGGTGGCAGGGAACGCTCAACGAATCCCTTGCGCCCAGCATCACAATCAGTGCAGAAGGAGAGTACTTGGCGGTGATGGATTATTAAGAAAGGGCGAAAAAGGCAAAAGACAGGACTAGCTAAAACAGGCCCCAACAAGCAGAAACAAGCCACAGCAAATTCCACACCTTAACTAACGTTCACTAACTGAGACTTAGGAAAAACTAAGTCTCAATTAATTTTTCTTAAGTCAGACTTAATTTTCACTAAGTCTGACTTATTTTTTGGTAATGATATAGAAGTTGACCCCAAATTTAGAATCTTGTACTTTAAATGACGCAGAAGGCGTCTATAGCACGCTTGGGTCAAATGCGATATTATTGCCTAAAAACATTTAATCTGTTGATAAAAAACACCCGCACAGACACCCGAAAAACGTCGCCATGAAGAACAATATTGCAACATCCTTCAGCGTTAATTGCAACCTCGACTTTACCTTCCTCCATCTTATTTTTTACCCTTTGTTTTTCTCTTTTTTACACTTCCTTTCACACTTTTACCGATAAGCATTGTTTTTGTAAAGAGCAGTTGACATTACCCCCCCTAAATCCTTAAAATCAACACTTTAACCATATTTTGCTTGCTTTAACTTATATAAAGTTTGTAACTTTGCAGAACATAATATAGGGTGAAGTGTGCCTTCACCTCAATAACCAGAAATAATTAATAAACAAATAAAATTTTAGTGTACTTATGAAGAACAGATTTACACTTTTCTTTGCTGCGCTGATGATGACCTTAGGAGTTTGTGCGCAGGAAGGCTCTACCGTAGAGCAAAGAGGAGCCGAGAAGGGGTATTATCCCTTTGCGGCTGAAATCACAGGGATGGAAAAGCTCACATCTCTTGATCAGATTGAGAACGGCATGGAGATTATGATTAAGCATAGTCATGAAGGTACAAGTCAGGCTGATCATGAAGGTTTGTATCTCACGATTTATAGTCTTAACGAAGGTGGCGACGGTGGTTATCACCAAGTCTTTATGCAGGAAAAACCTGTAGGAGTAGGTGTTTGGACAACGGATGCTGTTGGAGATGGGTCTTATAGACTTAAGACGGCGCACATGACGATAGTGGATGGTGCAATATGTTATTTGGGAAGTCCTAATAGTTCTGGGTTCCATACTACAAAAAGTGAGGCTTGTACATATGAGGTTCTACCTACTACAGATGGTCGATGGACGCTTTATTACACGAATGTAATCCCTAATGGTTATGGGGGGGGAAGCACTACATCAAAAGGATATTTGTGTGTAACCTCTACAGATAAGGGTATTCAAATTTCAAGTTCAAGTACCTTGACCGAAAATTGTTACTTTGAAATCTACAGAGTAACAGAGAAGTCTGAAGCCCAAGTAAAGTATGTAGAAGATGTACAAGTTCATTTGATTGGTCCCTCGGGTAATATTGTAACAACTACTCATACAGGTTGGAATGACTTCTATGAGTTTATTATGTACTCAGGAAGCGCGCAGAATTCCGTGAACTATGGCATTAGTATTTCAAATGTGCTTTACCACGAAAATCAAAATCAGATTACAGCAAGCATCAAATATGCTTTCCCCATTTCGGGTAATGTAGCCAAGATTCCTGTACACCTCTGCCCGATGGGTAGTGAGAACCTCCGTATTTCGATAGTGGATGGCAATTTGAAAGTGGTAGAAAAACCTGCTAATGGTTGGGTGAAAGATAAAAACAACCAGTGGTATATATTCCCTAAATATGATAATAAAGACTTTACCTATGCAATACAAAATGTAGGTACTGGGCAGTATATAAATTTTACCGCAGGTTCAAGAGATATCACTTTAAACGAAACTCCCACTTACTTTACTTTAGGTGCGAACATTGCTGGGACTTATCTTAACTTTGAATTTAAGTATAGTAGTTTATATACTTATTGTCTTTATGGTAGTAACGTTGATTATGTAAATAGTTACAATGCCAGCAATTCTATTCCCGCTTATAAAGTACACACATTTGATAAAAGTACTTCCAATTCTGGTAAAAACTTCCTCGTTCCTGCCGTATCCGCAGCCGAACTTGATGGCGTTCCTGCTATTGGTTTTACACGCTATTTCCATGAAGACACTTACTTCTGGGACGCCGGAGAAATTGCTGACGAAAAAGTTCCTGATGCGGTAAAGGCTAATCGTGGTTCTACAAGCCATGAAGGATATAATAAAGGTACTCATAAGGTGTACTCTGCAGAAACTGGAATTATTGTTACCCAAACAGGAACGGTAACTGCTCAATTTGATTATATTAGTGGGCAGAATGCCTTGCAAATTTTAGGGGTAGACATTGTGACAAAGGATGCAAACAAAACCGTTGTTTCATTTGACTACCACTTAGGAAAGGCTGGTACTCCTTCTCAAGGTAACTTGTATCTTTTAGAAAATGTAGAAGAAGGAGAATATTTGCTTCGCTACTGGGTATGTAACCGCACTGACCTTGAAGGTTGGGAAGGTCACAACTTGAAGAATGTCCGTGGTAAGATTAATGTAAAGGGTGCCAATTACCGTATTATGTATTCAGAAGCCCCCCAAGGTGATGCCTTCTCAGCGAATACAACATGGTATCGCATGCGCTTGAACGACGGCTTAGAAAAGTACATCAGCGCTCAACCTGCTTACACGGATTGGCACAACAACTTGAAGTTGTCAAACAACACACCTCCTAGTGATTACGCTGGTTTATGGTGTATCGTTGGTGATGAGGAAAATGGTTACAAGTTTTACAACCGCGCTTGGGGTCCTGAGTATGCAATGAAGACCGAAGGTGAAGAAGATGGGGCACGCACTTATATGGTGGACGTTGTTGATGCTTCTACTTACGACATCGTTCAGCAGGAAGGAAACTACCAGTTCTTCGTAAAGGTACATGGCGAAGGTAATAAATTCCTCAATGACCGTGGCGGTTACTTGGCTACTTGGAAGAATGACGCAGCTCTTGGTAATTCAGGTTCTGTAATGAGTTTCGAAACCGTAAACATGGAAGGTTGGGAAGCTAATACAGAGGTTGTTGAAAACGAACTTAAGAACTCGTGGGCACCTTGGATGAATGTTAATACTGACTTCAGCGACGCTTACAACGGCAATTCAACCTTTGCTTCATGGGTATTAGGACGTCAGCAACTCGCTAAACTCTTGAACGGTAAGGTATTTAAGTTTGCGAATAAGGCAACAGGCGATCGTAGCGGTCGTATCTTGGGAATTGATGCGAATGGCACTATGCTTGGTATGGAACCCAGTCAACAAGAGGGTGGAAATATTAACGAGTTTGTCCAGTTGAATCATAATGGTGATGGTACTTATAACTTGCTCCACCTTGCGACAAACAAGTATTTTGCTCTTCCCGAAGACAATAATACTGCTGTTGCTGATGTGAATAGCGCTGCAAAATATAGCATTGCGAATTATGCAGAAGATCCTACTGCAGCTTTGTTTGCAGTAAGCAACACACACTTGATGAACTTGGGCGATGATACTCGTAGTTATAAGTTAACGAATTATAATGGTTTCCCCGAAGATGCTGCTTCGCGTTGGACAGTAACATTTGATGCAGATGCTCAGGCGCTTGCAGACCTCATTGCGCAAGCAAAGGCTCGCTACGCAGAAACTCAGGAAACTGCTTATAAGGCAAACGTAGGCGTTCCTGGTTATGCAAATGCTGAAAGCACAACTGCGTTGTTTGACACATTCAATGGCGGTCTTACAGGTAAGACATTCGCAGACGCAACAACTGCACTTACAGAAGCAATGGAAGGTGTAACTACTGCTGAAAGAACAGCTGTTTATCCCACGAATTGTTACTTCACCATTACTAACTGCGGTACAACCAATGATCCAAGAAATCTTTCTGTAATCTACGATGCAAGTAAGGCAGGAATAAAGGATCAGAATGATGGCGTTTCTGAATTCCTTTGGCACAATACTAGTACACTTGAGAAGAATAATCCTGATCATCTTTGGTGTTTCTACCGCAATGAAAAGAACGGTCAGCACTATCTCTATAATGTAGGTAAGAAGCAATTTGCAAGTCCTACGGGTAAGGGTAGCTATGGTTTGACTTGGATTTTCTCAGATACTCCCGTAGCAATTACCATGACTGATTTGGGTGCGGAGACTCCCACATTCCACATCAAGGGTGGAAATGAAACTATGTCGGTTTCTACAGGTTATGAGGGCTCTGTTATTACATGGTACTCTGAAGGTGATGCAGGCGTTCCCTTCAAGTTTGAGAAGAGTGAACTTGAGTTTGATGAAACAGCATTTGCAGCGGTAAGTCCTAAATTGGCTCCTGGTTTCTACACATTGAAGTGTGGTAATGCTTACTTGAGCGATGACCGATTTACGGGTGACACTACGCGTTCAATGACTGAAGAAGGTGAAGGTACTCCTGGTATTAAGAATATCTTCTACAACACAGAAGATAATGCCTTGGTAGGTTTCGCAAGCGGATTCGGATTCGTATATGGAACTTGCAATACAGGTAAGCCTGAAGATGGTTACAATACCTTCAAGTTCGGATATGGTGACAACGCAGGTACGTTCACTGTAATGAGTCAACCAGGAACAACAGACCAATCTCAAACCGCTTGGAATGACGGAAGATATTTTAAAAAGGATGGTGGCAAACTCCTCTTCACAACAGACCTCAAGGAAGCTGATTCTTGGACTATCGAAAAGGTAACTGAACTTCCTGTGACATTGAACTATGCAGGCCAAGGTTTGGGTGCTTATGGCACACTATGGTCTCCTGTTGCACTGAATATTCCTGATGACATCAAGGCGTTCTACGGCAGTGTAGATGAAGATAACGCACTCGTATTAACAGAAGTTGAAGGTGGCGTCATTCCTGCAGAAGCTGGTGTGGTTCTTTGGGATAAAAACGCAACAACTACTTATGCTAAGAGTTTGGGAATCAATGTCGATGCTACAGTTGAAGCTCCTGAAACAAACAAATTTGAAGGTTGGGTGTTTACACGAGTAAACGAAAATAAGGGTTATTACTACTCATTGGGTAAGAAGAATGATCACATGGCATTCTACAAGTACACAGGCGCAAATCTTTCAGGTTTCCGTGCTCGTATCGCAAGACAGAATGCACAAGGTATCCAGAGTTTGTCTTTCCGCTTTGCTAACCCCACAAGCATTGAAGAAGTTATTGCTGGTTTCCAAAACAATGCGGTTTATGATCTCAATGGTCGTCGTGTAACAACTCCTGAAAAGGGTATTTACATCGTAAACGGTAAGAAGGTCATCATTAAGTAATTCTAACACAATTATGACTATGACTAAAAAAGAATATATTGCTCCTGCAATCATGGTGATTGAAATGCAGGGCGCTGAAAATATACTTGCGCTCTCTTTTAATGACAACGAATATGAAGGTCCTGAAATGAGCAACAAGCGCGAACCCGCAGTAAGCACTTGGAGTTCTTCAAACTGGGGAACTGAAGAATAAATATTTGAACTGCGCATAGACGCATGCAAAAAGATAGTAAAGGCGCGCTCCAAGACGTTTGGGGCGCGCCTTTTGTTGACTTTCGTTTGGGGGGCAGTTTAAAGTCAATCAAAAATTTGCTCTTCTAAAAAATCTATATTATCTTTGCCACGATAACCAAAGTATAAACCCACATGGACGACTATTACGCGGAAAATTATTGCGATTGATAGGCGGGCTGGTATTGCGAGATGCTTTCCCCCGTCGTTACGATTTCTTTACTTTTTTTGAAAGGTCTACGCGATACCTAACTCATGCGAACTTACTGGAATTATAACAAGGCGCTGCGCACGCTGGAAGAGTGGCAGCCCGATTGCTGGGTGCAAGTTACTTGCCCCACACTTGAAGACGAAGAATTCCTCGTCAACGAATTGAATGTACCTTCCTATTTCCTTGATGACATTCGAGATAAAGACGAACGCTCGCGTTTTGAATACGACGAGGGTTGGCAACTCATTATCCTTCGCATCCCTTATGTGAAGGAAGTACGTTCGCGTACGCCTCACACTACGATTCCCTTGGGTATCATTTTGAAGAAAGGCGTATGCGTAACGGTGTGTAACCACGAAACGAATATGATGATTGACTTCGTGAGTTACCAGCAGAAGCGCAATATGGGCTTTACCGACTCGGTTGACCTCGTCTTCCGCTTGTTCCTCTCCAGCGCCGTATGGTATCTGAAGCGCCTAAAGCAAATTAATGTGCTTATTGAAGAAGCCAAGCAAAACTTGGACCGCGCCATTGATAATGAGGACTTAATCAGCCTTTCTCGCTTGCAGGATAGCTTAACTTACTTCATTACCTCTATCCGTGGCAACGAGACCTTGCTCTCTAAACTAAAATTTAAACTTCCTGTCGATGAACTTGACGCCGACCTTATTGAAGACGTAAACATTGAGATGCACCAGGCGCGCGAAACGACAAACATTTATGCGCACATTTTGGACTCCACCATGGAAACCTACGCCTCAATTATTAATAATAATATGGCGAGCGTCATGAAGCAGATGACTTCCGTTTCCATCATACTGATGTTCCCCACGCTTATCGCAAGTATCTTCGGTATGAACTTGATCAACGGCATGGAAACTTCTTGGTGGGGCTTCCCATTGGTAATCGTTTCTTCCGTGGTGATTACAGGAACTTTCTATTGGCTATTTAGAAGGAGAAGTTGGGTGTAACAAGATAAAAGATAAAAGAGTAAAGATAAAAGCTGCCTGCGGGGTATATATCGCGGATGCACATCTTTTATCTTTACTCTTTTATCTTTTCCCTTGCTTGTATCAAGGGATATTTGTATCTTTGCACTCGAAATCAGAATGTGGAGAGATTTGGCTGCTTGCAACCACTATAAAAAATGCTAAAAGAGAGGGACGGCTTAGAACAGCGCCTCGGTATTGGAGCCTTAATGCGCAGGAAGGACCTGTGAGTAGCTCTACATTCTGCTTTCGCGTAATACGGCGCGATGGGCAGATTTTTTTGTTCTGATTTCATTAAGCTATAGACACTATAATTGCTATAGATGCTATAAAAACTTCCACACCCTAAGTAACTTATAATCTCATTATAACTATGTCTTATCTTTTTACTTCAGAATCTGTATCGGAAGGACATCCCGATAAAGTAGCGGACCAAATTAGTGATGCCGTTCTTGACGAACTTCTTGCGTATGACCCTACATCAAAGGTAGCTTGCGAAACGTTGGTAACAACGGGCCAGGTTGTTGTAGCCGGCGAAGTAAAGTCGGAAGGCTATGCTGACCTTCAGACTATCGTGCGTCGTACTATCAAGCGCATTGGTTATACCAAAGCGGAATATAAGTTTGATGCCGAAAGCTGCGGTATCCTTTCTGCTATTCACGAACAGAGTGCCGACATCAACCGTGGTGTAGAACGCGAAGATCCCATGAATCAAGGAGCCGGAGACCAAGGTATGATGTTTGGTTATGCCAATAAGGAAACGGATTCTTACATGCCTCTCCCCTTGGCATTAGCGCATGAAATATTGATTGTGCTCGCTGAAATCCGTCGCGAAGGTAAAGTAATGACGTATTTGCGTCCCGACTCAAAGAGTCAAGTAACAATTGAATACGACGACAACGACCGCGCAATGCGCATTGACACAATTGTAGTCTCTACACAACACGACGAATTTATTACAGCTGAAGAAGCGGGAAGCCAGGAAAAGGCTGATGAAATGATGCTCCGTAAAATTAAGGATGATGTCATTACCATCCTTATGCCTCGCTTGATTAAAGAACGTGTGAAGACTCCCGAAATTCAGGAGCTCTTTAAGAACTCTACTATTAAGTATCACGTAAACCCCACGGGTAAGTTCGTTATCGGCGGTCCTCACGGCGATACAGGCTTGACTGGCCGTAAGATTATTGTAGATACCTATGGCGGTAAGGGTGCCCACGGAGGTGGTGCGTTCTCAGGAAAGGACCCTTCAAAGGTTGACCGTTCGGCAGCATACGCAGCACGACATATTGCAAAGAATATGGTAGCAGCCGGTGTAGCAGACGAGATGCTCGTTCAGTTAAGCTATGCTATTGGTGTAGCAGAACCTATCTCTGTATATGTCAACACTTACGGCAAGAGTCACGTGAATATGACAGATGGTGATATCGCCAAGAAAGTCCAGGAACTCTTTGACCTCCGCCCCAAAGCAATTGAAGAGCGCTTGAAGCTCCGTCAACCCATCTACGAAGAAACGGCTTCTTATGGTCATGTAGGTCGCGAACCCCGCACAGTGACTAAGACTTTCGGCGGTAAGTTCAGCGAGCCCAAGGAAATTGAGGTAGAACTCTTCACTTGGGAAAAGTTGGATTATGTGGATGCGGTGAAGGAGAAGTTTGGTATTTAACAACAATGAATATCACCGTATATGCCGCTTCGAGCGGCCAGGTTCCTGCAGCTTATATTGAGGCTGCAGGAATTTTAGGAAAGATAATGGCCGAGCGGGGGCATACCTTAATTAATGGCGCTGGTCGCACGGGATTGATGGGAGCTACTTCCGAAGGAATACTTGCACATGGCGGTAAGGCTATTGGGGTGATTCCCCAATTTATGATTGAGCAAGGATGGCAACACAATGAAATGACAGAATTAGTTGTTACTCCCGACATGCACAGTCGTAAGGAAACGATGGCGGAACGCTCGGATGCGTGCATCGCTCTACCAGGCGGGGTTGGCACACTTGAGGAATTGCTTGAAGTCATCACTTGGAAACAACTGGGCCTTTACCTCAAGCCTATTGTTATCCTGAACATTAACGGATATTACGATGCCCTGCTCCAACAATTAAGTCACGCCACAGAAGAACGCTTCATGCGCCAAGAGCATACGAAAATCTGGAGTGTTGCAACAACACCAGAAGAAGCTGTCATGCTCTGTGAAACCACTCCCCTTTGGAACAAGGAGGTGCGAAAGTATGCAGCTATGTAAAAAGTAGCTGGTTAAGACTTAGGTTTTAACAGATCATAATAAGCATAAGCAAGCCGTGACAGGCAGAAACAGGCCTTATTAAACTCAGAGCTCTTTACTCTTTTATCTTATTTAGATGCCCTACCTTCTTCAAAACGACGATTGGATTACAGCCTCCTTCCTATTGAGTTTCATACTCATAGTGTGGGCGGCCTCTCGTTCGTGGACTTTTATAGAAGGTTGGTGGGCGAGTTTCTTTCGATTCGAGAACAAGCGCAAGATGTTTACCAAACGCTTAGACGTGCAACTCAACGGATGCGTTCCCATCGTCATGAGCGTAAGTTTATTGGTCGGCATATTAGTTACCGGATATACCTATCAAACTGCCCCTGAGGTTTTTCAAGAATTAACCTCGAATGGGATTTTTGCCATAGGTGCGGGAGGCATACTTACTGTTATTCTGCTTAGGTTGTTGCTTTACTTCATTGTAAACAGCATATTCTTTACTAAAGAGCAGACTGAAGAATGGACAACAGCCTACTTGGTAACATTGCTTTACGAAGCAATACTGCTACTACCCTTGGTTGCTTCAACCGTTTTTTTAGACCTACCGATTGGGGGGCAAAAATGGTGGTTTATCAGTATCCTTTGCGTGATTGAACTTATACGACTTATTAAGCTGAAAGTCATATTTTTCCGAGGTTTGCTCGGATATGTCCATATTTTTTTGTACTTTTGCACACTGAATTTAGCAACCAGCCTTATAAGTTGGCGATTACTAACACAAATCAAACTACTACTTGACACTGTAAAGTAATGATTAAGAAGATTTTAGTTTCTCAACCGCGTCCAACTACTGAGAAATCTCCTTACTTTGAAATAGCGAAAAAACACAATGTAGAACTTGTGTTTCATCCCTTTATTCGTGTAGAAGGTCTTACACCTAAAGAATTTCGCGCTCAGAAGGTAAACGTCTTGGATCATACAGCCATCGTTTTCACTTCGCGTCATGCTATTGACCATTTCTTTATGTTGTGTAAGGAAATGCGTGTCGCTATTCCTGAGGACATGAAATACTTCGCAGTGTCAGAAGCCATTTCGCTCTACATTCAAAAGTACGTTCAATACCGTAAGCGCAAAGTATTCTTCCCTGCCACAGGTAAGTTTGTTGACCTCCTTCCGTTGATGGTGAAGCATAAAGTTGAGAATTACCTTGTGCCCCTCTCTGACGTACATAACGATGAGGTGAAAAACATGATGGATGCGCACAATTTGAAGCACACGGAATGCATTATGTATCGCACTGTAGCGAACGACTACCCCAAGGAACTCCCCTTCGATTTTGACATGGTAGTGCTCTTTACTCCTGCTGGTGTACAGTCGCTCATTAAGAATGTGCCCGATATTAAGGATCGCAACATCCGTTTGGTTTCTTACGGAAAGGCTACTTCAGCTGCAATGTCGGAAGCAGGTCTTCCTATGCATCTTGAAGCACCAACACCCCAGGCACCTTCAATTACTGGTAGCTTAGACCTCTATCTTTCGAAAGAGAACGCTTAATCTTCGCAACGAGGCTTCAACCACGGGTTTCCAGCCTCAATGCTAAACAACAGTATCCCTATACTTTGTGGAAATATGGCAACCACGAGCCATCTGCTCGGCGCTGAATGGTTCCATATTTCCACAAATTCATTTTCTCACCCTATGTTCACTCATCGTTTCCCTAAAGCAGAACACCTCTGCTTGCGCAATGACATAGACAATCTATTTACCGCTGGTGCGAAGGCATTGACGGCTTATCCCTTGCGCATGGTCTATCGTGAGGTGATGCATCGTGAGGGTCCGCAGGTGAAAGTTTTGCTAAGTGTGCCAAAGCGCAAATTGCGCCATGCCGTAGATCGCAACCGAGCAAAGCGCAAATTGCGAGAGGCTTATCGTTTGAATAAAGCCATCCTTATGGAAGCGCTTCAACCTAAGCAAGGATTACACATCGCCTTTATGTGGCTTTCTGATAAGCCTATAGAGTCAACAGTTGTTGAGAAGAAATTAGTCAACCTACTCCAACGCGTGGGAGAACAACTACGTCAGGAATATCCAATAAATTAATTATTATTTATGCTTACTCGTTTGTTGATACTTCCCATCCGCTTTTACCAAAAGTTTATATCCCCCCTTACACCTCCTGCTTGTCGCTACACTCCAACGTGTTCGCAATATGCAGTAGAAGCGATACAAAAGCATGGCCCGTTTAAAGGACTTTGGCTAGCCATTCGCCGCATATTAAGATGCCATCCTTGGGGAGGGCATGGGTATGACCCAGTACCATAAAAAAACTATATTTAGCGAATATGGCCCATTATAGACAATAACAAGATGCGATAGGGGATAATCTCATTAAGGTCTTCTTCAATTATCATTCTTATGAATTTCCACACTCATGATCTTAACGCACCTCTTCCTGCAATCATAAATATTCCTCTTGAATGGATGCTTTACCCAGAACAGGCTGAGTTACGTGCGGATGCCACATACTCCGTAGGGATACACCCTTGGTGGACAGAGGATGAAAACATAAATGAGATTATCAAAGGCTTTTACTTTTGGGCGACACATCCACAAGTAATTAGAATTGGAGAATGTGGAATAGACAAACTTCGAGGAGCCACAGAAGTGGAGCAAGAAAGGATATTCGCTTTACACATTGAACTTGCAGAGAAACTGCACAAGCCACTCACGATTCACTGTGTAAAAGCTTTTGACCGCATTTTAGCGCTTCACAAGCAACTACACCCCACTCAACGTTGGTGCATTCATGGATTTCGTGGAAAACCAGAGCTAGCGCAGCAACTCTTAGCTACAGGCATTGACCTTTCCTTTGGTGTACATTATAATGAGGGAGCTTATGCTCTTTGCCCAAAGGAGCGCAGATTTAGAGAAACAGATTGACGGGAAAAGGGAATTACTCTGCAGAACGCATATGACTCTTCTTCCTAACAAAGTTTATAGCCAATTCTGTTTATAGAGCAGAAATAATTATCTTTGCAGAACCAAATTAGAAATAAAATATTCACAATATGAATTTCGTAGAAGAACTCAAATGGCGCGGCATGCTTCACCAGATGATGCCGGGTACTCAAGAACTTTTTGACAAAGGTGAAACCGTTACAGCATACGTTGGTATTGACCCCACTGCTGATTCACTTCACATCGGTCACCTTTGTGGCGTAATGATGCTTCGTCACCTACAGCAGGCAGGCCACAAGCCTCTCGCCCTCGTTGGTGGTGCTACAGGTATGATTGGCGATCCTTCAGGCAAGAGTGCAGAACGCAACTTGCTCACAGAAGAAGTGCTCCGTCACAATGTTGCGTGCATTAAGGAACAGCTCAGTCGCTTCCTTGACTTTGAAAGTGACGCTCCCAATGCAGCTGAACTCGTGAATAACTACGATTGGATGAAGGACTTCACGTTCCTTGATTTCGCTCGTGAAATTGGTAAGCGCATCACTGTAAACTATATGATGGCTAAAGACTCTGTAAAGCGTCGCCTCAATGGCGAAGCTAGCGACGGTCTTTCATTCACTGAATTTACTTACCAGTTGCTTCAGGGCTACGACTTCCTCCACCTCTACCGCGAAAAGAATTGTAAACTTCAGATGGGTGGTTCAGACCAATGGGGTAACATTACTACAGGTACGGAACTTATTCGCCGCACACTCGGAGGTGAAGCTGAAGCATTCGCACTCACTTGCCCCCTCATCACAAAGGCTGATGGTAAGAAGTTTGGTAAGACCGAGCAAGGCAATGTTTGGCTCGACCGCAACCGCACTACGCCCTACGCTTTCTATCAGTTCTGGCTCAATGTGGGCGATGAAGAAGCAAAGCGCTACATCAAGATCTTCACTTCACTTACACAGGAAGAAATCAACGCACTCATCGAAGAGCACGATCAAGATCCTGGTCGCCGTGTACTCCAACGTCGTTTAGGCGAAGAAGTAACGATCCTCGTTCATGGCAAGGAGGATCTTGAAATGGCTATTGAAGCATCCAACATCCTCTTTGGTAAGGCGACAAAAGATAGCCTCTTGAAGTTGGACGAAGCTACGCTCCTTGCTGTATTTGACGGCGTACCCCGTTTCGAAGTTTCACGTGACCAAGTGGTGGGCGCAAAGGCCGTAGACCTTCTTGCTGAAACTACAAAGTGTTTCCCCTCAAAGGGTGAAATGCGTAAGCTCACACAGGGCGGTGGCGTAAGCGTGAATAAGGAAAAGCTCACAGCATTTGATCAAGAAATCACAGAAAGCGACCTTATTGACGGCAAATATCTCATTGCTCAGCAGGGCAAGAAGAAGTATTTCTTGATCATCGTTAAATAAAATAGACGAAGCGCCCTAACCTTTTTAGGGAACAAATACAAAAAAACAGCGGGAACATTTAGGCGTTCCCGCTGTTTTTGGTATTTAGGATTTGAATATGCAGTGAAGAATTATTCACTCATCAATTCGCATGCGCGATCAAGAGCAACATTAATATTAGGACAAATGTGATCCTTACCAATAAGACGGTAGAAGCCAGCACGCTCAAGCGTTTGCTGAACAGCAGGTGTTACACCCGAAAGAACAATATCCGTACCTTCACGTTGTGACATATCACAGAGATTCTGGAGGTTGTGAATACCCGTAGAGTCTATGAAAGGTACGCGACGCATGCGAATAATGCGCACACGAGGATTGTTATCCATTGAAGCCATCATTTCCTCAAACTTATTGGCTATACCAAAGTAGTAAGGACCATTGATTTCGTAAACTTCAACTCCCTCGGGAATTTGGAGATGTTCTTCAAGGAGCATGTCACTCTCATCATTAGCATCAATCTCATCAGTGAGCACCTTGATTTGTGTGCTCTCCGTCATACGCTTCATAAAGAGCAAACAAGCAATAATGAGTCCCACTTCAATCGCAACTGTAAGGTCGAAAATGACAGTAAGGAGGAAAGTGATAATCAACACACTCACATCGCTCTTGGGATTACTCATCAACTCGCGGAATGTGCGCCAACCACTCATATTATATGAGACAACAACCAACACACCTGCCAAGCATGACATAGGAATGTAACTTGCCAAAGGCATGAGCACAATAAAAATAACGAGGAGAACGAGAGCGTGAACAATACCAGCTATACACGTACGACCACCATTATTAATATTTGTCATTGTACGTGCAATCGCGCCCGTTGCAGGAATACCACCAAAGAAAGGAGTTACGATATTGGCAATACCCTGCCCTACAAGTTCTTGGTTTGAATCGTGGTGATGACCAGTTACACCATCCGCAACTGTAGCTGAAAGTAACGACTCGATAGCTCCGAGTACAGCAATGGTAATGGCAGTAGGGATAAGCGTATTAATCATTTCCCATGTCACCCCACCTTGAAAAATACTGAGTGCAGTAATTTCAGGAAGAGCCGCCTTAATTTCTCCAAATCGGTCGCCAATTGTTTCAATCTTTGTGACACCAGCTGCGTTCAAGGCATAAACAACGACTGTTGCAAGAATAATAGCTACGAGCGAACCAGGCACTTTCTTAGAGAAACGAGGCGTTAGCGCAATGATTACGATACTCAAAATACCAACGATAGTCGTAGCCGGATCGAGCGTCAAGAAGTTCTTTCCGTAAGCTATCCACTTCTCTACAAATTCCGCAGGAACAGCATCCATTTGGAGGGCAAAAAGGTCCTTCACCTGAGTCGTAAAAATCGTTACCGCTATACCGCTCGTAAAACCGACCACAATGGGGTAAGGGATGAACTTAATAATCGTACCCAGGCGGAAGACTCCGAGCAACACGAGGAATATACCTGCCATTATCGTAGCAAGCATCAATCCTGTAAGCCCAAACTGAGCAACTACACCATAGATAATTACGATGAAGGCGCCCGTAGGGCCACCTATCTGCACACGGCTACCACCAAGAGCAGAAATGATAAAACCGGCAATAATTGCTGTGATGATACCAGCGACAGGACCAATTGTGTGGTTAGCATCCCCACCTGGACTTGCTGCAATAGCAAAAGCAATAGCAAGGGGAAGTGCTACAATACCGACAATAAGACCTGCCATAGTGTCGGCCGCAAGTTTACTTTTGTTGTAATTACGCAAATCGCGCACAATGCGCGGATTGAATTTAAAGCGTTCCATTTTTGTATGTTAGTTTGTGTGTCGTCGTAAAGAGGCGGCAGGATATAGAAAATTATAGGGACTATAGATACTATAGTTTATCTATAGAAGCTATAAATCCCTATGATTGAATGATTAGTTCTTCATTACCTTACGCGTAATGTTAGCCTTTGTTGTTGCTACATTGATAAGGTAAACGCCAGCGGGGAGTGTTTCAAGCGAAACAATTGTTTCCTCACCACGCTTTGCCTGTTCTATAGTCTGCGTTGCAACAAGGCGACCATTGAGGTCGGTTACACGAATTGTAGCCACAGACTCATTGTTATTAAAGAGAATGCGCCAAGCGTTGTTACCCTTTTGGAAAGAAACGGGCGCTTCAGAGTTTTGCATATCATTAATACCGTCAGTTGAAGCCAACTTAAGCGCACGCTTCAAACCTTCATAGGCATTAATCTTACCATAACCCCAAGCATTCTGTCCACCTTCAGCCGTATATTCATCATTAATTGCCGTTTCCTTAAGGATAGTCATTATCTGCTCGTGGGTCAAGTTGGGATTCGCTTGATACCAAAGTGCAATTACCCCTGTAACGAAGGGAGCTGCCATTGACGTACCGAGTTGCGCTCCGTAGTAGTACTGCTTAGGATTGCTACCCAACTTCACAGAAGCACATACACTATTACCCTTTGAACTAAATCCTGCTGAATAGCTGTTGAGCGCAGAGATAATTACCGCACCTGGAGCCGTAATTGTGGGGTGAATCACATTTTCAGTGAGCGATGGGCCACGACCGCTGAAAGCGCTGATTGCTCCAGCTTTCTTATAGTCAGAGTAACCTAATTCTGTTGTACCTCCAAGGGGCAACCAATTGTAACGTCCTGAGTTGTAAGAAGCGACAGTAATTGACTTTGTGGCAGTTGCACCAGTGGACGAAAGCGTATACTCATAGTCACCAGGAAGGAAATGTTCCTTCTTTGCCCCCCCCACAGGGCTCACAGAGGCAGGAACGTAAATATCTCCCAAATTCGAGTTATTCCAAACGTGTACCATTGCCCCCTTCTTACCTGTAATTTTCACACCAAAGTAAATATCTTCAGCACCAACCTCTTGCATAAGGGTTTCATGCATACAAATTATCGTGTAATTCTGCTTCTTGTTATAGCTATCAATACCCGACTGGATTGATGTAGAAGAATTGCGACCAGCTGTGTATGTGGTAACTCTCTTTGTGCTTGTCTTGAAGTAGCAAGGCTCTACGGTAATATTCTGATTGCCATCGCCAGTCTGTTCCCAAATATCGAGGTAACTATATTTCTGAGAGGTTGTAGTATGGTCAATAAGAACGTAACGCACTTCATCATCAGCAGTAAATGTATGAGATGTGTGAATCTTATTATTACCATCGTTACCCGCTGCACAAACAAAGACACCGCTGTTGTCCTCAACAAGTGCGTTAAGTGTACGATCGTAAAGACTTGTTCCGTCGTGTGCTCCGAGTTGGCTGCCGAAACTCATGTTGATTACATAAGGTTTGCCTGCTGCTTTAGCAACCTTCTTGATGTGAGCAACGTCTTCAAGTACTTCAGTATCCGCAAGTGTAGAAGGAATCATAATGATGTCAGCTTCATGAGCCACACCATAATAATCACATCCTGAAACCTTAGAACCAGCTGCAATACCTGTAACGTGACTGCCGTGACCGCCTGCCTGGTCTGCCTGACCGCTATCGGGAATATTCGTTGTAGGCTGACCATCACTGGGATAGTTTTCACGGTTCCACAAGGAGATGACACGCGTATTCTTGTCTTTATCCATAAATGCAGCGTGGCGATACTGGAATCCTTGGTCGATAACGCCCACGATAACGCCCTTACCCGTAAAAGGAGTTTCAAATTCATTGAGCGCATTTGTATGAATATCGTCTACACCTGCAACTTCACGCGCCTTATCCATTGCGGATTGCATCTTTACGGGGCCGTTCATCAAACGTACTGACTCAAGAGTAGCCAACTGTTCTACAAAACTGATGGGAATAATAGCTGTTACAACGTTATCCGTAATTTGTGTGGCCTTATAACCTGCATTTTGAATGAAAGTCATAACCTCTGCTGCATCTGTAACTTCAATCGTTACTGAAGTCACACCGCTACCTGCACCACGCGTTGCAGGAAGAAGCGTTTGCTGCTGACCGCGCATCATACGCTCCAACGTAAAGTCCCATTTGGGTTGCACAGCTACCTGTGCCATTGTAACCGCCGAGAGCGCTAAAGCTCCAGCAAGGAGTAAGATTTTTTTCATAGTCTCTTTGTGGATGGTTTAGGGCAAAATGAATCCATTAAAGGTCTGAGTTGCATTTAACTCATCCTCTTTAGAGTGCTTAAATATTCATTCTCAACCCTTAGAGTATTTATTTTCGGGGTGCAAAGTTACAACTTTTCCACGAATCTATTGGTATTAAATATAAAATATTAAGATGTGTCATACACAAAACGTGGAATGGTTTTAAGAGGTTGTATAGGCGCATTGAAAAAAAAATTGTAGTTTTGCGGTTATGAAAAAGTTTGCACTCCTCAGATCTTTACTTCTCTTACTCTCAACGGGTATCCTTCACGCCAAGCCTCTTGACGAGGAGAGCGCACGAGATTTTGCCTACAAATTCCTGCAAATGCAAACCACCCGTAGCGCTGGAGTCTCAGACATTCAACACACGGCATCCCTCCCTTCTAGCTATGTATTTACCACTTCTGATGCGTTTGTCATTGTGGGAGAACTAGATGGCAATCCTATTGCTTTAGGTTACGGAGAAGCACACAGCGAGCGCCTCAGAACGCAACAACCCCTTCCTCCCACCCTCACCGCACTACTTCATAAAGCGAGCGCAAATACTACGTCTCAATCAGACCTATTTCTTCAGCCAGGTGCCCCTGCTGGTCCTTTACTTACCACAGTGCGTCACCAAAAAGATCCCTATAATGCAGCTTGCCCTTACTACACTTACGACGATGGTACGATGAGTGAGGAACGTTGTGTCGTGGGGTGTGTAGCTACGGCGCTTGAAGAGTGTTTGTCATATTACCAACGCGAAATCATTTTACAAGACACCCTTCATGGGTGGAAAACGGAGCATTACAGCATTCCCGATGTGCTTCCCAGTGCTCGGGTTGATACGCGCCTGATTCTTGACAACTATGATACGGAGAATGCTTCGTCTGAGTCTCTCGACGCTATAGCTCGCTTGAATCTGTATTGCGGAATGGCGGCACATATGAACTGGGGGGTTCACGAAAGTGGAGCCAGCGTTCGGCGCGTAGTGGAGCCCTTGAAGCGCGCTTTTGGATATGGTTTCGTGCATCACGCTGATAGTTACAAATATGCCCCACAAGAGTGGGTGCGAATGATTGCCAATGAAGTGCGCGAAGGACGTCCCGTGCTTTATGCGGGATATACGCAATTCATTGAGGGACATGCTTTTGTCATTGACGGCATTGATGCAGAAGGTCTCTTTCATGTCAATTGGGGATACGGAGGAGCTTACGATGGATACTTCCGCTTAGACATCCTAGCGTTTTATGAAGACGATGAAAACAAACGTGATGAACACGCAGCCCAAGGCTTTTTCTGCAATCAGGAAGCCTTGTTGCTCCATCCCGACAATATTTCCGTTAGTTTGCCCGACACGTTAGAACGCAATGGCACGGAAATTGTCATCGACAGCATTTACCCACTCACCGTTCCTCAAGAGGGGAAATACACTCCCATTGCCATCCATTTACGCAACACTACCGATCAAACCTTAACGACTCCTTTAGAACTCTTTACCAATGCGCCAACCGACACTCTCCTCTTTGAGCAAGCCGATTACGTAGCGTTCACAGGAGTTACCCTTGCAGGAGGCGAAAGTCGCCAGGTGGTGGTAGATGCTTGGTTCACAGAGACCGGCAATCGACTTTTAAGCATTTCTCCGGATGACATTCTCGTGCTTAAAACGCTGGAGGTGGAAGTCATCCCCAATGAAAAGCATATTTTGAAGCACACAATTAGTGCGCCTACGTTCCCCAATGCCCATGAAGTTCAGTTTGTGGTTACAATTTCCAACTCCTCCGTTGCCAAAGCACGTGCAGGAATTTTACAACGCTATTTCTTGGATAAGGGCACCACGTGTCGTGATTACACTGGGGCGTATCAGCAATCGGATGTCATTTACCTCAACCCTGGTGAAGCACACACAGACACCGTCGTCTTTCGCAATCTAAAGCCCAATACGACTTACACTTTCAAAGTGAAATACGATTGGCACGATGTGAAAGAATTAACATTCTCAACGCCTTCTACAGATGGGATAACCACACTCTCACCATCTCCTACAGGACATACGGAATGGCACTCCCTTGATGGGCGCAAGCTCAACCATCCCCCGACGAAAGCGGGGATATACATTTATCAAGGCAAAGCTATTTGGATGAAGGGCAAGTAATTCATGCGCTGATAAGCGAATCAAAAATTCAGCCCTCTATCGTTCACCGCCCATAAACTAAGGATTACGCCATGCTTATCACCACTATTCTACATACCGAAACTATCAACGGAAAAGAAACTATCACGCAATCGTTTGAGGGATCCTTACAACAACAAGGCGACCTCATTCTGTTGACATATGAAGAACCTGAGCACGGCACAACTCGCTTGTTTATCGGAAGCGACCACGCTCGCTTGGTGCGCAGAGGGGCATTCGCAACACAAATGCTTTTTCAACCGCAAGCAACTACACATAGCCCCTATCGCACTCCAAATGGCACTTTTGAACTTGGGATTCATACCACACTACTTCAACATCATTCCACCCCAAAAGGACATACCCTCTGCGCACATTACACACTGAGCCTCAACGGTGAAGAAGTAGCAAAAAACATACTAGAAGTGCGTTACTAAACACGGGCTTCACACCGTTTTATAACCTCATAATTTCCAATGCCTTACACTCCTCAAAAATTAAGTCTCACTTATTTAAAACTAAGTCTTACTTAATTCGAACTAAGTCTCAGTTAATTTCAACTAAATCTCACTTAATTTTAGCCCTCTTGAAAGTCGCTTTCAAGCATCACCCAATCCCTTCGTGATATTAAAGTGAAACGGCCTAAAATTTCGCAAACGAATTCTCATAACCTTATAATTTCACAAACTATGTGCGTTAAAACTTATATTGCTCAAAACGAAGAGCGCTTTCTTAACGAACTCTTTTCACTCATCCGTATACCCAGCATTAGCGCTTTGCCAGAAAGAAAGGACGACATGATTCGCTGTGCCGAGCGCTGGAAGGAACTTTTGCTCGAAGCGGGAGTTGATCGCGCCGAAATCATGCCATCGGCTGGAAACCCCTTGGTTTATGCTGAGAAAATGATTCCTGGTGCAACAAAGACGGTCCTTATCTACTCGCATTACGACGTTATGCCCGCCGAACCGCTCGAACTTTGGCATAGCAACCCCTTTGAGCCAGAAGTGCGCGACGGAAAGATTTTCGCACGTGGCGCAGACGATGATAAAGGTCAGGCTATGATTCAAGCCAAAGCCTTTGAATACTTGGTAAAACACAACCTGTTGCGTCACAACGTGAAGTTCATTTTCGAAGGTGAGGAAGAAATCGGAAGTCCTTCGCTCGGTGGATTCCTTGAAGCCAACAAGGAACTCCTGAAAGCGGATGTCATCCTCGTTAGTGACACTAGTATGCTCAGCGCAGACCTCCCCTCGCTTACAACAGGCCTCCGCGGTCTTGCTTATTGGGAAATTGAAGTAACAGGTCCTAACCGCGACCTCCACTCAGGACACTTCGGTGGCGCCGTAGCCAATCCTATCAATACACTTTGCAAAATGTTGGCACAAATTGTCGATGAAAACGGGAAAATTACCATCCCCCACTTCTACGATGACGTTGAAGAACTCTCGGCTGAAGAACGCGACATGATTGCAGGTATTCCTTTCGACATTGAGAAGTACAAAAAGGCCATTGATATTGATGAAGTGAGCGGAGAAGCAGGTTATTCAACGATTGAGCGTAACAGTTGTCGCCCCTCATTTGATGTATGTGGCATTTGGGGAGGTTATACGGGACAAGGTTCTAAAACGGTGCTCCCTTCAAAAGCCTACGCAAAGGTTTCAACACGCTTGGTACCCCATCAGCAACATGAAAAGATTTCTCAACTTTTCATCGACTACATTACCGCAATTGCGCCAAAGAGCGTTAAGGTTAAAGTCACCCCCATGCACGGTGGAGAAGGCTATGTATGCCCCATAACACTTCCTGCGTATAAAGCGGCTGAAATTGGATTTGAAAAAGCCTTTGGGAAGCGCCCCTTAGCCGTTCGCCGCGGAGGCTCCATCCCCATTATCAGCGACTTTGAGCGTGTTCTCGGTATCAAAACCGTCCTTATGGGCTTCGGACTTGAAAGCAACGCTATCCATTCGCCCAACGAAAATTTCCCGCTCGATATGCTTCGTAAGGGCATTGAAGCTGTGGTTGAATTCCATTTGAATCTTTAAGCAACATTCATTGGTGTCTGATAAAGTTGATTCACGCAACCTTTGTCAGACACCTTTTCATTGTCATCTCTGCATTTCTGAAAGCAAAAACATTAGGATTTTCACCACATAAGCAGCCATTAAAAGCCTTTTTCAGCACCATTTTGTTACTCCAACAACACATTTTGCGAACTTATCTTGGAAAAAATATAAATTATCCGTATTTTTGCACTTGTATATACGTGCGAATCAGCACTCTTAGTCAAGTAAGTATTTTTCACAATGAACACTTCTACATTTTCCCCCAAGGGTATCTCTAAGTTTATAGCAACTTGTATCTTCGCGTCTTCACTCTTCGGCTTTTACAGCTGCGAAGAGGACATTGACTCGTCTAACTTTGCCATTAAGAAAGAGTTAACCCTTTCTGATATCATGGATAGTGACCCAAGTCTTTCCATGGCACGCGACCTTTTCAAGCGTGTACGTTTAGGACGAAAAGAGAATTCTTCGTCCATTTACAGCGTACTCTCAGCACGTGGTAATTACACAGCGTTTGTGCCCGACAATGTAGCAGTTGAGAATTACTTGAAGACATTAGGCCTCACAAGTATTGATGAACTTACTGACGAGCAAGCTGAATTGGTAGTTTATAGTTGCATTATCGACAACGGAGACCAACAGGCCTACGAATCAACAGAGTTTCCCACTGCAGGTTCATTCAACCTCTCCAACCTTTACGACCGTTTGTTAACCTGCTCTGAAGATCTTCAAGCAACAGATACGGTTCAGCGCATAAAGTATGACAATCTCACTCTTTTGCCTGAGATCAAGGATGGAGACACTGTAAAAATCAATTATCCCATCTATTTCAACATTGAAAAGACTTGCGGTGTGCTGAAAACCGATTTAGAAGCGTCTAATGGTTGGCTTCACATTATGGCCGATGTTATAGCACCTACGTCTGACTATGTATTCCAGGTGGTGCAGAATGCACCTAACATGAAAATCATGGGAAGATTGCTTCAAGAAACAGGCATTTGGGCTTGGATGAATCAGGAACGTGACATCGCCTATGAAGAGCGAGATCTTCCCGAAAAGTTAGAAGCGCAACCCGGTACGTTTAGTGTTCCCACCAAGCGCTACTTGGCTTACACCGGCTTTGTTGAAACCGACAGCATTTTTGAAGCTTATGGTGTTCCCGCAGTTCAGCTTGACGAAGATGGTAACATTACCAACTGGAACGAAGTTTTAGAAGGCCTTAAGGGTGTATCTAAAATCACAACAGCATACGGCACACAAGATTGGAATAACTTGAAGAGCCCCAACAACCCGCTTTACAAGTTCGTAAAGTATCACTTCATTGATGGCAAGTACGCACCAGGCAAACTTGTTGTACACTATACGGAATATCAATACCAGTATGGTGCTGACCAAAAGAATCCGCAAACACGAATATTGCCTACTGATGCTTGGGATTACTACACAACGATTCACCCACAAGACAAGGTTGAAGTACGCGACCCCATCAAGTTACTTCAAGTAGGCTCACGCGGCGCCATCGGTCAGACATTTGAAGGCAATCCCGTATTTATCAACCGCTTTGTTGAATACGACAACGGCCTTAACGGCTCATACGAAGAAATTGCTGTACATCCAGGTGGAGAAGGTGTTATGGTCAATCAAGAGCAGTGCATCAATGCTGCGAATGGTTACGTTTACCCCATCAATGATATCCTCGTGTTTGGAGAAGCTGAACGTACGCTTATGGGACGTGAACGTATGCGAATAGACTATGCTACAATCATTCACGAATTAAGCTCTAACAATCTCCGCTTAGGCAACTACCACATGTTCCCAGCGGGATATTTTGAAAACCTCCCCATTCAGAACTCAAGTTCCTACGTTCTCTATCTCTTCTGTGCTTACTCACCCATCAGTACAACAGGTTGGTGTAACTATCAAGGAGACGAAATGATGATTTTGGGTCTCTACGACGTAACGTTCCGTATTCCTCCCGTACCCATTGCTAAGGAATATGAAATCCGATTGGGCGTATCTCACAATACCCTTCGCGGAATGTGTCAGCTCTACTTTGGTGAAGACCCCAATCGTTTACTTCCCGCAGGGCTTCCTTATGACTTGCGCCAAAGTGCACCCTCAAATGCAATTCCTTGGGTAGCAGACGTTGAAGATGAAGCAACTAACATCGAAAACGACAAGAACATGCGTAACCAGGGTTACATGAAGGGACCAAAATTCTTCGGATGGACAGACGGTAAGGGTTCTAATATGTCACGTGACTACACTGGTCACCTCCGTCGCATTGTTACAACACAACGCATAGAACCAGGCAAGAGCTATTACCTCCGCTACAAGTCAGCTCTCAAGAAGCTCGACTCGCAGCTTCAGATTGACTACATCGAAATTGTTCCTAAGGAAGTCTACGGAGGCAATGAAGCCGAAGACGTTTGGTAAGAAGCATTGAAAGTCTTAGGTTACAGAAACATTGTAAGTAATCTACACTTTCGATAATATGAACGACACGCAACGAGATAATGAATTTGCATACGACTCATCCGTATGCAATTCGTTACTCATAAAAATCATATCGCCTATGAAGCATTTTACACTTATACTATCACTCTTACTCCTCTCGCTCACATCAGCAACGGCCCAATCCTCAAGGGCTACCGTTAATGCGGAGGATTATCCTTTCGTTATCACTACGAATCCCGAAAAGCCTGTGCTTTATTACATCTATTCGGGACGTGATGGTGGCGGAAGCGCTAGCGAATTTGTTTTCGTCAATGAAATTCCCTGGGGAGAGAGCGACTACAAACTCCAATTGATGTACAAGAACCCCAATAAGGCAGAACTGACACAATTGTGGTATTTCATGGAAGAAAACGGCAAGATTAAAATTATCTCAGCCGCAGATAATCGTATGATTACCGTACCTAATACGACGGATGGCGCTCAAAAGGCGTACACACAGACAGCCGAGGACCGCACTCACGCTTATTATACCTGGATATTAGATAAGACGGGTGGTTATTACGCTTTCAAGACGTCGGATGGGAAATCCTATTTAAGCCACAATGGTAATTGGGCAACAGGTAAGTCTATGATGGGACTTTACAACGCTGATGGTAGCAAGGATGAAGGTTCTCGTGTATTCTTTGAAGCTTACAATGACGTAAGTGGTATTAAGAATGCCATGCCCGAGCGTGAATTTAAGTACGGAATCTTTACCATTACCGGCAAACGCATTGATAAAATTACAGGACCTGGTATCTATATCATCAATGGTAAGAAGCGCGTAGTGCGTTAACTGCATTGATGATTTTATCACTCTACGATGGCAACCCATCACATCTGAGACGATACAATAAATATTGAGTAAGGTCTGCGACATCTAATAGGTATTGCAGACCTTATCATATTATACAGCATCAACAAATTATTTTGCAATTCGCTTCAAATACTAAGTCTTGCATAGGTATCATATTACAGAATAACGGGCAACACGAATTTATTCTCCCAATTATATCGAACCATCGTGGAGTATTTCCTAAAAATATGTATCTTTACAACATAAGCAATCACTATTAAAATCTTACTTATATGCAATCATTCAGAAAGATTCTTCTGTTGCTTGTCGCTCTATGTTGCGCAGGAACTATTTCTGCGAATGCAGCAACAACAGCAGCTCGTTGGACCCTGGAAGTGACAGGCAGTAACTTGCTCATTAAAGATGCTGCAACGGGCGAGTACCTAAACATGTATTTTAATGCGCCTAATGCCACACTGCACACAGGTACGGGCGATGCATCGCAGTGGAAAATTTTGCGTCAAAGCGACAACACTTCTGTCACACAGGTAGAAGAGGGTGTGGATTACTTACTCCAAACGCAAATGAGCATGAGTTTGAATCAGTATGCCTATATCACCAGTGACAACTTGATTCAGACAAAGGCTACATCTGGAGATGATTGCACTTTCCGCTTTAAGGCTGCCAACGAGGGTGGTTATTACATCTACCATGTGGCTACCGATTCGTACATTCAGCAAGGTGCTCATCATGTAAACTTGACCGTGGGTGCGCTTTCAGCTGAAACTCCCGAACAGGAGAATACAAAGGAAGGCATTTATACTATTGAGTGGAAAACGGGTACAGGCAGTTACATAACAGAGGAAGCTGACGGCAGCCTGGTGATTTCAAATTATGACGAAGCCAAACGCATGTTCTGGGAATTCGTTTCTACCGATAAGCCCAACTGCTTCTATCTTCGCAATACAGCTACCGGTCGCTACATTCAGAGTTGTAATCTCGAACCCAGCTCAGCAAGTCGCGTATCTACGGGTAAGAGCCCTGTAGAATACTACGTTGCGAAAAACACTACGGCTGGCGCTGCCACCTACGGCCAATATTGGTTCAGCTCTACCGACTGTACAAACTACGATAAGACAGAGTCTTCACCCCGCGCCTTGAATAAAGACGGTGCTTCAAATTACATCATCACTTGGACGGCTGCCAATGGCAACGTAGGTTCTTTCTGGACACTCCATGAGTCGGAAGACCTCTACGACTTGCGTCCCTTTATGGTTGGAGCTTCTTACCGTTACCTCTTGATGAATGATGAAAATCAGGCGCTCCAATCTTCTGATGAGGAAATGCTTACTTGGGAAAAGCGCACCGAAGATTTGGCGCAATCGTGGTATTTCAAGGGCGAAAGCAACCGTGCTGGTGGCTATCAGATTATCAATGCCAAGACAGGCAAGGCTCTTAATGACGGAACTTCCTATGTTGTCGTTCAAGACCTTACTGCCGACCACGCCGTTTACGCCTTCCGCCCCTTCGTTTCAAAGAATGATGCGACAACGGAACTCACCCTTGACGGCAAAAACCGTTTCACCTTCCGCGCCGTTCGCAGTGATTTCTCACGCAATGCGCAGATTTACCAAATGCCCTGTGGAGCGCTTGCTGGCATGTATATCTCCAAGCTCTCACTTACGGGCGAAGCGGCTGTAAAGCCACTTACCTACCCCATCACATCTGCTTCAGGAGCCGAAAGTGCAGCTCCCAGCGAATGGTTCACACTTTACGTGCGCGACAAGGCAGAAGTGGTAGCGGGCAAGTCGCTTACCCTTTCAATTACAATGAGCAAAGCCCCCGCTGAAGGTTACACAGCTACAGCCTACTTTGACTGGGATCGCGATGGAGTATTTGAAGCAGCAACGGAATTAGACGTAGCACGCACCATGATGGCTGAAATCTCCGTTCCTGCTGATGCCAAAGAGGGCAAAACCCGCATGCGCATTCGCATTACCGACAACGGGCTAACTGATGCAGAAGACGAAGTCATCGGACAAATCTTTGATGCCATTATAAATATAGTAGGGGCGCAAGATGAATTCCGACTCACGGCTAAACCTAACGATGCTACGCGCGGAACGGTTAAAATTGAGCGCAATGGCGATGAAGTGATCGTTAAGGCAATAGCTGAAGGCGACGCAAGATTCGTAGCGTGGCGCGAAGGTAACCAACAACTTTCTACATCTCTGAAGTACACCTTCACGCTTGACCATAACACCGACCTTACTGCTGTGTTCACTCCTAACACGGACATCGTAACACTCATCGAAGGCGTAGAAGTTAAAGTGCCTGCTAACAACGTATTTTACGACCTTCAAGGTCGCCAAGTATTAGTACCACGAAAGGGTATTTATATTTTGAATGGCAAGAAGGTGCTTGTAAAATAGAGCACGACTCTAATAGGAAAAACTAAGTCTCTTTTAGTTAAAATTAACTCACTTATAATTTAAATTAAGTCTCACTTAGTTTTAACTAAATCATGGTTAATTTTGCACCTCTCTCACATAGAGAAGACCAACTGATTTTGAATCACAAATAATTCTCATATAACGATGACAAACAAACTCGTTCTTTTTGGCGCAGCCTCACTTACGGGCCTTGCACTCCAAGCCCAGGAGAAGCCAAATATTATCTATATCATGTGTGACGACATGGGTTACGGCGACCTCGGATGTTATGGCCAGCAATATATTGCTACGCCCAACCTTGACCGTATGGCGGCACAGGGTATGCGCTTTACGCAGGCCTATGCAGGAAGCCCCGTTTCGGCTCCCTCACGTGCAAGTTTCATGACGGGACAGCACACTGGGCATACGCACGTTCGTGGCAACAAGGAGTATTGGCCCAGTGGCGGACGCATTCAATATGGCAACCACTCCGACTATGCACGCGTCGGTCAGGAACCTTACGACCCCAATCACAAGATTATTCCCGAAATCATGAAGGAACATGGTTACACTACGGGGATGTTTGGTAAGTGGGCAGGAGGTTATGAAGGTTCAGCTTCTACTCCCGACAAGCGCGGTATTGACCAGTTCTACGGTTACATCTGTCAGTTCCAGGCACACCTCTATTACCCCAACTTCATGAACCGTTACGACCCCTCACGTGGGGATGAAGGCGTGGTGCGTGTGCTTTTGGAAGAAAACATCCCCCATCCCATGTACGGCAACGGCTACGAAAATCGTCCGCAATACACTGCCGACCTCATCCACCGCGAAGCCCTCGCATGGTTAGACAAGCAGACGGCCGACAAGCCCTTCCTCGGCATCTTCACTTACACATTGCCACACGCAGAACTCATTCAGCCTGAGGACTCTATCCTTCTCGCCTACAAGGGTCATTTCTGCAAGGAAAAGACCTTCGGTGGCGATGCAGGCTCTTGGTATAACCCCACCGACATAGCCCATGCACAGTTTGCAGGTATGATTACGCGCCTCGACAAGCAAGTGGGCGAAATCCTCGATAAGTTGGAAGAAAAAGGCATGACTGAAAATACTATCGTCATCTTCACTTCCGACAATGGTCCTCACGAAGAAGGTGGAGCTGACCCCTCATTCTTCAACCGCGACGGCTTGCTCAAGGGCACAAAGCGCTCTACGCACGAAGGAGGAATCCGTGTGCCTTTCATCGTTCGCTGGCCGGGAACAGTACCTGCCGGACGCGTGTCTGACCATCAGTTAGCCTTCTACGACATCCTCCCCACTTTCTGCGACATTGCGGGTATCGGTGGCTATCCTGAGGCATTCGTAAACGAAAACCTCTCAGGCGACTGCTTCGACGGACTTTCTTTCTACAACGAACTTACAGGCAAGCCCCAGGAAGCCCACGACTTCCTCTACTGGGAGTTCCACGAAACAAACATGATGGCACTCCGCATGGGCAATTGGAAAATGGTGGTAAAGAATGGCAATTGCGCCCTCTACGACCTCGCAACCGACCTCCACGAAGACACTGACGTGGCTTCAAAATACCCCGAAGTGGTACAGAAAATGAAAGAAATCATCCTCTCTCAGCACACCGACAACCCACTCTTTAAGGTAACGCTTCCCACGTTATAAACCCAGGAAAAAGTTAGTTAAAACAAGTTCAAAACTCTCAAAATTAGCGTTATGAAACACTTCGTAAGTTTTCTTTTAACATTATGTCTGTGCACACTTGTTGCATGTTCAGAAGACAATGAAGGAGCTAATGACATCCAAGTTTCATCTAGTCAATCACAGTTCTTAAATCAAACAATTGATGCCTCCACAACAACGGCAGCTAGTGTAACCTTCACCACAACAGGTGCTTGGTACACACAAGTGAGAGCAACACGTTCGTCAGCAAATGACTGGTTAATCATTTCTCCTAACCATGGAGATCAAGCGGGAACATACACCATTCAGATTTCGCTTACTCCTAACGATACCGAAGAGCAACGTACGGCGGTGATTACGATCATCAGTGGCGAATCTCAGATTGACATTACCATTGTTCAGAAAGCTAAGAATGACGATTCAGGCGATGAGTCAGAACCTGCACTACCTAACGACCCCGTATATTTCTCTAAATTTGCCGGACCTAAGATTAAGAGCATCAAGAGTTACAATGCTAAAACCCACGAACTCTTGTCAACAAAAACTTTTGTATACAACCATAACGGCGAAGGTGAAGGCGAAGGTCTGCTTACTGAATTTATCGACCGTTGGGGGGATGGTGAGTATGATTTTGAGAAATATACTTTCAGTTATCCCAAAGAAGGAAGTGAAGAAAATAAAATGTTTGTTCAGTGCGATTGTTGGACTCAAATTTACAACGGTCCTAACACAGGCACATACGAACCTAATGGATACGAATATGCTGGGTATAAACACTGGATGGTACTTAATGAAAAGGGTTACGTCATCTCAACAGACTCAGATGAAGGTGAACTTACCCTTGAGTACGACGGAGGCCAACTTGTAAAAATATACAACCCCGACGAAGGCATCACGCAATTTACATGGGAGAATTGGACGATGGTCAAGAAGACTTATGACGATGAAGCTGGCTACAGCCGTGTTACCAATTACACGCCATCGAAATGGCACAGCAATCCCTTCTTCTACAGTCAAGTCGACCCAACCGAATTCTGCAGAGAAGAATTCCCAACGCTCATTCCCTGGGCAATAGGAATTACAGGAGGCCACAACCAAAGCTTATACGAGTCTATAAGTTCCAACGGCATCAAAGTAAATTTTGATTACGAATTCAATGGTGGCGAAGCAGTGGTAAATGGCAACAAAGTACAGTTAATTTCACGCATAAACGTTAATTACGAAGGCTCTTCGTTTAAGGAATACTACATTTTAGAATATTATAAGTAAACACGTTTAAGATACTTAAACCTCAGAAACATCCCTCCAACGGAGACACTTTCCAAGCAGAGTGTCTCCGTTGTTGATTTTAGCGGATATTTATCCATTTCGTTATCAAATAATTTCATACCTTTGCAATGGTAAATAGTATATTGTAAATCACAACTAAATACATACTAATGCTATGATGAAATTATCAAGCTTTATGGTCAAGCGTTTTCTCTTATGCGTCTTGACAGGTGTCTTTGCCTTATCGGCAAGTGCGCAGACCATTGGTAGTATCTACCGAATTGTGTCGTCGAACACAGGCAAAGCGATGACCAATGCGGGTAATTACTCAGCCGACGCAGCCATCGTAATGGGCGACATGGCGGAAGACGACAAAGGCCAAATGTGGGCTTTGATTCGCGATGGCGAAGGGGAAAACTACGGGTTTTATAACATGGGCTCTAAGTTGAGCATCGACATGGCTTTGGAAAGCAAGAACCCTGGTAAGCTCTTACACTGGAAGGCTAATCTTAGCAACCCAAATCAGGTGTTTAAAATTCAGTCTCCAGGTATTGCGGGTTCTGCAATACAAATGCTCTGTGCAGAAAACCCCACACTCGCTGTAACGGAATACGAAAATGGGGAATTGTGGATGGCTGAAAACCTCACAAGCACCAGCACTTATTTTGAACTCAAGGAAGTTATGAGTGTAAACGAACACAACACTCCCTTGCCCTACTTCACTTATCAGATTAAGAACTTGAATACAGGCATGGTGCTTTCTAATGGTGGGAACAATGATAACAATGCGAAGATTATTGCTGAGCCTGCTCAGGATAAGGCTTTCAGCCAAATGTGGAAGTTGAGCGTTCCTGCCTATCAGACTGGAAAAACTTTCTGGGTGCAACTCTTGAATGAGAACTGCGGTAAGTGTATTGACTGTGCCTTCGAAAGTGGAGCGGCTCCCTTGCAGTGGTCTCAGGGTAAAGAAGATAACAAGGCCAATTGGAACCAAATGTTTGAAATCTTGGAAGTTGAAAGTATGGAAAATGCTTATCAACTCAAGGTAGGTAAGAACGTAGGTTCGCAGTGGTCTCCTTCGTTTGAATATTACTACTTTGCAGTCAATGCTGCGAATGAAATTTACTTAACTACTGACGTTTCTAGCTCAGACACTTATTTTAGTTTTACTCGCGTCAGCAACGACAACTTGCCTCAAGGACTTTTCTGGCAGGATGAAAAGGTGTATGAACAGAATAAGGAAAAGGGACATGCTACATACATTCCTTATCAGTCAACAGAAGCGTTGCGCGCAGACGCTCGTTATGGCAAGGCTTGGCTTGATCCAACTATGAGTTCGCGTTGGATGACACTTAATGGTACTTGGAATCTTATTTGGTCGCATTTGGATGATAATCTCACTATGCCTGGAGAAGAATTCTATGGCGATAATGTAGATGCTTCAGGGTGGGATAAAATGGTTGTTCCCGGCTGTTTGGAAATGCACGGCTATGGCGACCCGCTCTATATCAATGTTGAATATCCCTTCGTTGACAATCCTCCCTACATCAAAATGCGTAACGGATTGCCCAATAGTGTGGGTAGTTACCGTCGCAACTTCACGCTCCCCGAAGGCTGGGAAAAGGAACGCGTATTGTTACACTTTGATGGTATCTATTCAGCAGCCTACGTTTGGGTTAACGGACAATATGTAGGTTACACAGAAGGTGGCAATATGGATGCTGAATTTGACGTCAGCAAGTATGTACGTACTGGAGAAAATAATATTGCTGTGCGCGTAATCCGATGGACAGATGGTTCTTATCTTGAAGGTCAAGACATGTGGCACATGAGCGGTCTTCACCGTGATGTATATCTCATGGCAGTGCCTAAGGTGTTTGTTAGAGACCATTTTATCTCAAGCGCACTCTCTGACGATGCTACTGCTGGCAGTGTCACTGTGAATTTGGAATTGGACAACCGCGACGGTCTCACAGTAAGCAAACAGTATGAAGTACGCCTCCTTGACCCTGCGGGAAATATTATGCAGACAAAGACGGCTACTGCTGATTTTACTGCTGCTGAAACAACAAAGAAACTTGCAGTGCTCTTTGAAAGTCTGTCTAACCTTCAGTCATGGACAAGTGATTCGCCAACACTCTACACAGTTGAAGTAGTGCAGAAGGATGCTGAAGGGAAGGAAGAAAGTGTACACGCAACAAAATACGGTTTCTGCGTAGCAACAATTAAGAACAGTCAGTTCTTAGTAAACGGCAAACGTGTACTTATGAAGGGTGTAAATACACAAGACACACACCCGCTCACAGGTCGCACTATGGACATCGAAACGATGTGGAAGGACCTCATGCTCATGAAGCAGAATAATGTAAATATGGTACGTTCAAGCCACTATCCCCGTAGCCCGAAGATGAATGCGATGATGGACTACTTAGGTATGTACCACATGGACGAAGCCGACGTAGAATTCCACAAGAACTGGTCTGACGGTGGTCGCATTCACACTTCTTCTTCTTGGCGTGCTCCTATTGTTGACCGCATTACTCGCATGGTGCTTCGCGACCGTAACCATTCAAGTATCGTATCATGGAGTCTTGGTAACGAGAGTGACGGCGGTGTAAACTTTAACCATGCTTACAATGCAGCTCGTGCTTTAGACCCACGCCCCATTCACTATGAAGGTGCTACACGTGCGAGAACTTCTCCCACAGATATTTATAGTACGATGTATAGAGATGTACCTACTGTAGAATCTGATGTTGACCGTGTTGGACAGCCTTACTTCATGTGTGAATATGCTCACGCTATGGGTCACTCCGTAGGTAACCTTAAGGAATACTGGGAGGTGATGGAAAACAGCACTAACGGTATGGGCGGATGTATTTGGGACTGGGTGGACCAGGCTATCGTTGCTTATCAAGATATTCAGAATGGTGAATTGAAGGTAAATGGTTACAATAAGTACCGCAATGGTAATGACTATCCTAAGGCACCTCACCAGGGTAATTTTGTGAACAACGGTATCATCACTGCCGATCGTCAGCCAACCGGCAAACTTGCGGAAGTGAAGCGCATCTACCAATACATCAAGTTCAAGTCGTTCGACAAGAATGCGAAGTCTATCACCCTCGCTAACAAATACGAAAGCATTAGTCTTGAGGGCATGAAACTCACTTGGAAGGTGCTTCACGAAGGTAGCGAAGTAGAATGTGGAACTATAACTCTTCCCGCAATCCTCTCAGGAGCTGAAGAAACAATCACTATTCCTTATACAACAAGCATCGACAATGGCGAGTATTTGCTCAACATCTCTGTTTGTCTGAATGAAGGTACTGTTTGGGCTGAGGTTGGCCATGCGATTGCTAACGCACAGTTTACAATCAATGAGCGTAACTCACTTCCCGCGGCCGATGCTTCTGCTGGTACTCCGCTGAAAGTAACCAAGAGTGGCCTTTACTATTACATTGAGGGAGAAAACATGAGCATGAAGGTACATACTTCATATGGTATTACTCAATGGACAATGGGTGGCGTTGACGTTATTCCTGCAAACACTAGCGGTAAGACAGCTCCTGCTTACAGCAACTACCGCTGGATTGAAAACGATGCTCCTTACGGCACAGACCCTTATTACACTACAGGAAACGGAATCAGCAGTCGCTCTTTCAGCGTGACTGAAAGTACAGACGGAACAACCATAGATATTACAGAAACAGCTTCTGGAGACCGTTGCAACTATAAGTTCGTTTATACAATCAACCGTGATGGTACTGTTGACCTCAATGCGCAATACACTGTGAACAACAACAATCTCCGCCGTATCGGTATGCTCATGCAGTTCAACCCTGCGTTGTCTATGACAAGATATTACGCACGCGGTCCACTCGACAACACAATCGACCGCAAACAAGGTGCAGACCTCGGCATTTATGACCTTCCTGTGCGTGATTTCCACGTTGACTACGTACGTCCTCAAACGAGTGGCGACCGCCAGGATTTACGCTGGATTACATTCTATAATGCCAATGGTGAAGGTATTAAGGTCGAAACAGAAGGCCAGGTGAATATTACTGTTGACAACTATACTGATGAGTACAAGCACAATTACTTGCATCAGTGGAACATGGAGGCATCCGATGATATCTATGTTAATTTCGACTATGCACAGCTTGGCATCGGTAACGCATCTTGTGGCGCCGGTGTTTTGAGCAAGTACGTTCTCCCCACAAGTGGAACTTATTCTTACAAGCTCCGTTTCTCTGCAGTAAAAGATGTTACTACAGGGGTTGAAAAACTCCCCCTCGCGCCTGAAGCTGTAACTGGTGGCGATACACGTATTTATAACCTTCAGGGACAAGCAGTTGGCACAACTACAAGTGCAGTTTCTCTTCCTAAGGGGATCTATATTTCTAACGGAAAAAAGTTTATCGTAAAGTAACGAGGAAAACTCGGAGCCTAGTGCTCCGAGTTTCTAGATTCTTAAAAAGTCAAGTCTAACTCACAAAGAAATACAATGAAAAAGATTGCAATGATGCTTTCATGTCTCTTCTGTGGATGTATGACACTGTTCGCACAGGGTTTTCCCACAGTAAGTAATGACGAAACCACAAAGTGGTACCTCATTCAATTTATGAATGGAGGCAATGCCTTTACGGCAAAAACAAGCGGTGCGGAAATTACAACCGCAGCAGCAATTGGTAACGAGCCACAAATGTGGAAAATCACAGGTAATGCATCAGATGGCTACCAGTTTACCAACAAGAAAGGCTACACTCTCTATGTAGAATCAGCAAGCCTCAACCAAAAGGTGCATGCAGCCACTTCTACTTCAGGAAAGGTGTCTAAGTTCACCATCACTGAAACACCCTACTCTGCCTATAGCGGAGCATTTGAAATTCACCCCAAGGGTAACTCAGGTGTGTCTATGAACCTTTGGGGCGGTCCCTCGGAAAACCGCGGTGTGGGACTCTGGAATAGTTCTAACGACCAGAACAATCCCGTGCAGTTCGTTGAAGTAAATGCAAGCGACGATCTCAACCGCATTTCAATCATCCCTTATCCCGCTTCACTTACAGTTACAAGCGAAACAGAGCGCCTCAATATTAGCACACTCACTGCGATTGCTTACACCGGCGAACAGATGAAGGTACATGCTGAAGACTTTGCAGCTCAACTCGCCAAGTCTTCAGGCATTCAGCTTGCTGTGAAGGAAGCTGGCGAAACTCCCGCTCAGGGTGAAATTTGGTTTGGCACTGATGCCAATCAGCCTAAGGAAGGTTACACACTCAACACAACTGCCGACGGTATTGTTATCACAGCATCTGAATTTAGCGGGTGGTTCTATGCTCTTCAGACTTTGAAGCAACTCTTACCCCGAGAATACTTCCTCTCAGAAGTAAAGACTGGAGTCAATTGGAGCCTTCCCTTCGTTAACATCGTGGACAAACCCCACCTCGGCCACCGCGGTTACATGCTTGACATTGCTCGCCACTTCTTCAACAAGGAAGAAGTTAAGAAAGTGCTCGACATCATGGCTCTCTACAAGATGAACCGCTTCCACTGGCACTTGACCGACGACCAAGGTTGGCGTATTGAAATTCCTGAATATCCCAAGCTCACAGAAGTAGGTGCGATCCGTGCTGGTTCATTCAGCAATCCTGGTGATGGTCAGCAATTCTTTGATGATACAGAATACGGACGTGGCATGTGGTACTCTAAGGAAGACTTGAAGGAAGTTGTTGCTTATGCTCTTGCACGCAACATCGAAATTATGCCCGAAGTTGACCTTCCTGGTCACATGGTGGCAGCAGTCGCAGCATACCCCGAGTTTAGTTGCGACCCCACAAAGAGTTATGAAGTACGCATCCCCGGTGGTATTTCTCACGATGTCTTGAACATTGGTGACGACCGTGTGATTGACTTCCTCAAGTGCATCATGGACAACCTCGCTGAAGTATTCCCCCACCAATATATTCACTTCGGTGGTGACGAATGTCCCACAGAACAATGGGCGGTAAACGAACTTTGCTTGAAGCGCGTAGAAGAACTCGGTCTTTCTGGCGTAGACCAATTGCAGAGCTGGTTGGTAGAAGAGTTGGGTACTTATGTAAAGGATAACTACAATAAAGATATCGTAGTTTGGGACGAACTCCTTAAGAACTGGAACGACAACAACAAGATTAAGCCAGTAGTGATGGCATGGAACGGTATCGGTTACAGCGGACAGGCTGCTAATCGTGGTATGAAGTCTATCATCGTCCCCTACCAGGTGCTTTATCTTGACTTCATGCAAGCTTACAATAGCGATCGCGTTGTTGACGAGCTCTACAACGGTGGTTGGGGCGACGGAGATAATTGGGTGAATTCCATTGACGAAATCTACAACTTCAATCCCTTGAGCGACCTTTCTGGTCGTGAAGACTTCGCCCTCGGTGTTCAGGGTAACATGTGGACAGAAACTACTAACGATATCGACGAAGTAGAATATCAGCTTCTCCCCCGTATGTTCGCCCTTGCCGAAATCGGTTGGTTGCCCACTGCGAAGAAGGACTGGGTTAATTTCTACCGCCGCATGCAGTCTCACGATGAAATTCTTGACGCACTCGACTATAAGTACGGAAAGCATTTCATCGAACCTACTGAATATAGCGCTGAAGAACAACTCACTCGCGAAGCTGCAAGCGTTATTGAAAATAGCGTGCGTGGTGCAGTAGGTTATCCTGCAGCTGAACTCTATGACGCACTTCAAGCGGCTTACAACGACGCAACCGGTGATGCGCTCAACGCAGATTCCACTAAGTTTGAAGCACTCCAAGTAGCGCTCGACGCTTACAAGCAAGCGCCCATCACACAGCCCCAGGCTGGCAAGACTTACCAACTCGTATCAGCTTCTACTTACTACAAGCGCCAATACGAAGGCTCAACAATGTATGAAAAGGATGGAAAGGTTAGATTCCATTACACTCCACAGACAGAGCCCGAGGAACTTTGGCAATTTACAGCTACAGAAGGTGGCTACACCATGACCAACCTCTTTAGCGGAAACAAGCTCACAATGGGTGGTTACAACACAGCGATTACCGTAGCTGAAGGTGAAGGAACTGCTGTACGTATTGACAAGGCTACTATTGCTACTGGCGAATTTACTTACCTCCCTGGCGTAATCACAATTTCGTCTGTTGACGGCTACAACGCCACAATGACGGGTAGTGTTAAACGTCTCAGCGCAGAATGCTCTGGCGAAGTGTATGCGAAGGATGAAGCAGCGCTCTGCTACAATGGCACTTGGAAGCTTGTTGAAGTAACTGACTTCACGGCTCAGCTCCAGGGTCTCGTTAAGAAGTGCGAGATTCTCACCCTCAAGGCAAAGCCCGGAGAAATGAATCAATATACAGAAGAAGCGCTCGACTTCCTCCAAGCACAAGTCATCGCCCCCGCGAAGCAGACACTTGAAGCTGGAGTTGTAACTGAAGCGAAGTACCTTGAATATCTTGCCCTTTATCAGCAATTCCAAGCTATGGAGCGTACAAGCATTGCTCAGAGCCTCTCGGAAGACTGCTACTATTACATCTACAATGTATGGTTTGGCAAGTATGCCGCAAGCTCTACTTCTTCTGACCTCGCAGTTCCAGCCAACAAGGAAGAAAACGACCGTTTCCTTTGGCGCATCGAAAAGAAGAATAACGGCAAAATTATCATCTACAACAAGGCTACTGAAACTGCGGCTTATCCCACTGCTTACAGCGGAGAAACTGCCATCAAACTTGGTAAAGAATACCTTTGGACACTTGAAGAGCGTAACCTTGACGGCAAGACAGGCATCTGCATCATAGACGACAGCGGTTCTGCAAGTTGGTACACGAACCCCAACTCATGGCAATACCTTATCACAAAGCCATTCTGGGGAGCTTGTACTTGGGAATTCCAAAAGAGTAACGTTGAAGTGCCTACTGCAATCATCAGCGCCAACCTTGACGAAAAGGGAGCAGCAACTTATGACCTCAGCGGCCGTCGCACAAAAGACACTACGCATCCCGGTATTTACATCGTAGGAGGCACAAAGGTGTCTGTAAAGTAAACTACAACGGAAGTTTATTCCACATACATTAAGAGGATATACCACCAATGGGGCGTATATCCTCTTTTTGCAATACAAGCTTTACCCCTCACAAAAGCCAAACTGTTTTACTTTAAATTAAAAGAGACTTAATTCAAACTAACTCACTTATAAATTCAATTAACTCACTTTTACTTCTTAAGGATACTGAAAGAATCTAAAGGGATACGTTTTTAAGCTCAGTTTCCCCTCTAACTGAGAAAAATGTCGTACTTTCGTAAGGCTAACATAAAATTGAAAATTAATCCTATTAAAATATGAGAGTAGCCATATATGGTGCCGGTTCATTAGGCACTATTCTTGGAGCCTTCATCAGCAAGGCAGGTGTAAGAATCGAATTAATCAACCGCAATAAGGCACATGTAGAAGCCCTTCAGAGTAAGGGCGCCACGATTGTAGGAACAATGGACTTCACGCAGTCCGTCACGGCCTACACTCCCTCAGAGATGAGCGGAACTTACGACATCATCTTCCTCATGACAAAGCAACAACACAACCCCGAGGTAGTAGCGATGTTGCGCCCCTACCTTGCGGAGGACGGAGTATTGGTTACGTTCCAAAATGGACTTCCCGAAGTTGAGATTGCTGAAGTCTTAGGCGAAAATCGTGTACTCGGATGCACCGTGGCTTGGGGGGCAACGTTGCAAGCTCCTGGTGTATGTGAACTCACAAGTGCTCCCGACGCACTCTCATTTGCCTTAGGTTCCATCACACCTCAGAAACATCCATATTTCAACCATGTAAAGGAACTCCTTGAACACATGGGTACGGTAGACGTAGAAGAAAACTTCCTCGGCACACGTTGGAGCAAACTCCTTATCAATGCTGCTTTCTCGGGAATGAGTGCTGTACTGGGCTGTACGTTTGGCGAAGCTGCGGGACCGAAAGATTCGCGCCGCATTGTGCAAGCCTTAATCAAGGAATGTATAGATGTTTGTCAAGCAGGCGGAATCCGTATTGAGCCTGTGCAAGGTAAGGACATCGTAAAGCTTCTCAACTACACGAATGCCTTGAAGCGTGCCTTTTCTTTCTTCATTATTCCCATCGCTATCCGTAAGCATGCCAAACTTAAGGCAAGTATGCTTCAGGACCTCGAAAAGGGCAAACTCACCGAGGTAGATGCCATCAACGGTGCCGTATCTGCTTATGGCCGAAAGGTAGGATGTCCTACACCAATGAACGATCGTGTGGTGGAAATCATTCACCACATTGAACAGGGCGAACTCCGCCCGAGCCGCGACAATATCCGTTTATTCTAAACTACAAGGAATACTCCACGAGAAGGCTCAATAATCTCAAGCAAACCTTTTCGCTCCTACAACAAAAGAAAAAGAAAATGAGGGAAACAACTCTTATCAAGTTGTTTCCCTCATTTAACGTCGCCTTTCCTTACGAATTATCGAACAAGTTCATAGAGGACTTTGAGCGCATTATGGACTTTGTAGAGCATAAAAATATAAACCTTAATTGCAGAATTATATCATTATAATCCTAAATATTTGATTGATATAAATACAACGATTGCCATCGGCGCAGCCGGTGGCAATCGTGTTTTATTTTGATAAACCTTTTACTTTTGTTTTGGGTATTGTTTAAAATGGCAAGTTATCGTCGCAATCTTGAATAATGTTTGTATACCTCTCTGTTTTTATTTTTATGTCTGTCCAAGCTTCAATTTCTTCAAATGATTCTTTTTTGATAAACTCGTTATTTTCCCATCTTCCAGATATGATTTGATGGTCTGGAGTACATTTTATACAGTAACCATTTAGATTACAGTGGTCATCAATTAGTCCAATGTACAGATTTTTGTCTGTGGAAAAAAGGAAACCGATAGGTTTCTTTTCATATTTGGCAGAACCGATTTTTGCGGTTCGTGATGGTGCACCAAATCTGATATAGCCTTTTGTTGGAGAAATTTGAATCATATTTCCTTTATATGATGTAAAGATTTGCTCTGACAACATATCAAACATCCATTGAAAATCAGATGTGTGGTCTTTTACGATTGTACCATCCTTATAAAAAGACAAATTGGCGATTCCGCCAGGTCGCATACTTATACCCCAACCATCCAACTTCCCGCCTGTGTAAAATCCCAGATTCATAGAACGAGTGGTATTCATACACAAATATCCTGGACCTTTTGGTTGGTAATCGTTAAACCATCCTTTATGGAAATCCCCATCTTTAAATAGATAAGTTCCATACCCATATGGGTATCCATATTTCCATTCTCCAACATACTGGTCCCCATTAGGAAAAACAACTTCGCCTTTGCCGCTTATCTCAATCATGCTACCTATTTTTTTGATAGCATCACCTTTGTAAATTCCGCCATTTGGCAACTCAACATCCTCGACATGTATTGTTTCTCCAAAAGAATCAAAGAGTTCGCTCATATTGTCCATATGTAATTATAAATTAGTTGTTAATTTTAGACTTAAATTTCATTCTACTTTTGGAGCAGTTATCAATACTCCTTTTCTAACGATACAGTATTTGTTTATATAAGGTTTATCTACAGTTTTTCCATAATTGGCAAGACTCTTGTATCCAATACCAATCTGTTCTTTACCCAAATTATCGCACAATGCTTTGACACTGCCAAAATAGTAGTGTTCTCCATCCAACTCTAAATGTATTACAGTTCGTTCTTGTTTATTTGCCTCCATTTCAACCTATTTAATGGCAAATGTAGGGATTTGTGGAAAATAATCAAAATATTCCATAAATTTATTGCGTATAATTTGATTATACCGAACTTGCCGAAATAGAGCGAGATATTGAAACTGCAAGCAAAAATTTATCGAACAAAAATTTGTAGACAGAGTAATGCTAATATGTTGTCAATTAGGCGATTTGTGGATTGATGGCTATTTCGAGAGTAAGCAAGAATTGCAAAAATTAGTGTTCCCAAGTGGAATTTTTCTTGACAAAGAAAATTGTAATTATCGAACAGAAAATGAGAACGAAGTATTCAAGATTATACACTTATTTTCAAGCAATTACAAAAATGAAAAAGAAAAGGCGACAACCGAAAATACTCGTTTATCGCCTTGTGTCGGAAAGAGGCGACTCGAACGCCCGACCCCTACGTCCCGAACGTAGTGCGCTACCAACTGCGCTACTTTCCGATTAATGGTGCAAAATTAGTAAGAAGTTTTGGAATGCAGGGGTTATATAGCGATGTTTTTTAGAGCCTCACGAAGAAAAAAAATACTGAAATCTGAAAAAATACAACACCTAAGTTTGTCAGAATCAAAAAAGATTGTACTTTTGCACCCGAAACGAGAGGGCATCTCGTTTGCAAACGAAAGTTTGGGGTATGGTGTAATTGGCAACACTACAGATTCTGGTCCTGTCTTTCCTGGTTCGAGTCCGGGTACCCCAACAATTCGATTTGCTTCGGTAGCGAGTCGAATTTTAGCGTTTGGGGTATGGTGTAATTGGCAACACTACAGATTCTGGTCCTGTCTTTCCTGGTTCGAGTCCGGGTACCCCAACAAAAAACTGCGAGTTTCCACTTCGGAGAGCTCGCAGTTTTTTGTTTGATATACATTCAAGTGGTATTATATCACTTGGATGCACTTCCAAAAGTCCTAAAAATAAAAAGAGGTCAGAACGAATATTCTAACCTCTTCACAATTCTGTCGGGGTGACTGGAATCGAACCAGCGACCTCACGCCCCCCAGACGCGCACTCTAACCGGACTGAGCTACACCCCGAATTGCGAGTGCAAAAGTACAACTTTTTTCTGACCCCGCAAATTTTTCGTCAGAAAAATACGCAAAAACATAAGAAAAATAATATTTCTCCGTTTTTAGAGTGTTATTTAGGAGGATGTATTCCTATTATTTTTCTAATTTTGCTTCAATATACACATTATATAATAATAACACGATTATCATGGAAACAATTAAAAGCTCTGAACTTACCCTTAGCGTTAGCAAACAGGGAGCAGAAATACAAAGTGTTGTACTTAATGCCAGCGGTAAAGAATATTGGTGGCAGGGAGATGGTAAGTGGTGGAACGGACGCGCACCCATTCTTTTCCCCATCTGTGGCGGTATGTGGGATGGCTGTTGCACGTACAAGGATCAAACACTTAAGATTGAAAAGCACGGTTTTGTGCGCAAGGCAGAGTGGACACTTGCTGCGCAAACGGAAAGCAGCGTAACATATACCTATGAACCAACTGCGGAAGAGCTTGTTTCTTACCCCTTCCCCTGTCGTGTAGAGGTAACTTACGCACTTGAGGGCATGCAACTCCGCATGACGATGCGCGTCGTTAACTTGGGCACAGAAGAAATGTACTTCCAAATGGGAGGACACCCCGCTTTCAACCTCCCCGATTTCTCTGATGACAAGGAGGTTGTGGGTTATGTGCGCCTCGAAGGCAAACCCAATAGTGTACTCCGCGCAAGCACACAAGGATGTACTGAACACGAGCGCTTTGATTTTCCCCAGACAGAAGAAGGTCTCGTCCCCATCTGCGTGGAAACCTTTAACAATGAAGCACTCATCTTTGACAAGCAGCAACTCACCGCTGCAACACTCCTCACTCTTGATAAGCAACCCGTGGCTCGCGTAGAATGCTCCGCACCCGTTTGGCTTTTCTGGCAACCTCAAGGAGTGCACACACCATTCCTCTGTATTGAACCCTGGTATGGTCTTTGCGACGAACAAGGTTTCAACGGAAGCATCCAAGAACGCCCTTACATGCAGGCGCTTGAGGCTGGCAAGACTTGGGAAAACGATTTGGTGATTCAGTTCTACGAATAAAGCAAAGTTCACGCACAAACTAAACGACTTAAGTGAAACTTCCACACCGCCTACAAGCCACCATTTCACTTCCCTCCTCAAAGAGTATTTGCAATCGTGCGCTGATTATCGCTGCACTCTCAGGTAAGCAAACGCAGCTCCACAATCTTTCTGATTGTGACGACACCCGCGTGCTTGTCCGTGCCTTACAGAGCAAGGAGGAGGAGATTGACATCATGGCAGCAGGAACTGCCATGCGCTTCTCTGCAGCATATTTCTCAACGACTCCTGATACGCACATCGTTACTGGCACGGAGCGTATGCGCCAACGCCCTATCGGCGTACTGGTAGGAGCATTGCGCCAATTGGGCGCTAACATTGATTATGTCGCAGCCGAAGGATTCCCCCCATTAAGCATTCAAGGTGGGAGCTTAAAGGGTGGATGCATTTCACTTCCCGCCAATGTAAGTTCGCAATACATTTCTGCGCTCCTAATGGTGGGCCCGACGCTGCAAGAAGGCTTACGTCTACAACTCATCGGCACTATCATTTCACGCCCTTACATTGACATGACCATCAGCCTGATGCGCCAATTTGGAGCGCAGGTAGAATGGAGCGATGAAGCCACTATCAGCGTAGCGCCTCAACCTTACCGCCCTTTGAAAGAGTTTAGCGTAGAAAGCGATTGGAGTGCGGCATCATACTGGTACGAACTCGTTGCACTAAGTCCCGACCCCGCGGCACGCATTGTGCTCCCCAACCTTTTCAAAGATAGTTTGCAGGGCGACTCCCGCATCCGCGAGTTCTTCCTTCCCTTAGGTGTACACACGGAATTTACTCCCGAAGGCGTGGTGCTCACAAAGTCAGAAGCAGGTGCACCCGAAGTGTTACGCCTTGACCTTTCGGAGCAACCCGACCTGGCTCAAACGCTCGTAGTCACCTGCTCCATGCTCCATCAACCCTTCCATTTCACGGGGCTTCAGACTTTGAAAATTAAGGAAACCGACCGTATCACCGCGCTCCGCATGGAGTTGAAAAAGATGGGCATTCACGTGGAAGAAGCCAACGATAGCGAACTCTTTTGTTCCGACTTCGGCGCCACAGAGCTACCCACAAATGCTTTTATTAGCATTGACACTTACGACGACCACCGCATGGCGATGGCCTTTGCTCCTTGTGCGATACGCTATCCTGCATTGCGCATCAACCATCCAGAAGTTGTCAGCAAGTCATACCCTTCGTTTTGGCAACATTTGGAACAACTTTAACCAATATACTCACAAAACTCTACTCTAAATATTCACAACATGACATACCTCTATATTTTCTCCGCCCTTATCATTCTTGTGGCTGTAGCAGCTAGATTCCTGCGTAAGGAAGACCCTGCTGAGAGCCCAGAAGCAGAAGTCACGACAGACTCCACCACTCAGCAGGAGGAAGAAGAGTCAGAAGAATGTTGCGGTCAGCATGAAACCTGTGAAAAGGACAGTCTCTTGGCCGCCGTAAGTAAAGATGTAGAATATTATGAGGATGAAGAACTTGACCGCTTCCGTACGCGTCGTTCAGATGAGTACACGGCTGAAGAGGTAGAGGAATTTCAAGAAATCCTTTACACAATGCGCAACGACGAAGTGGCAGGTTGGGTACGCTCACTCCAATTGCGCCACATCGAACTCCCCGACCCTATCAAGGATGAAGTATTTCTGATTATCGGTGAGCGCAGAATGAACCCCTAAAATCATCACTTTACGACGTTAAAGCTCTTCAAAATTTACTCAATCTGACTTAGGAAAAACTAAGTGAGACTTAATTTAAATTAACTCACTTTTAGTTTCAACTAACTCACGATTAGTTTTAACCTGGTTAATTCCCAGTCTTTCAACCTTTCACAAAGGTCCCCAAGTTCGTTATTATTGAAGTGAAGAAACTTCCCCTCATACTTGCCTTAGCAACATTGTTTGCGATAATGTCGTGTTCTACCAAAAAGAATACGGCTCCAACGCGTATGTGGCACGCCTTCACCGCGCGATACAACACTTACTACAATGGGCATACGGCTTACAAAGACGGAATGCACGCCAAGGAGAAAGGGCATAAGGATGACTACACGGAGTTTCTACCCGTGTTTCTCGTAGGTAGCGAAAAAAGTCGCACCACTGGGAGTGGAAATTTTGAAACAACCATTACCAAGTGTCAGAAAGCCATTCAGTTGCACTCCATAACCCGTCGTCCGAAGGTTGAAGGCGGAAAGCGCACTTCGCCTAAGATGAAGGCCTACCTCGCTCAGAAGGAATTCAACCCCTTCCTCAAACATGCCTGGTTGCTTATGGGTGAGGCACAATTCCAAAAGGGAGATTTCCTTGAAGCAGCCTCAACCTTCTCCTACATTACCCGCCATTACGCCACACAACCCACTATCGCCAACGAGGCACGCGCTTACTTAATCCGCTGTTATACAGAATTAGAATGGTTCTATGACGCAGAGGAAATCGTTAGCCGAATGAAGCGAGATAGTATCACACCTCGTGTGCGCAAAATCGCAAATTTGAGTGAGGCCAACCTACTCCTACGCCAGGAACGCTTTGACGACGCCCTCCCCTACTTAAAGAAGGCCGTGAAAGATGCATCATCTAACTATCAGAAAGCACGTCTTTACTTCCTGCTCGGACAGATTATGCAACATCAGGGACACAAAGCGGAGGCCTTCAAAGCTTATCAATCGTGCATCCGTAAGAATCCACCCTATGAGTTAGCCTTCAATGCGCGCATCTGTCAAACGGAAGTCATGAGCGGAGGGGCGGAAACGAAAAAGATGGTACGTCGTCTGAAAAGCATGGCTTCGGAGGACAAAAACAAAGATTATCTCGACCAAATCTATTATGCGATGGGCAACATCTATCTCGCACAACGCGATACGGTGAATGCCATTTCCGCATACGAGAAGGGACGCCAAAAGTCAACCCGTAATGGAACAGAGAAAGGCATTCTCGTGCTCCGTTTGGCAGAACTTTACTGGGAGCAAGGGCGTTACGACCTCGCACAAACCTGTTACGGAGATGCCATAGGCTCATTACATAAAGAGCACGACAAATACGAAGAAGTAAAGCATCGTTCAACCGTGCTCGATGCCTTAGTACCCCACACGTCTGCTATTCACCTGCAAGACAGTCTGCTTTACCTCTCCACAGCTTCCGAAAAGGAACGCAACGAAGCCATTGACCGCGTTATTGAAGAGCTAAAGCGCAAAGAGAAAGAAGCTCAAGAGCTTGCCGCCGACTCTGCCGCAAACGCACGTCAGCAAGAAGGCGGACTAACCCCATCTCAACAACAACGTCCAAGCCAACAAACGGGCGCAGATAAGTCATGGTACTTCTACAATACGACCGCCGTAACTCAGGGTAAGCAAACATTTAAGCGCACCTGGGGGAATAGAAAATTGGAAGACCATTGGCGACGTAGCAATCGTACCGTTATTGAAATGGCTGACGACTCAGATACCGACGATGAAGCAAACGCTGATAGCCTTGTGACAGATTCGTTAAGCAATGACTCCATCGCCGAGACAAAAGAGCTTTCTGAGGCCGAGGATCCGCATAAGCGCGCCTACTACATGGCGCAAATCCCCTTCACTGCCGAACAAAAGGCACAAGCTCACACAATCATCAAGGATGCTCTTTACGAAGCTGCCGTCATTGAGAAAGACCGTTTGGAGGATTTTCCACTTGCGGAACGAACTTTCACACGTCTCTACTCCGACTATCCCGATTTTGAAAAGATGGAGGACGTTTATTACCACCTCTTCCTGCTTTACTCCCGTTGGGGACGGACAGATCGAGCGAACGAATTCCGAGATTTGCTCGCAAATTACTATCCCGATAGCGACATTACGAAGTTGATTACAGCCCCCGACTTTGAATATCTCGCACGCTTCGGTAAGGAAGTTGAAGATTCGCTTTACCGTGCCACATACCTTGCTTATCGCGACCGCGACAACGAAACCGTTTGGGCTAATGAGGCTTACGCGAAAGAGAAGTTCCCCAAGGGGGCCAATCGTCCGAAATTCATCTTCGTAGATATCTTAAGTCGCATCGCAACTTCACCTGCCGACACTCTAATTAAGGATTTACGCCAACTCATTAAGGAGTATCCCGAAAGCGATGTGAGTGCGATGGCCGGAATGATGGTTAACGGACTTGAAAGTGGGCGTTCAATTGAAGGAGGAGCTTTAGACATTGGCTCACTTTGGTCAATGCGCACACAGCGTACCGAAGAGCAAGCAGCAAATATCGCCGAAGGGCAAAAGCTTTTGCCTGACCGCGAAACGCCCTTCTGTTTCCTTATCGCTTATCCTACTGATTCGCTCGACGCCAACCGTCTGTTGTACAACATTGCGCATTTCAACTTCACTGCTTTCCTTTCGCGCAAGCTTAGTATCACACAGCAACGCGGTAAAGCCTTGACGCAGTTCGTTATAGGCGGTTTCAAGTCCTATGAAGACGCACACGCTTACGCACAACGCATCACCATTTCCCAGGAATTGGCAAAGCAGTTGCGCCATGCCAGAACATTCCTCATAGCTGAAGCCAATCTCAACCTCTTGGGCACTATGTATAGTTACGATGACTATCAGCAATTCTATGATGAGAATTTCCAACCCTTGGAGCTCAATCCTGAATTATTACCCAAGGAAGAAGAACCCCTCCAACGCTATGAAGATGAACTCACTCCCGAAGAACTTGAACGCATAGAGCAACAAAAATCAAAGAATAAGGAGGACGAACAATTTGAAGACGATGGCGGAGAATGGTATTAAATTCACATTCCACCTCAAACGTCATATCATATTCTATCCAACTGACAGAGAGGACACACTCACACCATTGAGTCGCGTCCTCTCTGTTTCTTTCAACTAAGTCATCACATTAGCATTCACATACTCAGACATTTAGTGTCACATCAATACCATCCCAAAGCACATTTCAATTAATCAATCTTATTAGTTAGTTAAGACAAACTAAGTCACTTTGAATTAAAATAAAAGAGACTTAGTTTTCAGCAGACAAGAAACAATTCATATCACCATATAATGATTCACTTTCGAATGTATTTCTAAGCCATACCCTCTAAATTGAAAGCTTTTATACTTATCCTTCAAAATTAGCGCTTTGAAATATCATTTTTAGCGGTTCCAATAAAACGATGAGGACGTCTTAACATTATTTTAGTCCGCGTTAATATCTTTTGAGAGAAAATCTTTGCCACATTTATTTATTTATTCGTATTTTTGCAGAGATTAAGGAGCGCTCTATTCAGTTGCGCTCTGCTTAACATGCTTAACAAATAAAAATCTATACTCCAATGAACAAGAAAATTTATTCTCTTGCGATGATGGCGCTTCTTGCTTTTGGTAGCGCTACTCCCCTTGTTGCTCAGGAAACAGCTGAGGTAGCAACAGAAGAAACTGCGGCACAGCCTGAAAAGTTCCAGGGACTTCAGTTCAACGTACCTGCGCTTGACCCCAAGCACCAAGCAGTTTGTGACGAATACATGAACACGATGTTCACTGAACCAGAAAAGGCAAACAAATCACTTCAGCGCCTTATCCGCTCTATTCAGCGTAAGCCCGAAGCTCTTGTTGCTGTAGGTCACTACTTCGTAACAAATAGTACTTCAGACATCAGCTACTACGGTCCTGCTAAGATTTGTTCGGACAAGGTATACGAAACTCCTGCTGCTACAGAAGAATACGTTCTTATGTTCTGCATGGAAACAGCAATGCTCGGTCGTGACTATGGTAATGCGGGTCGTTTCTGCGACGTCCTTCTTAGCCAAAACGAAGGTAACGTAGCAGCCCTCAAATTGAAGGCTCGTATCTACAAGAACCAAAACCAAATCGTAGCAATCGAAGCACTCGAAGCACTCAAGAAGTATGATCCCTCATATTATCAGGCAGACAAGGAACTCGGTGATATTCACTACGAATATGCAGAAAAGGCAGAAGGCGCACAACTCATCAAGGACTTGAAGGAAGCTAATAAGTTCTACAAGGATTACTTTGCAAAGGCTCCCCAAACTAAGGAAGGACTTGAATATCGTGCTGCAACACGCTATTGTTATGCCCTCTTCACAGTACAAATGATGACGCCTAAGGATAATGCAGAAAAGGCTGAACTCATTAAGGAATGTCAGAGAATCTGTAACCTCGCACTCGACCTCAAGCTTGCTCCCGACACAAACCGTGAAAAGGTGCTCAAGGCATATAAGTTCTTCTGCGACGTAGATGCTGAAAATATTGACGGTGCAATGATATCTTCTGCATACGTTGCAAATAAGGAATACGCAGATAGCCTTTACACTTACATGGACTACCTTTATGCTGCGAAGTATGAAGAAAGTCTTGAAAACAAGGTAGGGGCAGTTGAATACTACAAGAAGGGGCTTGCGATCGACTCTACTAAGGCTCCAGGCTTCAAGGCAGTTGCAGAACTTTACCGTCAGCTCGGTCAGGCAGCAGAGGGTATTGAATACTACGAAAAGTACTTGAACCTCATCGGTAAGGAAAAGAGCCTCGGTGATGACCTTGGTCTTGCAAACCTTTACTTGGCTGCAAGTAACAAGTGCGACAGCACTCAAGTTGACCTCCGTAATAAGTATAAGGAATCAGCAGATAAGATTTACGAAAACATTGCCAACGAAATGTCTGCTCCTGAAAACGAAGGCAAATATGACGCTTCGCTCTTCTATCTCCCTTGGTACTACCGCGCACAGCTTTGGATTACCAACCCCGCAGAAGCAGAAGAAAAGCCTAAGATGTACTACGAAAAGGCGCTCTCACTTATTGGCGAAAACGAAAAGCTTAACCGCCAAAAGGAAATCTGCGCTCAGTACCTGATGCTTTACTACTTCAAGACAAACAACGACAATGAATGTATGAAGTATCTTGAAATTGTTATCATGATTAACCCCAACAATCGTGTAGCAAATCAGATCATGAGTGTGTTGATGTAATCCTCTCAACATTCTACATAGTAAAACTCTAACGGGTCGGCAAACCATTAAAGTGTTTGCTGACCCGTTTAACATAAGTAAAAAAAGGCGAGTGTACTTTCGGACAACCATCCAAACTCGTCTATTAAACTCCAAAATTGAATTAGCAATCAACAAGATGCACACACCGACAAGACAAGTATAATTTCCCATAAGAGAGAGACGTTTAGGTCGTTTTGCAACCCCGACTTGCGTAAACATCATCAATCCATAAGGAATATTACTTGATTCCAAAAAAATCACACCAAGAGTTGGGCGCTTCAAAATAAATTAACGTAATTTTGCAATTGAAATATTCACCTCTTAATCTTATAAAATCACCATGGATTGGTTAGTTAACATTCTTACAAACCTAACCCCGGGCACTTACATTGCCCACTTGGTTATTGCTTACGCACTTGCAATTTCATTGGGTGTACGTTTGGGCAAAATTAAATTCGGCGGCATCGCCTTAGGTGTAACCTTTGTGCTCTTTGTGGGCATTCTCGTAGGTCACATCAGCAGCGAAATCCTCCCTAAACTTGGATATGCGGCTATTGACTACAAAGCAGCTACTGGCAACACTATGGCCGGAACTCCTCAGATTATCAAGTTCGTGATGGAGTTGGGGTTGATTCTCTTCGTATATTGCATCGGTTTGCAAGTTGGTCCTAGCTTCTTCGCTACGTTTAAGTCGGGCGGTTTGAAGATGAACATGCTCGCTGTAGGCATTGTTTCGCTCAACATTGCAATGGTGTTTGTCCTCTACTACTTGTTCTTCAATCAAGGTAGCAAATCTGACTTCCCCATGCTCGTTGGTGTACTCTTCGGTGCTGTAACTAACACTCCTGGTCTCGGTGCAGCAACAACAACCGTAGGAAACTTCTTTGAACCTGGACAAGCTCCTGATATTGCGAGCGGTTATGCCTGCGCATATCCTCTTGGTGTTGTTGGTATCATCCTTGCAACAATCGCTATCCGCTACATCTGCAAGATTGATCTTAACAAGGAGCGCGAACAGCTTCGCAAGGAAGTAGAAAGCAATCCTCACGCTACGCCTAAGCACCTTGTATTGAAGGTTACAAACTATGCGGTTATCAACAAGACACTTGAAGAACTCCGCAACTTCCTCAACCGCGAATTTATCGTATCTCGCGTTATCAAGGGCGACGAATTGATTATCCCCAACCGCGAAACTAAGTTGGAAATTGGTGATGAAATTCACCTCGTTTGTACTGAGACGGAAGCTCAGGCAATGACAGAACTCATGGGTGAAGCCGTTGAAGGCAAGACTTGGAATACAGACACAGACAAGCGCAACTACGTTTCTCGCCGTCTTATCGTGACAAAGGAAGCTATGAATGGTAAGACATTTGGTCAGCTTCACTTCTCATCAGTATATGGTGTAAATGTAACACGTGTAACGCGTAACGGCATGGATCTCTTCGCTAACCGCAACTTGCGTCTTCAGGTGGGTGACCGTCTCTTGGTGACTGGTACGGAAGAAAACGTAGATCGTCTTTCTCGCGTAGTTGGTGCAAACGTTAAGCACCTTGATCATCCTAACGTTGGGGCCATCTTCTTCGGTATTATGGCTGGTATCATTCTCGGTCAGATGCCAATTTCTCTTCCTGGTATTGAAGTTCCTGTGAAGTTAGGTTACGCTGGTGGTCCTCTTATCGTAGCGATTCTTGTAGGTGCATTTGGTTATCGTTATAAGATTGCGTCTTACATGACTACATCCGCAAACCTCATGCTCCGCGAAGTAGGTCTTATCCTCTTCCTTGCCAGCGTTGGTCTTCAAGCTGGTGCAACTTTCTGGCAAACTATCGTCGCTGGTGGTTACAACTACGTATGGGCAGGTTTCTTAATCACTACTGTACCTATCTTAATTATCGGTCTCATAGGTCGCCTCAAGATGAAGTTAAATTACTTCACGTTGATGGGTCTTATTGCCGGTTCTAACACTGACCCCCCTGCACTTGCATTTGCAAACCAAACGGCAGTAGGTAGCGATGCTCCCGCCGTAGGTTATTCTACAGTTTATCCGCTCACAATGTTCTTGCGTATTCTTACTGCGCAGCTTGTGTTGCTCTTCTTCATGGGATAAACATAACGACATTTTAACGATTGCTGTTCGGAAACGGCTCTCAGAAATGAGAGAGATACTTCCGGATGGCAATCTTTTTTTATACCCCAATCCCAATAGTCATTGTTATTTTTCATCATTGACGTCTTTATAGTCGACAAAAAAAAGTAAATTTGTAGTCGACAAACAATTAATTACTTTACCACTATGAAACAATACCTTGACCTTCTCCGCAGAATCAAGGAAGAAGGTGTCATAAAGACTGATAGAACCGGCACTGGTACGAAATCCGTATTTGGTCACCAAATGCGCTTCAACTTAGCCGACGGTTTCCCCTTAGTTACGACTAAAAAGTGTCACCTCAAGTCTATCATCCACGAACTTCTTTGGTTCTTGAAGGGAGATACCAATGTAAAGTATCTTCAAGAGAATGGTGTGCGCATTTGGAACGAATGGGCTGACGAAAATGGCGATTTGGGACATGTATATGGCTATCAATGGCGTTCATGGCCCGATTATAAAGGTGGACATATTGACCAGATTTCACAAGTAATTGAACAAATCAAAAACAATCCCGATTCGCGCCGTCTCCTAGTCTCCGCTTGGAATGTGGCAGAGGTTGACGAAATGGCACTTCCCCCTTGCCACTTACTCTTCCAATTCTACGTGGCAGATGGTCGCCTTTCGTTGCAACTTTATCAGCGTTCGGCCGACTGTTTCCTTGGAGTACCGTTCAACATTGCCTCTTACTCGCTTCTCCTCCTCATGGTGGCGCAAGTATGTGGCTTAGAACCTGGTGAATTCGTTCATACTACGGGGGACACACACCTTTACTTGAACCACATGGAGCAGACAGATTTGCAACTTTCGCGAGAACCACGTCCGCTTCCGACAATGCGTCTCAACCCAGACGTGAAGAATATCTTTGACTTTAAGTACGAAGACTTCGAACTCCTCAACTACGATCCTCATCCACATATCAAGGGAATCGTAGCTGTATAATATTGGTAGACAAGTTGGTCATAAACAAGTAGACGAGAGAATTACAGAGATAAACTATTGACTCTCGACCAGATAATTGCTCCGCATAGACTTTCTCACGTCTCATTTTTCCATTCTCATTTCCCGCTCATGCTTCCCGAAGCCTTTCTCCAACAAATGAGTGCGTTGCTCGGTGCTGAAGATGCCCAACGCTTTTGTAAGGTTCTGACAACATCAGAACCTCCTACGAGTGTGCGCCTTAATAGTCGGAAAGAGAGCGCGGAGATATTGAAAAAACTTGGGGAGAATATTGATTGCGACGTTCCATGGTGCTCTACGGGGAAATATCTTAAGGAACGCCCCTCGTTTACACTCGATCCTGCGCTCCATGCTGGTGCTTACTACGTTCAGGAAGCCGCTTCTATGTTTATCGAACAGGCCTACCGTAAAATCTCTGCCGACTTTACACCCGAACGTCTGTTAGATTTGTGCGCTGCCCCCGGAGGGAAGAGTACACTTTGGAGAAGTTTACTCCCTGATGGTGCTTTGCTCGTTGCCAACGAACCTATGCGCCAACGCGCTGAGATATTGGCAGAAAACTTGACTAAATGGGGGCATCCGGATGTTATTGTGACCAACGCCTATCCCAATGAATTCAGCGGAAGTTGCGGCATGTTCGATGTCATAGCCACCGACGTGCCCTGCTCTGGAGAAGGAATGTTCCGCAAAGACGAAGGAGCGGTCAATGAGTGGTCTATGGCAAACGTCATTACTTGTGCAGACCGCCAATGGAGTATTCTTTGCGACATTTGGCCTTGCTTGCGAACGGGCGGATATCTTGTATATAGCACTTGTACTTACAACCGCCTTGAAAACGAAGAAATGGTGGCTCGCATTTGTAAGGAGCTCGGTGCGGAAATCGTTCCGCTTGACGTTCAGTCGGGTTGGAACGTACACACCTTAGACGCTCCCGAAAAACTATCTGAAGCATCAGCACTTAACAATGGGATGTACCACTTCTTCCCCCACTTAACACGTGGTGAGGGTCTCTTCCTCTGCTTGATGCGTAAAACAGCAGAGACTCCCGAACCTCGAGTGAAGAAAGATAAAAAGACGAAGGGTTCAAAACCTCAAACACCAGCTGGCGCAAGTACTGTAGCGAAGTGGATTTCTCAAGCAGCAGAATATAAAATTCTTTTGACGGGCGATGCCGAACTATCTGCTATCCGCCAATCTCACGCAGATGTGGCGCAACGGCTAATGAATATAGTTAAATGCCTCAAAGTGGGAGTTGCCTTGGCTGAAGAAAAGGGCAAAAAGTTTGCCCCTGCTCACGACCTCGCTCTTGCGCTCAATCTTGCTACAGATGCTTTCCCCACTTGCGAAGTTGATTTAGAAATAGCCCTTACCTATCTGCGCCGTGAGGCAATTACCATTGACGCGCCCAAAGGTTATGTTATCGTAACCTTTAAGGGACTCCCTTTAGGTTTTGTCAATAACCTCGGCAACCGAGCGAACAATATGTATCCCGCACATTGGCGCATTCGTATGAAGTAAATCTATTCACTCTAGATATTCAAGGTGCTCTATATGTCCTATATTCTATAGGTACCCTAAAGACCTCTCCTCTAAAAATCTCCCAAATGAAATACCTCGAATTTACCTTCTCCCTAACTCCGCAAAGCGAAGCTGCCGAAGACGTTCTCAGCGCATTGCTTGCCGATATTGGTTTTGAAAGCTTCGTACGCACCGCCTCGCTCGACCTTCCCCGCGTAGGCAGTGTAGATAATTTCCCCGAAGCTCCTATCTTCGCAGAAGAAGCAGAGTCCGGATTATTTCAAGCATACATCCAAACGCAACTTTATGACGAAGATGCGCTTGCATCACTCATCGAATACTTCCCTCTTCCCGATGTAAAAATCACCTATCAGATGGTGGAAGCAGAGGATAAGGATTGGAACGAAGAATGGGAGAAAAACTATTTCCAACCTATCGTAATTGCCGATCGTTGCGTTATCTCAAGCACATTCCATAAAGATGTACCTACAGCTGAATACTCTATAAAAATTAACCCTCAAATGTCTTTCGGCACAGGTCACCATGCCACAACTTCTCAAATGGTAGGGCGCATCCTTGATGACGACATGGTGGGCAAAGAAGTTCTTGACATGGGATGCGGAACCAGCATTCTCGCCATTCTTGCTAGTATGCGCGGTGCTAAACATTGTGTAGCAATTGACATTGACGAGTGGTGCGTAAAGAACTCACTTGAAAATATGGCACTCAATGGTGTTAATGGCATTGACGTACTCTTGGGGGATGCTAACTCACTTGCCCAGCATGGTCCCTTTGACCTTGTCATTGCTAACATTAACCGCAACATACTTCTCGCCGACATGCACCATTACATTGCACGCATGAACGACGGCGCATCTATCTTTATGAGCGGTTTTTACGATGAAGACGTGCCTAAACTTGTTGCGCATGCCGAGGAACTTGGCTTAACGCTCATAGACGTGCGCAGTCAAGATGGGTGGGCATGTATAAAGATGAGCAAGTAAGTTCTTCTTGATAGGTTGTTCGTTACATTGTCTATAGTATCTATAAAAACTATAGTCACTATAGATTATATCAGTATCTAATCCCCTTACGCTTATGACTCCTCTCAAAGCTTGGTTTCTCGCCGCCCGTCCGAAGACATTATCTGCGGCATTGATACCCGTAGCCGTAGCTACAGCACTGGCATATGCCAATGGTGTAGCACAATGGGTGCCAGCCTTGCTCTGTGCTTTCTTTGCGATGCTCATGCAAGTAGCATCCAACTTTATCAACGACCTTTACGATTATAAAAAAGGAACGGACGCAGAAGACCGACTCGGTCCGAAGCGCGCCTGCGCCCAAGGCTGGATTACGCCTCAGGCTATGCGTAATGGCATTGTGATAACGCTACTCCTCGCCTGCTCCGTAGGCGCCAGCTTACTCTTCTATGGTGGGTGGTGGCTCGTAGGGTTGGGAGCAAGTTGCGTCATCTTTGCCTTCCTTTACACCACGTTGATGAGCTATCACGGTTTGGGCGATTTGCTTGTATGGATATTCTTTGGATTCGTCCCCGTCATCGGCACCTATTACGTTCAGGCGGGAGCGCTTCATTCCGACATTTGGCTCCTCTCGGCTGCTTGCGGATTATGTGTGGACACGTTGCTCGTGCTCAACAATTACCGCGACCGCGAAACCGACCGCAAAGCGGGAAAACGCACGATCGTTGTGCTCTTTGGTGAACGATTTGGAAGCCTTGCCTACTTGCTTCAGGGCATCTTGGCTTACGTCTGCGTAGCATCACTTGCGGCAAACGGCAATCTTTGGTTGGCCATCCTTCCCGCCTTTTACCTTCTTCCCCACTATCTTACGTGGCGCAAGATGGTGCAGATTAACAAGGGTCCAGAACTGAATCGCATCCTCGGATTTACCTCGCGCAACATGCTAACCTTTGCCATCCTCGTTGTCCTAGCCTACGTGAGCAGTACGTTAGACCTAACCGCATCTCTCTTATAAACGTAAACAACTCATTTTCAGATAGGTTATCATCAGTTTAGATTACATATAACTATCTAAGACATAATTAAAATTAAGTCAGACTTATTTTTTACTAATTGAGACTTAATTTTCCGCAAAAGCAATTTGTGTAGAACTGAGTTGAATTTTATTCGTTCAATCCACCGAATTTCTGTATTTTTGTGGTCTAAACAACGAATTATAACTTGAATAATAACTTCTAAAAACAAATATCGCTATGCTTTCAGACATTGAAATTGCTCACAGCACCACTTTGAAGCCCATTGAAGAAGTAGCCGCAGGAATTGGCATTGATGCTAATGACCTTGAGCACTACGGAAAATATATTGCAAAGGTTCCCCTTTCGCTCATCTCTGAAGAGAAGCAAAAGAAGAGCCACTTGATTCTTGTTACAGCTATAACCGCGACAAAGGCTGGTATTGGTAAAACAACTGTTTCTATTGGCCTTGCGCTCGGTTTGAACAAGATTGGCAAGCGTGCAGTAGTTGCGCTTCGCGAACCCTCACTCGGTCCCTGTTTTGGTATGAAGGGTGGCGCCGCAGGCGGTGGCTATGCTCAGGTTCTCCCAATGGAGAAAATCAATCTCCACTTTACGGGCGACTTCCACGCAATTACTTCTGCGCACAACATGATTGCTGCGCTCCTTGACAATTACCTTTACCAGCATCGTGCTGAAGGTTTTGGCTTGAAGGAAGTGCTTTGGCGCCGTGTGCTTGATGTGAACGACCGTGGCTTACGCCAGATCGTTTCAGGCGTAGGTCCTGCAGCAAATGGTGGAGTTCAACAGGCAGGTTTCGACATTACACCCGCTTCTGAGTTGATGGCTATCCTCTGTTTGGCTACAAGTGAAGACGACCTCCGTCGTCGTATCGAAAATATCCTTCTCGGTTACACTTACGAAGGCAAGCCTTTCACTGTAAAGGATCTTGGTGTTGCGGGTGCGATAATGGTGCTCCTCAAAGATGCAATCCAGCCCAACTTGGTGCAGACTACAGAAAATACTCCCGCATTCGTTCACGGCGGTCCCTTTGCAAATATCGCTCACGGTTGTAACTCTATTTTCGCAACTCGTATGGCGCTCTCGCATTCGGATTATACCATCACTGAAGCTGGTTTCGGTGCTGACCTCGGTGCAGAAAAGTTCTACGATATCCTTTGCCGTAAGAGCGGCCTCCAACCCGACCTTACCGTAATCGTCGCTACTGCTCAGGGATTGAAGATGCACGGTGGCGTTGCCTTAGATCAGATTAAGGAACCCAATCTTGAAGGTATCCGCACAGGACTTGCCAACCTCGACAAGCACGTTCGTAACCTCCGCAAGTTTGGCCAGACTGTCTTAGTGGTATTCAACCGATTCGCAACCGATACAGATGAAGAAATGGCGTTGCTTAAGCAGCACTGTGAGGAAACGCTTCAGGCGCCTTTCGTAATTAACAACGCCTTTGCCGAAGGTGGTAGCGGCGCAGTAGAAATGGCGAACCTCGTAGTGGATACTATTGAGAAGCAACCCTCAAAGCCCCTCCAGCTTATCTATAGCAATGAGGATGATATCAAGACAAAGATTGAAAAGGTGTGTCGTGAAATTTACGGTGCGGCTTCTGTAAGCTTCGCAACGCCAGCTTTGAACCGCATTAAGTTGGCTGAACAACACGGAATGGCTTCCTTCCCCGTTTGTATCGCCAAGACACAATTCTCATTCTCAGCCGACCAAACGAAGTACGGCGCAGCGGATGGCTTTGCTATTCAGATTCGCGACGTAGTCTTAAATGCTGGTGCTGAAATGATTGTTGCGCTTGCGGGTGATATTATCCGTATGCCGGGTCTTCCTAAGTCTCCTCAGGCCAACCGCATTGATTACGTGAATGGCGAAATCATTGGTTTGAGCTAATCACTTATTCATCAACCAAAGAATACCGCATTCAACTATGTTGCGCATCAAGCTCGACACAGTAGATTCTACAATGCAATACCTCGCACGTCTGGAAGTTTCGGCGTGCGAGGATTCTTTTATTGTGGTAACTGCGGACTACCAAACGGCAGGACGTGGTCAGAAGGGCACTAATTGGGAGAGCGAAACGGGGAAAAATTTGCTATTAGGCTTACGTTTGCGCCCCACATTCCTGCATCCGAAAGAGCAGTTCTACCTTTCTGAAATCTGTGCCTTATCCTTGGTCGATACTTTGAACACCTATGCCGACGGATTCACGATTAAGTGGCCCAATGATATTTATTATGGCAACCGCAAGGTGAGTGGCATGCTCTTGGAGCACACATTGCAAGGTGCGACCCTCTCCTCAACCATCGTAGGAATCGGTCTGAACCTCAACCAACACACCTTCTATAGCGATGCTCCCAATCCCGTGTCGCTCTTCAACATCATAGGCAAAGCAGTTGACAGAGAAGAGTTCCTTGAAGCCATCATAGAACGTTTTAAGCCCTATTACCACCGCTTAGAACAAGCGGAATTCACCTCCATCCACACAGCCTACCTCCAACGTCTCTATCAGTACCATGAATGGGCAACATTCAGAGATGAAAAAGGCGAATTTTCAGGGCGCATTGTGGATGTAGAAACCACAGGTCGCTTGGTTGTAGAAACGCAAGAGGGAGCGCTACGCAAATTTGCTTTTAAGGAGATTGGATATGTATTATCGTCGTAAAAGTACCTTTACCTCATGAACAAATCCATCCTTAAAATCGCCCTGCCCAGCATTCTCACCAACATTACTGTACCCCTGTTGGGATTGGTAGACACAGCCATCGTTGGCCATCTCGGAAGCGCCGCATACATTGGCGCTATTGCGCTCGGCACTACCCTCATGAGCATGGCTTATTGGGGGTTCGGTTTCCTTAGAATGTCAACAGGAGGACTTACAGCACAAGCCGTAGGCGAAGAAAACCGTGAACGGTGTTTTGCCATTCTCATAAGGTCACTGGCATGGGCTATGCTGATTGCCGTCTTGCTCATTCTGCTTCAAGTTCCCCTATTGCGCATGGTGCTTCACTTTGCAGAGGGCACTGAAGAAGTGCGTCAACTCGCTTCATCCTACTTCCGCATCCTCATTTGGGGAGCACCAGCCGTGTTATGCCTCAGCGGGATGAATGGATGGTTTATAGGCATGCAAAATGCGACGTTTCCGCTACTTATCGCAGTTGTGCAGAACCTCGTGAATATCCTGCTGAGTTGCATCTTTGTTTTCGGATTGGGCTGGAGTATTGAAGGAGTTGCACTGGGAACGTTAATTGCGCAATACATCGGTTTTGTGCTCGCACTTTGCTTCATTCGTCGCTTTCGCCCACTTCCAAGTCTTGCGGATTTACGCACATCGCTCGGCAGAAGGAGTTTGCTTGACACCACCTTTCTGCGTATGAACCGCGACATTTTCTTGCGCACACTCTGCCTACTTGCCGTAACCAGTTACTTTACGTTTGTGGGGGCACGTCAAGGAGACGTTATCCTTGCATCTAATGCCCTACTGATGCAGTTTTTCCTGCTTTTCAGCTACTTTATGGACGGTTTTGCTTACGCAGGTGAAGCGCTTTGCGGCAAAGCTTTCGGAGGTGGCAGAAGGGAGGAATTTCAAAACATCACGCAACGCCTCTTTCTATGGGGAGGCTCACTGGCCGTAATGAGTTCTGTGCTCTATTATTTTTTAGGTTCAGAGTTTCTCAACTTACTCACAGACACTCCTGAAGTCGTACGTTGTGCCACGCATTACCTCCCCTTCGTTGCTCTTATTCCCCTTGTGAGTTTTCCCGCTTTCCTTTTCGACGGCATCTTTATTGGAATGAGTTTTACTTCAGGGATGCTTCGCGCTTTGGGAGTTGCAACGCTCATCTTCTTTACGCTGCACCTTCTTGCTTCTCCCCTATTAGGTAACACTGCACTTTGGGTGGCATTCTTAGCTTACTTAGGCGCAAGAGGGGGCGTTCAACAGCTACTCCTTAGAGACAAATTTTAAGGGCTATTTTACTTGCCCCGAACGATATGGGAAATAGTAAAAACTAATCGTTAGTTACGAAGAATTAACTCACTATTAATTTGAATTAAAAGAAACTTAGTGAAGCGCCTCTCTCACAGGCTGAATACAAACAAAGTGGAGCTAATCCCCAACTGAGGTTTAGCTCCACTTTATTTATTTGGAATACGCTTTATTTAGAAACGTACGATAGTTGCATCACGGTCAGGACTTACGCTGACAATCTTAATGGGCGTTTCAAGTGCCTTTTCGAGATATGCAATGTAATTCTTGAATGCTTCGGGGAAGTCTTCTTCCTTGCGAAGGTCAGAAAGAGGAGTCTTCCAACCAGGAATGTCTTCGTAAACGGCAGTCCAGCCTTCGGTGTCGTAAGGCATTGTTGTTGTACGCTCACCATTCTTTTCGTAAGCGACACAAGCCTTGATGGTATCGAAACCGTCGAGCACGTCACCCTTCATCATTACGAGGTCAGTTACACCATTAATCATAATCGCGTACTTCAATGCTACGAGATCCACCCATCCGCAACGGCGGTTACGACCTGTTACCGCACCATACTCATTACCGATATGGCGGATGAGGTCACCTGTTTCGTCAAAGAGTTCTACGGGGAAAGGACCTGAACCTACGCGTGTAGAATAGGCCTTGAAGATACCGAAGATGCGATCAATCTTGTTGGGAGCAACACCGAGACCTGTACAAACACCACCGCTGGTTGTTGAACTTGAAGATACGAAAGGATATGTACCATGGTCGATGTCGAGCAACGAACCCTGTGCGCCTTCTGCAAGTACAGTCTTACCTTCTGCAAGGTAGTTGTTGATGTCAATTTCAGTTTCGCGAAGAGGGAACTTGCGCATGTATTCCACACCCTCCATCCACTTCTGCTCTTCCTCAGTGATATCGTAATCAGTGAAGTTGAGGTCGCGGAGAATCTGCTCATGACGTGCCTTGAGTGCCTGATACTTTGCTTCAAAATTCTCAAGGATGTCACCTACACGGAGACCGATACGTGCTGCCTTATCTGAATATGTAGGACCAATACCCTTACCAGTCGTACCTACCTTTGACTTACCCTTAGCAGCTTCATAAGCGCGGTCAAGTACGCGGTGAGTTGGAAGAATAAGGTGTGCACGACGACTGATGTGAAGACGATCTGTGAGCGTATAACCTGCATTTTCAAGTTCACGAGCTTCAGCCATGAAAAGGTCGGGAGCAATTACGCATCCGTTACCAATGATGTTGATTTTACCCTCATCAAAGATACCTGAAGGGATTGAACGAAGCACGAACTTCTTACCATCAAAGATAATTGTGTGACCTGCATTAGGACCACCCGCAAAGCGTGCGATAACGTCGTACTGCGGTGTGAAGTAATCCACAACCTTACCTTTTCCTTCGTCACCAAAAACGATGCCAAGAAGGGCATCAACTTTTCCTTTTGCCATAATATATATATTGTAATTGTTTTAAGCGTAGTTGTTCTATAGCGCCTAGAAAATCTATAACTTCTTAAGTATAGAGAACCTCACTCAAGCCGTTATGCAATACGCTGGATGAGCGCTCTAAAGATATCAGCCATCAGGGGTTGTACGGCGTTTGCCGCCTTTTGCACCTCTTCGTGACTTACTTCTACGATTTTTCCCTCTACACCAAGATCCGTGATAATCGAAATTCCGAAAGTGCGAATGCCACAATGACGAGCTACGATTACTTCAGGCACGGTTGACATTCCAACTGCATCTCCGCCCATTATGCGATACATTTTGTACTCCGCAGGAGTCTCAAACGTAGGTCCTTGAGTTCCAACGTAAACTCCTTCTACTGTTTTAATACCCTTTTCACGGGCTATTTCGCGTGCAAGCGAGAGATACTCGCGGTCGTAAGCTTCCGACATATCTGGGAAACGAGGACCAGTTGGGAAGTTCTTTCCGCGAAGGGGATGTTCAGGGAAGAAATTGATATGGTCCGTAATGAGCATGAGGTCTCCTATTTCAAAGTCGGGGTTCATTCCTCCTGCTGCATTTGAAACGAAGAGATTCTTCACTCCAAGGGCATGCATGACGCGCACAGGGAATGTTACTTGCTTCATATCGTAACCTTCGTAGAAGTGGAAGCGACCTTGCATAGCCAACACCTCTTTACCTCCAAGAAGCCCGAATATAAGTTTTCCACTATGCCCTTCTACTGTAGAAAGGGGGAAATGGGGAATGACGCTATAGGGGAATTCATCAATAACTTCAATTTCTGCAGCCAAGCGTCCCAAACCTGTACCCAGCACTACGGCTGTTGTGGGTCGCGAAGTAGTGTGTTCTAACAACCACTGCGCGGTTTCGTTAATTTGCGTCAACATAGTTATAGATATAAGAGTTAAAGTCTTCTGCTTTACCGAATAAGAATTTCACTTCTATAGGTTGTACGAGCAACGCATTACGGACTGCTTCATTGAGAGAGTCCAATTGGCGTAGTCGTACGGCATCCTTTTCCGTTGTTATTACTTTGCTTCCTACTGGAAGGGTTGCAAATGCTGTATTGATGCGTTCAGCATCTGCTTGCGTAAAATTATGATGGTCGGCGAAGGCTAAGGGGCGAATCTCTACCCCATGCGCTTCCAAGTAAGCGTAAAGCGGTTGTGGCTTAGCTATACCAGTAAGCACCAAAGCTGTTTGCGGGAGCTCCGCCATCTTACCATCTTCTGCAGTATAGGGATTTCCGTAATCAAAACAAGTGAAGAATACCTGCTGCGTAGGAAGAGGTGCCAACTTTGTGCGTATCCTTTCTGCCTCGGTGGGTGAAAGGTGCATCGGACACTTGGTTACGATGATGACATCTGCGCGTTGCGCTCCGTTTGCGCTTTCTCGGAGTCGGCCCCAGGGAAGTACACGGTCGGCATAGTAAGGTCGGGCGTAATCTGTGAGAAGAATGCTCAAACCTGGCTTAATGTAGCGGTGCTGAAAGGCATCGTCGAGTACAACAACCCAATCCAGAGAAGTCTTTCCAACCTTTTGGCGCTCCTCAATGAGATGTTCCATCCCTACAACGCGCTTTTCGCAAACGGCAACGGTGCAAGTAGGAAACTTTTGCTTAATCTGCAGAGGTTCATCTCCAATTTCGGATGCCGTAGCAGAGTCAGAAGCGAGACGGAATCCCTTTGTTACACGACCATATCCTCTGCTGAGTACGGCAACTTCCTTATTGGCTTGCTGGAGTAACTTTACAAGATATTCCGTATGAGGTGTTTTTCCCGTACCTCCCACAGCGAGATTACCCACCGAGATGAGCGGCACGTCAAACGACTGTTGCTTCAATCCCCACCCCTTGTCAAACAAGAAGTTGCGGAGGGAGGTTATTAAATGATACATTCAGTTGTAAGGATTAACCTTCAATATTTACTTAATATTGGGATCGAAAGGCATACGCGCCTGGAGGTAATTACCACCTTCGATTTGCTTTAACACATTCAAGTATGTGTAATGCTCACCTAAGAGATAGCGCACTTCGCGCTCCATATAATTGTCCTTTGCAACGTCTAAGAGTTGCGTCATGAAGTCATCCTTAGCGGGATAATTACCTACGGAATAATCGGCAATTTCTGCCTTTTCAGCAGCATAGGCAATGGCGTCTGCAAGTGTACCCAATTCGTCAACAAGTCCGATTCCGAGAGCTTGTTGTCCTGTCCACACGCGACCCTGTGCCACTTCATTCACAGCTTCCTTCGTCATACCACGACCATCTGCCACACGAGTGAGGAAGAGATCGTAACCGCGCTCAATATAAGCCTGCATCGCAGCTGATTCTTTAGCATTGAAGACACGGCCCATAGCTCCGAAGTCAGCAGCTTCGTTTGTTTTCACAACATCAAAGTGAAGACCGAGTTTATCTGTGAGCAAACCAGAGAAGTTAGGCACCATGCCAAAAATACCGATTGAACCCGTAAGCGTAGTAGGCTCAGCGTAGATACGATTTGCGTTACATGACATATAGTAACCGCCCGAAGCTGCATAACCTCCCATTGAAACGACAACGGGTTTCTTTGCCTTCAAAAGCTCAATTGCTTTCCACATCTGCTCACTGGCATAGGCGCTACCACCTCCTGAATTGATGCGAAGAACTACAGCTTTCACCTTATCGTCATTCATCAATTTATCAAGGTCATTCACCACCTTACTACCCACAATCTCAGCACCACTTGCTCCTAAGCCTGTTGATGCATCATCAACGATGTCGCCGTAAGCATAATACACTGCAATTTCATTACTCTTGGGAGTAGCCTTTGCCACGCTTGCAAGTTCCTTAGGTGAAACGAAGTTAACCTTTGCACCGCCTAAATGCGTGCGAACAATATCACGTACGCCATCAACATAAACCAATGTATCAACAAAACCATAATCAACAGTTGTCTGCGCATGATTAAAGAACATGTATTCATTGGCGAAAGCATTCAGTGAATCTACTGAAATGCCACGTGAACTTGAGACATCATTACAAATATTTGTCCATACATCATCAAGGAATGACTGACACTGCGCACGATTAGCATCGCTCATTTCTGTGCAGATAAAGGGTTCCACAGCACTCTTGTATGTGCCCACACGGAATACCTGCATCTTCACACCAAGCTTTTCAAGCAAATCCTTGTAGAACATAGGTTGCATTGAAAGCCCCTTCCATTCCAAAATGCCCGAAGGATTCATCATCACCTTGTCCGCAACAGAAGCAAGGTAGTAACCTCCCTGCGCATACATATCTGCATAAGCAAGAATGAACTTACCCGTAGTCTTGAAATCCTCCAAAGCTTTGCGAATTTCCTGAGTAGAAGCAATTTCTGTGCTCATCGCACTACCTTCGAGGTAAATACCCTCAATTTTGGGATTGTCTTTTGCTTCATTGATAGCTGCGAGGATATCGTCAAGACCTTGAGTCGCAAGGTAGTCATTGCCGAGAAAGTTGGCAAAAGGATTATCCTCGCCACGTTCCTCGATAGGAGTGTCAAGGTTAATGCGCAAAACGCTATGGTCGGTAATTGCCACAGGAGTCTCACCTGCAGCGGCAAGCGCTCCGAGGACACCGAAAAACATCATCATGGAGAAGATAGACGTAACCACTCCACCAATCACGACTGCCAAAAGGGCTTGGAAGAAACCGTAGAACCATGACTTGCGCTCTACGACGTATTTTACCTTCATGGGTTGAACTGTTTCGCTCATAATATTCTTTTTTATTTTGACATCATTTACGCCGACTGAGAAATCCGACGGAAAACGCAAGATTTCTTCCAGCGAAAAGCGTATCTCAAATTCTGTTTCCTATTCGTTAGTTAATTTGAATTAAGTCACTAATAATTTCAACTATTAGTTACTCTTTTTTGAGGCTACTTATTGGGCTCTTTTTCACATCACAGATTACGCGATTCCTTCAATACTTACTTCCACAGGACAGTGGTCAGAACCATACACATCAGCATGAATCTTCGCCCCAGTGAGTTGTGAGCGCAAGCGTTCAGAGGTTAGGAAGTAGTCAATGCGCCACCCTACGTTCTTTTCGCGAGCATGGAAGCGGTAACTCCACCATGAGTAAGCTCCTTCAAGTTCGGGACAGAAATGGCGGAAGGTATCAACAAAGCCCGCGCTGAGAAGGGTGTCAAACTTACCGCGTTCTTCGGGTGTAAATCCTGGATTCTTTTGATTACCCTTCGGATTCTTGAGGTCAATCTCCTTATGCGCCACATTCAAGTCGCCACAAACCACAACAGGTTTCTTTGCATCAAGTCCCTGCAAGTAAGCACGAAAATCATCTTCCCATTGCATGCGATAATCCAAGCGTTTCAGCCCTTCCTGTGCGTTGGGCGTATACACCGTTACCATGTAGAAATCTGCAAATTCCAACGTAATCACACGGCCCTCCATATCGTGTTCAGCGATTCCAAGACCATAAGTCACAGAAAGAGGTGCAACACGCGTAAATATCGCAGTTCCTGAATAGCCCTTCTTCTCGGCATAGTTCCAATAGGAAGCGTAACCATCAAATTGTAGGTCAAGTTGTCCCGCCTGCATTTTAGTTTCTTGCAAGCAGAAAATGTCTGCATCCAATTGCTGGAATATGTCGCGAAATCCCTTGTCACAACATGCGCGAATGCCGTTGACGTTCCAAGAAATGAGTTTCATAATGGGCACATTTAGCGAGTTTACACGCAAAAATACTTAAAAACTTTCACCTCTACACGTTTTCACGGCAGAAATTCAGTAACTTTGCTTCAAATTAAACTTCATTTGCTATGAAACAGCTACTCTGCATTATACTTTCGTGTCTTTCACTCCCCATTTTAGCGCAACCTAAAGCGCAATTTACATCCGTAGAGCGCAACATCGGAGACATTGGGTGGGAAGTCCCCTCCAATGCATCGTTTGAATTGACCAACACAGGCGACAAGCCGCTGCGCATTCTCAATGTGCGCACCGATTGTGGTTGCACGGCTGTTGAATGGCCACGTGAAGCGATTGAACCAGGCAAGTCGGCTAAGATTCGCGTTTCCTACGATGCCAAGTTGCTGGGTTCGTTTGAAAAGTTGGTGGCAATCACAACTGATGCCGACACTCGCCCAACTTATTTGCGCATCAAGGGACGCGTGAAGAAGGAAGTCACGCTCAACTCGAATGATTACACCATTCATATCGGCGATTTCCATCTCAGCACGGACGATATCGATTTTGACGACGTTAAGAAGGGCACGACACCCAAGTTTACCATTAACGTGATGAACGGTTCCTCACACGCGCTTCACCCAGCGTTGATGCACATGCCAGATTACCTTACCGCCGTGACCTCTCCCGACGTTATTCCCCCTGGAAAGATTGGCGAAATCACCTTCATCCTCAACAGCTCTCTCATCAAGGATTATGGATTGACGCAGACAACAATTTATTTGAGTCGCTTCTTGGGTGACAAAATCTCGGAAGAGAATGCGCTCAACGTAGCTGTAACCCTACTCCCCCCACCAGCCTCTACGAAGAGCAAGTTTGCTTATGCGCCCCGCATGGAACTCTCTGACACAGCGCTGACATTCCCCAACTTTGGAAAGAAAAAGAAACTCACAAAAACGATTAGCATCAAGAACACAGGGAATGCACCCCTCAACATCAGCCGTCTGCAAGTCTACAATCCCGGTATCGGAGTAGAACTGAACAAGAGCGTTATCCAACCTGGAGAAAAAGGTAAGCTTAAAATCACCCTTTACAACACAGAGCGCAAACGCGGAAAGCGCGGTATCCTCCTTATTACGAACGACCCCGTTATGCCCAAATACACCATCTATTTGGAACAAGAAGGGGCTAATCAATAATTGAGATACATCTTTAACCCACTCTCTCCGTCCCTAAGGCTACTCGCTCTTCAAGACTGGACACAAGTTCACCGTATCCCCTATTCAGAAACTTATCCCCACACTATGATAAATATCATCTGCGCCTTGGCTGAAAACAATGCCATAGGCTTTGAAAACCGCTTGCTATACCGTCTCAGCAGTGACCTCCGCCGTTTCAAGGAATTGACTTCGGGACACACCGTAATCATGGGTCGAAAAACCTTTGATTCACTCCCCAAAGGCGCATTGCCCAACCGACGCAACATCGTCCTCACCCGCCAGCAAAACCTCAGCATCCCCGGCGTAGAAATCTTCCACAGCCTCCCCGAGGCTCTTGAAGCCTGCGCCACAGATGCAGAAGTCTTCATCATGGGCGGTGAAGCCGTCTACACAGAAAGTTTGGCACATGCCGAACGTCTCTACCTCACCCACGTTCACAACACACCCGCACAAGCCGACGCCTTCTTCCCCGCCATCAACGAGGAAGAATGGACTGCTACCGAAGCCACCCGCTTCAAGGCCGACGAAAAGAACGAGTGCCCCTACTCTTTCACTACCTACGTGCGCAAGTAAGCAAAAACATATTACCTCCCAACATTACAAACCGTGGAGATTGTACATCTTTCGTACAACCTCCACGGTTTTTTATTTGTCCCTTCTTCAACGAATAACCTTTCGCATCAATCTCCACCTTTCTTAACCCCAACAAAGTCCATTTCAAACGCAGTACTTCGCTCAAAGTACTGCAATACTTTGTTACAAGTAGCAGAGTACTTCATACAAAGGATTCGGGGTCAAAGGTGATTTTTACCTTCAACCCTTCATAATTGTTTGGTGTATTATTTCTTACGGTAATGCTGCGAATAATGGCAACATTATTTACAGCCAAGGCATAACTTGCCAATGGAATCTGTTTGATACTGACGGTTAGCATAATTTATGGTGTAATAATAGGATTTAGTTTATTGAAGAATCTCGAAAGACTGCTTCTTAATACATTTCCCATTGTACCATATTTCTATAGAATATGTACCAGGTTGATATATAGATTCTTTACTATCACCCCAACCTCCTAATTTTACTTTGTTTTTCTTACCTGCGTATAAAGTCACACGATGACTATCTCCTGTGTACTCCTCGGAATAGTCGGAATTATACTTTAATGTACCATCGGGATTGAAAATCTTGTATTGGAAAACAACAGTCTTTGTTCCTGTGGCATAATAAATTATTCGTGGCTTCAAATACCTCATTTTAGATGAGTATAAAGAATAACCATATCCCGTTAATATGTTTCCATAGTAGTCATGATTTCCAAGCTCGATACTATGAATGCCGAAACCATCTTCACTAATTAGTGACAATTCCTCTTGTTTTGACTGTAATTCTTCATACAAATTACTATACTGCCTGCTCAAGGAGTCATTACTTTCATAAGATTCATATAATGCATATGACAATATACATAGTACAAAGAATAAGAACAATGACACAATGACCCACCAATTTGTCTTTTTAGTCGCAACTTCTTCTACTCGGATTATTTCTCCGCAATCATTAATTTTAAATTCTTGTCCCATATTAGAATTTTATAACTGGTTAAAAGGGGAACTACATTTCCCCAGAAAGATAAGAAAATAAAGCTCCTATAAGTCCTGCAATAATAATAAGCCATAGGCAACCTTTGTTTTCTCCACCATCTTTGTCCTCGGTTTTAGAATTTTTGTCCAATAGTTTTTGACGAGTAGCTTCTTTACGCATCTCAGGAGTCAAATATGGATTGTCCCAGACTATTCTTCTCACGGTAATGGCTCTTTCTTTTAGACAAGTCTCAAGCACTTGGAGGTTCTGAGATTCAGCTGCAAGTCGTTTCCTAACTTCGATGTTCAAAGGAATACCTTTTATGTATTTCTGTTCAAGAGAGAATAATTCGTTATCTTCTCTGATAATTTCACCATACTCGTTAACCTTAAAATCCATTCCCATAATGCTTACTTTCTTTTAGTCGTTAGGAAATTATATCTATTATATGCACGCTGCTTAAGTTCATTAAATAAATCTTCGTTATATTTTGACTCTATTAAGTCAGACTCTTGCATATCTGCGATACAATACAAAGCATCAATATTCTTCGAAAAAACGATAATATTCTTTAGAAACTCTGGTGACAATTGCCCCCAATTGCTATTTATTGCAACACAAGAACTAACAATACGATATATCATCTCCATAAACTCAACAGCTCGCTCAGAAGAATAATTGTTAATAATATCGACGGGTGGTCTATTAGGTTGGCTTAAATGATTCTTCACTATAATCTCCCATAATTCGATATCATTAACCGTATCAAGGAGACTATTACACTGAGAAAAGTCTATTTGTTCCCCTGCCAACATTCTTTTTCTAAGAATAAACTCTTCCTGCGCGGCCTCTTCTTGTGTCTGAATAGAAGTAATACGAGGATGACTGCGATTCTCCAAGAGTTTTTCGCTTACGGTCGAAAAGGTGCTAATGTTTTTTATATCATTTGGGGCTACTAATTCTGATTTAGTATCATTATCCTGCCTCAATATTGTACCATCTTCTTCTATTACATATGAGGTCGTAGAGGACGATGCCGTGTTCTCTTCTTCGAGTTTATGTTTCTCAACATTGCGAAGAGTTTTATCCATATTTTTCATAAGGAGTTTTAGTCTTTTCAAAAACTCCTTACGCGGATCGGGATTGTTGTAATACTTATATGCGAAATATGCTAATAATGAAATTACAATTGCGAGTTTCAATAGGGTCCCCATTTTATACAGATTTTATGCTTTTAATAGTTTGTGAAATGTTGGAAAGTTTCTTAACCAAGAATTTTGACATTACAAAATACATCCCAACAGCAACTGAGACAAAAGCCAAGCCTAACAAAACTTCTTTAAAATATGTGCTACCCGTCAAGTTGTAATATAGTACGCATAATCCTATCCCCAAACAACTCACACCAACAATAATGCAAAGAATAAGCCATCTACGAAGATTTATATATTGCTTCCCATAATCCGCTTTCTTCAATTCGTTCGGGAAATTATCTAATTGTAGAGTCTCAACATACTCTTTATAATCTGGTCGTTTTGCACTTTCTTTACAAAGTTGATAACATTTCTTACGAGCTTTATATGCCGCTAATATATCATCTTTATTTGCTCCGACTCGTATGATGTTTAACATTGCAGTATCCAACTCATTATATGGACGCTTGATTGTTCCATCTTCTGCAATTGCGTAATTCCCATTAATATTACTATTCATTCCCATAATTTTATATTTTTTGAATTGAAACCGTCAGCCTAAAACCAGCATTTGAGAATTTATCATTTTCTCCTATTTCTAAAAATGTTTCTTTTACACAACTCTCTCGGGGCATATTCCATGCACCTCCTTTAAGAACAATTTTGTTTTGTTGCATATTGCGTGTTCCCAATAGTTTCCACTTAAGCAATTCACGTTTATATGTCATCTCATTATCAAAGTCCTCTCGTTTAGGCTCAACTCCACTTAATTCCCTATGAAAATTTCTAATACAAATATCCCAAAGGTTGCCATACATGTCATATAGACCATCTTCGTTGGGGGCAAATAAAGCAACTTGATGAAGTCTATTGTTGCTATTGTCTGCACACCACGCAGAGTGTTTGCTAAAACCCGTATTCAACCCCGCATTTATAACTGTATGCGAATCATTAAAAACATTCGTTAATTCTCCAGCGCACAACTCCCATTCAATTTCTGACATCAATCCATATGTTAATTTATAACCGCAATGGTGTGATGTCAAATTTGTGAGTTTTTTTATAAACTCACAAATTTGTATGTATGAGATATTTCCGACAGGTATGTTATCGCCCCGACTACTATTTGGGTTATAACCCATAACCTCCTCCCACATTTGTTGAGTGACCATAGTGCGTCCTACTAACCCTTGACATTTATTTGTGCGGACAAATTCATAGACACAGGATTTGAATCTCAAAATAAATATTGGGATATCAATACATAGGTTTCCACTAATCTTCCCTATAGGAATTATTATATTTTCTATCATAACTATTCCCTTATTATTGTTCCGTCTTCAGCAATGCGGAAGCCCAGGTGAGGATTAAACATCTCATCGAAGCATTCAAAGTACTTCGCCTCATACCACTCGCCATTAAGCGTGTTAGTGGTGATCAATGTATCCTCAAGTAAAGGATATTCCTTAATCTCTGACAAGGAAAAGGGGCCAAAGACTGTTTCTTCGAATTTTACATAAAACTGTAAGTCAGGAGATAAAAAAACATCTCCTGATTCAGTAGTTTCCGTCTTCTTTTTACAGCCAAAGAGGCGTTTAAAGAATCCCATAATCGATAATTACGCCTTTTGGCCGAATGTGTTAAGATTATATATTTTATTGACTGTGTTATGCTGCTTTACATAGCGAGACATTACAAATATTCCCCATATAATTTGAGCAACATAAAGTATCATAACAATCAGTGCTAAATCTCCGGAATATGTATATTGATACAATGTTGAAGCGTATTGTAATGCAAATGTTAATATAAATGTGATTAACATTAGAAACACCAAACCACCTCCACTGAGTATTCCACCTTGGTTTCTGTTTCTAGTTAGGTACTCATACTCTCTATTTGCCCATTTGTAATACCAAACGAAACCGTAGATGCCTAGAGTAATAATGGAGAGAAATATCGCACCCCAAAACCCTCTCGTATGCTTGCCATCTTCTGCACAAGAGATGTTAGTTTCTTTTGCCATTGCAAACATAACGACTACTCCATATATACCTAATGTGAGGAAAGATAGAAGCCATATCTTCCACACTTTACGATTTGTAGGTAACACCTGTGGTGTTGTTCCTTTTACTTGAGAGAAGAAGTAGTCCTCTCTAATTATTTCACCGTATTCGTTAATTGTATAATTTGTTTGTCCCCAATTGGGTTTCTTTTTTGTGTCCATAATAAATAATTGTAATTAAATTTCTATTTAAAACCTCCTACTTTCCAAATACCATTAATCTGTTGTAGCAATACCTTGACATTTGTATTACCATAACGAGTTATATCTTGAAATCCAACATAATTAATTTCTGCCGTTGGGCTACAGGTTACATATACCTTTTTCTCTAATATTCCAACACGAGGTTCCGTTTCTCCTGGCAAATATATCATTCCATTTCTAACGACCTGATCAAAATGATGAGACATTCTACCATCTTCTTCATAGTACCAAGTGTCTTGTACATATGCAATTGCTACCTCATAATTGCGTGCTAATGCAGGTATCCATCCAAGAATATTTAACTTTTGCCCACCCTGTTCTGAAAATAAACTGGTAAAAAAAAGATCATTTGTAAGATTTTTACTTTGAATCTCATTGATAATCCACTTTGTAAAGTCATAGTCAGTATAGGTCAACATTCTGTCAAGATCTCTACACAAAATTGATTCAATAAAATTATAAGCTATAGAGGATGGTGTCGAACACTGTGATATCTCTGTCTGACTCAATCGTTTTACAATAGGATTAGGTGATTGTGCTTTAACAAAAATACTTACCTGCAAACACAAAATTGATAAGAAAACTCTAAATATTATCCTTTTCATCATAAACACCTATTTAAGTAGATTCCAGCAAGTTTGTGATTCGCTCTTAAATTGAAGAACTGCCCAAAGAAGAATTGGAGATAAAATACTTGCAATGCAAAATACAAGTCCATCAGATGTTTTACCACCATTGTATAATAGAATAACATCTATGACAAATGCTATGACTGAGGAGCCAAGTACCATCCAATATCCAAGCTTTTTCCATTTGAGGACAAGAAAAGTACCTATTGCATTAATTACATATAGTATTCCCATTGCAAGAACTCCATTGATGAATAAATCAACCATATCGTGCTGAAAATAGAAGAATTTCTGAGCATTTTCCTCTGTGGCAAATCCATAAATAGCATACTTGCTAATAGCAATAAGATAAATAGTGCAAAACACAAATAAAAGCATCAGAACTACCAATAAAGCAGTTGTGATCGTGCTACGTTTTCTAATAATTTCTCCCATAATAGTTGAGTGTTGATAAGTGAATAATAATCATTCCTTAGGAGCATACGGTACCTCTATACTTGTCGTAACCTGTAATGGATACGAGAAGATTTCAGCATTATCTCCACCAATCTTTGGATTATTTGTGTTGCAAATTAGAGTATATTGGGTAAGATGACCCAACAAGCGAGTTGTGTAGTTTGAATTATTTCTATTTAGGATATCAAGAGCCAACTTAATTGCAATAACAGTAACAAAATCTATATCTACAGAAATGCCTGGTTCAAAAGTAGCTTTCTCCAACTCTTCCTCATTGGTATAGAATTTTCTGTTTTGATTCACACGTCCGGATGTATCACCTAACGCATACATGAAATCCTCATAGTCGGGCATTCCATCGGGCAGGCAATAGAAAATCTCGCCAGCAAACGCTCTCTCCCAGCATCCAATTGACATAAGAGGCATACCAACCTCCTTTGCAATCTTATTTGCATACAAATCACCTTCTCTATTGTCTGCACCGCCTATTACAATTGTGTTCTCATCACAGAATTCATCAAATACATTAAGAGGAACTTCTTGAACGGTCATATTCTGAGTAACCACATGTGCTGAAGGGTTAATTTGCAGAATACGCTCTTTTACAGCATCGGTTTTATATTTACCTACATCCAAAATTCCACACTGGTGACGGCAAATATTATGATATCCGAGAATGTCGTTGTCTATTAATAAAAATCTACCGACACCGGCTTTCGCAAGTTCTAATGCAACTAAACTTCCAACAGAGCCGCAGCCAACTAACATTGCACCTGTTTTCAGCATCATATCTGATTCCAAGATGCCGACATTACGCGAGAAAATATCTAATTTGAGCGAATAAGGTTCTTTTTTACATACAACGCCCTCGCAATCAATAAACTGAATGCAATCATTTTCAAAATATCCAATAAGTCCTTTGTTTGGATTATTAGTAGGCTTGTTTTCTACAATTTCACCTAATTCAATAAGGTTAGAGTAGCTACTATCGCTTTTCGTTGTAACAATATTATAATGGTTACTGTTTTCAATATGTAAACCATATATCTTACCTACATACTTGTCCTTCTCTAATTCAAGTGGAAAATATACAGTAGGCTTAATCTTTCGTTTTCCTAAAGTAATCATAGTTTTTATAATTTTTCTGATTTAGCGGCATCATCTCCTGCTCTGTGACGATTATAGGAATCTACCCACTTATAGAGATGTTTGATTGTTTCAGCACCACTCATACGCTTATCTTCGCTGGCAAATTCAAGATACATATCCCCATTATCATCAATCTTAACATATGATGATTTGAGCTTATTCTCAATGGTAAACATGTCTGACAACTCCGGCATGATAAAATATATGCGAATTGAGCCATCATTGATGTAATTTGTAGAATAGATCATCTGATAGGCCAAGGTGTGTTCTTGACGGGTAATATGTCTATCGGTGATGACTGTGTAAACAAGCTTACCTTCTTCAAAACTACGTTCAGCATTTGTCTCCGCTTTTCGTATTGCAGCATCCTCATCGTAGAATAAATCCTTTCGTTTCTGATACCAAGGCATATTCTGATACGCTTTGACAAACTCAATTAGATTCAATACTCCAATACTTATCAAACTCAACAGCAAGCCAAGAAGTATTATCAAAGCAAAAAATGCTAATGATAATTTTATTGGCGATATTAAGAGGATAAGAAAAGCCAGCGCAAAACTTCCTATTCCGCAGTAAGCATACTCCTTACGACATAATGGGATGAATATTATGCTTATCAACAATGCACTAATTGCAAGAAAACCATATTTAACAACATTAATAGAAGTATGCTGTTTGATATATTCAGCTTCCTGTGCTTTCTTTTTAATTATCTCTTTCCCTGTCTTTTTGTCTTTCTCCGTTACAGCTTCTTTAGCTTCTCTTATACATATTCCATCTGAATCGGTAGAGTTGTATACAAGTTCAAAAAGGGTACTCTGCTTACTTGTACTATCGCCAACAATATTTTGACTTGTTTGTATGACTACAAAAAACAACAAGAAAAATGCAGACAACAGTATAAGTACCGTATATTTCAGATGTTTTACATCAGTCTTTTTCGGTTGAATCGCTATTGAAGTCTCGTTGGTTGAGTTTGACTTTTGCTCTGACGTACTCCCGATATTCGTCCAATCGTTTTTTTTTTCAGAATACGGGGCAGGATTAAGCCCCTTCTCGGGGAAATGTCTCAATTTAAAATAATCTTCAGGAATCAAGTCATCTCCAACCTCAACATCGACAATTTCGTAATGCAAAGGGTTGGACACATGACGCATAGTCAATCTGAAGTTTGGATCTACATTAACCAATCCTGAAATAGCACCACAGGACCTTAAACCAGCAAAAATGCGATTTGTTCCGTCATCAGTACCTGAGAAAGTATCCATGCTACCTGGGTGTCTGTGCCACAAACCAAGCAGTTCCAATTTGTTCTCATACTTTGTGGCAACAGATTCTGCAAGGTAATTCACAAACTTTTCATCATATTCAAAGTATGCATATTGATGAACAGAATCTATACCAGGAGGTATCACTTCCATAACGACCCATAGTCCATTGTCTAACACATGGCCTAATAAAATACCACCTGTTTCAATAGGGTCTTTACGGAAAGTCTCATCGATAATGGCATTATATGCCTTATCTGAGAATATTACAGTTTGACAATAGTTACTCATACTCGTCTACATTAAAGAACACCATGAGTATTGAACTGCTCTTGTGATAAATCACCTGTCAGTACCAACTCAAATGACATAAGCCACTTAACCGCCCATGCAATTACAGATGCCGCAGATGTAGTTTCTTTACCAGTTTTAATATTACCAGCTTCCGCAGTACACAAGTAAAGTTGGTTATTGCTATCCATAAGCAAATGCAACGGTCTCCAACCAAGATCCTTAATGAGTTCATCAATATCCGGCTGTATCAAATAAACGCGAACAGAACTACCCATAACCTGCTGAGGGTGGTTGTTGTTATATACAGCCATAATATGCCACTCGTTATCACCGAGAATACCAATGTTAAGAGAACCAACCCAAGCTAAACGGCCATCATCCAATTTATCCAAAGTAAATCCTGGGAACGAGTGATTCATTGCAGCCTTTTCAGCCATAAGAAGCCCTGGGTCCTTTTCATACCACTGAGCTACTGCCAATTTGCCTTTGGGAATCACAATTGAAGATGAGTCATCTCCTTTAGTTACATTGCCATCAGGTGCAATTGTAACTTTCTTACCTTCAAGCAACTTCTTCTTGAGCTCCTCACGCTTTTTCTTCAAGATATCATCATCGGCTGCCAACTTTCCTTTCGGAATTACGATAGACGATGAGTCATCCCCCTTAGTTACATTACCGTCAGGAGCAATTGTTACTTTCTTTCCTTCAAGCAATTTCTTCTTGAGTTCTTCACGCTTTGCTTTCAATGTTGCATCATCAGCTGCCATCTTTGTGGCAGGAATAGAAATCATCTTTTCCATAAGTTTAAATTTTTAATAGTTATTTATTTTAATACCTAAACAAGGGTCGCATATTTAGATGCGCTATATCACTTACAAGTCTAACATTAGTAGGGATAGCATAATCACTAATACCATCTAGACTTTTACAAGGCATCAATGATTTGTCTATTTCATATTTACGCCGAAATATTCCTGAATGCGTGTGAAATTCAATCCATTCAATAGAACATGTATTGTCATACATAACTATTGATGGTTTAAGATCTTTATCACTCTTAAATATTTTCAAAAGATTCTCAAGTTTATCTTCATCGAATTTGAATCTAAATGGAATTTCGCCTTCTAATATCGGTCGTTTTAAGTTTTCATATATTTTTTGTATCTCTGAGATGGATGTCAATACATATTTTCTTCGAGGAAGATGATGCCACTCAAAAGCAAAGGCCTCACTAAAGTTTATGAAATGTAAATATTGCAAACACCCCATCTCGCTAAATGAGGTATAAATCTTATCTTTTGCAGATAATGAGTCTAATAACATTCTTAATCTACTTAGACGTTCTTTTCGCCTGCTCCAAAGTTCTTTAAAATCTACCTTAGTTGGCTCTTCATTATCACTAGAAAAGATAAGTTTTATATTGTTATAAATACTTATAGCTTTACTTTGATTTACTGCTAATATATTCAAACAGCCTCCCAATCCATCATGAGTATATGCACATCTAAACTTAAATTTTGATTGTTGTAATTTAATCATGTCATAGATCCGCATATATGATTCAATAGGGAACTTTTCTCCAAATTCACCAAATATTTCTTCGTGCAAAAAATAACGCTCTATATAGTCTTGAAATTTATTTACTTCAATAAGGAATTGAGTTGGAGTCGAGTAATGAGAGTCCGTTTTGGGTCCTATCACATTACCATTAGGAGCAATTTTAACCTTTTCACCAGCAAGTAATTTCTTCTTTAACTCTTCACGCTTTGCCTTTAAAGCGTCGTCTTCATCAGCCGTCATCTTAGTAGCAGGAATAGAAATCATCTTTTCTATAAGTTTATATTTTTAAATAGTTATTTATTTGTAAATTATTGTATGGCCTGCTGCAAAGTCGTTATGTAATAAACATTTGAGATAAATATTCTTATCTATATCTTCATTAGTACAAGTAAAATTAATAACAACTTCACTTGACAGCATCTTCGTTTCCCTATTAGATAATACCGAATATTTGTTCCTCACAAGCCGACTTGAATGGGAAAGAATAGGCACCTTTATACCATTTGTCTCATAATACTGATTCGATGATAATCTTTTTTCATAACAAAACATTAGTATATCTATAGTAAAGCCATCCTCAACTTTTTCAATTTTAGGCTCAAGACATAATTCATCAATTATTTTTCTCTCTTTTTCAGTAATCATGTATTCTGCGTGTGCATCATACCACTCTTTAACTTGTGATTTCCTCCAAACTATAGTAGTTTTATTCATATTATGCCCCTCGAGCATAAAATATAAGTACTGAAAACATCCCATCTCTGTCATTGGGTATTCCATGTGGTTAAATGCCAAATGCTCTTCAATAGGTGCCTGATAATTAGGAATACATCCATCCTTCTCCTCATTAGGATTGTAACTCAAATATTCAGATAGTCTTATCCAATTATCCCTAACACAAATTAGTAGCCCTTGATATGTATCTCCACAAATTTTAGAATCCCTATAAATACAATCAAATCGCTTGTTTTTATTATTAAGGAATAATTGGTCAAACAATTCCATATATGCGTATATAGGAAAATGTCCCAATTTATTTCTATAAAATTCACCGCTTCCGAGAAATGAACGAATTATAGATATTGTGTTTAAAAAATCAGTAGTAGACTTATACCTATTTCGTCCTGTAGCTAAACGCGGAACAGAAGGTCTAGGATATGTAATATGCTGTTTTATACGCTCTCTTAAGGCTTTGAGTTTTTCGTCGCCAGATAATGATTTAATGTAGTCATTGTTCGTCTCTATTTTTGTAAACTCTTTGCTTGTTTTAGGGAGGGCATCACTATCATTCTTTTCTTCAACAATTTCTATATGCTCTCCTCTTTTAATCTTTTGTCTCAACTCCTCTCTTTTCTTATTTAATAATTCATCATGTTCTTTCATTTCCTCATGATATTTTTTTGTGTCATCATCTATTGACTTTGTAATTAATTCAACAGGGCGATAAAGAGGAACATGTATAACACCATCATCGGAGACAGATACAATGGACGAAACACTATTGGTTTTAAGTTCTGTTGGATGCTCCGATTCACACTCTTTTAATATATTCTGCTCTTCTTCGGAAAGGGACAACTGCAACCCTAACAGCCTTGATTTAAGTTTTTTCCTCTTTAATTTGAGGATTTCATCTTTTCCAATCTCGTCCATACCCATCAATAGTTAAAATCCTTATAATAGTCATCCTGACTACGATAGTCCATTATCTGCTTAATCTCTTCATTTGAATATTGTCCTGGGCGAGTACCATTGTCCGGTTCAAAGAAAGTCCCTTCTTCTCGCCAGTAATCGCGTTCTCGTTTTTCATTATGCACGATACCATCTCTTTCTTGGATTTCCTTAAATGCCTCAACGGGTATGCTTACTCCATAGTTATCTCTAACACTTCCCGTATATGATGCACCCGCAGCACACATAAATGTCAAATCTGCTGGGACTCCAGTAAGTTGCTCCATCTTTTGCATTTGTTCATCAAGAAATACCAACAAATCATTTATGCCTTTTCCTGACATTCCAGAACCTCCATGTATATAAAGTTCCATCTTTTCTTTATAGGCATTCATATAATTGTCATAATATCGTTGTTGCACAGCATCTTTCCAATCTTGAGCTGTTACATCGCTTTGTGCTTCGATTTGCCTTTGCACCTCTTGCACTTGCATTGCAAAATCTGGTATATTACTCATCGCGAAAAATCATTTCTGATAATTTGGATATCCTCTCTTGTGTACTCTCTTTCTCTTGTGTTATTGCAGATACATGCAATTGGTGGTCTTCCACATCTAGGACATCTTATGACTCTATTGGCATCAGCAATTTGACGGCTACCATAGTTTTCGTTTTGTTGACGCTCAATAACTTTTTGAATAGCACTATTAAATCGCTCTTTTTTCTCTTCTGGGCTTAATGTCTTTGTTGAAACATTTGCTGCATCTAAATCAGTAGGAGTTGTCGACGAACATGAGGCTTTTGTAGACATATTATATCGGAGATATTTCTCAACTACTGCAAGGATTTCTCTCATCTTCGAAGTTGCCTTATCCGTATGCTCTTTGGCCAGATCCTCCATTGTTTTTTCTCCACCTGGAGGTGGAATATAAAAGATGCCACCCGGATATTTATATTGTTCTATTTCGTATTCACAATCATCACATATACGCTTCGCCTTTTCATACTTTTCTTGGCATCTATCGCGTTCTTCTCGACATCGTTCTACTTCCGAAGCCTCACTATCGCAGGACGGTGTATAGTATCCACCATGTGTATTACCATCTTCATCCTCGTATTCATCAACCCAACGTTGTGACGCAACACATGAACTATGATCTTTCTCTGCTTCTTCCAAAGCTTTTTCAGCCGCACGCAGCTCCTCCTCAAGCACCTTCATTTGTTGCTTTAATGCTTCAATAACCCCTTTTAAATAAGCGTCTACTTGCTCTAATATTTTAAGGATAGAGTCGGCACTATACTCCAAGGTGTTATTTAGTTCTATAAGCGATTGGTGATCGCGAATATGTGCTGTTGGTTCACTCATAATCTTATAATAATGTTAAATCAACGACCGCCTAATCCAGATTTAGCGTTTTCATATTTTATGGCCAACTCAATATATGGTGGAAGATAATTATTAGCCCAATGCAGATACTTTTCGGAAAGTTCACTTATGAGTTCTCTACTTGATTTGAAATCATCTTCAAACTCCGAGAATTTATCATCCAACCAAGACTCGCCTAAATCAGCCTCATTGTTTTTTAATGTTTCATATGTTTCATTCAACTTTTCAGATAGTTTTCTTAAATTGGATTGAAGATCTATAAGAGATTTTGAACTAACATGTGCAAAACTGTCCATAGTTATTGTGTTTTAATTAATTACAAATTTTCGTATTCATACACTATATCGTAAAGACCTCTGAGGACATCATCTTCATACTCCTCAATCTTTTTACATAGAGGTTCTATCTTCTCTTTGTCTTTGCTGAATTCGTCATGATACTTCTTGAATTGAGGATCCTTCCATTCTTGAGAAACCTCGTCAATAGCATTTTCTGTTGCTCTTAACTGTTCCCTCAAATCTTCTACTGTATCTAATAACTCGTTACGAAATTTCTTCAATGAAGTGGAGTTAGTTATAACACTAGCCATAATTTTATTTATACGGTTTAAACTTAATATTTATATTCCTATTATTGTCTCTGAAATATGCTCTAAACACTGAACTTGGGCGATTGAAAACAAAGAGTTTGCTAGCAATTGAAGAGCCGGTAATCTTGTTAGAGTCATTTTCTGTCATTTGCAATGCTATTCGATATGTAAAGCTAGATAGAGGATTTCCTATTCGTGAAAGGTTGTCCCAATTATCACACTGCATAATAGTGAATACACCCACCGCTGGACCATTTTTTAGGATGTAATCAAGCAACATACCGCTTTCCGACACATCATCACCTCGTCGTCCACCTTTGTCAAACATTCTCGCTAATTGGAACGCATATATTGATACATATATATGATCTTGTGGGCGTTCTTCATCCTTTCGACGCTCGTCAATTTCTTCTTTAATAGCAGTGAGAGTCTCTATAATTTCGGCAGTTTTTGAAACAATCTGCGAACTGAATGGTAACGATTCAAATACACTTTGTAGCTCCTCATTCAATGTGTCTTCTCTACGCATAAAGTTCAAAGTCACAAATGTTGCACTTTGATCAGTATGAGCCGTAGATGCTGATATTGTTGCATAATAAGCAATTCGTTGTGCAACATGTGGCTCTCCACCCAATATCAAGATATTATTAGCAGATTCTTTGCGTAATATTGCACAAACATCTGTTTCGTGAATAGATATTGACTCTCCCAAATATATTCCGATGGACTCTGGCATGTCTGAAGGAGTCTGATGGCATCTAGCAACTCTTCTACTTCTAAACTCAGGCAAATCATTACCTCGGAATACTACCATATCGTGTTTCCTCTGATAATGAGAATTATCAGAAAACTCTGATATTTGATTTAACAATTTATCAATATCAGTTTTTGTGACTAAGAAGCCTTGTACCTTGTGATTGTCATAAGGTGAGCCTGATTCTGAGTTATATATACATTCTCCAGTATGCAACTGAGGAACCTTACCATTGATTGGTAATGAGATTAGAGTTGAAAAGTCCGAAGGAGAACTCTTGAATACAACTCTATTGGCAATTAGATCTTTTGGTAAAATCGACGAGGATGGGAGTTTCTGTGTTGCCAAAACCAAATTAATTCCAAATTTTCGGAACTCTTGAATAATAGTATGAATCTTGGCATTCGCCTCTCGACTAATCAAATCATTATCAATTTCAAATATCTTTTGGAACTCGTCAATAATAACCAACAGTCTAGGAATGTGAAGAGACGGATTCTTTGCCTTCAAATCTACGATATTGCTTACATCGTGATTTCTGCAAAGTTCCATTCGCCTAGCTCCCTCTTCAACCAATTCATTCAGGATACTGAGACCAAACTCTCGCTCCGCTTCGGGTGCAATTACTCGGGCATGCGGTAAATTATGTAATGCATATGAATTAAATTCAACACCAGAGAAGTCAATTAGATACATATTTAACTCATCAGGCGAATAATTGATGGCAGCATTACATATTAAAGCATGAAGGAAAACGCTCTTTCCAGAACCTGGAATGCCTATTACGACAGCTGAATTCTGGCCACTTTCTTGAGTGATCTTTAATTTTTGTATTTGCCTGTCCTCAGACATTCCAAATGGAATTTCAATATACTTAGCACTTCTTCTTTGCCACCACTCTGATTGGTTAGTCATATAGTCTGCAAACAATATGGCTTCCTCTTTACGGATTTCAACACCTGAATTTACATACTGTACAATTTTACGCAGGTGCTCATCTGTAAATGAATCAAATTCTATTTGGTCTTCGCTGTTTGTTAAATTATACACAGAACAATTACGCTCAAGTTGCCCCATGTTGCTGCTATTATATGCTTTGCGTGTATCTTCCGAACAATCAATCTTGTCTTCATTAACTAACATTATAACATTTACGCCAGCTCGAACTCCATTCTTTAGTATTTTTTGCAATAGTGACAAGGATTCACTATTAAATCCTACTGGAAAATCTTCTATGACAATCACATGGTACGGCTCTTTATTCTCCTTAGCCAGGTTATAATCATACAATGACTTGACAGAACCCAATAAAAGATTTTGGATTATATTGCCTATATGCCTTTCTTTATCATCTAGATATCTTCGGATATCTTCAGGCCTTGCTAAAATCTGGAAAATATTTCTATTTAGGAACTTAAACACATCACAAGTTCCATCCATTTCTTCTGCATCAATCATGGCAACATTTAGTTTGCCAGGGGATGATGATGCCATTAAGCGACCCACCAATGAATTTACAACCTGATGAGCTTTTTGCTTTGTATTATTATTATGTCGGATTATTAAGTTTTGGTTATTCAATAATTCAACATAGCAATTTTCGCTTATGGTTATATTTTCTCCAAGTATTGCAAACCTATGTTCTTTCTTTCCAACCATTACTAATGATGATGGCATAGTCCCCTTGTCATCAATACTGTCCCATAAAGACATATCTGCCTTTGATGTCTCATATAGATGGTTGAAATATGCCTCATAATAGGATTGCCCGCTACTATAAGCATTTTTAATCGCTACCAATATGCCTCTTTGCAAACTCTCATAGGCATGTTTTACTTCGCGTTTCTTAACTGCAATTTTTTCTAATTCTTCAGCTTGTATCTTCTTGTATTTAGCAATTATTTCAGCACGACGTGTACTTAAAGTCGCTTTAAGGGAGGCTATTGCAATGTCTACATTTTTAGAGTTCTTAATAGATTCTATTTGCTGATTTATTGTCTCAATTAAACCACGTTCTTCCTCATTCGAATCTTTAATACATTTTCTATGAGTCGCTTGAGCACTATTATCTAATAACATTATATCGTTATCGAAAGAAGACTGAATTCGAAGTGTCTTTTCGGTTACAATACCAAGTACCTGCTTTAACGAATTAATAAATTTAGAGTATTCTTCTATGTAATATTGTTTTTCTAACTCAACAGTAGGGAATACTTTTTGATATATTATCTTTTGACTATCCGCAGCTTGAATAGTATTCTGAATTAATACACATAACTCATTGCAAAGTTCACCATATTTTGACACGCTGTCAATAGACATATCATACACAGGAGTGTCAGGTTCAACCTCTATGGCATCATTTAGTTTATTTTGCAATCTTGTCAATTGGTCTTTCAATTGTACGATTTCTGCCTCTTGCTCTTCAATTATCTCTTCAAGTTCATCTATGTTGGGCGTTTCAACAATAGGAGTATCAATATGATTGCCTTCCTCCGCTAATAAATCAATAGCTGATAACAGCCCTTTAATTTCGCTAGCAAGTAGCCAACTATTCATATTATCTATACTCAATAAGGAATTCGCTTCTACATCTAAAAAGGAGAGTTCAGGTAATGAATATGGGCCATAATTATCCTCGCCTAATCTGAGATAATATGTTGCATTGTAGATATCAACATCGTCATTGGAAGTGTCATCATGTGCAATATAATCCACTAACTCTGGATATGATTCTACAGGAGCCCATTCCTCTGATAATGTAGAGTAAACTTGAACATTGGGCATTAACCCAAATGTTTTCATTTGCTCCAATTCGTATGGACCGAATTGTTGTCCATCTAGCTCAACAAAATAGTGCGTATTCATAATTCCTTATGCTAAAATTCTTAATATTTCTTTTGCTTTATTTTTACTGAATCCTCTAGCTCTAATCCATTCTCCACCTTTGCTAGAAACGATAACATCGGCGAAAAATAAGCCACTACTTAATGAAACACTTGCGACATTATGCCTTGCAATAACAATTGTCGTATAACCGAGTACACAACCTTTGTAGTAGATGACATTATAATCATCTATTTCTAGCATATCTGGGTATAATGCATTATGATCTGAAGAAACACGACTTGCTATGAATGTTGGCATAAATATTAGTTCGTTGATGACAGTTTTATGCTGTAATATATTAGTTGTATTAGTGAAATTATAAAGAATGGAATAGCGACAATTACAGATACAATCATAAATGAAATAATTTTCATGACGAAGCCCATTCCTCCTTTGTCAAAAGAAGTTCCTGCAAATATATTACTCCGCCATGTCTCTCCAACTCCGATAATTGCTAACCCTGCAAGACCTAAAGTCAATACTCCGATTAAAGCAGCTTTTCTTTTTTGCTTATATATGAGTTGCTGATTGTCATATAATGGTTGTCGCACTTGAATGTGAGTATGTTGATTGGTTGAATTGAACAAATGCCTTAATTCTGGCATTTCAGAAGCATTTGTCCATTCCGAATCTGTACGACTTACCAATGTATCTGGCAACAGACCAAGATTTGAAACCTCATCAAGTGAATAAGGTCCAAAAACTTGATCATCAAGAGCAACATAATATTGATTTGTATTTGCCATTTTAATTACATTATAATCTTCTCGATGTAATCTTTTGGTACATGCGTTGTGGCATAACCCAATAAGTCTAAATGTATGGCAATATCTGAATTGCTCACACCACAACAATAACCCTTTAACCCTTTTAGGGAACCGTTGTTAATTTTTACCACATCGCCGATCTCAACATAATTGCAAAAAGTTACAGGAGACTCCGCTTTTTCTAATAATAGTTTCAACTGCTCAATTTGTGAATCAGCTATTGGAGTTGCCAATTCATCAGCTCCAGGATAGGTTATAAATTTTATTATGAAAGGCAACCGACGAAATTCATCTTCTTCATTTTTAGCGAGACGAACACTACTCGTGAGTACAATCTATCTACAATAGTAGGATTTAATTGTGTCTTATAGACCTAGTAGCTTGGTAACTAACTTGATGTGTGATCTACAATAGTAGAAACTTTTAATGTCTTATAGACAAGACTCTGCGAAATTAGGAATTAAAACCCAAATATACAAGGAGTTACAACGAAATAAATTTTAGTAATTTACCCCACCCCCTTTTCAATAAACAACTTTTCAACTTGATTATCAACCAATTAAACTCTCAAACAATAAATAATCCACATAAGGTTTGCAGAATTTTGAAGCAAAGAGGCATTGCTATATTAGAACTGCAGATTAACACTACATTTTGATAAACACATCTAGTTACATCGTACTAAATTAGATATTTCCTTCTTTTCAGGAACAAATCTACGATTCAGAGCGCACTCTTTTAGAATGGCGTATAATTGTTAAAAAAAATCCTCGAAGCTATTGCTCCGAGGATTTTATCATAAGTATGTGGTGTTGATTATTCAGCAGATTCTGCTGTTGCTTCAGCTACGGGAGCTTCAGCAGCTACTTCTTCAGTAGCCTTCTTTGAACGACGTGTGCGCTTAGCCTTCTTTTCAGTCTTAGCCATGTTGTCGTTAAAGTCAACCAATTCGATAAAGCACATTTCAGCTGCGTCGCTTGCACGGAAACCAGTCTTGATGATACGAGTGTAACCACCGGGACGATCACCTACCTTTGCAGCAACTACCTGGAAGAGTTCAGTAACAGCGTACTTGTCCTGGAGGTAGCTGAAAACTACACGGCGTGAGTTAGTAGTATCGTTCTTACTCTTCGTTACGAGGGGCTCAACGTACTTCTTCAACGCCTTAGCCTTAGCGAGAGTCGTAGTGATTCTTTTGTGCTTGATCAAAGAGCATGCCATGTTAGAAAGCATCGCAGCTCTGTGAGAAGCAGTACGACTCAAATGGTTAAATTTCTTATTGTGTCTCATTTGTGTAATTAATCTTTATCTAATTTATACTTAGAGATATCGGTTCCAAACGAAAGATTCAGACTTTCGAGCAAATCATCAAGCTCAGTAAGCGATTTCTTACCGAAGTTGCGGAACTTCAAGAGGTCTGACTTGTTCAACTGAACGAGTTCGCCGAGCGTTTCTACTTCAGCAGCCTTGAGGCAGTTGAGAGCACGCACTGAGAGGTTCATGTCTACAAGCTTAGTCTTGAGTTGCTGACGCATGTGAAGTACTTCTTCATCGAATTCTTCGTTTTCAAGGTCTGCTGCATCATCAAGCGTAATCTTATCGTCAGAGAAGAGTACGAAGTGGTTGATGAGAATGCGCGCAGCTTCCTTAAGTGCGTCCTTCGGGTCGATGGAACCATCCGTAGAGATTTCAAGCACGAGCTTGTCGTAGTCGGTCTTCTGCTCAACGCGGTAAGGTTCGACTGCGTATTTCACGTTACGGATTGGAGTGTAGATTGAATCAATAGCAATCTGGTGCATGTCAGTGCATGCTTCGCGGTTTTCGTCAGCAGGGACATAACCACGGCCCTTATTGATAGTGATTTCAATCGTGATAGAAGCCTTTGAATCTAAATGACAAATCACCAATTCGGGATTTAACACTTCAAACCCAGTAAGGCACTTATTGAGGTCACCAGCCTTGAAGTCATTGCAGTTCTGGATGGTGATTGATGCCTTTTCTGATTCGAATTCTTCTACTCTCTGCTTGAAGCGCACTTGCTTCAAGTTAAGTATGATGTTGGTTACGTCTTCACGCACTCCAGGCACTGTAGCGAATTCGTGTTCAACACCAGCAATTTTGATAGTGTTAATCGCGAAACCTTCAAGTGAAGAGAGCAGGATGCGGCGCAACGCATTACCGACGGTAGTGCCAAAGCCAGGTTCCAAAGGACGGAATTCAAACTTACCATACTTAGGAGTGCTTTCCAACATTACTACTTTGTCAGGTTTTTGAAATGCTAATATCGCCATAATTAGGATGTTATTTAGTTTTTAGAGTAGAGCTCGACGATCAACTGTTCCTTGATATTTTCAGGAATATCAGCGCGTTCGGGCTTGTGAAGGAGCTTACCAGCCTTTGCAGCTTCGTCCCACTCAATCCAAGGATACTTGCTGTGGTTGAAACCTGCGAGTGAGTCAGCAATCACTTCGAGTGACTTAGACTTTTCGCGTACAGCAACAATCTGACCGGGCTTAACGCTGAAAGAAGCAATGTTAACTACGCGACCATCAACAGTGATGTGCTTGTGGTTAACGAGCTGACGAGCTGCAGCACGTGTGGGAGCGATACCCAAACGATAAACTACATTGTCGAGACGGCATTCGAGGCTCTGGAGAAGAAGTTCACCGGTAATACCAGGAGCAGAAGCAGCCTTGTCAAACAAGTTGCGGAACTGCTTTTCGAGCAAACCGTAAGTGTACTTAGCCTTCTGCTTTTCTGCGAGCATGATGCCGTATTCAGAAGACTTGCGACGACGACCGTTACCGTGTTGACCGGGAGGGAAGTTACGCTTAGAAAGAACCTTATCTGCACCAAAGATTGCCTCACCAAATCGACGAGCGATACGAGACTTGGGGCCAATATATCTTGCCATTTTTTATTCTTATTTTATCGTTCAACAATATTATACACGACGACGCTTGGGAGGACGGCAACCGTTGTGGGGGAGTGGAGTAACGTCAATAATTTCTGTTACAGCGATACCTGCACCGTGGCAAGCACGAATAGCAGATTCGCGACCATTACCGGGACCCTTAACGTAAGCCTTAACCTTGCGGAGACCGAGGTCAAAAGCTACCTTTGCGCAGTCCTGAGCTGCCATCTGAGCAGCGTAAGGAGTGTTCTTCTTAGAACCACGGAAGCCCATCTTACCAGCTGAAGACCATGAAATAACCTGACCTTCGCTATTTGCCAAAGACACGATGATATTGTTGAAAGAGCTGTGTACGTGAAGCTGACCTTCTGCGCTGATCTTCACAACTCTCTTCTTAGCAGCAACTGTTTTCTTTGCCATGATTTCTATTTATTATTTAGTAGCCTTTTTCTTGTTAGCAACAGTCTTCTTACGACCCTTACGAGTACGAGCATTGTTCTTTGTGCTCTGACCACGGAGGGGAAGACCAATACGGTGACGAACACCACGGTAGCAACCGATATCCATGAGGCGCTTGATGTTCAACTGAATTTCAGAACGAAGGTCACCTTCTACCTTAAATTCAGCACCAATGATTTCACGAATCTTTGCAGCCTGATCGTCTGTCCAGTCCTTTACCTTAATATCACGGTCGATACCGGCCTTGTCCAAGATCTTTGCTGAGCTACTACGACCTATACCATAAATATAAGTCAAGGCGATTTCACCTCTCTTATTCTGAGGCAAATCAACACCAACAATTCTTATTGCCATATACTTATTTAATTATTTGCGAAAACTGAATTAACCCTGACGAGTCTTGAACTTAGGGTTCTTTTTGTTAATCACATACAAGCGGCCCTTGCGACGTACAATCTTGCAGTCTGCAGTACGCTTCTTTAAAGATGCTCTTGTCTTCATTTTTTTATGTTTTATTTGTATCTAAACACGATTCGTCCTTTTGAGAGGTCGTACGGACTCATCTCTACCTTTACCTTATCACCGGGAAGAATCTTGATATAGTGCATACGCATCTTACCCGATATGTGTGCGATGATAGGATGTCCGTTCTCAAGTTCTACTCGGAACATTGCATTGCTCAATGCTTCTACAATAGTTCCATCTTGTTCGATAGCTACTTGTTTTGCCATATTAATATAACTGTCCTTCTATTTTTTCAATTTCTTCAAACGTAGATAAAATATCAGCCTTGCCATGATGTATGGCAATCGTGTGCTCAAAATGCGCAGCTGGTAACTTGTCGCGAGTTATAACGCCCCACTTATCAGGAAGCATATACAACTCTGGAGACTTCATTGTCACCATCGGTTCGATAGCGAGACACATGCCGTTTTTAAGTTGCTTGCCCGTACCTTGTTTACCATAATTTGGTATTTGGGGATCTTCGTGCATCGCTCGCCCAATGCCATGACCGACAAATTCGCGAACAATACCATATCCTTGGGACTCACAATGTTGCTGAACGGCATAACCAATATCGCCTAAGCGCTTTCCTGGGATTGCAGTCATTATTGCCTTATAAAGGCTCTCTTTGGTTGTCTTAAGCAATTGCTTAACTTCTTGGCTTACCTCACCTACACAAAATGTGTAGCAAGAATCACCACAGAAACCATCAAGAATTGTACCACAATCAACTGAAACAATATCCCCATCTTTCAATGGGATGTCGTTAGGAATTCCGTGTACTACAACTTCGTTTACCGAAGCACAAATTGAAGCGGGAAATTCAGGACCATAAGGATTAGGAAATCCTTTAAAAGTAGGAATAGCCCCATTATCACGAATAAATTGTTCGGCCAAAGTGTCCAACTGTTTCGTTGTGACACCTGGCTTCACAACTTTAGCTATTTCAGCGAGTGTTGCACTAACAAGGAGGTTAGCTTTACGCAACAACTCGATTTCATCGTCTGTCTTCAGATAAATCATCAGACTCTCACATTAATATGCAGCCATTTTGCTCTGTCTTGTATGACCTGCATTAAGAAGACCATCGTAGTGGCGAACCAAGAGATGAGATTCAATCTGCTGGAGTGTGTCGAGAACAACACCTACAAGAATCAAGAGAGATGTACCCCCAAAGAATTGAGCAAAACCTTGCTTAACACCAAACACACCTACGATTGCAGGGAGGATGGCAATAATAGCAATGAACAATGAACCAGGAATTGTAAGATTTGACATTACCTTGTCCAAGTAATTTGCTGTATCCAGACCAGGCTTAACACCGGGGATAAAACCATTGTTACGCTTCATATCTTCAGCCATTTGAACGGGGTTCATTGTGATAGCTGTGTAGAAGTAAGTAAATGCAATGATCAATACAACAAATACTGCGTTGTAAAGTACGCTTGTATGATCGAGGAACTGACTGAGAGCCCATGAAGACTCAGCGCCAACACTCTGAGCAATAGAAAGGGGAATGAACATAATTGCCTGGGCAAAGATGATCGGCATCACGTTTGCAGCAAAGAGCTTAATGGGGATATACTGACGTGCACCACCCACTGCGCGATTACCTTCTATTCTCTTAGCATACTGTACAGGCACCTTACGGATAGCCTTTACAAGCATAATTGCCAACATCATTACAAAGAGAAGAGCAATCATTTCAATGAAGAAGAAGATTACTCCACCACCAGCCGCACCAGAAAGGGCTGTGGTAAATTCCTCAATGATTGCGCTCGGCATACGAGCAATGATACCAATCATGATGATGATTGAAACACCATTACCGATTCCCTTGTCAGTGATACGCTCACCAAGCCAAAGGACAAACATACTACCGGCAGCAAGGATAATCGTAGACGCGAACATAAAACCAAAGCCGTCACCTACGAGGAATGCACCTGAACCAGCTGTTTGAGCCTTAAGGTTAATCAAGTAAGTAGGAGCCTGGAAGAGCAGAATTGCAATTGTCAAAACACGAGTGATTTGATTAATCTTTCTTCTGCCACTTTCACCTTCACGCTGCATCTTCTGGAAGTAGGGTACAGCGACAGCAAGCAACTGCACAACGATTGACGCTGAAATGTAAGGCATGATACCCAACGCAAACACTGAAGCGTTAGAGAATGCACCACCAGAGAACATATTCAAAAGCGCCATCAAACCATCACTGGTCTGAGCTTGCAACTGCTGCAAAGCCGCAGGGTCAATACCGGGAAGAACCACGAATGACCCAACGCGATAGATAGCAACAAAGAGGAGAGTCATGAGGATGCGCTCACGCAAATCCTCAATTCTCCAAATGTTCTTGATAGTCTCGATTATTTTTTTCATCGACGTAAAACTTTATTAGAGTTTAGTAACAGTACCACCAGCAGCTACGATAGCTTCTTCTGCAGTCTTAGAGAATGCGTGAGCTACAACATCGAGCTTTGCAGTAACAGTACCATTTCCAAGAATCTTCACGAGCTGGTTGTTAGAAATGAAACCAGCTGCTACGAGTTCTTCTACGCCAATCTTAGCGAGACCCTTAGCTTCAGCGAGGCTCTGAAGAGTGCTGAGGTTGATTGCCTTGTACTCTACGCGGTTAATGTTCTTGAAACCGAACTTGGGCACACGGCGCTGAAGAGGCATCTGACCACCTTCAAAACCAATCTTCTTGCTATAACCAGAACGCGCCTTAGCACCCTTGTGACCACGTGTAGAAGTACCACCGAGACCTGAACCAGGACCGCGACCAATTCTTTTACGTGACTGAGTTGAGCCGTTAGCGGGTTTTAAATTATGTAATTTCATTAGAATGCTATTTTTTATAGACCTTAATTATTCTACAGTTACCAAGTGATGAACCTTGCGAATCATACCACGGAGGGCAGGAGTTTCTTCCTTCTCAACGGTTTGGTTCAACTTCTTGAGACCGAGCGCTTCAAGCGTTCTCTTCTGATCTACTGAAGCACCAATGCGGCTCTTAATCTGCTTAATCTTAATAGTTGCCATAATCGTTGTTTTATCCTCTGAATACTTTTTCCAATGATACACCACGGTGCATTGCTACTGTGCGAGCATCACGCATTTCGCTAAGTGCGGCAATCGTTGCCTTAACAAGATTGTGGGGGTTAGATGAACCCTTTGACTTAGCAAGTACGTCCTTAACGCCTACGCTTTCAAGTACTGCACGCATAGCACCACCTGCCACAACACCTGTACCTTCAGATGCAGGGAGGATGAGAACTTCTGCGCCACCGAACTTAGCAGCCTGACCATGTGGAACTGTACCCTTAATTACGGGAACCTTAACAAGGTTCTTCTTAGCAGCTTCTACACCCTTTGCGATAGCAGCAGTAACTTCGCCAGCCTTACCGAGACCTACGCCAATTACGCCCTTGCCATCACCTACCACTACGATAGCAGCGAAAGTGAAAGTGCGACCACCCTTAGTAACCTTAGTTACACGATTGATAGCAACGAGTCTATCCTTTAATTCTTCTGTATTTACGTTTACTCTGTTTGCCATAATCTTTTAGAATTTAAGTCCACCATTACGTGCACCGTCTGCAACTTCCTTAACACGGCCGTGATAGAGATAACCGTTACGGTCGAACACTACAGCCTCGATACCAGCTTCGAGAGCCTTCTTAGCAATAGCTTCACCAACCTTTGCTGCTTGTTCCTTCTTAGGCATTGCTTCCATGCCGAGTGAAGATGCCGCAGCGAGAGTTGTGCCAGTTTCATCATTGATGATCTGAACGTAAATCTGCTTGTTGCTTCTGAATACGCTCATGCGGGGACGAGCTGCTGTACCAGAGATTTTATTACGAACTCTGTATTTGATCTTGATGCGTCTTTGTTCTTTTTTCGTAGTCATAATCTTACTAATTAAAATTACTTACCTGCTGACTTACCAGACTTACGACGAATTTGTTCGCCAACGAAGAGGATACCCTTTCCTTTGTAAGGTTCAGGCTTGCGGAAAGAACGAATCTTAGCACATACAAGTCCGAGCAACTGCTTGTCGCAAGACTCAAGACAAATATAGGGGTTCTTGTTTCTTTCAGACTTCGTTTCAACCTTGATTTCCTTAGGAAGCTGGATGAAAATTGCGTGTGTGTAACCGAGGTTAAATTCAACGAGATTACCTGTGTTTTGTACGCGGTAACCTACACCCACGAGTTCCATTTCCTTCTTGTAACCTTCAGATACACCGATTACCATGTTGTTAACAAGAGCACGATAGAGACCATAGAAAGCCTGCTTCTGCTTCTGTTCAACTTCACTTGCTTCGTTGATGCTGAAAGAGATTACGTTATCTGCAATTGAAACATTGATAGAAGGATCAATAGCTTGGCTCAATTCACCCTTCGGTCCTTTTACAGACACTACATTATCCTGGTATGTTACAGTAACACCTGCAGGGATGTTAATCGGCAATTTACCTATTCTTGACATTGTTTTCCTCCTAAATTAGTATACATAGCAAAGAACTTCACCACCAATCTTGAGTTCGGAAGCTTCCTTGTCAGTCATTAAACCTTTAGACGTTGATACGATTGCGATACCAAGTCCGTTAATAACGCGGGGCATTTCACGATAGCCAGTGTACTTACGCATACCAGGCTTAGAAACACGTGTAAGACTCTTGATAGCGTTCACCTTGCTTTCGGGGTGATACTTGAGAGCGATCTTGATTGTGCCCTGAGGACCTTCTTCGATGAACTTGTAGTTCAAGATGTAGCCCTTTTCGAAGAGAATCTTTGTGATGTTCTTCTTCACATTTGACGCAGGTACTTCTACAACGCGGTGCTTAGCGTGAATTGCGTTGCGAAGACGGGTCAAATAGTCTGCTATTGGATCTGTCATGATAAAATTGTTTAATTAATCGGGACTGCCCCGACAATATTAAATAATAATAGAAAGATTTATCTCTGTTGGTATTGCTTACCAGCTTGCCTTCTTAACGCCGGGAATCAAACCTGCTGAAGCCATTTCACGGAACTGAATACGTGAGAGACCAAAGAGGCGGATATAACCCTTAGGACGGCCAGTGAGCTTACAACGATTGTGAAGGCGAATGGGGTTAGCATTCTTGGGGATTTCCTGGAGCTTACGAGCAGCTTCGTAAGCTTCTACAGGATCCTCAGACTTGTTAACAATTTCCTTCAACGCTGCACGCTTAGCTGCGTACTTGGCTACCATTTTAGCACGCTTAACTTCACGTGCCTTCATTGATTCTTTTGCCATGTGTTGTATTAATTGTTTTTAGCGTTCTTAAAGGGAAGACCAAATTCCTTAAGGAGAGCGTAGCCTTCTTCGTCAGTGGGAGCAGATGTCACGAATGTGATGTTCATACCGAGCAAACGATCGATAGAGTCGATGTTAATTTCGGGGAAGATGATCTGTTCCTGAATACCGAGTGTGTAGTTACCACGACCATCAAACTTACTTTCAATACCCTTGAAGTCGCGGATACGGGGCAATGCCACGCGAACCAACTTTTCGAGGAATTCGTACATGCGTTCGCGACGAAGTGTTACCATCACACCGATGGGCATCTTCTTACGAAGCTTAAAGTTTGATACGTCCTTCTTAGAAACTGTTGCTACAGCCTTCTGACCAGTGATAGCAGTGAGTTCGTTGATTGCAACATCAATGATCTTCTTGTCAGCAACTGCCATACCGAGACCTTGGTTGATAACGATCTTCTTCAACACAGGAATCTGCATTGTTGAAGTGTAGTTGAACTGCTTCATCAAAGCAGGAGCAATCTGCTCTGCGTAAACTTTCTTAAGTTGTGCTGTGTTACTCATTACTTGATCTCCTCTCCTGATTTTTTAGCGTAGCGAACAAGCTTGCCATTTTCGTTCAACTTACGACCGATGCGTGTAGCTTCACCAGTCTTGGGGTCAACCACATTGAGGTTAGAAATGTGGATGGGAGCTTCCATCTTCACGATGCCTCCCTGAGGGTTCTTAGCGTTAGGCTTCTGGCTCTTTGAAACCATGTTTACACCTTCTACGATTGCACGCTTCTTTTCTACGAAGACCTTGGTAACAACGCCTGTCTTACCCTTATCTTCACCAGCGAGAACCTTTACTGTGTCGCCTTTCTTAATATGTAATTTCATTACTATTTCGATTAAACGGGGATTAAAGTACCTCAGGTGCCAAAGAAACGACCTTCATATTAGCAGCACGAAGTTCACGTGCAACCGGACCGAAAATACGACTACCTCTCAACTCGCCTGCATTGTTCAAGAGAACACATGCGTTGTCATCAAAGCGGATGTAAGAACCATCAGCACGACGGATTTCCTTCTTAGTACGTACGATCAAAGCCTTCGATACGGCACCCTTCTTAATATCACTTGACGGAATCACGCTCTTTACAGATACTACGATCACGTCACCTACAGAAGCGTAGCGGCGGCGAGTACCACCAAGCACACGGATACAAAGTGCTTCGCGTGCACCGCTGTTATCAGCTACTGTCAATCTAGATTCTGCTTGTATCATAATTACTTAGCTCTTTCTACAATTTCAACAACTCTCCAACGCTTAGTCTTGCTCAAGGGACGAGTTTCCATAATGAGAACTGTATCGCCCATATGGCAATCGTTCTTTTCGTCGTGAGCATGGTACTTCTTCGTCTTAGAGATGAATTTACCATAAATGGGGTGCTTTTCCTTGAACTTAGCAGCTACAACGATGGTCTTGTCCATCTTGTCGCTTACAACAACACCCTGTCTTGTTTTTCTTAAATTTCTTTCCATCTGGATGATGATTATTTGTTGTTAAGTTCGTTCAACACAGTCTTCATCTTAGCAATCGTACGACGTGCCGCTTTGATCTGTGCAGGATTTTCCAGAGGAGTGATGCTGTGGTTAAGCACCAACTGGTTGTAGTTAGCCACCTCTGTCTGGAGGCGCTCTGCCAACTCATTAGCTGGGATTTGACGGATTTCTGCGATCTTCATAATTATGCGTTTTTATCGTAGTCGTGTCTAACAATGAACTTTGTAGTAACAGGGAGCTTCTGTGCTGCAAGACGGAGCGCTTCCTTAGCTACTTCAAAGGGTACACCATCAATTTCGAAAATGATGCGACCAGGAGTGATGGGGAATACGTAACCTACGGGGTCACCCTTACCCTTACCCATGCGGACGTCAGCAGGCTTCTTAGTGATGGGTTTGTCAGGGAAGATGCGAATCCAAGACTGTCCTTCACGCTGCATGTAGCGTGTCATTGCGATACGCGCAGCTTCAATCTGGCGACCTGTGAGCCAGTGTGTATCGAGGCTCTTGATACCGAAGCTACCGAATGCAAGCTGATTACCACGCTGCGCATTACCCTTGCTACGGCCCTTATGCGGTCTTCTGTATTTTGTTCTTTTAGGTTGTAACATAATACTCTAACTGATTAACGGTTGTTGTTTTTCTTGTTACGGAACTTGCGGCCGTTGTTTTCGCTCTTGCGTCCAGTTTCCTTTTCAGGAGTGAAGTTAGGAGCGAGGTCACGCTTTCCGTAAACTTCGCCACGGCAAATCCATACCTTGATACCAAGGAGACCTACCTTTGTTAGTGCTTCAGTGTGGCAGTAGTCAATATCTGCACGGAATGTGTGGAGAGGAGTACGACCTTCCTTAAACATTTCGCTACGAGCGATTTCAGCGCCGTTAAGACGACCAGAAATCTGAACCTTGATACCTTCAGCACCCATACGCATAGCGTTCTGGATAGCCATCTTGATAGCACGACGATAAGCGATCTTGCCTTCTACCTGGCGAGCGATGCTCTTACCAACGATAGTTGCATCGAGGTCAGGCTTCTTAACTTCGAAGACATTGATCTGCACTTCCTTGTCAGTAATCTTCTTAAGTTCTTCCTTAAGCTTATCGATATCCTGACCAGCCTTACCGATGATTACACCGGGACGCGCTGTGCAAACAGTAATTGTAATCAGTTTGGGAGTGCGTTCGATAACGATGCGTGAAACGCTTGCCTTAGCGAGACGCACGTCGAGATACTTGCGGATTTTGCTATCTTCGAGGATATTGTCACCGAAGTTAGAACCACCGAACCAGTTAGAATCCCAACCACGAATAATACCAAGTCGGTTTGAAATCGGATTTACTTTCTGTCCCATAGATTAATCATTTTTAGTACCCACGTGGATTGTAACGTGGTTTGAACGTTTACGAATTCTGTAACCTCTACCCTGGGGTGCAGGACGCATACGCTTGAGAGTAGCACCACCATCAACATAAATCTGTGTTACGAACAATTCGCCTTCTTCTGCCTTGCGATCGTTCTTCTGTTCCCAGTTAGCGATTGCTGAGCGCAACAACTTTTCCACATCTGCAGAAGCAGCCTTCTTTGAGAAGCGGAGCGTGCCGAGTGCGCGATTTACCTCCATACCGCGGATCATGTCAACGACATAACGCATCTTGCGGGGTGAAGAGGGGCAATTTTGCAACTTTGCAAAATATTGGGTCTTGAGCGCTGCCTTTCTAGCTTCAGCAGCGAGTCTTTTTCTTGCTCCCATTTATTTTATTTCTTTAAAATCTGGTTTGAATGTGCCTGTTTACTTCTTCTTGTTACCACCGTGGCCACCAAACTTACGTGTGGGCGCAAATTCGCCGAGCTTGTGACCTACCATGTTTTCAGTAACATAAACAGGAATAAACTTATTTCCGTTGTGAACTGCAACTGTATGTCCTACGAAGTCAGGAGATATCATTGAAGCTCTGGCCCATGTCTTAACAACTGTCTTCTTGCCGCTTTCGTTCATTGCAAGAATCTTCTTTTCGAGAGAGACAGCGATATAGGGACCTTTCTTAAGTGAACGACTCATAATCTTATTCTCGTGTTAGTGAAATTACTTTTTACGTCTTTCGATAATATACTTGCTTGACTGCTTCTTAGGAGCACGTGTCTTGAGACCCTTAGCATACAAGCCTGTACGTGAACGTGGGTGACCACCAGACTGACGACCTTCACCACCACCCATGGGGTGATCTACAGGGTTCATAACAACACCACGGTTGTGAGGACGACGACCCAACCAACGTGAGCGACCTGCCTTACCTGAAGATTCAAGAGCGTGGTCAGAGTTACCTACGCTACCTACAGTTGCCTTACAAGCACTGAGGATTTGACGAGTTTCACCAGAAGGAAGCTTGATTACGCAATACTTACCTTCACGAGAAGTGAGCTGAGCGAAGTTACCTGCTGAACGAACGAGGAGAGCGCCCTGACCGGGACGAAGCTCGATGTTGTGAATCACTGTACCAACAGGGATGTTCTGGAGGGGAAGTGCGTTACCAACTTCGGGTGCAGCTTCAGCGCCTGACATCAACTTGTCGCCAACTTTCAAACCATTGGGAGCAATAATATAACGCTTTTCACCATCAACGTAGTAGAGAAGAGCGATACGAGCTGAACGGTTAGGATCATACTCGATTGTCTTAACCACTGCGGGTACACCATCCTTCTCACGCTTGAAGTCGATAAAACGAAACTTTCTCTTGTGACCGCCACCGAGGTAACGCATTGTCATCTTACCTACGTTGTTACGACCACCAGACTGCTTCTTACCGCAAACGAGAGATTTTTCTGGTACGGATGCAGTAATTTCTTCGAACGTACCAATAACCTTGTGTCTCTGCCCTGGTGTTGTGGGCTTAAATTTACGTACTGCCATTGTTCTTATTAAATATTGCTATAGAAGTCAATTGTTTCGCCCTCCTTAAGAGTTACGAGAGCCTTCTTGAAAGCATTTGTACGACCCTGAATCAAACCAGCCTTAGTGTAGCGTGACTTGTTCTTACCAGCGTAGATCATTGTGTTTACAGATACTACGTTTACACCGTACAAAGCTTCTACTTCCGCCTTAATCTGAAGCTTGTTAGCTTCGGGGCGCACGATGAAGCCAAACTGATTCTGCTTCTCCGTGATACCTGTCATCTTTTCAGTGACGAGGGGCTTTACGATATATGCCATAATCTATTTAGCCTCAATTTACTTTGTTAAACCTGCTTCGATATTTGCAAGCGCGCTTTCAGTCACTACCAATACGCCAGCGTTGAGCACACCGTATGTGTTAATGTCTGAAGCAACTGCAACCTGAGTCTTCTTAAGGTTACGTGCTGACAAATATACGTTTTTATTTATTTCTGAAGTAACCAAAAGTACCTTTTTCTCAGAAACCTTGAGATTATTCAAGAGTTCTACAAAAGACTTAGTCTTGGGAGCTTCAAAAGTGAAGTCTTCAACCACTACGATTGCATTTTCCTGAGCCTTATAAGCGAGAGCACTGCGACGAGCGAGCTGCTTTACCTTCTTATTGAGCTTGAAATCATAGTTACGGGGCTTAGGACCGAACACGCGAGCACCACCTACGAGCAAGGGTGAGTTGATATCACCACGGCGAGCACCGCCACCGCCCTTCTGACGACCGAGCTTACGTGTAGAACCGCTGAGTTCACTTCTTTCCTTTGACTTAGCTGTACCTTGGCGCTGTGCAGCGAGATACTGCTTCACGTCGAGATAGATGACGTGATCATTGGGAGTGATACCAAATACTGAGTCGTTGAGAACAACCTTCTTGCCGGTATCTTCACCCTTAATATTCAATACACTGATTTCCATTACTTTTCAACGATTACGATTGAACCTTTGCAACCCGCAACTGAACCCTTAATGAGAAGGAGATTGTGTTCGGGAATTACCTTTAACACTTGCAAGTTTTGAGTAGTTACGCGATCGCCACCCATCTGGCCACCCATACGCATACCCTTGAACACCTTAGCGGGGTACGAACAAGCACCGATAGAACCCGGCTTACGTGCGCGGTCATCTTGACCGTGTGTTGACTGACCAACACCACCAAAGCCGTGACGCTTCATAACACCTTGGAAACCTTTACCCTTAGATGTACCTACTACGTTTACGTAAGCAGCATCATTGAAGAGTTCAACTGTGAGTGTATCACCCAAGTTAAATTCCTGGTCAAAACCCTTGAACTCGGCCAAGTGACGCTTGGGGGTAACGCCTGCCTTTTGGAAGTGACCCTTGAGCGCAGCAGAAGTATTCTTCTCCTTAGCTTCCTGGAAACCTACCTGAACAGCTGCATAGCCATCCTTTTCGACAGTCTTAATCTGAGTTACCACACAAGGACCTACTTCGATAACAGTGCATGGCACATTCTTGCCCTCGGCACTGAACACGGATGTCATTCCGATTTTCTTTCCTAATAATCCTGGCATTTCAGTTTTACTATTAATAAATGATATGTTTTTGAATTTTGTTTCTTCGTAGCCCATTTCTGGGGCGAAATCCTACATAACGTAGGGTTAATACTTAGTATAAAAAAGCAGGTTTCGAGCGTTTCCTACTTTTTGCGAGTGCAAATTTACGAACATTTTATAGTTACACCAAGAAAATCAGCACTTTTCTCACTAATTATTTTCCATATAGAATATTTTGCTAATTACATATACCAAAAATCACACAATAAAAATAAATCCCCATCGCATCTACCCAATTTTTTATGCCTAAAGAAGAAAAAAATCATGCCTATTTAGATACACAATATATAATATATAGGCATTTTATACAATAAATATAAGCAATGATATAGCAGGGTTGTATAAAAAGACTGAGGTTTAGATTCCAACATTAAGTCCTCGAAACTACTTTGAGATAAGCAACAGCATTAAAACGAAAAGAAGGACGCCAACTCTTGTGGCATCCTCCTTTAGTAATTCTTATTTCAACCGCTTCAAAGAAGCCTTTGTATTTTCAATCTCCCTCTTCCAACCCTCAATGCGGCGGTCGTGGGCTGCCGAAGCATCTACTTTATTTTTGCGATACCCCGCCTTTGACGAAGGACTGGAAGCTCTCTTTATCAAATCAGCGTAACGCTCATTGTCGCGCTTCTTGTCTTGCTTTTCTCGGTCAATCCTGGCACGCAATTCAACAATCTTTTTCTTGTAATATTCTTTGCTCATAATAGTTACAATGAAATAGTTAACAAGTACCTACATTATACTTTAACTTAAGTTTAAGATGATCCAATAACTTTGCGAAGTCAGAGGGGTTGCCATTAACCATTGTGGGCCAGTTACCACAAAGCACCACCTTCTTATCCGCCAACTGAATTGTAGGTACATCGGGCGAACTTCCAAAGAATTCAACTTTACCTCTTTCTTTTAACCTAATCAAATACTCTTCGTAATCCAAGAACACTGAGTCCATACTTCTTTTGAATGCAAACGCCTCCTTCAAGTGTTCGTGAGTAGTTCCAGGGTGTTCGGAAAGATAATACGCAACTACATCATTCACAAATTCCTTTTTCTTGGTATATACCTTGCCATTAAATTGGTAAGAAGATGTGTCTCGATTAAATTTCGTCTCCTTCTTGATAGGACCGTCAAATGCCTTAAGATTGGTGACAGCTGACATTTCTAATACAGAAGAGACAATTTCCCCCAGTTGTTCGTCATTACCAATAATCTGAGCAATTTTGTTAAACAGCGATGAGATACTAAAGGCACGGTTTGCAAGATATGTTTCCTTCTGACACATACGATACACCACCTTCTCCCAATCTTCATCAAATTCTTCTATGGAATTGAGCGTATCAAGTTCTGCCTCTGTAAGTGTTCTCAACTTAAGTTTCGATGCAATTTTCTCATTCCATGACTTAAAGTCTGGAGCCTCTGTCAACTGATTGTAAATATAAGGATAGGCAATCTGCATACACACTAACGAATAGTTGAGCACCTTCAAATGCTGTTCCTGAACAGCATCTCCTTCCGACGTATGCTGCATCTCATTGATGATGGAGATTAAAGCTAAAGTATTAGTTAGGCGCTTCAATGATCGAGGATTGCTTCCTACAGAAAGACGAGTGATTTCAGACAAGTCCTCTGCTAATGCAGGATTGTTGAGCTCACTTTCAGTAAAGAACTCAATTTTACGAAGAGCATCTACAAGGAATGTATCTACATTATATGAAGCGACAGGCATTGAGAAGGGCAACTGAATTATCTTATCAAAGAATGAGCGGAACTCTCTCTCATTCGCATCTGTCAGTTCTCCAAATTTTGGTTTCAATCCCTTAATTACTACATCATAGTCGATAGCCAAAATAAACACACACTTTTCCAGGTCAAAGATATTCTTTAACAATTCAAGAATCTCAACAGCCACAGGAGGGTCTATTCTATCAAGGTCATCAATATAAAATGTGAATCCTTGCTTTGTGGTGTCTCTGGCAAGTGCATCTGCTATCAACTTTGAGATTTCGTCCTTTAACTGCATGATGTCAGAACTTGCTGAACTTTCACCACCACCAAAAACATCTCCCACAACTTCTCCATCAATACCAACGACTCCGGCTGCAACTTTTGTACCCGCTACTGCCATTTTCTTAAACAATCCTCCGATCTTCTTTTTACTCTCTTCCCACTTTTGAACATTGGGATTAAGTGCACCTATTTGCGAAATGATTCCTTCAAGAATTGAAATGATGGCCTGCGAGGGTGTCTTCATCAAAGAATATTGCCACGTATTGATCCACACGGGGAAATAGGGGGCATTGTCTATTTCACAAAGATTATATCTAAGCAAATTCATCAACGATGTTTTACCACTCCCCCACTCACCTTGCAGAGCGATAGTAATTGGAGTGTCGGTCAAACGCACATACTTAATCAATGCGTCTTGATAAATTTGAATACCAAAGAGGTCCTCTTGAGTATGTTTGCGAGGAACATCAATAATACTTGATTTCATAGTCCTATTTTTACTTCAAACAACTTTTAATCTATTCTAACTCATTAAATCAGAATTGTCACACGAGATTACTTGACTTCGACCCAACTTTTAGAACATCTCATGCCCAAAGAAGGTTATGCCAAGATCGATGCCTAAGTAAGTCTTGCATACAAACTGCAGTAAAGTTAAAATTGCAGCCAACAATAAGAGTCCAAGGGCAATCTTATTTCCCAACGACATTGTGTTATTTTTCTTAGCCATAATTATTCAATATCATTTCCATTCTCCCTTCTTGCACTTATTCTTTTCGCATTCTGCATTGAATGCTGCGAGCGTTTTTTCATCAGTACTGCCAGAGGTATAGTAACGATGTCCATCGCCTTCGGTATAACAAATTTGGCAATAGAGTCCAAATACGGTGTCAAACTCTTTCTCCAACGACTTTATTTTCTTGTTACCAGAAATTGAAATATCGCCGCCAGAATCAGCACGACGCACCGAAGCCAAAGTCTTATCACCGGGGATTGCAGTTATTGACTCGCCTTTCTTTACCTGCTCACGAGCATAACTGTAATATATACCCAAACGCAAGTAAGGGAATTTCTTGTTAAACTCCTTGCGTAAAGTATCAATCTTTTTATTTCCTGTCACAGAAATCTCAGTTGTAGAGGTTGAAGACTTACTTGCAGTAGTTGTTTTCCTCGCTACTGTTGTTTTTGTTGGAGTTGTTTTAGCCACAGGTTTTGCTGTGGTTGATTTCTTCGCTGTAGTCTTCTTAGTTGCAGCGGTCTTTGTTGTTGTTTTCTTTACTACCATAATTACTTAATTAAATGAGTTTTAGTTTCAATTATCACTGCATAATTATTCTCCATCCTTTTGCTGAATAAATTCCCTGCCATCCTTATTGATGTAGCGAGTAATTCCCTTTTCTCCTCGATATCCAACGAGGCACAAATCATTTACAAACTCATCTGCCATCCAATCGTAGCGAGGATGTATTAGCACCTTACCTTCAGCATCAACAAGTCCGTACCTGCCGTTTAATACTACTGTATATGTTAGCACATTCCCATTATCTAAATAAACCTGGTCATATTTCTTTGCCAACTCTTTATACACCGTATAATCTTCAATAGGATTACCCGCAAGATCAAGGAATCCCCATTTTTCATGTAGTTCAGCCGTCAAAATGGTTTCATGATTACCAACTGTGTCATAAATTATGGGGACAACCACCCTTCCAGTGCGGTCAATACATCCCATTTTTCCTGCTAATTTCACACAAGCAAGTCCATTTGTACCATAGTTATCTACAGAATCATATATACAAGGGATAACTAAATTACCTTCCTTGTCAATAAACCCCTCTTTTTTATTTTTCTGGACTGGTGCCATTCCATTCTTAAAATGCCATGCTTTCCTATATTCACAAGGGATTACTCTGTTTCCTCTTTTATCTACAAAGCCCCATTTCTTATTAACCTTAACAGCTGCCAAACCTTCAGAGAATGGTCTAACTTCCTGGTATTTACAGGGAATAACTATGGTGTTTGTTTTGTCTATAAAACCCCATTGTTGCTTTACTTTTACGGCAGCAAGACCTTCCGAGAAGTAGCCTACGTCAGAGTACATCAATGAAATAACCTCCTCACCTTTGGTGTTAATGAATCCCCAGTTCTTATTACGAACTGCAGCAAGTCCTTCTTGGAATAACTCTGCACGAGAGTATTTAAGAGGGGTAACATAATCACCGTTCTCGTTAATATAACCACATTGACATCTCCATTCATTATCCTTGCGCACAGGAACTAATCCATTACTGAAATTATGGTTATAATATAGTCCGACTCCCTCCCAAATAAGGTGGTGAATGCAGGGAATAATCTGTTCCCCTTTCTTATTGATAAAACCGAAGTATGTACCATCATCTTCTTGTACAAATGCACGTCCTTCATAAAAATGATGCACTGTTTTATACTGACAGGGGACAACCACTCGCCCTTCTTTATTTATGAATCCCCAACCAGATTCAGACAACTCAACAGGAGCCAACCCATCTTTAAATTCATCAGCTCTGTCATATTGAAATGGAACTATGACCTTACCCTTCGTATCAACAAATCCCCACCTATCATTTAATTCAACAGCAGCAAGTCCTTCATTAAACCAACAATGATCGTAAATAAAAGGAGACTTGTACCAAATGTTTGTCTGAAATTTTTCCCCCTCATTACAAATCCATTTCAGTTCGCATTTTCTACCGTTGTATGTTACATAGTACAGAATTTTACTACCCGTTTCTATCATCTCTTCCCCCACTTTTATAACTACCTCTGCATAGTGTAGTTGTAAATTCTTAGGGTCAAACACTGATGTATTAACCTTTGCAGGGAAGACACTCCAACGCTTACAACGCTTAATAGCAGGATTATCCTTTGTAGGAAGTTTCTTCACGACTTGTCCTAAGTCTACCATGGAAAAATCAACTTCTTGGTAAACTATAGCATCTTCCTCTATTTCTATTTTATCGAGAAAACTTAATCCTCCAAAAGTTTCGTATCTACCCCAATCACTATCACGCTCAAAGGAAATATACCACCCATGAAACTTTATTGTTTTCCAAGCCATAAATCACAAATTTTGTATAACATCAATACTATACAGTGCATGACAAACTACCTAATACCCACACTTTTTCTCCGTGAGTGAAGCATCATAGGCAACCTCCTCACCTACTCCAAAGTGCTTGTTCAGCATGTCTGCCATAGTCTTTGCCATAGCAATTCTGCGCATATCCCATAGGCATGCGCTCCATGCAATGCGACAGATAATATTGTTTTGAGCGCCACGCCCCTTTTTGTATTTACGAGCAAACAGGTTGGGAGATGTCGATGCGTGATAGCGTTGGTGGTCAGACTCCAGACCAAATTCCGCAGAGAGTTTTGCACTTATCTCTTGATAGAATTCACGGTAAGCCCCTATATCCTTTACCACAAGGCCATCCTCTTCAAAATGCTCTACGCCCTTCGCTCCTCCGGCAGAGAAATGGAAGTGAGTGGGATAAGAAGGTTCGTTAGCGCCACTCGCTACTAAAGTTGTAAAGGTCCAGGAACCATCTTTAGAAGTCAATTGTTCAAGGTCATTCATATACTCTTCCAAATTCTCTTCATAGGTAGAGCGATCGGGGAAAATATAATAAGACTTATAGGGGCGCATCTCGCCACACTCTCGACTGATATAATTAAATCCACCTATCAAAGCGAGATAATAGGAGAAGTTTCCTATTGCTGGTTCTATAAAACTTCCGGGAGAAACTATCGTTACCTTTGATCCTCTATCAATACAATAGCCATACGAGCGATTCTTGGGGAAATGCGCAATAGCTAATTTATCTTGCGGGTGTTCCTCAATGGTTTGCGTAACGGCTAAATTTATCAAACGAAACTCCTTTGAACCTTCCACAGCATCAAAGATGTCATCCACCTTCATACCCAAACGGGCCTGCATCTCACAAATAGAAATATGCTGGGGCACAATCTGAAAACCAGTCGGGCGGTCCAACTTTCGTTCAAAGGCATTCTTCAGTTTCTCAATATTTTTAGCAACAACCACCTTATGAAGTTCAACCTCCATTGCTTCAGAGAACCCCGCACCTATCAAACCTGCGGGTACGGCAAAAAGTGCAATTCCCAATATGCCAATAATACATGCAATGATTCTGCCTACACCCGTTATTGGTGGAGTATCTGCAAAGCCACCTGGGTCGCCAATGTATTGCGCAAATGCCCACACTACAGACTTCATCCCGTTGTCATATACCTCGGGTTGTGCCGCATGCTCAGAAAAGTACAACACAAATGAGAGCATCAACGTTACCACCACCAGGAACTGCAAGGATATAAAGAGTTCCTTTGACTTTGAAAGTATCGCCTCTTGCAATAATTTAAACGAGCGCATATAACGGAACACACGAAGCAAACGCAACACGCGCAACGACTTCAGTACCGCATAAGGCAGAGGAAAGAACAGCGCCACATAAAAGGAGTAGGTAGACAGCACATCTATCAATCCGTAAAAGGTACAGCAATATTTTACTCTACCCCAGAAACCCTTATAGCGAGCTTCCATCTCATCCGCCACCCAAATGCGAAGTGTCACCTCTATAGTAAAAGCTATGACCGTTACTATATCTATAATGTGGAGCACCAACTCACAAGCTGGCGACACATTAAAAGTAGAAACGAACACCGCAAGTGTGCTCAAAACAATCAGCCCAATAATGGTGTAATCCAAGATATTTCCCCACTGTTCCGTACCTAAATCATTATCGAAGACACGAGCAAGTTTCTTCTTAAAGTTTGTTATATTGCTCATTATAAAATTGAGTTAAAAGGGTTTTTCTGTTGCTAAAGAATGTTCTACCCATGCACGAACAAACGCATGAGCATTTTTTAGATGTAAGATATTTGTATATTCCTCGGACTTATGAGCATTGTAATATCCACAACTAATGTTGCAACAAGGAACCGCCAGACCTCGCATTTTCAGCTCTACGACATCCGTTTTTCCGCCATCTACGCACTCATAATTGTATTGCTGTAACAAGTGTGGAGGGGGGAAACTCGCGTCGCAAAGTTTAACATCGCCCTTACCATTGATTACAATCTCCGAATTGCCTTTTCTGTCAACTGCTAACACATAAAGCACATTATCAAAGTGTTGAAGCGAACAAGTTCTAGAACCACGACAACCTGCAAGTACCCCCTTTTTCTCCTCTTCAACAAAAAGGGCGACCTTCAATACTGGAACTTCATGCAATAACCTTAAAATAATCCACAATCCGTTTTTATCGTCCGCCCCAATCCCAGTCATGCTCCCTTGCTCATCCTCTCCAAATATCCGAAATGTGTCTTCAACAATTCTATAAGGAGACTCTTCATGAACTTCATCCAAATGTGCAGTGACACAAGGGTATTTCTTCGCTTTCCCCTTCGTAATAAAAAGATTACCTATCTCATCCTCTTCAATATCCAACTGCAAATCAGCTAATTGTTGTAAGAAGAAACGCTTTATTTCTCCCTCGCGGCCCGACTTGCTATTGATGTTATACAAAGCTTTCAATACTTCCATTATTCTCTTCCTTAAATCGTTGCAATTCAAAATCTAAAACTGCTACAACAACTCTTCCCATTTCGTGCAATTCCATTCCTAAGTTCTCAGAATTGCCAATTTGCCCTTTATACAATGGCACATGCACAAAAACGGCTTTCATCTTTAGAGCATTTTCACACAAGCGGAGCGCCTCATAATAGAGTCGATTGCAAACATATAATCCACAAGAGTTAGATACCACCACTGACATTCCCTTCTCTGCAATTGAGGTGCAAATAGTCTTAATAGGCAGCTTCGTAAACAACGCCACTGTCTCATTAGGATAAATCGGCTCTTCATCAGGTATAATTCCGTCATTATCTCCTTGCTTCGCATCCATCAAGTTAATAGCAATGCGCTCCAACCTAACTTTATCGCTTGAAGCAGCTTGACCTAACATCACAATAAGGTCGGGTTGAATTTCATCAACTGCCTCTCGCAATGCTAATGCCACGCGATGAAAAGCCACTGGCATCTTTCTGACATATAGCTCCATCCCAACAAATTCTTCGTTTGCTACGGCTAGTACCGTTTCCCACGAAGAATTTTCTATATAGTTCCCAAATGGTTCAAACCCTGTTAACAATACACGCACAATTTTCCTACTATTATAATATTCAGTTACTAAATAGAAGTCACAAGAGTCTTAATAAAATAAATTGCAGAGGGCCACATCGCAAAATTCCACCCATATCCCATTACTCGAAACACAGAATATTTAAAGAGTTCGTTAAACGACTTACTCCATAACCAACGCGGAGCTATATCCAAATTATAAGCTTTCACTCCAAATATAATGCCCACCACAAACAACACTACACACCAAATCATATGCCCCCAATCACCTTGAGCTCCCATACCGCAAAGCCCAATTATACCTACCACATTCACTATTGGTGCTAATAAGTTTATAAAAAAAGCTACAACAGCAATCATTGGCATCTAACCTCATTTACAGCATCTTAAAATCTCCCTTGTACGTTCTATTTCACGTTTTAGGTTCTCAATACGACGATCGTGAGATGCTGCTCTATCAATCTTTTGCTTTCGATAAGACGCTTTGCTTGATGTCGTTGATGCACGCTTTACACAATCTGCATAATAAGCATTATCACGTTTCTTCGCATCCTTTTCTCTTGCCATATCTGCACGTAGATCTATCAGACGCTTCCGGTAATATACTCTACTCATAATAATTACTTTTTAGCATTCTTTACTTTTTGCCCAATCCTTTAAGAACTGCCCCTACACCTTTACCAACAATTCCAGCACCTGGAACTGGGATTATATTCCCTGCCACTTCTGCAACAGTTCCCAGCTTACCCAACATTTTCTTATCAATCCCTTCAAAAAAAGTCTTCTTATCCTTTCCTTTAAGTTGTTTACGAAGGTAATCAGAAGCAGTCATCGCTTGCAAATCAATTAACTCATCTTCTAATGTCACTAACTGATTCTCGGCCTCTTTAATTTTCTCTTTATTATTCTTTAACCCTCCAAAAAAACCTTTAGGTTGTAATTCCTCAATTTCTTTTTTCTGACGCTCTATAGCACGTTCTAATTTCGTAATTTCTGCCTTTAAGGAACGCTCTGCATAATCAATTTCTTCCTGTGTAAATGTCACAGATAACTCATTTGTATTCATAACTACTATTCAAAATTAAAACAAACAAAAAGGTCAGCCTATTTGTTGTTCACAATAGCTGACCTATCAACTTATCTTACTTACCAGCAGCAACAAGCGTTACGCTGTTGTCAGCCAATGCAGTATCATTAGCATTTGCAACCTGTACACCGATACCGTAAAGTTCAGCAATCTTCTTTTCAAAGTTACCAACGCGAAGATTACCACCTACTGTGAGTTCACCCCCTGTCTTACCTTCTGCACGGAGAGATGCCAATGTAGCGTTGTCGTCAGCCATAGCGCCCTTACAAGTAATGCTTTTGTACACGCGCAATGTGCTACCAAAGTTCTTCTTGAAGTTGTCCTTCAAAGTCTTGACCTTCATGCGGCCATCCAATTTAAATTCTGCCATAGTACTTTTAGTTTAAAAAGTTAATAGTTAACATTATTTGTTCTTTTCGTTCAAAAAGTCAATTAGTTTAGCACCAAACTGACGCGTATTCCAGTTCGGATCAAACTCAAATCCTTCCTTTTCTGCGATTTCTCGAAGAGCGCCCTTCACATTGTCGTAAATGCGATACACTTCAATACTACCTGAATCTAATACAGACAATATATATTCGCCTGCAATTGCTGATTTCTTTGCCATAATACAAATCTTATTTTTATACTTTGTCTTTTTTGCTTTTGTAGGAAATGTCTATGCTTACACACGCTGATAAGCAATCAAAGCTTCCATATCTTCTTTCACGGCATTCTTCTTCACCTTACCGGCTGAATCTAATGTCAAACCATCAAGCACAGCCACCCAGAAGTCGCAAGTGAAAACTTTCACCTTCAAGCCATACTCACTCTTCATACGCTCAATAAAACGCCCCGCAGTAAGACTTGAACGACACTCAAACACGCTTTCAGCGGTAAGTCCCAAATCGCCCAACGTAACGGATTCTTCACAGCGAGAACGACCATCATACACTCTTATTTGTGCACCAAATGCTTCATGAAAAGCCGCACAGAAATCACCTACAGTAGTTGATTCCTTTAAATCAAATCCTGCCATAAGTTTCTATTTTTATTGACTTTAGATTTCAGCCTTTTGCAATTCCTCTATTCTCCTAAAAAACTTCTCTTGCATTTCGTAATAGAGATAATCATTCACATTATCCAGAGTGTGACGATACATTGCTTCGTAGAAAGCCACGAAATTGCTATCGTCTTGAAAATATCTAAAGTTTTCAGTTAAATATTCATATACATCAGCATAAGTTATGATGGTATAAAGCTCTCTCATTTCCTTATCTTCTATTGAAGGCTGATTGTATTTAGGAGTAAGAACAAAGAAGTGTCTTTCCTTTTTGTAATCACTGCTTTTCTTGTTTTCGGACAGCCACACTGCATAGTTGAAATAGCGACGCAATTGTTTGCCTTCGCAATCTTCTTCAATGCTATTGATATCCGACTTTATCTTATTTTCTATAACCACAATCGCTCTGTCTGTGCGTAACATCAAATCTATACGCCCACCGCTTGGATACTTTTTATGGTTATAATTTGTTTCCTCTATTTTAGATGCTTCCTCACGTACGATGCTAAAGGTTTCTCCTAAATCCACGTTGTAGCGAAGAAAGTATTTGCGCCACAAGTTAGGATACTGCATCATAAAGTAAGAAAGTGCGTTCGAGAACTTATTCTCATCATTCTGAATCTGACAGATATCAAACAAAGAAACCTTGCGATTGCCAATACTGTTCACATCTTCTTCATCAACCTGATTGTTTGATTCTTCCCACAGCGTTTCGTTCTCTACAAACGCATGATATATCTTGTGATAATCACTGCATTTTTCCGCAATATTTCGTTTGGTCAAATCTCCGGGATATGTTCCCTCAGCATAGATATATTGTTTCAAAGAAGCCTTAGCCTGCTGATAGCCACTCAGTTCAACCACTAAATCCGAGGTTTCGTGGGCAGGATGTATTACTGGTTTTTCAGAATAGAAACGAATAAACAAACGCTTACCCGCTTTAGGGATGTAAACCTTATCGGCTTTATAGGTTATAAATACACTCTGTTGTCCAGCTTCTCCGAAGATGTCAAAAATAGAGACACCGCCATAGGAGATACCGCCTTCCTTTTTGACATAATCCTGTTGGTGTGAAAAAACAGCTTGGTTGACACCCTCATATTTACCAGAAAATTGCAGGTCGCTTTGATATACATCATGCAAACCTTTTGCCAATCCAATTACTTCAACTTCGCCAATGCCATAATACTTGACAAAGAGCATATCACTTATTTTCCCTTGATGCGCCTTTACAAAATCCCCAGTCGAATTAAGGTATATGTAGTTTCCCCCGTTATCTGCTTGATAGAGATTTATCACCTCGTGTCCAAGATTAGAGGCGAGATAATCACCTACATACATTCTATTGAGTACAATACCTGAATTCATTGCACATCCTTTCTTTTTATTGGGGCTTAACATATATTCTGGGGGGGGACGCAAAAGTTCTCACCCCCAGAATAATTCTCAACTAAAATGCAATTTCAAGTTCGGGCTCATCCTTCACAAGGTCTGCCAACATCAACACGGCACGTGCCTCATTTATGCCCAACGCAGAAGCAATTGACAAGATATTATCTACTTCTTCTTCGCAAAGCACACCGTCAACTGTTGCAATCTGCAATACAGCTTGAAGAACGATTTCTGCTTCTTCTTCATCTACTTCTGCTGAGTTCTGAAGCAAAACTTCATTTACCATTTCTTCATCCATGGCGCTGATAGCTTCAACTTCAGCGTTCACTGTGGTGAGTAATTCATTTACATCAAGTTCAAAAGCTTCAGCAATTTCTTCTACAGAAATCTTTTCGGCTTCATCATATTCACCATCTGCCCAGATCGTTGTAGCCAAGATGGTTGCGAGGTTCTTGATATTTGTCTTCATAATTACTTAAACATTCTTTTGATACGGTTAGTTAAACTGTTCTTTGCCTTGCGAGCCTTAGCCATTCTTTCAGCAATAGCCTTACCTTCCTTAGTACGCTTATCTACAGTACCATCCTTGGTCTTCTTGACCGTTGTTTTCTTTACTGCCATAATCTTTTTATATTAAGAATATCATTTTTATTCAAAGACTACAAATTCTGTGCGACGATTTACTTCTGGATTGTTTACATCAAGAGGTTCACTTGAACCCTTACCTTCAGCTTCCAAACGTTCTGTTGCAATTCCGCGCGCCACGAGGAAATCCACAGCTGATTGTGCACGAGCCTCAGACAACTTCTGATTAGCAGCAGGGTCACCTTCCGCTGATGTATGACCAACAATCTTTACCTTAAGGGTTGGATTTTTATCCATTAACTTCGCGAGGTCATGCAATACGAACTTAGCATCTTCACTCAATTCTGCCTTACCTTGAGCAAACTGAGTTGCATTAAAGTTCTTTTCAATTTCTTCAAGTTGCTGTACGTAAACAGTATCACGGATGATAATTTCCTTTTCAACAACCTTTTCAACCACTTCAGTCTTGCGAGTTGCAAAGAAAGCAATCGCACCAAGGAGCAAAAGAGCAAGAAGAATCCACAACCAAAGCAATGACTTTTTCTTAGTGGGAACAGGAGGAACATAACCATTCAAGTATTCAAGACGGAAACCACCCTTCTTACCAAAGCCCTTTTCTGCAGCTTCAAACTGAGCTACTTCAATATCATAAACTTTCGCATGACTTACCATGCGTTCAAAGCTAGGCTTTGTCCACATTTTAACGACAGAAACCTTCTTGCCATCGCCCATAGAGAGCAACTCTTCTTCCTCCTTAAAATAGCCATCCCAATTTGCGTCAGTTCCTTTTTCTTCAGCATAGATGAAGATTTCCTTGGTACCCTTATCAGGATTCAACTCGTTAGGAAATGCCTTACGCAAATCTTCCAAAGTCGCCTGGGGATACATTACCATGTAAGCATGTGCAATGCCTAAAGCCGTACGGTTTTGAGCCTTACCATAAACTCTTACTTTACTTGCCATAAAATTTGTTTTTAAGTTTTTAAAATACGATTATTTTTCTTCTGGATTAGTTCATTCTCAGGGGAAATCCGTCAAGATTCGCTAATGCTCTTTCCTTAAAGATTCTATATTCCCGTTGCAAATGTTTAAACAATCATACTCTAAAGCGCTCCTCCACAACGAAGGTAGATACACAAAAAAAGAGCGCAGACTAATTGCTTAATCTCCGCTGATAGGTCCTAGGAAAACCGAGATAAAGAGAATAATGCAATAGCCTGCGCATATCGCGTACGTGCATAACATATACGATCGCGCATAAAGGATTGCCATCTCTTATCATTAATGAATTTCCTAGGTTCATCAGCGAGAATGACTTACACTTGCGTGATTATAATTTTCGTAATTCAACTGCAAACATACGTAAAAAAACGTTATCAAGAAGCATTTAGATAAAAAATGTGCCCTCGACTTTGCTTTTTTCAACACACAAGCTATTGCATGTGCAAAATTAAGTTAAAAAACATGCATAGCAAGAGAAAGTTCTTTTCTTTTATTGTCTTTTCATGGAAACGCCACTTTATAGCGTTTATTTTACTTTAAAATTCAGGAGGGTTCAACAAAAAAACATCGCAAGAATTCTTTTTTCTATGTTAGAGATTACTACTCATTCGGAAATAAGAAAGGCTGTTATAATAGTAACATAGAGAGACGAAAAACCCAATGAGACTTAGTTCGAATTATTTGAGAGTTAATTCGAACTAAGTCTCTTTTAGTTTTCAGCATTTGGGATTCCATTCTAAGACGAGCACATCTTGAGTCAATTCAGTTATCACAGCGCGTTGATCAGGACGCTCATTCATCAACCAGAGTGGGCCTTGCGCATCGCAAAGCAGGAGCGCCGAGAGTTTTTCTAGACGATTGCGTTTGCGGTTCGTGAGATAATCCGAAATGAGTTGCGTTCCCTTCATACCAAATGGCGTAAAGCGATCGCCCTCACGAGGTGTGCGAACGAATAAAGGGTATTTGATGCGATGCAGGTCTAAACATGCCACATTTGATGCTTGGGGGATTTCTTGAAGCTCTTCCCTTTTGCAACGTTTGAGAGAGAGTGTGCCACGATTGAGTAATTCAAGTTCCCCTTCCGCTATAGGAATTTCAAATGAGTCAATCACATACGGCTTTCTGCCTACCACAAGTTCACTCCGGTCACGAACACAGAGGTATTCTGCTGATTCATACACAGCTCCAACTCTATCGGAACATGCCAATGCTATTTGACGACATTGAGCAGAAGAGAATCCGTAAGGTGCAAGAAACTCAAACACTAATGTTTGAGGGATGGATGAACTTTTAAGTTCAGAAAGCGACAAAGAATCCGAACTCGTTTGCACTCGTTGACTTTCTATCTGACATTGTGCTTCCTTAAGGCGCTGTATGGTTGAAGCCAAAGTTCGGTCAACGGATGGATTCAATTCTCGTAGAAGGGGAAGAAGCTCGTGGCGAATCTTATTGCGCTTAAAGGCAGTATCGTCATTCGTTGAATCTACACGAAAATCGCAACTTTCCGACTTCAGGAAGTCTTCAATTTCTTTACGTGTCACGTCGAGTAACGGACGTACGACAAAACCATTTCGGCTCTGCATACCGCATAGTCCCTTCAATCCTGAACCTCTAACAAGGTTGAGTAACAACGTCTCTACATTATCATCCTGGTGATGTGCAACGACTATGTCTGACGCACCGATTTCTGTTCTAAGTTTCTCAAAATAATCATAGCGCAACTCGCGCGCCGCCATCTCTATGCTGATGCGCTGTTGCTTGGCATAGGTTGCCGTATCAAAATGCTCTACAAAGAGTGTCACTCCTCGCGCCTCACAAACCTGACGTACAAACGCTTCATCTGCATCCGACTCCTTACCACGCAAATGAAAATTGCAATGGGCCGCAACAAGGGGGTGTCCCAAGTGGAGAAGCCCCAAGAGTAAGGCCACAGAATCCGCACCGCCGGAGAGTGCGACGATGGACAAGGCGCCTAAGGGCGTTTGAGTGAGTGAAGATTGTAAGGATTTGAGGAACATAATCACAGTTGAGAAACGAAAAAGGAGAAAGGAGAAAGACCATGCGGGATAACATCACACCAGCACATTTCTCCTTTCTCATTTTAATAAGAAACCGAGACTGGGATGCCAATTGCTTTTACTCGTTCGGCAATAGCATTGAGTTCGTCGGGCGTAGCTTTCTCTAAACCTTCAACAGGGGTGGCGCGATCGATGGTATAAATCATGACCTGCTCGGGATGAATGCGTTGGAGAGCTTCAAGCCAAGGTTTGACATACTCATCTCCCGTATTATCAACAGAAAGGCCGTTGTGCACGCCCTTCATAAAGAGTGTTTGGATAATGAGTTTGCCATTAAAAGCACAGAGTTGGTCAATGATGTATGCCACGTCGTAACTCGGAGCAGGGCAATCCACTCGGTGGATATACTCATTGGAAACGGTGTCAAGCTTCAAGATATTGTTATCCACCTTAAGGAGCGCCTCCACCACCTGTGGGCGATGGAGCATCGTAGCATTGCTCAACACGCTCACCTTTGCCTCGGGGAAGTAGCGATTTCGGAGTTCAATAGTATCATCTATAATCCCCGCAAAATCAGGGTGCGCCGTGGGTTCGCCATTTCCCGCAAAGGTCAGCACATTAGGCACTTCGCCCTTCACCTGCATCTGCTGAAGTTGTGCTTCAAGGGCTTCGCGCACCGCTTCTCTTGTAGGGCGCTTCGTCTGTGTGCGACAATTCGCATTCAATCCGCATTCACAATAAATGCAGTCGAATGTACACATCTTTCCATCGGCAGGCATCAGGTTTATACCTAATGAAATGCCGAGGCGACGGCTTTTGATGGGGCCAAATATGGGAGAAGGGAAGAGAATGGGCATTATTTGAAAGAAAAAAATGAGAAAAGATAAATGAATAAAGCCTTACGGGATATGTCATGCGCCGTTAACCTTTAACAGTTAACCCTTCACCTTTAATTATTACTCTTAATCCACTCCACAATCCACTCACCGACTTCCTTCGTTCCGTAATGCGGAGCGCCTTCTACCTGAATTTCAGGCGTACGTACGTTAGCATCAAGACTAGCAGCGACCGCGCGACGCACGAGTTGGGCTTCGGCTTGAAGGTTAAAGTGCTCGAGAAGCATGGCTACCGAGAGAATTTGCGCAAGTGGATTGGCTATGTTCTTACCCTTTGCTTGTGGCCAACTGCCATGGATGGGTTCAAAAACAGGAGTGCTTTCGCCCGTAGAGGCAGAGGGAAGCAAGCCCATAGAACCCGTTATGCACGAAGCCTCGTCCGTAAGGATGTCGCCAAAAGTATTCTCGGTGACCATCACATCGAAATACTTGGGTTCCTGTATCATACGCATCGCAGCGTTATCTACATACATGTATTCCGTCGTCACTTCGGGGTACTGCTTTGCCACCTCCTGCGCCACCTTTCTCCACAAGCGTGAAGAGGCCAAGACATTCGCTTTATCAACTACCGTTACGTGACGACGGCGACGCATAGCGTAGGCATAAGCTACGTGAAGGATGCGCTCTACTTCCTGACGCGTGTAAACACAAGTATCGTAAGCGAGGTCATCCCCCTCCTTTTTCTCGCCAAAATACATTCCGCCAGTAAGCTCTCGGATGCAAATAAAATCCGCACCGCTTACCAACTCTTTTCGTAGGGGAGATTTATGCACCAAGCAGTCAAACGTCTCAATAGGTCGGATGTTGGCAAACAGCCCAAGCTTCTTGCGCATCGCCAACAGTCCTTGCTCGGGGCGCACCTTGGCATTGGGGTCGTTATCAAACTTTAAGTCGCCCACGGACGAGAACAACACTGCATCGGCATTCTTACAAATTTGATAAGTTTCTTCAGGAAAGGGATTGCCAACGGCATCTATTGCAGCACCACCAACAAGGGCTTCTGTCAAGGTCAGTTCGTGACCAAACTTCTGCGCTATTGCTTCAAGCACAGCCACACCTTGTAGGGAAATTTCGGGACCAATTCCATCGCCAGGAAGTACGGCTATTTTGAGTTTCATAGAATAGAGGTTTTGAGGGAGAAGGATTTTAGGTTAACTGGCGGAATGTGAATTTTCAAATGCCTCAATCTTGTCGCGGTTGGCGAGCAAGAAGTCAATATCATCGTAGGCGTTCATCAGGCAATACTTTTTGTAACCATTAAGTTCGAACTGCTCGCTACGCCCCGTAGTGTCATTCGTTATTTTTTGGTTGGGCACATCAATGGTCAGCATAGCCTGGGGATTCTGTGCAATAGTGGTAAAGATTTCAGAGAGGAAATCCTCACTAACCACCACTGGAAGCACAAAATTATTAAGTTCATTCTGCTTATGTATATCAGCAAAGAAACTACTCACCACGACGCGAAAACCATATCCCGCAATCGCCCACGCAGCGTGCTCACGGCTCGAACCGCAACCGAAGTTTTTGCCTGCCACCAAGATTTCGCCGCCATAAGTAGGGTCATTAAGCACAAAATCACGCTTTGAGCCATCGGGATTATAGCGCCAATCTCGGAAAAGGTTCTCCCCAAACCCCTTCTTGTCCGTTGCCTTCAAAAATCGTGCGGGGATAATCTGATCGGTATCCACATTGTCAAACGGAAGGGGCACGCAGGTGCTATGAATTATGTCAAACTTCTGTTTCATAGGGAGGAGGTTTAAAGCATCAAAGTTCTGGGATCCACAATTTCTCCCATAACGGCCGCAGCTGCAGCCATAAGTGGGGAGGCTAGGCAGGTGCGAGCGCCTGGACCTTGACGCCCTTCAAAATTACGATTACTTGTTGAAACCACCAACTTACCTGCAGGAACTTTATCGTCGTTCATGCCCAAGCAAGCCGAACATCCGGGTTGGCGAATGGCAAATCCAGCAGCTTCAAGCACTTTGTCGATACCTTCAGCCTTTAGTTGTTCTACCACCTTCCAACTTCCGGGCACGAGCCATGCTACTACATGTTCCGCCTTCTGCCTACCTTTCACAATTGAGGCAAAGGCACGGAAGTCTTCAAGGCGCCCGTTGGTGCAAGCGCCGAGGAACACATAATCGACCCGTTGACCAATCAACGAAGTGCCTGCCTCAAACTGCATATAGTCAAGCGCTTTCTGCTCCGACTCATTTTGGGGCGACGGAATGAGTTCTGTAATTCCGATTCCCATGCCTGGATTGGTGCCGTAAGTAATCATCGGCTGAATATCCGCCGCATCGAAGGTCACTTCTTTGTCAAAAACGGCATCAGGTCCGCTACAAAGCGTCTGCCATCTTGCCACGGCATCGTCCCACGCTTGTCCCTTCGGAGCATAAGGGCGATTTTTGAGATACTCAAAGGTTACAGCATCAGGCGCAACGAATCCGCCACGCGCACCCATCTCTATCGACAAATTGCAAAGTGTCAAGCGGCCCTCCATTGAGAGTGATGTGACCGCCTCTCCTGCATATTCTACAAAATATCCCGTAGCGCCACTCGTTGTAATCTTACTCATGATATAGAGCGCCATATCTTTTGCCGTCACTCCCCTACCCAATTGACCATTCACCGTAATGCGCATCGACTTCGGCTTAGCTTGAAGTATACATTGAGATGCAAGCACCATTTCAACTTCAGAAGTTCCAATTCCAAAGGCAACAGCACCTACTGCTCCGTGAGTGGAGGTGTGAGAATCGCCACACACGATGGTCATACCCGGAAGTGAAAGTCCCTGTTCGGGACCTACGACGTGAATAATACCGTTGTTGGGGTGGAGCATGCCGAAGTGGGTAAGCCCAAACTCTTCTGCGTTGCGTGTCAAGGCATCCACCTGCTTGCGAGACACAGGGTCTTCAATCGGTTTGTCCTGATCGTGCGTTGGAGTATTGTGGTCGGGCATACAGAATATTTGTCCGGGGCGATAAGGGCGCAATCCGCGTGCACGGAGTCCGTCAAAAGCCTGCGGACTTGTCACTTCGTGGCAATAGAGTCGGTCTATATATAATTGAGTAGGCCCATCGGTGACCTGCTGTACGACATGGGCATCCCAAATTTTGTCAAAGAGAGTGTTCATGGGGAGATTTATTCGATAACTATAGGAACTATAATCGATATAGGAGTTATAGGGGAGGTTAGTATAGAACTACTTCTTAAACTTATTGATACAATCCACATAAGCTTCGGCACTCGCCACAATAATGTCGGTGTTGGCACCAAAGCCATAGTATATGTGGCCGTTATATTCCACCTGCATGTGCACCTTACCGATGTCATTCGAACCGCGACTATTCGCCTGAATGGTAAATTCCTTCACCGTCACCTGGCGTCGGATGATGTTGCGAATGGCATTGATGGCGGCATCCACAGGACCGTTTCCGTCGGCAGCACTTGAGAATTTCTCACCCGCAATGTCGATAGTGACGGCAGCAACTGGGCGAACGCCCTGACCACTCGTCACTTGGAGGTAATCAAGTTTGATTGCCTGCAAACGGTTGCGCTCCTGACCAGCAAGCACTAAGACATCGTCGTCCGTAATGTCCTTCTTGCTATCGGCAAGGGCGAGGAAGTTCTCATAAATCTTATTCAACTTGTCATCATCCACCTCTACGCCGAGCACTTCTAAGCGATGCTTCAACGCAGCATGGCCCGAGCGCGCGGTAAGAATGATGGAATTATCATCCACACCCACATCCTTAGGACTGATAATCTCATACGTCTCCACATTCTTAAGAATGCCATCCTGATGTATACCTGAAGAGTGCGCAAAAGCATTTCTACCCACAATGGCTTTGTTAGGCTGAACAGGCATGTTCATCAATGAAGATATAAGTCGGCTCGTTGCACAAATCTTATGCGTATTGATGTTCGTGTTAATGTTCAATTCGCGATGGCATTTAAGAATCATCGCAATTTCTTCCGCACTCGTATTACCCGCACGTTCACCGATACCATTGATCGTTACTTCCACCTGACGGGCACCGTTAATAACGCCCTCAAGTGTGCATGCCGTTGCCATACCCAAGTCGTTGTGGCAATGGGTTGAGATAATGGCGCGGTCGATATTGCTAACATTATCCACTAAGTACTTAATCTTCTGACCATACTCATGAGGAAGACAATATCCTGTAGTGTCGGGAATATTTACAACAGATGCACCCGCATTGATAACGGCTTCAATCACGCGAGCAAGGTATTCATTATCCGTACGACCGGCATCCTCTGCGTAGAATTCCACATCGTCGGTGTAACGACGGGCATATTTCACCGCCGCCACGGCACGCTCGATGATTTCTTCGCGGTTGGAGTTGAACTTATATTTAATATGGAGGTCGCTCGTACCAATACCTGTATGAATACGCTTGCGCTTAGCATGAGCAAGTGCCTCGGCAGCAATATCAATATCCTTTTCAACGGCACGCGTCAAGGCGCAAATAGTGGGCCAAGTCACTGCCTTTGAAATTTCAATCACACTGTTGAAATCGCCTGGGCTTGAAACGGGGAAACCCGCTTCAATGACATCCACACCAAGAGCTTCGAGCTGCTTGGCAACCTGAATTTTCTCAACTGTGTTCAACTGACACCCTGGCACTTGTTCGCCATCACGAAGCGTGGTGTCAAAGATATAAAGTCTGTCCGCCATAATGTGTTATAGGGTTAGTCTTGTTTTGAGTAAAATAAAAAGGCGGTCCTCACTCTTTCATACAAAGAGGAAGACCGCCTTTTTTTCTGCCAAATGCACAACGAGCGATGCACTCCCCTTGATTCAAGAGCAGATTATAATCGCAAATAGGCTGATAAGGCAGAAAGTCATTGTCATGTGTCGTTTAGTTTAGTGTTGTGTCGTGGCACAAAATTAGAAAACATTTTACACTAAGCAACCAAAATCAAGAAAAATTTCACGCAACGACCTCATTATTTCTATCTATACTATCATTTTGCCAAAATTTATCCCTAAAAGAGATGAGAATATACGACTGATAATGAAGCCCACCATTCACGCAAAACAGCACCTCTGATATGCTAAAAACTAAATCTCACTTAATTCAAACTAAGTCTCACTTAATTTTAACTAAAAGAGACTTAGTTTTTACTCAAAGGGATATCATTTTTACTCTGACGCAAGCAGGCTTTCTCTCGCACCTCACACGCCATAGAAAACCTCCCCGAATGACTCGGAGAGGTCTGATAAATCGAAATGAAATGTTTACTTGCGAATCTCCATCTCATCCAACACATACTTACTACCACCAAAGGTGTCAATAAGGAAGAGGACATAGCGGATATCTACATTAATACAGCGCTGAAGCTCTGGGTTGAAGCGAAGGTCGCTTGAAAGGCTCTCAATATTGCCATCGAAGGCAATACCAATGAGTTCACCCTTCGCATTCATTACGGGAGAGCCGGAATTACCGCCAGTAATATCGTTGTTAGAGAGGAAGCAAGTGGGAAGTTTGCCGTCCTTGCGTGCATAACCGCCGTAGTTGCCAGAGATATAATACTTACGGAGCTCCTCATTCATCACATAGTCGGGATCCTTGGGGTTTTCCTTTTCCAACATACCGTCAAGCACCGTATTCCAATCGTATTGCACAGCATCACGAGGCGAATAGCCCATCACATGTCCGTAAGTCATACGAAGCGTAAAGTTTGCATCGGGAGCCTTTGACCAATTGTACATTTCGCAAAGACCACGAGTGTAGATTTTGTCAAGTTCGGCACGCTTCACATTATAATGATTGAGAGCCTTACCAAAGTTATCCTTAGTAAACGAGCTATAACCTTTCCAATATGCGTAGAGAGGGTCATTCTTGAGAATTTCAGCTGAAGGAGAAGCTAAGAACGCTTCAAGCGCTTCGGAAGTACGGAAAAGGCTCTTACTGTAAATTTCCCCGATGGATTCGTTATTTTTTGACACATCTACGAACGTTTCCAAGCCAAGGCGATTGTACTTCTTCCAATAGGGGACAAGGAGTTCCACAGTAGCACGGTCAAAGTCAAGGTCAACTTGCGTAGCTTCTTTCTGTGCTTTGCGCAATGCTTCAGTAGCGTCTGTTAGGAGCGCAGTGCTATCGGATTCAAGTGCTTGGAGATATTTTTCAACAACAGCAGGACGCACGTAGAACTTCATAGCTCCAAAAGTGTAATTGGCCAAATAGTAATCGTGGAGAGAGTCTTTCACCGATGCTACGAGAGAATCAATGCGACCGATAATGCTGAGGTATTCAGCCTTACCGCTACGCTTTGCAAATTCTGTGAATGCCTTTTCTTCGTTAGCCTTAATGCCCATCAAGCCCGTCTTCTTAACACTCTCGTTCATACCACCAAAGTTCTTCACTACATTACCGAGACTCATGTATTCATCAGCAAATTTGAGGTTAGCCACACTATCGCGGTCCATCAAGGCTTTCATGAAGTTGAGTTGCGCTTCGCCAGCCAGATTGATAGGTTCGTTTTGACTCTGAGTGCGGAGTGCCACTTCAGAAGCAGTAAGATAGCGGCTCGTACGTCCAGGGAAGCCCATAATCATCGTGTAATCGCCTTCCTTCACTCCCTTTAGCGAGATGGGGAGGAACTTCTCAGTGCGCAAGGGTTGGTTTTCCTTGCTGTAAGGTGCGGGATTGCCGTCGGCATCAGCGTAAACGCGGAACATAGCAAAGTCTGCGTTGTGACGAGGCCAGAGCCAGTTGTCCTGATTAAAGCCAAATTGCGCAATATTCTGGGGTGGGTTCACCACAAGTCGCACATCGGGGAACGCTTGTTCGTAGAACATGAAAAAGCGATTACCTCCGAAGTAAGGGACAATGCGTACGGTCATACCAGGTTTATCCTTGAGGTCGCTCTTTGCGAAAAGTTCTTCAGAAAGAGGAACAAGGAAGCTCTGGCTTTGGGCAGTGTAAACGTCCACCTTCTTTTCCGTAGCAGCAGTTTCCACATCAGCAGTAACATCTACCACACGGATAACAAAGGTAAAGTCAAGGTCGGGCACGGGAAGTTCTTCGCCACGATTCTTTGCGAAATAACCATCTTGAAGATAGTTGTGCTCCATCGTACTCATGGCATGCACATAACTAAATCCGCAGTGGTTATTCGTAAGTACGAGGCCTTCACCCGAAACTATTTCACCCGTGCAACCGTTGCCGAAAATACCGACACACTCACGGAGAGAAGAACCCGTTTCAGAGTACAAATCCGCAGGCTTCAGCTTCAAGCCAGCCTTCTTCAAGGAATCCGCAAGATGCTGTTCCTTCATAAGTTTCAAGAGCCACATACCCTCATCGGCATGTGCTGTTCCAAAGCCTGCAATCAGGCAGAGGAGGAGAGAAAAGATTTTCTTCATTTATTTTTTTAAGTTATAATGTTTAAAGGGAGTCACTCGCAACGGGCTATAAATGAATAGAGGAGCAATCTCATAGCCAAGCAACTCGATTCTAAACTTAGAATGGATATCCTATCGCAAAATTATAGGCGATTCCATCGGCAAATTTGGGGATATTATACCACCCTTTTTTGCCTGTATCGTAAGGGGCATGAAGGGGCACACCAACATCGAAGCGCAATACAAGGAAGTCGAGGTCATAACGCAAACCTAGCCCAGTCCCTACGGCTACATTATCAAAGGAAGCATTACTAAATTCTGCTCCTGGGCGAAGTTCATCCTTTCGCATCAACCAAACATTTCCAGCATCAACGAAGAAAGCTCCGTGTAAGTCTCCAAGAAGACGTGCACGCAGTTCGGCATTCACTTCTAACTTAATATCACCCGTTTGATCCATATAAGCATACTTCGCATTTGAGCTACGATAGCTACCAGGGCCGAGAGCGCGCACTGTAAATCCGCGAATACTATTAGCACCTCCCACATAGAACTGATCAGCATAAGGAGCCGCTGAGCTATTACCATAACTATATACCATACCTCCGAAGAAGCGGTAAGCAAACTTCATGCGGTTATTTATCTTAATATGATTGTGGAACTCAGCCGTAACTTTCAAGAATTGGGCAAAGGGATTGTTGAACAATTCTTTATCCTTCTTGTTAAACCCTTGGCCTCCAACTGCATAAATTGCCGATGTGAGATTACCAGCTTCCTTTATAGAGAACTGCATCCAAATTGGGTTGCGATGATTTGCCGCTGTGTTATAGGTAAAGGTATAAGACGCTGAGGGCACAAACTGGTCACGCATACTAACGTAGAGTGCCGGATTGTTATTACGGATTTCGTCAAACTCGGTAGTTGTTGATATGAGTTTGTTGTAATCAAGGCTGAATGCATTCAACTCATGCAGTGCATTACTATACTTACGCCATTTATAGGTAACCCCTAACCCAACTGTAGCTCGTTGGAAGAATTTCGCACGATTTTGCCAGTCTCCATTGATTGCGAATGTCGTAGAAGCAGGAAAGCGTAAGTGGCGACGATGTATGAACGGCGCAACAAAACGTGGGAGTTCAACGGCCAACTGAGTACCCATTTCATACGAATTCATCAGTGATTTGTTAGCATCTGAGCTGCCGCCCAACTGCCATTCGTAAGAGCCAAATAACTTCCAGGTTACCTTCTCGGCACCTCCAAATGCATTTCGTTTAGAGAGGCTGTAAGCCAAGCCTGGTCCCATTTGGTCGTTACTTTTCAACGTTGCATTCATCTCGAATGAACTATCGTATAGTTTGTCCAGGAGGGCATTGACATAGATATCAAGAGTATCACCCTTGCCGAGCGTGTCACGTGGGATGTAACGCACATCCACACTACTAAACACGTTCAATTGCGCCAACATTTCAAAAGTATTTTCTTGGTCTGTCAAACTGTATCGGTCGCCTGAACGATGCGCCACAGACTTACGGAGTACGCCAAAACGCACTGCGGGTTTCTTTCCTCCATAACGCACTGTTGTGGTGCGCAACGTGCGAATACTATCCAAGGGTTCGTTCTCCGTACGTCGCAAAGCCATATAGAGGTTACCGATGTTATAAGACTTATTCATGAGGGGAGATAGGCCATCCTTGGGCACCACCTTCAATTGCACATGATGCTTGCGCATCAAAGTATCAGCCAAGAAGGTTATATTGCTTCCCGTGTAATAATAATAGCCATTCTCACGGAAAAGGCGCTCCAAGCGAGATTGCTCTGCTACTAATGATTGCGCACTGAAGGGTTTGCCTTGTTTAAGAAGGCTTTCTGACTGATTGCTACGGATAAGGCTATCTAATTCGGGAGTAAAACGTTCGTAACGAATCGTGTCATAAAGGTAGGCTTTCCCTGGAGATATGTGGTAAGATATCTTCGCTTTCTTGGGATTCTTTGAGGTAATGACCTCATAGCGGGTGCTACCTCCAAAGTAGCCGTAGTTACGCAAGGTATTCAGCGCGATTTTTGCACGCATTTCGGGGCTAACTGTGCTCACAAGAATGGGTTCAGCTGCAAAACGTTTGAAGAGGAAGCGACGTATTCCCCCATGGGAATCGTAACAGCTATTATAAATACGCAAGCGGAACTGAAGGGGGGAACGCAGGGTAGAACTTCCAAAAATAGCTCCGTTTGGTGCATAGTTCAATACGGCATTCAACTCTTCTTCTACCACAGAGAAGTGCTCTGCCAACTCCTTCTCGCGCTTCTTCTCCTCAGCCTTTTGTTCGGGGGTTAGTGGCTGTTCGGGGAGTACGGACACAGGGGGAGTATCTGCGATGGAGCCGGAGAAAAGATTGCCCACTGTCTGCACAGCATCATCAATAGCTGTGATAACTCCAACAGAGTCGGACTCCACTTGCTTACGCTTCTGCTTCTTGATTTCCGACTCATTGAAGGTTATTTGAGATATACCCGTATAGAGTTGCTCCCCTTCGGGCAGATACTTTGTAGTAGAGCATCCCCAAAGGGAGATAATAATGATGAGTATGGGTATTATGTTTCGCATATCTTACTTATAAATAGGGGGAATATGCCTATTCCAAATCGTATCTCTATTTGCGTTTCGGATTCGCATATGAGTTGAAAACGAAGTTTTGTTCATCTCAACTCTGAGTAAATCTTTTTCACGGAACCTGATAGTTACTTCCTTCTTTTACTTAAAGATAAAGAGCTCACCAAGTTTATTAGTCTTCTTACGCAGAACGACACCCGTTCCCATCTTCGTAAGTTGTCCTTCCAAGGCGTCATAATTACTGCGGTCGTAGAATACCTGAACATAACGTGTGGCACCCTTATCCAAACGATACTCGAAGGTGATGTTATCAATGAAGCTCTCGGCTGAATTGTTGGCTTCATTACCCGTACTTACCTTACCGCCAATGTTTACTGCAAAACGATCGTTAAAGAAGCGCTTTGAGAATTGGAAAGAATAGTCTGTGGTAGTAGCTCCTGTCTGTGTGGTGCTGTTTTCAATACCGAAATTGATGTCAACCGTCTTCAGCGCACTACCAGCTATATTCTGAATTTCACTCTGTAAGAATGCGCTCAAAGCCGAACCCGCTTGCATGCCACCCTTAGCTCCTGTTCCATCAGCCAAGAACAAGCCTGTGGCCATCAACGAAACAGCCACTTTAGAGCGTTGTGCGGGAGTCATTGCCGTGAGTTGGTTTTGAATTCCCATATCCTCTGGAGCATCAACGGTAAATTCAAGTCCCATATCCTCTAAGCTCTTTGAAATCGCCACCCCAACGTCAAAGGCTACTGAACGTTGCTGGTCGTTTTCCGTCACGACAGACTTCATGCGCTCCTTAGCTTGAATATTCAGCGTGGGATTCATCACGTCACCCGTAAATTCCACATAGCTACCCTGTGTGAGCTTGAAGGTCTTCAGAGGTATGATGGGCAACGTATATTTCATTTCGCCTTCTTCGATGGTGAGTCTACCCATGAGGCGCATTTCTCCCTGCTGTGTCATTCGTAGGGTTAAATCTCCCCCACCCTGCACATCAACATAGCTCTTGCCATCCTCTGAAAGTGCGCAATAGAAATGTGCTGCATCACTAATACCGAGGTTCAGTGTAAGGTCAATATTGGTGGCGGGGAGCGCCTGTGTCATTACTGTGGTGGTGTCTTCAAAGTTCACAAATTGCACAAGCCCCTCCAATTGATCGTCTACGGTGAGAGGAGATTCCTTAAGCACATACGACACATTTGTACGGTTCAACACGTCTAAGTCTCCACGCACAACGATGTTATCCAGGTTGCCACGCATGGTGCAGTCAAAGTCTACGTATGCCTTACCATAGACAATGGAGTTGAGCTTTCGCTTCGCATTAATGAGTTCAAAATCCTTCGCTTTCATCGCTATATCCAAACTCATATTGCTCATATCGCTCATATCCACCTTACCATTAACGTTCATCGGATTGTTACCCGTAGAATGGAGGTTATAATCCTTCAACACCATCCGACTATCTTCAAAAAGGATGGGCTTTTCATCCATCTTGAAGTCAAATCCATAGACTGAAGAATAAATATGCGAGTCGTCAAAACGCACTTCGCCATTTACTCGTGGCGCAGTGAGCGTTCCGTCGATGTGCAAACCGCCCTGCACATTACCCTTCAAGTAGACGTCCGTTCCAACCAAGAAGCCATTTACGAGAGCCAGGGGCAAGCCATTTAAGTTTGCCTCGCCCTCAAATTTGCCTTCAGCAGTGTTTTTATATGTGCCATTACATTCCATTACGTCAGTGCCATCTACTGAGATAAACGCACTGGCATAATGCTCATCGTCTGACTTGGGCAAGTAGACTACGTCGGCTCCAAGATTGCCGAGTGTTGTTCCTTCAAACTCTAATGCCTGTGTGGTTATTGAACTCATGGCGGAGAGCATCTCATGATTGTCCATAATACGGATATCCGCATTAAAGAGTCCACCCATCTTTGGCATGTAGGGGATAACGTTTGAAAGTTCCTTAAGGTTCAGGCTTTGGATATTCAGCGTGATGTCATTCATTTCCGACGTACTTTCGCTTGATATCTGAAGCCCCGTGCCGTCGTCAGCTTGGAGGCGCAAGTTGGCCTGCAACTGCTTATCATTGCCGAGAAAAATGTAATTATCTGGATTCACTTCAAACGTGCGAAAGGCAATCTTCGGACGCTTAGGGTAGAGATGTGCCTTCAGCCCTTCGTGAGTGACATCGGCACGCACTCCGACATCAAAGCCTGTTTTGCCCTGTTCGTCCTTAAATTGCAAGTCAACTCCCCCGCCATTCTCCAGGATATAGCCTCTGAAGGCCATCGCAAATTTATTGGGGTTGCGACGCACGTTGTTTATAATCTGTCCGTTGAGGTTGATACCCTCATCGTTGTGGGAGAGGATGGCGGTGGTGGTGTCCAGCTGCAAGTCGCCATATTGAAAGTTCTTCATCATGAAGTCCCCCGACAGCCCCACTTCCGGATACGATGCAAGGTTCACTGAGATTGTGTCCATCGTATAGCCCATTGCGCGGAGGATGTTGGCCATCGGATTGTCATTCCCTGCATAAAGCGCAAGATTCACTCCTGGGAGGAGCGTACGAAGAGTGTCATGACTGATGCGCAGGCGCTCTGTACAATCGGTCATGTAGTCCAACATGGGTGTAAGCTGAGAAACCAAGTTCGTGACATGCCCCTTTGAGCCGAAAGCAAGGGTCATGTTTCCAGCGTTGAGGTGTGTGGTTGTCGTGTCGGGTGATGAGGCAAAGTCAAAGAGGATGTCCTTCATCATCACGCTCTTCTTAGGCGTATCAAAATGGTTGTAGCTCAAACTACCCTTTGTCGTAAAGGTTTCAAACGCTACATCGCTGTCAAAGTTGATGTCAACCATCGAGCCGATGCTCAAATCGGCCTTTGCCCCCGCCAACTGTTGCAACGAACAGCGGTCTAGCAAGGCATCTATGTTGAAATGGTAGCCTTCAATGAAGTTTCCCCGAATGCCTCCGCTTCCCTCAATTGCCGTATTGTTGGCCGTGAAGCAAGCGTCCAAATGCTGTTGGGCAATGTTAGCGGCAAAGGTGATGTTGTTGAGGTCAATGCCTGCAAAGCGCAGGGAGTCTATCTGCGCTCTGACGTCCGTCAATGCCTTCGGCGCTGTGGGGTCAAACTTTAGTCCCTCTGCGGTGAGCACTCCGCTGAACGATGAAGCGTCCAACGTGGGCAGGAAGGCCGACAGCGGGAAGCAATCAGAGAGAAATGCCACCGTGTAGCGTTCGCTCTTCAAGTTCGTAGCGGCATCTATGTTTATGTTGCCCCCGAGCGATTTCACATAGGCCGTAGCCTTATAGTCATCTCCCTTTATCGTGGCCGTACCATTCACGGAGGTTCCTGAGGGGATACAGAGTGTCGTGTCGGCAATGCCCAAATGCGACAGAAGGGGTTTCATGTTCTGAAAGCCCATGCGGTAGTTCAGCTTTGCAGTGAGGGGCAACTGCACACGCGCGGTGGAGTCTGCAAGCAGATGAAGCACGTCACCCTCCGCCTTCACCGCCGCAATGCCCTGCAGTTCAGCTTCGCAGGCTGTCAGTTGCATGCGCTCCATGTTTCCGCTAGCCATCACCTTTAGCTTTAGGGGCACCTTTGGGAGCATCTTCTCAAGATCGCCCGCGCCTGCCATCTGCAGGGCCATCTTCATATCCTCGCTCCCCACGCTTCCCTCAACGCTGGCGCGCAAGTCGCCCAAGCCTCGAGCCTCCAGTGCCTTCCAGGGCAGATGTACCGAAGCCGACAGGTGGGAATGGGGGGTTCGCAGGCTCCAGGCTGGCAGTGACAACTGCACGCTGTCCATATACACCTTTCCCGAGAGGTCGCTCACGCTCAACCCCGATTGCTCACGAAGCCCTACGCCCTTCACACCACAGAGCAGTGCTCCCGCTGCGTCATACGTCAGGCTGTCTACCGTAGCCTTGAGGCTATCTACACGATACGCAAACAGCGCCTTTCCCTCCTCAGCCGAAGCCTCAAGGAAACACACCATGTGTGTGGGCAAGTCCAACTCCGTAGGCGTTCCCAGCGCCACTGCTCCGCCCGACATTTGCAGACAATCTATGCCGTAATAAGGTCTTCCTAAGTCAAAATCACCCTCCGTCAGCTTCACCTCCGCCATATTCACGAACAGGCGCTCACCTGATGGCAAACTCAGCGCCACCGCCGTGCGCTCCATGCTCGCATCTGGCATCTTCAGGCACCACTTCAGAGGCTCTGAAGTCGTAGTGTCAGGCGCCGCCGTATCTCCGAGGGCTACCAGCAGGCGCATATCAGCCAGGTGAATCAGCTCCACCGTAGCCACCTCCGCCCCCAGGTCTACACCGTGGCTCCTGGCCGTGAGGCTACCCACTCGGCCCTTCAAGTGCACGTCGGGAATCATTGTCCTCGTGTCAACCTTGACTCCGAGTAGCTCAAACTCGTCAAGCGCCACCTGCCCCGAGAACAGAGGCTTCAGAGGCACATCCACACGCAAGGCTTCCACCGCCAGCACTGAGTCGTTGCCCTCACGCGCCACAACGCCCTTGATCTCCAAATCAAGAGGGAAAGCCAGGCGCACGCGCTCTACGCTTACGTCCATAGCCAACGAAGCCCCGAGTCTACTCGTTGCCTCCTGCACCAAATAATCTTGCACGGGTGGGATATACAAAATCCCCGCCAGTATCAAAAACAATACCAACGGCAGAAGTAGCAACCCCAAAATTGCCCCGCTTATAATGAGAAAAGTTTTCTTCATATCCCGTCATTTATCCGTATGCCCCTTGTATGCGTGCGCGTGCGCTAACTTTCAATGAGGCATTTCGTGAAATTCACCCGCAAATTTACAACATCAGCGCCCCCCGACCAACGCTCAGCGCCATAATTCTCATTTTTTTAGGCTTTTTTAGCGCTCCAGACGCCAAAGCGGAGGTCAGAAGGCCACGTTGCAGAGGTGGAGGGAGAGATTGGGAGGGAGGGGGAAGGTCTGAACCCCTGTAAAATGGAAATGTTCTTATCCAACAAAAAAACGCCCCAAAGGTAATGCCGAACATCAACCCTTAAGGCGGAATTTTGGGGACATCCCCCAGCTGTGTGTGTCCGTCAGTCTGTGCGGACAAAAAAGCGGAAAGGACGGGATTCGAACCCGTGATACGCTTTTGACGTATACACGCTTTCCAGGCGTGCCTCTTCAACCACTCGAGCACCTTTCCTTATCTCATGTGGGTGCAAAGATACAATAAAGAAATGAAAGTACGCATGCGGGGCGGTTTTTTTCGGTTTAATCGGGGGGGGAAGGGTGAACGATTAACGTTGAATGTTGAACGGCCTCGCTTGAAAAAACGGTGAACGGCCTAGTCCGAAAACGTTAACATTTACCTTTCACCTTTCCCCTTTAAACTTTCATCGTTCACCATCCCCCCTAATTCCAACTTATTACTTATTTTTGTAGCCCATACGTCATTTCAATCGTTTTGCGCATGAAATTTTCTAACGTTTTTTTCCTCACTATTACGTCCCTGCTCCTGGCTTTCCCTGCGGGTTTGGATGCTCATCGGTTTGCGAAAGGCTACTTTATTACGGCCTTGGTGCAGGGGTTCGTGTATGCCTGCGTACTGATGATGGCTACGCGGAGCAGTGTGAGGTGGAGGCGGGTGGCGCTGACAGTAGTTTACCTGCTGTTCTGCACGGAATGCTTCATCTACTTTAAGTTTGGCTCGCGCTTCGACCCGAATATCTTGACCATGATGCTGCAAACGTCGTGGGGCGAGGTAAAAGAATTTTTCGGCGTTTACATGCTGTCGGGGAGCACGTTGCTCTGCCTGTGCGCAGGAATTGGGGGATACCTGCTGGTGTGGCGGGCTGTGGGGATAGAGTGGTGCATAAGATGGACGGAGCAAAGGTGGGTGAAGTGGAGCGTGGGCCTGCTGTTCGTAGTGGGGCTCTGCATGCCGTTTATCCCCCTGCCCTTCTCCATGGGGCTGAACACGGTGAATCGGTTTGTCGGCTCTGCGCTTTTCGTCGGCAGGGAGCGGGCGGGGATTGATCGCATCATTACGACCCTTGACCAGGTGGAGATAACACACACTCCAGAAGCGACGGAGGCGCCCTGCCTAACGCTCGTCATCGGGGAGTCGTTCAGCAAAATACACAGCTCACTCTATGGCTACAGCCTCCCCACGAATCCGAGGCTGGAGGAGGAGCTGAAGCGAGGGAACCTTTACCGATTTGACAAGGCTACGACTCCCGCCGGAAGCACGCATGCCGTGATGCGCCACCTGTTCACCCTCAGAGGGTGCGAACACAAGGAGGCAACTGATGCTCGTGAGTTTGTACTGATGCCCCATGTCTTCAAGGAGGCGGGATATGACGTGCGCTACTTTGACAATCAATACACCCGCGCCTCGGGAGGAACGTTGGACTACAGCTGTGGATACTTCCTCAACCCTGCACGCATCAACGATGCGTGTTTTGACTTCCGAAACACGGAGACAGCCCCCTTTGACGGCGACTTCGTCAAGATGCAAAGGGCGAACTTCTGCATGGAGCAAAAGGGACTGAACATCATCCACCTCATGGGGCAACACTTTGACCCGAAGCAACGCTTCCCCGCCAACGGATTCACACGCTTCACCTGCGCCGACATCAACCGCCCCGAATTAAACGAGGCACAACGTCAGCAGATTGCCAACTATGACAATGCAACGTACTATAACGACTGCGTCATGGGGGATATCATTGATGCGTTTAAGGACCGCAATGCCGTAGTCATCTACCTCTCGGATCATGGCGAACAGATTTATGACGGGGCTACAAATAACTTCGGGCGTACGGGAAGGATGGACGACAAGGTGTTCAGAGAATGCATCTTTGATGTGCCTTTCATGGTGTGGTGTAGCGACAAGTTCAAGGAAGCGAATCGTGAGGTGTGTGAAAGGATTTCAGAGGCGACGGTGTTAGACATCTGCACTGCCGACTTGCCCTACTTCCTCTTCGATATTGCGATGATTGACTTCAATTTCAATTGCAAGGCAAAAAGCTACATCGCCCCTAACTATCAACCGCATGAAATCAAATTCTGAGGATAAATATTCATTTAGTAATCACACATAAATAAAAAATCAACCAACTATGACATACGAAGAAAGAATTGAGCGCGCCGTTGCGCTTTTTAAGAGTGGCTTTAACTGTTCGCAAGCTGTAGTAGCTGCTTTTGCGGATTTATACGGCTTTACGGATGAACAGGCATTTAAGATGGCGGCTTCGTTTGGGGGAGGCATCGGCAGAATGCGCCAAACGTGTGGAGCCGCTTGCGGACTTTTCCTGCTTGCAGGCCTCGACACTGGAGCAACTGAAGGGAGCGACAACGAGGGCAAGTCGTACAACTACAAAGTCGTTCAAGACCTTGCCGAAGCCTTCCGCAAGGAGAATGGCTCGCTCATCTGCTCCGAGCTCCTCGGACTGAGCAAGCAAGAGCCTACGCCCCACCAAGCAGAGGTGCGCACTCCGGAATATTACAAAAAGCGCCCCTGTGCGCTCATGGTGGAAACAGCCGCACGCATCTTTACCGACTATCTGAAGGCTAAAAACGCTTAACCCTCTCTCCCACACTCTCCACAGCATGAAGATTCTTTTGCTTGGCGACTACAGCAATGTACACGCCACCCTCGCCAAAGGCTTGCGCCAATTAGGGCATGAAGTCACCGTGGCAAGCGACGGAGACGGGTGGAAGAACTATCCACGCGACGTTGACCTCTACCGCGACATGAATTGGGGGCGCCTAAAGACATTGCGCTACCTTTGGCGACTCATTAAGGAATTCAGAAAGTTCCGAGGCTATGACGTCGTGCAACTCATCAACCCCATCTTTGTCCCTCTCAAGGCCGAGCGCATAATGCCTCTCTACAACTACCTGCGCCGACATAACAAGCGCGTGTTCCTCGGAGCCTACGGCATGGACTATTATTGGGTACTCACAGGACTTGACTGCTCCACCTTCCGCTACTCCGACTTCAACCTCGGCCCCGAAGTTCGCGAAAGCGAGGACAACGACATGTGGATTCGCGAATGGCTACGAGGAAAGAAGGGCGAAGTGAACCAATACATCGCAAAAGACTGCGACGGCATCGTTGCAGGACTCTATGAATATTACGTCTCATACGCTCCTCATTTTCAAGACAAAACGCAATTCATCCCGTTCCCCATCGTCCCTTGCAACGAAGTATCCCCTCTCAACAAGGAGCCTCAGCGCATCCGCTTCTTTATCGGCATTCAGAAAAGCCGTTCGGCCTACAAGGGTACCGACATCATGCTGAGAGCCCTGGAGCGCGTGGCTCAGGAACTCCCGGAACAGTGTGATATTGTGAAGGTGGAGAATGCTCCCTTTGCCGAGTATGTAAAATTGATGAATGGTAGCGACGTCATCCTCGACCAGCTTTACAGCTATACGCCAGCCATGAATGCCCTTGAAGCCATGGCGAGGGGGCTAATCGTAGTAGGCGGAGCCGAGCCGGAACACTACGACCTCATGAACGAACACGAACTGCACCCCATCATCAATGTGCAACCCAATGAAGAGAGCGTTTATCAAGCACTGAAAGAGCTTGCCCTGCATCCCGAACGCATTCCTCAGCTGAAACAAGATAGTGTCAACTATATCTTAAAGCATCACGATTACGTAACAATAGCTCAACGCTATCTCGAAATTTGGAGTAAATAATTGTTAAACGTGTTATTTTGCAAAGGCGAAAAAGCAAACGGAAATCTTAGTTTTAAAATCCAAGCAAAATCTCCCTTTCCTCCTCACTATTATTTGGTTATGTTTTTCTTAAATCGTAATTTTGCACCCGATTTAAAAAAACATCTAACCTTATGCTTCGATACTTTTTAACCCTTTTCATTCTTTTCATCGCCGTACTTCCTACGGCGCAGGACGGCATATTCACCACATACACGGAAGAGGTGGCTAGCGAAGATGCAGAAGTTTTAGCAGAAACAACTTCACCAGAGATTGAAGAGATCAAGCGCATTGCTAAGGCCGACAACCTTATCAACACAGCCCTTAAGTATCTCGGCGTAAAGTACCGCTATGGTCATAGTAGCCCCAATGGATTCGACTGCTCAGGATTCACAATGTACGTATTCAACAAGTCGGACATCTCATTGGCACGCACTTCTACTTCACAATACACAGAAGGCGAAAAGGTAGAGCGAATTGAAAACTTAAAGCGTGGCGACCTCGTATTCTTCGGAGGACGTGCTACAACCAGAACCGTGGGCCACGTAGGCATCGTAACGGAAGTAGATAGCGCTGCACAGAAGTTTAAATTCGTACACGCAAGCAACCGAGGCGTTACCGTTGACCAATCAACAAACTCTTATTACAAGGCACGCTACATCGGTGCGCGCCGCGTTATTCTCTAAGTTAGAGACACGAGAAAAACACACTGTAAATCATTCACACATAAAACAGCGTAGCCACAATGCCTACGCCCATTCTCAACAGAAAGGAGGGTCGTTTTATTACAATCATCATGCAAAGTAAGGTAACAGTTTGAGTAAACTGCCTGAAAAGCACTTTAGGGTATAAAAAGTACAAACTAAAGACTTTCTCCCCCTTAAAAATGGGTTTTCCCCTAAAAATAAGCGTGCGAAATTTGCTAAACTAAAAAATATGCGTAATTTTGCACCCTGCAAACCGGAGTCAACCGACTCACGAATGCTTTACAGTAGCATATTATATAATAACTAAATAATTAAAACACAATGATTGTAGTACCCGTTAAGGAAGGCGAAAACATTGAACGCGCCCTCAAGAAGTTTAAGCGTAAATTCGAAAAGACTGGTGTAGTTAAGGAACTCCGTCGTCGTCAGCAATTTGACAAGCCTTCAGTTATGAAGCGCCTCGCTATGGAGCACGCTGTATATGTACAGCAGTTGAAGGTTCGCGACGAAGAATAATTCTTCTTTACATCGCAAACATAAAAGGTCGTCCGAGTATTGGACGACCTTTTTCTATTATCACGACCTAGAGCTACTTAGGAACTACTTAGAAACTACCTTGAAACTACTAGAAAAACTTACACCCCACCCAAGAAGGAGATACACTCCATGCAGAGAGCGCCTCCACCCTTGACCAATTCATCTTGAATGAAGGAGGCTGAAAAGGGATAGCCTATTAAACCATTGATGTAAATATCGTATTTCATTTTTGTGTTGGTTTATAATGCAAATTTATCCAACACATATAAGATTAGAACAGACAAAAAAATCCGAGCGTTAGCCCGGATTTACATATATGTTGTGGTGGTATTTACAAATCATCCATTGCTGAAGACGTAACCTTATCTGTATTTATTTTATCAAAATACTTAAGTAACACAAAATATTTCATGTATTCCCCCTTTTGCAGGGATAGTTGAATTGTACCCTTTGGAGTCTCAAATGTAGTAAACCAAGTACACCTATCCATAGATAACTCATGAATCTTATCGTTATTTGTTCTTGGTTGAACTCTCCCTTGAAACTCTTCTTTGACTTCTGCTGGTTCACCATATTTTTTTGTCAACATAGACTTTAGACCCTCATAGTTCCTTTCCAATGAACTCCAATCTTCACAAAATGGGAAAATAACACCGATTGTGCTAACAACATTAACAGCTTTCAGTGTAGAAACTCCAATTATACAGTTCTTATAACCAGCAAAATCACCTTGAAGCATTGCTGTACCATCTTCTTGACCTAAGTAGGAAAAACCAGCGTTTTCCATTTTTTTTACATATTCATTAAGCGTTCCATCAATAGGAACACCTTTAAATGTTAGGTGTTCAGATACTGTTTGTGCAATTAATGAAACCGATGAAAGTAATAGTGATAAAACTAAGAAAAACTTTTTCATAATGCAAATATATTTTGTGTATTGCAAAAGTATGAAAAATAATCTTACAAATAGATTTTTAACCCATCAATTTCAAATAACGTAATATCCCGAAACTCACGGATGACACCTGAAAGTGGAATCATAATTCGATGCGTCCCCTTACGTTTGAAACCGCCAACACAAACCGTCTTTTGGGGAGTGAATGATGTCGACAGAACAACACACCTATTCCGTATATCTCATCTGGTCCATTTAATTTTTCCAAAAGAAATACAGGTGCTATCTATTCCTTTTTAGTACCCTAACAAAAAAAGAAACTCCTTGTAAACAATTTACAAGGAGTTAATTCTTTTAACTTTGTACCCCATTCAGAAGTTTTCTCGAACAGGTTTTTAGAGGATTTAGAGAAGATTTGGGAGTTACGCTATTATATACCCGACCCCAACAAACTTGAATATGCCAATTGTGATTGCGCCCCATCATCACGCTACAAGGGCAAAAACTTACAAGGTTGGTAATGGTATTAAATAGCAAAACCCACCTCAACGCCCACTCATAGGCGTTTTTATGTATGTAACCTCTTTCGCTTATCAAAAATACATTTTAGTAGTATAAGTAAAAACTGTTTCCCATTTTGGTGCAAAAATATTTTTCAAAAAAAACTTACTTACTATTGACTCTTTTTCTACTTATGCTACTATTTATATATAAATAACATTCTAAAATAAATTTGTCATGAGAATATTCAGAGAATTAAATGCTGATACCAAACAGCGTATCAGTCAAGCCCTCAAAGGGCGTGGTTTAACAGATAGCCACAAAGAAGCCATTTCAAATGGTATGCGTGCTTATTGGGCAACAATCCCCAATAAACCAAATGAAAATAACGAGAGTAAAAACCTTTTTAATGATGAAAAGAGTATGTAAAAGACCTGTAGTAATTGACGCTTTTACTGTTTGCTGTGAGGTGGAAAACAGTGTTTTATTTGACAAGATTGCTTCGCTAGAATTTGGCGAAATCATAGAATTTGAAGACTTCACCCTAAAGCGTATAGATGGACGTTACTATAAGAATGTCTATGCCATAACTTATAATGACTGTGGGGGTACCAAGTTGTTTGGGCAATTAAAGTTTGGACTGAATAATGGTAACGATGAGGCGCATGATAATGGGAAAGCAAAGGTTTGGATAACAGTTGATAATACAGCCCTCTATTCACAAGGGATAACCTATTTAGGGTATATCTGTGAGATACTTCATTTGAATGTGCATAACTTTACAAGTATTGACCTTTGTAAAGACACACCATTTGACGTTAGTCGTGCTTTACATAGATTATATAGGAATAAGAACATAATAACCATTCTTAATGGTAAGCGCATAACAGACCGTAATGAAGACAGACCAGAAATTTCAAGAACTTTAAGTGGCAGCCTCAACAAAGACAAATACCAAACTATCTATGTAAAACAGCGCAATGCAATTCGGGATAAATCAGCAGGAGTTAGTCTTAAAACATACGATAAACTTGCAGAGATACGAAATGCTTCTGAAAAAGAATACATTCTTGACTATTATAACAACCCTACAAAACTTTATCGTACAGAGGTACATTTGAATAATGCTGAAATCAAAGAGTATTTGCAATCTCATAACATAGACCTAAATCCTTACATGATGGATAATATAGTTCTTGAAGCGATGTTTTTCGATTATCTTAATAGAGTTATACGTTTTCAAGATGGTAAAGAACAAATAACATGGGAACAACTCTTGGGCGGTAGAATTGCATCTTGATAGGAGTATAACAACCCCCTCTATCAATATCATTATATTAGGTGTAACATGTTATAAAACAATATATCCGTATTAAATTAAAAATGTATCAAAGTAATCAATAAATAGACTACCTTGATACATTCTTTTTGTATTATTCTAATCTAAAAGATTAAAATCTCTTAACTTGCTCTGGTTTATAAGTGCCCTCATATTCTTCGTTGCCATTAGGTTTATATGATATACAAACCAATAATCCATCTTTTGTTATTTCTTTAATAATCATCTTTCGATTCATTGGTTCATATATAACATTTTCCCCAACATTGAACGGTGCTGTATTGTTGATTGCTTCGTGATTAGTTGCGCTAATTGATTTTTGTTTTTCTATTAAAGCATTTATTTTCTTTTCTTCTTCAGTAGGACATGTTGCTTTGAATCTTGAATTCATTTCTGCAATATCATTTGTCATACCCCAAATTTTGAAAAATAAGATTACTTGCAAAATTCCAAATACAAGTAAAATAATAGATAATAAAATGTCCATAACTTAAATTTTAATGTTGTTTATAAATGATTTGATTTACTTTGATAATCAATATCCATACTCCTTAAAAGGTCTTTCCTTTGTAGGTGGTGTTATTCGTAAGAATGTTAAACCATCTTCTGTAATTCTATATCTGCCACGAGATACTGTTTTAAGCATTCCTATATCTTCTAAATTCCATTTTGCCCAACCTACCCTGTCTTTTGATTTTAATAATGCTTTATCATCATTTGATAGCTTAAAAACTCTTGAAATATATTCTCTACATTCCTCTGCTGAATGAACTTCTTTATCACTCATATATTGCAAAAGAGGAAACATGCACTCTCTAACTTTGGGTATCATAAGCCTATCTTATAATATTATTTACAATTATTAGCAAAGTTACTAATTTTGATAAAGTAAATTATCAATTTAATTAACTATTTAAGCAAGTTATCTAATTCACTCCTACAGTTAAATTGATATATCTTTCCTCTAATTTTAATAAACCCCTCTACAGCCTCATCGCCCATAGGTTCAAAAAGGGATTTTACGCTTACACCAAGAGCAACAGCCATCTTTTCAATGGTGTCTAAACGAGCGTTGCCATACATCGCCCTTGTTAAACTTGAAGCATCTATATCCATATCTTGCGCTAAATCTTTCAACTGCTTGCCTTGTTGCTTGCAAAGGCGTTTTACATTTTCTGCCAATATCTTTTCCATGTCTATCCTATTTTGGGTGCTAATATACTAAAATTATCATAAATAACAATATATTTCAAAATATTTGCGATTTTCGCTAATTAAAATTTGTTTCTTAATTTTCTTAAATGTATATTTGCATTGTGATAATTGATTTATAAAACAAATAGAGTAGAAAAACATGAAAACTATAATTTTTGCAAGGGTTTCAACAAACATACAAGAGTACGACAGACAAGTGAATGAATTGACAGTACTTGCCAACAACAAAGGTTGGAGCGTAGAGGCAGTTTTTGCAGAGAAGATTTCAGGTGCAAAGGCAAACGCAGAGCGTACAGAGTTGCTGAATATGGTCGCTTATGTAGAGGCAAACGCCATCAACAAGGTGCTTGTTACCGAACTCTCTCGTTTGGGGCGTGACACCTTGCAAGTGCTTGAGGTTATCGAAATGCTGAACAGCAAGGGTATTTCGCTGTATATACAGAACTATAACATCGAAACAATGACAGCAGAGGGCAAGGTAAACCCAATGAGCCAATTCCTTATTACCATACTCGCAGAGGTGGCAAGAATGGAGCGTAAGACCATTCGTGAGCGTGTAGCGAGTGGTTATGCCAACTATCGTAACAATGGTGGCAAGGTTGGTCGTAAAGAGGGTTATCGCAAGAGTGATGAGGCTATGCGTGAGGAATACAGTGAGGTGTTCAAGTTGCTGAAAAAGGGAATTAGCCTCCGAAACATCAGCAAGATTACGAATGTGAGTGTAAATACAATAAGAAAGTGTAAAGAGTGTGCAAGTGTATGAGAGGATAGGACAAGAGCAAACCCATCGCTTGAGGTAAGTAGATTGTTGGCAAATCGAAAGGTTGTAATAGAGGTTTTTAATCTTCCATGTTGTAAGATTTTTTATTACAGTTCGATGGGTAAAAACCAAAAAATAAGCCACAGAGCGTTGTGGCAAGGAAAATTTTGAATTTTAATGATAAGTTTAGAAGTATGTAAACGAATTTTAGGAAACAACGACAATGAAGAAGTTAAGATGATTAGAGAGTACCTTTATCTGTTGGCAACTCTCCAAATCGAATGTGAAAATAATGTTGAAAATCAAATTTTAGATTAGTTATGAGAGTGATATTATATTGTAGAGTAAGTAGTGATGAGCAAGCAGATGGTACAAGTCTTGACTTTCAAGAAAAGACTTTGCGCTCATATTGTGAGCGTATGAATTATGAGGTTATACATTGCTGTAGAGAGGACTTTACAGCGAAACACCACGATTTTCGCCGTCCTCAAATGCAATGGTTGAGGGATTACTGCCGTAAGCATAAGCGTGAGGTGGATATGATACTTTTCTTGCGTTGGGATAGGTTCAGCCGTAACACAGAGTTTGCTCATGTTTTCAAGCGTATGTTTATGGATGAAATGGGGATAAAGTTCAATGCTGTTGAAAATCCCATTGACTTTGAAGCAACAGAGTGGAGTACTCTTTTCAACCTATATGCAGGTATAGCGCAGACAGAGAACAACAAGATTTCTCGTAGAACTCGTG
>JAZOUA010000018.1:0-32021 GCA_045657925.1 Alloprevotella sp. | reverse complement strand
AAAAACATAATGTAATAAATAATAATTATTATATATTATATATATTGAGTATAAAATATGGACTTTGGCCTTAAAGTAACTTGTAACTTTTAACTTTTGACTTTTTGGAAGCGTGAAAGAACCAACAAATTGCAAATAGGCTATATTTTGTTTGAATAAATGTTTGCTTAATTCAATATTTCTTCCTACCTTTGCCAATGAATCCCCCAGGCGCGCAACGGAATTCAAGCCCTTGAGCCATGAGCCCCATCCGGAGGGGGAACCCACGACTCACAGCTCACAACTCCCACCCCACCCCCGTCCTCAATGCGCTCTGCCAACTGCATTTTGAGGCTTAACTATACTCCCCACCCCTGCCCCGAAGGGCACGTCAGAAGAAACGAAGAGCGACTTCACCCAAACAAAGAGAGACTTAATTCAAATTAAGTACCACTTAATCGAAACTAAGTGAGACTTACGAAGAACCAAACGTGACTTACAACGGAGCCACTCCCGCCCACGCCCGCTCCAAAGCCCACAGCTCAATTTTTCAGAGGCTACTCACCGCTAAAAAATCCATTACACGAAGGTACCTTTACGGTCAACATGGAGATATGAACAGCATTCGGATTGCATTTTGTTAAATTTTATGTAATTTAATTCAGAAAATCCGTTTATCTTTGCAGTCACGACATCTTATATTTTTAACTCTCCATACGTTATGGATCAATTTTTCTACTTTGGAATCCTTGCATTCCTCTTCTTGTTGGCTACGTTTGACCTGTCAATTGGTGTGGCGAACGATGCCGTAAACTTTATGAGCCCCGCAGTTGGTGCAAAGGTGGCGAAGTTCAGAACGGCCTTGATTGTGGCTGCAGTAGGTATCTTTGTGGGCGCTACGACGTCGAGCGGCATGATGGACATTGCCCGACACGGGATTATGCAACCACAGCATTACTATCTGGCGGACGTGATGTGTGTGTTCCTGGCGGTATCGGCCACGGACGTCATCCTGATGGACATCTTTAACACATTGGGGCTCCCGACATCGACCACGGTTTCGATGGTATTCGGACTCTTTGGTGCCACCACGGCCCTGGCGCTGACAAAGATTATTGGCGCAGGCATGTCATACGGCGACCTTATCAACACGGACAAGGCCCTGACGGTAATCATCAGCATCTTCCTGAGCGTGGCGATAGCCTTTGTGATTGGTTTGATTGTGATGTGGATATCTCGCGTAGTGTTCACGTTCAATTATAAGAAGAATTTGAAGTGGGGCATTGCCGTATTTGGCGGTGCGAGCATCACCTCGATTTTCTACTTCCTCCTCGTAAGCGGATTGAAGAATTCAAAGCTTCTCATCTCGATTAACCCCGAATGGACACCCGCATACATGGACGAACATAAGTTGGTGATCCTCGGTGTGTGCTTCGTAGTGTTCACGGTGTTGGTTGAAATTCTCCACCTTTGCAAGGTCAACATCTTCAAGCTCATCGTTCTGTTTGGCACCTTTGCCCTTGCAATGGCGTTTGCGGGCAATGACTTGGTGAACTTCATCGGTGTGCCCTTGGCAGGTCTTGAATCCGTTTTGATGTGGGCGGATGCAGGTTATCCCGACCCCACAACGTTCCAGATGGATGCGCTTTCAGGCCCCTCTACACAACCCTTCTTCGTAGGCGCGAAGCCCTGGTTCTTATTGACCGCAGGGTTGATTATGACCATTGCGATTATGACCTCAAAGAAGGCACGCAAGGTGATTGAAAACACCAATAACTTGAGTCGCCAGGACGATGGCGAAGAGGTATTCTCAAGCTCTAAGTTAGCGCGTAAGACAGTGCGCAGCGTGTTGACAACAACATCCTTCGTTAGCAATTACGTGCCCAAGAAGGTGACAAATTGGATTAACAGCCGCTTCAACACAGACGAAGCAATCCTTGACGAAGGAATGGCATTCGACCTCGTTCGTGCCAGCGTGAACCTCGTATTGGCAGGCCTCTTGATTGTAGTCGGAACGTCGCTCCAATTGCCGCTCTCTACGACCTACGTAGCCTTCATGGTGGCAATGGGTACAAGCCTTGCCGACCGCGCTTGGGGACGTGAAACAGCCGTTTATCGCATCACAGGCGTGATAACCGTTGTCGGTGGATGGTTTATCACAGCAGGCGCAGCCTTCATCCTCAGCCTCACGATTGCAAGTTTGAACTACTTCGGTGGCATTATCGCCATGGTGTGCGTAGTAGGCGTTATCGCCTTTGTGCTCATCAACAACAACCGCAAGTTCAAGCAAAAGCAACAGGAAAGCGAAAACGTTGACACCCTCTTCCGTCAGCTCGTGCGCTGTCAAGACAAGCAACAATGCTGGGGCATGCTCAGACAGCACGTTACAAACACGCAGAACGAAATCATCACCTCCGTTCACGGCATCTATACACAAGTCATCTCAGGCCTGGTGAACGAAGACGTACGTCGCTTGCGTGAGGCGCAAATACGCCTCGAAGAGACACGCGCACTATGGAAACGCTACAAGCGCAAGGAAATCCTCGGTATGCGCAAAATCAGCCAATTGCAGGCCGTTGAGAAGAACACGTGGTTCCACCTCAGCTGCAACAACATCTCACAGATGCTCTACGGATTGAAGCGCATGACGGAACCCGTCTTGGAACACGTTGACAACAACTTCAACCCGCTTGAAGATGCCTACGTGAAGCAACTCCTCCCCTTGAGCGAAGACGTTGAAGGCTACATCCGCCGCGTGCAAGGCATGATTGTTTCGGGCGACTTCTCACGCTTTGACGAAGGTATCGTTGAAGGCAATGCGCTGAAGTCACGCATCTCAGACATGCGCCACAAGTTGCAACACGAAATCCAACACCAAGACGCAAACATCCGCGTGGCATTGCTTTACTTGAACACGTTGCAGGAAGTGCAAGAGTTGATATCAACACTCCGCCACCTCCTCCGCTCATCTAAGCGATTCCAAGAATAAACATAAAGCAATACAAATAAAGGAGAAATGGGAATGACCATGCGCATCGTTGCGCCACAGAAAGGGTCACTTCTCATTTCTCCTTTTTTTATTGATAATGACACGGGAGCGTTACCCCACAAGCACCTCCAAAGCACCAATGCTCAGCATGACGAGCCCCATGCCTACAAGCATCGTCATGCGCCGCTTAAAGTTCCCCATCCCCCACAGGATTAAGGGCACAAGGGCGTATAGGAGCACAACGGAGGGCAGCGCCACCGGCAAACTTATCGTCGCGAATGGCAAGGCAGAAAAGCCCTCCATCCCCGCATGCATCCAGCTCAACACCACGCTCAGCCCCTCGCCCCAAAAAGCCCCGAAAAAGGGCAACAGGAAGAACAACAGCGCCAAAGCCAACAGGAGCCCCGCCAAGGGGATGACCCACAGCGAAAGGGGCAAGGCATAGGTGGGCAATAGGTGGAAATAGTACAACACGAGGGGGAGCGTAGCAATCTGAGCCGAAAGGCTGACACGAAGCAAATCCTGGGCGGCATCAATAGCCCACCGCCTAACGTTCCCCAATAGCGTTTCGGGCACTCCTATCCCCCTCCAACGAGGCAAGCGGGGATAGATCACCACAATCCCCAACACCGCCATAAACGACAGCTGAAACCCTACGTCAAACAACGACTGAGGCGACCACAGCAACAACACAAGGCCTGCAAGCGCAAGATTGCGAAACGAAAGCCCCCGCCGCTGAAACAATACACTCAATTGCAGAAACGTTAGCATTACCGCCGCCCTCAACAGCGAAAGCGGAGCGCCTACCATCATGACAAAAGCCCACATGGCAAGGAGGAAGCCCACCTGTGCCCCATGACCCACCAATCGGAATGAGCGCAATGGGCGCAGCAACAAGACATTAAAAAGCGCAAACAGAATGCTCAGATGCAAGCCTGAGAGCGCCAGGACGTGGCTCGCTCCCGTTTCGCTATACAGCGTGCGCGTCTCCTTTGACACCATGTGCTTATTGCCCAACATCATCGCATGAGCCACCTCCAATGAAGCGCCGTCAAGGTAACACTCTAAGCGTTGAGCCAAGCGCTTGCGAAGCTCCGATAAGCGGTAGGAGACCGAAAGGGAGCCTTCATGAGGCAAGGACTCCCAACACCCACGACGGCAATAGGCAATGCCCGAAATGCCCTGACGCATGAGATAATTACCATAGTCAAACGTACCAAGAGGAGCAACGTCGTGAGGCGAACGCAAATGAGCATAAATCACCATGCTCCCGCCCTGAGGGGGCGCTATGGAGAGACTGTCCTTTTGCAGAGTGAGCCTTACGCGCTGATTCCCGACATGCGCATCTACTTGATACGTCCTTGCCTTCTCACGAATGTCCGTCAGGTGGGTGGCATAATAAGCCTGCTCTTCCCCACTCCACGTCACTCGCGACCCGTCGCGCTCATGCACCAACAAAGCCCCGCCGATAAGGAAAAAGGCAAGCATTTGAGCGCAACAAAATATGCGCCTCCCCCTCCGACTAAGCACGGACACAAGGAAAGCGCATACTGCACCGATAAAAAGATATGTAGCCCCTCCGGAAAGCGCCTCATACAGAATGTCTGCACTGGCAATGCCGACAATGAAGCAAACGATGAAGCAAGGAAGAAGCATGGAGAGAGGAGTGGGGTAACAAAATTCGTAAGATGGAAGCCCTTGAACTTAGTCAAAAATAAAGTAAGGCTGGAGGCGCTCAAAGTCTGCGTCAGTAAATTCCGAATACAAGCGCAAATCATCCCAAGAGCGCAAGGGGCCGTATTTGCGAATATGCGTAGAGATGACCTTCACCTGGTCGTAATTCAAATAGGGATGCCTAACGAGGGTCTTAAAATCGCTTTTATTGATAGGGATGGTGCGCACAACGGGGCGTGCATCTGTCTGAAACCACTCTTCAATCCGCTCGGGCAACCCTTCTATCTCCCTCAACTGCGAAACGGAAACAAATCCGCCCAAACGTTCGCGATAAGATACAATAGCACGTGAATATCCAGGGCCGATACCTGGGATTTTGCGTAGCGTGAGCGTATCTACGGCATTCAAATCAAGCACAGTGAGCCGCTCAAACTTTTCTGAATATTGCTGGTGAAGCTCCTCTTGACGCACACGGTCGCCTGGAGTGTAATAAACGTGCTTTGCCTGCTTCGGTATTTGAACGTAAGGGCGCAGGCGTTGGTATTCTTCATCTGTAAGCCCGTAAAGCCTTTTAAAATCTTCCGCATCCTTCCAACGTCCTCCTGCACGTCGGTAAGCCATCAAGTTTTTAACTTGCCAGGAGCGTAAACCGAGGCGCAGAAGCGTTGCGCTGTCCGCCGTATTAGGATTAAAGGGAAAGAGCTCCAAAGTCCTTCTGGAGGCTCTCTTGTAGGATTTTGAGTGCTTTTTGGCTTCGATTGTAAATTGCTTTAGCGCAAGGGAGTCGGCCGATGACAGAACGACAGGCGAATCTCCACCTTTAAACTTTCTCACATATAGAACGCCACCACTCACACAGAGCAGTAGAAACAGGAGGGCAATCAACCCTCGCTTCTCTGATCGGGAAAGGAAGAGGCGCAGCATCGGCAAAAGGTATCAAGTTGAAAGATGGCTCACTTTGTTTGCGTATATCCCTCCTTACGAAGCAATTCAACAAGCGGTTGGCGCACATCTCCCTGAATAACAATCTCACCATCCTTGGCTGTGCCTCCTGTTGAGAGCTTCGTTTTCAAGAGCTTCCCCAACTGCTTGAGGTCGTCCTCTGTACCCACAAACCCCGTGACGAGAGTAACCGTTTTACCCTTTCTGCCAGCTCGCTCCATGCGGACACGCAACTTTTGTTGCGCAGCAGGAAGCGTTTCCTGCTCCTCTACGCAATCTTCTTCGGTGGTAAATTGAAAGTCGGGATTCGTTGAATACACCACTCCAAGACGGGATTTCCAATCTGACATAGCCGTTAGGTCTTTATGCTGTGCGCTACATTTTAAGCGCTATGTTTACGTTATTTCTTTATTATCTTCTTACGCAAGAACGCTACGCATTCCTGATACACAACGGGCTTCAGAATATACATCCATACCCAGTAATGCCCCCCTGCTACCGCCAGCTTAACCAACAGGCAAAGCAACATATCTGGAACAAGATTGCCAACAAAGTGCGCTGAGAGCGTTGTTATCAAAGCCAATCCAAAGAAGGGGAATACGTCCTGCACAAGCTTCATGAACGGAAAGCGAACCAACCCTCTTACGCCACTCCACCACACAAACAACCAAACCACGTTGAGAGAGGCTATAGCATAAAGCATGCGTTCAACTCCGTAAGAGTGGAGCATCACAACCACACTCAATTGCAACAGCAGGAAGGTGCTTGTAATGCCCAAATATCGCGTTGATTTACCCTTACTAATGAGCATCTGTGCAAAAAGTTGACCCAAAGGAAGGAAGGGCGCTGCAAAGCAAAGCACTTGAAGCAGAGGCACACAAGAATTCCATTTATCACCTATCGTAAGAGGGATAAACTCAGGAGCAATCAACCCCAACCCCCAAAGCGCAGGGAAGGCCAAGAAAGAGGTGAAACGCAACATTTTACGGAAAACACGCACTTGGCGGTCGGCATCGTCGGTAATAGTAACAAGCACGGGCTGTACTACGTTGGAAATCATCCCCGTTAAGAGATTCGTCCCCATCAATGACCACTTATTGGCTTGCGAATAGTGCCCCACAACGTCTTTTCTCGGGAAAAAGTGCCCTAAAAGGGCTTGCATCACCTGCCCATTGAGCGTTGTAAGCAAGTTCGTGAGCAATATCTTACAGCTAAAGCGAAACAAAGCAAAAGCCGGGCGTAAGTTGAATTCAAAAGTAGGGCGCCAAGGAGAATATGACCAATAAAAAACGGAAATACTCACTTTATAACCCAAGTCCATCGCTACCAAGCTCCAATATCCAGCACCTGAGAATGCCGCTACAAGACCAATAGCTGACGAAATCAAAGACGACGACACTTGAGAAATCGTTCGCTCACGCACCATAAGATGCTTGTAGAGATAAGCCCAGTGTGCCGTATTCAAACTCGTAACCACAAACCCTAAAAAGATTATGCGTGCAATAAGAGCGAGCTCAGGCGTATGATTAAACGAAGCTATAAGAGGAGCACAGAAGAAAAGAGTGGTATAAACGACAATACTGATACAAATACTTAGCCAAAAAACGGCATTGAAATCCTTGTGCTCAGCATCACGTTTATTACATAGCGCTGTAGCAAAGCCACTATCTTGCAAGTTTTGAGCTAAAGCTGAAAAGACCGTCAGCATTGCCACCATAGCATAGTCAGAAACGGCAAGCAGTCGCGCTAACAAAACACCCACAAGGAGCATTACCACCTGCTGTGTCCCATTGCTCAAAGCCGCCCAAAAGAAGTTCTTTGCCGTGCTCTCTTTTAAGTTTTCTGACATCCTAGAAATGCGCTTATATAATATATATATATTGAGTACAGTACAAAGGTAGCGTTTTATTACGATTTAGAAAGACAAAGTATCCAGTTTTTTACCATATAAATATTGGCCTCATATTCATCCGAGGTAATTTCTTTATAAAAAACGTACGTAATACGACTTTTTGACACCTTTATAACTGCAACCAAAAACCTCAAAAAAAGGGCTCCAAGGGGATATTTTTCACCTCGGAGCCTCAATTTATTTCATGGCTGGAATAAAAATTTCATACGTTCCATCGTCAAAAAACACGCGAATTTCTTTAACCTTACGCTCAGGTTTGTCACATATTTTCGCATTTTGCATCTCATTATAAGTAGAAAAGCGATTTTGAATGCCATAATCGGGAAGATCAACCGGAACTTGCGGACGTACATTTTGGCGCGCTTCAAAGTTTCCTCCTTGAGGATGACGAGCTACAGATTGTGCTTCTTTCTGAGAAGAAGGATGCCCCAAAGTTGACGTTTCTCCACCTTCAAGAGGAAACAAAGCATCATCACCGAGTTCAATTGATGGCGCCAAATTATCCCCTTCACCCTCCAAAATCGTTTCGGAATTTTCACCCTCCATCATATCACCTTCACCAAAAAGTAACCAATTCATACGAACACTTGGGAAGGCTTTATGAACTGCTGAAGCATGTGTAATAGTTGGATTCGTACGACCCATAAAAATGTTTGAAATTGATGCAGGAGACACCCCTAATTTTGTTGCAAAATCTTGCTGTGAAAGATTCGCCTTCAACATCACTTCTCTAATTCTATTCTTCATATTGTTTGTTTTGTTAAGAAAACTCAAACGAAAAACCGAACAAAACGTTCACAAATCACAACATTACGATTTGTATCATTTTTTCGCGTCGGTTAGTCACTCTGAAATTCCTTGTTTTTTCTTATAGGTTGGTTTAAGAGGGCAAAAAGCGGAAAAAATCCGCTTTTTCTAAGCGTTTACAAAGTTAAATGTTTTTTTGAACACCACCAACAATTGTAAAGACAAATTTCTAAATTTAAACTTTACATACTAAAACCACCCTAAATAGACTCGTTTAAACCAGACACCTTTTCTTTGATTCATATTTAAAAATCGTAAACAAAGGGCCCTAAAACCGACCTATAAAACACTTTATCATATACGCATATCTAACTGATTATCATCTACATTAAAAAACGCAAAATCTCGCTTTTATCCATTAGCCGAATGCTGATTTTAGTATATTTACAAGGCTTTACAACATAAATAGCACATAGTAACACGCCATACGGATTGATTTTCAACACTTTAATGATTTAAAACACCTATGCATATTTATAGATTTACTTATTTCTATTATAGATTTACGAATTACAGATTTATATTTTACATTTATCAAACAGCTTGTATGTGGTTGCTGTTTTTACATATTGTAAATTTCATGTTTTAAATTCTTAATTGTTTCAATATATAAATACCGTTTGTTAAATGTTAAATTATTTAAAATCTGTTTTTCAGGGAGGTAAACCAGGGATAATGGGTCATAATTTACTCATTCGTGAGCATCTGTCGGTATAAAAACTCCTGGCAAAACCTCAAAAAGCGAAAAACGGCGTAACTTGTAGATTTACAACGAATAAAGCCATTTTTCGACTTTTAAGCAAAATGCTCAGAAAAATTAAGAAAATTGACGTTTTAGGGGTTGTTAAACAGAAAACTCTACTTTATCACCATAAAACGATAGGTTACGCCCCACCCTAAATTTTGAAAACAAATGTAATTTACATTTTTACATTTCTACAAGAAGAAACATAAAAAATCAGGCTTCAATTTTTCACACTTTGCAACTCGCTTTTGTGAGAAATTTTGAAGCCTGATTTAGCTTATGAAAGTAAAAATTTCGACTCGTTCAAGAGTCAAAATTGAGCGTTCTAAATTTGAAATTAATGAAGGATGAAATAGATCAATTCAGAGAAAAGTTCTGCATTTGATGCTCCCCCATTTTCAATCCCTTTACATCGTGCATCCGTTTCTCGTATCTTTGAAATGATGTGCATCACTTTCACCCCCGAGTAAACTTTCATTGCCGGAATAATATTTTTCTTCACTGGCCACTCATGCACTCCCAACCAATTTGCGATTCCCGCCGAAGATTTGTCGGGGGCATAATAGGCCAACATGATTTGCGAGAAAAATCGGAAAAGCATCGTGAGGGTTGCGGGAAGGTAAAAATCACGTTCGTCCTTAGCCATGGTGCGTGCAATTCTCGTTGCGTGAGAAACGTCTTTTTTCGCCAACGCCTCCTGTAGTTCGAAAATATTAAATTCTCGGCTAACGCCAATCGTGGCCAAAATCTGTTCTTTCGTCACCAACGTTTGTCCCTTCGGAAGGCCTACGCAAAGTTTATCAAGTTCGTTAACTACCTTTGTCAACTTCGTACCCACCAAATCTGCCACCATGCTCGCCGCTTCCAATTCTATGGTGAGCCCTTTGCGCTTTAAGTAACTGGCAACAAATCCTGGAATGCGATCTTCACGCAGGGGCTTTGATTCAAACAAGACCCCATTCTTTTCTATCAAAGCGGGGAGCTTCTTTCGACGATCCAAATTACCTCCCTTATGACATATAATCAACACCGTCGTTGGTTGCATCTGCGCAAAGTAAAGCTCTAACTTTTCCAGTTGCTTCATATTTTGCGCTTCCTTCAAGCAAACTACCAACCTCTCTGCCCCCATCGGGAAACCTCGTGCGGCACTCACCACCGAGTCTGCCGTAGCCTCCGTTCCGTAGAAGGTGAACAGATTGAACGCCTGCTCATCGGGAGTCAGCAATTTCTCAAGGAGCAAATCCGATATCTTATCAATGTAATAATCCTCCTCGCCCATCAAGCAATAAACGGGATGAAATTTCCCGCTCATTATCTCGCGAACAACATCTTCGTAGGCAGGGGTCACTTGCTTCGTTGGAGCCATATATAATAATATATAGGTGTAGAATGTTAAACTTATAGCATCATTAGCGTTCTTCCGCACCGGGTTGACCACAAAAGCGCCTCATAATTTCATATTATTTTGTACCTTTGTCGCCAGGCACTACGCCTTTGACTTATGCAAAAATACACAAATGATTCCATTAAACCTGCCCCCTTACGACATAAAATTAAAGAAGGATGCCGATGGCGAGATTCTCGTCCATGACTTTCTACGTCGCAAATGGCTCAAACTTACCCCCGAGGAATGGGTGCGTCAACACTTCACCCACTACCTTGTGGAGCACAAAAACTACCCAGCGGGGTTATTGGCAAACGAAGTTGGAATCAACATCAACGGAAACATACGTCGATGTGACACCGTACTCTACGACCAACAAGGCATGCGCCCCCGAGTCATTGTAGAATACAAAGCGCCACACGTGAACATCACGCAGGAGGTTTTCCATCAAATATCTTCCTATAATAGTGTGCTCCGCGCCGACTACCTTATCGTCTCCAACGGCCTTCACCACTATTGTTGCAAGTTGGATTACGAAAACAACTCAATGCGCTACCTCAAGGAGGTGCCAGATTTTAAGGAGCTGTAGTTCGTTACCCTACGGACAACATTTTACATGCTACAAATCATTGAATTTTAAAATATAATACAAATAAACTATATATGAAAGATGGTTGGGAATATACGACATTTGGAAGTGTAATGAAACCTGCAAAGTCGGCGCGATGTGGAGATAGAACGGATTTACCCATTTTGTCAATCACAATGCGTCAAGGTATTATCTTTCAAAGTGACCGTTTCAAAAAAGTAATTGCATCCAATGACACAAAGGATTATAAGATAATTAAGAATGGGCAATTGGTTATAGCTTTTCCTATTGATGAGGGGTTGATTTATACTCAAGATGTAGCCGAAGAAGGAATAATGAGTCCAGCTTATAATATTTGGGATGTCGATTATTCAAGACTAAATAGGAAGTTTCTTAATTTGTATTTCCATTGTCCATGGACAATGAGGTATTACAAGTCAAAATTAAGAGGAACTACTCAAAGACGGAGAATGATCCCCAAAGAGGATTTACTTTCTCTCCCTATCCCCATCCCCCCTCTCCCCACGCAAGAGCGAATTGTTTCCGAATTGGATTGCATCAATAGTATTATTGAGAAGAAGCGGGAGCAAATCAAGGAACTTGACGCACTCGCACAATCCATCTTCTATCACATGTTCGGAGACCCCGTCACGAATGAAAAGGGGTGGGAGGTTAAGAAGTTGGGGGAAGTGTGTGACCTATATCAACCTAAAACTATTTCATCAGAGCAACTTATTACTGATGGTAATTATCCTGTATATGGTGCGAATGGTGTAATCGGTAGATACAATCAATTCAATCATGAAGAAAGTGAAGTACTTGTTACTTGTCGTGGTGCGACCTGTGGTACAATAAATGTATCAGAACCTTATTCTTGGATTAATGGTAATGCAATGGTTGTTCGTCCAACAATAAGTGAGATTCGCAAGCAATATCTTAGGTATGTATTAACTTCTATAGATTGGAAAAACGTAATAACAGGGGCTGCTCAACCACAAATTACACGTCAATCTCTATCACCAGTCCAAATCCTCATTCCCCCTCTCTCCCTCCAACAATCCTTTGCCACAAAGATAGCGGCGATAGAGAAGCAGAAGGAGTTGATTAAGCGCTCCATTGCGGAGACGGGAACGTTGTTGGCGAGCAGGATGCAGTATTATTTTGGGTAGCAGGTAGTCTTTGTCTCACGCAAAGACGCAAAGGCTCGCAAAGTTTTTTAGGTGGAAAGTTTTTGTAAGAATATCTTTGCGCTCTTTGCGACTTTGCGTGAAAGGAATTATTCAGCACCTTGAGTTGGAAATACGATTTGAATAGCGCTCTTCCCCTATAAACAGGGGAGGAGCGCTATGCGTAAAGACTTAATCCCTTTTAATGAAAACGAACTCACTTATAGTTTTAACTAAGTCTCTTTTAGTTTCAACTAACTCACTAATAGGAAACGCTATTTTTAGGATAAGAATCTCTGAGTTAAGGATAGTGATTTTGCCTTTATTTTTGTAATTTTGCGTGAATTTTGTGGATTTCACGATGATGAACATAGAAAAGAAACTTGCTTTTGACGAATTGCGCACGTTGCTCAAGGGACGCTGCATCTCCTCGCTCGGCACTGAGTGGGTAGAAAAGTTTGTGACCTTTTCAGCCGATTACAATAAAGTCACTCATAACCTTAGCTTGGTAAATGAATTCCAGCGATTTGTAGAAACAGAGGAGGACGTCTATGAAGAGAATTTCTTCGACGTTCGCCAATCCCTTTTGCGCCTACGCCCTGAACGTACACACTTGGAAGAAGTAGATCTTTTCGACCTTAAGCGCTCGCTCATCACGGTTCATTCGTTGGTTGATTTTTTCACAAAGGGAGAGGACGGAGATTCTGAAGAAGGGGAACACAAATACCCCACCCTTGCCGCTCTTGCTGGAGACGTTCAAACCTTTCCTCAGATTATCCAACGCATTGACAATGTGCTGAATAAATACGGAAAGGTAAAAGACACGGCATCAAAGGAATTGCTCACCATTCGCCATTCAATCGAAGTGAATACGCGCACGCTGAGCCACTCTTTGCGTAGCATTATCCAACAAGCGCAACAAGAGGGCTACATTGAGCGTGACGTTTCGCCCACTTTGCGCGATGGTCGCCTCGTTATCCCAGTTTCACCCTCCGTAAAGCGCAAAATTCGTGGCATTGTCCATGATGAATCGGCTACGGGGAAGACTGTTTTCATTGAACCGACTACCGTCGTTGAAGCCAACAATAAGATTCGCGAGTTGAAGGCTCAAGAGCGCCGCGAAGTGATTCGCATTCTTCAGGAACTTTCATCTGAAATTCGCCCACACATCAACGCTATCCTGCATTCGCAACACTTCCTTGCGCATATTGACTACTTACGCGCCGTTGTGAGCTTTGCTGACTCGTTTGGGTGCATCGTTCCCCGCGTTCAGGAAGAACCTACCATTGATCTGAGTCAGGCTTACCACCCCTTGCTTCAGCAATCACTCCAGCGCCATGGCAAGAAGATGCAACCGCTCGATATCAACTTGCGCAACGGACGCATTCTGCTCATTTCCGGACCTAATGCCGGGGGTAAGTCAGTTTGCTTAAAGACGGTGGGACTTTTGCAATACATGGTGCAATGTGGCCTCCCGATTCCCGTACGCGAGAATTCAACACTCGGCATATTCTCCGACATCTTTATCGATATAGGCGACGAACAAAGCATTGAAAATGACTTAAGTACCTATTCATCTCACCTTCTCAACATGAAGTTGATGATGAAAGGCGCAAGTAGACATAGCCTCCTGCTTATCGACGAATTTGGTGGCGGTACAGAGCCACAGATTGGCGGAGCGCTGGCCGAAGGTATTCTCCACCGCTTTGTTAAGACAGGCACTTGGGGCATCATTACGACACACTATCAGAATCTAAAGCATTATGCCGAGCAGGAACCAGCTGTAATCAATGGCGCCATGCTCTATGATCGTGCGCAAATGCAACCTCTGTTCATCCTTCAGGTAGGTAATCCAGGTAGTTCGTTTGCCGTGGAGATTGCACGCAAGATTGGTATTCCCGAAGACGTAATCGCTTACGCCTCTGAGCTTGTGGGCAAGGATTACATCATGAGCGACAAGTACTTACAGGACATCGTTCGCGACAAGATGTATTGGGAGAAGAAGCGCCAGACGATTCGTTCGCGCGAAAAGCAGTTGGAAGAAACCGTAGCACGCTACGAGGAGGAAATGCAACAGTTCCAACAACAACGCAAGTCGGTAATGGCACAAGCCAAGGAGGAAGCGCAACAACTCCTCAAGGATACGAATGCCAAGATTGAAAATACCATCCGCGAAATCCGCGAAACGCAAGCCGAAAAAGAGCGTACACGCGAAATCAGACAGGAACTATCCGACTTCCGCGAGGCTTTAGCGCAAACATCTGATGAAGAGAGCATTATAGCTCGCAAAATCGAAAAAATCAAACGCCGTCAGGAGCGTAAGCAAGCCAAAAACGAACAAGCGAAGCAGTCACATACTCCTACATCAGAATCTTCATCCTCTGCAAACGAAGCTCAGCAAATCTCCACCCCTAATGCTACGAAACTCCACTTGGAAGCGGGGCAATTCGTTCGCATTAAGGGACAAACAGCAGTGGGTCGCGTTGAAAGCGTACAAGGTAAAAATGCAAAGATTCTCTTTGGAAGCATGTACACTTCCCTTCCTATCAACCGCTTAGAGCTTGCTGAAAAGCCCAAGGAAGACAACACGGCAAAAGCAGCTACCTTTGTGAGCAAAGAAACGCGTGACGCAATGCACGAAAAGCAACTCAATTTCAAGCAAGATATAGACCTTCGTGGCATGCGCGTAGATGAGGCCCTTACCGCGGTATCTTATTTCATTGATGACGCAATCCAGGTAGGTCAAGCCCGAGTTCGCATTCTCCATGGCACAGGTACGGGAGCCCTTCGCCAAGTTGTGCGCCAATATCTGAGCACGGCAACGGGAGTAATGCGCTTCCACGACGAACATGTCCAGTTTGGTGGTGCAGGAATTACGGTTGTTGAACTCATATAATATGTATGTAAAAACGAAGTCCCACTTAATGCGTGTTAAGTGGGACTTCGTTATATGTATTCCTTAATAAGCTTTTGCCGAATCTATCTTAGAGGCAAAAGGACGTTTTTTCAGCCACAAGCAATAATACTACGCTTCCTCTTCAAGCTCAGTGTGGAAAATCATCGTAGTTGCTCCGATAGTTATAATATCTCCAGGCTCGAGGCGTACTTGCTCCTTCAAGCCCACGAGAGTATTGTGTACAAATGTTCCAGTATTTGAGGGGGCATCTCGCACTGTAAATACGATTTCTCCGTTCTTCTTTTCACGCACATTTACTACGCAGTGTGTCGTATCCACACTTGGGTCAACCGTCTTGATTGGTGTATTCGCCTTGGTGCCTTTTACTTGTCGGCCAACTACATTGTCGCCCAAATAAAGCGGAAGCACTTGCTTGAAATGGAAGGCATTTTCAATCACAGTGAGCCACCCCATCACGAGAGCTTCTTCCTCGGGCTCCTCCTCCACAGGTTTGGGCATGGGAATGCGCAATTTGAATTGCTTGTGACACTCGGGGCACTCAAAGACTAAACTTCTACCAGGCTCGTATTGCGTTTCATCAAAAAGGATTGCTTCGTCACATTTAGGGCATCGTATTCTCTTCATAATCTATTACTTTCGTTCTGAGATTTTCGTTATTCAGTATCTATAAAAATGAAAGGCTGCGTCAAAATGATTGATTTGACGCAGCCTTAATCTGCTTAATTCTTATTTCTTAAATACCCACGCTTGAGCGAATCTCTTACTCATCTTGCGATATTCACGCAAAGCTTCATGAGCTGCTTCTTCTGTAGGATAAGCTCCTACTATCACGCGAAGGACTTTCTTTTTAACTAATATTTCTACGTCATTAACTCCCTGAGACTGAAGTTCTGCCACTAATGCATCCGCACTTTTTTGTGGTATGTGACTACAAACAACTAATGTAAAGGGAGCAGATGGTTCAGAAGCTGTTACCGTTTCTTTTGGCGCTGGCGCTGGAGCTACAGGCTCTGCTACTTTAGGAGCTTCCACGACTTCAGCAGCTACTGTATCCTTTTCCGCTACTTTCACCTCTGATTCATCAGCAAATGTCGTAGCAGGCACGAGAACGGGTTGAGGAACTTCTTCCTTTGAAGCAAAGATTTGTGAGCTGAAAAGCGCAGCTTGCTTAACACTTGCCTCTGTTGAGTTGCTTACAGGCACTGACCATGCGAAGAAACATACGAACATTACGACTGCAGCGGCTACATAATTCACGACATCGCGTCTGATGCGAATCGTATAGTGCGTTTCGGTACGTTCGATGAATTTCGTTGCACGCTCAGTTTCAACAACTGCGGCTTCGCTAACGTCTTCTACCTGTTCTTCCTCCTTACGCATGATGAATGCATCTAATCCGTAAAGTTCGGGCGACACTACGCCAGCCTCACAGGGCTGGAAATCATACGTTCCGCTCAACGTAAGCGTAAATACGCCGATGCCTCCCAACTCATAGGAACCATTTGCATGGAGTTCGGCTTTCACCTCAGCAACGGCAGCTTCTATTTGTTGCAAAGCCTCAACATAACCGATGCCATAAGCGTTCATGTAGGACTGAACCAAAAGGCCGTCGTTCAACTTAAGACATCCGTTAAACCCAACGCTTCGATAGGGGGGCAAGAACAAGCCTTCGTCCTCAACAAAGCGCGCAGAGACCTGCTGCGTAACGAATCCGCCGAAGTTGGGGACGATTACGCAGTCGTGCTTCAAGAGCAAGCTTTCAATATGTCGAGCTAATGCAATCACGCTTGTTAAGTTAAAATAATGATAATCAACGAGAAGACTTTTATCCCTATTTTTAAGGGAAATTTCTACTGCAAAAGTACTAATTTTTGTTGAATCTCGCAACCTAAAATTCCCCCTTTTTCTTAACTATTTTTTACTCCTAAACATAAACCTACAGAGTTACAGAGGGTTAAGCCATTTCATATTTTTTCATCAGGTTCAAAGTGTAAAATTTGAGAGGAATGGAGCTGAAGAGGTCATAAAAAATGTCCTCTACTTCACTCAAAAGAGCCTACATCCCGTGGTGAAAAGCCTCTTCCCGATATCGGGGAGAACTATATCTCAATTAGGGAAAACTAAGTCTCACTTAATTTAAACTAAGTCTCTTTTAATTTCAACTAACTCACTTATAGTAAACGTTACTTAAGGCGTTTTATTTACACTCTGAAATTCAATCATCTACAAAGCGGATTCCCCAATCTACTCACAACGTTTTCCACCTTCGTGAAGCGCTTTTTCGGTTCTGAGAGTGCGTTTTTTAACCCGCGACCTTTCTTTATACGCCGTTTTTTTGATAAGTTTGCAGAAGAAACTTCTACCCTATTCTTACCTATGTCTACACATTACGACCTTATAACCATTGTAGGCCCTACGGCTTCAGGAAAGACAAAATTTGCTACGGCTTTGGCGCAACTCATTGATGCAGAAATCATCAGCGCTGATTCACGTCAGGTTTATCGTCGGATGGATTTGGGCACGGGAAAGGATTTGGAGGATTATACGGCCGCTGATGGCACGCAAATACCCTATCACTTGATTGACATTGCTGAACCTGGAACAAAGTATAACGTTTTTGAATTTCAGCGTGACTTCCTTGCGGCCTACGAAGACATTCGCAGTCGTGGGAAACGCGTTATTGTGTGTGGGGGTACGGGACTTTATGTTGAAAGTATCCTGCGCGCTTACCGCCTCAGCCCTGTTCCTCAGAACGATACACTACGCAAGGAGTTGGAAGGCAAATCCCTGGAAGAGCTTACCGCAATTCTAAAGACTTACAAGGCGCAACTTCACAACACCACTGACGTTGACACTGCACAGCGCGCCATCCGTGCCATTGAGATTGAGGAATATTATAAAAATGAGCCTAAAGAGGAGCGTCCCTTCCCCGAACTCAGTAGTTTGACACTGGGTATTGATGTCGACCGTGAGGTACGCCGAGAGCGCATCAGCAATCGCCTGCGCCAACGCCTTGAAGAGGGGATGTTGGATGAAATTCGCTCACTGCTGAACGAGGGAATCTCGGCGGAAGACCTTATATATTATGGGTTGGAATACAAAATCCTAACGCAACACGTCATTGGCGAACTCTCGTTTGAGGAAATGTACCGCCAACTTGAGATTGCCATTCACCAATTTGCAAAGCGCCAAATGACATGGTTCAGAGGCATGGAAAAACGTGGCACTCCCATCCGCTGGATTAGCAACACACAGGAATCCATTCAGCTCATAGCGAAAGAGATTCTTGAAGGTTAGCCCCTAACCTCATCCTACACTATCCTAACTCACAATCCATCACCACTGCGTCAACTCAACACTCCTTTCTTTATGCTTCTACGCCATCTCTTCTTCATTTTATCACTCACATCAATGATATGGGGCACCGTTTCGTGCACTAAATTGGAAGAAGAAGAGACGGAGACACCTCCAACCGAAAATCCGGAGAACAATCAAGGGGGAGCGAATGACGATACGCAAAGCGACACGCTCACTGTTGTTGAAGCCCTGCAAATGACTCCCGAGCAATGGGCAGTCGTTAAGGGATACATCGTTGGATACGTTGACGGCACTTCCATCAGTAAGGCAAAATTCTCCGCTCCAACTGAAAAGGCTAACACGAACTTACTGATCGCCGACAGCAAGAGTGAGACCGATTACAAGCGTTGTCTCCCCATACAATTGAAGAGCGGAACAGATGAGCACATTTTATACAACCTGCTCAACTATCCCCAACGATTGGGCACCAGCATTGCAGTAGAAGGCATTCTTACTTCTTACTTTAAGGTAAACGGATTTAAATATCCGGATTATTGGATTACAGAACTTTATGACGATGGTTCAGACACGCCTCCCGAAGAGGACGTCCCCACTCCAACGCCAGAGCCTGAGCCTAATCCCGAACCTGAGCCCGAGAGTGATACTCCCACTCTTGACTATCAACCACAGGCTAATATTTGTGGCAGATGATAGGATATGTGATAGTGAATTTCGCTTTCTCGCATACCATTACCACGGAGCTTTACAATACTCATTATACATTAAGAGGGTGTGTCCAATCGGTCACACCCTCTTAATATTATTTCTTCCAAAAAGAGATTCACTTCTAAGCGAATTGAGCTAACTCACTTACGATAGCACTCACTTCATCTGCATCCGTCTCACTTCGCGCAAACTCATCCTGGTCGGGATTTCCCATTTTCACACTTTCGGGACGGTAAGCCATAAGGCTTGCAAAAGATTTGCGAGCAGAGGCATGGACTTCAGTTGCACCGCACCCTCTAACGATTTCTGCGACATTACCACTCTTTACACCACATCCAGGCATGATTATAACACCCGTTTGCATTGCTGTCAATTGTTGTAGCAAGGGTAATCCCTGGAGGGCAGTTGGAGCACAACCTGAGGTCAAGAGGCGATGGCAACCAAGATGGTGGATGGTTTCAATGGCTTGAAGCGGATTGCTACACATATCAAAGGCACGATGGAAGGTGATTTGCATCCCTTCTGCAGCATCTATCATACGGCGACATGCTTCTGCATCTATCGCTCCGTCTGCTTGAAGCGCACCAATAACAATTCCATCTGCACCATAGCGCTTGGCGAGGTGGATGTCATGAATCATGCAAGCGACTTCCTCCTTGTCGTAAAGAAAGTCGCCACCACGAGGACGTATTAGCACATGCATTTTCAAACCTTCAACGGCACGAACCTCCTCCATAAGACCTGCAGAAGGAGTGATGCCTCCAATTTCTAAGGCAGAGCAGAGTTCAATGCGCGCTGCGCCTCCTTGCTTGGCGGCTAATGCACTTTGTACGCTACCAACGCATACTTCTAATATGGGAGTCATAAGAAAAAGAGTAAAGAGTAAAGATAAAAGAGTAAAGAGACTGCTCCGAGTGTTCGGCATAGTGTGTCTTTTATCTTTTAGCTTTACTCTTTTATTTACTTAGTAGTCAGTTCAACAATATAATCTACCCCTGTAGGAACTTCATCAAACGTGAGGGTAACGTTACCCTGCTTGTCTTGCTTGAACTTTACGGGAGTTTTACCTTCAAAAGTAAAGGCTTTCTTTACCTTACACTGAAGGGGGAACGTCAGTTGCTTGTCCTTCAAATCAAAAATATGAATGAAGAGGCGGTTGCCCTTACGAGTGGTTACTCCCCATTCTTGTGTGGAAATATCCCCTGCCTCAGTTCCGTAAACCGTTTCACCATTTGCACGAAGCCATTCGCCCATACCCTTAAGGCGTTCTACAGCTGCTGCAGGCAATTCTCCGTTAGCTTGCGGGCCTATGTTCATGAGCAAATTCGCACCCTTTCCTGCTGCACCAACAAGGTATTGAATCAACGTCTTAAGATCCTTATAATTTTGATCAATGATTTTGTAGCCCCACATTCCGTTCATCGTCTGACAGGTTTCGAGTGGGAGACGACTCACTTCCTGCCCCGAGAGACCGGCTTTATTTTCACCTGGAAGGTCACGTTCGAAGATTTGAATGTCTTCACCAGGCACGGGAGTAGAATGGTGGTTATTGCCAATGAGACAAGCAGGTTGCAACTTGTGAATGAGGGCATATTGTTCCTCAAGCTCCCAATCGAAGGGGATAGTGTCATGGTCATGATCCCAAACACCATCAAACCAAATAGCACCAATTTCTCCGTAATTCGTAAGGAGTTCGGTCAATTGGTTGTTCATAAATTTGTAATACGCCTTCCAATCTACCTTCTTGGGGTCGCGCCCTGTGCCCTTCCCTGTTCGTCCTCCGGGATATTCATCTCGTGTCCAGTCAAGGTGAGAATAATACAGATGCAGCTTGATTCCCTGTGCATGACATTCGTCAGCAAGTTCCTTAAGCACATCACGCTTAAAGGGCGTTGCATCTACAATGTTGTAATCGCTTTCATTCGTGTCCCACATGGAGAAACTATCGTGGTGGCGAGAGGTAAAGCAAATATACTTTGCTCCGGAATCTTTTATCGCACTCACCCACGCCTTGGCATCAAAGCGAGAGGGGTAAAAGCCTGAAGCTGCCTTCGCATATTCATCGTGATGAATGTTAGCATTTTGCATATACCACTCCCCCTGCGCAAACATGCTATAAATACCCCAATGTAAGAAAATTCCGAATCGGTTGTCCGAGAATTCGGCTCTTGCCTGGAGGTTCTCAGGAGTGGGTTGATACGTTGCCTTTTGGGCAAAACTTGAAGTAAAAGTAGCTGTTGCCAGAAGCGAAGCACAAGCTAATTTATGAAACCAAGTAGTCATTTATGTTCTATTTCTTTTATCGTTGTTAATTCAACTTGTTAATCACCTTCGTCAGTTGTTCACCAAGCCCAACAGAGTAACCTTGCGAAATGAATACGATTCTGTTGAACGTATCCGCCACAATGATTATGGGGCGAGTCGTGTTGGTCAACTTCATATTGGTGACAATCTCATTGAAGTTCGTTTGATGGATATCCGTCCCCCACACAATAGAGTTCGGGAGGTTGGCAAAGTCGCCCTTTTGGAAGCGCTCAGCTTCTGAAGCGTCAGCAAAGAGCAACACCATCTTTTGTCCCCATTGCTCAAAGGCATCTTTATATGGCGCTATATCACGCAAGAAGTGGTTAGTCGGTTCGCTGTTCGGAGCGATGAGCGCCAGGATGTAATAACCACGGCCTGTTGCCGAGAGGAGCGAACGTTCGGTTTGCGTTTCAAGGTCGAAGAAGTGATTTTCAGAGTTGAAGTCGCCAATCACCTGGAGTCCCTCGTCATTCTGACGCATCACGAGTTCCGTCCTCGCCCTTCCCCATTCTGGGACACTCACAAAATTCAAATGTGCCAACACACTGCCGTCGGCCATTCGTGCTCCGCTAGCCATGAGGTAGTCGCCTGCATCTAGCATAAGCCCATTCTTAAGTAGTGAAACCCATGTTTCATTGCCGTCATAGTTTTGCAGGAGGAGGCGTCCGTTTTCAATTTTAGAAATGCTAAAATGCGTTTCATACTTGGGGTTATCCAAATAAGCCGATGGTTTGTATGCGGCTTGGAGAATGCCCCATGGAGCGTTCTGCGTGGTTGCCTCAACGCCAGCATCCAGTTTCGCATCCTGCCATGCCCTTGCATGCCAATACTGAGTCTTTCCCGTCACAGCATCTATGCGGGCAGGAATACCCATACTGCGCGCCGCGGCTACGAAGAAAATGTCGCGTGAATGCCTATCCGTTTGACGCAACCTCCAAACGCCTGCGGGCGACATACAGAGCGCCTGCGGATTCCAGACGTCATCCGTCCGTATGCTGTCACGACACCACGCAGTCCAAAGCTCGGGTTGCGCCTTATACGTTGCCACTAAAGCAGAATCAAGCACCTGGGTGAAAAACTGCTTATAGGGTGTCAACAATTCATTACTGATGCGGGGATTCAAGACGTAGAGATCAAACAAGTCGCCCTCCGCCGTCGCCACTCGAGGTGTAAACTTAAGATGATCATGAAGCACGTTTGTAGGCACGTCTCTGCGGTCCTTTTGTGCAATTACCTGAAGCAATCTGAGCGCTAAAGAACGTTTCTCTGCAGGGGTCTCATTCATGAAGTCACAAAGCGCCTGATAGTTGCCCCTTGATTCCTTCATAACTGTTTGAAGAGGCTCTTCCTTCAGTCCCCATTTCGCAGCCAATCCCGCCACAGTCTCAGCAGTGATGAAGGTGGCTACATAAGCATTTCGGATGGAGTCCTCCTGAGCGAAGCGTCTCTTGTTCTGCTCAATCTGCTCCTCCGTCTGTTCGGGCACCGTATTGCGCTCAGCGGGTGGCACAATGTCCATCTCCATTACGGCCGTATATCCTGCACTCTTGTCAAGCACCACGCTGACCGTATCTGCTCCGTCGCTCACGCGCACCTTAGCAAAGCCAAACTTGCCGTCCTTTGCTGCCCAAGCTAGCATGTCACCATTGCCCGTCGTAAGCGTGGCGATGCCAGTAGCATCAGTCTGCTTTTTGGCCGCCGTGAAGAATTCCGAGTAATTGAATATCTTAAATTCCACCTCCGTCTCAACGGGGTGTCCAGCTTCATCCGTCACGCGCACAATAGCCTTTGCAGTGGGGGCATAGCCCTCAGTGACATTTATCTCCGTATACGTTGCCGTGCGCCCTACAACTTCCTCTGGACCATCATACCGACCGAAGGCCTTTGTGTGCATCAACATACCGCGCGAGGCCGGAGCGTTAAACCATCCCAGGTCGAGCACTGCCTCGGGCTCACAAGCCCCCAAGAAGCGCCACTCTCCGTCCACCCACGCCTCTACCCACGCATGGTTGCTGTCTGTATGTGCCCAGCGGGGCGTATACACTTGGCGCGCAGGGATGCCCACAGCACGCAGAGCGGCAACGGTGAAGGTAGACTCTTCACCACATCGCCCGTAGGCCGTGCGAACCGTGGCGAGGGGCGAGCTCGTACGAGCATCCGAGGGTGTGTACGTCACCTTTTCGTGACACCAATGGTTCACTTCCAGGACAGCATCATGCATAGAGAGCGTACACACGCGCTCTTTCAGCTCCTCATAAAAGACCATGCGGCTCTCGTCCAGATTCTCATTATTCACACGCACGGGGAGCACGAAGTGCAAAAACTCCCTGTCGGGCACGTCCTTCCCCCAGGGCATTTCCTCACGCGCTCGCAAAGCGCTACTGACGTTCATTAGGTGGAAGTCGCCCGAATAATCCACAATGTCGGGCAGAGGCATGTAGGCATAAAGGAACTCCATAGCCTGGCGTTGCGTAACGTTCAGCGCAGGAGTAAATGCCGAAAAGAGCATGCTATCGCTGAGAGCCTCGCGTCGGGCTTCAAAATCCCGATGCGCCTGCTCCATGCCTGCAAACTCATGATGAATGGGTGTGCATCCCGCAAGCATCAAGCCGAAGGCAAGCGCTCCGAGCGCATATTTTGATAGTTTCATAAGTAAGTATGTTTGTATATATGGTGTATTTAGATATTCAGATGCAATAACTATTTCTCAAGTGACGTCATTTTTATATATGCTATAGCACTCCAGCTGAATAGCTCACACATCACGATTGCAACTAAACGAGAAAGCAAATGAACCTTCTTTCAAAAGCCCCTTTTAAGAAGTCCGCCGAGAGGCGCCAAAGAGTGAGGCACAACACGTCCCCCCACTGACACCCATAGCCCAAGAAGCAAATTAACGGCAGCCAGCAAAAATGCTACTGCCGTTAACCAACACAAAAACTAAACTAGACTTAACTAAACTATTTTGTAAAAAAATAGTGGGCGTTATCTCCCGACAACAAAGCAAAAATAAAGGGCAGAAAGTTATTAGCAAACCTTCTGCCTTAATATTTTATAAAAAGGGGATTCTTTTAACATTTCATTATGTTGCTCAACATAATATTGTCGAGTATCACCATAGCAGCCATAGCTTCAACAATGGGGACGGCACGGGGGAGCACGCATGCATCATGGCGCCCACGGGCAGTGACGATGGTGGGGTGTCCGTCGATGTCAACGGTTGGTTGCTCGCGCAAGAGAGTGGCCACGGGTTTGAAGGCTACGCGGAAGTAGACGTCCTGCCCATTGGAGATTCCTCCCTGAATGCCTCCGCTATGGTTTGTGGTAGTGGTGATGCCCCGGCCGTCGGGGGTGGGAATGAAGGGGTCGTTCAACTCACTGCCACGCATGCAGACACCCTGGAATCCGGAGCCGTAGTCAAAACCCTTGACGGCATTGATGGAGAGCATTGCTGAGCCGAGTGTAGCGTGGAGCTTGCCAAAAGCGGGTTCGCCCAAGCCTACGGGAAGGCCCTGGATAACTCCCGTAATGATGCCCCCAATGGTATCACCCTGGCTCTTGACCTCCTGGATGAGTGCCGCCATGGCTTCGGCCTTTTCGGGGTCGGGACAGCGTACGGGGTTTCGTTCGATTTCAGCAAAGTCGTAGGCCTCGTAAGAGTCCGTTAGGGCGATGGCGCCGACTTGCGAAGTGAAAGCTGTAACACTCACACCCCACTTACGCAGGGCGAGCTTTGCAAAGGCACCGCCGACAACTCGCGCTATTGACTCACGCGCTGAAGAACGTCCGCCTCCGCGGTGGTCGCGAATGCCGTACTTCTGCTGGTAAGTGAAATCGGCATGAGAGGGGCGAAAGAGATGGCGCAAGTTGTCGTAGTCCGAGGAATGCTGATTCTCATTACGCACAATAAAGCCAATGGGTTGCCCCGTTGAATGACCTTCAAAGAGGCCGGAAAGGATTTCTACGCTATCAGCCTCCTTGCGCGCCGTAGTGAGCTGACTTTGCCCTGGGCGACGACGATCCAACTCGGCTTGAATAAAGTCGAGGTCGACAAGAATGCCTGCGGGAAAACCGTCAATAACTCCTCCGACGGCAGCACCATGGCTTTCACCAAAGGTGGTGAGGCGAAAACGTGTTCCAAATGTGTTCATAGGGAAGGAATGAGGAGCTAGGGTGAAAAGGGGAGACCGTCAACCGCTCTCCGTTAACTTTTAACCTTTAACCGTTTTTAGTGCTTACATCCGCAACCGTGGTCGTGGTCTCCACAACCGCAAGCGTCATGGTCGCAACCGCCTTCGCAACCGCCTTCGCAGCCACATCCACAGCCACAACCGCCTTCGCCTGACATCAACTTGATGAGGTTGGTCACTTCGGCATCAGTAGCAGGGCGAGAGGTCACAACGCTACCCTTGAAGTGGAGTTCCTTGCCTGCCAAGGGGTGGTTGAGGTCGATGACAACGACTTCGTCCTTCACCTCCAAAACGAGGCCCTGGAAACGATTGCCATCAGCATTGACGAGGGGGATTACGGCGCCTTCGAAGATAACATCCTTCTGGAAACGACCATTGAGCATGAATGTTGACTTGGGGAGTTCAATGACATGTTCCTGCTCATAGGGTCCGTAAGCTTCGTCCACACTGAGCGTGAAGTCAAAGGCATCACCCTCGTTAAGGTCCTTAAGCTTTGCTTCGAAGGCTTCGAGAGCTACGCCGAGCTCGGTAATAAATTGGAAGGGATGCTCAACGGGAGCCTGCTCAACGAGTTCGTGAACACCTTCAGCATTATCTGTGTAAAGGCTATAAGCCACTGTGATGTACTTGTGCATAGTTGTTATTTTTTAGATATTTGATAATTTCGTTATAGGGTGAGGTTGTGAGCTTATCAATCATACTCTAATCCGAGTCCCTTTTGCAAACGTTGAACCAAGCGATTCTTTTGCAGGAGTTCGTTCCAATGTTCGCGTGGTGTCTTGACTCGGGTGGGAGCTGAAAGCGCCTCGACTTCGTAAGTGAGTTCCACTTGTGCATTGCGCAAATTGGCACGTAAGAATTGGAGCATAGAGCTCTTGATTTCGAGGTAGCACTCTGCAACGGGCTGACTCTCAAAGACTATGTGCCCCGTCCATTCCTTAACCAACTTGGGCTCAATATTCTTTAAGCGTCCGGCATGTGAAGCATACTCCCTGGGGAGGTGATTGAGGAAACGGCGCCATTGGAGTCCTAAATCGTAGTTGTTGAACGGACGTACCTCAGTTATCGTTTCCGTTGCCTGAGCCTTTTGGGGAGCTTCTACCTTTGCCGCACTCTGAGTGGTGGTCAAGCCTCCACGCAAGGAGAAGGTTTGAGGTTTACCCTTGAAAGAGGGTGCGGTATAAGTGGATGTCGATGTGAGGACTTCCTTAGGAGGTTCCATCACTGTAGTCCTTTGCAGTTGTGGATTCGCACTTTTAGCCACTGGCTGAGCGGTGGCGGCTGCTCGGGGAGCAGCTGCCTTAAATAGGGGTCGTAGAGCTGTCTTGGGGCGAACCCCAGAGCCTTCCTCCGTAGCTTGTGCTAATTCGATGAGGGCAATTTCTACCAACAAGCGCTTGTTGCGACTCGTGCGGTAGTTCATATCGCAATCGTTACAGATTTTGAGCGCTCGATAAAGGAAGGCGGGCTTGCAACGCTGGGCTTGAGCGCCGTAGCGTTGGCGAATCGCATCAGAGGCTTCAATGAGCGAGAGGGTACGTTCGTCGCTGGCCACGAGGAGCTCACGGAAGTGGGAAGCGAGACCGCTCATAAAGTGTTGCCCACTGAATCCCTTTTGCAGAATATCATTGAGGGCAAGCATGAGTTCGGGAATCTTCTTGTCTAAAACAAGGTCTACCACCTTATAGAAACTTTCAAAATCAAGTACGTTAAGGCTCTTAATGACTTGATTATAGGTGATATTTCCCTCCGTAAAGCTTACGATTTGGTCGAAGATTGAGAGTGCATCACGCATACCGCCATCTGCCTTCTGAGCAATTACGGCAAGTGCTTCTTCCTCATACGTAACCCCTTCAGCCGTAGCTACGGACTTCAGATGATTCGTGATGTCGCCAACTTCCATTCGGTTGAAGTCGTACACCTGGCATCTGCTGATGATGGTGGGAAGAATCTTATGCTTCTCGGTGGTTGCAAGTATGAATATGGCATGCGCTGGTGGCTCTTCAAGCGTTTTCAAGAAGGCGTTAAAGGCAGCCGTCGTAAGCATGTGGACTTCGTCGATGATAAACACCTTATACTTACCTATCTGAGGCGGCACAAGCACTTGGTCAATCAAATCGCGGATTTCATTTACGCCATTATTTGAGGCTGCGTCAAGCTCATGAATGTTATAAGAGCGTGACTCATCAAAGGCTTTGCAACTTTCACACACTCCACAGGCTTCCATTTCACCATTGGGTGAAAGGCAATTGATAGTCTTCGCAAAGATGCGGGCACAGGTTGTTTTACCCACACCACGAGGTCCACAGAAAAGGTATGCATGAGCCAACTTTCCCGTGGTAATCGCATTCTTAAGCGTAGTAGTCAGCGCCTGCTGTCCCACAACCGTTCCAAAGGCCGTAGGGCGGTATTTGCGAGCCGAGACAATATAATTTTCCATACAAGCGTAGTTTAGAACGCAAATTTAATGATTTTTCTATAATAATGCCCCCACTTTTGCCCTAAATTCACGAAGCAAATTTCACCCCTGGGGGCTGATGCTCATTTCATGATGGGGGAATTTAGCCCTGCCGCAAGGGTGAGGAGTGTTTTTTTGAATCCATAGCATTTTTACACTTAAAACAGATTTTAACATACATCATGTTGGGTAAATGACGAATTAAGTGTATATTTGCCAGCACAATTACGATATTTTTTTTCTTCGACATTATTTTTATGACTATGAAATTCCGCATTCCCCTTTATGCTGCCTTTGCGGCTGTTCTTGCTTCTTGCTCAGGCAGTGATGACCACACTCCCCTCCTCCAGCCCGACCTTCCTGCGGCTGGTAAGAGCAGAGTGTGCAGCATTACTCACGAAGGCTCCTTGCCCAATGTTTACAACTGGACTTTGACCTATGATGCCACTCGACTCGTTGCTGCTGAGGGCAACCTCGTTGGCGACATGCAAAACAAGTATCGCAGTGCCTTTTATTACAGCCCCTCGGGTGTTACTATCGCTAACTCTGAAGGCCCCAAGATGGAGGCTACCTACAATATTGATGGCAATATCGTGCAGTTGATGGTGAATAAGGACGTTTACCATTTCACTTACGCTGATGGTCGATTGATTACTTGGGACAAGACGGTGCGCGACATGAACTTCGGCGGTGATGTTTCGAGCGCTTCAGGAAGATTGGCATATCAAGATGGTAATCTTGTGAGCATTGAATATATTGAAAATGAAGGCGCTCCCACTTTCTACACTCTCACTCCCTCAGCGATCCCGAACCGCAACGGATTGCTCCCTGCCTTGATTTCACAACAGATGGGTTGCTTCGGCTTTGAGCATTTGTACTATGGTGGCATGTTGGGCAAGCCTTCAACTCACCTTATTTCAAACGTAAAGGTAGACAGCTCTCGTGGCGAGGAGTTTGACTATGAAATTTCATATGCCTACTCTTCTGCTCCACTCACAGGCGACATTACGCTCTGCAACATCTCGTATGAGAACAACAAAGCGGCTGCCGTTATCTATAAGTATTAAATTTACCTCATCAAAAAAAGAGGCCCGTCAAAATCAACATTTGACGGGTCTCTTTCTATTTTCGTTTGACATTTAAGTCGACCGAAAGGGAGAAAGTCGGGTCGGCTTAAGCCTCTTCTTTCTTTTTGCGAGTGCGGCGCTTGGGCTTTTCGTCCGTTGAGGGGCGTTCAATCTTAACGCCAGCGAGTTCGGGGTCAATCATAATACGTCCGCAGTATTCGCAAACGATGATCTTCTTGCGCATACGGATGTCCAACTGGCGCTGAGGGGGAATCTTGTTAAAGCAACCTCCACATGCATCACGCTGAACGTAAACGATACCAAGGCCATTACGACTATTCTTACGAATGCGCTTGAATGAAGTCAAGAGGCGAGGCTCGATAGTAAGTTCAATGTTTTTAGCCTTTTCGCGAATCTTTTCTTCTTCAGCCTTTGTTTCAGAAATGATTTCGTCAAGCTCCGACTTCTTCACGTCGAGATCATCGCGACGGCTACGAAGAGCGTCTGCGCATTGGTTCATATCGCGCTGCTTAGCGTCAATCGCACGCTGTGCTTCGTTAATCTTCTTTTCGAGGAGCATGATTTCAAGGCCCTGGAATTCAATTTCCTTCGTAAGGATATCGTATTCGCGGTTGTTGCTCACGTTTTCCTGCTGTTGCTCATAGCGCTTCATAACTTCCTGAGCTTCGCGGATTTGCACGTTCATGCCTTCGATGTCAGCCTTGTGACGCTCGATTTCAGTGTTATACTTTTCGAGGCGGTGCGTGAGGCCTTCAATTTCAGCATCAAGGTCTTCCACTTCAAGGGGAAGCTCGCCGCGAAGCGCCTTCAACTTGTCACTTTCAGAGAGGAGCGACTGCAACTGATAAAGATTCTTAAGCTTCTGCTCTACGGACATATCCATAATGTCTTTCTTTGCTGCCATATAAATATTAGGTTTAAATGTTTTAGTCTATAGGATATCCGATTGTAATCGGCTTTTTTGTTAAAGGTAGTGGATGGGATTAGTGTTGATGGCTGTTTCTAGAATGCGCAAGTTTGGAAATTCCTTACGCAAAATGCCCGCCATCAGCTGAATGGTGAATTGCTCGCTTTGATAATGCCCCAAGGCGGCAATTAAGATTTGATTGTCGTAGCCAAAGAACTGATGATAGCCCATCTCGCCCGTAAGGAAGGCATCCGCTCCCTGCTTGATGGCTTCGCCGAGCAGGAAGTCGCCCGAACCGCCACAGAGCGCCACGCTCCGAATCATCCTATCGGGAAGCGCATTGTGCTGAAGCGCCGCCACTTGAAAGGCCTCCTTCACACGAAGCAGGAACTGCATGGGCTCCATCGCGCGGGGCAATTCGCCAACGACCCCACTACCGCCCCCACCGCTGGGAAGCGGCTGCAGGAAGCGCACATTCTCAAGCCCCAAGCGCTCAGCAATGGCGAAGTTCACCCCGCCCGCGGCATTGTCAAGGTTCGTATGTGCGGCATAAATCGCAATGCCCGCAAGGATAGCGCGACGCACACAGCGCTCCACCATCGTGCGGTCAGCAATGCACTTCAACCCGCGAAAGAGCAACGGATGATGCGCAATGATGAGGTTACAACCCTCACGCTCAGCTTCTTCGACCACTTCCTCCGTCACGTCAAGACACAATAATACCCCTGAGGCGTCTGCGTCTGTTAATCCAATCTGCAAGCCAGCATTATCATAGCTCTCCTGCAGGGGCAGAGGTGCAAACCGTTCAAGGGCTTCTGCTACTTCCTTTATCTTCATAAGGAAAAACGAATTATGTTGTGCAAAAATGCGGTGCAAATTTACACATTTATTTTAATATACGCTCTGGTGGGGACAATAAATTCATACCATCAAAGCCCAATTTTTCTACTTCCAAGGTGAGGAAGAACGGAGAGGATCGGCATAATGAAACAAAAGCGAGCGTTAGGAGAAATTATGGAGAGGACTCAAATCCGCAAAATGAAAACGCTCTAAAAGTGACAATTGACAATTGACAATTGACATCCAAAAAAAGAAGCTGGATGCCACCAAGCTCCAGCTTCTCCTTGTTTCTTTGCTTTTCGTTAAAAAATGCTCCACAGAAAGAGCAATAGTTAACATGCTATCGCACTGAAAGACCAATCATTTAATGAGATAACTCAGCATTTTATTTGTGCACAAAACTCTGATGTCCACATACACACTGATAGTATCCCTTACGCTGTACAAATTTCTGACACTTACATCCCTTCATTGTACACGCCCCTCTGCCTTCAGCTGTTGTATGTACATGAACTTCTTCACAATTTGCAGTTTCAACATGTGAAGTATTGGCATATACACTCACGCATACCACAGTTGCGAATACAGCAACAATTGCAAACAATGCCTTTTTCATAATTTTACACCCTATTCGTGTCGGGCACATCTATTGATAATTAATAATATTCTATTGTAATTACCTTTCACGTAACTACGTTTATTTTTGACAAATATACGAATAGAATCATTATGCGCACAGAAATTTGTTGTTTTTATAAGATTGTAGGTGTTTTTTTTGACTTAGTGACTTTTTAGGGGTATTTTTGGCCCATCCGTGCAGTATTTTTATATGTCCGCCCAAGTCTTCGGATGTGCAAAATGATGACCTCGTTGTAGGGCGGTAGGTCAAGAGGGGGTTGAACTGTAATCATTGTTTTTCGTCGTTTTCTTTCGGCTTAAGGGCACTTTTTTTCGGCTTAAGAGCACTTTTTTCGGCTTAAGGCGCTTTTCTGAGTCCTTAACAGCATCTTTTTTCAGCGTAAGGAAGCATTTCATCATCATTTGAGCCACTTTAGCAAGCGTGGGAATGCGCTTAAAGGGAATTTTTACCCGTATCGAATAGTGATT
>JAZOUA010000017.1:0-111804 GCA_045657925.1 Alloprevotella sp. | reverse complement strand
TCTTTCTTTCCCTCGTAACAAACGCATTGCAGAAGCCTTTTATAAAGCAGGTTTTATTGAATCATGGGGAAGAGGTATCCAACAGGTACAGAAATCATTCCAAAACATCAATCTGCCAGCACCATTATTTGAGGAGAAGTTTGATGGAACATCAGTAGTTATCTATAGAAATAATGAGTTGATAAAACTGCAAGAAGGCACGAAAGATAGTACGAAAGAACTGACAGATAGACAGCTTGTTATAATTAAACTTTTATATCAAAATGGAACGATCAACATACCAGATTTGGCACAACAGACTAATGTTACCGAGAGAACAATTAAACGAGATATTTCAATGTTACAAAAAAATGGTTATATAGAGCGTATGAATGGTAAGAAAGGTGGATATTGGCAAGTTGTATACCTACAGTAACAACTAAGATACATATCTCATTAGAATTACCCCAAATGTCACTAAAAGTCATTAAAATGTCACCAAAAATGTCACCAAAAATGTCACTAAACAACTAACTAATAATCAGCATATTAAAGGGGGAAATCATTAGAAATACCACTTAACGTGTCACCAAAAATGTCACCAAAAATGTCACCAAAAAACTAGTGCAACCAACTATCGCCAAAAATGCGACAACTGAAACCCAAAAGTAACGGATAAAGTGACTGATAAATAGAAAATTACAAACAAAGATATAAACATCTTATAAATTTAACTACAATGGACAATTACATTGACATTAAAGTGAAGGTTTGGCGTCAAGCTGGACCAAAGGCAGAAGGTCATTTCGAGACCTACAAACTCAAACACATCTTCCAAGGTGCTTCGTTCTTGGAGATGATTGACATCCTCAACGAGCAACTCATCAGCGAGCACAAAGATCCTATCGCATTCGACCACGACTGCCGTGAGGGTATCTGCGGTATGTGCTCTATGTATGTCAACGGTCACCCACACGGACCAGACAGTGCTATCACCACTTGCCAATTGCACATGCGTAAGTTCAAAGATGGCGAGACTATCACTATCGAGCCATGGCGTAGCCGTGCCTTCCCTGTAATCAAGGACTTGATGGTGGACCGCGAGGCATACGACAAGATCATGCAAGCTGGTGGTTTCGTGTCAGTTAATACAGGTGGTGTACCTGATGCAAACGCAATTCCAATTCCTAAGGCTCACGCTGACGAGGCTATGGATGCTGCTTCTTGTATCGGTTGTGGTGCTTGCGCTGCTGCATGTAAGAACGGTTCTGCTATGCTCTTCGTTTCTGCTAAGGTGAGCCAATTGGCTCTCTTGCCACAAGGTAAGGTAGAGGCTGCTGCTCGTGCTAAGGCTATGGTGGCTAAGATGGATGAGCTCGGTTTTGGTAACTGTACTAACACTGGTGCTTGTGCTGCTGAGTGCCCAAAACAAGTATCACTCGCTAACATCGCTCGCCTCAACCGCGAGTTTATCAAGGCAAAGCTTGCTGACTAATTAAATATCCCTCCGCTCGGCGCGGAATCGGATAAAAATCTCAAGCGGGTGTATCGCAATGGCGGTACACCCGCTTTCGTGTTGTTGGTGATGATGGCTGTAGTGGAGGGCATGAATGGGCGGTTCGTTTGTTAAAGTGTTGAATTTCAGTAGATGAGAACTTCTGAAAACTAAGTCTTACGTAATTTAAACTAAGTGAGGCTTAATTTAAACTAAGTCTGATTTAATTTTTGCTAAGTCTCAGTTTGTATCTGCTACAATGGATGGATTCTTTTGTCGGTAGCATGTGAGGGGGGGGCTTGTGTGAGGTTGAAAGTGTGAAATATTTCTCTAAAAAGCGGGGGCGTTTCTTTATAAATTGTATCTTTGCATGATATAGTAAATTGCCTCAGTATGCGCAGCTTCATTGACTACATAAATTCTTGGCTACAGCAACCTCGTTTTGGGGTGTTGCTTTTTGTGTTGTGTAGTAATGCGATTGCTGTCTATGCGCAGTATGATGCGGCTTTCATGCGGTATTGGCAGGTGGAGCCACAACTTAACCCTGCAGCTGTGGGGAGACAGGAGGAGTTGAATGTCACGATTGCGATGCAAACTCATGCTTCAGGGTATGAGGATGCGGGTAGCACCCTTTATGCTGGGGCTGATATAGCTTTCGCTCTCGGAAATACACGCCATGGTGTCGGTCTGACATTGGTGAATGACGAGATAGGTCTTTTTTCTCACAAGCGTTTTTCTGCGCAATATGCTTACCACCATCCCTTATGGGGCGGAAAACTTGCGGGAGGTTTGCAACTTGACATGTTGAGTGAAAGTGTTGATGGCGGAAAAGCCGAAACGAACGACCCCAATGACCCCGTTTTTTCATCAGGAGACATGAGCGGTTCGCAATTCGATGCTTCTGTTGGTCTATTTTATACTCACCGTCGTTGGTATGCAGGTTTAGCGATGCAACATCTCAGTGCGCCTACGATATCTCTTGGAGAAAAAAGTGAGTTAAAGGTGAATTCTGCTTACAATTTTATGGCGGGTTACAATATTCCCACAAAATATTCGTTTATTACTTTAACGCCCTCAGTGCTTCTGCGTTACGACGGCACAGATTTTCGTACAGATCTCACCGCTCGCATTAAGTATGATGGCGAAGGACGTACGATGTACGGAGGCGTGAATTACGCACCGCAATATAGCATTGGCGCCTTCTTTGGTTTCGTTTTTCATGGCTTAGATATCTGTTATGGTTACGAGGCGAATACCAACGGAATGGGCATTGCTGCAGGGAATCATGAAATAACTCTCGGATATAAAGTGGAACTCAACCTCGGAAAACGCGGGCGCAATATGCACAAAAGCGTAAGGTGGTTGTAAGGAATATTAGAACGGAAAAATTAGAAAGGAGAACGATTGTACGGTTGGTAGTTGAAAATTGTGGCTTGTTTCAGCCAGTTATGCCCCTTCCTGCTTATATAATCGCCTCTCCTCCGACAGGTAGATAATTAAAATAATCTCAAGATATGAAGCAAATCGTATTTTTTGTTATCCTCTTTGCGCTTACATTGCTCACAGCTTGTGTGGGCGGTTCGCGTGCAATGCGTAGTGGAGGTGAAGTAACCGGACAACGTTCTGTGAATTATAATGAGCCTGTACCATTTGGAATGGTTGAAGTGAAGCGTGGCTTTTTGCGTGCTGGTATGGAGACAGACTCTTTGTGGGGGCTTCCTGTGCCTCAACGCGAAATCTCTGTTGATGGATTTTGGATGGATCAAACGGAGGTTACAAACTCTATGTATCGCCAATTTGTAGAGTGGGTGCGCGACTCTATCATTCGTGAGCGTCTTGCTGACCCTTCTTATGGAGGTGATGAGACGTATAAGATAGAGGTTGATAAATATGGCGAGCCCGTAACTCCTCACTTGAATTGGGCAAAGCCAATTCCTTGGCGTAAACCCGATGAAGATCAGCAACGTGCGATTGAAAGTGTATACACTACACATCCCATTGACGGCACAAAGATGCTTGATGTGAAACAACTCGTTTATCGTTATGAGATTTTCGACTATGAAAAGGCGGCTCTCCGTAAGTATCGTCTTGATCCTAAGGAACGTAATCTCAATACAGACATTAAGGAATCGCTTGATGAGGTGGTTATGATTTCAAAGGATACAGCTTATGTTGATGATGAAGGTAACATCGTGCGTCAAACGATTGAGCGCCCTCTCTCTTCGCTTTACGACTTCTTGAATACTTACATCGTTCCCGTATATCCAGATACAACCGTTTGGGTGAACGACTTCACGAATGCAAGTAACGAAACATACATGAAGCATTACTTCACCATGCCCGCCTATAATGATTATCCCGTAGTAGGTGTGACTTGGGAACAAGCAAATGCTTTCTGCGCTTGGCGTACAAACTATCTCCTTCAAGGCTTAGGCCCTCAGGCACGCTACATTCAGCGTTATCGTTTGCCCTCTGAAATTGAATGGGAATTTGCCGCTCGTGGACGCGAAAACAATCCCTTCCCCTGGGCTGGAGATAGTGCAAAGAGCACAAAGGGATGCTATTATGCCAACTTTAAACCCGACCGTGGTAACTATACAGAGGATGGAAACCTGATTACATCAAAAGTTGGTATTTACGGAGCTAATTCAAATGGCCTTTTTGATATGGCCGGCAACGTAGCAGAGTGGACAAACACCGTATATACTGAAGCTGGTGTTGCGGCTATGGCAGACATCAATCCCGAATTGGTGTATAATGCCGCGGCTGAGGATCCTTATGTGTTGAAGCGTAAGAGTGTGCGTGGAGGTTCTTGGAAAGACCCCATCTCATTGATTCGTTCTGCATGGAGAAGTTGGGAATATCAAAATCAGCCCCGTTCTTTCGTAGGCTTTCGCTGTGTGCGTTCAAAGGCTGTTACCAAGTAAATCTTTAAACTCAGAATATTATGCCTAAAATAAATATAGTGACTCGCTTGCAACACTGGATGGACAGTGTTCCAGGACAGACATTCTTGAATTACGCCTATTCGTGGGGGGCTTCAATCGTTATTCTCGGTGCACTCTTTAAGTTGACGCACCTTCCTGGAGGTAACGTGATGCTCTTCTTAGGTATGGGTACCGAAGCCGTAGTGTTCTTCCTCGCAGCTTTTGACCGTCCTTTTGATAAGAATGAGATTGGCAAGACTCTTCCTGAAGAACTTGAAACAGATGAAGAGATTGAAAGAGCAGAAGCTATTGCGGATGGAACTTATGTTGCTACAGATATTCAGGAGTCAGTAGACGCTGAACAGCAAGAGTTGGAGCGCGCAGCAGCTTCGGTTGGTGCAGGGCCTGCGGTTATTGGCGGAACACCCTCGATTGTTGGTGGTTCTACGATTATTGGTGGTTCTACGATTATTGGTGGCGAACCTTCAGTAGTGAGTGTAGCTCCCGTAATTATTGGTGGCGGTGTATCGACTCCCTCAAGTAGTGCTGCATCTGTTCCTACACTTGAAGAGAAAGCTGAGCTCGCATCACAGCATCCTATTGTGCAAGCAGCTGTTGCTGATGCTACAACAGAAGAAGAGGCTCAGAAACTCGCTTCTATCATTCGCATGGCTAATGATGAACTTTTGCATCGTGCACAAGCCGTTCTCTCGCCTGAGATGGAAGCTGCTACGCAGGTATATATTGATAAGCTTCGTGCGTTAACCGAAACATTTGCAATGGTAGACGAACAAACGGCACGCCTCACTAAAGACAGCCAAGAGATGGAGAATCTCAATCGCACACTTATCGGTATCAACAAGATTTACGACCTTCATTTCGCAAGTATTTCCAAGCAGGTTAATACCATTGAGGAAATCAACGACCAAACGCGTGGCTTAGCGGCGAAGATTCAGGAAGTAAATGACGTTTATGCCCAAATGATTAAGAAACTTACCGCTATAAGCAATCCGCTTGCTAACTCTTAAAGTATGGCAGTAAAGAAAAATCCAATTTCTCCGCGTCAGCGCATGATTAACCTTATGTATATCGTGCTGATGGCAATGTTGGCGCTCAACGTTTCGAGTGACGTGCTCAAGGGATTCTCCCTTGTGGGCGAGAGCTTGAATCGCACTACTGCCAATGCGATGGAGGAGAACAAAACACTCTACGATGACTTCGCTGAGAAGTTAGAGCAGAATCCTACAAAGGTGCGCCCTTGGTACGATAAAGCAATGGAGGTGAAGGCTATGTCTGACTCGCTTTTCAACTTCGCTGAACAGCTCCGTTGGGCTTTAGCTCGTGAGGTAGATGGAAAAGAAGGTAATCCCAACAACTTAGAGAACAAGGAGGACCTCAATGCCTCAAATGTTGTTATGCTTTCGAAGTATAACGGCAAGGGACAACAACTTCACGACAAGATTGTTGCGTATCGCGAAGCTATGTTGAATTATATCACTGACCCTCGTGAGAAGGCAATTGTCGCATCGAATCTTTCAACAGACGTTCCTAAGACGGAGGAAAACTTTGGTAAGGATTGGAAGCAATATATGTTTGAAGAAATGCCTACGATTGCTTCCATCACAATGCTTTCAAAGTTGCAGAATGACGTGCGTAATGCCGAGAGTGAGGTGCTTCGTGTGCTCGCAGGTAATATTGATGTGAAGGATATCCGTGTGAACGAGCTCAATGCTTATGTGCTTCCTGAAGCGACTACTCTTTATCCTGGTCAAACGTTTAAGTCTCAGATATTTATGGCTGCTGTTGATACGACTCAGCGACCTGATATTTATGTAAACGGACAGCGCCTTACGACAGACGGCTCTTATAACTTCACAGTGCGTGGCCCTGGTGAATACAGCTTTAAGGGTTATATAGAGATGCCCAATGCGGCTGGCGAAATCATTCGTCGTGAGTTCTCTCAGCGTTATAATGTTATTGCGCCTCCTCTTGGTGCTACCGTTGCGGCTGACTTGATGAACGTTCTTTATGCAGGTTTTGACAACCCCATAAGTGTGAGCGCTTCGGGCGTACCTGCGAACAAGATTTCGCTTACGATGACGGGCGGAACGTTGGTGGCACAAGGGAATGGCAAATATGTTGCGCGCCCTGCAAAAATTGGTGAACCCGTAACCTTTAACGTATCGGGGGTAGTCAATGGCCGCACGCAGTCAATGGGAGCCTACACCTTTAAGGTGCGTAAGTTGCCCGACCCAACGGCTTATATCAATTTGGGAGGCGATCACTTCCGAGGCGGACGCTTAGCTAAGGGAACGATTCTGAACCTTACGACCCTCAGTGCGGCTATTGATGACGGCTTGCTCAACATTCCTTTCCGCGTACTCGGATTTGAGACCATCTTCTTCGACCGCATGGGTAACGTAGTACCTTCTGTGTCACACTCTGCAGGATTTACTGAGGCACAAAAGGAACTTGTCCGTCAGCTCAGCCGAGGACAGCGCTTCTATCTCTCAAGAGTTCGTTGTATAGGTCCTGATGGCATCGAAAGAACCTTGCCTCAGCCCCTTGAAATTATTGTCAACTAATCCCGACTACGAGTCGTTGGAAATACATTCCGTTTCTCTGAAAACTATAAGTGAGTTAGGATAAATCAACTCACTTTCAGTTTAAACTAACTCACTTATAGTTTTTAAGGAATCAGAGTTTCTTTTTTGCAACTCAAAAAGAATTGAAATTGAGATGCTTTTAAGGTTGCGAAACTACACTTTACAACAATGAAAAAATTACTGTTGTCTCTTCTTTTCTCAGTTTGTGCGTTCTCAATGGTGGCGCAACCTCCCGCACGCCGTAAGGCTGCTGAGGCAACCCCATCAGCACAGACAACGACGAAACCTGCGGCTTCGGCTTATCGTCAGTTTCCCACGGCACCCGCTATGCCTACTGACGTGACCTGGCGCCGTGAAATCTATCGTGAACTTGACCTCACGGAAGATGCAAATGCGGTGCTTTATTTCCCAACTTCTGCAACGGCAGACGGACGCGAGAATCTCTTTAACTACATCTTCAAGCTCATTCTGCGTCGTCAAATCAAGGCGTATAAATATAATCTTGATGGGAATGAACGTTTTGATAACGATAACACCGTTACGGCTAAGCAACTCATGGATAGCTACTCCATCTTCTATGAAGAACGTGATGGTCGCTTCCGTGTGAACGATGTAGACTTACCCAATAAGGAAGTTAAGTCTTACTTCATCAAGGAGGTGATTTATTACGACCGCGCTATGGCACAACTTCGCACGCGTGTAACGGCGCTTTGCCCCGTAATGCATCGTGCCGACGACTATAGTGGAACGATTCAGAAGCGTCCCCTCTTTTGGGTGAACTATGACGAAGTGGCTCCCTACTTAGGCAAGCTTATGCTCATGGGTAGCAATTACAATAATGCGTCAATGCTTTCGGCTGACGACTTCTTTACACTCACCCGTTACGATGGTGATATCACGAAGGTTTCAAACCTTCAGGATCGTTTGCTTTCGGATTATTGCCCCACTGATACGGCATTAAAGCGCGAACAAGAACGTATTGAGAAGGAGTTGACGGAATTTGAACGCGTGCTTTGGAAGGGCGATACAACCCTTGTGAAGATTGATACGCTTGTAGTAGTACAGGGTGATTCCGTTGTAACAGTTGAAAAGAAAAAGGTGCGTCGTTCTTCTCGCCGTGGTACAACCGATAAGGTGAAGAAGGAAAAGGCTGCTAAGGAACCCAAGGTGAAGCGTCAGTCAGCGCCTTCGGCAGGTAGCGGACTCAGTGTGCGCCGACAAAGAAGATAATTTGTGTGTAGAGGTTATAGGAATAGCAGGAACAGACTTCCGTTGTTTCTATAACTTCTATGCTATTTTGTTTAGATATATTGACCCTCTATCTCATATTAACTATGAAGAAACTTCTACTCTCCCTCCTCGTCGTGCTTCTGACTCCTATCTGCTCTTTGGCTCAAGATGCACTTCCGATTATTCCTCAACCTCAGAATGTGATGCAACGTGCAGGGACTTTCAAAATGCCTAAGAAGTTGCGCATTTACATTCCTGCTTATGAAAATGATAGTTTGCTTGGCGTCGTAGAACGCTTTAGTGCGCAGCTTAAGCAGAGTTTGGGCGTTGAAGTGAAAAACGTGGCAAATCCTAAGCGTAGCCACCTTCAATTACGCACAAATCCGAATGTCCATGACGAAGGTTATCGCCTTGAAGTGGAAGATGAAGCGATTATTCTTGAAGCAGCTCGTCCCGCAGGCTTTTTCTATGGCCTTCAAACCTTGAAGCAGTTGATGCCAGCCCAAATGATGGCGGGAACAATGGCTACAGAAAAGGTGCTTCCCGAAATTCCTTGCGTGAGCATTACAGACGAGCCACTTTATGGGTGGCGCGGTTTTATGTTAGACGAAGGCCGTCACTTCTTTGGCAAAGAAGAGGTGAAGCGCATCCTTGACATGATGGCGACTTACAAGATGAATCGCTTCCATTGGCACCTTACGGAAGACCAAGGCTGGCGCATTGAAATCAAGAAGTATCCCAAGCTCACGGAAGTGGCTGCTTGGCGAGAAACCAAGAAGTTAGGGTGGGGTAGTGAGTATCCTACTGATGGCGAACACTATGGTGGTTTCTACACTCAGGAAGATGTGCGCGAAATTGTAGCTTATGCTAAGGACCGTTTCATCGAAATCCTTCCCGAAATCGACATGCCTGGTCACTTCCAAGCCGCTCTCGCTGCATATCCCGAACTTTCGTGCACACCCAATGAGAAGCACGAAGTGTGGCTCCACCAGGGCGTTTCGGCAGATGTAATGAATGTAGCCGCCCCCGAAGCGATCCAATTTACGAAAGACGTTGTAGACGAACTCACTGCGCTCTTCCCCTTCGGTTACATTCACCTCGGTGGCGACGAGTGCCCTACGCATAAGTGGGAGCATAATGCACTTTGCCAAAACCGACTTAAGGAAATTGGTAGCACGAACTATCGTGACCTCCAAACGGACTTTTATAAGCAAATCCAAGACTACATTCTTACAAAGCCTAAGGCTGAGCAGCGCAAGTTAATCTTCTGGAACGAAATGCTCCATGGCAATACGTCGCAACTCAAGGATATTACCGTAATGGCTTGGATTGGTGCCGACAATGCGGCTAAGGATGCTGCACAGCGCGGATTTGACAATATCCTTTCGCCTCAGATTCCTTATTATATCAATCGCCGCCAGAGCACTTCGGCAGATGAGCCCCGTTCGCAGGGACATGGCCATGAAACATTGGAGAAGGTGTATGCTTACATCCCCGCAAATGGCATAGATAAGGCGCTTCTTTCTCGCTATAAGGGTGTGCAGGCAAACTTCTGGACGGAATATGTGTTTGACAATGAGACATTGGAATACCTTACCTTCCCTCGCCTCATTGCCGTAGCCGAAGCCGGATGGACAGTTCAGCAACGTCGCGATTACAAGAACTTCGTAGAGCGCCTCAATCAGCATGTGCCTTTCTTTGAACTCTTTAAATTGAGTTACGGTAAGCATGTGGTGCCTGTAGAACGCTAAGAAGAATCACCCTATCTAATAGAGTTAAAAAACTTCCTCACTTATTTTAAATTAAGTCTCTTTTAGTTTTAAATAAGTGAGGAAGTTTTTTAACTAAATCAGATATGCTTTTGAGGAATCCTGTGACGCATCCACCCCAATAACAATTTCGTACTTGTAATTGGTTTTACGCGGGGGAAGTGCTACTCAAAAATAGCAATTTTAGGGGGCAGACCTCTAAAAAGCAGTATTTTCTTGCAAAAGAAAGGATTTCTCTAAAACAAAGTGCTAAAATTTTTTTGCTCTTCGGGGAATTTCGTAAATTTGCTTCGCGGTGAGAAAGGTGTTAACGCATCTGCCTCACATAAGCACAGCTAACTAATTACAATTTACCATTTATAAACTTTAATTACTTATGGCAACATTGGATTTGAGCAAACACGGTATTACCGGTGTTACTGAAATTGTCCACAACCCCTCTTACGAAGTTCTCTTCGCAGAAGAAACAAAGGCTAGCCTCGAAGGCTACGAAAAGGGTCAGAACACTGAACTCGACACAGTGAACGTAATGACTGGTATCTACACAGGTCGTTCACCTAAGGATAAGTTCATCGTTATGGACGCAAACTCTAAGGACACAGTATGGTGGACTTCTGATGACTATAAGAACGACAACAAGCCTATCACAGAAGAAGCTTGGGCACAGCTCAAGAACATCGCTAAGGATTGTCTTTCTAACAAGCGCCTCTTCGTTGTTGACTGCTTCTGCGGTGCTAACGCTGACACTCGTATGTCTGTACGCTTCATCATGGAAGTAGCATGGCAGGCACACTTCGTAACTAACATGTTCATCCAGCCCACAGCTGAAGAACTCGCTAACTTTGAACCTGACTTCGTTGTTTACAACGCGTCTAAGGCAAAGGTTGAAAACTACAAGGAACTCGGTATCAACTCTGAAACTTGCGTAGCGTTCAACATCACAAGCCGCGAACAGGTTATCATCAACACTTGGTACGGTGGTGAAATGAAGAAGGGTATGTTCTCTATGATGAACTACTACCTCCCCCTCAAGGGTATCGCTTCAATGCACTGCTCTGCTAACACTAACGAAAAGAACGAAACAGCTATCTTCTTCGGTCTTTCTGGTACTGGTAAGACTACCCTCTCTACTGACCCCAAGCGTATGCTTATTGGTGACGACGAACACGGATGGGACGACAACGGTATCTTCAACTTCGAAGGTGGTTGCTACGCAAAGGTTATCGGTCTTGACAAGGAAAGCGAACCCGATATCTACAAGGCTATCCGTCGTAACGCACTCCTCGAAAACGTTACTGTAGATGCTGAAGGTAAGATCAACTTCGACGACAAGAGCGTTACTGAAAACACTCGCGTTTCTTACCCCATCAACCACATCGACAACATCGTGAAGCCCGTATCTGCTGCAGGTCATGCGAAGAACGTAATCTTCCTTTCTGCTGACGCATTCGGTGTTCTTCCTCCCGTATCTATCCTCGATCCCGAACAGACTCAGTACTACTTCCTTTCTGGTTTCACTGCTAAGCTCGCAGGTACTGAACGCGGTATCACAGAACCCACTCCCACATTCTCAGCTTGCTTCGGTCAGGCGTTCCTTGAACTCCACCCCACTAAGTATGCAGAAGAACTCGTGAAGAAGATGAACCAGCACAACGCTAAGGCGTTCCTCGTAAACACTGGTTGGAACGGTACTGGCAAGCGTATCACTATTAAGGATACTCGTGGTATCATCGACGCTATCCTCGACGGTTCTATCCTCAAGGCTGAAACTAAGGTAATTCCTATCTTTAACTTCACTGTTCCCACAGCGCTTCCTGGCGTAGATCCTAACATCCTTGACCCCCGCGACACTTACGAATGTGCTTGCAAGTGGGAAGAAAAGGCTAAGGACCTTGCTGCTCGCTTCCAGAAGAACTTCGTGAAGTACACAGCAGGTAGCGCAGCAGGTCAGGCTCTCGTAGCTGCTGGTCCCCAGCTCTAATCTGAACTTCACTTTGAAGTAATATAAATGAAGCCGACGCTCATGCGTCGGCTTTTTTTGTACTCTTATATAAATGAGTTTGTCAAGTTAGTTTGCATGACTCTTTACGAGGAGCGTGGGGGAGTTGGTTATGAGGTGCAGGTTTTCTTGTAAATAGCACGGTTTATGTTCTAACTTGCGTACCTTTTCTTGCAATCAGCACGCATGTTCTCAAGAACCGTGTGTCTTCAATCTCAACCATCACCGTTTTTCTTGCAAGTGTCATGACTTTTCTAGTAGTCATTCTGATTTCTTACTTTCTTCGCCCTAAGTCCCTTATTAGGCGCCCTAACTAACGATTCGTTTTGACTAAAATAGGTTTTGTTTTTAGCGGGATAATTCCTAGGTCGTTTGGGTTTGTGAGAGAGGTAAAAAAGAAAGTGGAGGTAACCTTGATGATTGAGGTTGCCTCCACTTTTAGGGTTTGATGTATGACATAGGGGCGGAGGAACGGTAGAGAAAGGGGGAACCTCGCCGCACTTCGTTGGACGTTTAGGGGAGAAATTCAAGTAGAATCTTGAGGGACTCTTCGTCGCGCCAGCTCCACCATTGGTCGCGCATGAGTTTCTTGAAGTCATCCATGTGTTGCTTACTGATTTCACGCTCTACGTGACTTTCGTTGGCCACTACGCATTTGCCTTTGATGATGAAGTAATACTTGTCTTTCACGGGGAAACCCTTTTCAAGAAAGGCTTCATTATGGAGGTCAATAAACTCATTTTGCATGCGTCCGATGCCGTCAAATTCAAGGTAACCGGCATTCTGTGTGCCGTCATGCTCTTCCGTGTATTGCTTCATGTCAATGGTGCGCACGCGAACGAGGCAGTTGTACCCCTTTTCGGCAATGACGAGCCCCATTTGTTGATCCTCCACCTTGCGATAGGTGGCAGAGTCGAACTGAACGGCGATAATCTTGTCAACAAATGCCTTTTTGATGGTGTCGTTCTCAACAAAGCAAAGCGAAGCATCCTTTAAGAATATATTAGCTTCCGCCCAAACAAACTTACCAAAGGGTTGGAGGATCTTAGCGCGCTTAAATTCCGCATTGGCAAAGGGTGTGGCACTACGTTCCTGCTTTCTTGATTGTTGAGCAAACAAAGAAGAGGGGAGGAGTAGGAGAAGAAGAAGCGTTAGAGCGTGTTTAATTTTCATTGTTGGTTGTGGTTTAGTATGGTTAACAAGATGTGAGAAGCTTTGTTGTTTCCTAATGTTATTATTCGGGAGAATCGCTCGCTTCTATGTCTTGTGAGGTTTGAGATTGGTGAGTTGCTAAGAATTTTTTGAGTTGCTCTTGCACCCATAAGTATTGTGGCGCATTGATATAACCATTGTGATGCTTCAGTATATCATCTACGGATGCTACAGAGTGTTGATAAGACGCCAATTCGTTTTGCATTTGCTTGGCATGCTCGGCATATTTGTGAATGTCTCGCTCGCGCTCTTTGCGGAGTAAATCACAGACTTTTGAGGTAAGCACAGAAACCACTCCGTCCAACAAGTCGTGACCACGCATAAAGAGATAGGTCGTCTCGGGAGTAACCCCCAATTCAATGAGTTCCGCCTTTAGGGGCTTATAACTCTTTTTCGCCTCGGGGAATTGGTGTTGCAGACGAGCAATTTTTGAATTGACGCGACGACGTAGGTCATTGAGTTCCTGCTCTGGGTGATAGAGGTTAATGTCTCGGAGTCGCACGATGCGGTAAAAGTCTGCCATCGAAAATTGCTTGAATTTCCCTTCGCGATAACACCATACGTTCCACACGAATAACGGATGGATAATTTCAGAGAACATCTGCATGAATCCCTCAAAATCAAAGATGCGTCGGTCATTGAGTGTGGCAGAAACACATACATTATGCAACGAACCCGCATGGCAATGGTAGTTCTCAATAGCGTATACCAATGTGTGGAATACGTAAGGCGAATGACAAACTTCCTTCGAAGTGGGCGAGGCTCCCTGCATGAGGTAATCATAATCGGCATCCACGCAAGCAATCATATTAGGACCTAGTTGATTAGCCAATGCGATCTTCTTACCTTTACAAAGCGAGGTCTTAGAAGGGAGCATCACCTCAAAGTAAAACTGTTCCGTCTCCAAAGGTCGGAGCAAGGTGCTCCAAAATGCCACGTCGTCAAAACTCTCTACGTAAGCCACAATGCTCTTTCGCGCATGCTTCCCCGCCAGGCGGTTTGCCGCTTGGACGTAATGGGAAGATATGTAACTGGAAAGGGAAGGCATGGAGGGAAGAAATGAGAAAGGAGAAATGAAAAAGGAGAAAGACCGTCCGGAGTGCGTTCTGCAAAGTCCTTACAACCTCAAAGCGAAGCGACCTTAAATCTTACAACCTCACATCGTTATCTCACCCATCTCCGTTACGCAATCCGCCCAGCCGTTCATAACTACTGCGGGCGAGTGGGTGGTAAGAACGATTTGCACATTGGGGTTGAGTTGGAGCACCATATCAATAAGGCGCTTTTGCCACTCGAAATGGAGACTTGCCTCTGGTTCATCCATGAAAAGCACGTAAGGTTGGCGGTCTTGCGTTAAGGCTGTGAGCAGAATGATCAGCATTTGCTTCTCGCCACTTGAGAGTTTGTAGGGCGAGAGTTGCTCTCCGAATTGCACGAAACTCAGTTCGTTGCTCGTACGGTCGATACGCTTTCCCGTTTCTGAGAAAAGGTCATCCACAAGGTCGAGGAACATGGTTTTATAAGCCGATGCCTCCGTAGCTTCTTCCTTAGCGTTGGGCGCGCCACTCGTAAGGAGTTGAATCATGCGGTTACCCACATTCACTTGATAGTCTAAGTAGCGGCGCTGGAGTTGATAGAGTTGCCAGTCCAACTCCGTAGAAACAGCCGCATCGGTAAGTGTGCGCAAGCGGTCGCCTTGTAGGAGTTGGCGGTCAAACGAGCGGATGATGTCATAGCGGATGCTAGTTGCGTCAGAGGGATAAAAGTCAATGCTAACCCCAAGATGTCGGCCTCCTAATATTTCTCCGCTCGTAGGGGCGGTAAGCAGTTGTTGCTCCATGCGATTGAGTATAGTGCTTTTCCCAGCGCCATTCCCTCCGCTCAGTACGTTTACGCCCGGACGGAGTTCCCAAACAATATGTTTATGACCGCTCCACAAACTTTTGATTTCTAAGCGGCGGATATAGTCAGCGTATTTAATCATAATCTTAGAGTTGAGTGTTGGTAATATCCTTATGGCAAAATTACCATAATTTCTGCATACGTACAAATTTTAGGGTACAGATAATCAGAGTACAGAGTGCAACTAACAAAGTATAGAGTACAACGGACAGAGTACACTGGCCTTGCGGGATATTTCTTGTTGGGTAAATATAAAAAAGAATACAGAGTACAACTCCCATGCGTTTCTCCGCAAGTCAGTTGTACTCTGTACTCTGTAAGTTGTACTCTAAAAAGTCTTATCCAATAGTAAGAAGTGTAGTACCTTCCATCACGCTGTCGCCAGGAGCGCAACATACGCCAGTAACTTTACCGTCGTTTTCGGCAGTAATGTTGTTTTCCATTTTCATCGCTTCGAGCACAAGCACAACGTCGCCCTTCTTCACGGCATCGCCTTCGGCTACGAGCACTTTTGTTACTACGCCGGGGAGAGGTGCTTTTACGGGAGTGCCTTCACCTGCAGCGCCCTTCGTTGCGGGTGCGGCGGGTTTTGCTTCTGCCTTTGCAGGAGCGGGACTTGCTGCCGCGGGAGTGGCAGTTCCCATTGTGGGAAGGTCACCTTCGGCAAGCGCAGAGCCGATGATTTCTACATTGAAGGGAATTCCGTTCACTTCAACCGAAGCTACTTGACCCTTGATGGAGTTGATGGTCACTTCATAGTCAACTCCATTAACTTTATAGTTGTATTGTTTCATTGCTTCAAATGTTATTTACGCAAGTTACTCATCTGTCGAGCCGGCGAATTCCAAGGAGTGCAATGTCTTTGGAGGGTAATGACGTCGGTTTCCTCATCGTGAACAACTTCTGTTTCGTATGTGAGCAACGCAAGACTAATTACTCCTGCGATAATGGGCATCTCTTCGGCGGTAGGCTCAAGGGGTTTGCCGTCGGCCTCAATGGCGCGAATCGAACCGCGCTTTTCGTCGAGAGTAATGACCAATTGTTTGCCGCCCACTGTATAAGCTATTTTTTTCATAGTCAAAATGATTAAAAACGGTGGGAGAAGGAGCAGGGCTAAAGAGGTTCGTTGCCGTGCTTCTTAGCAGGACGCGTTTCCATCTTAGTTTCCAACTGGGCTAAAGCGCGACAGATGCGGAAGCGAGTGTTACGTGGTTCGATAACATCGTCGATATAGCCGTACTCAGCTGCCTTATAGGGGTTCGTGAAGAGGTCATTGTATTCCTTTTCCTTCTGAGCGAGGAACGCCTTAGGATCTTCCTGTTCCTTAGCTGCCTTGGCGCTGAGAATAGCTACCGCACCGCTCGCACCCATTACCGCAATTTCTGCAGAAGGCCAAGCATAGTTGAGGTCAGCCTTGAGTTGCTTACAACCCATTACGATGTGTGAACCACCGTAGCTCTTACGGAGCGTTACAGTTACCTTAGGCACTGTAGCTTCACCGTAAGCGTAGAGCAACTTAGCACCATGGCTGATTACAGCATTATATTCCTGACCCGTACCAGGGAGGAAGCCGGGAACATCTACGAGAGAAACAATAGGAATATTGAAAGCATCGCAGAAGCGTACGAAGCGCGCCCCCTTACGAGAGGCATTGCAGTCAAGTACACCTGCATAAACAGAAGGCTGATTTGCTACGATACCCACGCTCTGACCATTGAAACGTGCGAAACCGATAATAATATTCTTTGCATAGCCAGCTTGAACTTCCATAAATTCGCCATTGTCCACTACAGCGCCAATAACCTTGTACATGTCGTAGGCCATATTGGGGTTGTCGGGGATAATTTCGTTCAAGAGGTCTTCCTTGCGGTCAATGGGGTCAGTACATTCCACTCGAGGAGTACGTTCCATGTTGTTTTGGGGCATGTATGAAAGCAACTTGCGAATGAGGCCTGAGAATTCCTCTTCTGTCTTCGCCGTGAAGTGACATACACCGCTCTTTGTAGCATGTACTGATGCGCCACCGAGATCTTCCTGGCTTACATCCTCACCTGTTACAGTCTTTACTACCTTAGGACCTGTCAAGAACATGTAAGAAATGCCCTCAAGCATCACGATGAAGTCAGTGAGTGCGGGAGAATAAACCGAACCACCTGCGCAGGGACCGCAGATACCTGAAATCTGGGGTACAACACCTGAAGCCTCAATGTTGCGTTGGAAGATGTTGGCAAAACCTGCCAATGAGTTCACACCTTCTTGGATGCGCGCACCACCCGAGTCGTTCAAACCGATACAGGGTGCGCCCACTTTCATAGAGAGGTCCATTACCTTGCAAATCTTCTCTGCCATCGTTTCAGAGAGTGAACCACCGTTCACCGTGAAGTCCTGAGCAAAGACATAAACAAGGCGTCCGTTGATGGTACCGCTACCGCATACAACACCATCTCCGAAATATTGCTTCTTCTCCATGCCGAAGTCGTGACAACGGTGGAGCTTGAACATATCCAATTCTTCAAACGAGCCCTTGTCAAGCAAGAGGTCGATACGCTCACGCGCAGTGGCCTTGCCCTTCGCGTGTTGCTTTTCAATCGCAACTTCACCACCGCCCAGACGTGCCTTCTGACGGAGTTCTACAAGCTGCTTGATTTTCTTTAATTGTTCACTCATAGTTTTATGTTACTAAGTATGTGTTTGGGATGCCTTGTTGTTTCAACGATACGCATCCTTGTTTAATTCACAATTTAGTTGGGGAGGAAGAATGCCGTTTTGCTCTCCCTAAAGAGGCATTTTCAAACAATCCTTCTCCACCTTACTGATGCAAAATTAAGAAAAAAGTGTTATGATTACCATATAATTGGATAAAAAACGCATTCTTGTGCTTGCAACCACGTTTTTAAGCGCCCCTTAAAGAGTTATTTGAAAACTTCTTTTCTACTTACAAAAAATTAATTGAGATATAGGCAAAACTAAAAGAGACTTAGTTGAACTTATTTGGCATTTAGTATTTGCTCTTTCCGATAAACTCGCATCATTTCCTCTTGTAGCCTCTGTTTATTCAGAGATTATTATTACTTTTGCTCCCGTAAAGGACACTCTTTATAGAATGTGTGTGCCTAAAGAATAATTGACTTATGTATTCGTGGTTTAGCGAAACGTTGTTCGCACACTCAGCTGTTCAGGCTGTTATCATAATATGTCTTATCTGTGCGATAGGGCTTAGCTTGGGTAAATTCCGCTTTCGTGGGATAACCCTTGGCGTTACTTTTGTATTCTTCGTTGGGATTCTTGCCGGAAGTTTGGGGCTTAAAATAGACGCTCAGATGCTTAGTTATGCGGAATCCTTTGGTCTCGTACTTTTCGTTTACACCCTTGGGCTTCAAGTGGGGCCGGGTTTCCTGAGTGCTTTCCGTACGGGGGGCACGCAACTCAATATGCTTGCTGCGGGCGTAGTCATTTTGGGCACGCTGATGATGCTCTCAATCTTGTGGTTTACTGGGTATCCATTAGGCGACATGATGGGGGTGCTTTGTGGAGCTACAACAAACACACCCGCTCTTGGTGCCGCACAACAGACACTCAAAATGGTTGGTGAAAATTCTTCTGGAGCAGCCTTGAGTTGTGCGGTCACTTATCCGTTGGGTATGGTGGGAGTGATTATCGCCTTGGTGTTGATGAAGAATTGGTTAATCCGACATGAGCGTGCCGTTGAGGCTAAGCCACGCGGAGAAGCCTTCATCGCTTCATTTAAAGTGCGCAATCCAGCAATTTTCAACAAGTCACTCGCAACGATAGCAGGCTTTGACGAAAGTAAGTTTGTGATTACGCGCATCTGGAGAGGTGAAAATGCCATTCTGCCTACCTCTGAAACTATTGTGCGTGAGGGCGACCTTGTATTGCTTATCACGGAGGATAAATTTGTAAATCAACTCACCGTATTTTTCGGGGAGCTCGACCGTACGGATTGGAATGCTAAGGAAATAGACTGGGATTCGCTTGACACGAAACTCGTTTCGCAAGGCATCCTTGTTACGCGTTCGCATGTCAACGGCAGACGCCTGGGCGACCTTCAGCTTCGCAAACGTTATGGTGTGAATGTGAGTCGTGTGAAGCGCGCAGGCATTCAATTGGTTGCCACTCCCGACCTCGTTATTCGCATGGGCGACCGTATTACTGTGGTTGGCGAAAAGGAACGTCTCAAACAGGTGGCAGAGGAATTGGGTAATGCCGTGAAGGTGCTCAACGAGCCGAATATGGTCACGATATTCATTGGTATCGTTCTCGGTCTTGTGCTTGGATGTATTCCTTTCCATATCCCCTCTATGACTTTCCCTGTGCGTCTTGGCCTTGCTGGTGGCCCAATTATTATGGGTATTTTGATTGGAGCTTACGGCCCGCGCCTTCACATGGTAGCTTACACGACTACAAGTGCGAATCTCATGCTTCGCTCTCTTGGACTTTCCATGTACTTGGCTTGCCTTGGTCTTGATGCAGGTTCGGACTTCCTTACAACGGTGATGCAACCTCAGGCGCTTGCTTGGATTGGTTACGGATTACTCATAACGCTTGTTCCTGTGCTTATAATGGGTGTCGTATCAGTAGTTTGGATGAAAAAGAGTGTTCCTACAACAGCTGGGATGCTTTGCGGAGCCATGGCTAACCCAATTGCGCTCAATTATGCTAGCGATATCCTCCCAGGAGATAAGGCGAATATTGCTTATGCCACGGTTTATCCTCTCTGTATGTTCATGCGCGTCATCATCGCTCAAGTTTTGGTGATGATGTGGTTGGGATAGGTGCAGAAGAAATGTAGATAATAAAAAAGGAGAAAGAAGAAATGGCCTTGTTTATAGTTCCGCATGGCCTTTCTTCTTTCTCCTTTTCTATTACTTCTTTCTCATGACTTAGAGTGGTATAAAAAAAACATCCGAAAGTCCCATGGGATTTTCGGATGCTCTTTTTTGTTAGGTTTGGTTTAGCCCTTAGTAACAACACGCTTTTCCTTGATGCGTGCCTTCTTACCAGTGAGCGCACGGAGGTAGTAGAGCTTCGCACGACGAACCTTACCAACCTTGTTCACTTCAATGCTTTCAATTGCAGGTGATTCGAGGGGGAAGATACGTTCTACACCCACAGTACCTGACATCTTGCGAACTGTGAAACGCTTCTTTTCGCCGTGACCAGCGATCTTGATTACAACACCGCGGTAGAGCTGTACGCGTTCCTTGTTACCTTCGACGATCTTGTAAGCTACAGTTACAGTGTCACCAGCCTTGAATGTGGGGTGCTGCTTACCAGTAGCAAATGCTTCTTCAGCAATTTTGAGTAAATCTGCCATTGTGATTTATTTGTTAAATTGTTATCGCCCCAGCGCAACATCCTCAGCCGTTTTCGCTTCGGTTCTGACAGCGGTTACGCGGAAAAGCGGTGCAAAATTACTGATTTATTTTGGGTTGGCAAATAAATCTTTGTTTTTTTTGAACTTATCCCGTGATGGTTGATTCAGGGAAGAGGATGGTTAAGTGGGTAAATCAAAGGACGAAAGCCGTAAGCCTTCGTCCTTCAATTAGGAGGCTGATATTTAAATACGAGTTGCTGAAAATTAAGTCTCTTTTAGTTTGAATTAAGTAACGTTTAGTTTTAACTAACTCACTTTTAGTTTCGACTAAGTCTCATTTTGTTTTTGACAAGAGTAACTCGTTTGATAACAATCGTTTGAAAACTTCTTGCGAGCTCAATTTTGCATCGCCCTTATTTCAGTTCGGGATAAGCAATGCGGGTGTGGTAGGCACGCATGAGGTTTTCGATAAGCGTTTGTTTGGCTATGTTGATATCCTCAAAGGTGATGGGGCAATTGTTATAGCATCCCTCGTGGAGTTGTGAATCAATGATTTTATTGACAAGGTTGGAGATGCTCTCTTCCGTATATTCCTTCAAGCTGCGTGAGGCAGCCTCTACGGCATCGCACATCATGAGCGCAGCCTGTTCGGCTGTGTAGGGATAATGTCCTGGATAGGTGAACGCAGCGGGGTCAAAGGTTTCCTCGGGGTGCTTATTCTGCCATTGGATGGCGAAATATTTAGCCATGCCACTCCCGTGGTGGGTCGTGATAAACTCGCGAACCGCCTGGGGCAAGGAGTGTTCTTCGGCAAGGCGGAGCCCGTTGTTTACATGGGCAATAATGATGCGCGCGCTGCTCTTTTCGTCAAGAGTGTCATGGGGATTCACGCCCGCTTGATTCTCTGTGAAGAAGGCGGGATTCTCTAATTTCCCGATGTCATGGTAAAGGGCTCCCACACGTGCGAGAAGGGGCTTTGCGCCTATGGCACGCGCCACTTCGGCCGTAAGATTGCTCACTTGAATCGTGTGGTTAAACGTACCCTTTGCTTCGCGTGACATGCGACTGAGCAAACCCTCATTGAAGTTCATGAGCTCAATGAGCGTAACGCTGGAAGTAAAGCCAAAGATGCGCTCTACGAGGTACATTAAGGGGTAGGCCAAGAGTTGGAGACCGCCACAGATGGCAAGGTCCAAGTAGCGCTGGTAGTCAAATCGGAGTACGTCGTTCCAGGAACTGAATGACAAACCTCTGACTAAGTCAAGACTGAAACATACGGCCCATGCCGCAAGAATATTAAAGAAGGCTACGCGCAACACTTGTGAGCGCTCTGTAACTTCCTTAAGTGAGTAAATCGTGTTAAAGCCTACGATGATTTGCACCAAGAGGAATTCGTAAGGGTCAGTCGCAACAAACGATGCTAAGAGAGCGATGACGAGCGTTACGACAAGGGAAGTGCGAGTGTCAAGGAAGATACGCACAAACATCGGTACGATGGCAAAGGGTATGACGTAGACGCTTACACTTGTATGAGCAGCTACAAGATAGGCAATGAGGGGGAGCGACGTGTTCAACGTAAAGAGCAGGAGGAGAACGTTGTTGCGCTCCATGTAATCGCGACGGAAGAGGTAGATGTACGTGAAGAGCGCCAAGAAGACGAGGGTCGCAAACAGGAATTGTCCGAGAAAAACCCACCAATCCGAGTGATGCTCGCCCAAGCGCTTGTCTGAAGCGTCCTTCAATGAGTCAAGGATGCTCACCATCGCGGGTGTAACGATGTCCCCCTGGCTGATGATTTTTTGTCCTGCTTGAACCATCGTGCTAAACTGCCCAATGCTGGCATATGCCTCTTCCAACGTGGCTTTGTTTCGGCGTGTGTCGTACGAAAGGTTGGGTTGCAGATACGTGTTAAGGTTACATGCTTGCAATGAATTGCCCCAACGATGGAGCGAATCGGCAGCTATGATGGATTCATAGGCGGTGCGGGTAGAGTAAACCTCGTCGATGGGACGTGTAATGGCACGTTGTGCGCTAACGATGCGGATGCCGTTGGGATAAGTGGCTTTTATCTCGCCATATTCCTTGGCGGGCATAAAGCCTTGGGCATAGACGCGTCGCAATTGCTCTTCAGCAAACAATAAGCAAGCTCTAGGGATGTTGGCAAACTTTCCTGTAGCAATGTCTTGCTTGAAGAGTGCCACTTGTTGCTCACCGATGCCTTCCTGCATCTGATAGTAAGGCTGATAGGCACCACTGATGCTATCGCGCAACTGCTTTTGTTCGGCCTCTGAGCGTAACACGGGAAAGTCATACTCAGCAATCAGCGTAGAATAACGCCATGGTTTGTCGGTTTCATATTCGTAGCCGAACTGAGTCGTACTGCGTGGGGCGAAAGTCAGCAAAAAGGCTGCACATGCAACAATGCTGAGAATCACAATGGCAATGCGTGAACGGCTGATGCGTATTTGTTTTTTAGCCATAATCAAATTGATAAGTTAAAGAGTTGACAAGTGAGGCATGGACGAATCAAGAAGCCTACGGATGGTTCCTGTTAACTTGTCTGCTAATTTCCACTTTGCAAAGCAAAAGTACGAATTTAAAGTATTCACCAACTAATTCCCCCGATAGAATTTAGAAATAGTTATAGATTTTTGGTTGTTTTTTTGCTGTGCGTTAATTTTGCAGTTAAAAATAAGGGGATGGCGCTCATAGCGCTTTCTCTCGCTCATACACCTATTTTAATTATGCAGGATATTCGTAATATCGCCATTATCGCACACGTTGACCACGGTAAGACTACCCTTGTCGACAAAATGCTCCTTGCGGGCAACCTCTTTCGTAATAACCAAGCGTCGGGCGACTTGATGCTCGACAACAATGACTTGGAGCGTGAACGAGGTATTACGATTCTTTCAAAGAATGTGTCGATTAACTACAAGGGGACGAAGATTAACATCATTGATACCCCAGGGCACTCCGACTTTGGCGGAGAAGTGGAGCGCGTACTCAATATGGCGGACGGATGTATCTTGCTCGTTGATGCTTTTGAGGGACCTATGCCACAGACGCGCTTTGTCTTGCAAAAGGCTCTCGAAATTGGTCTCAAACCTCTCGTAGTTGTCAACAAGGTGGATAAACCCAATTGTCGCCCTGAGGAGGTTTATGAAATGGTATTCGACCTTATGTGCGACTTAAATGCTACGGAGGAGCAGTTAGACTTTACCGTGGTTTACGGCTCGGCTAAGAACAATTGGATGGGTGAAGATTATAACACACCAACGGATTCTATTGAATACCTTCTCGATAAGATTGTAGAAATTATCCCTGCCCCTGAGCGCCATGAGGGTACGCCACAGATGTTGATTACTTCTTTGGACTACTCCAACTACACGGGGCGTATCGCAATCGGACGTGTTCACCGCGGAACGATTGCTGAGGGTATGAATATTACGATTGCCCACCGCGATGGTACTTTTGAGAAGACAAAGATTAAGGAAGTGCACACCTTTGAAGGGATGGGTCGCGTGAAAACTACGGGCGTGAGCAGCGGAGATATTTGTGCGGTAGTCGGATTGGAACGTTTCGACATCGGCGATACGATTTGTGATTTTGAAAATCCCGAACCGCTCCCCACCATTGCCATTGACGAGCCCACAATGTCAATGCTTTTCACCATCAATAACTCTCCGTTCTTCGGAAAGGAAGGTAAGTTCTGCACCTCACGCCATATCAACGACCGACTTGAAAAGGAATTGGAAAAAGACTTGGCTTTGCGTGTCAGCAAGACTGAAGGCGCTGATGCGTGGGTAGTAAGCGGACGCGGCGTGCTTCATCTCTCCGTGCTTATTGAAACCATGCGTCGCGAGGGCTATGAGTTACAGGTGGGTCAGCCTCAAGTAATTTACAAGGAAATTGACGGCGTGAAGCACGAACCTATAGAGGAGCTCACCATTAATGTCCCCGAGGAATTTTCTTCTCGCATGATCGACCTCGTTACGCGTCGTAAGGGAGACGTAACCTCAATGCTTACGATTGGCGACCGAGTAGATATTGAGTTTAATATACCTTCGCGTGGTATTATCGGACTCCGAACCAATGTTCTTACAGCCTCTCAGGGCGAAGCGATTATGGCGCACCGCTTTAAGGAATATCAGCCCTTCAAAGGCGAAATCGTGCGTCGTCAAAACGGATCTTTGGTGGCGCTTGAGGGAGGTACGGCGTTCGCTTACGCAATTGACCACCTCCAAGACCGAGGTAAGTTCTTCATTAACCCACAAGATGAGGTTTATGCCGGACAAGTGGTGGGCGAACACATTCATGATAACGACCTTGTGATTAACGTGACAAAGGCAAAGCAACTCACGAACATGCGTGCCTCAGGTGCCGACGACAAGGCGCGAATTATTCCTCCCATAATCTTCTCTCTTGAGGAGGCATTGGAATATATTAAGGAGGATGAGTATCTTGAAGTTACGCCCAAGTCAATGCGCATGCGCAAAGTGATACTTGATCACCTCGCTCGCAAACGTGCTGGACGCGAATAGAATAGAAAGGAAAAATAAAAAAAGAGAAAGGAGAAAATGAGCTGGCGCAATAGTCCGCATGGCTCTTTCTCCTTTCTCCTTTTTTATTTCTTCTTTACGCTAAGTTCCCACGTTTCATAATTAAAGCTACGTGCACCGAAACCTTCCTTTTGCATGACGAGCCCTTCGTTAAGAATGGCACCGCCTTGTTCCACACTCACGCCAAAGTCTAACCATTGTTTGTGGGCATAAACCTTTTGAATGAGACTGCTGAAGAGTCCGTCGAGCGCACCATGCTCTCTGCCGTAGGGCGTTGAGGCGATGTATTGGATGTGTGCCGTAGTCTGCGTTTCAAATACGACGCACCCGCCGTGGGTCCTGCCCTCCGCGTTCACCATTCGGTGAAGGTGGATGTTTCTGGGGAAGCGCTCATGCAGGAGCAGGATTTCATCAAGCGTATGTACGGGGCGCGTGGCATGGCGCGCCTCAAGATTGTCTTCAAGTATCGTCCAAAATGCGGCAAAGTCCGTGTCGCTCACCAATTGTAGCCCTGCAATTTCACATGCTTTTACCTTGCGCTTGCGCAATTGGCTGAGGGGCAGTGGTGCCTGCAACGGAATTACCGATGTGAGCTTCATGGCCGTCACTTTTGCCCCAAGTCGGAAAAGAGTATAACGGTCTTCCTCGCTGGGGTAAGAGGCGTAGAATGCAGGGGGAGGGCTATAGCGAAGCGTGTGAATCGTCGCCTCCTCCTTGAGATATTGAAGCAGAGCTTCAAAGCACTTCAGTGTGCTTACAGCCCCCACGCTTGCCCCAACGATAAACCCTCCGTAGGTCAACCCTCCGTGAGAGTTCAGGGTGCCTCCGTTCTCCTCTGCAGGGAGCAGGGCGATAAGCTTATCATCACGGTAGAGAAGCAGGGAGTGGTCCGTAAAACGGTCGGCATGATAATCCATAAACCCACGCTCTAGCAGAAACGTACCATTGCGTGAGGCGCTGACGAAAGCGTCCCACGTATCTCGATGCGCTGGAGCATAGCGCTTGACCATGTAAGTAGCGTTGGGCATGGGGAAGTTAACCTTGAAAGTTGAAAGGGGGTGGGGGAACGTTGAATATTAATCGTTAAACTTTAATCGTTCACCGTTAATCATCAACCTGAATTTCCTTTCGAAACTCATCATAATCATTGATATACGTCTCAGGCCTGTAGCCATCAGATGCAAGAACGAGGAGCACGGCATCACTTGTAAACCGCTTCAACTCAATCCATGTGAAGGGTGGAACGGTGAGCCCCTCATCCTTTTGGCTGAGCATATAAGTGCGTCGCCCTTCCGCGTTTTCCAAAACGACTTCTACGCTCCCGCTCATGGCTACGAGATATTCGTAACACGACCTGCTGGCGTGATACCCCCGTTCCGCGCCTTCGGGTACACTATGCAACCAATAAGCACGGTCAATCTTGAAGGGAAAATCCTTGAGCGCTTCGACGATGGTCAGACTGCCGCGCGCATCGCTATGAGTAGTGAGTTTGTCCATGAGAGAAGTGTTGTAAAGGGCTTCTGCTGAGGCTTCCAAAGGGAGGAAGCTCTGCAAATGTACAATTTATTTGTTGTCCAAAGAAGAAATCGCCACGGATTTTAGAGCGGGGCGCCATGCAGGGAAGTCCCAATGGAGGCATTTGAATCGCTGATGCTGAAAAATGTAAGCGTCTCTCTAAAAACTAAGTCTTACTTAATTTGAATTAAGTCTCAGTTAATTTTAACTAAAAGAGACTTAGTTTTACTCCAGTTTATGTTGGCTGATAATCAACAAGTTGGGCTTGCTGTAGAAACGCACATTCAGACTGTTTTTAGGGTTGAGGTTAAAAAAAAGTGTTAAATGGTCAGCGAAACGGCTCAAAGTTTGTATTTTTGCTCTCAGTATACACAATCTAATAGGTTTCCGCATTATGAAGAAATTGATGCTTTCGCTCCTTATGGGGGCTGTGGTGCTGACAGGGTCGGCGCAATACGTAGGTCATAAGGCCTTTGACAATTGTTACGCCGGGTTGCAACTCGGGGGTACTACTCCGCTGAAAGGGCATTCCTTCCTAGGTAGCGCGCGCAGCGTGATGGGCTTCCAGCTCGGTAAGCAATTTACGCCTACGATTGGCGTGGAACTTCAAACTACGCTTGGCGTGAACACTAGTGGTGTAGGTCAGCGTGGCACTCAAAATGCGATTGATAATATTCACACTTCGCTCTTGGGGCGTGTGAACCTCTCAAACGTGTTTTACGGCTATACCAAAGCGCGCACTTTTGAGATGGAAGCCGTCTACGGCTTTGGCCACAACCATTGGTATGTACCATCTTATCAGGGAGAAGATAGTGAGCACTTCACTTCAACGGCGGGCATGAACTTCAACTTCCGTCTCGGCGAGGAGAAGACTTGGGGACTCTCAGTGCGCCCTTGTGTCGTGTGGAATCTCTCGGCGAATGCTTATCATGCAGGGCATGCGCAGGTGCAGTTGACGGCGGGTGTTACTTACTACTTCAAGGGCTCGAACGGCAAGCGCTATATCACGAAGAGTCGCCTTTATGATCAGCCCGAGGTGGATGCGCTCAACGCCAAGATTAACGACTATCGCAAGGCGGTGAAGGCTAAGGATGCTGAGTTGGAAAAGAAGCACCGCGAGGTGTTGGAACTCCAGCGTAAGTTGAATGACGAGCGCCGTTTGCGCCCAGCAGGTAAGTAATTTGGAAAAGAGGATTGCTCAATAATATCATAGATTAAATGAAAACCAACATAAAACAGACTATTATGAACACAGAAAAGAAAACGAGAGTAGCCATCGTGGGCTACGGTAACATAGGACGCTATGCGCTTGACGCAATTGAAGCCGCTCCTGATATGGAGGTGGCAGGTGTTGTACGCCGTGCTGGCGCTGCAAATAAGCCTGCGGAGTTGTCGGCTTATGACGTGGTAAGTGATATTGCTGAATTGAAGGATGTGGATGTGGCGATTCTCTCTACGCCCACTCGTAGCGTGGAAGCTATGGCAAAATCAATCCTTGCTAAGGGTATTCACACTGTAGATAGTTTTGATATCCATAGTCAGATTGTTCCCTTGCGCAAGAGTCTCGGTCAGGCAGCCGTAGAGGGCAATGCTGTGAGCGTGATTGCTGCAGGATGGGACCCCGGGAGTGACAGTGTTGTGCGCACCTTGCTTCAGGCGGTTGCTCCAAAGGGTATTACCTATACAAACTTTGGTCCCGGTATGTCTATGGGCCACACCGTAGCCGTTAAGGCAGTTCCAGGCGTTAAGGCAGCACTCTCAATGACCATTCCTACTGGCCAAGGTATCCACAGACGTATGGTATATATTGAACTGGAAGAAGGACATGACTTTGCAACAGTTGCAGCAGCAATTAAGGCGGATGCATACTTCGTAAACGACGAAACACACGTGATTCAAGTGCCTTGCGTGGACGACGTAATAGACATGGGTCACGGTGTAAACCTTGTGCGCAAGGGAGTGTCAGGCAAGACGCAGAATCAGTTGTTTGAATTCAACATGAAGATTAACAATCCCGCGCTTACAGGCCAAGTGCTCGTCTGCGCAGCTCGTGCAGCGATGCGTCAACGCCCAGGATGCTACACTATGGTAGAAATCCCCGTAATTGACTACCTTGCTGGCGACCGCGAAGAATGGATTGCACATCTTGTTTAAATTAGAAATGAGAAAGGATACATGAGAAAGAACCATGCGGGACATCTGTGTGTTAGCTTCTTTCTCCTTTTTCCTTTCTCATTTCTCCTTTTCTAAAATCTATGGGAAAATATTTCGGAACAGACGGCTTTCGCGGCGAGGCAAATGTGGGTCTCACCGCGAAACATGCTTTTAAAATAGGACGCTTCCTGGGGTGGTACTTCAGTGCCCCCAACCGCAGTGGGCGCATTGTAATTGGTAAGGACACACGTCGCTCTTCCTACATGTTGGAATACGCTCTCGCAGCAGGGATTACCTCTTCGGGTGCCGACGCTTACCTTTTACACGTTACTACAACTCCTTCCGTAGCTTACATCACAAAGTGCGATGGTTTTGACTGCGGCATTATGATTTCTGCAAGCCACAACCCGTATTACGACAACGGCATTAAGCTGATGAATAGTAATGGCGAGAAGATGGACGATACGACCATTGGTCGCATTGAGGACTTCCTAGACGGAAAATCGGGGATTCCTCCTTACGCTACGAAAGATGCAATTGGCCGTACGGTGGATTATGTGGAGGGACGCAATCGTTATATCGGCTATTTGATTTCCCTGGGTGTTCATTCCTTTAAGGGGATGAAGGTCGGTTTGGATTGTGCTAACGGAAGTGCTTGGGATATTGCAGCTTCGGTGTTTAATGCACTTGGCGCGAAAACCTATGTGATGAATGCCGAACCTGATGGCACGAATATCAATCGCAATGCAGGCAGTACGCATATTGAGGGCTTGCAAAAGTTTGTGGTTGAAAAAGGACTTGATGTTGGTTTCGCTTATGATGGAGATGCCGACCGCTGTCTCTGCGTAGATGAATTGGGTAACGTGGTTGATGGCGACAAAATTCTCTACGTTTCGGCGGCATACCTCAAGGAGCGCAACCAGTTAGAGAACAACACGGTGGTAGCTACCGTTATGTCGAATATTGGTCTGTTCAAAGCGCTTGACAAACTCGGTATTGACTATGCCAAAACAGCAGTGGGCGACAAGAACGTTTATGACTATATGGCTGCTCACAACAATATCATCGGCGGTGAGCAGTCGGGGCACGTGATTTTTGCAAAGCATGCTTCAACAGGCGATGGTATCCTCACAAGCCTCAAAATGATGGAAGTGATGCTCGCCAAGAAACGCAAACTCTCTGAACTCACAGCGCCCGTTAAGCTCTATCCGCAGTTGCTTGTTAATGTGCACGTAACGGATAAAAAATTGGTAATGGCAGCCCCCTTAGTGAACGAAGCCATTAAGAAGGCAGAGGCGCAACTTGAGGGCAACGGCCGCATGTTAGTGCGCGAGTCAGGCACGGAGCCCCTTGTGCGCGTCATGGCTGAAGCAGCAGACATTCCAACGTGCGAACAATGTATAAAAATAGTGACCGATGCGATAGAGGCGTGCGGTTATGTGGTAGCCGAGTAAGGCGCTTATGAGCGTATGCCTTTAAGGTTAAACAGCTCTATAGAATTAAAACTGAATAGATGCAACAAATAATTTCCCTAATAGCTAAAAGCCTGAACCTGCGTGAGCGTCAGGTGGAAAATACAGTCAATCTGTTGAACGACGGTGCGACAATACCCTTTGTGTCTCGTTATCGAAAAGAGGCAACTGGAGGACTTGATGAAGTCGCAATAGCTCAGATTGCTGAACAAAACGAAAAGCTTCACGAGCTGGTTCATCGTAAAGAATACATTATCCAAACGATTGAAGAGCAAGGCAAACTGACCGATGAACTCCGTAAGCGCATTGAAGATTGTTGGAATGCTACGGTGCTCGAAGACATTTATTTGCCCTTCAAACCCAAGCGCAAGACGCGTGCTGAGGTAGCGCGCAAAAAGGGGCTTGAGCCTTTGGCAAATGAAATCCTTCTCAAGCCCAACAATGACCCCGAAGTGCGCGCAAAGGACTTCCTCACAGAAGAAGTTCCCACCATTGAAGATGCCCTTCAGGGTGCGCGTGACATTATTGCCGAGCAGATGAGCGAAAATGAGGATGTGCGCAACACGCTCCGCCGGACTTTTGAACTCAACGCAGTAATTTCCTCGAAAGTTGTTAAAACCAAGCAGGAGGAAGCGGCAAAGTATCGTGACTATTTCGACTTTAGCGAGCCTTTGAACCGTTGTACGAGCCACCGACTATTGGCCATTCGTCGCGGTGAGGAAGAAGGCTTTTTGCGTGTTGCAATCAATCCCCGTGATGAGGAGGATTGCTTGGAACGCCTCGGTCGCCGTTATCCGAAGTTCGGTAAGTCTGGTGAGCAGGTGAAGCTTGCTCTTGCCGATGCCTATAAGCGCCTTTTGAAACCCTCTATCGAAACGGAATTTGCCGCAAGCTCAAAGCAACGTGCGGATGAAGAGGCAATTCGTGTGTTCACGACAAACCTCAAGCAGTTGCTCCTTGCAGCTCCACTCGGACAAAAACGCATCATGGGTATAGACCCAGGCTTCCGTACGGGATGTAAAGTAGTGTGTTTGGATGCTCAGGGCAACTTACTCCATAATGAAACGATTTATCCCCATCAGCCACAGCAGCAATGGGCACGCTCGTGTGGCAAATTATCCACCTTGATTGAGCAATATAAGATTGAGGCGGTGGCCATCGGCAATGGTACGGCAGGACGTGAGACGGAGGAACTCGTGCAGTCCTTGCACCTGAAAGATGTTGCCATCTTCCTTGTCAGCGAAGACGGAGCATCGGTATATTCAGCCTCAAAGATAGCTCGCGATGAGTTTCCCGACTACGACGTTACCGTTCGTGGTGCCGTAAGTATCGCTCGTCGTCTCTCAGACCCCCTTGCTGAACTCGTAAAAATCGACCCGAAGAGCATCGGAGTAGGGCAGTACCAACACGATGTAGATCAAACGGCGCTTAAGCACTCACTCGACCTCACCGTTGAGAGTTGCGTGAATACCGTTGGTGTAAATCTCAATACCGCAAGTAAACACTTGCTCACGTATATTTCAGGACTTGGACCTTCATTGGCACAAAATATAGTGGATTATCGAGCTGAGAATGGCGCTTTTACTTCACGTCGTGAGTTGCTCAAAGTGCCACGCCTCGGTGCCAAGGCTTATGAACAATGTGCGGGTTTCTTGCGCATTCCCGAAGCTAAGAATCCCCTGGATAATACTGCCGTTCACCCCGAACGCTATGCCCTTGTGGAGCAAATGGCGAAGGATGCTGGTTGTAAAGTGCCCGAACTTATTGCTTCGGCAGAAAAGCGTAGTAGCATTGATCTTCAGCGCTATTGTACGGCGGAAGTGGGACTCCCAACCCTCACCGACATTATGGCAGAGCTTGCTAAGCCCGGTCGCGACCCTAGAGGCATGGCAACGGTATTCAGTTTCGATAAATCGCTCCGCACGATTGACGACCTCGAAGTGGGTATGGTGGTACCGGGTATCATTTCGAACATCACGAACTTCGGTTGCTTTGTGGATATGGGCATTAAGGTGAAGGGCCTTGTGCATGTGTCGCAACTAGCGGACAAGTACGTGAAAGACCCAAACGAAGTGGTGACGCTCCAACAACGTGTGCAGGTGAAAGTGTTGGACATTGATTACGAACGTGGGCGTGTGGCGCTCACCATGAAAGGCTTAAACGCATGATCATGACAACCGATGAACGCTATATGCGAAAGGCGCTTGAGGAAGCTCGTTGCGCTTTTGACGCCGATGAAATTCCTGTGGGTGCAGTGGTGGTTTGTGGTGACCAAATCATAGCCCGTGGGCACAACCTTACGGAAATGCTTCACGATGTTACTGCCCACGCCGAGATGCAAGCCATCACGGCGGCGGCAGAGCATCTTGGTGGAAAATACTTGGATGTCTGTACGCTCTATGTCACGGTGGAACCCTGTATTATGTGTGCTGGTGCCATCGGTTGGTCACAACTCGGTCGCCTCGTCTATGGTGCGTCCGACCCCAAGCGTGGTTTCTCCTTCTTTGCCCCAAAGGCGCTCCACCCGAAGACTAAAGTCACAAGTGGAGTGCTCGAAGAAGAATGCGGCGCATTGATGAAGGAATTCTTTCAGCACAAGCGATAAAAGCCATGTGTAATTCATTCTCCTTCTAATAATATGGCTTTCCACAACATTCTCGGACAAATAGGTGAAGAAGAAGCCTGCCGTTTCCTCATTCGCAAAGGTTACACCCTGCTGGACAGAAATTGGCGCATTGGTCACTATGAAATCGACATCATTGCCGAGTGGTATGGCGAGATTATATTTGTGGAGGTAAAGACCCGCTCTAACGAAGATTTTGCTCCCGCTCTTGCTGCCGTGGATGAGGAAAAACTTCAAAATCTTCGCCTTGCTGCTGGCCATTATCTTCACATTCATAGCCTTGACCAACCCATCCGTTTTGATGTTATCACAGTTGTTGGCACGCAAAAGCCTTTTACCATCACACATTATGAGGGTGGAAAGCAAGGATAATAAATATCAAATAGAAAAAGGAATATCAACAGCGAATGCGTTGCAATTGGTGGTCCTTCTACGGAATTTAGATAGGAACTTCGGGTGAATGAAAAGAGGCAACGCTTTGAAAGCGCTGCCTCTTTTATGATATCGATAGTTTTAGTAACATTTAGAACAATTTCTGTTTATATACTCATTTATTGTTTCTGTAACAATCCAATCTCTGTCTTGGTGGGCTAGTATAACCTTTGCTACACTCCCCGCTTATATGAACATGAATTGGGCTTAATACGTACAAATTGAATACCGAAAAGAGTAGTGTGAATGGTATAACAGAGTAATTGAAAACTAACTCTCTTTTAGTAAGAACTAAGTTAGACTTAATTTGAACTAAGTCTAACTTAGTTTAGCTTCATTCCCATTGGCTGATCTATCTATTAATCCGCATTAGCCACAAATCCTGAAATTTTTGTTTTTTCGGAATTCTCTTGTTCGCATGATGTGTTAAAACCGATAGGCCCTCTTTTTGCTTTAAGCCAGGGACGATCTTTTTGAACACTTTCAGCAAATGTTTTTTTGCAGTTTAGCATATCACACATGAGGTGATCTAAATATACATGAGGTTGATAGTCTGGTATGATAGTTATACTTGCAGTATAGATATCTCTCATATCCTTTTCATCAGGTTCGCACATAATTACTGACAAGTTGGAATATGCTGCATTCGTTTCGTTAATTGCCTCCAAATACAGTCGCATGGAAGGATCTGAGGCTTGAACACTATGCCACACCAAGTCATAAATCTTAATGAACAATGATACTGTAGATGCTTCTATTATGAAATGGTCGCCTTGATAGACACCATAGATTCTCATAAAAGTGTGTTCCTCATCCCATTCAGTCTTTTCTATTGAGAATCCGCACTTGGGTAATATTCTCTTAAGAATTCTTGTCGTGTTGTGCTTTTCTAGATTACATACTCCCCAAATAAATTTGCCCCAGGGATAACATCCAAAGAGAATGGCAAACAAGGATATCGGATGGAGTATATTGATGGAGATAAGATAAATACAAATGGCGAAAACCAAAATGATTGCAATCAAATATAGAATGGCTTTCTGTTTGTTGTTCATGTTCATAGTTCAAAAGTACAAAAAATGAGGTGATGATATAGTAGTTGTTGGCACGCCACTTGGTTCGTGTGCTCCCTGAATCTATAATTCGCAGAGACTACAACTTGTTTGAAAGGTCTAAAAAGTTCGCTATTACTCCGCATGGTTCTGATGACCTTCAATCACCATTTAATAAAACGCATCTAGCACATCCTTGAATACGTCGTTGGGAGATACCTTATTGAAGAGATTCATGGATGACTGGAGTTTGATTACATCGATGTGGCTCCCCATAATTTGCTCAATGTCGCGCTTGCCGGCATGAGTGAGGAGCGCACGGCAGATGGTGCGGAGGCGTTCAACGAGGATTGGATGTGCAAGGTAGGCGCGTGCTTCATCGATGCCGTCAAGACCGTAGAATTGAGAGTTGTAGCTACGCCCGAGTCCCTTTTTCTGGGGGAAAATGTACCAAATCCAGTGGCTGACTTTTCTGCCCTCTTGGATTTCCCTAAGGGCAATAGGATAATCCCTTTCCTGTGCTTCAAGGAAACGGTTGAGGTCGTAATTCTGCATGGTAGAGGGGCCACCGATGACTTTCCAGAAAGAATAGGGTAGGGATATGTTTTTCAATTCCTTACAATCGGCAAAGAGTGGCGCAACTTCATTTGGTGTATAGCCAGCTATGCCGCAACCGATTGGTGTCACCAAGAAATGTTTCTCGGGGTGTGCCTGGGCAAAGGCGCAAAACGTGTCAATGTCTTGTTTCATTTCGGGAATACCGCTCATGGAATTGATAGCATAACTTTTGCCCTGTATGCCGTGTCCCTGTCCCATGATGGCACCAAACTGTTCCGCCGCCACGCGTGCTGCTCCACCATTGTGCCTACCTGCTCCGTTAGAACCAAATACGAATATTTCGTTAGCCCCAAGTCGTTCAATGCGCTCGGGAGTAATGCGGCTTTCTGGTTGGTTAGGAGAGGCATCAAGACTCTTGAGCAATTCGGTTTTTGCCGTGGCCACCTCCTTCTTCCAAGCCTCCAGGAAATTCTTCATGTCGTACTTCAAGTCCTTTAATTCTTCACTCTTGAACATACGATTCTTGACAATATGCTCCTCAATCTTTTTCTTGACGGTTGCCTCCGTCTTGTATTGCGCAAACTTTTTGGGGTTTAAGCGGAAGGAAAAAGCCTTTGCCGACTTCTTGCCGCCGATTAGTTCAAACTTGATAATGCTGATTTTGATATCCATAGGAGTAAATTTTAAGGTTATTTTGTTTTGTGCTAGCCCCTATATGTACTCTTAATTATAAGCATATGACAGAATGGGGGGCGCTAAAATTCCAGTCGGAAACCTCTTTGCTTCAGCTCAGCGTATTTTTCGTTGTTGAACTTAAAGAGTTTGGCTTCTCGCTTGGGGGTGGGCCAAACGGTTTCGTCAAGTTCGGTGAGGATGCCTAGATGCATCATCTTTTTGGAGAAATTTCGGCGGTCAAAGGTGATTCCGAGGATGGATTCGTAGAGCGTTTGCAATTCTTTAAGGGTGAACTTTTCGGGGAGGAGTTCGAAACCGATGGGTTGAAAATGGATTTGCTCGCGCAGACGAGCAGTTGCGATTCGCAGAATGTAGTCGTGGTCGAATGCCAACGGGGGAATTTCGTCGATGGGGAACCAACGGGCGCTCGCAGCATCATCGCCGCCCTTCACTTCCTGCAATTTTACGAGAGCGAGGTAGGCAATGGTAATCACGCGTTCGCGCGGGTCGCGTTTGGGGTTGCTAAAGGTGTGGAACTGCTCAATGTAGGGATTTTTAAGCCCAGTTTCTTCTCGCAGTTCGCGGAGTGCGCCCTCCTCAGCAGTCTCATCCATTTTTAGGAAACCTCCGGGGAAGGCCCACTTCTCCTTGAAAGGTTCAATCCCTCTTTCAATGAGAAGCACTTGCAAACGTTCGCCGTCAAAGCCAAAGATGACGCAGTCGGTAGTCACCGCTGGGTGGGGGTAGCGGTAGCAATATTGATTATCGTTCATATGATTATTTTTTTATTTTCAAAGATTTATATTTATATCTCATGTATTCACGATCCCCCTTATCTCCAGCAGTGCTGTTTAAGTGGCTTTTTTATTAAAGGATCGTCGTAGACGGAATTCATGAGGAGCAATGATGCGCGTATTCTCATGGTGTTGTGTCGGAATATTTCATAGATGGATTTGCCAGAATCAACGATGGCTTGACAACATCTTAAATATCGCGTCCGCAACTCCTCGTCTTGCATAAATGCCAGGGCTTTTTCTCTGCCCCGAATTCCGAAATGATTCGTTACGGCGCTGGTGCCTAACCCCAGCATCTGTGGGAATAGATATCTGATATAACAATGAACGGATAGATAGCCGTTACTAATTTCTTGGATGGATTGTTCCAAAATAGAATTGCCTGCAGGTGTACGCCCATTCTGCGCAATAAGGAATCGTTCCATTTCCAAATATTTAGTTGTTGTATGATATCTTGTTTACTCGCTCCCCGTTTACAGGTTTGCTTCTTCCAAAAATATATCTCTTAATCAGCGAAGCATGCGAGAGTGGTTTGCTGGTATTCTCAATATCTTCGTTTGTGTCATAAATTGCCATCTTATATCACTTTTGCAAACCTTACAATTTGTAAGAATCACAATTCCTTCAAATGTGCACTCCGAAACGCAAGAAGAAGCAATCTCAAGAACAGTTAGCTCCACATCCCCCTTTCTAAGGGTTTTATACTTTGAATTGTAAATGGTACTACTCTTAATGTTAGCATCATCCAATTCAGTGTCTTTGTCAATGTAACTATCCCCTGCAACAAATCCTCTCACCCTACTTTCAACCACACAATTTCCTACCACAAATCCGGTTTCGATACATCCACTTACCACTGACGTGTCACACACATGCACCGATGCCAACCCATCCGCTTCTTCTAAATTTTCATATGAAGCAATATAACCTCCTAACTTACCTTTCTTCGCCCATTTACAATCCTCAATACACTCAATCTGATACAAAGTTTCGCCATTAAAAGACTTCTTATTGTCTGTCAATTATAATTCATAATTTAAAAATTTACTATTAAAAATAAACACAATAATACTCCTTTCACACTCATAATCACATTGCTTCATAAACTTTTACTTCATCCAAAACCTCCCTTCATTTTAACATTACATACAATACCTGTGTAAGATTTACACTGCAAAAGTAAGTAAAATATTTTTAACCTCCAAATTTTGTGTGGAATTTACGCAGGAGTGACGTTTTTGAGGGTTAAAATCTGCGATGAAACCGTGATTTTTTGAAAAAAATGACCTGAATTTGTGAATTTTACAAATCTTGAGCAAAAATATCCCTTTGAGACTAAAAAACATCTGGGAGATAATTCAAACTATGTGCCGATTAGTTTAAATTATCTCCCAGATAGTATTGAGAAGACGGAATGTAGTTGTAAAAGTTGTGCACTGTTATGAATCCAATGCGAGTGTCTGCGGTTCTTTCTTCGTAAATATGTCAATAAACATTTTTACGCGTGCCAGATATTCGCGCACATAGGTAATGAAAGCCGAGTTTGTCGTGGGGCTTTGCGCATGAAACGCCTGGACTTCCTTAATCTCCAAATCCAGGTGCGTGGCCAAGTAAAGTGCCCGTTCATTGTGGAACTCTTGTGAGATGATGGTGAACGCGTTTACCCCAAAAACCTTTGACATTCGCACGACGGAGTCTAAAGTGCGGAACCCTTTACCATCCAACACAATGCTCTGTGCCGGTATACCTCTCTCCACCAAAGAATCTCTCATGCATTCTGGTTCATTTACTCCATCAAGACTATTTTCGTCCCCGCTAATGACAATGCGCCGAATCTTTTGTGCCTTGTACAATGCTTCCGTGGCATCTATGCGAAACTTAAAGAAATCGCTCTTCTTGCCAAATCGCGTTTGTGGGGTAGTGCCCAACAACAAACCATATTCAGTGGCGGGAATCTCCTCAACATTCGTGTAACTAATTCCCCTTGCATGCTGTTCAACCATTGCATCGCATGCGAAGATGATAACTCCCAGGATTGCAATAGCCACCAAAATGGGGTAGATAATAAATTTCTTTATCATAAGTCAGAAAGTTGAAATGTTGCTCGCAAAGTTAGCAAAGATTCTGCAAGTCTTGATGCGTATCTCCTTTCTTTCTTACTAATGATGTAGAAAGTGTATGGAAACAGGCTTCAAAGAAATATAAAAATCCTAACATGGTTGCGTAGTTTTTTGATGGTTATAAAAAAAACAAAGTGGGTGTGTCAAGCATTAAACTGACACACCCACTTAAGTTTTTATCGTAGATTCTGATGAATTACTTTACTTCCTCAAAATCTGCATCCTGGATGTTTTCCTTACCGGGCTTCTGTGATGCGTTTTGGTCTGCGCCGCCTGCGTTGAAGCCTGCGTCGGGACCGGGCTGTGCACCTGCCTGGCTATACATTTCTGCACTTGCAGCCTGGAATGCTGTGTTGAGTTCAGCCATAGCCGCATCGATAGCAGTTACATCCTGTGCCTTGTGAGCATCCTTGAGCTTTGAGAGGGCTGCTTCGATGGGCGCCTTCTTGTCTGCGGGAAGCTTGTCGCCGAGTTCCTGAAGCTGAGTTTCTGTCTGGAAAATCATTGAGTCAGCCTGATTGATCTTCGCAATGCGTTCCGCTTCCTTCTTGTCTGCTTCAGCATTTGCTTCTGCTTCAGCTTTCATGCGGTCGATTTCTTCCTGGCTGAGACCTGAAGAAGCTTCGATGCGGATAGTCTGTTCCTTACCTGTAGCCTTATCCTTTGCAGACACCTTGAGGATACCATTAGCGTCGATGTCGAAAGTTACTTCAATTTGAGGAATACCACGACGAGCGGGAGCGATACCTGCGAGGTTGAAACGACCGATAGACTTGTTTTGTGCAGCCATAGGACGTTCACCCTGGAGTACGTGGATTGTCACTTCGGGTTGGTTATCTTCAGCTGTTGAGAACACCTGGCTCTTCTTGCAGGGGATTGTTGAGTTCGCATCAATGAGCTTAGTCATCACACCACCGAGTGTTTCAATACCCATTGAGAGGGGAGTAACGTCGAGGAGTACGATGTCGCCCACACCTTCTTCCTTATTCAAGATAGCACCCTGAATAGAAGCACCAACGGCCACTACTTCGTCGGGGTTTACTCCCTTAGAAGGAGCCTTACCGAAGAAGTCTTCAACGAGCTGCTGGATAGCGGGGATACGAGTAGAGCCACCCACGAGGATTACTTCATCAATGTCTGACTTAGAGATGCCTGCGTCGCTAAGCGCCTGTTCGCAAGGAACCTTACAAGCCTGGATGAGGTTGTGAGCAAGCTGTTCGAACTTCGCACGAGTCAAGTTGCGTACAAGGTGCTTGGGGCCTGAAGCAGTGGCTGTAATGTAAGGAAGGTTAATCTCAGTAGCAGCAGAGCTTGAGAGTTCGCACTTTGCCTTTTCTGCTGCTTCCTTCAAGCGTTGCATTGCCATGGGGTCGAGTGAGAGGTCAACGCCTTCTTCTGCCTTAAATTCAGCAACGAGCCAGTCAATGATTACCTGGTCAAAGTCGTCACCACCGAGGTGAGTGTCACCGTTTGTAGAAAGCACTTCAAACACACCACCACCGAACTCGAGGATAGAAATATCGAACGTACCGCCACCAAGGTCAAAGACTGCAATCTTCATATCCTTGTGAGCCTTGTCAATACCATAAGCAAGCGCAGCTGCAGTAGGTTCATTCACGATACGCTGAACGTTAAGGCCAGCAATCTGTCCAGCTTCCTTTGTTGCCTGACGTTGTGAGTCAGAGAAGTAAGCAGGTACGGTGATAACAGCATCTGTTACTTCTTGTCCGAGATAATCTTCAGCTGTCTTCTTCATCTTCTGAAGCACCATTGCTGAGATTTCCTGGGGAGTGTAGTTGCGACCATCGATAGCCACACGGGGAGTGTTGTTGTCGCCCTTCACTACGTCGTAAGGCATGCGAGAAACTTCCTTCGCAACTTGGTCATAAGTTTCCCCCATGAAGCGCTTGATAGAATAAATAGTGCGCTTGGGGTTTGTGATAGCCTGACGCTTTGCTGGATCACCTACTTTGCGTTCGCCACCTTCTACGAATGCAACGATAGAAGGAGTTGTGCGCTTACCTTCAGCGTTAGTAATTACAACAGGTTCGTTACCTTCGAATACAGATACACAAGAGTTTGTTGTACCAAGGTCAATACCAATAATCTTTCCCATAATAGTTTTATGTGTTTTAATTGTTAATATTTCGTTTGAATTAAATAGTGACATCTGTCACCTATATATTTAGCAAAAACCGTGCCAGAAATTGATAGGCTTATGCACTAAGAATAAAAAAATAGCGTCATAGTGCCAAAAATGGCAGAATTTATGCCAAAAATGGCAGAATTTGCTGGCTGATTTGTGGTAGTCAGGGTTGATTTGTCGTTTTATACGGTATTCAGAGTGCTTAATAAGGAAAATTAAGTTACTCTTAGTTCGAAATGTTAGTAACTTAATTTAAAATACAAGTAACTTACGGGGACATAAAGCCAATAGACTTTTTGGACACGACTTTAGTTCTCTTCCTAACCTTGTCTTATGTTATCTCATAATTAAATAATGTGTAATTTGTTTGCTAATATGTAAATAAAAACCGAAATTTGAACCACCAAGTTTGATATATGCTTTAAGAAGAATGAGAATTGGGCATATGGGTGTCTTGGTTGTAGATATAGTTCACACATTATTAAAAAAGTATATGAATACTTTCCAATCTCAGAATAATGAGGGGCCTGCAGTTCCCCCTCCACCTCCCAATAGTAACGGAGGAATGTATAATTCAACTTTAGAAAGTCTCATAGAAATGGCGCTTGCCGATGGCGACCTCACGGAGAAAGAAAAGCAAGTGTTGTTTAAGCGTGCGCAGTCGCAAGGCATTGATCTTGATGAGTTTGAAATGGTGTTGGATGCGCGACTTTATGAGCGTCGCAAGCAACTTCAAAGCACGCAAAGGGCTTCCTCCACAACGGAATCGGCTCCTAAATCTGAAAAATACGGAGATGTGCGTAAGTGCCCTTCTTGTGGAGCGATGATAGGCACATTTGTGATGTCGTGTCCAAGTTGTGGTCATGAGTTTGTTGGAATTGGAGCCAATAGTTTCGTCAAGGAGTTCGCTCAAGGATTGAAGGACGCCCTTGCTAATTTTGACCGGGCACAAAGAAATCGCATAAGAGTTAATGCCGGAGGGGTAATTGGTACTCTGCAAGGCTTAATGGACTTGCAAGAAGAGGCTCTCCAGCAGTCGGGTGAGCGCAACGAACGCCTTTTTCAGGTGGAAGCAGATTATGTAAAGACTGCCACCTTGCCCCGTACGAAGGAGGATTGCATAGAAATGCTTAATTTCGTGATGCCAAAGATTAAGGTTGATGGCGCAAACTATGCCACAAAAGAATGGCGCAAATACTATCAGTCGCTTCTCGGTAAATTGGAATTTGAAGCCCTCAATAATAAGGAGCTTTTGCCCCTCATTGACTATTATAAGAAGCAGTTGGAAGTAAGTACCTCTGGTAAAGTACGCTTATTCTTGAGTGGATTGAGCCAACAAGCACGTGCGTTCTTAATCCTTATGGCCATGGGACTTGGTAGTTTGTTCTTATTGTTGATTCTCAGTATATTTGCATTATAAACAACTCTTAAATATATGGGATTATTTGGTAGAGGAAATGGTGGCGGATTGATGAATGTTATCCGTTGCGACCAAGAAGAATATCTAGTTTGGAAATGGCGTCCTGAGAATCAGGAAGTCAATTCAACGACACGCGAAAACTCCATTCGTTTTGGTAGTAGTTTGCGTGTCAAGGAAGGTGAAGTGGCAGTGTTTGTCTATAAAAAGAATGATGGAACATGTCAAGACTTTATCTTTGGACCCCACGACGAAACGATAAAGACAGATAACTTTCCCGTTTTAGCGAGTATTGTTGGCCTTGGATGGGGTGGTGAATCGCCATTCCAAGCGGAAGTTTACTTTATCAATCTCGCAGGCAACGTTCAGATCTTGTTTGGGGTGCCTTACTTCGACGTTTATGACCCACGCTTCCCCGACCATGGCGTACCTATGGCTGTGCGTGGCAAACTTACGTTCAACATCACCGATTGTAAGCAGTTCATAAAGTTGAACCGCCTCATCAATTTTGAACTTGATGACCTCAAGAAGCAGATAAAGGATGCGATATCTAAATATGTGAAGGCAGTAGTAATGGACATTCCAGGGCAAAACGGCATTCCTGTGGTGCAGATGGAGCGTAAACTCCTTGAAGTCAATGACACAGTGACTGCTTATTTAAAGCCCCGCCTTGAAAACGATTTTGGAATTAATCTTAAGGGACTTGACATTGCCTCTTTGGATATTGATAAGGAGAGTCCTGCTTACCTTGAGTTGCGTCAGTTGACCGCTGGAAATACAGCTCGAATGACGAATGTGCAGATGGACGTTAGCATTAAGAACATGCAGGAAATGCAAGAAATTAACGTTCAGAATATGGCTGAAACCTTACGCATTCAACGCGAAGAGGCCCAACGCGCACAACAATTGCAGTCTCAAACCAACTTCATGGGAGCTCATTCACTCAACCTTCAGGCCGACGTACTCAAAACGGGGGCTCAGAACCTCGGGAATATGGGTTCAATGGGCGGAGAAGGCGGTGGTATGAATCCCGCAGGGATGATGACAGGAATGATGATGGGTGGCGCAATGGGGCAACAAATGGCAGGAATGATGAATGGCATGGGGCAACAAATGCAACAGGCTATGACGACACCTCCTCCCATGCCGCAGGATATGTATTACATAGCCGTAAACGGCGCTCAGAGTGGACCTTTTACAACTATGCAATTGATGCAGATGGCACAGACAGGGCAGTTCACCATGCAGACTTATGTGTGGAAGCAAGGTATGGCTGGGTGGGAATTAGCAGGAAATGTGGCGGCATTACTCTCTGTGTTCAGCCCAGCAGGCTCTGTACCTCCACCCCCTCCGCCTCCACCTGCACCAGTGCCTTAATCACTTGAAAGTAGGCCTCAATCTGTTTAATAGACTTGATTGTCAGTTTCGTAGGATTGAGGAGTAAGTATTTATATAAATCAGAAAACCATGAATAACGATAGTTTTTTCTCTACCGATCGTTTGGTGGAGTTCGGACTCAGCATAGCAATGGCGCAACAGATGGTAAGGATGATGAATCAGAGTATGCAAGATATGTATGTGCCTGGTTCTATTCAAAGTATGCCTCAACCACAGGCCCTTCCTTATTATGTTGCGATAGATGGGCAACAGGTAGGCCCGCTTGGATCAAATGAACTGATGCAACTCATAGTTCAGCAGAAGGTAAATAAAGACTCCCTTTGTTGGATTCCAGGGATGCCAGCGTGGAAACCTATTTGTGAGGTGCCTGCAGTACTCAAACTTATTGCACTTGCTCCCCCCCCCTTGAATCCTTGATAAAGTTCTGTTATTTAAAGAATGAAGCCGTACAAAATTCAACTTGTACGGCTTCATATGTTTTAATATCCTCCCACTAAAAGGATGGGGAGATTGATTCGTTTGGGATTTGGAAAAAGTAAAATTCTGACGTTTGGTCGCTCCAATAAATCCGCATTTTAACGATTTAACTCTATCATCACCACCTCGGGCCATGCCCCGAAGCGGAAGGGAATGTTGGAGCCGGTTCCGGTAGATACGATTAAGTGTTGCTCACCTTCGTGATAATGTCCGCCCCATTCGTCATAAATCCATTGGGAGGGGGAGAAACCGGCTACCTTAAATTGCATGGCATGTGTATGTCCCGAGAGGGTAAGACCGATGTTGGGATAGTGGGGTAGCACTTCGCGGCGCCAATGTGTGGGGTCGTGGCTGAGGAGTATGATGGGCGCATCATTGCGCACCTCCTTCATGGCCTTCTTTAAATCTCCCTTGCTCGGGAAAGGCGGACACCCAATATTCTCTACACCAACGATAAACAGAGAGTCGGCTCCGCGACGAACAACGTGTGACGCATTTTGTAGCCATTCCCACTTCATATCCTCTACGTCATGAACGAGTCGGCGGATGCGAGTGATGCGCGACAGGGAGTCTTTAACGGGATGATAAGTGGTATAGTCATGGTTGCCCATAATGGAGAGCACACCATCTGTAGCACAGAGGCGCGAAAGTGCATCCTTAAAGGGCGTGAGTTCGTCGGGCGAAGTATTGACAAGGTCGCCTGTGAATACGATTAAGTCGGGCTGTAACGCATTGACTTCACTCACCATCCGCTGTATGTAAGTTGTGTCAGTGCCAAAGGTTCCAAGATGGAGGTCGCTTATTTGAACAATGCGATATCCTTCAAACTTGGCGGGCAGGTTCTTTATCTGAACGTGCTCTGTTCGTATCTCCAGGCGCTTCCACCCCCATACAAATCCGTAAAGGGCAATGCTAAACATTAGCACCCCTGTGCCAATGCCCACCCAGTTACCAACCGTGGCACACATGGGGTGAATGGTGCCCAACAAGCGCCCAATGAGCGAGAATAGTAGGAACAGAATTTTGGGCAAGCAACAACAGAGAAAGAGCAAGAAGGTAGCCTTCAAAATCCAGTGGTCAGCATGCCCTAGCATAAAGCACACGACACCTGAGATAGTAAGCACCAAGGGCACCCAGTAAATCACGCTCCACACAACAGGCGTATTCCCCCGCACGTAGCCCCACCAAATGTAGGCATCGGGAATTACTATAAGGAGCAAGAGTATGATGGGGAGTAGGGGCATAGTGGGATTCGGGTTGATGTGAATTTCAGTGCGTGCAAAGTTGCACATTTTTGTGGATAAAGCAAAGGTGCAACCGAAAAAAGGTATAGAAATTTGGAAGGTTAGCCCCTGAGCATGTGTTAAATCCCGAATCTTTCCGTATATTTGCCATAGGATTTTTTCGATAATTCAAGTCTCTAAAAATAACTAACGATTAGTTGAAATTAAAAGAGACTTAGTTTAAATTAACTAACGAATAGTTTTTACTAACTCAGATTTACGAAAATGAAACTCAAAACGATTACTCTTACAGCCTTACTTGCAATGCTTTCACTCTCAGGTTGTCAAAACGAAAACACGACTATGAAACAGACAGACACTCCCGTTATCGACGCCATTATGGCGCGTCGCTCCATTCGCCAATATAAGGAAACGCCTGTGCCTCGCGAACTCTTGCAACAGATTGCAGAGTGTGGCGTTCACGCTCCCAATGCCATGAATAAGCAAGAGTGGGAAGTACGCATCCTTGATGATGCCAACTACATGAATGAAGTGACCGAATTGATGAAGAAGGAAATGCCTCATTTCGTAAATAGCGATGCACCAGGCTTTCGCAATGCCTTCCGCAACGCTACGGCGCTCATTGCCGTGGCATGCCCTGACGATGAAATGGGAATGACGCTTATCAACGTTGGGCTCATGGGCGAAAACATGTGCCTCGCGGCGCAGGAACTCGGACTCGGCACCTGCATCATGGCGGCTCCCTCCATCTTCATGACCTCTAGCGCATCCGCAAAGCCCTATCTCGACAAATTAGGTTTCTCCCCAAGCTACAAACTTCGCTATTTCCTAGCCGTAGGTTATCCCGACGAAGCACCAGCTGCCAAGCCCCGCGATTTGGGTAAGATCAAGGTGGTGGAGTAGGTTATTAGAGCGTGAGGTTTTTAGGTTTTGAGTTTTTCACCGCAAGGTTCTTATAACCTAAAAGCGAAACGACCTTAAAACTTTGAATCTTAAAATTAAATATTATGAACAAGAAAATTATGAAGTACGTATTGCTTGCCCTTATCTTAGTCCCAATCTTTATGGCATTCGACCTCCTGTGGCAATGGATAAGCAAAGATTCTTTTGATTTTGTCGCCGCCGCTCTTCAGGGTGCCGCGATGAGTGTGGGTTTTACACTTTTGCAGGTTTATTGGGATAGAAGGAAAAAGTAGTTGAGGGATATTATTATGAAAAACTTTGGACCCAAAGCGTGGATGCTTCCACAACCCGTTTTAATTATAGGGACTTACAACGAAGACGGAATCCCGAATGCGATGAACGCAGCTTGGGGCGGGCAATGGGATGCTAAGGAAATCATAATCTCAATGGGGGCGCACGCCACTACTGAGAACCTTGACCGTTGCCCAGATTTTACCGTGGCATTCGCTACTAAGGACACGATGGTAGCGGCTGATTTTGTGGGTGTCGTCAGTGCGAAAAACGATCCCGCAAAGATGCAGAAGACGGGTTGGACAAGTGTGAAGTCAGCGCATGTTGAGGCGCCCGTATTCACGAACTTTCCCATGACTCTCGAATGTCGCATTCAGCGCAAGATTGATGTGAGCGAGGAAGGCTATTATATTGTGGCGGAAATCGTGAACATTCTCGTCGATGAGCTATATCTTGACGCTGATGGCAAACCTGACATCAACAAGATGGGACTCATTACCTACAATCCCATACAGCATACCTACCATGCCCTTGGCGAACAGGTGGGTAAGGCATTCTCGGATGGCAAGGCGTTGAAGTAGGCGCCTCTCCTCTCATGTAAAAATTATGGATATAACAGTAATTCTCTTCGCCTCCCTCTGTTTGATTCTCGCCTTAGTGATACTTGTTGGCAAAGGCGACTGGATGATTGCGGGGTATAATACGGCGTCACCAAAGGAGCGTAAGAAATACAATATCAAGCGCTTGCGCATCGTAATGTTCGTGTTGCTGGTGGTCACAGCCCTCTTTGTGCTGTCGATACTTTACACACCTCCATATCTTATAGGACTTACGGCTCAAGTCTTAGTTATTATATGTATTATAGGAGTTATACTTGCCAACACTTGGGCGAAGAAATAAAGCATCCCCCTCCTCCTAAAAACTATCTCCCTGATAATTCAAACTAATCGGCACTTAATTTGAATTATCAGGGAGAAAATTTAATTTCTTAGCCTTGGAATTTTTCTTGTCTATGAAGAAAGGATTTCTTGAAGATATAATGTGGCGGAATTGTGCCTCTTCATCCACCCTTTTTAAGCAATAAGGTAGAGGATGTAGATGGTGGCGATGACTTGCAGGGTGAGAATCATGGGGATGCCGATGAAAAATTTCTTGTGCTGTGTCTTGTGGCGCCATACTTTTAGACCAAGCCACGCACCAATGCTTCCGCCGATGACGGCAAGCAGGATGAGCGTTGCTTCTGAAATGCGCCATTTCGCTTTCTTTGCTTTAAACTTGTCAATGCCGTAAATGAGGAAGGTGAGAAGGTTGAGGGCGAATAGAGCGTAGATGATTATGGGGAGCATAAGGTGAGCGGAGAATTAAGGGATGAGTATGATGTGAAGTTCTTCCCTTGTGCGACGCGGTATCTTCTTGACCACTTCATTATAACTATGACGGATGAGGCTCTTGATGAGTTCGTCGGTGAGCGTACCATAAAGATTGAGTTGGTTCCAGTGCTTCTTGTTCATGTGCCAGGCCCCTGTGATTTCAGGGTGGGCATCGCGGAGCGTGAGGGCATAATCGGGTTCGCACTTGAGCACAAACCATTCGGTGCGGTCAAGGTCAAGCATTGCGAAGATGCGTCCTCCGATGCGAAAGGCAAGAGTGGTTTCGTCAAAGGGGAAATCTTCGGTGGTGAGAGGTAGGGAGAGGCAATATTCTCTGACAGATTCGATATCCATAAACTTAATCAGTTTGCGTAGATGGGGACAACATGCTCCTCATTAGGCCAATGTGGCAGAAAGAGTAGGGGACGTGGACGGCCACCTAGGGCACTCCAATCAATGCGTCGGAGTGCAGAGAAATCGGGTAATCCAAAGGCAAACGAGCGTCCGTAGAGCAGGATGGCGCCTCGGCTTTCATCGATTTTCCAAAGGCCTCCACCGTAAGGGCACTCCTCGTTCCATTCCAAAAGGTCGCGGTGTTGATAGACGCGCCCGAATTTTAGAACTCCGTCTTGGTTAATGATAAATTTCTGGTACATAGTTTATCCGTAAATGGTAGCTACGATTTTTCGCGCACCGCCATAGTCGCGAAATTCACAGAGGTAGATGCCTTGCCAAGTGCCTAAGTTGAGGCGCCCTTTCGTAATGGGAATTGTTAGACTCACTCCGAAGAGCGAACTCTTGGCATGTGCGGGCATATCGTCAAGACCCTCTAGCGTATGTTCGTAATAAGGCTCTCCTTCCTTGATCAAGCAATCCATAATCTTACTCATATCCGCCCGCACATCTGGGTCGGCATTCTCGTTAATCGAGAGTGCGCACGAAGTGTGTTGCACAAATAGATTGAGTAGCCCTGCATCAGGAAGCGGTTGGGGCAGATGTTCCACCACCTCATGCGTAATGAGGTGACATCCACGTCGCTTAGGTGAGAGTTGAAAGGTTGTTTGAGTAATCATAATAAAGTGAGTCGTTGACAGCGCTTAGGCAGTGATTACCTCTTAAAGATGGCCTTTATAATAGCAGAACCAATCTTGCGCTCAAGTCCGTTTTTCGTAAGGGGAATGCCTGCCTTTTTTGAGATTTTGCGCTTTACCTCGGAGATGCCCAAGGCGCGCTTCCAAGAGAAGGTTACACCGGGTATTTTCATTGTGGTATGTGTGTTATTAAGTATTACTTACGGTTGGGTGACTTTGCTCCTCGCTTCACATTGTTGATGTGAATTTCCGTAATAAGATTGTGATGCGTTTCTACATCCATGCGATCTACGATACCTTCGGGATAGGTTAGTTCCATGTAGGAATAACCGTCTTCCTCACGTACAAGTTTCGCCCTTAAAGGACCTTCAGGGGCGAAGCGGTTGGCTTCGAACACGCCTTCAATGTGGGTTAGGAATTCCTCGCGGGTAATAATAGGATCGGAAAGGTTGTGTGAGGTGTAATATAGGTCTTTGTGGAGAATTTTACAGAGGGGAAAGGTGTGGAAATTTCGGAAGGCTTCGAAGAGCACCTGCATGAGCATTTCATGCTTGTAAGCCTCGCGTGGTGCCATGCGTTGTCCGGGAAGCATTGAGCCATAATGTAATTGCGCCGTATAAGTGCCGCCTTTCAACCACTTACAAGGTTCACCCTGTTTGTCATAGAGCGAAACGTAAACCATTACGGGGAAACGTCCTGTCTGATAATAATGTGAGAGTCCGGGAGTGACATCCTCCTTTATGAAGCGTGAGGCGGCGCAATAGCCTTCGTCGCTCTTTACCCACATACTTCGGTGGCGCGAAGTCAAGAAGTCGGGGCCGTCTTCGCCTTCGAATGCATCCTCCAAGTCATAACTTAAGAAGGATTTTACGACCTTTTTTGCAAATGCTTGGCGCTCTGCCTCGTTCATCTCTGTGCCCACTTCCGAGGGCTTACACTTGTGGCTGAACTTGCGTGGCACACCGCGCTGGGTGCGTGGTGTGAATGAGCGAACCTCAGTGCAGGGGCGCTCTTCAAAATTGGTTGCTACGCGCATCTTGCCCATTAAAATCAATGTGCCTTCAATAGCAATGCCTTTGTTGAGGATGGCATCGCCATTGGGAATTTGGATGGTGGGAATGAACACAGATATGTCGTGTTTCTGACCGCTACGAGGATTACTGTAAGGAATTCCAACCTCTACCTCGTAAAGCGAAGGAATCATTACGTCAAGGTCGTTGTAAACTTCCTGAATGGGCGCTCTGAAACGGCAAACTTCGGGGTGGATTCCGTCAATCTGTACAAAAGAATGTAATGCTGTTGTGCCCTTTAAGGAAGAAGTGCTTTGGGATTCCCCTACGATTGACGCATTGTAGGCCATTCCGTAGAGATCGAATACATAACATTGTCCGGCAAAGTATTGGTCGCGGTTTTTTAAGTATTCCGTGTCGTAGAAAGTGACGCGCATCAAGGGGTCATCGGCAAAGTGGGCGCTGATTGTGGCCTCCACACCATTATCTCGCTCATACACCTTGTCAACAATCAGATAATGCGTGCGCGAAGAGTCAATGCGGGGGATCATTGTCACCATTGCGGGAATGCCTTCGTCGATATGAAAAATTGTTTGAATGCCCGCGTTGCCTGGTAGTGTGAGTAGGTGGTAAGATTCTACTTGATGTTCGTAAGGAGGATTCTCCTTCGGTAGCGACACAATGTTTCCGTCAATGGGGAGTCCCACTTTAAGGCACTTCTTTACCCACATGTCGAGCGTCGTAGCAATAGTGTGGCGCTTGTCACAAATAAAACTGCTCCAAACATGCTGATCCCAAGCAAAGTCTCCCTTATATCGCATCTTGGTGCGCTCATGCATGATAATACCTATACCTATCACGATGCCCGCTCTCACCGCCGTGAGTCCCGCTTGGAACTTCTCTTCCTTAATCGTCCAATCGTAGTGAGCGATAAGCATTTCGTAGGTACTATCACAGAGAGCCAACCACTGGGAATGCTTATCGGAGTCGCTCGAAAACCAAATGCCTACGGCGTCTTCGATAAACTCGTCCATCGCATCCTCACCGCGTGGCGCCGCCATGATTTGAAAGAGCGACTTTGCGTCAATGGGTTCCTCCTGTTGGTAGAAAAACCACGACGCCCCCACTCCCAACGTCAAGCAAAAGCGTAAGGAGGTCTTGCGTCGGTGTTCCTCAGAAAACTCACGCCCTTCCGTTTCAAACCAATGGTCCATTGAATCAAGCATCAACTGATTGATTTCTGGAAGCAAGTCATATAATTGAGGATGCACCTCATAGTTGAAGGTGGGGATGTAACTGAAGTCGTAGGCCAGCTGTAAGAGTTGGCGCATCACGAGTTCATCGCGCTCTGATGTCATAAATATAAGGGCCTATCTGTATTCGTTTTTCTATTGTTTACCTTTTCCCGTGAAGGGTAAAAAGTTTTGTTCTGTGTGTTTCTCAAGGAGCAACTCATCTTTCAGTTGTTTCGCTCCCCACAATTCTCTTAATCACTCGGCAGGGATTCCCTACGGCAAGTACACCTTCAGGAATGTCGCGTGTAACAACGCTACCGGCGCCAATGACGGAGTTGTTGCCGATTGTAACACCAGGAACGATGCTGACTCCTGCTCCTATCCAAACGTTATTACCAATGCTGATGGGGCAAGCGTATTCTAATCCTTCGTTGCGCTGAATGGGGTCGAAGGGATGCCCTGCGGTGTAAAACCCACAGTTAGGGGCTACGAAAACATTGTTACCAAATGTTACCTTTGCTCCATCAAGAATCACGCCATTGACTCCCATAAAGAAGTTGTCGCCCACCTCAATGTTGCGTCCGTAATCGCAGAAGAAGGGTTGCTCAATGCAAAGATTTTTCCCCGCTTTTCCGAGCAACTGGCGGAGTAAGGCGTCGCGCTTTTGTTTTTGCGAGGGGCGCAGTTTGTTATAGTCGTAACACTTATCCATACATGCCAAGCGCTCGGAGGTCAGTGTGAGGTCGTAGTTGGCATTGTAAAGTAAACCAGCCTCGGCTTTTTCTTTTTCAGTCATCTGTTGCGAAATAAAATAGCGCACCAAGTCTTCAGTCGGTCTTGGTGCGCCTATTGTTTTGGGGAGAACAGAACTTTTAGAGCTCAAGATCGCCGTCAAAGATTTCGTGCCAAGGGAGGCCTTGCTTGTTGAGTTCGTCCATGAAGGGATCGGGATCGAATTCTTCTACGTTCCATACACCGGGACGCTTCCAGAGTCCGAGCATAAACATACGTGCGCCGATGCAAGCGGGAACACCTGTTGTGTAGCTTACGCCCTGCATACCTGTTTCCTCATATGCTGCGCGGTGTGAGCAGTTGTTGTAAACGTAGTAGGTACGTTCCTTGCCGTCCTTGATACCACGGATGCGGCAACCGATACTTGTTTCGCCTTCGTAGTTCTCACCGAGGTCCTGGGGATTGGGAAGAACGGCCTTCAAGAACTGAAGGGGCTGAATCCAATGACCTTCGTAGCAAATAGGTACGATGCTGTCCATACCAATATTCTGAATCACGCGAAGGTGAGTCAAGTATTCTTGACCGAAAGTCATCCAAAAGCGCGCACGCTTGATGGTAGGATAATTCTTTACGAGACTTTCGATTTCTTCATGGTGAAGGAGGTAAGACTCACGGGGACCGATGTTTGGGTAAGTAAGAGGCTGATGAATTTCAAGGGGTTCGGTTTCCACCCATTGGCCATTTTCCCAATAAAGTCCCTTCTGAGTGATTTCGCGAATATTGATTTCGGGATTAAAGTTGGTTGCAAACGCCTTACCATGGTCACCCGCGTTACAGTCAACGATATCGAGGTAATGGATTTCGTCAAAGTGGTGCTTAGCAGCATAAGCGGTGTAAATAGAAGTCACACCAGGGTCAAAACCACAACCAAGAATTGCGGTAAGTCCAGCTTGCTCAAAGCGTTCCTTGTATGCCCATTGCCAAGAATACTCAAAGTGTGCTTCATCCTTGGGTTCGTAGTTTGCCGTGTCGAGATACGAACAACCGAACTCCAAACAAGCCTCCATGATAGTGAGGTCCTGATAAGGGAGCGCGAGGTTCATCACGAGATCGGGCTTAAACTCGTTAAAGAGTGCCACCAATTCAGGTACGTTATCAGCATCAACCTGTGCAGTTTTGATGTTAGGATTGCCAATTGCCTTAACAATAGCGTCGCACTTAGACTTTGTGCGGCTTGCAATCATAATTTCATCAAATACGTCAGAGTTCTGCGCCACCTTGTGCGCTGCAACAGTGGCAACGCCACCTGCGCCAATGATAAGAACTTTTCCCATTTTGTAGTATAGAGTTTAATATGTTATCAAGTGACAAAGTTACGATAAAGAAACGAATTTGCAACTTTTAGAAAGGGAAAATAAAGTGATGGGCTGGTTATGTAGGGAAGAATGGGCCCCTCAAAAGATGTTGACTTTGCCTTAAGGAGCGGGTTAGGTCTATAAAAAGAAAAACTATAAGTAACTTAGGAAAAATTATTTGAGACTAATTTTTAACTAGGTTACTTATAGTTTTTACGGAAACAGAAGTTCTGGTGGCTACGTTATAAATAGATGCCATTCAGAGGCTTATTCGCCGTTTTTCTGTTAATGCTTTTTCCATCCAGGCTGATGGCGCTTTTGCAATTCCTCCGCCACTTGCTCGATGCGCAGACCTTTGGCGGTGAGCAATACTTCAAGGTGGAAGAACATGTCGGATGCCTCGTAGAGCAAGCGGTCGTTGGTGCCGTTAGTGGCTTCAATTACGGCTTCGAGCGCTTCTTCGCCCACCTTCTGTGCCATGCGGTTGAGTCCGTCTCGGAAAAGGGTGGTCGTATAAGAGCCTTCGGGCATATCGCGGTGGCGTTGCTCCACCACATCTTGGAGTTGCGAAAGGAAAAGTAAGGGATTGGCCTCATTCTTTTCGCCCCAACATGTATCCGTTCCCGTGTGGCAGGTGGGACCATGAGGTATAACTTTCACAAGGAGTGTGTCGTTGTCGCAATCTTCGGCGATGCTGACAAGTTCAAGGTAGTTGCCACTCTCTTCGCCCTTTGTCCAAAGGCGTTGGCGAGAACGGCTGAAGAATGTAACGCGCCCCGTTTCGAGCGTCTTTGCGTAAGATTCTTGGTTCATGTACCCAAGCATGAGTACATTACGTGTAGTGTTATCTTGGATAATAGCGGGAACGAGTCCGCCTTGTTTTTCGAAGTCAATCATAGGAAAAGGAGAAAGGATAAATGAGAAGGGGGAAATCTTTTGGGTTCTTAGCGCACGGGAATTCCCTCTGCGCGGAGGTACGTCTTGAGTTCGGGGATGGGAATCTCACCGAAGTGGAACACACTAGCGGCTAGTGCGGCGTCGGCGTGACCAATGCGGAAGGCATCGGCGAAATGCTCCTTCGCCCCTGCGCCTCCCGAAGCAATAATTGGGATGGGGAGATTGTCGGAAAGCAGAGCGAGTGCCTCGTTTGCAAATCCTGTTTTCACGCCATCGTGGTTCATGCTCGTGAAGAGTATTTCGCCCGCGCCGCGGTCGGCCACTTCGCGCGCCCATTCAAAGAGGCGACGCTCGGTGCGTATTCTGCCGCCGTTTACGTAACACCACCATTCGCCGTTGTCTTCCAAACGGGCGTCTATGGCCGTTACGCACACTTGCGAGCCAAAGTTGCGCGCAATTTCATCAATTAGTTCGGGGCGGCGCAGTGCGGCAGAGTTGATACTTACTTTATCGGCCCCCGCTCCGAGCATCTTGTCGATGTCGGAAAGTTCATTAATGCCTCCGCCAACGGTAAATGGGATGGACACTTCGGCGGCCACGCGGCTCACCATCTCAGTAAATGTTTTGCGTCCCTCATGGGTGGCGGTAATATCGAGAAAAACGAGTTCGTCGGCGCCTTGTAGGCTATAGGCTTTCCCAAGTTCTACGGGGTCTCCCGCTTCTCGGAGGTTTACAAAGTTAGTCCCCTTCACCGTGCGCCCATCTTTTACGTCGAGGCAGGGGATTATGCGTTTTGCAAGCATGGGTTAAAGAGTAAAGTTAAAAGAGTAAAGATAAAAGAGGGTAGAGGTGTGAGGATGGAGACAAAGATGCCGTGTCGACGGTGCGTGCCGAATGGCATCCTTTATCTTTACTCTTTACTCTATTCTCTTAAGCAAAGCGGGAAGATTGATTCTCCCTTCATAGAAAGCTTTTCCGAAAACGACGGCAGGGATGCCCGTTTCGTGAAGTGCTTCAATGTCGGCATCGTTGCTCACTCCGCCACTCGCAATCAAGTGGCAATTGGGGAAGCGTGCCATAATGTCTTTATAGAGTGCCGTATTGGGCCCTTGGAGCATGCCATCGCGGCTAATATCTGTGCAGAGCACTTGCGTAATACCGTGTTGCATGTAAAAGGTTATGAAATCGTCGAGCGTCATTCCGCCATCCTCCTTCCAACCTTTGATTTTGACGCGACCATCAAGCGCATCGGCGCCCACAATGAAGCGTTCGGCACCAAATGTTTGTGCCCAATCCAAGAGTAGCTCTGGTTGGGTGGCGGCCAAACTACCGATGGTCACCATTGAAGCTCCGTTGTCAAACGCAATGCGTAAGTCGTCGGCATGCTTTACGCCTCCGCCGAAGTCAATCACAAGGTTCGTTTGCGTTGCAACTTGCTCTAGCACGCGGTAGTTTATGATGTGACTTTCTTTCGCACCATCAAGGTCCACCATGTGAAGACGCGTCACGCCCATGTCCTCAAAGCGCTTGGCTACGTCGGTAGGATTGGCATCATACACTTTCTTGGCGTCGTAATCTCCTTTCGTAAGGCGCACGCACTTACCGTCAATGATGTCTATGGCTGGGATGAGTTCAATCATAAGTCAAGTTGCATAAAATTGGTGAGAATCTGTTCGCCCACGGTGCCACTCTTTTCGGGGTGGAACTGAGTGGCGAAGAAATTGTCGCGACGCATGGCGGCGCTAAAGGGAATGCCGCCGTAATTGGTTTCAGCAATAGTCCACTCACAAACGGGAGCGTAGAAGCTATGTACGAAATAGACGTAACTCTCTGGCTCAAGATTCGTGAAGAGTGGCGAACGGGTGTTCTCAATCGTGTTCCACCCCATGTGAGGCACCTTTAAGTTTACCCCCTCAGGCGCAACGAATTTCTGCACACGGCTTCCTTCAAAAACATTAAGGCAGGGTGTGTTGCCTTCGTCGGAATGTTCGCAGAGCAATTGTTGACCAATGCAAATTCCAAGTACAGGCTGGCGCAATTCCTTAATTACGCGGTCGAGCCCACTACGCTTAAGGTGCGCAATGGTAGTAGCCGCTTCGCCTTGTCCAGGGAAAATGACGCGGTCGGCACTCTTAATTTCTTCGGGATTACTCGTAACAATGGGCGCTACTCCGATGCGGCGTAGGGCATTGATTACAGAGCAAATATTTCCTGCATTATATTGAACTATAGCAGTTTTCACGATGGAAGTTTCTTTAGTTGTGTGTTGAGAATGGGAATTGCTGAAAGGGTAATCTTAGATAGTGAAAACTATTAGTGAGTTAATTTAAATTAAGTCTCACTTATTTCAAACTAAATCTCAAATAGTTTTAACTAACTCGGTTTCTTAAAGCGTCCCCTTACTTGAAGGCAAAACTAAGTGGCGCACATCTCTTGCTACCGCCATCTTGATGGCACGCGCAAGGGCTTTGAAGATGCCTTCAATCTTATGGTGTTCGTTTTGTCCCTCAGCGCGGATGCTGAGATTCATTAATGCGGCGTCGCTGAGGCTTTTGAAGAAGTGGAAGAAGAGCTCTGTGGGGACATCTCCGATACGTTCGCGCTTGAATTCGGCATCCCATTGCAACCATGGGCGACCGCCGAAGTCAAGAGCTACTTGGCAGAGGCAATCATCCATAGGAAGGCAATAGCCATAACGACTAATGCCGAGCTTATTGCCGAGGCTTTTGCGCAGACATTCCCCAAGTGCGAGGGCGGTGTCTTCTACGGTGTGGTGTTCGTCCACTTGCAAATCGCCCTTCGTATGAACGGTGAGCGAGAGTCCGCCGTGGTGGGCAATCTGTGCGAGCATGTGGTCGAGAAAACCGAGCCCTGTGGAAATATCACAACGTCCGGCGCGATCAAGGTCGATACGCACGTAGATATCCGTTTCACGCGTCGTGCGCTTCACCTCACTGGTGCGCTCGCCCGCTACAAGGATTTCCGTAATCTTCTTCCAATCCATCCCGTCCGTACCAATTTGGAGCGCCTGGCAACCTAAGTTTTCCGCCAATTGCACATCCGTGGCACGGTCGCCGATAACGTAGGAATTCGCCAAGTCATATTCGCCCGTCATATACTCCGTGAGCATCCCCGTTCCGGGTTTGCGCGTCGGGGCATTCTCATGCGGGAAATGGCGGTCAATAAGGATGTTGTCAAATTCCACTCCCTCGCCCTTGAGTGTGTCCAAAATGAAATTATGTACGGGCCAGAAGGTGTCCTCGGGGAAAGCCTCCGTGCCCAATCCGTCCTGGTTGCTCACCATAACGAGTTCGTAATCCGTAAGTTCGCGAATCGTGGTCAAGGCTCGGAATGTACCAGGCACAAAAACGAGTTTTGAGAAATCATCTATTTGTTCGTCGGCAGGCTCTTGGATAAGCGTGCCGTCGCGGTCGATAAAAAGTGCTTTTTTCATGATGTAGGGCATCAAGAGAGGGGAATATTACGATGCGCTTGAGGTCAACTCCTTCAAGGCTGAAAGTAATGCGTTATTTTCTGCGGGAGTGCCAACGGTAATGCGCAGACAATCGTTACAGAGTGTCACCTTACTACGATTTCTTACGATAATGCCGCGGTCAACAAGGGCATTGTAGAGCGCCGTTGCATTGTCTATTTTTATTAACACAAAGTTAGCATCTGAAGGGTAAACCTTTTGGCATCCTGTAAGGGATGCAAGCGCTTCAGCAAGGCGTTCGCGCTCATCGAGAGTCAATTTAATCCAATCGGCAACGAGGTCTTTGTTCTTCAAAATCTCAAGTGCTTGTTGCTGAGTGAGGATGTTTACGTTGTAGGGGTATTTCACCTTGTTGAAATAGCCGATGATTTCTTCCGAAGCCATAGCAATGCCGAGGCGAAGTCCTGCAGATGCCCACGCCTTGGAGAATGTGGCGAGCACAATGAGGCGGGGGTGCGCATCAAGCGCAAAGCGTAACGACGCTTCGGGAACAAAGTCGCCGTAAGCCTCATCCACCACCACGATACCGGGGAACTCCTTTAATAAGATGTCTATCTCCGCACGGGGTAAGAGATTGCCCGTAGGATTGTTGGGAGAGCAGAGGAAAATAGCCTTGGTCGTGGCGTCGGTAGCCTTAAGCACATCTGTCGCACTGAAAGAAAAATCTTCGCAAAGCAATACGCGGCGGTACTCTACATCGTTTGTTGCGGCGCAAACGGCATACATGCCATAGGTTGGCTCAAGTGCCACTACATTATCTACGCCTGGGCGACAGAATACGCGGAACACGAGGTCAATAGCCTCATCGCTACCATTGCCCAAGAATATTTGTGAGGGGCGAACGCCTTTCTGTTCCGCCAGTTCCGCCTTTACCTCTGTTTGGAGTGGGTCGGGATAGCGATTAAATGGCGCATTGTAGGGATTCTCATTCGCATCGAGGAATACAGTAGCTTGCTTGCCTGAATATTCATCTCGGGCAGAACTATAAGCCTCCATCTTAAGTACATTTGGGCGTACGAGTGAAGCTAGGGATTCCGTATCTGTAGCTACTACTTCCGTATCTTGACATGCTGCAAGGCGAACGGTCATCGCATTTCGGTGAGCGTCCAATTCTTCCGCACTTGCCATGAGCTCTACCGTTCTTCCAATGCTACGAATACCTTCGGGAGTGAGCTCTTGGAAAGTAATTTTGCGCATAAAGCTATCAAGGCAGAGTCCGCTATAAGAGCGTGCGAAACCTGAAGTAGGAAGTGTGTGGTTTGTGCCTGATGCATAATCGCCAGCACTTTCGCAACTGAAATTTCCAAGGAACACGGAGCCTGCGTGGTGAATCTTCTGCGCCACTTCACGATAGTTGCGGGTGGCAATGATTAAGTGCTCGGGCGCGTACTCATTTGTCATTTCGAGCGCTTCTTCCATAGTTTCGAACACAATAATCTTGCTGTGTTGCAACGCCTTTTCTGCTATTTCATGGCGAGGAAGTGCGGCACATTGGCGAGTAACTTCCGTCACTACTTCTTCTGCAAGAGCGCGACTTGTAGTAATAAGGATAGCTTGGCTATCAGGACCATGCTCTGCTTGGCTAAGAAGGTCGGCTGCAACAAAGTCTGCACGCGCAGAGTCGTCTGCAAGCACTTCTACTTCACTTGGACCAGCGGGCATGTCTATTGCCGTGCCTTTCAAAGCTACCCATTGTTTGGCCGCCATTACATATTGATTGCCAGGGCCGAATATCTTGTCCACTTTAGGCACAGTCTCTGTCCCTACAGCCATAGCAGCTACCGCCTGCGCGCCACCTACTTTGAAAATTTCGGTAATGCCGCAGAGCGAAGCAGCGAAGAGAATGGCGGGGTGCACACTTCCGTCTTTCGCAGGGGGAGTGCAGAGCACGACTTTCTCACATCCTGCGATGCGGGCGGGAATGCCGAGCATCAATACGGTTGAGAAAAGGGGCGCAGAGCCACCAGGGATGTAAAGACCGACTCTAGAGATGGGCAAAGCGCGTTGTTCGCACACCACACCCGGAGCTGTTTCTACGCAAACCCCATTGAAGCGTTGCGCAGCATGGAAGGTGTAAATCTGTGAGTAGGCTTGGCGGATGGCTTTCTTCAAATCGTCAGAAACGTGTGACTCTGCCACGCAAATTTCTGCCTCCTTCACGCGTAGGTCAGTGAGACACACCTTATCGAAACGCTCAGCGTAAGCACGGAGTGCTGCATCGCCCTTCGTAGCTACCTCATCCACAATAGGACGTACGATATCGAAGAGTTGAGTTACGTCAAGCGAGGGACGGCGTAGGAGTTCCGCCCACTCAGATTTATTTGGAGAAAGAGAAAGGGTCATAGTTGAGGGACTAAAAGTCTTTTTAGTAAACGAATCCGCCTACTAATTTAATATATCATCTTTTCAATCGGAAGCACAAGTATTCCCTGCGCTCCTTTTGCTTTCAGGCGACCAATAATTTCCCAAAAGCGTTTTTCTTCAAGTACTGCATGAATGCTACACCAACCTTCTTGCGCCAATGGCATTACTGTAGGGCTCTTCATGCCAGGAAGTTCGGCAAGAATGTCACTAACGCAGTCGCTTGGAGCATTCATCAGGACATATTTTTTATCGATAGCGTTTTGTACTGCCGTAAGGCGGAAGAGCAAGTCGTCAAGTGTGGCTTGCGCTTCAGCGTTTAATTCTTTTCCTGCAATAAGAACCGCTTCACTGTTGGTTACGCGCTCCACTTCCTTAAGGTTGTTACTCACAAGGGTAGAACCAGAACTTACGATATCAAAGATAGCATCGGCAATATCAATCGCTGTAGAAATTTCAACCGATCCCGTGATGGTGTGAACTTGAGCCGTAATGCCTTTATCGGCGAGGAAACGTTGCAAAATGCCGGGGTAAGAAGTCGCAATGCGCTTACCTTGCAACCATTCTACACCCTCGTAGGGCTCATTCTTAGGAATGGCTATCGAAAGGCGACATCCGCCAAAACCCAACTGGCGCACCACCTTTACATCCTCATTGCGTTCCAGTACTTCGTTGAGGCCAACGACGCCAATGTCGGCAGTGCCGTCGGCAACGATACCGGGGATGTCGTCATCGCGCATAAAGAGGATTTCCATGGGGAAGTTTCGCGCAGCAAGCAGGAGTGTGCGCTTTGATTTGTCAATCTTGATGCCGGCTTCGGCAAGAAGTGCCATCGTGTCGTCGTGCAGACGGCCCTTCGACTGTATTGCTATACGTAACATAGTTGTTCGTTTTGTGTTTGTCTTAGATTCAAAAAATATCGAGGCTCACCCTTGTACAACATCGGGAGAGCCTCGAGAATACGTTCATCTCATTGAGATACACATAGTTTACACACGTCTCAACCCGCCTTTTGGAAGGAAATGATGGTGATGGCGATTATGTGTAATCTGAGTCTGCATAGTTTGTGTTGTTGTTTCGCCGGCAAATATAGAGGATATATTTCAAAATGACAAGCAAAAATCGAATTTTAATTACATTTTGTTTAATTTTCTGTGGATTCTCTGGCCTAAATCCATTATTTATGATGACAGATGCTCTTAAAAAGGAGTGTTGTTGTGTGACTATTTTTCGTCAATCCGAGATACTGAAAATTAAGTCTCACTTAGTTGAAATTAAGTCTCAGATAATTCAAATTAAGTTACTTTTAGTTTTCCCCGTTTGAGATATGCTATAAAAAACGTGGAGAGAGCTTTAAATCTTAAGCCTTCTCCACGGGGATTATTCTAATTGAGTGTGAGTTATTACCACGTTGCATCTACTGCATAGGGATAGCAACGGCAGGGGTCGGCATAGGTGGCAATACTTTCCGCAAGTGCGGCCGCATTAGACTGAAGTTTGCCCTTGAATACCAGTTTGCCGTTGACGAAGATGCTTAGGGCACGCTTGGGATTGAAGAGGCGTGCATCAAGGAAGAGGCGGAGCTTGCCGTGAGCCGCTGGTGTGTAGTGCTTCTTCTGACTTAAGGGAATACCCATGCCCGGGTCGCGGATGGTAATCTCATACGCAACGTGCTCTGCGGTGATATGGATTTCATTCTTACGGGTTGCGTAGGTGTAGAACGTGCGATTGCCTGCACTATCAGCCACTTCTTCCACGACCTTAAGGTTGTAGAACGCATTGCGCTTCCATCCGTCCATCTCGTAATTCTCCCAGCGGAACGTTTGAGGCGCTGCGTTTCGCACATGTTTCGCTAACCAGGGTGTTGTTGGGCTATAGTCAATGCTATGTCCACGACCTTCGGGAAGATGTATCCAATGGTTGTAATAACCTGGGAAATGTGCCGCTAAAGTATCCAAAGTCGCTCCCGTACGTCGGGTTAAGATATCACGATAAAAAGTGCGGTCGAGTTCGCCTGTCCGAAGCGAGAACGCAGTATGCATTAAGTTTTCAGCAGGAGCGTTTTGAAGTGGCTCACCTCCCGCCATCGGTCCCGCCCCTGCGAGATAGTCGGCGTAGAAACTCGCCAAGCGCTGACTGCCATACCCCCCTTCGGAAATACCAAAGAAATAAAGGCGCAAGGGATTGATATTTTCGTCCACAAGTGCACTACGCAACACGTGTTGCCACACATATTGTTTACCACGTTGCCACCAGCGGTAATATTCTCCCTCATTCGGAATCTGAGGAACGAGATAAGCGCTCGGGCCGTCCTTGAAATGCGTCGCAAGTTTGAGTCCCGTTGCCCATTCATTGGCTTTCGGTCCCGAACCATGGAGATAGAGGAAGAAAGGATAACCTTCGGTGGGCTTATCTCCCTTTGTGCCGTAGTAGTAAGGCATACGCGCGTTGGGCTCTAAGCTTGCGGGGATTTCATAAGCACCTTGTGAGTCGGCGGAAATAGCCTGCTTCGTGTAGCAAGAGGCTTCCGTAAAACTCTCGCGCCACAACGTCCAAGCATCTTCCACAGAGAGCTGCACTTGCTTCAAGTCTTCGCTCGGAGTTGGGATTGTCGCTCCCGTAGGGGTTGCTATAACTTTCTTGAAATACTCCTTCACTGCATCCGCAGGCGCTTGCGCTGAGAGCAGAAAGGGAAAGAAGGCAAGTAAGAGAGATATTCTTTTCATGAGTAGAGGGTTAGACGAAAAGGTTTCTGACTAAGAAAAACAGGAGTGGCATCAAGAGGGCAGGGAGTAGGTTAATGGTCTTACAATCCTTGATGTGCATCACACCAAGTCCGGCTGCGGCAATAAGAACACCCCCAACGATGGACGTTTCAGCCACCAACTCATCAGAAATAAAGTCGGCCGAGAGTTTGGCTATGAGATAGAATCCCCCTTGCCACAAGAAGACAAAAATCGCTGTAAGCGCCGTCCAAATGCCGTAGGAAGAAGCAATAACAATCATCGTTACGAGGTTCAAGATAGCCACTGTCATGAGATACGTGCTATCTCCTTTGAGCGCCAAAAGCACTGGCCCCATCATGGAAAGCGTTCCGACACAGCAGAATAGCACAGCTGTTGTGATTCCTTGAGCAATATCGTTTCCTGTTCCCTTGCTAACTTTTTGTGTTGCTTTCTCCATGCGTTGGTCAAAACGGAGAGCGGTGCCAATAAGTCCGCCAACTGAAAGACAACCAATAAAGAGCACGGGATAGTTAGACATTTTCATGTTTTCCATAGCGACGCTGATGCCTAAGACTAATGCAGCGAGCCCCATGGCTGTATTCATCACCGTTATGTATTTATCACGAATCACCTTTTTAGCAATTGCTCCGATGAGACTGCCGAGGATTACGGTGAAGGCGTTTAGGAGGAGGTAGAACATAGTTTTTTGAAATGAGAAAGTAAAATGGGGAAATGAGGACCGAAGTCCGGCTAAAGCCAAAGTACCTGGCGGTGTGGATTTTCTCGTTCGAGGTGAAGAGTGAATGGGGTTATGAAGGGAATGTAAGATGATTTTATTAGGGGGAGTGTAAAAGAATTTTGAAGGTAAAGCAAACCGGGAACTCCCTTCCTCCTTTCTTAATTCCCTTCTCTCAAGAAATCGAACATTTCAAAGAGTTCATCCTTCGTGGCATGCTGATTGAGGCGGATATCTCCCACATTGCCGAGCAAGGTAAAGTTTACTTCGTCGCCAACATTCTTCTTGTCGTGCGTCATATAGGTATAGAGTTGCTCGTAATGGTTGCAGGTGAAATCAAATTTGCCATAGTGCTCATTGATGAACTGAACAGTTTGGCGCATGCGGTCAATGGGGAAGCCTAACTTAATCGTGCTGAGATATAATTCTCCTGCAAGGCCCCAAGCTACTGCGTAACCGTGAAGCAAGGTACGATGTCCCTGCATGGCAAGACTTTCAAAGGCGTGTGCTGTAGTATGTCCGAGGTTTAAGGCTTTGCGAAGTCCCTTTTCCGTAGGGTCTTCGGCTACGATGCGACGTTTGACGTCTATGCTTTGGCGCACAAGGTCCTGCAACTGGGAGTAATCGAGATTTTCAAGGTCGAAACAGAGGTGTGTTGCCCACATGTCTACGCCTTCAAGTAAGGCATGTTTGAGCATCTCGGCATAACCTGAGCGCAAGTTTTCGGTATCGAGGGTGCGGAGAAACTGTGTGTCAATGATTACTGCTTCAGCTTCGCGGAAGGCTCCAATTTCATTTTTTAACCCATTGAAATTGATGCCTGTCTTTCCTCCAACGGCTGCGTCAACCATTGCTAGGAGCGTTGTGGGAATGTTAATGAAGGGGATGCCACGCTTAAATGTTGCAGCAGCAAATCCGCCGAGGTCGGTAACCATTCCGCCACCGAGGCAAAGAAGCAGAGAATGGCGGCTCGCCCCGTTGTCGCCCAGTTGTTGCCACACGCTGGTAAGGCTCTCTAATGTTTTGTTGCTGTCCGTACTGCCAATTACAATTTGGTGGGCAGCGCTGACCGTAGCACAACTTCTGAGCAGGGGGAGGCAGCACTCTTGCGTTGTCGTGTCGGTCAAAATGAAGACGCGGTCGGGTGCAAGGTGCGCTACAAGGCTATCTAATTCGTCGCAGAGGTTTTGCGCGTAAATGATTTGTTGCATGGCAATAAGGTTTCGCTTGAAAGGAGAATTTAGAACTTCACTCCCTCAAATTCTTCTATCTTCTCGCGCATCCAACCAGGGATTTCCACAGGCGCTTGTTGCGAGAGCGAGTAGGTAACAACCACGGTGTAGCATTCACAAAGCACCTGCTGCGTGTTTACATTCACTGCCTGCTGGTGGAAAGTGATGCTTTTCGAACCAAGTCGTGAAATGCGTGTTTGCATTTCGATGCTGTCGCCGTGGAAAATGGGATGGAAGAAATCAGCCTTGATATTTGCCACCACGGGTACGATGTCGCGGCGATAAAATTCGCGGTCGATGAGATTCATTAAGTAATCCTCCTTGCCCAAGTCGTAATAAGCAAGGTAGGCGTTGTTATTGATGTGGCCGAATCCGTCTACGTCATTGAAACGTAACTGAATGGGGACGCGGCGTTTGAATACGGGTTCCATAGTCGTTATTTTGTTTTTGTGAAATGTCTTCTTTTATAGCCCCTTTTAAATGGGGTAGAAACGCAATCTCAAAGTGTGAAAACTAATAGTGAGTTAATTGAAATTAAGTCTCACTTAGTTGAAATTATTTGAGACTTAGTTTTTCGTGTTTGAGAATAAGTGTGGTTGAGGTGAAAATGCGTTGATTTTCAATACCAATTGCGCGCCACGCTTTGCATACGTCCGCGGTCGGGTACGAAGTCGAGCGTATCGTCGTCAATGCGGAAAAATTCGCGCAAGGCATAGATGTTATTCTCCTCGTCGGTGGCGCAATTTTCACGCTTGCGGAAGAGGTGATTTCGGGCATCCAGAATCTCTACCGCGTCATGGTTGTAATCGGCAGGCTCACCGCTTGCGCGTATTTCAGCAACTACAAACCGCTCAAGGGCTTCAATAAAATTTTCCATATAAAGTGCAAATTTACAAATTTCTGAAAAGAGGGGTTTGAAATAACTTGATAATTTTAACGTTCCAATAAATATTGAGTATGAGAGGAGCGGAAATGCTGCTTTTTCAGTTTTTTGCCCCTGTTATTCTTAAGAAATGTCTTAAATTTGCAAGATATTAGGGCATTTGCCCTCTTAACAAAAACGAACATTATGATGAAAGGAAAACATATCGTTTTGGGCATCACTGGAAGCATTGCTGCTTACAAGGCATGTCAACTCATTCGCCTCTTTGTCAAGGCTGGGGCAGAGGTGCAGGTTGTTATTACCCCCTCGGGCAAAGAATTTATCACGCCTGTTACGCTCTCGGCGCTTTCTTCCAACCCTGTAATCAGCGAATTCTTTGCTCAGCGCGACGGTTCGTGGCACAGTCATGTGGATCTCGGACAATGGGCTGACGTAATGGTAATTGCTCCTGCTACAGCGGCTTCTATTGGTAAGATGGCGAATGGTATAGCTGACAATATGCTGATTACGACTTACCTTTCGATGAAGGCGCCCGTGTTTGTGGCTCCTGCGATGGACTTGGATATGTTTGCGCATCCCTCTACGCAACAGAATTTGGACCGTCTCCGCTCCTTTGGTAATTACATCATTGAGCCAGCTTCAGGAGAGTTGGCTTCTCACCTTGTAGGTAAGGGCAGAATGGAGGAGCCCGAAGTGATTTTTGACCACATTGCTCGTTTCTTTGCACAGCAGCAAGGTCCGAAGCGTCGTGTCTTGATTACGGCGGGGCCAACGTATGAAAAGATTGACCCTGTGCGCTTCATTGGCAACTATTCCAGCGGTAAGATGGGGTATGCCTTAGCTGAGGAATGTGCCAAGCGAGGTTGGGAAGTGGAACTCATTAGTGGTCCTACGAAACTCGAAGTGAAGCACCCCAACATTCGACGTACGGATGTGGAAAGTGCGGCTGAAATGTATGAGGCGGCAACTACGCTTTTCCAGAACTGTGATGCGGCAATCATGTGTGCTGCTGTGGCTGACTTTACCGTGGCTTCTGTAGCTGGTGAAAAGATTAAGCGTGGTGAGAGTGGGTTGGAGCTCAATCTTGTTCCCACACAAGATATTGCGGCAGCCCTTGGTGCACAGAAACGTGCCGACCAACGCCTCGTAGGTTTCGCTCTTGAAACTGCAAACGAGTTGGCGCATGCTCAGGAAAAGTTGTGTCGCAAAAAGTTGGACTTCATCGTGCTCAACTCTCTCAATGATGCCGGTGCAGGGTTCCAACACGACACGAATAAAGTGACTATCATTCCCGCTGAAGGCGCTCCCGTGCCCTTTGAACTCAAGTCAAAGACGGAAGTTGCCAAGGATATAATTGATTATTTATGTTCGCTCAATTAAAATCCCTCATAGCGCCTCGCCTTTGTGCGTTGCTCTTAATTGTCTGCCTTATGCCCACAACGCTTTGCGCCCAGGAATTGGATGCGAAGGTAACGGTGAATGCGCAAAAAGTAGAGGGTACGAATACTGCGGTATTTGAGGCGTTGCAAGAGGCTTTGAAGGAGTTTATTAATACACGTCAGTGGACAAATCTTCAATTCCGCCCCAACGAACGCATTTCGTGTAGCTTCTCCATTACGATTGAGAAATACGACGATGCAACGGGTGACGCAACAGCTTCATTGATGGTGCAGAGCAGTCGTCCTGTGTATAATAGTGCTTATACGACGACCGTTTTTAGCACCAATGATCCCTCTTTCTCCTTTAATTATCGTGAGTTTGACCAACTTGAGTTTCGGGTTGAGGCGATAGACAAGGACCTTACGGCACTTATAGCCTACTATGCCTACCTCATTATCGGCATGGACCTTGACACGATGGCGCCACTCGGAGGTACGGAGGTTTTAGAAACTGCCAAGACGATTGTAACGAATGCTCAGAGCCTCCTTCTCTCAGCAAAGGGTTGGAAAGCCTTTGACGACGAGAAGAATCGCTTTGCCATTATCAACGACTATTTGGATAATGGCATGAAGGAGTATCGCGAGTTTCAGTATAAGTATTACCGTGAGGGCTTAGACATTATGGCGGAAAATGCAGACAGAGGTCGTGCGGCGATAACGGAAGCTTTTGACCTTTTAAAGACGGCTCGTGAAAACAAACCAATGTCCCGTTTGCCCGAACTCTTTACGGAATACAAGCGTGATGAAATTGTGAATATCTATGTCGGTAAGGCTACGCCGAAAGAGAAGGAAGACCTCTTCGAACTCTTAAGCCGCATTAACGCTTCGCAAAATACGTATTGGAGAAAGATACAGAAGTAAAGGAGAAAAGATTAAATGTTAACTCATCTCACTATATCTAACTACGCCCTCATAGAAAAGCTCGACATAGACTTGTCGAGCGGTTTTTCTGTGATTACGGGTGAAACGGGTGCGGGTAAGAGTATCATCCTCGGCGCACTCGGTTTGATTTGTGGCCAACGTGCGGATGCCAAAGCCTTAAAGGCGGGTGCTGCAAAGTGTCACATCGAGGCCACTTTCGACGTTGCTGGGCTTCATCTCGAAAGCTTTTTTGCTGACAACGACATTGATTTCGACGGAGCGGAATGCATTGTGCGCCGTGAGATCACTTCGGCAGGCAAAAGCAGAGCCTTTCTCAACGATACGCCTGTGCAACTCACCGTGCTCAAAGAGCTTTCGGCTTATATCATAGACATCCATTCGCAACACCGTAACCTCTTGATGGGGCGTGAAGATTTTTTGCTCTCCGTGTTGGATGCAATGGCGGATAACGAAGAATGTCGCAAGCAGTATACTGAGCTTTTTGCGACCTACACTGTAGCAGAAAAGGAACTCCGCGAGCTCCGTGAACAAGTGGCGAAGGATCAAACGGATACGGAATACATGCAGTTTCAGCTCCAACAACTCGAAGAGGCCAACCTCAAAGAGGGTGAGCAAGAAGAGTTGGAACAGGAGCAGGAACTTTTGGAGCATGCCGAGGAAATCCGTCAGTCGCTCCAGGGTGCTTATAACATGCTCAACTCCGAGGAATTCTCCGTCACACAGCAGTTGCGCCAAGCCATCAATAACCTTCGCCAAGTTGAGGAAGTGATGCCAGCCGTCTCGGAATGGACGGAGCGCTTGGAGTCTTGCCGAATTGAACTTGACGACCTTGAACAGGATATTGAACAAGCCGCAGAGCGCACCGAAGGCGACCCTCAGCGACTTGCATATCTTGATGAGCGCCTCTCCACCCTTTATGGGCTGCTGAAGAAACACCGCAAGACGAGTGTTGAAGAGCTCATTGAGCTCCGAAATTCCCTTGCAGAACAACTTGACCGCATTGAGAATAGCGATGAATATCTTGCAAAGAAAACTCTGGAAGTAGAACAGCTCCGAAAGTCCCTCTGTACCACTGGAGCCGCACTCACAAAGACACGTAAGACGGCTGCCGCATCGCTCGCAACAGGGTTATCTGAACGCCTCCAACTTTTAGGCATGCCAGCCGTTCAGGTTGAAGTGCGTATCTCTGACCGTCCTGCCCCCTGCAGTTCGGGTATGGATGCCGCAACGTTCCTCTTTAGTGCCAACAAAAATGTGCCGATGCAGGACGTTTCGCAAATCGCATCTGGCGGTGAAATAGCCCGCCTTATGCTTTCGCTGAAGGCCATCCTCTCGGCTCATCAGAACCTTCCGACGATTATCTTCGACGAAATTGATACGGGCGTCTCTGGAAAGATGGCAGAACGCATGGCAGAAGTCATGCTGGCAATGGCAGCTTCCTGCCAAGTCATTTGCATTACCCACTTGCCGCAGATTGCAGCCCTTGGTTCGGCTCATTACTTTGTATATAAAACGGAGCACGATGATGCCACAACCTCTACGCTCAAGCAATTAACTCCCGACGAGCGCATCCGTGAAATTGCTACCATGCTTAGTGGCGCAGAACTTACTGCTGCCGCAATGGAGAACGCCAAAGCCTTGTTGAGACTCCAATAATTCCATAGCTCCTCATCCATCTTATTGATAATGAAAAAGATTTTTCTAACCCTCCTCCTTCTTCTCCCTTTCACCCTGTTCGCTGCCAAGAAACCCCATCAGGCAGTGGTGAATCTCATAAGCTATAAGGCCGATGGCACTCTCCTTGCCTCTGGATACGGTTTTGTGCTCAGCTCCGAGGGGCAGACGGTTGTTCCCTACGCCTTGTTAAACGGGGCTTATCGCGCTGAAGTGATTGATGCGAAGGGCAAACGCTATCCAGTGAGTCGAATTGTCGGAGCCAGCAGTACATACGACTTGGCGGTGGTGACGCTTGAAGCGAAGAAACCCAAGTTTGATTTCTTTGTCGTTGCTACAGATAGTGTTGCCGTAGGCGAAGCATTACAACTTTATACCTACACCACAGCCAAGAAGGCGCAACCCACAGTCGTCGAAGTAAAAGGCGCAACCCCTTATGCCGGCCTCCATTATTATGAAACGACGGCGCCCAACGAGCTACTCAACTTCGGTTGTCCCCTCCTCAACAACGCTGGTGAGGTGGTGGGAATGGTGCAACGCAACGTAGCAGATAGCGTCACGACCTCTTGTGCCATTGACGTACGCTTTGCTGATCGCCTTAAGGTGACGGCTGTTAGCGCCTTCAATTCTGATCTCCGCAAGATTCACTTGCCCAAGCAGCTCCCCGCCTCCGAGGAGCAAGCCTTAAGCTACGTACTCGTGCTCGATCCTGCCGACTCGCTACTGACGCTCACGGCCTACCAGGATTTTAATAAGACCTTCCCACAGAACCCCGAAGGCTACTTGAATCTGGCTACCTTCCATACGCTCTATGGGCATTATGATGAAGCCAAATCCTACGTAGACAGTGCCTTTAAGGTGGGAGAAAAGAAGGATGAAATACATTATGCCTTCAGTAAGTTACTTTATACCTACGCCAATTCAGGCGCCACCCCCTATGAGGACTGGGGAGTGAAGAAAGCCGCCGCAGAGGCCGCCGTAGCCTATGCGCTCAATCCTCTTCCCCTTTATCTTCTGCATGAAGCCCTCTGTCACTATCTCGGTGGCGATTTCGCCCAAGCTCTCAAGCAGTTTGAGGCCGTTGGCGCTACGGACTTTGCCACAGCCGAAACCTTTTACCGCGCCTCAAAGTGCGTAGAGGCTATGGGAGGCGACACGCTCCGTCGCATAGCCCTCCTGGATAGTGCTATCGTGCGCCTGCCCCGTCCCATTGCGCCCCGCAGTGCTGGCTACGTGATGGAGCGAGCAAATCTCCTCTATGAAGTGGGAGCCTATCGCAAGGCCGTAGCTGATTACGATATGTATGAAGACATCATGGGGGGCAACAATCTGACAGACCGCTTCTATGCTCTCCGTTCGCAGGTGCACCTTGCTGCGCGTATGTACCAACAGGCGCTCGACGATATCCATCTCGCCATCCGTCTCCACCCAACTCATTATTATTACCAACAAGAGTGCGCCCGCATTTACCTTGTCGTGGGGCAGTATGACAATGCCGTTACTTACGCACAAAAGTCCCTCGAACTCCACCCCGACAACCCCGAAGCCCATCGTCTTCTTGCCCTCGCCCTTCAAAAGTTAGGGCGTGACGCAGAAGCACAAGAACATCTGAAGTTGGCGGAATAAAATTGCTTGAACTTATCAGATTCACTTGTGAGGTTGCAACAAAATCAACCTTTAAAGTATATTCAAAGAAAACAAAATAGCGTGCTACTTTTGGGATTTACCAATAGTAACACGCTATTTTTGTAAATATTACGACTAATGCAATCGGAGACGCTTTTTTGGGGGATAATGGGGGCTTAGTCCTTCTTACGGATCTCCGTGCGACGAATCTTTCCGCTGATAGTCTTTGGCAACTCGTCAACAAACTCAATAACTCGGGGGTATTTGTAAGGAGCTGTGACGCGCTTGACATGGTCTTGGAGTTCTTTGATAAGTTCAGGCGATACTTGCTCCTTATATTCCTTTGTGAGTATAATCGTAGCCTTAACAACTTGACCACGTACCTCATCGGGAACACCAGTTATTGCACATTCCAAAACGGCTGGGTGAGTCATCAATGCACTTTCCACTTCGAAGGGGCCAATGCGGTAGCCGGAACTCTTGATAACATCGTCGGCACGGCCTACGAACCAGTAGAAACCGTCTTCATCCTTCCACGCTACGTCGCCCGTATAGTAAACGCCGTCGTGAAGTACCTCTGCCGTGCGCTCGGGGTCGCGGTAGTAGCCCTGGAAGAGTCCGACGGGTTTCTTCGCGCCAAAGCGAACCACGATTTGTCCCTGCTCGCCAGCTTCAACCGAACGGCCGTCGGCATCAATGAGGTCAACGTCGTACTGCGGGTTGGGGAGTCCCATACTTCCTGGCTTGGGTGTCACCCATGGCATGTTGCCAATGGTGAGGGTGGTCTCCGTTTGCCCAAATCCTTCCATAAGGGAGATACCCGTGAGCTGCTTGAAAGTGTCGAAGACGGCGGGGTTGAGGGCTTCGCCGGCTATCGTGCAATATTCAAGAGCGGAAAGGTCGAAGCGGGTTAGGTCTTCATGAATCAAGAAGCGGAAGATGGTGGGAGGCGCGCAGAGGGAGGTTATCTTGTAGTCCTGAATCTTCTGAAGAATGTCGGCTGGGGTGAATTTCTCGTGGTCGTAGACGAATACCGTTGCGCCACAGATCCATTGCCCGTATATCTTCCCCCAAGCGGCCTTTCCCCATCCTGTGTCTGCAATGGTGAGGTGGAGGCTCGTGGGCTTGAGGTTGTGCCAGAAGTGGGCCACGCAGATGAGTCCGATGGGGTAGGTAAAGTCGTGAGCAACCATCTTCGGTTGACCAGAAGTGCCGCTGGTGAAGTAGATAATCATCGTGTCGTCGTTCGTATTAGCTAGGACTGGGCGCACGAACGGCGGGGCATTGCGGATGCCTGTCTGGAAATCTTCAACTCCTTCGGGTAGAGCGGGACCAATGCTAGCAACGCGCTTCAGCGTGGGGCATTCGGGGCGTGCTTGGAGAATGTGGTTGAGGATGATGTCCTCTCCCGCACAGACAATCATCTTAATGTCAGCAGCATTGCAACGGTAGACAATATCTTTTTTTGTCAAGAGGTGCGTGGCGGGAATGACAATGGCTCCTAACTTTGTTAAGGCAACGGTGGCGAACCAGAATTCGGCTCTGCGCTTAAGGATAAGCATTACCTTGTCGCCCTTGCCAATTCCAAGTTGTTGGAAGTAGGAAGCCGTTTGATCGGTGTAGTGCTTCATGTCTGCAAACGTAAAGCGGCGCTCTTCGCCCTTGTCGTTTGTCCAGAGCATGGCTAATTTGTCGGGCTCTGTATCTGCCCAAGCATCAACGATATCGTAGCCAAAGTTGAAGTTGTCTGGCACGTTGATGCTGAAGTTTTGTTTGAAATCTTCTTGAGAAGTAAAAGTCGTTCGGTTAAGAAATTTGTGTATCATCGTGGCGATTGGAATCAAAAAGAATTTCCCTTCTGCCGTTACATGATGACGGCGAGTAGTTTCATGGGTTTATCATTTAGGGCACGCATGCCGTGAGGCAGTTGCGCATTGAAGTAGATGCTGTCGCCCACTTCTAGGGTCAGCAACTTTCCGCCAATGCTAATTTCCATACTGCCTTCAATAACGAGGTTGAATTCCTGTCCGGCGTGTGTGTTGAGGTGGAAGGGTTGGTCGGCAGGCTTGGGCTCGATAGTCACAATAAAGGGATCGGCAATTCGGTCGCGGAATCCCGCAGCGAGGGCTTGGTACTTGTAAGCCTTTGAGCGTTCAATGCTTGTGCCCTTTCCCGCACGTGTCAAGAAATAGGTGCTCATCTTGGGCTCTTCGCCGAACATAAGGGTGTCAAGTGGAATATTGTACTGACGCGAAATCTTCTGCAACATACCTACAGAGATGTCCGAGCTACCACTTTCCGCTTTTTCATATTCTTCGCGTGAAATGCCACACTCGCAAATAACATCTTCAATCGTAAGGTCGAGGGCGTCACGAAGACCGCGCAAACGTTCTGCTATCTGAATAATTTGTTCTTCCATAATCGTGTTGTTTTTTGCAAAGTGAAACTTAATTTGTGAATGAAATGATATTTAGAAAATTTCAGTTGGAATATCAACGACAAAAGTAGCGCTATTTTTCGAAATGAGTCGTTAAGGGATGCGTTTTTATTAAATGATTTTTTTTGTTAGCTCCTTTTGAATCAAAGATACTACTTCAATGTCTGCGGGAAGCCACGCTACGGAGGTTAGTTCACTTTCCGTAAGCCATTGTGCCGACTTGTGTTCTAGGAGTTGGGGAGTACCCTTTGTGATTTGACACCAATAACAATGCATAAGGAGCAGAAAAGAAGGGTAATCGTAACGTATGGTGGTGAGTAAGTTTCCTACGGAGATTTCCACGTTGAGCTCTTCGCGAATCTCCCTCATGAGTGCGACTTCAGGGGTTTCTCCGGCCTCAATCTTACCGCCAGGAAATTCCCACATACCTTCAAATTCGCCGTAACCGCGTTGGGTGGCAAAAATGGCGTTGCCTTCGCGGATGACGGCCGCTACTACTTCAATTTGTTTCATACCCATATACGTTCAAGAATCTTTTGTGAGGAATGCAACCACTCTTTCCAACCATATAACATCGGTTTCGTCGAATGCAGAGAGCCTTTCGCTATCCACATCGAGAACGCCAATTACCTCTCCACTTTTAATAATGGGAACTACAATTTCAGAACGTGAAGCACTGCTACAAGCAATATGTCCTGGGAAACGTTCTACGTCAGGCACAACAATTGTTTTCCCCTTCTCCCATGCCGAGCCGCAAACTCCTCGGCCTTTACGGATGCGTGTGCAAGCCAACGGACCTTGGAAGGGGCCAAGAACGAGTTCATCACCCATTACACGATAAAAACCCACCCACCAAAAGTGGAACGTTTCCCACAAGCAGGCGGCAATGTTTGCCATGTTGGCAATGGAATCCGTCTCAGTGGAGACGATCGCCTCAAGTTGGGGCAAGAGGGTCGCATAACGTTCAGCTTTGTTACCTGAGTTAATAGTAAGATGTTCAGCCATAAATAAAAATATGCGCCCCACGTCGATGACGCAGAGCGCAATGTGTGTATGGAATGTTATTAATTAGCAGCCACAAGAGGAGTAGTGGGGTTAATCAAGCCCTGTACTTGTTGCAAACCTTGAGCATCGTTAGTTACATCCATAGTTTCGCCATTGGGAAGGTATACAGTAAGCGTATTGTCAGTATTTACACGGAGCAACTTGCTAACATTGCCTTCTGCCTCATAGCTCCAAACATTGCTTTCCTTGTCATACTTCAAGTAAGAAGTCTGCTTTGTTGTTTCGTTGCTAATGCTATAACCGTCAGCCAAAGTTGTAATGAGATAGAAACTACCATCAGAACCTACGAAGGGCTGAGTCTTACCTATATTCGCAATAAGTTGTTCGCCAGTCCAGAATTCAACAGTATTGAGAATCCACCAGTCTGCAAACATACAAATACCATAAGCAGGAGAAATCACAATACCAATAATAGCATTGAGATATTTGTTAGGTGTTGCGTCAAGATTCCACTTAGCAAGTTTGTTGAACAAAGAGAAAGAACCAATACAAGATGTAAACAAAGTTGTACCAGCGAGTGCAATAATAGCGCTCTTCAAAAACATCTTTTTCATAGCGAATGTGTTGATTTTATTCCGAGCCGAGTACGTGTTAATATCATCCCCGTCTCAGAGGGTTAGTAATGAATCTGTGGCAAAGATGAAACTTTATTTTGTAATGACAATACAAATTTCAACTTTTTTTAGGATTTGATTGACATTTTTTAGTTGAGGGCAGTTTTTTTCTTTCATTAGTTGGTAAATGGGTGGCGGATGTCTTTACCGTTGTCAATGAAAAAAGAGGAACATCGTTGCAGATGCTCCTCTTATTATGGATAACGTTACAAAAGTCGTTTTAAGTGTCTTTTCTTTTTGTAGTTGAGCGTTGCTTTTTATTCCTCACTGCTCAATTTCACTTCGTCTGCTCCTTCGCTCATGAGGTCTCTTCCCCAATGGCTATCTGCAAGGCGCAATTCACGATCACGCACTTCCTTTGCTTTGCGAGCGTAGACAATAAGGCGTAGGGATTGGCTGTAGCTAAAGTAGTTCCACATCCAGTTGAAAAGTACGATAATTTTGTTACGAACACCAAGAATAGAGCGTAAGTGAACAACAAGCCACATTAACCAAGCAAAGAAGCCTGCCATCTTGATATTTTTGAATTCTGCCACAGCACGGTTTCTGCCGACTGTAGCCATCGTACCGAGGTTTAGATAGCGGAAAGGTTTCAAATCCTTGCCTTTTTCAAGGCGTTGAAGGTTCTTTGCAAGCAAACGGCCTTGCTGGATGGCTACTTGTGCAAGCTGAGGGTGTCCGCCCTTCCATTCGGGGTCACCTTCTTCCATGATGCATTGGTCGCCAATGCAGAATACGTCTTCAAGGCCCTCTACGCGGTTGAACGCATCAACCTTAATGCGAGCTCCTCTACCAATGCTCGTTTGAGGCATGTTACCTACGTGTTGTGCCGCTACACCACTCACCCAAATGAAGGTTCGTGTAGCAATGCTACTGCCGTCCTTGAGCATGACACGGTGGTCTTTGTAGTCGGTAACCATCTTGTTGAGCAATACGTTGACGCCCATTTCGCGAAGGTATTGTTCTACGTGAGCTGATGATTCGGGGCTCATGGCTGAGAGTAGGCGTGGACCTGCTTCTACGAGGTAAACGTTAATAAGGCTTGAGGGAAGGTCGGGATAGTCTTTCGGGATGATGTATTTCTTCATCTCAGAAAGCGCACCTGCTACTTCTACACCAGTAGCACCTCCACCTACGATAACCACGTTGAGCAATTCCATGCGTTCGCGTTCGCTAGCACAAGTAAGTGCACGCTCAAGGTTTTCTAGAAGTGCATTCTGAAGTCCCATTGCTTCGCTGACATTCTTCATGGGGATAGCTACGTCTTCAACGTGTTTGTTGCCGAAGAAGTTTGTAGTTGTGCCAGCAGCAAGTACAAGGTAGTCATATTTTACCTTACCAATTGACGTCTGAATAATCTTGTGCTCAGGGAAAATGGAGCGCACCTTGGCCATGCGGAAGTAGAAATCCTTACGGCTTTGGAAAATCTTTCGGAAGGGGAAAGAGATGCTACTTGGTTCAATACCCGATGATGCAATCTGATAAATCAGTGGGGGAAACTGATGGTAGTTATTACGGTCTATTAAAACCACTTGGAAGTTCGACTTGCTGAGTTTGTTAGCCAATTTTAAGCCACCAAAACCACCACCAACAATGACAACGCGCTTCTTTTCCGTTTGAGGTACATTGAAACTCATATCAAATCCGTCTTTTTAAGTATAAGGTAGAAAAATACCTTTGTGGGTTAACTTTTCTATGCAAAGTTACGGACAAGGTAAGGATAAGCAAAGTATTTCGAAAATATTTTACCAAAAAGCCCCGCTTTTCATCCTCAGTCTTAGAGGTTTGAAATCCGAAGGATACAAAAGGGGGAGCGTAAAGATAAAAGAGTAAAGAGAGAAGATTTGCCCTGAATAATAATCTGCATGGCAAATCTTCTCTCTTTACTCTTTTATACTCACGTTTTTACCTTTACACTTTTATCTTCCCCCTAGGAGTCTTTTGTTTACGTAGTCTTGCACCTTATCCTTATAGGTGTCAGAGATGGGGAGCGATTTGTCACCAATAAGAATATTATTGCGTTCAACGGCCGTGACGCATGCCATATTTGCTATGTAGGAGCGATGGATGCGCATGAAACGATCGGAGGGAAGGTGGTCTTCAAGTGTTTTCATTGCCGTTAAAGAGAGCACGGGGCGAGGGGAAGAGGCAAGGTAAATCTTGACGTAATCCTTAAGCCCCTCAACGTAGAGAATATCGTCGAAATCAATACGCAGTAGTTTGTAATCGCTCTTAACGAAGATGGATGTACCTGTTGTTAAGCTTTCTGTCGTCTGTTCAGCAATGGGGGGAGTCGCTGTAGTGGCTCGTTGAGCGGTAGCCAAAAAGTCGGGATAAGCAATGGGCTTCAGCAGATAGTCGAAGGCATGCACTTTATATCCCTCAATGGCATATTGACTGAAGGCTGTAGTGAAGACAATGCGCGTCGTGGGAGGAATCAGTTTGGCAAATTCCAATCCGTTGAGCTCGGGCATTTGAATGTCGAGAAAAAGGATATCTACAGGCGCCTTGCTCAATGCGCCCATCGCTTCAATGGCGTTGGAAAAGGTTCCTGAATGTTCCAGGAATGGGGTCTTCTTGACGTAGCTCTCTAGCAAGGCTGCTGCTAAGGGTTCGTCGTCTATGATAGCACAAGTCATATGTGTTAAGGTTTGATAGTGAGAGGTGAAAGTGGAAATGATGAATTGACGATGTCGTTAATCTTTCACGGTTATCGTTATTCCCCTTTCAGCGTGATACAGGAAGTGTATGTGCCGTTTTCAGCACCCTTGTGCCATGTGTGGCGATTAGGATAGGAGAGGGCGAGTCGTTGGCTAACCTGTTGGAGCCCGATGCCACCGCCGCTTTTGTCGTCTTCAGTCTTGGGATAATTACTATTGGCACATGTAAATACGATTTGATTCTGAGCGTCTACATGTAGATCAATATGAACAAAGGAGGGTTGCGTGGGACATACCCCATGCTTAAACGCATTTTCAACAAGAGAGATGAATATGAGTGGGGCGATGCTCACTTTGCGGTCTTTGGGGACGTCAAGGTTGACCTTAAGGTCTACATTCTTACTTATGCGCAGTCGCATGAGTTCGATGTAATTGTGCAGGAAGTCGGCCTCCTTTTCAAGGTCAACAAGCTCCGCTTGATTCTCGTAGAGCAGGTAGCGCAGGAGCTTGCTCAGCTCATGGATGGCTTGCCCTGCCTTTTCGGTGTCAAAGGTGGTGAGGGCATAGATGTTATTCAGCGTGTTGAGCAGGAAATGGGGCGAAATCTGATTCTTCAAATTCTTCAGTTCTGCTGCTTGACGGTCCATCTCTGCCTTATTACGCTCCATCGCCATCTGGTGCCAACGCAAACTGAGGCGAAGCGCTAGGGATATGGCTACGGCAATGGCAAGCATGAAGAAGTTGCGAAGGAAGAAGAACGACTTCCATAGCAACAGAAGCTCCGTGCTAGGATTTTGGCGCATCATTCGGCCGTGTGGACGCTTCATGGGTTGTACTTGGAACTGGAAGTTGGCATAAATCTCCAACCCTAAAGCCATCACGAGCAACATACTCACGTTGACAAGCAGGAAAAGGCCGTATCTGCGCCCCAGGAAGTAGCGCGGGATAAGTAGGAAGTAGTTGAGGTAGAACACCAAGCATGCCGCCACGCTCGAGAGCGAAGCATTAAAGTAGCGCATCCAATTGATGCTGTCACCTCGCTGGAAGAGAAGGGGCGAAGCAAAGATATAGGTCCAGGTGACGACGTGAGCCGCTACTTCTAGATAGCGCATACGGGGGAATTCGCCCCGCATGAGCGTAACGGGAGAGGACGAAGTTGTCATTGGGTTGAATATCTGTGAAATAGGTTGAATGTAATCCCTCTTGTTGTAGGGCGAGAAGGGAAGGGACTTAAATGAAAGTGGGATGTGCTCAAAATAAAGTGAGACTTACGAAAAACTAACTGTGAGTTAATTTAAAATAAGAGTGAGTTAATTCGCATTAACCGTGAGTTAGTAAGTAACACTTAGGCATGAGCTGAAAAAACAAGGGGAGCTGTTTGTGCTCCCTTTATTTTTGTGTTTATTCGTATCTCAACGCTTCGATGGGGTCAAGGTTTGCCGCCTTCTTTGCGGGATACCAACCGAAGAAGATGCCCGTGAAGGTACAGACAGCAAAGCTCAGCATGATACTCCAGGGCTGAATGCTTACGGGCCATTGTGCTAGTGTTGCCACTCCGTTGGAGATGAGGCAACCAACGACAACTCCAATGAGGCCTCCCGTGACGCTGAGGAATACGGCCTCAATCAGGAACTGCGCCAAGATGTCGATGCCACGGGCCCCGACGGACATGCGCAAGCCGATTTCCTTCGTGCGTTCCGTTACGCTGACATACATAATGTTCATAATACCAATACCCCCTACGATGAGCGAAATGCAGGCCACGCAGAGCAAGAGCGTGGTCATGACGTCGGCCGTAGAGTTCATCATCTCCATGATTTCCTTCTGTGAATGGATGTTGAAGTTGTCTTCATCAATGCCTTCACGAAGCTTGTGGGACTGGCGGAGCAGGGCGGTGAGTTCCTCAATAGCTTCCTCGGTATGTTCCTCTGTCAGAGCAGATACGCTGATGCTGTTGAGGTAAGTAATGGCCATGATGCGCTTCATTACCGTGGTATAAGGGGCAAGGATGAGGTTGTCCTGGTCCATGCCGAAGGTGTTGTAACCCTTTGATTTCAACACTCCCACTACGCGGAAGGGGATAGACTTGAAGCGGATGACGCGGCCTACGGGGTCTTCGCCCTTTGTGAAGAGGTTGTCGGCCACGGTCTTACCGATGATGCAGACTTTGGCGCTCGTGCGGATGTCCTCCTCTGTAAACATGTCGCCTTCTTCAATCTTGAGCTGGCGGATGTCAAGGTAATCAATGCTCACGCCATACATGCTCGAGGGCGTGTTATTGTTGCCGAAGATACACTGACCACTGCTTGACACGGTGGGGCTGATGGCCTTGATAAGCTTAGCCTCGGTCTTCAATAGCTCATAGTCTTTGAGCTTCAAGGTCTCCATGGAGCTGGCATCCTGACGCACTCCGCCCGCACGGCGGTCGGCACCAGGATTGATGCTTATCATGTTTGAGCCCATGGAGGCAATGTTGCTCTGAATGCTTTCCTTTGACCCCTCACCGATAGCAATCATGGCGATAACGGCGGCTACACCGATGATGATGCCTAGCATGGTCAGGAAGGAGCGCAACTTGTTGGCCGCTATGGCTCGAAGGGCTATTTTAAAGAGATTTGTGAGATGCATATAGGGATGGGTTATTCCTCAACAGGGGGTAAAGCCGCCAGGGCTTCGGCTGCTGAGAGAATGTTCGTATTAAATGTGTCCTCCTTTATCTGACCGTCGCGCAAGACGATGTTGCGCGAGCTATATTGTGCGATTTCAGGGTTGTGCGTAACAAAGATAATCGTGCGACCTTGGGCGAAAAGCTCCTGGAAGAGTACGAGAATTTCAAAAGAGGTGCGTGTGTCCAAATTTCCAGTTGCTTCATCGGCAAGAATCACGGCTGGATCGTTCACTAAGGCACGAGCAATCGCCACACGTTGCATCTGTCCGCCCGACATTTGGTTGGAGAGGTGCATCAAGCGGTTGCCAAGCCCTACGGCTTCTAAAGCCTTGATGGCTCTTTCTCGACGCTCGCGCGCTGAAACGGAGCTGTTGTACATCAAGGGGAGCTCAACGTTTTCTACAGCCGTTGTCTTTGCCAAGAGGTTGTAGTTTTGAAACACAAAGCCAATCTTGCGGTTGCGCAATACGGCACGCTCTCTGCGCTTCATCTTACGCACGGGGATACCGTCAAGTAAGTATTCGCCCGAAGTGGGAGTGTCGAGGCAACCTAACTGATTGAGCAACGTGGATTTACCACTGCCCGACGTGCCCATGATAGTTACGAATTCTCCTTCGTGAATCTTGAACGACACACCGCGAAGTGCGTGCACAACTTCCTCACCCACGATGAAGTCGCGCTTAACGTTCTGTAATTCGATAACGGTCTTTTTCATCTTGGCCTACTTCTTTTTATTGTTGCGGGGACCTGGCATGAAGGGACTGCGTTGTGCACTCATCATTTCCTCAGGTGATGATGTCACACGGTCTGTGATGATAGAGTCGCCCTCGTTGAGTCCACCCTTGATTTCAGTAAGGATGCCGTTTGTGATACCAGTTTCAACGGCATAAGCCTTATACGTCTTACCCTGGCGCATCCATACTTTCATAGTGCCCTGGCAGTCTTCGATTACTTCATCCTTGTCGATGCTATGAGGCACGGGGGCAAAGCGTAAAGCCTTTGAGGGAACCGCCAATACATCCTTGACTTCGAGCGTAATAATCTTTACGTTAGCCGTAAGTCCGGGCTTCAACTTCAAGTCGGGGTTGGGCGCAGAGATGACTACTTCATACGTTACGACGTTGTTTTCAGTTGTAGCTTCCTGGCGCACTTGTGTCACACGGCCGTTAAAGAGGTCGTTGGGGAAAGCGTCGACGGTAAATTCTACGCGCTGACCTTCATGCACACCGCCTATGTCGGCTTCGTCTACCTTAGCGATAACGCGCATGTCGGTCAAGTCTTGTGCGATAGTGAAGAGGGTGGGGGTGTTAAAGCTGGCAGCTACGGTCTGCCCTTCTTCTACGGCACGCGAAAGGATGACACCGTCGATGGGTGAAGTGATGGTTGCGTAGCTGAGGTTTGTTTGTGCCTTCTTCACCGCTTCCACACGCATATTGTAGGCTGCCTGAGCCTGACGCAAAGCGACTTGTGCCTGTTGGAAAGCGTTGTCGCTAATGTCGCCCTGCTTGTGGAGTGCTTCCTGACGTTCGTACGACCACTTTTGATAGTTCAAGTCGCTCTCAGCGCTTTTAAGGTTGCTCGTAGCACTTGCCAATTCGCTTTCAAGATTCGTCTTGTCGAGAATAGCAATCACCTGACCGCGCTTTACCACGTCATTATAGTCTACAAGAATCTTGTTGATGATACCCGACACCTGAGTACCCACTTCAACTGAGGTAACTGGTTCAATGGTACCCGTAGCCGTAATGCTACTGCTGATGGTAGAGATTTCAGCTGCTGCCATTTCGCAATAAGCTTGTGCAGTAGTCTTGCTTTTACCAGAGCAAAAATAGAAGATGCCACCTCCTACCGCAACGAGCACGGCGAGAGTGGTGATTTTATTTTTTGTAGATGAAAAGAAATTAGCCATAAATATAATTATAAATGATGCGTGTGAAAGTCTAAATGTCTAATTCGCTACCCATGTAGAAACGAAGGAGCGCTTGATTGAGAAGGGCGGTGTATTTATCCTGAAGCAGGCTTTGCTTAGCTTGAAGATAGCGCCCGCGGCTGTCAAGGAGGTCGGTGATGTCCTTTTGTCCTTGCTGGAATTGGCGTTGTGTGTTTTCGTAGCTTAATTCAAGGCTTTCTACGTTATCTTTGGCAGCGATGAATTTGTGTTGGTTGGTTGTAGCGTTCAGCCAGTAGGTTTCAACGGAGTTGTAGAGGTCCTTCTTTGCATCAAGGAAGTCCGCTTCTGCCGTGAGTTTTGAAATCTGCGCACGCTCTACGTTGCTTTTCACCCTGCGGTTGTCGTAGATGGGGATTTGAATGCCCAGGCCGATGCTCATGTTGAAATTGTATTTCAATTGTTGGCTCCATGTGCGGGTAGAACCTGAGATGTGACTATCTCCGAGGCTTCCCGTCAGGCTCACCGTAGGCCAATAAGCTCCTTTTGCCTTGCTGAGTGACAAGTCTGCCAGCTCCATGCTCAGCTCGCTTCGGCGAATTTCGGGACGCTGTGAGAGGGCTGCATCATAAACGTCTTGTGCCGAGGGGAGCAGGGCTGTTACTAAGGCGTCGTCGGGGATGATTGTGGCAATGGAAATATGCTCCGTGGGGCCGAGTTCCAGGAGTTGCTTGAGTGAGAGTTCGGCACTGCTGATTTGCGACTCCACGTTGACTACGTCATAACGTCCTTGACTCACTTGCGCCTTCAATTGTGCTAAATCGGAGCGAGAGATTTGTCCATTGGCCAACATACGCTCTCCTCGAGCATAAACGAGGGAGTCGTGCTCCAGCAGCTGGCGGTTCACCTTCAGCGCCTCCTTCATGTAAAGGATTTGAACGTAGAGTTGCGCTATTTGCTCCTGAATCGAGTTTGCCTGGATTTCGTAATCCTGTGCAGCGATGAGCTCGCTCTTTTCGCTTGTCTTCACGTTGAGTGTATTCTGTCGGCCGTTCCAAATTGTCCAACTCGCACTCACGCCATACGAACCGCTCCACGTTGCCTTGTCCGAAGCCGACGAAGTGATTCCTCCGTTGACGAAGCTCGTCGTTGATTCCTGGAAGGGGCGGTATTGTACATTTTGTGAAACATTTGCATTCAGCGAGGGCAAGAGTCCTGCCTTCGCTTCCTTTACGCTCACAGCCGCCGAGGCTGTTTGCAATTGGCTTTTGCGCAATTGTACGTTGTGCTCCAGGGCATGGTCGATGCATTCTTGCAATGTCCACACCCGCTCTTGCGCTGCCAATGCTGTAGTCACACTGAGCGCAATGGCGCTCACAAAGGCTCTGTTCATCGTGTCTAAGTGTCTATATCTAATGTGAATTTAACTTGCTGATGCAAAAGTACAATTTTTCTACACACACGACCTCCCCTCCTTTCAGCTTTTTATAAAACGAATCGACTAATGTAAGTTTTTTATCGGTGAATTTCGTAAAGAAGCCTTCTGCGCTCCTTTAAATGCTTGAAGATGCTGGAGGGAAACAATAATTTTATATACAACAAAACTCACGCCCAAGTCGCAACTGAGCGTGAGTTCGTTTTCACCAAGAATTTATGTCGGTCGTTATGAGGGGACGTTATCCGCAGTGGAAGTATTGACGTACGAGTTTGAGCATCTCCTCGCGGTCATCTCCAATGTCGGCACGGAGTGTGCGGTCGGCATAGCTGCGGAGGCGTGTGATGATGCCGTCAATCATGGCAGGGCTGAACACGTTGTGCTTCTCAAACACGGCGCGCGCTGCTTCAAGGCAGTCGGCTGAGGCTTCGCAACTATCGGGGAGCTGTGCCAAGTTCTTGAGCTTGTCCTCATTTTCCTTGCGGTGGATGTTAACGTTCACATAAGTGCGTTCTGCAATCTCAAGTGCGTTGTCGAGTTCAAACCCGTGACGGCATGCTACGGCAAGTCCCGCGATGAGCTGGTAGATGTCTGCCGAACCGTCGGGAGAGCGCATTTCGACGGTCTGCTTCTGCGTTGTGTCGTAGTTGCTTACGGGCTCAAGGGGATTGGCTATCGTACACATATCGCTCTTTGCCGCCCATCCGAGGGGAACGCGCACGAGCACCGAGCGGTTGCGGTCGCCCCAACATACGTTTGTGGGAGCCTCCTGGTGGGGCACAAGGCGGAAGTACGACGTGGGGTTCGTATTGCCAAAGGCTGTGATAGCCGAAGCCAGTTCCATCATTCCGGCAATGGCCTTGCGCGCTGTTGCTGAGAGCGCTCCGCCGTCCAACATCTGATTCTGCCCGTCCTTGACGATACGCATGTGCACGTGAAGCCCCGAACCCGCTTTGCCCGCAGTGATCTTGGGCGCGAAGGTAATGTCGTAGCCATATTTATATGCCAGGTTGCGGATAATCCACTTGGCAATCATGAGTTGGTCGGCCGCATCATTGGCATTAACGGGGAGGAACTCAATTTCATTCTGCTCATAAATCATGCCGTCAATGGTGAAGTTGCCCACTTCCGAGTGGCCGTACTTAATCTGTCCGCCAGCCTGAGCGATGTAAGCCATACACTGGGTGCGGAATTCGCCCATCTTCGCATAGGGTGCCGATTCGTGATAGCCCCTTTGGTCCGTAGCGGGGAACATTTCGTCGTCGGGCGCAATCACATAGTATTCCAATTCGCCCATAGCCTGAAATTCCATTCCCGTTACGTCCGTGAAAGCTCTGCACGCCTTGCGTAGTGTGTGTTCGGGCGAACTTTCAAGCGGTTCACCGTCTTTGTTGAAGAAGGAGCAGAGCATGGCGAGCGTAGGAAGCTCAGCGAAGGGGTCTACAAAGGCAGTGCAGAAACGGGGAAGCACATAGAGGTCGCTACTTCCCGCTTCAATGAAGGGGAACAGGCTACTGCCGTCCACGCGCTCACCACAGGTCAGAATGGCGTCAAGATATTCCGCATTGTTGATAACGAAGTTCAGCGTCTTGAGTCTCCCGTCCGCTGCGGGATACATAAAGTTAACCATGCGAATCCCGTTCTCTTCGATGAAGCGCACGATGTCTGCCTTCGTAAATTCCTTTGAAGGCTTGCCCAGGTAGGCCACAACCGTGTTGGGCGTTAATCTAAGGTTTGAAGTCATATTGATTGGGGGTTAAGAGGTTAATGAGAGGTTCTGAGGTTTTGAGGTTCTGATGTTCAGAGGTTTTGAGGGCAAAAGCCTGCGCGCACTTTGAGTGCGTTACGCATCTATGGGCTACAAAAATAAAGAAATTCTTTGAAATACTTATATTATCACTTTCGTTTTGTAAAAAGTTTATGTTTAATGCTCCTCAATATTCTAAAAAGTATTTTAACTTTGCAGACAGAGCGTGTGCTGTGGGGAATTTTTTCTAAAGTACAGCCTTGGCTACGTTGCCCCGCTTTGTAACATTTCACAAGACTTTTTATACTCTCCACCTATGTTGCGTAAAATTAGAATTACTCTTGCGAGCATCTCATTATTTCTAATAACGCTGCTGTTCCTCGACTTTACAGGAACGATGCATGCCTATTTAAGTTGGATTGCTAAGCTCCAGTTGGTGCCTGCTGTATTAGCGGGAGCGGTGTTAGTGCTTATTTTCTTGGCTTTGCTGACAGTCTTTTTCGGGCGTCTGTATTGCTCCGTCATTTGTCCTTTGGGCATCTTGCAAGATATGGTTGCGTGGTTCGGAAAGAAGGTGAAGAAGAACCGCTATTCGTTTTCGCACGGCAAAACGAAGTTGCGCATAGGTGTCTTGTTTGTGTTTATCATCTCACTTTTCGCTTATCCTCCCGTTGTGCGTTTTATCGGTTCGTTGCTTGAACCATATAGTGCTTTCGGTCGCATTGTGACAAATCTTTTGGCTCCTGTTTATCAATGGGGTAACAATGTGTTGGCTTACTTTGCGGAGCGCTCGGAGAGCTATGCCTTTTACGAAACGGAAGTGTGGATGCGTAGTGCATGGTCAGTAGGTATTGCCGCAGTGACCTTGATAGTAGTGAGTGTACTTGCTTGGCGTGGTGGCAGAGCATATTGCAACACGATTTGCCCTGTAGGTTCGTTGCTCGGACTTATCAGTCATTGTTCTAAAAGCGTGATGTTTCGCCCCGTGATTGACACAGACAAGTGCAACGGGTGCCGCCTGTGTGAAAAGAATTGCAAGGGTGCGTGCATCAATAGTAAGGATCATACGATTGATTACTCACGCTGTGTGATGTGTATGGATTGTATCAGCAAATGTAAGCGTGGGGCCATTAAATATGCGATGTGTGCGTCTCTGACTCAGTGTATAGCGGAAGAAAATTCAATAGATGTGCCTGCCTCTGACTCACGTCGTGCCTTCTTAACGGGAGCTGTGGTGGTGACTGCGGCAACTGTAGTAGAAGCGCAGAAGAAAAAAGTGGATGGGGGCCTTGCTATGATTGAGGATAAGGTGGCTCCGCAGCGCGAAACGCCGATTCTTCCTCCTGGAGCATTGAATGTTCGTCACTTCACGAAGGCTTGTACGGCATGTCAGCTTTGTGTTTCGGCATGTCCCAATGGGGTGTTGCACCCCTCCAATGACTTGGACCGCTTTATGCAACCTGAGGTAAGCTATGAACGTGGCTATTGTCGTCCTGAGTGTACGAATTGTTCTAATGTGTGTCCCACGGGTGCGTTGATGACATTGACGCATGAGGAGAAGTCTTCTCGACAGATTGGACGTGCCGTTTGGATTAAGAAAAACTGCTTACCGCTGACCGAAGGCGTACGCTGTGGCAACTGCGCCCGCCATTGTCCCTCGGGAGCCATACAGATGGTGTCTTCTGTGGAAGGCGATGATAAGAGTCCCAAAATACCTGCTATCAATACGGAACGTTGCATAGGCTGTGGCGCTTGCGAAAACCTTTGTCCCGCACGACCGTTCAGTGCAATAATAGTTGAAGGACTCGACACTCAGAAAATAATGTAAACAGATGGGACTCATTCCCTGTTTTTCCTTAACCGCTCACCTTTATATCATGGACAGACGCGAATTTCTCAAAATAGTAGGTATCACATCGGCTACCACGACTGCAACCCTCTGCGGTTGTGCTCCCAAAAGGGGAGCGGAACTGACGAGTAAGGAACTTGGTCCCGTCCCCACGGATAAGATGACGCTCCGAAGTTTTCCCGCTTTGGGCGAAGATAAGGTTTCGCTACTCGGCTACGGCTGTATGCGTTGGCCGACAGTGCCTAATCCCAATGGTCAGGGAGATATGATAGATCAAGACGCTGTAAACGACCTCGTTGACTATGCTATTGCGCATGGGGTGAATTATTTTGACACCTCTCCTGTATACGTACAGGGCTGGTCGGAGAAGGCTACGGGCAATGCTTTGAAGCGCCACCCTCGTGAGTCGTTTTATATCTCGACAAAGCTTTCTAATTTCTCTAACTTTACGCGTGAGAACTCCTTGGCGATGTATCATCAGTCGTTTAAGGATCTCCAAGTGGACTATATTGACTATTATCTGCTCCATGCCATAGGTGGTGGTGGCATGGATGCTTTCCGCAAACGCTATGTGGACAATGGAATCCTCGATTTCTTGGTTGAAGAACGTAAGGCGGGACGCATTCGCCACTTGGGGTGGTCGTTCCATGGTTCGAAGGAAGTTTTTGACGAGATGCTCGCTCTCCATGACAAGTATCACTGGGACTTTGTGCTCATACAGATGAACTATGTTGATTGGCATATAGCTAAGGGTAGCGGTATTGGAGCAAAATATTTGTATGAGGAGTTGGAAAAGCGCGGTATCCCTGTTCAGATTATGGAGCCCCTGCTTGGCGGACGCCTCTCAAAGGTACCAGATCATGTAGTTGGGCTTCTAAAAGAAAAGGACCCTGAGCGCAGCGTGGCTTCTTGGGCTTTCCGATTTGCAGGTACGCCAAAGGGTGTGTTGACTGTGCTTTCGGGAATGACTTATAAGGAACATTTGGAAGACAACATCCGTTCGTATGCCCCACTTGTTCCGCTCACGGAGGAGGAAAACGAATTCCTATTCCATGCAGCTAAACTCATGGAGCAATATCCTACCATCCCATGTAACTATTGCGCTTACTGCATGCCATGTCCCTATGGCATTGACATCCCCTCGATATTTATGCACTATAATAAGTGCGTGAATGAAGGTAATGTTCCTGAGAGCCGCATGGATTCCAATTACAAGAAAGCGCGCCGTGCTTTCTTGGTGAGCTATGACAGAGCTGTGGAAAAATTACGCCAAGCCGATCACTGCATTGGCTGTGAAAAGTGCAACAAACACTGTCCGCAGAACATTCGCATCCATCGTGAGCTTCACCGCATCAATGACTTTGTGGAGAAACTCAAGCAAGATACGTTGTAACTTTCCTCTAATAGAGATGAATTCACTTATATCGATTCTCCACAAGGGCGGATTCTCCTGCGTGATACAACAGGGAGGTGCAGTGCGCACCTTTACGCAACGCGGTGTTGCAGATTTGTTTCAACTGCTAACTACAGATGCCCCCTCCCTATTGGGTAGTCGCATTGCAGACAAAGTGGTGGGCAAGGGTGCTGCAGCGCTGATGGTTAAGGGAGGTGTGTCGCAGGTTTATGCCGATGTTATCAGCGCGCCTGCTTTAGCGTTGCTTCAAGGTCATGGTGTAGTGGTGACTTATGCTGAGCTTGCAGAGGGCATTCGTAACCGTACTGGTACGGATATGTGCCCCGTAGAAAAACGCTGTCTCTCGCTCGAAAATATAGATGAAATGGTGGGCGAAATAGGAGCTTTTTTGATGCAAATGAGGGAGCAATACGAACGCAAATAATAGGTGGTAAAACGATACCTATTTTATTGAAAATTATAAGTAACCTAAAATAAACTATAAGTAACCTATTTTGAATTATTAGTAATATAATTGGAAACAGTAAAGTTCCACATTAGTTTACTAATAATGAGCTCTAAAATTTAACCATTATGGAATATCTTCCACAAGCCTCAACGCTCACGCTTGGTAATATCCGCACCTACCTATTTGCGGCGCTTTTTGCTGTGGGCAATGTAGTGCTTCCTCAACTTTGCCACCTCTTGCCACAAGGCGGTCTCATTTTTCAGCCCATATACTTTTTCACGCTTATCGCTGCTTGCCGTTTTGGTTGGCGTGTGGCGCTACTCACGGCAGTAGTAAGTCCGCTTATCAATACGCTATTGTTCTCAATGCCACCGGGAACTATGCTTCCCGTAGTACTTATAAAGTCAGTGGTGTTAGCCCTCGCAGTGAGCAAGGTCGTTGCGCTTCGTAGCAACCATCAGATGCTGTTCATCATTGCCGTTCTTATCGGTGTGCAGTTTGTAGGCGCACTTGCAGAGTGGGCATTGCTCTCTAGCGTCAGCACTTTGTTGCTTTGCTTCCCTGGTGTGGCACTTCAGATTGTGGCTGCATATTGGATTGCGGAGCACAGCAAGTGATAGAAATCTTTTCTACAACCCCTTAACTTAAATATGTATGTTTGGAATTGGCTTTCAAGAAATAATTATCATTGCCCTCGTTGTTTTACTCTTCTTTGGTGGTAAAAAAATCCCTGAATTGATGAAGGGACTCGGCAAGGGTGTGCGCAGCTTTAAAGATGCGATGAACGGAAAGGAAACAGAGAACGAGGAAGATAAGAAGTAAGAGCTACGTCGTGTCTTCCGCCCCACAAAACTTCTGGGAACATCTTGACGAACTCCGTGGGAGCGTTATCAAGATGCTGATAGCCGTTGCGGTTTCTACCGTTGCGGCCTTTTGTCTTAAGACTGAACTCTTCCAACTTCTGCTTGCGCCCTGCGAGGAGGAGTTTGTGACCTACCGCCTACTGGAATCTGTTGCGGCATGGGTAAGTTCGGGTGAAGCATCAGGGTTGGCGCCTCTTGATGTGCAGTTGATAAACACGGGACTTGCCCACCAATTTTTGCTCCATCTCAAAGCGGCGTTCTTTATGGGCATTTTGGTCGCATCACCCTACATTGTCTACCTCCTTTTTCATTTTGTTGCGCCAGCTCTTTATGTCCGCGAGCGTCGTTGTGCAGTGCAACTTGTTGTGAGTGGATATGTGATGTTTGGAATAGGCTTGTTACTCACCTACTTCCTCATCTTCCCTCTTACTTTTCGCTTCTTGGGAACTTATCAAGTGAGTGAGGCGGTAGCGAATACCGTAACGCTGGCTTCGTATCTTGAAACGCTTTTAGTTTTGGCGCTCTCAATGGGCATAGTGTTTGAGATACCCGTTATTTGCAGTATCTTGGGCAGACTTGGGCTTATTCATGCTCGCATGATGACGCACTACCGCCGCCATGTTATCGTTGCCCTACTTATTCTTGCCGCCATCATCACCCCCACAGCAGATGCTTTTACCCTCATGCTGGTAGCTATCCCGATGTGGTTACTTTACGAAGTGAGTATTGTTGTTGTGCGCAGTAGTGTGCACAGTTCTTAAGAAAGCCGCGCTCAAATCATTAATATTTTGACGAAAAAAAATAAGTTGCTTCCCATTTGGGAGGCAACTTATTTTCATTTTGCATCAAAGCCCTTTACCATGGCAGTTTTTAAACTTCTTTCCGCTACCGCAGGGGCAGGGATCGTTGCGACCAGGGAGCTGCTCCTTAACGAGGGGCTGAGCGGGGCGCTCGCGCGTGTCACGCTGGGCGGCGCGCTGCATGGAGGAGTCGGGCGTGGGGGCGCCGTGGGATTCCTGCAACTGTTGCTTGGGGCGCTCGGGCTCGGGGGCTGCTTCACGCACCTGCTGGGGAGCCTGCACGGGGATTTGGGCGCGCATGAGGGTGGCTACGGTGGAGTTGTTGATGCGGTTCACCATGTCGTCAAAGAGCTTCACGCTCTCGAGCTTGAAGATAAGGAGGGGGTCCTTCTGTTCGTAGCTGGCATTGTGAACGGAGTGTTTGAGCTCGTCAAGGGCGCGGAGGTTTTCCTTCCAGGCATCGTCGATGTTGTGGAGCAGGATGGCCTTTTCAAAGTCCTTCACGACTTCCTTGCTCTCTGACTCGTAGGCCTTCTGAAGGTTGGTGCGGATGTTGTAAACGAGCTTGCCGTCGGTGATGGGGATGAGGATGTTCTCATAGACGTGGGCCTGCTGCTCGTAGACCTGCTTAATGACGGGCACGGCAATTTCCGCCAGGCGGTCAGTGCGGCGCTTGAAGTTAGTCATAGCGGCTTCGAAGGCTCTCTCAAAGAGGTCCTCGGGCTTCATGGTGGTGAATTCTTCGGCTGTGAAGGGGGCTTCCATGGCCATGATTTCGATGAAGCTGTCGCGGCAGGCTTCATAGTCGGCGCTCTTCTCAACGATATAGATACAGCGGTCCCAAATCATGTTGGCAATGTCCATGCCGATGCGTTCGCCCATGAGGGCGTGGCGGCGCTTTTCGTAGATGACGGAGCGCTGCTTGTTCATCACGTCGTCATATTCCAAGAGGCGCTTACGGATGCCGAAGTTGTTTTCTTCCACCTTTTTCTGTGCGCGCTCAATGCTGGAGTTGACCATGGGGGCTTCGAGCACTTCGCCCTCCTTGAAGCCGAGTTTGTCCATCACTTTTGAAATCTTGTCACCCCCGTTGAGGCGCATCAATTGGTCCTCGAGCGAGACGAAGAAGATGGATGAACCAGGGTCGCCCTGACGACCGGCACGACCACGGAGCTGACGGTCAACGCGACGGCTTTCGTGGCGCTCCGTGCCGATGATGGCAAGTCCGCCAGCGGCTTTGACTTCGTCGCTGAGCTTGATGTCCGTACCGCGCCCTGCCATGTTGGTGGCAATCGTTACGGCGCCCTTTCCGTCGGTGCTACGACCGGCATTCTTAACGATGTCGGCTTCGGCTTGGTGGAGCTTAGCGTTCAATACCTGGTGGGGAATGTCGCGCATGCGGAGCATACGGCTGAGGAGCTCGGAGATTTCAACGCTAGTTGTACCCACAAGGGTGGGGCGACCGGCATTGCGCTCCTTGATGATTTCCTCGATAACGGCAGCATACTTTTCGCGGTTGGTCTTATAAACGCGGTCGTTCTGGTCGTTACGATTATTTGCGGGGCCGTTGAGGTCCTTCCATTGCATGTTCGTGGGGATTTCAACGACGTCGAGCTTGTAGATGTTCCAAAGTTCACCAGCTTCCGTGCTTGCCGTACCTGTCATACCTGAAATCTTGTGGTACATGCGGAAGTAGTTCTGCAGGGTGATGGTGGCAAAGGTCTGTGTTGCGGCTTCCACCTTTACGTGCTCCTTTGCTTCAACTGCCTGGTGGAGGCCATCGCTCCAGCGGCGACCTTCCATGATACGGCCCGTCTGTTCGTCAACAATCTTTACCTGACCGTCCATCACGACATAGTCTACATTGAGGTCGAACATAGAGTAGGCCTTAAGGAGCTGCTGGATGGTGTGAATACGCTCACTCTTAACGGCATAGTCGGCATAGAGGGCATCCTCACGCGCAATGCGCTCTTCATCGGGGAGTCCCATCGCCTTGAGCGCAGAGATTTCAGCTGTGATGTCGGGAAGCACGAAGAGGGATTCATCTCCCACCTGCTGTGCGAGCCAAGCTGTACCCTTATCGGTGAGGTCGCAAGAGTGCATTTTTTCATCGGCCACGAAGAACAAGGGGGCTACCGCCTCGGGCATGCGCTTGTTGTTGTTCTCCATGTAGATTTCTTCCGTGCGCAACATGCCCGTCTTCACACCAGGCTCAGAGAGGAACTTGATGAGGGGCTTGTTCTTCGGGAGTGCCTTGTGAGAACGGAAAAGCTGGAGGAAACCATGCTCGCGCTGTTCCTTGTCGCCCGTTTCAATGAGCTTCTTAGCTTCAGTAAGGAGCTGTGTTGCCAATTGCTTCTGAACCGTTACGAGCTTTTCAACAAGGGGTTGGTACTGCTCGAACAACTGAACGTCTCCCTTGGGCACAGGACCTGAAATAATGAGCGGCGTACGTGCATCGTCGATAAGCACCGAGTCTGCTTCGTCGACAATCGCGAAGTTGTGCATGCGCTGAACGAGGTCCTTGGGGCTCATGGCCATATTGTCGCGCAAGTAGTCGAAACCAAATTCGTTGTTTGTACCATAAGTGATATCAGCCTGGTAAGCACGGCGGCGCGCTTCAGAGTTGGGCTGGTGCTTGTCGATACAATCTACAGAGAGTTCGTGGAACATGTAGAGCGGAGCATTCCAGCGAGCGTCACGCTTTGCCAAGTAGTCGTTGACCGTAACGACGTGCACACCATTACCCGTAAGGGCGTTCAAATAGATGGGGAGCGTAGAAGTAAGCGTCTTACCTTCACCCGTAGCCATTTCGGCAATCTTACCCTGATGGATGGCTACGCCACCAAACAACTGACAGGGGTAGGGGTCCATGTTCCAGTCGCTTTCTTCAAAATCGTCGTCGTAAAGCGCCTTGTCACCGTCAATCTGAACAACGTCGGGATACATCACCGCCATTTCACGGTCGAAGTCGGTTGCTGTAAGTACGGTGTCGAAACGTCCAGTGCTATCCTTGAAGCGACGACACGTAGACTTCACTACTGCAAAGGCCGTGGGGAGCACTTCATTAAGTTTCTCTTCGTAGCGTTCAAGGATTTCCTTTTCGAGCTTGTCAATTTTCTTGAAAACAAATTCGCGCTCTTCAATGGGAGTTTCTTCAATCTTAGCCTTAAGCGTATCGATTTCTTGGCGAAGGTCGTCGGCTGAAGATTGTACGATTTGCTTTAATTCACGTGTCTTAGCACGGAGGTCGTCATTTGAGAGGGCATCAATCTCGGGATAGATGCGGAGAATTTCGTCGACAATAGGCTTAATAGCTTTGATGTCGCGTTGTGATTTGGTACCAAAAAGTTTGGTGAGAAATTTAAATATGTCCATAATAGTTTTTGATTTTCTAAAGTAGGGAGCTTGTAGGTTTGAAGGATACCTTCGTTTTATTGCAACGAGAGTGGCGCATTGCTACAAGCATTGGGGGCTCGAATGCGCATCACCTTTGATATGGTGGGCGCAATGAAGTCAACCGTTACTGGAGTATCAACTTTCTCGGACGTGATATGGTGTCCGTAGAAAATGATGGGGAAAGGAATGTAAGAGGCTCTTACCAGCTGATTTTCCTTTGTGTCAGCATTAACATATCTCCATCCTGGAGCTATTTCCAAGAAAATGTCGCCAGAAGTTGCTGCGTTGTAACCGCCACGAATTCTGCTAATCCCAGGAGTCCATGCTCCTTGAAGTAAGCGTTGAGAAGTGTAAACGTCTTTTACTCCGGAGAATTGCAAAAGTAAGTCTTGAGCACGTTCAAGAAGTTCAGTCAAACTGATTTGGCGCTCCTCAATGAGTTTATGGTTGAGGTAGAACTGTGTGCCGTGAGTGGCTTCAACATATTGTCCGGGGCCATAGATGGCAGCAAGGTAAATATTCAGCATGCTGGCCGTGCGCACCATGTCAAACTTACCTGTGGGGATTTTGTAGGTGGAAAGGTCTGCGCTTTCTTCATCAGCATAACCTGTAGAGGTAAGAACGAACAAGGCTTTCTCTTTGCCTACTTTTTGCTCTACTATCTCAAGAAGCTCCGCCAACGCACGATCCAAACGCACATAAATATCTTGTAACTCAATGGGGGCTACAGAGGCGGTCTGGTGTTGGAAATTCCCCGCGTAGAAGGTTACAGAAAGGTAATCCGTAATGTCATCACGACCAACCATCGTGTTGGTTAAACATGAGGTGGTAAGTGCTGCAACTTCCTCGTTGACAAGTCCGCTTGTTTTGAAGTCTACGTATGCAGTCTCTTTCTTGAACTTGTGGGAGAAAGGCTCTTTAATCCCTCCCGACAGGAAGTAACTGAAATTACCCGTTAAGGCATTTATGGGAGTCCAGGTTGTGGACTTAATCTTATTGGGGATGTCGTGGAATTGGTTGTGCACACTCACCCAAGTGGGTAAGCCTCCATAGTATGAGGAAGTCACCCAGTTGCCTGTCTTGTCATCTAACCAAAGTGCGGTGTTTGCAGCATGACCAGCTGAGAAAACGGCTGCTTCTCGGAATGGTGCAATCGCATAAACGAGAGCCTTCCCCTCTGATGCTACTTTGAGCTCATCGCCAACGGTTGTGACGCCTAAATGTTTGGGCGACGTAGCATCTGTAGTGCCTGCGCCGCTATAGTTTGAATCATCGCAACAGAAGACGGGGCGTAATGTCTTTCGGTCAATCCATCGCTTGCCCGTGATGCCGTGATTGCTGGGCGAAGTCCCTGTCGCTATTGAAGCCGAAGCCGAAGCAAGGTCAGGATGAGCTAATGGATATTCTGCTTGTGAGTAAATGCGTCCTTCGTTCAGCAGTTTTTTGAACCCGTCCTCGCCATAGAGTGGCATGAAAGCCTCCAAATAGTCAGAGCGCAATTGGTCAACAAGAATATTGACCACAATGCGGGGCACACCATTTGAGGCCTTGCTTCCTTGTGCCGAAGAGAGTGTTGACACGGCCAGCAAGAGCGAAAGCAACAACGTGGTGCGGTGAGTATTTGAGGGAAATGTTTTCATATTTAAGAGAGAGGATGTATTAAGAAGTAGAACCCGGATGGTAAAAGGGTTGCGCTTTTCGAGTTATTTGCGCATTCTTTTATCTGAAATAATCTTTCCTACATTGAGAATGGTTAAGATTGCAACGATGAGCCACATTACAGAAACTACTCCTTGCGCATGCAACATTCCGATTCCGAAGGCATAAGCTGTAAGTAAGATGAGTTGCACATAGGGATAGTAATTGCGATGTCCCTTCCATATCGTCCACCATTGGTAAGGAATAGCCAAGAGGGGGAGCGGATTCAGCAGGAGTAAGTTCCAGTTGTTATCAACGGCTGGATGCTCGGAGAAGAAGCAAAGGGTGAATAGGATACATCCTACAAGTCCCTGCATCAATAAAAGGGGAGTTTCAAATGCCGCAAACGTTTTTTTCCATCCGAAGTAGAGTAAAACTACCGCTACTATTGAGAGCACCAGCAACACGGTGAAGACAACTTGTGGCGATAAGGGATGCGGAGCATATCGGGTTTTATCTTCTGTCAACTGAATGGTCTTAGCAACCAAAGGACGGGTATTTCCCGCCGTATCAGTTACTATGGCATTCGCCATAAGTGCTGAAGCATAGAGCGGAGCAAACATTTGACCGCGCACACCAATCAAAGTGTCGACATCCATTCCGAGTAGGAAGTTTTGGACGAAGTAATCCCACGGATTACGTTGCGTATGTTCATTCACAAGTGTGCGAAAAGTCTTATTCGCTTGGGCTTCAGGAAATGTCACTTTACCATCAATGGCTTTAACCGCCATATCCACGGCACGCGTTACGCAATTGTCTTCAAGGAAATTGTAACGGTATACGCAATTTTCGGGGCGCGCATTTTCCTCCAACAAGGCTTGTAGTCGCTTAGCTTCATTGGGCGTAAGGTTCAGCTCTTGCTCATCCATACGTCTGCCTTCCGAAGCATAGGCATAGTGGAAGTATGGATAGGTTGTGACTCCTAACATGTAATCCGTCTTGCCCAAGATAAAGCGCAACACGAAGTGGTCGCTCGTGAAGTCGAAAATGCCATAGTTATACACATAATCCGTACCCTTCGAGAGGTCCATTACCCTCAAAGCGGAATGACCATAAAGCTCATAAGTGAGATCGCCAGGGTGACAAGTGATTAAACTTATTACAACTGAGCGCCCCTCCACATTTTCCGCCTTACTTTGTGCTGGAACAGTGAAGAGCATCAACAGAGCTAAGTATAAAAAGTGTAAACTACGCATTATCCTGCAAAAGTACTGCTTTTTTATATATTATACGGCGAGTGCCTTCCTCTTTTTTCATCTAGAGGTGATGAAACCATTGTTTGTATAGCTTTTCTTTCCTATTTCTATAGCAGATTGCGTGCCAAAGGGGCGTATTTCGCCCCTTATTTTGCAAGTTTGGTTATTTTGTGGAGCTCATATTTCTCAAAAAAAAGCTTCAATCGTCACCCCTTAAAAACTAAAAGAGATATACGAAAAACTAAGTCTCTTTTAGGAAGAATTAAGTTACTTATAATTCCCCCTAAGAGAGACTTAGTTTTAAGCACACAAGAAGTAATTCGTAATATGCTGATTTTAAGAAATATGACTATTTGAAGAGGCGCTTGTTTTTTCTGCTCCTAGCGTGAAACAAACTTCGCCTTATTTATGCCCCTCCACTTGCCGCTTCCGCACAACGCTCACCGTCTACAGCCGCACTGACTATCCCACCAGCATACCCAGCTCCTTCGCCACAGGGATAGAGGCCTTCAAGGCGGATATGGGCAAGCGTTTCACCATTTCGGGGAATGCGAATCGGAGCAGAGGTGCGCGTTTCAGTGGCAATAAGTTGGGCTTCATTGGTCAAGAAACCACGACTGCGCTTTCCAAAGGTTTGGAATCCTTCTGCTAAACGAGTGGTAACGAACTTGGGCATCCAAAAATGCAGAGGGGAAGCTATAAGCCCAGGAGAGTAACTTGTTGCTGGGAGGTCGGCAGAGAGTCTGCGGTTAACGAAGTCGTGCATACGCTGAGCCGGAGCCGTTTGTCGGCGGTTGCCTTGAATCCAACACGCACGCTCAAGTGCTTCCTGGAAATACATCATACGCAAGGGATTATCGGCATTGCCGAAGTCCTTATGCGCACATGCAAAGGCTTCATCCTGCAATGCCTCTTGCATAAAGGGGCGGAGCTCGCCGTCAAGGTCTTCCAAACGCGTCTCAACCACCATCCCCGAATTACTCCAAGCCGTGTTGCGAGTTGAAGGACTCATGCCGTTGACTACCAATTGCTCAGGCCCACTCGCCGCAGGCACAACGACGCCACCAGGACACATACAGAAGCTATAAACTCCGCGACCGCCACACTGAGCTACGTAACTATATTCCGCCGCAGGGAGGTACTTCCCACGACCTTCGCGATTGTGATACTGTAGTTGGTCAATGAGATGAGAAGGATGCTCCAAGCGCACACCAACAGCAATGCCCTTTGCCTCAAGCTCAATGCCCGAAGAATGAAGATAGCGATAAACGTCTCGGGCAGAGTGACCTGTGGCAAGGATTACGGGGCCTTGAAAACTGCGTCCGTCCGCCGTTTCAACACCCACCACCTTCTCGCCGTTCTGCACCAAAAGACGGTCTACACGACAGTTAAAGTGCACCTCACCTCCGCTACGGCGAATCTGTTCTCTCATATTTTCAATAATACGTGGGAGACGGTCGGTACCAATATGCGGATGGGCATCCACAAGAATGTCTGTTGAGGCACCATGTTGACAGAAGACGCGCAAAATCTTCTCTACATTGCCACGCTTCTTTGAGCGCGTGAAGAGTTTCCCGTCAGAGTAAGCTCCCGCACCGCCTTCCCCAAAGGAATAGTTGCTTTCGCTATCCACGATGTGCTCACGGCTGATGCGCGCAATGTCTTTGCGGCGTTCATGAACGTCCTTCCCACGCTCCAAAACGATGGGGCGCTTGCCCAATTCAATTAAGCGGAGCGCAGCAAAGAGACCTCCAGGCCCTGCACCTACTACAATAACAGGTGCGGCCCCTTCTACGTTCGGATAGTCAATAGGCTCGAAATCCAGAGTGGGAGGTTGCTCATTGATATAGGCATCTATGGTGAGGTTGACGTAAATGGTGCGTTGGCGAGCATCAATACTTCGCTTGCGCACCTTTACGGCCGTCACGCTCTTGGGATTTACTGCCAATTCGCGAGCTATGTATTTTCGGAGTTCCGCATCTTGCGCCGCCACGGAGGGGAGCACGCGGAGAGAAAGGGACTTCATATGAAAAGGAGAAAGGGAATAGAACCTGTTTATTGGTTTATATTAAAATGAGAAAGGAGAAAAGACCATGCGGAGAGTCATGCACCACCACATTTTTCCTATGGCTAGCGCGACCTTCGGTTCTCATTTCTCCTTCCTCATTTAATTAAATGTTTGCCACGCGCAACACGTCCGCAAATACGCCGGCAGCAGTCACCGCAGCACCAGCCCCGTAGCCCTGAATGAGCATGGGGTATTCGCGATAGCGTTCAGTGTTGAGCAGAATGATATTGTTAGAGCCTTCAAGATCGTAGAAGGGGTGCCCAAGGGGAATTTCGCGCAAGCTGACCTTACCCTTACCATCGGCCCACTCAGCTACGAAGCGCCAACGCTTATTCTCGCTCACAAGACGCTTGCGCTCTGCCTCAAACTGGGCATCAAGAGCGGGGAGTCCTGCCCAGAATTCATCGAGTGAACCTTCAAAGAGCGATGCAGGAATAAAGAGTTGCTTTTCCATCTCATCAGCTTCTACACGGTAGCCACTTTCGCGTGCAAGGATGGTAATCTTGCGAATCACGTCCTTACCTGAAAGGTCGATACGGGGGTCTGGTTCGCTGTAACCGGCTTCCTTGGCCATCTGCACCGCCTTACTCAAAGGAATTTCTTCAGAAAGCGTGTTAAAGACAAAGTTGAGCGTACCACTCAATACCGCTTCGATGCGCAAAATCTTATCACCCGAAGCACGAAGGTCGTTAATCGTGTTGATAATTGGGAGTCCTGCGCCTACATTGGTTTCAAAGAGGTATTTCACGCCGCGTTCGCGCGCCAAGAGCTTGAGGTGCTCGTAATTATCATAGTTAGATGATGCCGCTACCTTATTGGCTGCCACCACAGAAACATTGGCACTAAGCAGGCGTCCGTATTGCGCAGCCACCTCTTCGCTTGCCGTACAGTCAACAAAGACAGAGTTGAAAATATTCATCTCTAAAATCTCATCAACCATACGTTCTACGCCCCCTTCCTTACCACTTTCCGCAAGGATTTCCTTATAGCGTGCGGGGTCAATGCCTTCGCGACAGAATGCTGCCTTTGTGCGACCACAAACACCCACAAGATTGACCTTCAATCCGCGTTCTTCCATCAGCATTTGGCGCTGTGCTGCAAGTTGTTCAAGAAGACTTCCACCTACAGTACCTGTTCCACACAAGAATACATTAAGCTCCTCGTGCTGGCTGAGAAAAAAACTATCGTGAAGCACATTGAGGGCCTTGCGCAACTGATGCTTTTCAACGACAAAGGAGATGTTCATTTCCAAAGCGCCTTGCGACATCGCACTGATGCTGATACCATTCTTGCCCAGCACAGTAAAGAGCTTACCTGCCGTACCTGAACACTGCTTCATGCGTTCGCCCACAACGGCAACGGTAGCCAATCCGTCCTGTTTGCTCGTGTGGTGCATCGCACCATCTTGAATTTCCTTTTCAAACTCCTTGTCGAGCAACTGGCAAGCCTTTTCGGCATCTTGAGTTGTGACACAAAGTGACGTGCTCGTTTCTGAGGATGTTTGCGCCACCATGAAGACACTGATGCCACCCTTTGCGAGCGTAGCAAAAATACGACGGTTCACCCCAACTACGCCCACCATAGAAAGACCGCTCACCGTAACGAGAGACATTTCGTTTACGGATGAAATACCGCGGATGGGACTCTTGCTACTTGCGGCCTTAGAGTGGATGATACTACCTTTCGCGGTGGGGTTTAAGGTATTCTTAATAAGGATGGGGATATTCTTCACACAAACGGGGTAAATCGTTGGCGGATATACCACCTTCGCACCGAAGTTACAGAGTTCCATAGCCTCACCATAGGTAAGTTCGTCAATGGTGTAGGCAGTAGAAATCACACGGGGGTCAGCAGTCATAAAACCATCTACGTCTGTCCAGATTTCCAAAGCTTCAGCATCTAATGCAGCAGCAATGATGGCAGCCGTAAAGTCTGAACCACCACGTCCGAGATTTGTAGTTGCTCCTGTTGTGGCATCCGTAGCGATAAAACCGCCCATTACAGCAATGCCTTGATGGCTCGTGAATTGGTCGAGAATTTTCTTGTTTGTCAAGTCGTAATCTACAAGGTGCTTCTCGCCTTGACGTGTCGTTTTAAAGAGAGTGCGACTGTCGTAATGCTTTGCTCCATCAATAAAGGTGGCAACAATGAGCGACGACAAGCGTTCGCCAAAAGCAACAATGGCATCCGCCGTTTTTTGCGTAAGATCTTGGATGAGACAAACGCCGTGGAGGATGCTTCGCAAGTCGTGGAAGAGCGACTCAAGGTCAGTCATCAATGCAGCTTGCTTCTCCTCAGCGATTTCGGTCTTTACAAGATCCAAGTGACGGCGAATGATGGCATCAAGGTCGCCAATATAGGCTATATCTCCTGTAGCTGCACGCTTGCCGAGTGCTATGAGTTTATCTGTAATACCCCCGAGCGCTGACACAACAATAATAAGGGGTTGGTCAGAACTCTCAGCAATTTTCTTTATATTGTGCAATCCAGTGACGGAGCCTACAGAGGAACCGCCAAACTTTAGTACTTTCATAATCTGTTGTTTGTGTGTTGTTCGTTAGGCGCAGTCATTTACAGCTAACTGCTTACCATTTATTACTCGCCGCTCTTAAAGCTTAACCTTGCACTTTGCTGCCTTGCTCTCATTCTGAAGTCGGTCGAGTGCTGTGACTACGTAAGTGTACTTTGTCTTACCTTCTTGGTAAGGAAGTTTATACATCGTTTTGTTGGTAATAGTTACGATGTTTTTGGGATTGTTAAGGTCTATCTTTTCCTTGTTAGCAAAGCGATAGATTACGTAGTTTTGTGCCTTGTCTAATTCATTTTTAGCAGATGGTGCTGTCCAGAATAAGTAATAACCATCTGGCATCCAAACGTCTTTCAACTTTTTGGCCTTCTTGGGTGCCTTATCGTCAAGGAAAGGCATCAAAGGTTGAAGGGCTGGAGTTGCGTGATAGTTGTAAGCTAATTGCGAAGCATAGCCTCCTTCGTTGCGTACAACAGCTGCACTATACCACATACATGAGCCTGCAATGTTGGGCAACGAACGCTGTAAGCGGAATTTTTCTGCCATTTGGTTTTGTGCAGGATTCTTTAAATCCTTAGCCTTTACGGTACGCTCTACGTCTTGACCGATAATGAGGGGGCGATTTCCTGCATAATGCGACCACCAATGAATAAGCTCATCATAGTCTGCAGCCTTGTGGCCAATCTCCCAATAAATTTGAGGCACATTATAGTCTACCCATCCCTGATTTACCCAATAAAGGATGTCGGCATAAAGATCGTCATAATTCTGAAGCCCATTGGTTTTACTTCCAACCAGGTTACCACCATTTTTAGCATTATGGTAGATACCGAAGGGGCTAACTCCAAACTTTACCCAAGGTTTTGTTTGGTGAATAGTGTTTGAGAGCTTTTCAATAAAGCAATTCACGTTATAACGACGCCAATCGTTGCGATTTTTATAGCCGTTGCTATACAACTTAAATGTTACGTCGTCAGGGATTTGTCGTCCTGCTTCAGGGTAAGGGTAGAAGTAATCGTCAATATGCAGTCCGTCAATGTCATAACGTTTAACAATATCAGCGACTACTTTACAGATGTAATCATGATTTTCAGGTAGCCCTGGGTCAAATATTAAGAGGTCTCCATAACTGAAGAAACGTTCGGGATTTTGTACATAGGGGTGCGTCACAGCCAATTTTGTTGTTCCCTTTGTCTTTGCACGGAAAGGATTAATCCATGCGTGGAGTTCCATATTGCGATTGTGGCATTCCTGCACCATCCATGCCAAGGGGTCCCAGTAGGGTGAAGGTGGTTGTCCTTGAGTGCCGGTCAAAAATCGCGACCATGGCTCATAAGGGCTTTCGTAAAGCGCATCGGCTTCGCCACGAACTTGAAAGATAATTGTATTGATGCCACAGGCTTGAAGAACGTTTAATTGGTTCGTTAAATTCGCTTGCATTTGGTGGCGACTCATTCCTTGGAATTGCCCGTTGATTATTTGAATCCAAGCTCCGCGAAATTCACGTTTAGGGGCATCTTGCCCAAATGTGAAAATAGGGAGGAATGTAAGGAAAAATAGGATAAATCTTTTCATTGTGTTCGTGTGGAGGAATAAAAAATAGCGGAGTGAAAGGCTTTTTTGCCCTTATCCGCGCTTAATGATGGAATTAAAACGCCCCAAAGTTAATGCTTTTTCAGATTTTAGAGCATCCTACGGTTTAATTATTTTAAGAAAGAGCTAAAAATGTTTGAAACTGAAGTCCAACAGGGAGTAATAAACCATAACAAGCCATAATAGGATGCGGTCCTATTACAGCTTGTCGTGATTTGTTCTGTTTTTTTGTGGATTGTTATTGCCTATTCCTAACCGTTAGTTAACGGCGCTGGTCACAATTGATTCTGAATGTCTAACTCGCCATCTCGTGCGTCAACGACAATGGGAGCATCCTTCGTAATTGTTCCTGCTAAGATGTCGTGACTAAGGCGATTGAGTAACATGCGTTGCAGTGCGCGCTTTACGGGACGTGCTCCGAAGTGCGGGTCGTAACCTTCGTGGGCAATCAGTTCAAGTGCACCTTCTGTAAGCGTAAGTGTAACTTGTTGTTCAGCCAATCGATGGCGTATTTGATCTACCTGAAGACGTACAATCTCCTTAATATCCGACTCGCTGAGCGGGTGGAAAAGGATGATATCATCTACACGATTCAAAAACTCAGGACGAATGGTTTGTTTCAGCATTCCCATGACTTCTTCCTTTAATTTGTCACCTTCACGAGTGAAGAAGTCTTCGTTGGAAGTTCCAGCCTCGCGTGCGGCATCAAATCGTGCTTGAATATGTGCACTTCCAAGGTTTGAAGTCATAATAATAATGGTATTCTTGAAGTTTACCGTACGTCCCTTATTGTCGGTAAGACGGCCATCGTCAAGTACTTGGAGAAGAATGTTGAATACATCAGGATGCGCCTTTTCAATTTCATCGAAAAGTACGACAGAGTAAGGTTTGCGACGTACTGCCTCAGTCAACTGACCTCCTTCATCATACCCCACATATCCCGGAGGTGCTCCAACAAGACGGCTTACACTATGCTTTTCCTGATACTCGCTCATATCAATGCGCGTCATCATCTGCTCGTCGTTGAAGAGTAACTCTGCCAGTGCTCGTGCAACTTCTGTCTTACCCACCCCCGTGGTACCGAGGAAAATGAAAGAACCAATTGGTCGTTTAGGGTCTTGAAGTCCTGCACGACTGCGGAGCACGGCGTCAGCTACGGCAGTAACTGCCTCATCTTGTCCGATAACACGTTGATGAAGTTCTGCACCAAGATGCAAAAGGCGCTCGCGCTCACTTTGAAGCATGCGTGTCACGGGAATGCCTGTCCAACGGCTTACAATATCGGCAATGTCGTCTGCAGTAACAACTTCCTTAACCATCGCTTCAGCACCTTGACGGGCTTTAAGGTCTGCTGTAAGTTGCTCAAGGCGTCCCTCAAGTGCGGGAAGCGTGCTATAACGAATTTCGGCTACCTTCCCGTAATCTCCTTCGCGTTCGAGGCGTTCAGCGGTGAAGTTGAGCTGCTCCTTCTCTTGCTTCAGCTTCTGAATTTCAGCAAGCACTCCTCGTTCGCCTTCCCACTTTGCTCGGAGGTCTTTAACCTGTTCTTCAAGGGTCGCAATCTCAGTATTCAGCGCCTCCAATTTCTTCGCATCCCCCTCACGCTTAATGGCTTCACGCTCAATTTCGAGTTGGCGAAGGCGGCGTTGTGCTTCGTCTAATTCTTCGGGTTGTGAGTCGCGCTCCATGCGGAGTTTTGCAGCCGCTTCATCCATCAGGTCAATGGCTTTGTCGGGCAGGAAACGATCGGAAATATAGCGGTGAGAGAGTTGCACGGCAGCTATTAAAGCATCGTCTTGAATGCGCACGCGGTGGTGGTTCTCGTAACGCTCTTTAAGTCCGCGGAGAATGGAAATTGCATCTTCGGGCGATGGTTCTTCAACGAGCACGGTTTGGAAACGGCGTTCGAGAGCCTTATCCTTCTCAAAATATTTCTGATATTCTTCCAAGGTGGTGGCTCCAATACTACGGAGTTCACCACGCGCAAGGGCTGGTTTGAGAATATTAGCAGCATCCATCGCTCCCTCGCTCTTACCAGCTCCGACAAGGGTATGGATTTCGTCAATAAAGAGGATGATACTACCTTCAGCTTCGGTTACTTCGTTGACCACGCTTTTAAGGCGTTCTTCAAATTCGCCCTTATACTTTGCCCCCGCCACGAGTGCGCCCATATCAAGTGAGTAGAGGTGCTTGTTCTTTAGATTCTCGGGAACATCGCCACGTACAATACGCTCTGCGATACCTTCAACGATGGCTGTTTTACCCGTACCAGGTTCACCGATAAGAATAGGGTTGTTTTTCGTACGACGGCTCAAGATTTGAAGCACGCGTCGAATTTCATCGTCACGTCCAATCACGGGGTCAAGTTTTCCGCTACGCGCTTCCTCCACCAAGTTGCGAGCGTATTTCTCAAGTGCTTGGTAAGTTTCTTCACTTGTTGGAGAGTCTACTTTCTTACCCTTGCGAAGTTCTGCAATCGCAGCTTTAAGGGGCGCTTCTGAAAGCCCAGCATCTTTAAGGATGCGACCTGCTGTAGCCTTGCTTTTTAACAGTGCGAGCAGTAATGCTTCAAGTCCAACGAATGAGTCTCCTTCAGTCTTAGCTAAGTCTTGTGCATTTTGCAATACGGCTGTCGTTTCGCGGTCAAAGTAAGGCTCTCCACCGCCTTGCACGCGTGCCATACTTTGTATTTCGCTATCTACTACGAGCAACAATTGTTGGGCATTCACGCCAGTCTTGCCGAGTAAGAATTGTGTGACATTTTCCCCCACATGAAGTACACCATGGAGCAAGTGAACGGGGGTTACGACTTGCTGACCGTTATTTTGCGCAAGCTGAACAGCTTGTTGTAGCGCTTCTTGTGCTTTGATTGTAAAATTCTGGAAGTTCATATTGAGGTATAAAGTTTAAAGTTTAGAGTTTAGAGTTTGTGAATCATGTTGCGTCGACCCTACTCAACCTTTTGTGAGGCCCTTTGGGGAGCTCGTCAAGTCCTCTTTCTACCTTTATTATAGCTCTTCCCGTGCCACCCTTCCTTCTCTCAATTATTTTTAACAATTACTGACATTCTTGACAGAAACAAATCCCCACTCCTGCCATTTTTGGCAGAAATGGGGACATGATGCTTTGTTGTGCTTTATGCGCTTATTGTTCTTTTGTCTTTACTCTTACAGAGATGTGCCAATCCGCATGCCTCGCAATGAGGCTTACGCGCCGTGCAGGTATATCGCCCGTGAAGCAACAGCCAGTAATGGGAGGCAGCTACCGTTTCATCGGGGATATAGCGTCGCAAAGCTTTTTCTACCGCATAAGGCGTTGTTGCCGTAGGAGGTACAAGGTTGAGGCGGTGGCTCACGCGAAAGACGTGTGTATCTACCGCCAAGGCTGCTTTACCGAAGGCTACGGCTTGGACAACGTTAGCCGTTTTGCGCCCAACTCCGGGTAGCGTAGTGAGTTCTTCCAATGTCGTGGGCACTTCTGAATGAAAGTCTGCCACCAACTTTTGTGCCATCCCCACCAAGTGCTTCGCCTTATTATTCGGGTAACTTACCGTACGAATGTATTCAAAAACCTCCTCAGGAGTCGCCTTTGCCAAGTCTTCCGGAGTAGGGTAGGCCGCAAACAGAGCGGGAGTCACTTGGTTGATACGCTTATCCGTGCATTGCGCACTCAACATTACGGCAATCAGAAGTTCAAACGGCGTTGTGTAATCCAACTCCGTCTCCGTCGCGTCCATAATGCTACCTAAGTAGTCCAATACTGCCGTTATCCTTGCTTTGCGAGATTGCATATTGATGAATTAAATAGGTGTAAATATTCGCAATGCTTCTGTCAACAACAGATACCCCTCGTTGATTATTTTTTTCTGTCAACGGATTTCACAGTTCCCTTTCGGAGTGTTAACAAAATCTGTATAATCCGTGTAATCTGTTGATTAAAAACTTCTGCGCCCTTTGCGTCTTTGCGTGAGACATAAGATCAACAGATTTCACAGATTAAACGATTTTCCTGCGGAATATTAAAACAGTATAATCCCTGTAATCAGTTGATTAAAAATTTCTCTCCCTTTATCCAATAGTCTGCAATCGCGCAATATACTTGCCGATGATGTCAAACTCCAAATTCACCTTTGTTCCCACCTTAATGGCATGGAAATTTGTGTTTTCGTAAGTATAGGGGATGATGCACACCTGGAAGCTGTCTTCTGTAGGGTTACACACCGTGAGGCTCACGCCGTTTACCGTCACACTTCCCTTATCTACGGTGAAGTAGCCACGGCGTGCCATCTCTGCATCATACTTATATTTAAATGTGTAGATGTAAGATCCCTGTGCATCTTCAAGCGCCACGCATTCCGCCGTTTCATCTACGTGTCCCTGCACGATATGCCCATCCAAGCGACCGTTCATCATCATAGAGCGTTCTACGTTTACCAACGAGCCCACTTCAAGGCAACCTAAGTTGGAGCGACGCAACGTTTCGAGCATGGCCGTAACGACATACGTATTGCCCTCAATCTTAACGACTGTCAAGCACACACCATTGTGCGCCACGCTTTGGTCAATCTTCAGCTCTGAAGTGAAGGGACACTCCAGCGTAAAGTGAATATTCTCTTGGTCTTTTTCAATGGCTACAACGCGCGCCATTCCTTCAACAATTCCTGAAAACATAAAAGTTGTATCTTAATCGGGGTTAATTTCCGACAAAGATACAACTTTATTTTTTATTGAACTCAGTTTGCAGAGTGTTTCCCTACCATTCAATCATACAGTATAATCCGTACAATCTGTTGATTATTTTTCTGTCAACAGATTTCACTGATTAAACTGTTCTGCGTGCGTAGTCTTAAGAAAATCTGTATAATCCGTACAATCTGTTGATTATTTTTCTGTCAACAGATTTCACTGATTAAACTGTTCTGCGTGCGTAGTCTTAAGAAAATCTGTATAATCCGTGCAATCTGTTGATTATTTTTCTGTCAACAGATTTCACTGATTAAACTGTTCTGCGTGCGTAGTCTTAAGAAAATCTGTATGATCCGTACAATCTGTTGATTATTTTTCTGTCAACAGATTTCACTGATTAAACTGTTCTGCGTGCGTAGTCTTAAGAAAATCTGTATAATCCGTGCAATCTGTTGATAAAAACCTTCAGCTCCTGAAACGGACTTACTTCTTTCGAATCGCGCCATTCTCCGAAATGCTGATGCAAGCATTAGGCATGTCCAATTCCGTGAGGCGCTTCATTTCCTTTGCCACCAAGTTTTGAGTGTCGGGCAAGGGACCCTGTCCGCGTTGTTGAATAAACGAGTGGATTTGTCCGTCTACGAAAGTGCCATCTTTAAGAACGCGCACGGTGAGCACGGGAGCATAACCCGAAATTCCGCGAAGGTTCATGCCGTAAGGTGTGCAGAAGTTGCCGAGGCTGTAGGCAATAAACTTGCCCTTGTAGACTTCTACCGCACGACATACGTGGGGGCCATGTCCGAACACTACGTTTGCACCTTCGTCAATACAGAGGTGTGCCATTTCGCGCAATGAACCGCGATTCTCGCCTACGAATGTTTCAGGACCGTGGGGCAAACGATTGTGCTTTGAACCCTCAGCTCCGCCGTGGAACGACACGATGACGAAGTCACACTTTGCCTTCAATTCGCGGATGATGCGACGCACAGTGTTGTAGTTGCGGTGGTCGCAAGTCTTGCGATTGTGGCTGAAGGCACAGAAGCCGTAGCGGCGACCGTCCTTTTCCAACACGCTCCATTCGCAGAGACCCTCAAGTCCGGCATACTTAATGCCAATCTTGTCAAGCGCCTTCATCGATGAGTTCAAACCGAAGTCGCCGAAGTCGTTGACGTGGTTGTTGGCCATGCTCAAGAAGTCGTAACCCGCCTGTTTCAACAATGGAGCGTAGCTCGTAGGAGTGCGAAAGGCGTAACATACGTTCGACATCTTCTTAGTCGTTGTGCCGCCATCGCAAAGCGTACCTTCCAAGTTGCCCGCCGCAATATCGGCCTTGCTGATGATAGGCGCAACGTGCTTAAAGAGATTGCGACCATCCTCCGCAGGCAATTGAACCTCGGGGAAAGTCGTGCCCATCATGATGTCGCCAGTGAAAGCAAGCTGAATGGTGTCCTTCTTCTGAGCGAAAGCTGTCAAGCTCACAAGGAGCAATATAAGTGTTGAGAAAAACTTCATAATCGTTTTGTGCTTTTTATGACGTCCCCATATCTAGTCTATGACAAACTGAGGAGCGTAAATTTGATGTCCCTTTATAGGGTGGACATAACCTGAAGAGTAGGGACGTACGGTTCGTGCGTCCTTAAAACGTGCGTTTTTTACGTTACTTATTCGGTTGGAGAAGGACGCACGAGCCGTACGTCCCTACAGGTCTAGTGGCAACTCTTTGATGGAAAAGTCGCGTGCAGAGTTCCTGTCTTAAACTAAATCTGCTCATCCGCCAAAATGCGGCGTGCGCCCAAGTAACGCTGACTGTAGTAAGAAGTCGTAGACTTGTCAATAACCACCCCGCGGTTGCTTGCATGGATAAACTTAAACACACCATTCTCAGCATCCACCTCCGTAACGATACCTACGTGTCCCACACTGCGAGGCGTTCTTCTGCCACCGAAGAAAACGAGGTCACCCTTCTGAAGGTCACTAATTCTGTGAATCTTAACACCCTCAGTAAACTGCGAACGTGAAGTGCGGGTGATGCTGATTTCTTCCTGCTTGTAAACGTAGCTCGTAAAGCCAGAGCAGTCAAACTGATGAGGCCCCATAGAACCCATGCGGTAGCGCGCACCGAGGTATTGCTTGGCTGTATTCACAATATCGTCGCCCTTGCCATTGCTAAGCTTGCTCAATTCCTCGCCGAAAATATTGTCAGCCATGTGCTCAGCAGTCTCTAAACCATCCATACCAGTGAAGCAAGTGTAAGACATAGGAGCAGAACCAGCGTCAACAACAGTATTAGGAGCAACCGTTGAAGTCGTTGGGTTAGTAGACATGGCCGAAAGAGCCGACATGATGAGTGTGAGAATAGAATTAGGCATGGAGTTGGGTTAGTGATTATTTTTTTACGATTAATGATTCGTGTTGAGTGATGAAATGTGAACGAAGAATGACGACTCCCCTTTAAACAACGTGAGTTCCGCCCCTCTCTGTCGCCTCTCAATCCACCTTTCAAATTTTCCGAGTGCAAAATTACAATTTTTTTAGCTCATAGACAAATAATTAGTGGAGATAATGCGTAAAAAAAGCGCGGAGTTGCATCAGAGCACGAATGTCAGATCACAGAGTACAATGAGCCGTTCCTTTGCGTGAGATAAAAAACAGTTTAATCCGTTTAATCAGTTGACAGAAAATTAATCAACAAGATTAAACGAGATTATACAGATGCCTTGCGGGCTTTCTACTATCTCACACAGAAGCCACAGACGGACACAGAAAGACCATGCGAAAAAAACTCATGCGGAGCAAAGTCCGTGAAAGTCTGTGAGGTCTGCGTGCAACCTATAATCAGTGTGCAAAAACATGTTTAATCTTGTTCAATCTGTTGACAACTAATATCCGCGTAGATACGAGTGATACGTGGAGGCATAAAACCGTTTAATCAGTGTAATCAGTTGATAAAGAAAATACTCGCCAATCCGTGCGATCCGTGGAGACTCAATAATCAACAGATTACACGTGATTAAACAGATACCCTGCGGATTATTTTCTTGTCTCCGCGTATCACGAGTATTGCAAGGAATTTCTTGGTTCATCTGTTGACAAATAATATCCGCGCAAATCCGTGCGATCCGTGGAGGTGACAAAACCTTGTAATCATCCTGTAATCGCATGCAGATGCCCAGTAGGAACCCATGCACCCTCCCCCGTTTGTGACATGTGACAATGTGACAACGAAAAAAGCGCACCATAGTCAGTATGTGCACTCATCGGCGGTATGCGCATTCATCCTTTCAAGAAATCAAAGGGCATCCTTGTTACGCTATGAAAAGTAGTATATATATATCTTATAGTATATTATATATACTATACATCCATATATAGAGATACACACCACCGCTCACACCCTCCCATTTTTTATTGTCACATTGTCACATGTCACAAAAAAGCATCATTACCTAAATAATTGAAAACAGCCCGTGTTTGTGACAATGTGACAGCGTGACAACAAAAAATGGAATGGTGCACAACACTTGGCAATCTTTTAAGGATGTCCAGTGGCAATTTTTTAGGGTATGATATAGCAGTTGACCCCAAATTTAGAATCTTGTACTTTAAATGACGCTGAAGGCGTCACCGCTCGGTAACCGGGGCGTGCGCCTTGGCGTACCCCCGGTACTTAACACGCGAGAATCGCACCCTGGAGGGGTGCCCGAGGGGACTGGGTGTGTAG